>NZ_JH725094.1:0-41339 GCF_000278155.1 Bartonella doshiae NCTC 12862 = ATCC 700133
GCATCACTTCCAGGAATAAAAGAGCCTTTTCCTAAACCTTGACCAACAAGATCACGCATTTGTTTTTCAATCAGCTGCTTTTCAAAATACGCATCCCCTAAGAAAAAAATCTCCCGATCAGGATTGTAGCCAATTCTGTTCAAATAATAAGCTGAGCCATAAAACTTGCCAACATCGAGGAATTCTGCCCGCGTTTCATAAAGAAAATTTTGTTTCGGCAGCGTGCCACCAACCCCACCCGATTGGGGTTTTGGTAAAGGCAACGAACTCCCATCCGAAACACCAGCTGTACCAGCTATAGAGATGTTTGGTGTAAATAAAGCACCAGCACCGGTTAAACCGCTTAATGCCTCCAGTGGATTACCTCCAGCCGCTTTGGCTTCAAAATGCGCATCCCCCGTAATCGAGCCTTCCGCTGCCGTGTTGTCGAGTTGATCAACCACCAAATTCAATGTGCCCGCCGCTTGGACAAGACCAGAAACGCTCTCCAAAGCTTCTGAGCGGATATGACGATCCTTGCCATTGGCTATGTCTAAAGAAACATCGCGGCTTCCATCAGCTTTATAGCCATAACAACTGTCTGTGTTTGCATGACAAACCATATAGGTGTTTTTATAAGCCGTTGCTCCTAAATTGGTTAGCACGCCGGCATGGATATCAGCGTTTCCTTCCGCTCTCATAATGCTATAGTTATTCTCAATGGTATCAGCGTTAATGATGAGATTGCCGTGAGATTGTATCATTCCCTGAACAGACGGTTTATGCGAAAATGCTTCAGTGACTGTTTTCTCTGTCATATATGCAGAATCATTCCACTGATACCCTTGTATGACAAATTCAAAACCATCTATACTCAGCCCGGAATGAATTTTTGCAGTTTTCCAAGTAAATGCCTTGTAGATTGTTCTATCTTCCAAAGTTATCTTGCCATAGGTTCCCTCTTTGTCAGGCCAAAGCTTTATTATCTCAAACATACCCCAGGATTCTTCTTTATTCTCATGTATAGCGCTCCATAAATCATCTCTTGTGTCATAATACAAAAAACCGTCTTCACCAGGATAAAAACTATGTGCAAGAGCCTCAGAGCCTTCTGGTTTTTCGAATGCGATGGCGACTTCTTCCGTTTTTTCTGTGATGACAGGCGTGCTATCAGCTTCGTTTTTCAGGGTGTTGGTTTGGATATTTAAGCTTCCACCAGCTTGAATCAAGCCTGCTTTATTAACAAGAGAAAAGCTTTTCCCGGTACCTTCTGCATTGGTAAAAGATAAATCACCCTCTGCTACAATGGCACCAAAATCATTGAGCAAAGCCCCATCGACTTTGAAGGCTCCACTCCCCCCAGCATAGATTAAACCCGTTTTGCTGTTCCTTGCATCACCCCTCACGCTAAAGGCTAAATTCTGTCCCGATGCCAATTGACCACTATTTTCAAGCTCCCCTGTTTTGATGGTAAAATCTCTGGCTGCTAAAACAGATGTAGCCTCATCCACCATAACGCCTGGAGCAACAAAAAGAATATCTCCAGTCCCCCCCTGATCTGTCACGGCTTGTAGCCTTGCATGGACAATCTCAAGAGCTTTGGTACTGTTAAAATCTAAACCGCCATAAGTCAGCGTGCTCCCCGAAACATCAATATGATCCCCCTTTAAATACAGCGTTTGCGGTGTGTAAATATGAGAACGATTATTGCTTAAATCGAGAGCGTTTGCCGTTAACCTCACATCCCCCTTAGCAGACAGCTCATTCTCAACACTGATCCCTCCTGATACCGATGTCAATGTTGCTGTGCCAGAGCCGATAACCTGACCATAATAAATGTCTTGGCCAGCAGAAAGTTCAATATTTTCACTACTAACAATCTGCCCAACCTTTACACCCCTTTGTGCCGTGAGAGAAAGGGAACCTTTGTCATGCAAAGAAAGAGCGCCTGTAGCTCTTGCACTCGATTGAGCAAAATCAACACCCGTAATAAGTGTTCCTGCATCCAGATTCTCAACCTTTAAAACAGTATCACCACCCGTCATCAGTGAAGCAAAATCGACTACCCCTCCATCAATCACTGCTTTGCCATAGGCTACAAGTTGATCAAAATGAACCGCAGCATTTGTTTCTGGTTGTGCATGAATGGCAACATTTTGATGCGACAGAATTGTTTGAGAAACTGAAAGCCCGTTATGAGAAACCAGGGTGATATCTCCTGCTCCATAAACACTTTCAGCGAAAATCGCACCTTGACTGCTCTGGAGAGCAACATCCCCTTGGGAGCCAAGAACAACAACACCAGCAGTACCCGTTGCCGCCATATCAACCCCACCAGCTAAAAGCTGCGCCTGGATATCACCTCCGGCATGTGCCTTGAGGTTCCTTTGCGCTAAAACAATCCCCTCAAGCCTCAAGTCTCCGCCCGCTTCAAGAGCCATATCAGCACCTGACCCTAGCCCTGAAACTTGGAGAAAATGGCGCGAAGATAGCTCCATATTGCCCCCCGATGTTGCTTTTCCTGCAATCAATAAAAGCCCATCCTGCGCATCTACGCTCAAATGACCATCCGCACCAACCGTCTCTAACGTGACATCCTTTTTTGCTGCAATCTCAATATGCTTTTTCGACGTAATGTGCTTTGCTAATACGCTCTGGCTTTTCGATTTGAGGACAACACCATCATGACCAAAGACATCCTTCAACGAGAGTTTCCCATCCGCAGAAAGATGTAACTGCCCCGCATTGGCCGCCATATCATGACGCATGCGAACCCCAACACCTTTTTCTGTCGCCACAAGTTTTATTCTGTCCGCCTGTAGAGCCCCTAACGCAGAACCATCTATCGCATATTCCGGTTTGCCGGTAATATCGGTCAGTTCCTTCATCTGCCGAGATGCGTAATCAAAGTGACCCGTGCCTGCTGTCACTCCAATCTCCCTCCCCGCAACAGCTCCTTCAAAATGCACTGTGCGTGAGACAATATCGACAATATCAACAGCACCTTGACCAGAGAAAAAATTCGCTCCCTTTGCTCCAAAGGTGATATCCCCACCTCGCACCTCAAAGCCTTTCAGAAAACCGCTCCCATCAATTTCTGGTACACCTGTGGTTAAGGTCGCATGGGGCGTATTGATAAAACCACAACCATCACAACTTATCCCATTGGGATTGGCTATAATCACATCTGCTTGATGCCCAAAAACCTCCGCTGGACCTTTCAACGCACTGCGCTTGCCACTGGTTACTTCATTTAAAATCACTTTTGCTGAACCCGTAACACGCAAATGCGGATTGCCCGGCATAATGCCACCCAACTGCGATTGTCCCACTTCTTGCGCATGATTGTTTAAAATGACACCTGGATTTCCAATATTGAAATCGTAATATTTATTGTGTGATAAGCCTTTGCCATTGGGTGTAACAATATCAATCGAGGAAACCCCATTGGGTGCTGCCACAATATCAGGACGATGAGCGGCACCTGCGTTAGGATCAACAACAATTTGCGCCTGTAACATTGCTGGCTGTAAAAGAAAAGGGAAACCAATCCCACCTACCAAAACCTTTTTAAGCATAGTACTCGATACTAAAACTTCAAACAAAATTGCCATTTTCGCTTTCATATCATATGACACTTCTTCCCCTCCTATCTATGCTTAAAGACTCATTGTTAATGTCATAAAAAATGTTCCTGGCTTCTTGTGCTTAAATGTGCTCCAAAAAATATATGATGAATTGCAAGCTGTACCTTTCCCTCCCAAAATGGTCTCTAATTTTCTTCAAAAGAGAGAGAAACTTTGCCAAGCGTTAAAGCACGTAAATGCTCACGCACAAAATCATCTATTGGTATTTTTGGATATAAAAGTGCTGAAGAGTGCGCATAAACAGTTATGCCAGAAAACATGCCAAACAACACTAAAATGGCTAGAAAAATTCTCAAAAGAGAACTTCGGCGTAAAAATACAGAAAACAATACAGATTGCCCCCCACTTTGCATCATTCAAAAAGCATTATTTAAAAACGCTTCATGAACCTCTGATAACACCGCTCAAAACAGCCCCTATCCTATGACGCTTTTAACAAAAGCACATGCCTCTGTAACCAAAGAAAAGTAACACCCAAAAACTGCTTTATTTTAGTTGCTGAAGATCTCTCTCACCCATATTTATACCATCAAAGCTGTAACCAAAATTGTTTGGAAAGTCAATGCTTAATGCCTCAACATCCCAACAATAAACTCACTCTCTAGCCCCTCTAAACCCTCAAAACGACACAAATATAAACGAGACATCACGCTATCCAAGCGCATCCTTTGATAAAATCATAGTAGCAAACAATAAAGCAATCTCTCTTAAAAACTTTCTACTCAAATACACAAAACTCTTTTTAATGGCATTCTCATAAAGCAACTTTTCTCCAAAGAAAATGATCTGAATTGCTTCAGAAAAAGAGTCTTGTCAGTTCTTTTAAAACAAAATTATATTTTAGAAAGTGACAAAACGCTTCAAAATAATTATTCTGATATTTTAAAACACGTATCAAATTTGTCTTGATTGACACGTGAAATCAATAGCAAATTCCACTATTTTGCTGATCTGACCTCATGTCATGAGCTGCTGATAAGCAGCTTTTATAAAATTTATTTTTAAGCACTTTATGGGTCTTAGCATCCTTTTCTTATTTTACTATTGCTATTTATTTTAAATAGATCTAGCAGATTTTATTTAAAGTTTTTTGACACCGATAGATCAACGCTTATAAAGCGGTGGGGTTTTATTATAAATGCTTCAATCTCATAACAAACCACTGACATTACGCTCTCTGTTACAATCCTACCGTGATCATACAGAAGGTGCGCGCGATAGAGGAACTTCTTTTGAAAAGTTTGTAATTGCTTATTTGACGCAAGACCCTCTGCAATGCCAAGAATATGAAAAGGTTCAGACCTATAGAGATTGGGCACGGGAACACGGTTGGGATGGTACTGATATCGGCATTGATCTGGTTGCTAAAATCCGTGATGAAGAAGGATATGCCGCTATTCAATGTAAGTTTTATAGTGCAAATCATCAGATCAAGAAAGAAGATATTGATAGCTTTATTGCCGCCTCGGGAAAAAAGATCTTCACACGCCGTATTCTGGTTGATAGCACCGAAGGTAATTGGAGTAACAATGCCGATCTCACCTGTGAAGGACAAGGAGTCCGCATTCAACGGATTAATCTTTTTGATCTGGAAAACAGTCAAATAGATTGGGCAACCTTTGAAAGCAAAGGGGAAGCTACTCTTAAGAAAAAAGAACCGAAAAAGCTTTTAGATCATCAACAAGAAGCGCTTAAAGCTGTTTGTGACGGTTTACAAGAAGCAGACCGCGGCAAGCTGATTATGGCGTGTGGAACGGGAAAGACCTTTACCAGTCTGAAGATAGCAGAAGCTCTTGCTGGTCAAGGTAAACGTGTTTTATTTCTTGTCCCCTCTCTTTCTCTCATGTCACAAACAATAAGAGAATGGACAGCAGATACAGAGATACCCTTGCGTTCCTTTGCGGTGTGTTCTGATACACAAGTTGGCAAGCGTCGTAAAGCCCAAGATGATGCTGCCGAACTCGATGTCTCGGATCTCGCTCTACCAGCAACAACAGATACTCAAAAGCTTGGAGAAAAAGCCAATAAGACTTCTCCTGATGCAATGACAGTGGTTTTTGCTACTTACCATTCGATCCAAGTGATTTCGGATGCGCAAAAGAAATATGCTTTACCAGAATTTGATCTGATCATTTGTGATGAAGCACACCGTACCACTGGAGCTGTGTTAGGAACAGACAAGAGTGAATCGGAGTTTATCAAGGTTCATGATAACAGCCTTATTCGGGGCAAGAAACGTCTGTATATGACAGCAACGCCTCGTATCTTTAGTGACAATGCTAAAAAACAAGCTAATGAGATTGATGCTGTTCTGGCTTCTATGGATGATGAAGAGCTTTATGGCAAAATCCTTTATTCTTATAGTTTCTCCCATGCTGTAAAGAATGGACTTTTAACGCCTTACAAGATTATCGTTTTAGGTGTTGATGAAGGAGAAGTGAGTAAATCTATCCAGCATCTGCAGCACCAAGAGATAAAATTGAGAAAACACACGATTTAGCAGAGCAATATTGCTACTCTTCAAAACATGCAAATATTTTCCTTTCCTCAAAAGCTAATAGGCATATTCTAAAAATAGAGGTTCCACAGTTCCACCCCAAATAGAGTAATAAAAAGACAAAAATTTATCAGCATCTGTTTGACCCATGGCGATCACTTCTTCTAGAGAATCCAGAAAATTTGTCTCATCAAAACCATCCGCAGCACATTGTCGGCGATTTTGTAAGCCCTTGCGTGAAATAGCAACAGCCTGACGGGCTATTTCTAAAATTATAGTTTGACGAAAAGGTGTTCTTAATCCTTCTTTTGGAACACGTCTGCGCATATCCAAAACCTCTTCAAAACACCAATCTTTTGTCAAAGCCTCTGCTTCATTAAGCGCTTCGCTATCATAAAGAAGCCCAACCCAAAAAGCCGACAACGCACATATACGCTTCCAAGAACCACAATCAGCACCTCTCATTTCTAAAAATCGTTTTAAGCGTACTTCGGGAAACAACGTCGATAGATGATTAATCCAATCTCCCATATTGGGCATTGCATTTGTAATCTGCTCTTTTAATGCTCCATTCATAAACTGACGAAAAGTTATATGTGTACAATCATAATAACGACCGTCACGCACAACGAAATACATTGGTACATCAAGTGCCCATTCAACATAATCGGCAAAACCAAAATGCTCAGAAAATACAAAGGGAAGAACTCCAGACCTCTGATTATCAGTGTCACACCAAATTTCAGAGCGCCAAGATAAAAAGCCATTCGGACTGCCTTCCGTGAAAGGTGAACTGGCAAATAATGCTGTTGCAATAGATTGTAACTTCATTGATACTTGCATTTTGCGCCGCATATCAGTTTCAGATGAAAAATCAAGATTAACCTGAATGGTCGATGTGCGATACATCATATCAAGACCACTATGACCAACTTTTGGCATATAATCGGCCATAATCTGATAACGTGATTTAGGCATTCGGGGAGTTTCCTCCAAAGTCCACTTTGGACTAGCTCCCATCCCGAGAAAACTAATCCCCAATGGCCCTGAAATCTTCTTGAGAAGTTCTAAATGTTCTATCAGCTCATAATAAGTATGGCAAATTGTTTTCAGCGGTGCACCAGACAATTCAAATTGTCCTCCAGGCTCCAAAGAAATAGCTCCTTGACCAACTGCTCCAACGAGCCCGATAATATTCCCTTCATCTAGAATAGGCTTCCATCCTAAAGCTTCTTGCATTCCTTCTAGAAGTGCACGAATTCCCCTTGTTCCTTCATAGGGAACGGGACGAAAGCCATCTCTATAAAACGGAAATTTTTCATGTTCTGTACCAATACGCCAATCATTCTTCGCCTTACACCCCCCTTGGAAATAGCTAACCAAAGAATCTAAGTTAGGAATTTCACTTTCATCAGTTATATCAAGCGCCATAACTTATTGTACCCCATCATCAGTTCCATTATTTCAAATGAATCATTTAGAATGATTTCACAAACTTCTCAATCAGTTGACCAATAATCCCCCACGGTAGCATTAATAAGAGCCAAAGCAGCAACAGCTGCAGTGTCAGCGCGCAAAACACGCGGTCCTAACGATATCGGAATTACCATAGGATGTTTTTTTAAAAAGCTCCGCTCCTCTTCACTAAACCCACCCTCTGGTCCAATAAGAACACCCACCCCTGTCATTTCGTGCTTTTTTAAAAGATGTAATGGATTATGCAATTTATGCGCTTCATCACAAAAAAACAAAGGTCGCATCTCATCCCAACGTGCTAAAAGTTCTGCTAACGAAACAGCTGGTATACATTCAGGCAAAGATAAAATGCCACACTGTTCAGAAGCTTCAATAACATTAGCCTCCATACGCGCCATATTGATACGCGTAACCTGTGTGTGATGCGTTATAACAGGCTGCAAAATTGATGCCCCCATCTCAACAGCTTTTTGCACCATATAATCCAAACGAGCATTTTTGAGTGGAGCAAAACAGTAAATGAGATTTGAATGCGTTGTTTGCAATCTTTCTTGATGGGTAAGTTGAACCACAACAAATCTCTTCCCAACAAAGATAAGTTTCCCAAGCCACTCACCATCCTGTCCATTAAAAAGTAAAATTTCATCTCCCTCCCGCATACGCAAAACGCGTATAAGATAAGAAGCTTGCGCCTTCTCTATCTTTATCTCCTTATTCATAGCAAATGGCTGTTTAATAAAAAGTCTTTTAAGTTTATAATTTATGCGCATAAAAAATTGTGCCAAAGCTTACGATAATAAAAAAATATATAACAAAAAGCTAAAATCATATCTATAGAACTATAGAATTTTTTGAGCTTTATAAAATAATAATGGGAACAAATGGAACATTAAGTGATTCTGTTTATCTACAAGTTTATAATAACACAACTATTCACCATTGCATTCAGTAACTGATCGCATAATTGGAGAAAAATATGTCTGCTAAAAAAGCCACAGTGATTACAATTACTACTCTCTTAGCCTTTATTCTGATCACTATAGGAATCGGTTCTGTTGTAGCAGATGGAAAGAACGTAACCGTGAAAGACGGCTATGGCATCTCTTCTGAGATACAATAAGCACAATACCAGAATATTCTTAAAGCTTTATACTAAAACAATATTTTTCAATAACTTTCTAAAAGCCCTGCGAGTAATAAAGGGGAAAGATCAATTTGCACCACCGCTCTCTTTTTACCCAAAAATTGCCATAATCTTGGCCTGATGAGCTAAGAGAGAAGATAAAAGGCTGAGCAAGGCTATTTGCAAGACATTGGATATCTCTGCATAAAGTTTCTGAATTGTTACTTTTCCGTAATTGCCCCTGCAATGTAAATTCGTTCTACCAATCTTGAATATTAGCAGATGAAATTGCACCCCAAAGAGATACATTCCAATCCGCCACACACATCAATGATTGTACCACTGTCATGATATTATCTGAAAATTTTGTTTGGATATCCCAACGCTCAAATGTTGTTGAAAGAGTATTGTCATTTACTAAATGGAATTGTTCATTTTTTAAAAGCAATGCATGCAATTTACTCACATCATACCCTAACAATCGACCAGAAGACATGTTCAATGCTACTTCCTCCTGCATTTTCTTAAAGATTTCTGACCAAGAACTAGCAAGCGTTTGTACTGTCATGGTAAAGTCTACCTTGCTCTGTACAAATGGAATGATTTTTAAAGCTTCTAAGGCTACTTTTGTATCAATGGAGGTCCCTGAAATTTGCCCTTCAATACACATTTTATGACCAACTTGTGCAATTTGAATATTACTTTGAAGCGATCCATCAAAAACGTGCGCATGTCCAAGATCAAAAATGCCATGCCCATCTCTTATTTGTATTGCAGCAGCCAAATCTTTGAGCTCAAGATTCCCTATTTTTGCTTGTGGTACAGAAAGCTGTACATCAACTCCAATGTAATCAAAAATTGTCCTATCAAAGAATATTTTTTTCTCCTTAGCAGAAAAGAATACTGCTCTTAAAAAATTTATCTAGATCATCAAAAGCTAAAGATCCCATTATAGCTGGCACATGATTCTGAAAATCAACTTCTAAAGCGCCACGCGCTTTTGCTATACCCATCGTAAATGCCACATTATTCATCTCGATATGCATTGGTTTTGCTAAAAAACGAGACTCCCATACAATAGGTGTTTGTAATCCATGCCCCCACAATTGCTTGCCACAAATTCAAGCTAACGTTTGAGTCCAGCTAGGGGAATGAACTGATACTTTTCCGTCAAAAATGTAATATTCAGATAGCCATGCCTTCCCTACGAAGGTTACAGCACCACGCACCGAATTGACATTTGCCTTAACTTGGCTTTTTCCTCCCGCTAAAAGCAGCAATGCTTGATCAGCATCAATTGATAATTTTGTTAACTCCCCACGCCAACGCGCATCTGCACGAAACTGTGCTGCCTGTGTTGCTTTTGGCCAATCTAAAGTTGCATTTAATCCCGTTATTTTTTCTGGCATACCAGAAATACTATCATGATACACAAGTATGCCATTTTTGATCTCAATTCTCCCGAAGGGTTGCTCCAAAAAGCACTCTATATCTAGCTGATCAGGGTTACGTTTAATTATTTCACGAGCATTGCGTATTGCTAATCCTAATGCACCTTGTAGCCGTGAAAATTTATTAAAAAAATCTGCTACTGTTTTAATGGGCTTTTCCATAACAAATTGCGGATGCACAATTCGCGTCTCTAAAAAAGAGACGTGGCCCCAAAAAAGATCCATAAAAGAAAGACTAACTTCTATTGATTCAGCTTTCATCAACGGTACAGCATTATTCATTTTTGATGTTAAAGTAACACCGGAAAGATATGCTTTAGGGTAAGGAAAAAGATTTAACCGCGGAGGATCACGCAATTGTACATTATAACCTGTCCACGCACTCAAATCCCGTGCTAAACGAATACGTATTGTATTTGTAGATACAAGATAAGGTAAAACGAAAATACCAACTCCAAACAAAAAACAATTGTAATGAAAATTCCGCTCAAAAATTTTGTTATTCTGGCGCGCGCAATATTCCTCTACACTTTTGCCTCTACAACAGATTAAAAGCAAACCTAAATAAATGTTAAAAAGTTTCTGATAATCCTCAAATCCGTCAGATCTCATTTGAGAACTTCATTATTCTTGTTCTTATCCAAAATTTATTGGAACAACAATGTTGCTGCTTCTTTATAAAGCCATTATTTAAAAGTCTTCTGAAAACTATAAAATACTTAGCATTATCGAATCATTCTTAATGTTCTCATATGAATATTGCTATAAAGTTCTATTGTATCTTCAGCAAATGCTTTACAACAAATAAATAGCCCTACCGAAAGGATTGCTCTCATGAATAATATTATCGACGGAAAAAAACTCGCTGAAGAAATTATTATGAAAGTTAAAGCTGAAACAACCAAACTCCGCGATAATTATAAGATACAACCCGGTATTGCTGTTATTATTGTTGGAGATGACCCCGCTAGTCAGGTATATGTTACATCAAAAAGCAAAAAAGCTGAAGAATGTGGTTTTCTTTCCATAAAACATATGCTTTCCAAAGAAGTAGAAGAACAAGAACTCCTTCAACTTATTGCAACATTAAATCATGATCCCAAAATCCATGGTATTTTAGTACAGCTTCCCCTCCCCGCTCATATTAATGCAAACCGCATAACACAAGCTATAGCTTTCCAAAAAGATGTTGATGGTTTCCATTATATCAATGTAGGAAAACTCGCAGCACATGCCCTTGACGATGCTATCATTCCTTGTACACCAGCCGGTGCTATGATGATGATTGAACAACAATGCGGACGTGATTTATCTGGTCTTGATGCTGTTGTTGTTGGTCGCTCTAATATTGTTGGAAAACCTATGGCTGCTCTCTTAACAGCAGCAAATGCTACTGTAACAATTGCTCACAGTCGCACCCGCGACCTCGATGACGTATGTCGTAGCGCAGATATTTTAGTAGCAGCTGTAGGTCGTCCACAAATGATTAAAAAAGATTGGGTCAAAAAAGGTGCTATTGTTATTGATATTGGCATTAACCGTATTGCTGCACCAGAAAAAGGAGTTGGAAAAACACGTCTTGTCGGTGATGTTGATTTCGAAGAAATAAAAGGAAAAACCGCTGCAATAACCCCTGTTCCAGGGGGCGTAGGGCCAATGACAATTGCCATGCTTATGGTTAATACGCTCAAAGCCACAGCTCGATTACATAATTTACCGGTCCCCAAATTATAAGGATTTTATACACATGATTGGTATAACACAACATCTGTTTACACCAGTATCTTTACATCTATGCAAATGTAAACCAATACCATTATGAGATTTGTCATATCCCGATGTTGCGTCTCTTGCATTGAAACCACTCATGAAAAGCATCTTTCCTCCTTTCTTAAATGATTTTATCCATATGCCAATCTCATTTGTAACATGCAAAAAATAGCCTTTATTGCCTCATTATAAAGAGAGTTTGAAATGAAAGAACTTCAGTATTTGAGGTTCTCTTTCAAGATATAAAACGATAAATTACCAACAAAAATAAATGTATTGTAATATTTATTATATACTTCTTTCTTTTCTCCTTTTCGCGCTAGGCTTTTAACTCATGCTATTATAACAGATGCCCCTTGATCTGCACGGTTAACAGTTTGACGAAAAAGCTCACGTCCAACGCCATATTCATTCTTTGACAGATCAGGAGACCTAATGGTTCACGCGTTAAATTGTGCTAAATCTCCCAAAATAGTCAACTTACATACATGTGCATCAAGACAAATGATGTCACCATCCTGTAAACGTGCAATGGAACCATTATCTAAAGCTTCTGGTGTCACATGAATTGCAGCAGGTATTTTTCCTGACGCTCCTGACATACGACCGTCCGTTATCAATGCTACCTGTTATCCCCGATCTTGTAAAATGCTCAAAATTGTCGTCAACTTATGAAGCTCTAGCATACCAT
The DNA here is from genome assembly GCF_000278155.1 of Bartonella doshiae NCTC 12862 = ATCC 700133. Classification (GTDB taxonomy): domain Bacteria; phylum Pseudomonadota; class Alphaproteobacteria; order Rhizobiales; family Rhizobiaceae; genus Bartonella; species Bartonella doshiae. The sequence continues at coordinate 12,635 of NZ_JH725094.1, forward strand.
TTGCTTTTGGTCCTTGGTAACGAATAACAGCTATAAAGAGTCTTTATTATTCAATGCTCCAGCTTTAAAAGCCTCTTGTAATTCTTCTTGATCATTAAAGACAAGAACTGGTGCTTCAATCCGCCAACACTCAAATTTAACGGCTGAAAGTTTAATAATGGCTGCCCCTAAATTCCCCGACAAAACACGTATACCACCATCAGGCTGAAAGGGCTTTTTCCATCCTGTTAACACTTTATGATCGCCACTTTCCTTTAAAGCATGATGACGCACCACACTACCATCAGTATAAAGCTTTTCCTCAATTGCATAAGCATTGAGATCTTTTCCAAACACTGTACGAACATTTTCATGGACCAAACCTGCCTCTATCAATTCTCGAATAATAATCCCATACCTCCAGCAACACAAAAATGATTTATATCCGCCAAACCATGAGGGTAAATCCGTGCTAAAAGAGGAACAACTGACGAAATTTCTGCAATATCACACCATGTCAAGCAAATAAATGAATGGCATGATTGGTAGAACCTCCTGTTGCATTTAATCCTACAATGACATTCACAAAAGAACGCTCATCGATGACCTTACCAATAGGCGTATAATTATCACCAAGAGCTGTAATTTTAAAAACACGCTTGGTAGCTTCCTGTGTCAATGCATTACGTAATGGTGTATTCGGCATTGATAAAAGAAGCTCCAGGTATATGAAGCCCCATCATATCAAGTATGACCTAATTTGTGTTCGCTGTCCCATAAAATATACATGTTCCTGGCTCATGATAAGAACGCGCTTCTGATTCCAACAATGTTTGGTGATCTATCTTATTTTCCGCATAAAGTTGGCATACCTTTGCTTTTTCATCATTACCTTGACCACTCGTCTAGGACCCGCAGGAACAAAAATTCCTGGCAAATGACCAAATGTTATTGCTCCAATCACCAAACCAGGTACAATTTTGTCACAGACTCCAAGGTACAACACCACATAAAATGTATCATGTGATAGGCTATAGCTGTCGCCATTGCAATCACTTCACGCGAAAAAAGAAGAAAGCTCCATCCCTACATTTCCTTGCATCACACCATCACACATCGCAGGAACACCACCTGCGACTTGTGCCACACCACTAATCATACAGGCAGTCTCTTTAATTAAGTGAGGAAAAGTCTCAAAAGGTTGATGTGCTGAAAGTATATCATTATACGCAGTGATAATACCAATATTCCCAACAATATTACACTTCAAACGCTCTTTATCTATTGGACCACAAGCCGCAAAACCATGAACCTGATTGGCGCATCCCAAAAAACTCCGTTTGGGACGATTTTCTTGTGCTTTTCTAATACGGTCTAGATAAATTTCTCGTTTTGGTAAAGAGCGCTCATAAATTCTTCGCGTGACTGTAGCAATTGTTTTGAAAGGGCCATGTTTATTCCTTTTTATATGTGCGTCTCATTACCAAAGAAAATTACGTATTAACTGTATCCGTACGTTTTGCTGCACTTATTTCATCTTCTGTAGGCGACCAATAAACCTGAACAAGATGATGGGCATTGCGTAAAACCGCGCGAACAGGCATTTCTATCTCAGATCCATCCTGACAAACTTCTTCAAAACAATCGCGTTTCTGAAAACCTTCAAAATGAAGAATAATACAACGAGATTGTATAATAACTGGTAATGTCAGCGAGAGCCTAGACTCGAGAGTACTCTTGGCATGAAGTGGTAAAACAAGTGCCTGAGTCTGAAGATCAAGTGCTTGCTTTAAACGATCAGCATCAGGAAAAAAGGAAGCAGTATGCCCATCAACACCCATTCCCAAAACAATGACATCAAATGGTCTAGGCAAAGTATTTATCCGATTAGCTGCTGTAAAAGCAGCGAGCTCAACAGTGATTGCCTTCTGATAAAGTCCTACAAAACGTGCTTTAGCTGCAAAATTTTGTAATAAATAACGCCGCACCATATGTTCATTTGAACGCTCATGATGCGCAGGAACAAAACGTTCATCAACCAAAGTGATGATGATATTTTGCCAATCAATATCAGCTTTTGACAAATAATGAAAAAACAATTCCGGTGTTCTTCCACCAGAAACAGCTAAAATTGCGCGCTTACGCTCAAGCACAGAAACACTCAGCTCTGCTGCAACACGATCAGCCAATGCCGAAGCTAAAGTAGTAGGTGTTTCAAAATCTAAACGGTCAATATTTATTTCATGCATATTTTATCGCTCTAAACTAAATTGTTCCATACACGTCCATCACGTTCCATCAAAACAGTCGAAGCAGATGGTCCCCATGAACCAGCACTATAACCATGAATAGGCTGCTCTATTGCTCTCCACCCTTCAAGAATTGGATCAATCCAACGCCAAGCAGCCTCAACTTCATCACGCCGCATAAATAATGTTTGATTTCCGCGAATAACATCCATCAATAAGCGTTCATAAGCATCGGGATTACGCTCAGAAAATGCAGACGCAAAACTCATGTCCAATGGAATATGACGAAACCGCATACCACCTGGACCTGGATCCTTGATCATCAACCATTGTTTTACACCCTCATCAGGCTGAAGACGAATAACAAGCCTATTAGAAAAAATTTCATCTGAAGCTGTATCAAAAATATTATGGGGAATAGATTTGAAAACCACGACAATTTCAGACATACGTGTGAACATGCGTTTACCTGTTCGTAAATAAAAAGGCGTATTCGCCCAACGCCAATTGTTAATTTTAACCTTAAGTGCCACAAATGTTTCGCTTTTGCTAACATTTTTTCCCAAATCATCAAGATAAGATCTTACAGAAACACCATCCAATAAACCAGCAAGATATTGCCCACGAACAGTATATCGCTCTACATTATGAATACCAAGTGGCATTAAAGAATGCAAAACTTTAAGTTTTTCATCACGCACAGTATTTGCACTATTGACAAATGGTATTTCCATGGCAACCAAACAAAGCAATTGTAACATATGGTTCTGGACCATATCGCGTAGTGCACCAGTATTCTCATAATACTCTGCACGCCCTTCCAACCCTAAAGATTCAGCAACTGTTATCTGAACATGATCAATATAATTAGAATTCCATAATGGCTCATACAGCGTATTCACAAACCGCAATGCCATTAAATTTTGAACAGTCTCCTTGCCAAGATAATGATCAATACGAAAGATTTGATCTTCGCCAAAAATTCCTACCAATGTATCGTTGAGTTCAACTGCTGTTTTTATATCGTAACCTATTGGTTTTTCAACGATAATACGTGTTTTTTGCGTTACCAAATCGTTTTGCTTCAACCTTCTTGCAATATCACCAAAAAGTGGTGAGCCAACCGCCAAATAAAAAACCCGAATATCAGCTGAATCTTCTGACAGTAATAAAGAGAGATTTTCCCATCCCATATTTGATAAAGCATCAACAGAAACGTAAGTTAAACGTTCAAGAAAACGATTGAGCTCAACTTGCTTGAGATCATTTGGAGAAACATGTTTTTCTAAAGCAGCACAAACAAAATTGCGATACTCTTCGTTGCTCAACAAAGACCGTGAAATCCCAATGATACGTGTTGGCTCACTAAATTGCCCCACACACTGACAGTAATACAGAGCAGGAAAAAGTTTGCGTAATGCCAAATCACCATTGCCACCAAAAACAATACAATCAAAAGAAGAGACTGGTATAATTTTACTGACCATTGACTTGTCTATCTTCTCATTAAGTGATAAAAGCTCAAATAATTCATAGAAGCCTCAATCATTAAAGCAGATAGACACTAAATAAGCCATTAATTTTCTTCTTTTTAATGAATGTTTAATTAAAAACGATCCATCAAAGAAAACCAATGCATTGCTAAAAAGACAAGGGGGTAACGCAACACCCTTCCACCAGGAAAAGAGGAAATCTTTAAATCCTGAAAATGCCTAAAGCGCTCACGCTTTCCACTTAACCATTCAGCATATAATTTTCCTATAAAAGGAGCAAGCATCACTCCATGTCCCGAATAACCACCACAGTATGTTATATTGGGAAGAAGTTGGCGAACATAAGGCATACGTTCAGCCGTAATTGCAACCGTTGCACCCCAACGATGGGTTAAATTTATAGAATGTAAATCAGGATAAATTTCGGTAATCTGTCGTCGTATATGTGTATCTAAATTCGTTGGATGCTTATCATCATAACTTTCTACCCCACCAAATAATAAACAATTATCAATGCTTTTGCGAAAATAGCGAACCATGAAACGGGAATCATCTACTGATTCACCACCCTGAAGAATTGAATTCTGCTTTGGCAATGGTTCAGTTGCTCCAATATAAGAACGAATAGAAACAATCTTTTTTTCAATAAAACGCTGAAGACCAAGTTTATATGCATTTGTAGCTAATAAAACATGCTCTGCCAACACACTCCCTTGTTCTGTCATCACCACACAATGACCATTCTCACGTTTTACCGCAGTTACTTGTGTCTTTTCATAAAGTTGAGCACCAGCATTTTCTGCCTTTTGTGCCAACCAAATAACCAACTTTAAAGGGTTTATATGCCCAGTATTGGCATCATAAATGCCACCATAATAAAAAGATGAGCCAAGTCGTTTAGCTGTTTCGTCTCTCTCCATAAAAGTGAGACCATCATAGCCATAACGTTGCATTACCTCAATATGCCGTTGATAGGATGCTATTTTACGTTTTTTATGGATAACAGAAAAATGCCCTGCCATAAAATCACTCTGACAATCAGACATTTTACACCAAGATAAAATATTTCTTTTGGCCTCTTCAGCTAAATCAAACAATGCCTTACTTCTCTCAAAACCGTAGTTTTTCTCTAGCGTTTCTACCCATTGTCGTTGACCTGTCCCCAATTGCCCACCATTGCGCCCTGAAGCACCATCTCCAAAACGCGAAGCCTCAAACAAAACAACACTCACCCCAGCCTTCGCTAAATGATAAGCAGCCGAAAGCCCTGTAAATCCCCCCCCAATAACAACCACATCACACTGTATCTTTTCGCAAAAAAATGGATAAGAGGGGCGTTCTTCTAAAGTATCTTCATACCAAGAAATTCCTGGAGAAATCGGATTATACTCAATCATCGTGATAAAACTCAAACATTAAGCAAGAGATATTCGCGTTCCCATGGGCTAATTACTTCCATAAAAGTTTCAAACTCTTGTCGTTTGATTGCAGCATAAGTGCTTACAAATACATCTCCCAGAATAGCACGTATCTCTGTATCTTGTTCAAACAAGTTGACAGCCTCAATAAGCCCACGCGGTAATTCAATATCATCAGCATTCACATTATTTGTTGTTGGCTCATCTGGTTCAAGCTTCTTCTGTAACCCAATAAAACCACAAGCTAAAGAAGCTGCAAGAGCTAAATAAGGGTTAGCATCTGACGAAGGAAGCCTATTTTCAACACGCCGTCCATGGGGAGCAGAACGTGGTACACGGAAAGCCGTAGTACGATTATCATATCCCCATCGCAAATTAACAGGTGCTGAAATATCAGGCATGAGACGTCGATAAGAATTTACATAAGGCGCAAGCATCACCAACACCCCTGCCATATGCTTTTGTAATCCACCAATAAAATGACGAAAATAGATACTTTCCTCGCCATCTTCCTGTGTAAAAATATTCATACCTGTTTTTTTATCAATAACAGATTGGTGAATATGCATAGCAGAGCCTGGCTGTCCTTGAATAGGCTTAGCCATAAAAGTTGCATACATATTATGCTTAAGCGCCGCTTCACGAATTGTGCGTTTAAACATAAAAACTTGATCAGCGAGTTCAATCGGATCACCATGACGTAAATTAATTTCAAATTGACCAGCCCCTTCCTCATGAATCAGCGTATCAATTTCCAATCCCTGTGCCTCCGAAAAATGATAAATATCATCAATCAGATCATCAAATTCATTCACACCAGCAATTGAATACCCCTGCCCTCCACCAATCGAACGCCCAGAACGACCAACCGGAGGAACTAAAGGATAATCAGGATCAGGATTCTTTTGCACCAGATAAAATTCAATTTCTGGTGAAACAACAGGCTTTAATCCCATTTGCGTGTACAAATCAATCACTGTTCGTAAAACATTTCTTGGCGTGTAATCAACAATCTGCCCATTTTGATACACAAGATCACAAATCACTTGTGCAGTAGGAGCCTCTTCCCACGGTACAATGCTCAATGTAGAAAGATCAGGCTCAAGACGTAAATCACCATCTGTTTTTGGATATTCAAAACCACGACCATCTTCAGGATAATCTCCTGAAATTGTTGTCATAAAAACTGCTGAAGGCAATGCTAATGATGTCTCTGATGTAAATTTTTTAGAAAGCATCATTTTGCCACGAGCTACACCCGCTTGATCAGGTGTAATACATTCAATATCTTCTACATCTCGGAAAGCAAGCCACTGCGAAACCTGCTCCCAATTGTTTACACCACGTAAATTTTTGAGAAAATCAAAAACAGGCTTTGAAGCTTTACTTTTCATTTATTTACCATTCTTCACAACTCTAATGCACAAACTCAAAAAAATAATCAAGCACGACTTTGATGATACTACTCCATGCATGAATGCCATGCAAAAACTTTATCAATTTAATTTTAAAGAATACCACTACTTCCACAAAGGAAAAAGCGGGGCAAAAGATCCCATGTGTTATTGTAAATTGCTTATTATGACAACAAAATGAAAAACTGGTACTGCACGCGATACATCGGTGCTAACGTTCTCTTTAAAAACACACAGATAATTACAACCAGCTTCAAAAAACAGCCTTACCAATGAAGTCCTAGCTAGAGAGTTGCGTGCACAACGCAATAATGACACACTGATTCCCGCAAGCGTGCTTCACATATTTGTACGCGTAGCCTGTACGGAGTCTGCCGCTCCTAAATACTCAGACGTAATGCTACTGGGTCGTACAGTGACTGCAGTTGCACCCTTAAACACCGGTTCCTACCATATCATAATGCTTGACAAAAGCATCATGCCATCATAGCAACCGCTTTGCGTATGGGTTCCACAACATAGTTCTACAAACTGTTGACGCATTGCCAAGCTAAGAGTTTTCTTGCCCACCTATGCCAATGAGACCATCACTATCCTCTTTTTGAATCGTAAAACAAAATGATTTACCATTAGCGATAAACCATCTGCTCAAAGTCAAGCTAGCTTAAACTCATAGCATTCTAAACCTTTAGGCTCGCTCTGCCTCCAAGGGGGGCATAGTCAGATAATATCACTCCCGTCACGTATTCACGCGCTGGGACAAAAAAATCTGAAACTATGAGGCAACGCTGCGTTTGTATGCAGCGTTGTTGTTAGGTATAAGCTTCTATTGAGATAGTTCTGATGAGAAGCACCCACATCTAATGGTATAGGGATTAACTTGGATTCTTTCGAAATGCTATATATAAATTTAATGTGCCGCCCCAAAACACACCACCAGTGAACCCACTTAAAAGTCCCAAAAGAAGGTTAAAATCAAATGCATATTTCAAATCAGGTTCAACCTTGAGAAAAACAATCAATGTGAATTTTATGACAAAAGCGATAAGAATAAATGTCAGCGTCAACCGCGTACCAGGCAGAATAATGAAATCCGTTCCCTCTTTGATTTTTAAACGCGGAGTAGCACGCCAGAGCAACCAGCCAACGCCAACGCCGATCATCAGCCCCGCCAACATTGAGATTGCTCCCCAGCGTGGGAAGGCCAGCTCTTTAATCACATCGCTTGCGCCCAAAAAAAGAAAGACTAACGGCAAAAGAAAAAGGCGGTAAACCTTCATTTCCCTATCTTTCAATGCGATTATTCCCCTCGCGATGAGAAAAATAAGCAAAATCCAGGCCCATAAAGGGGTTCCAGTCAGAATGTTAAACAATGACATATTATGCTCCATGATGTTTGATGCGATAAAATAGGATATGTTTGCGTTTTTCTTCAGAAACACCAGCACTGGCATAAAAATGATAAAGGGTTTCTTTACCAGCAAGCTCATCAATGAAACCAGAGCAAATGACAGATAGCAAAAAACTGTGGGGTAGTTCAGTAAAAGTGTAGACCATCCAGCGAGATAATTAACAAACAGGACAATAACTGTCAGAATGTTCGTAATCATCACGGGTTCTCCCTGTCAAACAATTTTAATATTCACAGCAATAATGGACAATAAAATCACAGTTAAGATGAGAGAGCGTTCGACCAGAGTTAAAACGTTTCTATTGATAACCCAGGAGTAAATACTCCACGGAATAAAAGAGATTATTATGTTAAACATGGCGCATCCTCCTTTTTATATTTGATAGAAAACTTACCGCAAGTGCTTCGTTTTTTAGTTTCCGTATGAATATAAAAAACGCCACCCGGTTCACACTCTGTATCCTGTTTAATGGTCAACTGATAGGTATCTCCCGGATAAACTGCCTCAATGAACTTTACTTTTTTCAGCGCAACAGATGCGATATTTTTCGCCCTACCCTGCGTGGCCAAAGCCAGAACCATCTCAATCAATAGTGAACCAGGACATACGGCGCGGGAGGGGAAATGTTCCTCAAAAAGCGGGTGATGCGCATTAAAGGAAAAGTATAAGAATCTCCGGTTACGAAGGAAATCTTACATAAATCGCCTAGTAATGGAAGAGCGACTTTCTCAGAACACGAGTCAGGAAAGCAGATCTTACTGACAATGATGATTGCCTGCGCAATAACGGCCATGCCATTGTCGTACGGGCTGGCCTTACAGTGAATACGGTATGCCTCATTAATGCGTTTGTCCTTCAACGCGTAACCGATCGCTATTAAAATGGGTGGTAGAGAAAAACTGTTCAACCATAACAGGGAGATAGCGATAAGTGAGATCCGAGTTTTTAGCCACCACGGTAGCGAATTGAACTGGAAACTGATGCAAGACTTCGAGTAACAAGCCCTGTTTCAAATAGTTATGGGCTAAATCCCAGTGAGAAATATCGATTTGCCCGCAAGCACGCATCGGTGCAGTTAAAGTAATACTCTGACATATACCCAAGAAATTTGGCTCGGTACGATGCTTTATAGCCATGATTGGGGGACCTTTTTATATTTTTCTCTTAAATCCTTTGATGATAAACCAAAGGAATGAGAGTTAAACCGCGCTTGATAGTGCGCGAGAAGTATCGGCATACGAGACAAACGAAAAAAGCCAACAATCCCAGCTCAGGAGCAGCCCGATGTTTGCCCATGGTGCTTGCAATTAGAAAATAGACATTGGGTTGCAGTCCTGTATTGTCCGAAATAGATCGCGCAAGCGAACTGAAGGGGCGCATAGGCGCCTAAAAGCGTGAAAAAAAATCAACCCGGACATCTCGTTGCATAATCGGATGACCAACCCCTGGCCAGGGGTTGTCTTTGCAACAATGCGTTACCGCCGCCTCAAGATTTCCGGCTTCAATCTCATGGAGGACACTAGAAAGTCACATGACAGCATATTTTCAGGCTCCCATATGCGCTGGGCCAGTGGCACAAAACCACCGATTAGTGCAGAAATGACGTCGCTCTTGGTACGGTTGGTGGGATTCGAACCTACGACCTCTGGTGCCACAAACCAGCGCTCTAACCAACTGAGCTACAACCGCATAAACAATGCCAACGTTTAATAACTCTTTACTTCTTGTGTAAACAATTACTCTTTGTCTGTGTGACATAAGGAAGATCAGAAGAGTTTGCAAGCCCCTTTAAAAAAATCACACATTTTTTATCAAGAAAAAGAGTTTCTACAAAGGAAGCGTGCGATTTGCCCAATGCTCAACACGATTATCACGATATGTCTTTATAGTATCAACACCCTCTTTCTGCATAAGCTGCAAAATTTCTCTCAGAATTGTGATGGCAAGATCTGGTCCTTCATAGACCATTCCACTATACAATTGAATTAAATCTGCACCAGCTTTGACTTTTTCTAAAGCTGTTTGTCCATCATTTACGCCACCAACACCAATAATTGCAATCTCTTTCCCTAATTTTTGTCGCATTTTTGCAAGTACAATAGTAGAACGCTCAAAAAGTGGCCGTCCAGAAAGCCCGCCTTTCTCATCACACAATACCCTATCCGTAAGTCCTTGACGCGAAAGAGTGGTATTGGAAATAATGAGTCCATCAAAATCTGAATGTTTCACTTCTTCAGCCACATCATCTAATTCTTTTTCTGATAAATCGGGTGCAATTTTTAAAAAAAGTGGAATGGAAAAGCCATGTTTTTTCTTTTGTTCATTCCGCGCTTGTGAAAGCGCATTTATCAAAAGATGTAAACTGTCACGTGCCTGTAAATCACGTAAACCCGGTGTATTAGGCGAAGAAATATTAACTGTAAAATAATCAGCAACATCGTAAAAACAAGCAATGCCAGCAATATAATCGTCAATTTTATTGACTGTATCCTTATTAGCACCAATGTTAACCCCTACAATGCCAAGCGGTTTACACGCGTGAAGCCTACTGTAAACGATGTGATGTCCATCATTATTAAAACCCATTCTATTAATAATTGCTTCATCTTCTCTTAAGCGAAAAAGCCGTGGCTTGGGATTTCCAATTTGAGGTTTTGGCGTAACTGTACCAATCTCAGTAAAACCAAATCCTAAACGAAAAACAGCGTCAACAACCTCTGCATTCTTATCAAATCCAGCAGCAAGACCAACAAAATTTTCAAATTCAAGACCCGCAACAGTCATAGACAAACGCCTATCAAAGACTCTTTGGCAACTGTTCAATCCACTTTTCAAACCAACAATCGCTAAACGGTGAGCACGCTCTGGGTCTAACATGAAAAAAGCCGAACGCCCAATACAACGAAAAAAACTCATCAATCTTTCTCCACGATATAAAACAATCCTTCGCCTCTCACATAAATTCTTTAACACAAAAGACCGAAAATAAAGATGGTATAGCATAATAAATAAGAATGTTTCTCTTCCTGCAAGAAAGTTTATAATATCATCAATAACCAATCATGCTTATGTTTATAAACCCTAATAAAAAAAACCTTCTGTTTTTAATTTTTTTGCAATTGTTTAAACATCGAAAATTGAAACAATCTGTCAACATAATCAATAAATAAGCTATAAAATAGATTCTTTACTTTGAACATATTCTCATAAAAAAATTTTGAAATCATTTTATAATTCAAACACAATTTCACTCTTTTCGTTGAAAAAATACTGACAGATTTTATAAAAAGTATTTCTATGAAATGCTTTTATATATAAAGAGTACAAAGCTCCTTTTAAGTTTCTGAATAGGTTATATACTTTAGAAAGGAATTTTAATATTTATAAATAACGCTAAAAGAAAATAAAAACTGCTCTTTCTTTTTTCATGAGAAGCCATAGTTAAAATTACTATGCTTACACACAAAGGGGAAAATGCAATGTTTAAAGAATTCAAAGAATTTGCTCTAAAAGGCAATATGATTGATCTCGCTATCGGTGTCATTATAGGAGGGGCTTTTGGTGGTTTAGTCAATTCGATTGTCAACGATATTTTTATGCCAATCATTGGTCTCATTACGGGTGGTATTGACTTTTCTAACATGTTTATTCAACTTGCTGGTGAAAAACAAGCTACATTAAGCGCCGCTAAAGCAGCCGGTGCAACTGTTAGTTATGGAAATTTTATCACTTTACTTATTAATTTTATTATTATTGCTTGGGTCCTTTTTCTATTTATGAAAGGCATGAATAAAATACGTCGCAAACAAGAAGAAGAGAAACAAACCAAAGAAATGTCTCTGGAGGAACAACTTTTATCAGAAATTAGAGATTTGTTAGCGAAGAAAAAATAGGTTTATGCGTGGTCATCTCTATGGAGCACAGGAAAAAACATCTCTACAGTTGTTCCATGTTTGGGCTTTGAGAATAACAAAAATTGTCCACCATTCTCTTCTACCATAGTCTTACACATTGGTAACCCTAAACCCGTTCCGACAAAAACACTGTCACCAGATCGCCCATCTTTGCGCTCCACCTGACCATAAGGTTTTAGTGCTTGCACAATTTCTTGGTCACTCATCCCTACACCATTATCACTTACTGAAATCTTCACACTTTCTTTTTTTCTATAAGAAACGTGAACAATAATTTGTCCACCCGATGGTGTAAAACGAATGGCATTGGAAAGAAGATTCCATATAATCTGCCTAAATGTTTGTTGCGATATACAAATAAAAGGTACATGAACCGGTGCAACGATGCGCATAATAATGCCATTATGATTCGCTTGCGTTTCAAGAAAAGCCATACTCGCACGCAAACAAGATATAACATCAAATGATTCAGCTATAAAGGATGTATTGCTTTGGCTATTGGAACTAAAATAATTGGCTTTTGAACACTCAAGCAATTGGTTAACAAGAGATAATATATGTTTTCCAGATGAGATAATATCACGTAAATACCCGCGATAACGCTCATTTTCTATTGAACCAAAACGGCCATCCCTCATAATTTCTGCAAAACCAATAAGAGCATTTAAAGGTGTTCGCATTTCATGAACAACCCCAGCCATTTTATTTTCTTCTGCTTTATCCAAAGGGAAAATAGCCCTTGTCATATCCTGCAACATAACAGCATAACTGTCTTGTTGTGCTAAAAGTAAAATCATCATAGAAACCTTTATATTCTTATGATTTTTTGTCATTAAATTAGCTGTCTCTCCACGATTAAAAACCTGATTTTTCCCCTTCACACGGATCAACTCAAAATATTTTTCTACCAAAAATCGGCTTTGCAAAGTAAATAAGGATGATAATGGCTGCCCAAACAATTCATTAATCTCATAGCCTGTTAATACCAAAGCAGCCCGGCTAGCCGATTGGATGAAACCCTGTTTATTTAACCATAAAATGCCATCAGTGGCTGTATCCAACAATGATAAAACCACCGCTGGTTCTTTTATGAAAGCTTGTTCTATAATATCTTCCGGCAATGTTTGTGCATAGGGCACATGAACTTCCGTTTCCTCAACCAAATGTTCACACTCTACCGATAAATCCAATTCGCTACGCAATCGTTCTGCAATCTCACGAAAAGCTGAACGTTCTATCTCCGAAAGATTTGACATCTTTGTTTCCGATTTTTCATCTCTTCTTTTCTGTATTTTTTCTTGCATCTTCAAAATGCCAAAACCACGAAAACCTTTAAAACGCTGTTTGGCATCAAAAATCGGCAAAGCAGATAATTCAACATTAAGCCGCTCTGGAGAATCATCAACCGGCCATTGAACTATCTGCTCACGCCAAGGCATAACTTCTTCAATAAAACCACCAAGAACTTGATATTGCTCATCATGAAATCGACGAGCAAGTTCATAAAAATGAGAACCTAAAATAGAGGAAGATACAGGTCCAACAATTTCAGCTAATTCTTTTGAAACTTCAAAAAATCGGCCATTTTCATCTATTTTCCAAGTAAAACGTCGTGGCAAAAGCTCTGGCGTAAAACGAAAATGTTTTTGCATACTCTCCAACTCATTTGCGTTTTAATGGCACGCATAAAATCAAAAACGCGCAGGTTCTACCGCTAAGCAAACAATATCATCTTGTGTATAAACAGCTGCTATAGACAAAATAATTCTGACTGACATTTGACTATCATTTGTCTGTAGCAGAATTTTGGCTGTTTTTTTTGAACAAAACAAAAATTAGAAATGGCCTCCAGCATAGTTGCCTATTTATCTATAACTGTAACCAACATTGTTGCATCACACAAATCAGCAATAGAAAAATATTTTTTCTGACGAATCTTCCAACAAAAATATCTCATCTAAACAAAAAATATCGATAGAAACTACATAAAATCAGTGTAGCATTTTAAACCATCCTACGTAATAAAATCCCATATTACGCACTTTTTAATCTCTTACAATTCTCTACTTTCCTAAACACAGTCAGCTATTTGAACATATATTCTATAGCAGAAAAACCCAAAATATGCTACAATACCAATTTGACCAAAGAATATTTTTATAATATAAGGAGAGAACAAAAGTCATTTTTCCTCTCATAATTTATGATATTCTAGCTAATATAACAATACCGAAGAATCTCCAATATTTCCTTGTATTATTCTGAACTATCACCCATAGAAATCTATGCAAAATCTTACTTCTACTCTGTTTTCTCCATTTTAAAATTTTTGAATTGCGCAGTAAAAACGAATATGAAGAAATACCTGTTTTCATAAAATAATCAAGCAACTTCTTTTGAAATAACTACCTTTACACTTCATTATCTTTATATTCCTTCAGTAAAATTTCACGTTTCCCAACATGGTTAGCAGCTCCCACAACGCCTTTTTCTTCCATGCGTTCAACAAGAGAAGCTGCTTTATTATAACCAATTGCAAGACGGCGCTGGATATAAGACGTCGAACATTTTTTATCACGCATAACTATTTTAACAGCTTGCATATAAAGTTCTTCATTATCCTCATTAATACTTTCTACCGGCACAATTCCGGCTACTGAAACACCAGAGTCCTCATCTTCTTTATCCTCTTCACTATCCGTTACCTTTGCTAAATAATCAGGTTTTCCTTGTACTTTAAGATGCGCAACTATAGACTCAACTTCCTCATCAGAAACAAAAGGACCATGAACGCGTACGATACGCCCACCACCAACCATATGAAGCATATCACCCTGACCTAAAAGTGTTTCTGCACCTTGTTCTCCCAAAATTGTACGACTGTCAATTTTTGATGTTACCTGAAAAGAAACACGTGTAGGAAAATTCGCCTTAATCGTACCTGTAATGACATCAACAGAAGGACGCTGCGTTGCCATGATAAGATGAATACCTGCAGCTCGTGCCATTTGCGCTAAGCGCTGGATGGCATTTTCAATTTCTTTACCAGCCACCATCATAAGATCGGCCATTTCATCAACAATCACAACGATATAGGGGAGCTGCGTTAAATCCATCGCCTCTTCATGATAAAGAATTTCCCCGCTTTCTTTATCAAAACCGGACTGTACAGTACACATGATTGTTTCGCCTCTTTCTGCTGCAAGCGCGACTCGTGCATTAAAACCATCAATATTACGCACACCTAATTTAGCCATTTTGCGGTAGCGTTCTTCCATTTCACGAACCGCCCATTTTAAAGCTGTTACAGCTTTTTTAGGATCTGTTACAACAGGTGTTAAAAGATGTGGTATGCCATCATAGACAGAAAGCTCCAACATTTTAGGATCAACCATAATCAAACGACACTGCTTTGGTGTCATGCGATAAAGAATTGACAAGATCATGGTATTAATAGCAACAGATTTACCCGACCCTGTTGTTCCTGCAACTAATAAATGAGGCATTTTTGCTAATTCTACAATAATAGGCTCACCATTAATTCCCTTCCCCAACGCAAGAGCTAATTTAAATTGGCTTTCACGAAAAGAATTTGATTGAATCAGTTCACGCAAATAAACTCTTTCACGAACCGCATTTGGCAGCTCAATCCCTATAACATTACGTCCAGGAATCACCGCAACACGTGTGGAAATCGCAGACATCGAACGGGCAATATCATCAGAAAGACTAATGACCCGCGATGATTTCACTCCAGCAGCAGGCTTAAATTCGTACATTGTCACCACTGGTCCCGGATGAACGTGAATAATTTCACCCTTAATTCCAAAATCTCCCAAAACGCTCTCTAAAAGTCTAGCACCACATTCCAATGTTTCTTGGGGGATCACTGCTCCTTCATGAAAAACAGGCCGCTGCAATAAATCGATCGGAGGAAATTCATAACTGTTATAGTCAAAAGATTGAAAGTTTTGGATAAGATCAGAATTGCGGCTTCCTAACAGTTTATTTGAAGCCTGTAATATTTTTCCTGCTGGCTTCATCACAGATGAATTTTCTACACTCTTTGCGGTATCTTTTATTATACAATTAACACTATTACTGACATTTTTTTCTGCTATAGTAGCTGGTTCATTAGATAACGAATGAGCAGTATCTTCTATAGGAAATACAGAATGATGCACTTGCATCGCTTTATCAGAATCATTTTTTACATGCTTGAAATCAGAAACTTGTGCAGTTTCCTGAATATCTTCTGGAGATTTTGATAGTATGGAATTATAAAATTGTGGAAAGCGACATTCAAGAACACGGTAAAGAGCAGTAATTGTCTCATCAAAAGTAGAGGCATCTTCTGGCACAATCTGATCACTCGTACTATGAATTGCTGTTATATCTTCTTCTGAAACTTGGAAACTGATCTGTTCAAACATAAAAGGCTCACACTCAAAAAATGCATCATCGGAAAGATGCCACATAGGTTTTGTTTTTTGCGCTACACTTTTTTCCTGTGACTCAGGTTTTTTTGTATCTTCCTGTATTGAAGTACAAACAGTTTGCCGTGACAACTGCTCCAAAACTGTTGAATGACAAATCGATGCTTTATTCTCAACCGATTGAGGATGAATAATACTTTTGGTCAACGAAGAATTCTTTTTTCCTTTGTAATAGTGTATAATATCTGTTGGATTTTTTCGTTCTTTCTTCATAAAAATTTTGAGTTGTTTCGCGAAAACTGGATCTTCTTCTATGCGACGACGTAAAATCTCAACTTCTGGCGTTCGCGTAAAACGTACGTTCTGACCAAGAGTAAAAGCTTTTTTCCAAACTTCCGGATAAGGAAATATCTCAGAAATTCTGATAGATGTTTTTTCTGATTCACCTCCCAATTCCTCATCAGAAAAAGAAGATGTAAAAATAGACTTTGTTTTCGAATTATGCATGACACCCAACAAACCTTATAGCAATGAAAATAATTGCCTCTTTAAAAAGATATGTAGAGACTATAATATGAAGGTTAATAACCTTTTGCTAGCTGCCATTTTTTAACAAAAAAATAACGCTATAATCCCTATTAATGATGCTCTCTCTTTACCCTTATTGAATAAAGTGCAGAATGCATTGTGTCATCCAACTGAATTTCACTTAGTTAAAAAACTTCATCATAGAAATTAAAAGAAAGCTGCCAATACTTCTCTTTCCTTCCCTTTACATACAAACTAATGGACTAAAATAATACAAAAGCTTGTCACAGCTAAGCTCTTTTAATTTTCCATTTTTATTGCCATAAAATTGTTCAATTTTTTACCTTTGAAAAGATTATTCTTTGTTATCCTTGTTATAAAGAGCTCAAATAGTATACAATTTAGCAATACTAAAATAAAAGAAATGGGAGTGTGTCATGTTAAATAAGCGCAAATTTTACATCAATGGTCGATGGGATGACCCAAGCACTCCTCATGATTTTCATATTATAGATCCATCAACAGAAGAAGCTTGTGCCGTTATTAGTATTGCTAGCATAAAAGATACAGAGAAAGCTATTAGCGCTGCTAAAGAGGCTTTCCAAAATTGGAAAACAACCTTACCAAGTGAACGGCTTATCTTCATTGAAAAAATTTTAAAAATCTATGAAAAACGCTCAGAAGATATGGCAAAAACTATTTCAATGGAAATGGGAGCGCCTATTGACATGGCGCGCAATGCACAAACGGCAACCGGTAGTTACCATATTCGTAATTTTATCAAAGCTTACAAAGAGTTTTTGTTCCGAGACTTTTTAATAAAAGGAAATGAACATGCTCTTCTCCAGTATGACCCTATTGGCGTTGTAGGATTAATTACTCCATGGAATTGGCCCATGAATCAAGTCACTCTTAAAGTTATTCCTGCTCTTCTGGCTGGTTGCACTATGATCTTAAAACCTTCTGAAATAGCTCCTCTTTCTGCCATGCTCTTCGCTGAAATTATAGATGAAGCTGCCCTTCCTGCCGGCGTTTTTAATTTAATTAATGGTGAAGGTGCTAATGTGGGCTCCTACCTCTCTTCTCATCCAAGCCTGGAAATGATTAGCTTTACCGGATCCACCAGAGCAGGAAAAGATATTTCTAAAAATGCCAGTAACACTTTAAAACGGGTCTGTTTAGAACTTGGAGGTAAAGGAGCGAATATTATCTTTGCCGACGCTGATACAGATGCTATTGAACGTGGTGTACAACACTGTTTTTATAATAGTGGACAAAGCTGTAATGCGCCAACACGCATGCTTGTGGAACAAACCATCTATGACAAAGCCATCAAAACAGCTAAAAATATCACTGAACAAACAAAAGTAGGGCCGAACTACCAAGCAGGAAATCATATTGGCCCCGTAGTTTCAAAACAACAATATGACAAAATTCAAGAGCTTATCCAATCTGGAATTGACGAAGGAGCAACTCTTATCTCAGGTGGAACTGGTTTACCAATAGGAATGAAACGCGGTTATTACGTACGTCCAACAGTTTTTGCCGATGTAAAACCTCATATGCGTATTTTTCGAGAAGAAATATTTGGTCCAGTTCTCTCGATTCTTCCTTTTAACACAGAAAATGAAGCTGTAACCTTAGCTAATGACACTGATTATGGTCTCACTAACTATATACAATCACAAGATCGTAATAAATGTCGTCGTATTGCTGCACAACTACGATCTGGTATGGTAGAAGTTAATGGACACGGTTTACCCAGCGGAAGTTACTTTGGAGGCGTGAAATTTTCTGGACGCGCCCGTGAAGGTGGACGGTGGGGAATTGAAGAGTTTTTAGATACTAAAGCAATTTCATATTGGTAAAAGAATCTTATTAAGAACCTAATAGGAATCGTATATCGTGACACAACAAATAACGGATGAGGATGCTATTGGACAACGGCTGGATCAATGGCTAGCCAAACAATATAACAATATGCTCTCACGTTCACGTCTGCAAATCCTCATCCGTGAAGGTTTCTTGAAAATTGATAATCGCATCATAAAAGAACCGAAAACCAAACTAAAACAAAACCAAATCATCGAATTGACAATGCCTGTCCTTCGTGAGGCAAAACCTAGCGGTGAAGCCATTGCATTGGACATTCTCTTTGAAGATGATCATGTCATTGTCATCAATAAGCCAGCTGGTCTCGTTGTTCACCCTGGCAATGGAAATTGGACTGGCACATTAGTTAATGCCCTTATTTACCACTGTGGCAATAGTTTATCTGGTATTGGCGGTATTAAACGTCCTGGCATTGTCCATCGTCTCGATAAAAATACAAGTGGAGTCATGGTTGTTGCTAAAAATGATCTTGCTCATAAAAGTCTCAGTGCCC
Organism: Bartonella doshiae NCTC 12862 = ATCC 700133; assembly: GCF_000278155.1. Classification (GTDB taxonomy): domain Bacteria; phylum Pseudomonadota; class Alphaproteobacteria; order Rhizobiales; family Rhizobiaceae; genus Bartonella; species Bartonella doshiae. The sequence goes on from NZ_JH725094.1 coordinate 31,865, forward strand.
AATTTTCTGACCATGGACGTACCAGCGCATTAGATCGACGTTATCGTGCCTTGATTTGGGGAGCACCTAGTCGTAATGTTTTGACAATTGATGCATTCCTTGGACGTTCTCCTCATAATCGAACAAAGCAAGCGGTTGTTTATAGCCAAAATCCTCATGCACGCCATGCCGTTACACATCTTTTTCTATTGGAAAAATATGGAGCCTGCACAGATGCAACGTCTTTTGCAAGCCTACTGGAATGTCGTTTGGAAACCGGTCGTACACATCAGATCCGTGTTCATATGGCCCACATCGGACACCCTCTTATCGGTGATGCTGTTTATGGAAATGCTTTTAAAACAAAATCAAATATGCTCAATCCCATCATTAAAAATGTAATTGATCAATTCAACCGACAAGCACTTCATGCGGCTAGCCTTACCTTTGAACATCCCGCGACAGGTGAAGTTATGTCTTTTTCCTCACCTCTCCCCCAAGATATGACCGAGCTTATTAATCATTTTAAAAAAATTAATTGAAACTTTTCGCCCTCTCATGATTTCACAATAAAATATCTCTTTTTGAACAAAATTAAAAATTATGGTAGGATAAGGTTATAGAGATGTTTATGTAATGTCTAAAAACAGAATTTGCCTTATCAGGGAATTCACACAAAAAGGAGGGTGCTATATGGCCCAAATGAATCTGCTATCAGTAACCATAGGTGACGGAGGATTGAGTCGTTACCTAGAAGAAGTTCATCGCTTTCCAGTACTTGAACCAAAAGAAGAGTATATGTTGGCTCAGCGTTATCGTCAGCACAATGATCTCAAAGCTGCGCATAGATTGGTAACCAGTCACTTGCGTCTTGTAGCCAAAATTGCCATGGGATACCGCGGTTATGGATTGCCCATTGGAGAAGTCATCTCTGAAGGTAATATTGGACTTATGCAAGCTGTTAAGCGTTTCGAACCAGAACGTGGTTTTCGGCTTGCAACCTATGCAATCTGGTGGATCAAAGCTTCAATCCAAGAATATGTATTGCGATCTTGGAGTTTAGTAAAAATGGGGACAACAGCCAATCAAAAGCGCTTATTTTTCAACTTGCGTAGATTAAAAAGCAAACTTCAAGCCTTTGACAGTGGTGATCTTAATGCAGAACAAATTAAGGAAATTGCAACCCGATTGAATGTCACAGAAAACGAAGTTGTATCTATGAATCGCCGGCTTGGTGGTGATACTTCCCTCAATGCGCCTCTTCGTACCAATGAAGGTGAAAATAGCGAGTGGCTAGATTGGTTAATAGATGACACCGATAATCAAGAACAAATTTTGATCGAACAAGATGAATTAGAAAATCGTCGTTCCATGCTAACACGTGCCATGGATAATTTAAATGAACGCGAAAAGCATATATTCAAAGCGCGTCGTTTAAGAGATGAACCGTTGACACTGGAAGAACTCTCAAGTGAGTTTAACATCAGTCGAGAACGTGTAAGGCAAATTGAAATGCGTGCGTTTGAGAAAGTACAACATTCCGTTAAAGCTTCTGCTTTATCTCAAGGGCAGATATAAAATCCCCAAAGAGATTATAAAGCCAATGTGTTGCGCATTTTTGAAACAAAAGATCTATACGCATTGGCTTTTTATTCTTGAATGGAAACTACTTAACCCTTTTTACGGTGAACTACTGTCTATAGCACTGTACCTTACTCATATAAGTACTCTATTTTTTCTGACCAAGAATTGTTTGCTGGTTTGATTGCACAAGCCATTGTCCAATAACGTCATTAAAGATAGACTCGCCTATCGGTCCTTTTGCAAAGGTGAGCTCGTTTACACGTCCCTTTTTATCAATCAATACCAAACGCAGCCAATCTAATTCTCGTATCAATTGTAAATTTCTGTCAAGGAATGGATGATTGTCGCTCAATGCAACAAGAAAAAAATTATCGTCAATCTTTGCGGCAACAGTTCTTGTTAAAGCTTGCCCAATAGATTGTTCAGTCGCCTTAAAAGTTAATGTTTGAACATTACTTATAGCCCGACCTAAAAATTTATCAGAAGGAATAAAAATAAGATCCATAATATATGCAGCAGGGAAAGATAAATCGGTATTACGGCGTAAAATTAACCTTAATGTTAACCCCTCATCTGGAATTGTTATATCACCCTGTATAGCCGATTCTTCTGGAGCACCCTTTATGCGAGACTTCTTTATAAGAGTCCAATGTGCACTACCCATTGCTACTTTTTCTGCTTCATAATCCGTACGTGCTTTATACAATATAGCTTCACCTTGTTGTTCCATTGACCGCAAATTAGTTGTAACAACTGTTGAGGATCCTTCCTCATTGGAAAAACCTGATTCTTGATCTAAACCGACATCAACTTCGCTCCCATCTTCTAATAAGCGTTGTGTTAACTTTCTATTAATAGAAAATTCCTTGGGCAAGTTATGAGAAGCTTTAACATGTTCGTTCAATAACTGGTGATCATTTAATACAAACACACGTCCAGCAACAAAACAAAAGCAAACCACACAAATGATAAAACAAACAAAAGCAGCAACACTTATTATAATACGCCTTTGCATCGATGATTTATTCGCACGACGCACAGCTTGAGAAAAAATATGTGAAACGATGTGCGTATTATCTGTTTGCACAGAAGGAGCTAAAGGTGAAACCTTTAATATGCTTTTTTTAACATGCTGAGCAGTCAAGTGAGTATCCATATTCACAGGCTCTGCATCTGGTGTAGCTGATACAGAAAACGCATCAAATTCCTTGTTGTTCTTTAAACTTGAGAGAGAGAGCTGGCTTTCTTTTGTCGCTGCCATTAAAATATCATTACCTTGCGACAACATAGAATCTTGTATGCATTTATTACTTTTTACTATGCCTGCAGTCTTCCACCCAATGACTGAAGAAAGCAATGCTTTTTCAACCGCTAAATATTCTTCTTCAACAGCTGCAATAGCACTTTGCAAAATCTTTCTTTGCTCATCTACCACTGCTTGCGGTATTGTTGCTGCTGCAAATTGCTGTTCTAATGTTTCGATAGCTCGTTTATAAATCCGCTCACGCACATATGGTGTAACATTACTTTGCGCATTAATTGCCTTTTTTAAGATTCCAACGAAATCTATCATATCCTCTATAATCTTTCTCAAACTGAGGAGAGAAATCTCAACCAAAAGGCAAAAAACGCTCCTATTTTAGCCTTCTCAATTCATCGTCATTTATATATTGATACAACCATCGCCGCAGCTTAATTTAAGGTGAATATGGAAAATAAACAATACTCTTTTTTCTCACTTGTCCTTAAATCTCTCTCATATGAAAAAACAAAACGAAAACCTATACAAAAATCTAAAAATAATGGTTAACCTGAAAAAGGATCAGTAACAAGGATAGTATCTTCACGCTCAGGACTCGTAGACAATAAAGCCACCCGTGTATTAATTAGCTTTTCAATATAGCGTATATATTTGACAGCCTTTGCTGGTAAATTTTTCCAACACAATGTACCTGCTGTCGCTTCCTTCCAACCCTCCAATGTTTCATATACTGGTTTTACACGCGCTTGAGCTCCCATAGAAGAGGGTAAATAATCAATTTTTTTACCATCCAGTTCATAACCAACACAAATTTTAATTTCATCCAAACCATCCAAAACATCAAGCTTTGTCAATGCTATACCCTGAACACCGCAAATCGTTACCATCTGACGTACCAAAACAGCATCAAACCAACCACATCGACGTTTTCGGCCAGTTACAACGCCAAATTCTTTCCCACGCATTCCAATAAGTTCACCAATATCATTCATCTGCTCTGTTGGAAAAGGCCCTTCTCCTACACGCGTTGTATAAGCCTTTGCAATACCCAAAACATAATGAATTGAACTTGGCCCTAAACCTGAACCAGTACATGCCTGTCCCGCAACCGTATTGGATGATGTCACATAAGGATAAGTCCCAAAATCATTATCTAATAAAGCACCTTGCGCACCTTCAAAAAGAATGCGCTTTCCCATACGATCACTTTCATCTAAAAGACGCCACGTACAATCCATAAAAGGTAAAATTTCACCTGCAACTTGCGTTAGTTCATCATAAAGTGATTGAGAATCAATCTCTGCAACACCCATCCCACGACGTAACGCATTATGATGTCCTAAAAGACGTTCTATCTTCGGCATAAGTGTATCAGTTTCAGCCAAATCCATCACTCGGATAGCACGACGCCCTACTTTATCTTCATAAGCCGGACCAATACCACGCTTTGTTGTACCAATTTTTAAACCCGACAGACTACTTTCTCGGATTGCATCAAGATCGCGATGTACAGAGAGAATCAATGGAGCATTTTCAGCTATACGTAAAATTTCTGGTGTAATCGTTACACCCTGATCACGAAGTTTTTTTAATTCTGCAACAAAATGATGAGGATCAACTACAACACCATTACCAATAATTGATAACTTCCCACGAACTAAACCAGACGGTAAAAGTGATAATTTATAGCTCACTCCATCAACAACCAATGTGTGTCCTGCATTGTGCCCTCCCTGATATCTCACTACAATATCAGCCTGCTCAGATAACCAATCTACAATCTTACCTTTGCCTTCATCTCCCCATTGTGTACCGACAACTACTACATTGGCCATAACTTTCTCCGTCGTGTTTGGTCAAATAAAACCAGTATTTAAAAACAAACGTTCCCTTATAACGAAACCTTGGAGCAAGTGCGACTCTTCATTTCAGCTTTTTCCCAATCTTCATGTTATTGAATCCTAAGCTTCACGATAATATTGGCAAAAATATTAAAATATAAAATGTCTTTTCATTTTTTATCCGTCATTTTTGACATAAATCAATTAGAAAAATTTAAAACTTTTTGATGCTATTTTTTACAAAATTTGACAAATCATTTATACTTACCCCACAATCTTTTTTCAATCTCTGCAGTATTTGAAAGCTATCTGCTCACTGCAAAAATACGAGAATTCATCATAACTTCCCGTACTTTTTCTGAAAAATACGTTCTAAAAATCGTCAAGACTTCCTTAAAGTTGCGCCTTTTCAACCTGAAATGCCCATTCAAGCCATTGTGTTAAAATTTCAAGATCAGAAGCTTCAATTGTTATGCCTGTCCAAACCCGAAGTCCTGGAGGTGCATCACGATACGAACCAATATCATAAGCAACCCCTTCTTCATCAAGACGATTCACTATTGCTTTTATAAAAGACACTCGCCTTTCAGTATCCAAAGCAGTAATAGCTGGATCCACAATATTTAAACAAACAGATGTGTTAGAACGGACTTTAGGATCTTTGGCCAAATATTCCAACCACGGTGTTTTGCTAACAAAAGCATCAAATACAGCAAAGTTTTTCTCAACCCGTTCCCTTAATGCCGGCCCCCCACCCAAAGATTTTGCCCACCTCAATCCATCAAGAAAATCTTCAACACAAAGCATAGAAGGTGTATTAATTATTTTCCCCTTAAAAATATCTTCATTCAACTTTCCGTTTTTCGTCATATAGAAAAGTTGAGGCATAGGCCAAGTTGGAACATGGTTTTCAAGCCGCTTAACAGCACGAGGACTTAAAATCACCATACCATGAGCTGCTTCACCTCCCAAAACTTTTTGCCATGAAAAAGTAACAACATCTAATTTTAAAAAGTCAAGATATTGCCCAAAAGCTGCGGATGTTGCATCACAAATTGTTAGTCCGGCTCGCTTATCTGGAATGAAATCTGCATTAGGAATACGCACACCAGAAGTTGTCCCATTCCACGTAAAAACCACATCACGATCAAAGTCAATTTGTGTTAAATCTGGTAACTCACCATAAGGTGCTTCAAAGCGCCGCACATCAGAAAGCTTTAATCGCTCAACAACATCTGTGTTCCACCCAAAACCAAAGCTTTCCCATGCAGCCATATCAACGCCGCGCTCACCTAATAAAGACCATAGAGACGCCTCAACAGCACCGGTATCTGAACCAGGAATGATCCCTATACGATAATCAGAAGGAACTTCAAGAACCTCACGGGTTAAATCAATAATTTCTGCAAGCCTTGCTTCTGCCTCTCTCGATCGATGTGAGCGCCCAGCTAACGCATTTTTAAGAACTTCAATAGTCCACCCAGGTCGCTTACTACAAGGACCTGAAGAAAAATTAGGATTATTTGGACGATAGCTTGGTTTTTTTAACATTATCATTATTCTCCCCTTTTAGATGACTTGCCTTCTTTAAAAAAAACAAGTTATTATAAAGACTCTGCCAATAGTCTCTTGAAACAAAAATCAAAAATGTTTTCTATTTATTTCGTAAGCTTAAAATGCACGGAACCCTTGTGGAAAGTATCCCAACGAACATCCCTCCCGATTGATTCTTTGAAAGAATTTTTCCGCACCATCGCCACGATAAGACAGCATCTTGATGATCAATACACTAACGCATCACAATATACCTAGCAAGTCGATTCTATAAAAATAAGCCACTATAACGTTTGGAATACAAGAATAAATTTATAAAAAATCAATTATTTTTCTTTTGATGACTGGACAGAGAAAATTTTAATGTTATAACCGCACACGTTTCACGTGTTTTGTGAAACGTGCCCAGATAGCTCAGTTGGTAGAGCAGCGGACTGAAAATCCGCGTGTCCGTGGTTCGAATCCGCGTCTGGGCACCATTTTATTTCTTCAGCATATTGAAATATATAGATTTTTTCTTTAAACAGCCATTTTTAGACCACCTTTTAGACCACCTTCTACAGTTTATATAATTTTATCTAATTTGTTCTTATTTGCTCCTTATTTTTCTTTGGAGTGAAAACTAAGATCTCTTTTTTTCTCCACCTCACTGCTCTCCCTATCTTATATGGCTCTGGAAACAACCCCTGAAGCACCCAATTGCGAATCGTTGTTGTGGATACACTAAAAAGCTGTGCACACTCACGTGTCGTTACATATCTATCTCCATCATCAAATATCATCTCATTACCTTTCTCTTTTTTATATTAACTAAATGGGTGGGGGTGCTGGGAGGAGAGAGCACCCCCATAGGTTTAAGCAGCTCTTGCCAAGATCTGCTTCATGTCTTGATCTATTTCCGCTAAGAAGGTTTCGACAGCTTTATTGATCTCTTCAATGTGTTTCTCATCACGGAGTATGCGTTTGATTTTCATTCTCAAACGAGTAGATCTCCCTACAAATTGTGGATTATAACTTACGAAATGACACCATTTACGTCCAGTGCACGCCATTTGGAATTGTATCTGCGCAATATATTCAGGCTTGATATTGCCATCCATAAAAAATCGTAAATGGTTGGCTGATTGTGGGCATTTGATTTCAACTAAACCGTCTTCACCAACGAACCCATCAGGGCTTGCACCAGCCATTTCCATTGTGGGATGTTGGATAAATCCGCACCTTGTGACCTCTGTGTCATAAATGAAGGCATATTCTTTCAAGGCATCATCCTCATGTTCAATGCCCCATTGCATAGCTGATGTTGTATAGGATTGGCTTGTTTCTCCTGTTAAGCGCTCTGTCATGAGTTTCATTTTGTAGTCTTCATATTTGCTTGTCGGCAATCCTTTTGCTGTCTTACTGATAATGTTGTAAACATTAGATGCGGTGACTTTACCCAAGCGCGCTTGAAACCATTCTGCTGTTCTTTGTTCCATCTTACACCGCCGTTCTTTGTTCTTGTGGTGCATATTCTATATCTTGGACGTGAATATACTCGGCATCTTGTATAGGAACGTATGTTTGCTTTTGTGCTGGGAGGGATTGTAAAGCTTTTTCTTTTTGAAAATTTTTCCTTTTTTCCAAAAGTCCCAAAACCTCTTCTGCTTTTTCAAGAGACATATCTGTTAGCTTTTCTACTCCTGCATAGGAGAGAAGACTACTTTCATCTGTCCCCGTTTCTTTAACTAATTCTTCGATTTGCGTAAGCACATCATAAGAAACTAACTTCGTTTGTACGTTATGGTTTGCTTCATTGATACGTTTTGCTTCATCTTCTTCATAAATACCGGAAAACCCGAAAGCATAGCGAGCACATTGTATAGTGGCTTTATGGCGCAACATACGTGCTGGATATTTTTTCCAAGGGTCACTGTTGTCTTGTGCGCATTCTTTGAGATATTCGGTGACTTCGATAGGGTCTTTAATTCCTTTGAGACGAATAGCACATTTAATAGCAATGAGCTTCCCATCCTTATCGAGTTGATCTTGAAAGGTCATGCCATCAAAATTAGGATTTGATTTGATGATCTTTATCCAACCGTCGATAGAAACAACAGGGATCATGCCGCCGCCTTTTTTAGGAAATACATAAATTTCTTTAGTTAAAGGATTAAGTCCATAAGTTTTGGCAACAAAAAGAAAAGTAGCAAATTCTGCATCCTTGATGATACTAGCATTTTTATCTCCAATACAAGTTTTCATGATTGTGGTTCGAAATTCTTCAGCATCAAATCCATATTTTTCTGCTATTTCTTTTAAAAAAGTAGAATTTGTCATCTTGATTTCCTCCATTGCGCGCAATTCCCCCGTGGCGTGAATCACGCATGTTTTAAAATGCTGGTTGGTTGTTAAATTTTTATGTCTTGAGGAATTCTCGTGTTTCCGCGAATATTAGCTAATCCACGAATTTCGGCATTTCTAAAAATCTTGACTGCGTCATAAATGCGAGCACTATCATAAACTTTTGCATCTCCAAAAATCTCAACATTTCCATAATTAACTTCATCCTCATACGTGAAATTGGAGCATGATATAATGACATCACCATAAACTTTAGCATTGTTATAAATGAGAGCAGGACCACAAATTATTGCGTTCCCATATACACGAGCATTGTCGTAAACCTTGGCTCTATTCTTTATTCGTGCATTCTCAAAAACTTCTGCGTCACCATAAATGCGTGCGTCATTGTAAACTTCTGCATCACCGTAAACATGAGATTTGCCGCGAACAACAGCATCACCAAAAACATGTGCACTACCAGAAACCTTGGCATTACCGAAAACAACAGCACGCCTGTAAACTTGTGCATCAGAATAAACTGAAGCATTTCCACTAATACAGGCGCCATCAAATATCTTGGCATTATGCAAAATGATAGCACTTTCATACACCTTGGCATCATCATAGACCCAGCAATTGCCATCATGCGATAAGTTGCTTTCATTTTCAATAAAGCCACCAAGATCTCCTTTTTTGACATCATCAAAATCTCTTAATGCTTTAATTCGGTGAAGAGTTTTGCCATCAAACTTAATTGTTTCATCTGTTAGTTCGTATTTTTTTTCCATGATTTATTTCTCTTAATGCATGCTTTGTTTTTTAATCTCTTGAGACAACACACCAATTCCTTTTGCTGTGATTTTTGCGCAAGGAATGACTTTTTCTATTCCACTTGCGGTTTGAAGTGTGATGGTTGGACAATCCATAAGTT
>NZ_JH725094.1:41684-189024 GCF_000278155.1 Bartonella doshiae NCTC 12862 = ATCC 700133
CTTTTGGATTTTGTCTTGATAAGGAAGCAAATTTCCACCTGCTGCTCGTCTGTAAACCCAACCTTTTTGCTGTAAGAAGAGAATGAACTGTTTTGGTTGCATCTCGAGTATTTTAGCGGCTTCTGTAAGACCGAAGAGTCCATTATGACGCTGTAAACTTTCAAGAGCCATTGCTTTTGGTTTTAAATTTGCAATAATGTTATCTTTTTGTTCATTTTCATTTTTGAGATAAGTTAAAACACCAAGCATAACCTGAGGGCTTGAGTAATCGATTTGTGGTATTACTGCTTGCTTTTCCAATTCTTGCCAACGGTCTATAATCCTAGCACGTAATGTCATACTGTAACCAGAAACTAAAATGAGGCATTCACGTTTAGGGAGGTTGTAACAAGGGAGAGTGCGACCTGTTGAATCTTTGTAAAAACCTATAAATTCACTCAGCCCAAATTTGGGCTCAGTACTTTTAGAGTGCAGTTCTTCAAGCATTTGCTTAACATCACGCATAACGTGTTTATGTTGCTTACCGCATAACTCTGCAATTTCACGACTAGACATCGTTTGAACTGTTGTGTTTTGAAAATTTCTTTCAGATGTTGTGATAAAATTATGCATGCTTCACTCCGTTCGTTGTGACAACATTGTCATTGTGCTTAATTTGCTGTCTTAGATGTCTTAAGAAATCTTCTAATGTTTCAGGATTTGAATAATCGATTTTTGAATTTGCTTTTTTTTCGCATTTCAGAAAATATTCACGCACTTGTTTACCTTTGAGACCAGGTTCACAAATGGCAATGTGTTTTGCTGTGTCTAAAGTGAGAGCATAATCTTTAAGAGGATTTCCACGTGAGGAGTTTGATAATTTTTTCGTAGAAAGTACAAAGTCGACATCTTCTCTAAAGCTAAGTTCTTTAATACAGTTTGTTATCCACTTTCTAAACTCGGTTTTTACCTCTAAAAAGGTATATAAATCACGAGCGCTAATAGTTTGAACCTTTTGATGCTGAATAATATTGTATTGAGTAGCAAGAAGCTTTTCCATTACGAACCTCATATTGGTGGGATTGAAAGGAGCGCTTTTAAAAACGCACTATATATGGTGAACAGTTGGGAATGACATCACAGGGTTGCAAACGGTTCTGCTCTTCATAGGTACCAAACATCTCATCATTATATTTTTCTTCTGCGATATCGTCTAAAAGACTATGGTAAGCATCACTTTCATATACATAAGACTGCACTTTGCTGTCCTCATCGAGATCTTCGAAGTTTTCTTTTACATATGCTTCTGCAATTTCTTCAGAAATGTCTTCACAGTTCTTTTCAGAAAGATTGATGCGAAAGATTTGGATTACATCATCCGCTTCATTAACGATCCCTAAAACTTGGCTTTCATCAAGTGGACCTGACCGACCAATATGTTGATCATTATCGTAGACAACTAATAAAATTTCATTGGAATTAATAAGAATTGGCTTATCCATAATTTCCCCTCCCTAACGCCTCTTGGCAATTGTTTGTGCGTGGTTTATGGATACCAATGTAGCGATTTTAAAAACAAAGTCAACAAAAAAATGTAGCGATTTTGAAAATTTTTTTAAAAGTAATAAACTAAAGGCTTGCTTGAAGAGAAGTATAAAAATATTAATTCATATTCTGGCTGGCTTAATCCAGTCGATAGGTGCGCACCATTCTAATTCTACATCTACGATATCAGCATATTTTCCATTTATACTGGATAAAACCCATTTCCCTTTTTCTTTCCCGAGACGTAATACTTTGATGTAAACTTTTCCACATTTAGTTTTTATGATGGCGCGGTTGTTGATAAGATCCTCTGGTGGCAAATGATAGGAATAAAAAAGAAGGCTTCCTTCTTCAATGGCTGGAAACATAGAATCACCTACCACGCGAACAGCAACAGTTCCTTTAGGAGCAGATGGCGGGGCTTCTACTTCTTCTAGACAACCAGAATCTATTGCGATTATTTCTCCTCCGGCTCCTACAGATCCAATCAAAGGAACTAAGTGATTAGTAGGAATAGAAGCACCTGTAAGCTTTGATATTTCTAATAATTCTCGAGCAGAAATATCTCTTGTTCCTTTTAGCATTTTATTGACGGCAGCACGATCTATCGAGCGACCTAAAGAAGCGGTTAGCTGTCGTGAAAGCTCTGATTGGCTTAATCCAGCTTCAGATAAGGCATTTTGCAACCATTGTGAGATACTTATTGTCATATCTTTATTGTAGGTACGTTGTATACAATCGTCATTTTCTAATTTAGCAACATGTGGTTTCATTATTAATTTTCCTTCTTGACATTGTTTTTATAATCGCTACATAATATGCTATGAAACAATTTTCGGAAATAATAAATCTATTAGGTGGGGTTCGTAGGGTATCTCAGTTGCTTGGGGTACATAGAACACGCGTATATGTCTGGCTCCGTCCTATATCAAAAGGTGGGACTGGTGGGAGAATTCCAACAAAACATATCCCAATTCTTTTGAATGAAGCCAACAGAATTGGAGCACCGATTAAGGCAGAAGACTTTTTCTCGTTTTTTTATAGGACGCAATCATGTGATTCTAAATTATCTTCACAATCTACTTTTATTGCTGCTCCTACAGATAATAATGAACATCAACAGCACCATTCACACTCTTAAACAGGTAAAAGATAATATGAAGGAAAATAAGTGAGGTATGGAATGGGAATGGATTACAATTTCGCAATGATGATTGTATTTTTTATAGCCAATGTAATCATGTTTCTTGTTGGTTTTTATGTCTTTCGTAAAAAAATAAAAAACTTATCTTATACTTTTTGCATTTTAGAAGATTTAACAAAAGAAATGCATTTTCCAGATGGCAGCACAATTGTTTTTAGCGATTCTGATTGGGATTTTTCTCTTGATGAAAATGATAATTTGATAGTTCAAAGCACTTTAGGACCTTCATTGTCCATAAAGGCATGTAGTAACGCATATGGTTTCAAAAAACGTTTCATAGATAATTTACAGAAATACAATCGGTCTACACATTTAGTTAGTGCAGCGAGATGAAGCATGCTGTGTATTTTTGAATTGAGTGAGTTCATTTTTTTTAACTTATGACTACACGCTCTGTCACAGCGCACGCATAAATACGCAACAGCCTTAAGGGGGGATTATGATCACTAACGCACAAACCATTTTATGTCTTGATCTAGGGACTAAGACAGGCTGGGCTATATGCGGTGCGGATGGTCGTATAACAAGCGATACAGAAAATTTTCAATCACGCCGTTTTGAAGGCGGTGGTATGCGTTATTTACGCTTTAAACGGTGGCTTATTGAACTAAAGAGGTCTGTTGATGAAATTGATGCGGTGTATTTTGAAGAGGTGCGCCGGCATATTGGTACGGATGCAGCGCATGTGTACGGTGGTTTATTAGGTCACTTAACGGCTTGGTGTGAACATCATCAGATACCATATGAAGGCATTCCTGTTGGCACCATTAAGAAGGCGACGACAGGAAAAGGCAACGCCTCAAAAGAAGAAATGATTAAGGCAGTGCGTACAAAAGGACACAATCCGAAAGACGACAACGAAGCAGATGCTTTAGCAATTTTATATTTAATGAAAGAAGGGGGTATATATGTCCAGTAAATTACCGTGGACGAGGCTTTTTGCAGATAGGTGGATTCTTGATCTTGCTTGTTTATCTCCCATTGAATGCAATGTTTATATAAAATTGCGTTTGCAAATGCTTTATACTGGAGAGCCGCTTTTAAATAACACAAAGGTCTGGGCTAATTACACTGGTTGTTCAGTAAAAATGTTTATGAAAGCGTTAGAAGTTTTAATAAACACAGGTCATATCGAACGTTTAGACGATGGGTGTTTATGGAGTTTAAAAGTTGAAGAAGAACTCAATAACTCTAATGAAAGCTTAGATAAGGTATCGAAGACATCTCGGTCAAAGAAGTTATCAGAGAGAGCAAAGAAAGCAGCGCAGGCAAGATGGGATAAACATACAAATGATGCTTGTGATGATGCTAAAGCCTCTGAAAATCCTGATAAAAACGATGCTAAAGCCATGCTTAACGATGCTAAAGTTATTAAGCATGATGCTAACAGTATGCTTAAGGATGCTAAGCATGATGCTTACGACATGCTTAATGATGCCTATATATATAACATAAACAATAACACTAACATTAACAGTTATAATAAAAAAACTAAAACTATCGTTTTAGCAAAAAAAGAAATTGGTTCTGAAAGTTTAGAAACAAACGAACAGGTTGACGAACCAACAGAGGTTGCTGCTGTTGAGACTACATCAGAGCAAATCGCAACGGGTGTAGACAACCAACCTCCCATTCACGAGCAAGAAAGCGTTCCTAAGAAAGCCAAGCGGATTAAAGCCGATAGAGACTGTCAATTGCCTGCGGATTTTGAACCTAATTTGCAATACGCAATCGATAAAGGCTTAACGCATGATGAGGCGTTATTAGAATTCGAAAGATTTAAACTTCATTGGAAAGATAACCCATGTCGAAATGCTAAAAAAAGTGATTGGCAAAAGGCTTGGTACAAGTGGGTTACACATCCCGAATATGGAATGCTAGCTAAGAAAAAAGCAAGATTAGAACAGGAGAAACGGTTAGGTGGTCATTATGGAAAATTCACTCAGAAAACTTTCACAGAACAGCTTGCAGAAGGCTTCAACGAACTCAGAGATCATCTCTCATCTGGAGAAGATTATGGAAATGATCAGTCCGGGGTATCCATTGACGCTGAAAGCTGGGAATACATTGACGAAACAGGAGGAAGCGCAAACCTTAGATGCTTGCAATCGTCTACAAGCGTTGCTCTCTGTGAAAGCTTCAGTTAAACAAATTGAGCAAGCTTCTTTCCTACTCTCAAGCATGAGAGTCCCTGCGAACACAGACGCTAAAGCCGTCGTTTTATCCTATGGCATGATGCTGGACCGCATTTCGTCATATGCTCTGAAAAAGGGTGTCGAAGATATCGTAACAGGTCAAGCAATTGGGATATCAAAAACATTTATGCCAACTTGTGGAGAGCTTTTAACTTATTGCCAGACAGTAGAAAATACTCTTCTTTCAAAAGCCGAAAGTGTACGTAGAGCAATTGAAAACACCCGTGAAAAAAGGCTGAAAGAAAAGGCAATGAGAGAGAATTCAAGACCACTCACGTTGGTTGAAAAGCAAAAGCTTGAAGGGATTTTAAATGGTCTTGGGGGAACAGTGAAAAACATTGCAGGTTAGCAAAATAGTGAAAAGTGCTGACTATTTTTGGATTGGATATGTATTTAAATCGATAAAAAAGTACCATAAAAAGCGATTTAAAGATTTTACGATGAAAAAATATCCGCAATATAAAACGCTCTGTACGGTCAAATTTGAGACAAATAGACCAGTTGGTAAAATTATGGACTAAAAACATGAGAATATTAAAAGACCTGTTCTTAAAAAACCGTAAACAGCCCATGCAAAAAGAGTTTGTTGCAACAGCTGTTGGTTATGTTCCTTGGGGGGACGGAGCAGAGGAGTATTTTTACAACCTCTACAAATATGAAGACGGTACAAGAGAATGTGAAAAGTTTGATGGTGGTCAGTATTACAAAACACCTAAGAATGCAGATTTCAGTACCAAAGCGCAAGTGAAAGCGTGGGTTTACGGTGGTGCTATTCCGAAAAGCGTTCTCAATTACGAACCTCTTATAGATGAAATCAATAAAGAGATCAAAAAATTATCGAAAGCAGTTTGATACTTTTTGTAGCAGGAAAGAGGTCAACGCATTGAACGAAGCATGGCGTCACGTAAAATGGCGTTAATCCGCGTTTGATATCCTTTCCCTTGACTTTTAAGCCACGCTAGAACGTCTGAATCCACACGCACTGTTGTGACAGTTTTGGTTGGTTTATAGAATGGGTTGCGAACAGCGTTTTTCCAGAATGCATCATCTAGTGTTGGAATATCACTATGATCAATTGCACTGTCCGGCATTGCAGCCAGTTTATCAACTTCAACTTTCTGTTTATCTGTCAAAGGTGATAAGTTACCTACATCAATTTCATAACGAACTTTCTTCTTCATAACGTTTCCTTTCTTTTGAGTTAGCTCGTCGCGCTGAAATAATACGGATTACTTCTATACCATCTTTATCATCATGGACAGTATGCGCTACGAGCAGCAGTAAAAAGCCATCCACAAGCCCTAAAGTTTGCCAACGATATTCCCCGTTTTCAATACGATCTTGCTTAACCATGGCGAATGGATCTGCAAAAACACGTGCGGCTATTTCAAAACTTACACGGTGCTTTCTAAGATTACTTCTTGCTTTAGTTTCATCCCATTCAAATCTTATTTTCATGTCTTATGTTAATACATTTATGTATGTATTTCAAGAGTTTTAAATGAACACTGAACTATTTATGTTTTTTGCATATTAAATATAATTTTATATGTTAAAAAACAATAATATCATTTTGAAATAATTGAAAAAATATGCAAATCATGCTAAGATTTTCTATGTATTAAAATACAAATTTAAGGTAAGAAAAAACATGCTAAATAAAGTGATGTTAATCGGACGCCTTGGTGCTGATCCCGAAAGCAAAACAATGAATTCTGGAGCAGAAATAGTCAATTTTAGTATAGCGACTTCTGAGAGCTATACAGATAAAAAAACCAATCAAAAAGTAGAGAAAACAGAATGGCATTCCGTGGTGATTTTTAATCCACATTTGGCAAAAATTGCACTTCAATATCTAAACAAAGGTTCAAAGGTTTACGTAGAAGGAAAATTACAGACACGCAAATGGCAAGATAAAAACGGCGGTGAACATCTTGCAACAGAGATTGTCTTACCACAATTTAAAGGCGAATTATATTTGCTTGATAGCAAGAAAGAGCAATCTGCATCCTCTTCACCTATCACTGCTCAAAGTTATGCTATCGCTTCAGGTGCTGCTGATCGTAGTGCATCTCTTAATGACAGCATACCATTTTGATTGATAACATATGGCAAAGAGAAACATGTGGGCTCCCACAGATTAGGGGATGTATGAAAAAGAAAGATGCTTACATTTCACAAGTGAAAGTACGTCAAGATCCTGTTAATCAATTGGCAATTGAAATGCGTGCTAAACGCTTTGGTTTGACAATTGAAGAGGCTAAAAATCCGCTTGCTGGTACTTATGTGGGGCGGCTGTGTTTGCAAGGCGTGCTTACTCAAGACCAGTATGATGCTGCACAAAAATATCTTGAAGTGAAAAATGATTATTTGTGTGCAAAAGGTTTACCAAGCGCTGTTTATGATGAAATGCCAACCTCTTCTGATGACAAAGCAAGAGAGAAATGGGCTGAATTTGCAACAGAACAGTTTTCTAATATGCAAGAGGCGATAAAAGAAACACAACATCTCTATAGACAGTATAATCTTTATGCAGCAATACAATATATTGTTGTTGAAGACCAAACATTACCATATCTTGTGAATTCATTGCGGGTCGCTCTTAACGCGCTTCATAAATATTTTGACCAAAAAAATAAATGGTAAATGTTTTATTGTTCTTTTCCCATAAAAGCATGAAAAGCTCTTGAAGAATATGCACTAGAATGTTATATTTTTATATAATATTAAAGGGAGTGTTTTATGCACACAACAAAATTACGTAAAGTTGGAGGGTCAGTTATGCTCTCTATACCGCCCGCATTGCTTGATGTTCTTCATCTTTCTGAAAACACGCAAGTGGGTTTGGCTATTGACAATGGACAATTGGTTGTAAAACCACAGGCATTCCCTAGTTATACTCTTGATGAATTATTAGCCCAATGTAATCCTTCAGATGATTTTGCGGATGAGGATATAGAGTGGCTTGATGCTCAACCTGTTGGTAGAGAGCTCTTGTAATGAAGCGGGGCGAAATTTGGTTTGTATCGCTTGACCCAACTTCTGGTTATGAGCAAAAAGGAACGCGTCCTGTACTGATTGTGTCACCGGAGGCGTTTAATCATGTCACGAAAACACCAATTGTTTTACCTATTACAAGTGGAGGAAATTTTGCGAGAACCGCAGGGTTTGCTGTTTCATTAGCAGGAACAGGATTACATACCACAGGTGTGATACGTTGTGATCAACCACGAGCTCTCGATATAGCAGCGCGTCAGGGAAGGAAAATGGAAACAGTTCCCTCCATGATTATGAACGAAGTGCTTGCCAAGCTATCAACATTTCTTACCTAATTGCTTCAGGTATTTATTATAATGTTTCAAAGGCAGTTGATTGCTCTTCTGATAGTTCGGCTATAAATACTGCGTGAGAAAAGCTAAATAATATATATACGAATACTTCAAATCCGATACAGAATACAGTATCCATAGAGAGGTTTTCCCGAAACTGAATCCAGAGAAGCATTGTTTGTAGTAAAAATGAAACAGGTAGCGCTTGTATTCTATATTGGATTGGTGCCATACAGACTGTAAGGGGAAGAGTAAGCATTAAAATAATTGTCCCTAACAAATAAGGGGTAAAAGATTGGGGAAAAAGCGTGGAAATTATGTACACTGTAGGAAACATGATTATTAAAGTGACTACTGCTGCGAAGTAGGAGAGTTCCACTAAGCACAAGAGTAGAGATACCCCATGTTTAGCAAAACGGAAGTAATAATTTATCGTTTTTTCTCCGTTTTTTTTCTTAATCGCTTTATGTTCTTTAAATTCTTCTCGTTTCTCAATTATTTCGTTCCATTTTCTTTTGTCCTTTGTAAAGGCATAGTCAATAGTCTCTACCGTTGGTAGTATTATTGTTACTAGTACTCTCATTACTACACTGAGTATCGTACCTAGAATCTCATATATTTTCTTTAACAAGAATCCAACACCGTAAATTACTAATATAATGATACTAATTAATATTGGGATTATTATGAAAATAAGGATTGCAATTCCTATAATAAACCACATTTCCCTCCTTTTTTACTCGTCAATCGCTTTATTTAGTTCTTGGAGCGCTAGATTCCGTCCTCTAATCGCTTTACGGTATAATTTCAGATATTTAACGATAGAATAAACAAGTGAAATAGATAATATTATTATTGCACAAGCCCCAATAGTTCCTATAATTTGCCCTAGTATCGCAGCTGTAATCATTTCTCTCTCCTCACTCTGGGTTTTGATGAGCAAGTGCTTCATCCAGTTGCTTAATAACTTTGTTTAGTTTCTTCTTTATTACGATGTATAGTACTATAGAGATTGGTAAGGAGCCATACAGAAGTAATACGCATATCAACCCTATTGCGGTTGCGGCATCCATTTGAGCTTTATCTGCATTGCCTAGTATTGTGAGAATAATAGATAAACATAGGCTTATAAAAATTATTAATCTAGATTCTGTTCGTGAAACAACACCAGACTTCATTGTTTCCTTGATCTCTTTTTGTATATTGAGTGCTAAATCCCATTTAAGAGACGTATCATCTTGTTTTTCATGCAATGTTTTCGATATTTGTGCTGTCATGTTGGTATCATTTCATTCTTTAAATATTTTGATCGTTAGACAATTTTCCAAATAAATTTGATCAACGCTATAAACGCTATAAGACAAATTAATATCAATGCTATAATCGCTACGATCGGTAGAATTTCATCTAAATTTTGTATTATAGCAATAAAAATTAACACTCCTAAAAATGCTAATATTATTACAGGATAAAATACAAAGGCTGCAGCCATAGCTGTATAGCATCCTGTTTGGAATTGGAGGGACAAGAGCTCATAAAATGCGCTGTTAATATTTTCATCTTTTAAACTTAGCTTTTCTTCTCTTGCACATGCACTTAGTATCAAAAAATACGATATAAGTGCTACAAATATTGGTACAATTAATTTATCTTGTTGTTGGTTGTCTAATCCGAAGGGATTAAAACCCAGTATCATAAAGCCAATTATAGCAAAGAACGGTAAGAACAAAATTAGTGTAAATGTTTTTTTAATTCTGCATAAATCTGCTTTTTTGAAAAATAACATTAATTCCCCCCGCTTTTTGTGTTTCCGTATAATTGATTCGTTGAGATGATACAATTGTGAGTGGTTGGTTGTTAAAAACACTAGATTTAGGTGAAAAAAATAAAAAATACACAATATCGTGTTTTTTTGTTGACAGGATATGAAAAATAGTGTTTTATGGCGTTGCTGTACTGGTCGAATTGCGTCTAGAATTACGATAAAGGTATAACCTTTCTTATAAGTTTATATGATTGTTCAGAGCCCTGCTTTTGCGGGGTTTTTTTATTGTCTTGTTTACAAAAAGAAACACACATGAAAACCACTGAAAAACTTGCAAAAAGAACGCCCCCAAAGGCAGGTCAAGGGCGGGTAAAAGGCGTGCCAAATAAAACGACACGTATTTTGAAAGAAGCAGTGCTTAAGGCAGCAGAGCGCGCTGGTAAGAAATATGGTGATGATGGTTTGATCTCTTATCTCGAAAAACAGGCAATCAAATGCCCCGCTGCTTATCTGTCATTGTTAGGAAAGATTTTGCCTCTTCAAGTGACAGGGGAAGATGGGGAAGCCATTAAGATGATAACGCGTGTAGAAATCGCGCCTTTGGTCAATGACAACACGACAGATTAATATTGTTCCAAAGCTTATACCGATTTTTACAGGAAAGGCTTTGGTGCGTGCTGCTTGGGGTGGACGCGGTTCAGGCAAGACAAGATCATTTGCCTTGATGGCGGCTTTAAAAGGCTATCAATTTGGTAGGGAAGGGATATCAGGCACTATACTTTGTGCACGGCAGTTTCAGAATTCTTTGGCAGAAAGTTCATTGGAGGAGATTAAACGCGCCATTGAAGCGCATGACTTTTTAAAGGACTATTACAAGGTTGGGGAGTCGTCGATTAAGTCGATTGATGGTCGTATAGCCTTTCAGTTTTCTGGTCTTGACCGCAATATTGCAAGTATCAAATCCATGGGGCGTATTTTGCTTTGTTGGGTTGATGAGGCAGAGCCCGTTACAGAGACGGCTTGGCAGACGCTTATACCGACGTTGCGTGAAGAAGGAGAAGGATGGCGGGCAGAGTTATGGGTTACATGGAACCCATTGCGAGAGAATGCCCCCGTTGAGAAGCGGTTTCGCTTTTCAGACAATGAGGCAATTAAGCGTGTTGAGATCAACTGGTCAGACAATCCGAAGTTTCCCAAGATCTTGAATGAAGCGCGGTTGGATGATCTTAACAATCGACCAGAGAGCTATAAGCATATTTGGGAAGGGGATTATCTGAAAGCCGTTCAGGGTGCTTATTATCAAAAGGAAATGTTGGCAGCTGAGCAAGAGGGGCGAATAGGACGCGTTGCTCGTGATCCTTTGATGCAAATACGTGCTTTTTGGGATATTGGGGGCACGGGTGCTAAGGCGGATGCGACAGCAATATGGATAGCACAGTTTGTGGGGCGAGAAATTCGTGTTCTCGATTACTATGAAGCACAGGGGCAACCGCTCTCAGAGCATATAGGCTGGTTGCGTCAAAATGGCTATGAGAAAGCACTGATGGTTTTGCCTCATGACGGTGCGACCAGAGACCGTGTGCACAATGTGAGTTTTGAGAGTGCTTTAAATGATGCGGGCTTTGAAACGCAAGTGATCCCTAATCAAGGGGCAGGGGCGGTTAAGATGCGTATAGAAGCGGTGCGGCGTATTTTGCCTTCTGTTTGGTTTCACGAAGAGATGACGGTAGCAGGGCGCAAAGCACTGAATTGGTATCACGAGAAATGGGATGAGAAGCGCGGCATTGGTTTGGGTGCAGAGCATGATTGGTCGAGCCATGGGGCGGATGCCTTTGGACTGATGTGCATTGTCTATGAAGCACCACGTATTAAACCGCAACAAGAGCGTTATCGCGCTATAGAAAGAGAAGCGGCATCATGGATGGCATTCTAGATCACGACTTTCAAAAAACGACAGAATTTGATGAATATGAATTCTATAAGCGCCTAAAATCTTGGTATGCAGAAGATATTGAACATGTCAATGAATGGCGTGAACAGGCGCGTGAAGATTTTGATTTTTATAATGGTCGCCAATGGGCAGAGGAAGATCTTGCGGTTTTGAAAACACAACGCCGCCCTGTCATGACCTTTAATCGTATTGCACCGCTTGTAAATGCTATTGTTGGTGCGGAGCGTAATAATAAGCGCGAAGTACAGTTTCAACCACGGCAAATGGGAGCAGCAATACCCAATGAATTGCTTACTGGAGCAGCAGAATGGTTTCGTGATGAGGCGGAGGCAGAATATGCAGATTCCGATGCTTTTCAAGATATGGTTATTTGTGGCATGGGCTGGACAGATACGCGGCTTGATTATGATACAGATCCCGAAGGGATACCTGCTGTTCAGCGTTTAGATCCCTTAAAAATGGTTTGGGATGCGAATGCTGTGCGACCCAATCTCGTTGATGCACAGCGTATGTGGTATGTTGATCGCAAATCCGTTGAGGATGCGAAAAGTCTTTTTCCTGATATGGCTGTTGAAGATCTTAACGCCGATTGGGCTATCGATAGTACAACCGCTTCTGAGGATTCTCATGTGTCGCGTGATGCGTATCATGATGACTCCAATGCGACTTCTCTCTCAGAGCCGAGTTCTGGGAAACGCTATGTTACGCTGGTTGAATGCCGTTGGTTTGAATATGAGACTACTTACAAGGCGCCTGATCTTCAAACCGGTCAGATGCGCAACTATAGCAAACAGGAGTTTGAACAGCTTCAAAGGATTATGCCACAGTTACAAGGTGCGCGTTTTAATAAAAAAGTGGTGAGACGCGCTTTTCTGGGACGACGTCTTTTAAGCCAGCCCGATAAGCCATTAGCACCTGATGGGCAACTTGGGTGGGAGTGTATCACGGGCACGCTGGATAAGCTTAAAAACCAGTTTTACGGGATTGTTCGCCCCGCAAAAGATCCACAAAAATGGTCGAATAAATATTTTAGCCAAGTGATGTATATCCTTAATAGCCAGTCTAAGGGCGGCTTGATGGCAGAACGAGGCGCTTTCGATGATGATCGCCAAGCGTTAGAAAGCTGGGCGCGAACGGATACGATTACTTGGGTTAAAAATGGCGCGCTTACAGGAGGGAAAATTCAACCAAAGCCAAGTGCACAATTTCCCAATGGATTTTTCCAGCTGTTTAATGAATCGCGTGAAGCGATAACGCATGTAACAGGGTTATCGGCTGAGTTTATCGGAACACGGGAGGTCAACCAAGCCAATGTGCTGGAAAATACACGCCGGCAATCAACGCTTAATTTGCTTGCGGGGCTGTTTGATAATCTCAAGCTTTATCGGTGTAGGCAGGGAAAGATTATCCTTTATCTTATCCAGAATTATCTCTCTGATGGACGTCTGGTACGTATTTCTGGACAAGAGAATGCCCAATATGTGCCGTTGACGCGTGAAGCTGTTACGACGCTTGAGTATGACATTATTGTTGATGATTCACCAACAAGCCCCAATGAAAAAGAGAGAACTTTTGCGGCAATTACGCAAATGTTGCCTTTGCTTGGTGGGTTTTTAACACCGGAGATGATTCCAGATCTTTTAAAGCTTTCCCCACTACCGGCAACATTGGTAGCAAGTTTAACCGCAAAGGCACAGCAAGCACAACAAGAACAACAGCAACAGCAGATGATGCAACAAAGCCAAGGGGCGCAATTAACTCCAGAGCAACAAGCAAAGATTGCTGTTTTACAGCAGGAAGCGCAAGCAAAGAGCACACTCTATCAACTTGATGCACAGCAGAAACAAGCGGCATTGCAGCAGAAAAATATCGAACTTTTCTTGAAGCAAGAACAAGCGCGGATGCAACTTGAGCTTCAACAGGCAAAAAATGAAATAGCGCAGCGCGATTTAGAACGCAAAGCCCTACAGGCACAGTTGGAACACTATCGAGTTTTGACAAAAAATATAATAACACATTGAAGGGACAGAATATGGAAGAAGAGTTTACGCCTGAAGAACAAGCAATCTATGATGAACATTTTGCCAGTGATAATACTGTTGAGTTGGTCGAGCCTGAACAAGTTGAGGAAGTTCTTGAAGCAGAGGAAAGTTCTGAACAACCAGCTGTAGAACCGCTTCAGGAGCAGCCAAATTCTGATGCAAGAGAATCTGATAAACTAGAGCAAGAGCGGCAAGCACGCCAAAAGGCAGAACAAAGCGCCATTGAAGCGCGTGAATTGGCTATTGAACTTGCGCAAAAATATGCCGCAATGCAGGAAGAAATCACGCGCCGCCGTGAAGAAAATGTTCCCTCCCTAGAAGACGATCCAAAAGCACATGTTGCATGGCTTAGTCATAAGGTACAGGAACAACAGAAATTGCTTGATGAGTTTTCTCATATGAGAGAGAGCCAAGAGCGCATGAGTCAAGAGGAATATGAACGCCAAAAGTTAGGGGATTATTTCGAGGAAGCAAAAGCGCAGGTACAAGATAAATATCCAGATTTAGACAGTATCACGGACTATCTCTATGAAAGAGCAGACAATGTTCTACAAGCGCAAGCAAGCCTTTATCCGCAATGGAAAGACCCTGTAGCACGGCAACAGCAAATTGGTGCTGAATTGCGCCAAATATGCCAGCAGTGTCAGAAAGCCGGTATAAATCCAATTGAGGTTTTGGTGCAAAAAGCGAGAGCTTTTGGCTATAGTGGAGCGCCAGTTAAGGATGAAGTGGGAGCTCTTCAAGAGCGAAGTCAAGCAGCGCGTACGCTTACAGCGCGTGGCGGGCAAGTTCCAACAGGTGGTATGGATGTGAGAACGCTTTTTTCCATGCCAGAAGCCGAATTTGCTGTATGGGTTGAGAAAAATCCCGAAAAATTTGAACAAATTATGAGCAGAGCGTGAGATGTGCGTGGTGACGCAACAGAGAGAACCAAGTGATTGTTATCGTTTGGGGGAGCCGCAAGGCAAGTTTTAAAAACCAAGAAAGGCATTGATTGAAATGGCAGTAACACAGGTAAATCTTAATGACCCATTAGCCGTTGGCGTTTGGGCTAAGATGCTAAACACAGAAACTTCAAAAGCGTTGCCCATTGCACCGCTGATGGGAAAAGGCAAAAACAGCATTATTCAAGTATTGGATATGCTAGGAAAATCCGCTGGTGACTCTGTGACGAGTGGATTACGCGTCCAACTTATGGGGGATGGCGTTAGCGAGGGACAAACGCTGGAAGGCAATGAAGAAGCACTCCAATTTATGAATGAAACAGTGCGCATTAACGAGCTTTCTCATGCTGTACGCGTAAAATATGAAGGCACCATTGATCAACAACGTGTTTTATTTAATTTACGAACAGAAGCAAAAGATGGGCTTGTTGATTGGTATGCAGATCGCTTAAGTTTGATGTTCTTCATTCAGGCAGCAGGTTATACAGCACCATGGATTCACTTCGAAGGACGCACCATAACCCTTAAACCCGTACATTATGGTTTTAATGCTCCATTAGAGCCAAGCAAACTGCGTGTTATTCGTGCCAATAAGAAAAAGACTGATGAAGAACTTACAAAAGACGATGTTTTTACATTAGATCTTATAGATAAAGCTGTTGAACGCGCAAAACTTGCAAATCCACGTTTGCGTCCGGTTCGTGTTGATGGAAAATCGGCATATGTGATGTATCTCCACCCAACACAGGTGACCCAATTGCGCACCAATACAAAGAGTGGTCAATGGTTAGACATTACCAAGGCAGCTTATGATGGCTCTGGAGCTAAGAACCCAATTTTTGAGGGCTCTCTGGGGATGTATAACGGTGTCATTTTGCGTGAAGCTGAACATGTCCCCAATGGTATCAATTCAAAGACACAAGAGCCTGTAACATCTGTTCGCCGTGCTGTGTTGCTTGGTGCGCAAAGTGTTATCATGGCTTATGGGCGCGTTGGCAATGGAGCAACAGGAGGTGATGGGAAAGGGGGAACACGCTATAAACTTGTTGAAGAACTGTTTGATTATCAACGTGAATTTGGGGTTGCAGCTAAAACCATTATCGGCATGAAAAAGTCACGCTATACCTTGCCGCACTCTGATCAAGGGGGACAAGACTTTGGTACGATTGTTATCCCTTCTTTTGCTGAAGCAAGCTAATTATTAAAGGATGGCAATTATGGCAGAAAAATCGCTAATTACACAGGAACCTGATGAAACCGTTGAGACTGTTGAACCCGTTGAAACCGTTGGCATGATAGATGAGGGATTGCCACCTGTTTTGCAAGGACGCAACAACTCTACGCAGCAGGTTAGTTTTTTACGGGCGCGTGTTAAATGTACAGACCAAGGGTTGATAACGAAAATTGGTGTTCTACCCCGAGGGGCTTTTATCAAAAGTATTACAGCTTATACCATGGAGGATTTTGAAGATGTAACGGTTACATTTGGAAAAGAGCCTCATGGTAATGATTATGGAGATATAGGGCTTCGGCAATCTACCGATGGCAATCTGTACATACCCATGGAAGAACGAGATGTTCCATTAGAAGCTGAAAATACGATTTACATGACACGAGACAAGAAAAGCACCAAAGGGGATGCTGAGGTGATTGTTGAGTTTTACACCAATCGTTAAAGGCAAGGGGGCGTTTATTGCTTGCGTCCCCCTCCCATACAAGATGCCTCAAGACATTTGGAAGAGGGTGATATGACAATAATAGTACAGACAAGTGGTCCGATTGGAGACAAACAGACTATTGTTCCTCATGATAAAAATTTCATTCAGATGTTAAACGATATTCAGGATGAAATAGATGACCAAACAGATGAATATGTTGATCAAGTTCAAAAGGCGATATTTTCAGCCATTCGATTTTGTGAACGATTGCCTTTTTATTTTAATGAAAGTCGCGAAGTTGTTTTTACTACTCTAAAGGGGAAAAGCCGTTATGGAGCGGACGAAAATCCAGTTATTTCGGCTGCTGTTCGCATTGCTGATGCTTATATTTATGAAGATAATCACAGCAAAGCAAAGCTTTTGCAGGTAGATCCGCTTGTTATTGAGAATCTTGAGAATGATTGTAACCATGGCATGCCTACGCGATACAGTTATTTTGAACAAAAGCTTATT
This sequence comes from Bartonella doshiae NCTC 12862 = ATCC 700133, assembly GCF_000278155.1. Lineage (GTDB taxonomy): Bacteria > Pseudomonadota > Alphaproteobacteria > Rhizobiales > Rhizobiaceae > Bartonella > Bartonella doshiae. The sequence continues at coordinate 58,810 of NZ_JH725094.1, forward strand.
TTGTATCCAACCCCAGAGCGGGTTTATTCTATCAGGCTTATTCTCGATCCTATAAGAATAAAAGATATTGAGAGCGCACAAGAAGCGTCCATATGGTTTCGTGAAGCCTATGAACTGATCAAAACGCGTGCAAAATATGAAATTTATATGAATATTATTAAAGAACCACAGATGGCAGCAGCAGCTTTTGCCATGTTTCAAGAGCAACTAGATGCGCTTCAAATTGAAACATCACGGCGCAAGAATTTGTTAAAAATTCAACACACGGATTTCTGATGACCTTTATCCCTATTGCTGAATATAGACCAGATGTTGCATTTATTAATAGTGGTTATTCCAGTGAGATCGTGAACGTTTTACCTGCACAAAACTCGTATATTCCGTTTCCCATGGTGGCGCCGGTCTCAGATCCTTTTCCGGATGTGATTTTGGGGGTTTATGCTGTGCGCTCATTGGGTGGTGTGCGCATTATTGTGGGGGCACCAACAAAACTTTATGAATATGACAACAGCACGCGCGGCTGGAAAGACATTAGCAAACCTCACACACGATATCACGCCAATGAGACTGCACTTTGGTCTTTTGCCTCCTTTGGTGATCATATCATTGCTGTTAATAGCAATGACCCACCACAAATGCTTTCGTTAAAAACGGATGAAAGGTTTTGTGATTTGAGCGGTAATCCGCCGCGTGCTGGACTTGTGCGTGTGTGGGGTGATTTTGTTTGCCTGATGCAACTAACAGATAAGCCAAACCGTGTGCAGTGGTCCGGTTTGAATGATGCAACCCATTGGACGGTTGGGGAGAAAAGTTGCGATTATCAAGATTTTCCTGATGGTGAATATGTTCAAGGGTCTACGGAATCAACAAATCCACTTATTTTCATGCGCTCCGCTATTTATCACGCAACTTTTGTACCAGGCTCTAAAATTATCTTCAGTTTTGCAAAAATAAAAGACAAAATAGGGGCTAAAAGCAGTATGGCAATTGCAAGCCGTGGAGACTGTACTTTCTTTGCATCTGATGATGGTTTTTATCAAATCAACAGTGCTGGTGAAATGCTTCCTATTGGCTTTGGAAAAGTCGATAAAACTATCTTCACACTTTACAATAACTTTGCCATTGATGAGATGAGGGCATGTATTGATCCGGTCTATTCTCGTGTTTATTTTTCTATCAATGATAACACCGAAGGGATGCATATTTATGTTTATGATTGGCTCTTACAAATATGGAGTGTCATTAAGGGGCAAAACCTTCTCTTATTTCCGCTTTTTGCAGCAGGTTACACATTAGAAGGCTTAGACGAAGTACAAGAGAGCTTGAAAGATTTACCAGCTTCTCTTGATAGTAAAATGTGGCAAAATGGTGCGCCTGTTTTAGGAGCCTTTACGCCAGACAACAAATTTGGTTTTTTTGCAGGTCCTCCGATGGAAGCAGTTATTGCTTCACAAATTGTGGGGGATACGGGCAGGCAAATCAACCTGATGAGTGAGGCTTTTGTTCAAGCGGATACAACAAAAGGTTTTTTAAGTGTTGGGGCGGCTTTTATCATTGATAACAAGAACCAATTAAATTGGGCTAAAGAGCGTTATGCCGGCTATAATATTGGGATGTATAATATCCGCTCACGGGCGCGTTATCACGCCTTGCGTCTGAGAATACCAGAAGGCACGCCATGGACGCATATAACAGGCTTTGATGTAACGCTCAAACCCGCGGGCATAAGATGAATTTTAAGATCTATAATACAGAAAAATGGAGTGCTGAACAAATGGCGCCCTATTTTGAGAATGTCATAAAATCGATAGCTTATTTTAATCAAAAATTCCCTGATGATTATAATACAGAGACCATTTTAAACGATATTTTGAAGGGAGAAAAAGTTCTTTGGATTATCGTTGATGCGCATGAAAACTTTATGGCACACGTCACAACACAGTTACAAGAACTTGTCACTGGAGCATTAAGGGCGGTTATTGTCACCCTTGGTGGAAAGGGAGGAGCGCCCTTAACAAAGCTTATTACTCAGATTGAAGCCTATTACAAGGAAAAAGGGGCAAAAGAGCTTGTCATCATAGGCAGGCGAGGGTGGGAAAAATCTCTTAAATCGCATGGATATTTCGTCAATCTTTTAGAATATAGAAAGCAGCTTTAACATGGGAAAAAGTTCTAAACCAATCCAGAATACCCAAAATACGACGCAAACAAATGCCCCTCCTGAATGGGCAAAAGGTATTTTTGAACACGCAGCTCAAGATGCCATGACTTTTTATAACCAAGGCAGCGGAAAAGCCGTTTATGACGGGCAGCGAGTTGCGGGTTTAAGTGATCAAACAAAGAATGCGATTAATGGGCTTAGCAATAATACGCATAACTATGATAACAATTATTTAAATGGATTAGCCACAGGGCTTTAACAGCTTACTTGTAATCTATTTATATCTGTGTAATAATATACATTATGGATAGATTTGTTGGGATAGGTAAGGCCGCTCAAGTTTTGGGTGTTTCGATTAGCACTTTGCGCCGTTGGGAAGGTGAAGGCAAAATTATTTCTGAGCATACGGCAGGAGGACACCGCCGTTATGACCTATCCAAGCTTAGGCCTGAGCTTTTTCATTCGAGAGAACTGTCACAAAGAAAAACCATTGCTTATGCGCGTGTATCGAGCCATGATCAAAAAGACGATTTAGAGCGACAAAAACAGGTTCTTGAGCTTTATTGCGCAAGCCAAGGTTGGACTTATGAACTCATCTCTGATTTAGGGTCAGGGATGAATTATCGTAAAAAGGGTCTTAAACGTTTATTGGATGCTCTCATTGAAAATGAGATAGGTCGTTTGGTGATTACGCATAAAGATCGTTTATTGCGCTTTGGTGCAGAATTGGTTTTCGCCATTTGCGAAGCCAAACAAGTTGAGGTTGTCATTCTCAATCAGGGGGAAGAAAGCAGTTTTGAAGAAGATTTAGCCAAAGATGTTTTAGAAATTATTACTGTCTTTAGTGCTCGTCTTTATGGAAGTCGTTCGAGAAAAAATCAAAGGTTATTAGAGAATGTTCGTCAAGCTGTAGAGGCATCGCAATGATTGTTGCTCACAAAATAGCTCTAGACTTAAACAATAAGCAACGAAGCTACATGGCTCGAGCCAGTGGTTGCGCGCGCTTTGCTTATAATTGGGCACTGAAGGAATGGCAGCAGCAATATGAAGCATGGAAGAAAGATAATAATTTACCAAAGCCTAATGACTATGCGCTACGTAGACAATTCAATTCTCTAAAACGAGAACAATTTCCATGGATGATGGAAGTTACTAAAAATGCTCCACAAATGGCAATTATTCAATTGGGTGTGGCTTTTAAGAATTTCTTTTCAGGGAGAAGCCGATATCCCACTTTTAGAAAGAAAGGAGTGCACGATCGTTTTACTTTGACCAATGATCAAATACAGTTGCAAGGTTTCAAGATAAGAATTCCCAAACTTGGTTGGGTTCGTCTGCGAGAACAATTGCGATTTCAAGGAAAGATCTTGTCAGCAACCATTAGCCGTAAAGCGGATCGGTGGTTTGTAAGTCTTAGCGTTGAAACAGATAATCAAGAGTCACTGAGCGAGAACCAAGCTATTGTTGGTCTTGATTTGGGCATCAATGCACTTGCAACGCTTTCGACAGGAGAAACCATAGGAGGCGTTAAACCTTATAAGGCTTTGCTAAATCGTTTACGGCGCTTATCACGAAGGCTAAGCCGTAAGCAAAAAGGCTCGAGCAATCGTTATAAGGAGAAACAAAAACTCGCTAAGCTTCATGCACGGATAAGTAATATCAGAACAGATCATTTGCATAAGGTTACAACAGATTTAATTCAGCGTTTTGGTACATTTTGTCTCGAAGATCTTCATGTAAAAGGCTTGCTGAAAAATAAGCATTTATCGCGTGCCCTTGCAGATCAAAGTTTTTTCGAGTTTCGCCGTCAATTGGAATATAAGGCGGCACGTTATGGTCGACAGATTGTTATTGCAGATCGTTGGTATGCGAGCAGTAAGATCTGCCATCATTGCGGATGTAAGATTGAACAATTGCCTCTTAACATACGTGAGTGGAGATGTTCTCATTGTGGTACACACCATAATCGAGACATTAATGCCGCGATTAATTTAAAAAACTTGGCGGTGAGTTCCACCGTATCAGCCTGTGGAGAGGAAGGCTCTGGCCAATGTCCTGTGACTTTGGTGAAACCAGCCTCAAAGAAGCAGGAAATCAACAGTATATTTAATCAGAAATGATCACATTTACATAAGTTTGATAGAACGGCAAAATTCAACAAGCCAAAACTTAAAGAACATGGCTTCAGGGCAACAAATAGGCAATAACCCTTATTTTAATGAAGCGCTTCAAAACACATTAAATAAAGCAACAGACACGATTAACAGTTCACTTTCGGGGGCGGGGCGTTATGGTTCTGGGGCGCATACTGGGGTTTTGGCTGATGAATTGGGGGGCATAGCAACACAAGCTTTATCACAGCAATATAACCAAGATGTCAACAACATGATGAATGCTAATGGTCTCATTGACCAAGCAAACCAAAATCAGTTGGCGGGTGCCAATAACTTCTTTCAAGGTCAAGGTCAGGCAAATCTCAATGCGTTGACGGGAGGGAGTGTGCTTGATGCCAATCATCAACGGCAATTGGATGAAGAGCGGCAAAAATGGGAGCAGCAGAACAATCTTGATTGGGACCAGTTAAGTAAGTTGCTCGCAGCTGGTGGGGCTGTTGCTGGAAATTACGGAACGCAAACAGGACAAAGGACGACATTGACTCCACAGCAAAAACCTAATCCATGGGAGATTGTTGGAAATGTTGGAACTATCCTTGGTACTTTTGCTGGGCTTAGCGACATCAGAGCGAAAGAAAATATCGTGCAAGTGGGGCAGCGAAATGGACACAAACTCTATGAGTATAATTACAAGGGCTATCCAGAGCGCTATCGTGGGGTGATGGCGCAGGATGTTTTGAAGTCAAAACCTGAAGCTGTTTTCTTGCATAAGGCGACAGGCTTTTTGCATGTGGATTATAGCAAGCTTGGCTTTGAGATGGAAAGGGTGCAGTGATGGAACAAGAAAACACAAATTCTCTTTTAAAGTTGTTTGATCCAAAATTTTTGCGTCCCTTGATATATCAGGGTATGTATCAATTGCCAAAGCATTTGTTCGAACAGCTTTCTACGCCTCCAAGCACGCCGTTGGAAGGGCGATACAAGCCAAGTTTTTTAGAACGCGCTGCTTTTAGCACAAACCCTTTTGATGCGAACAATGGGGATAATACTCCACAAAAATTGAGTCCTACAGAGCTTATTCGTGGTTCTCAAGCAGGAGGAGGAGAAGTTGGGAAAAAGACGCCAGCAGAATTGATTATGTCTACGGATGATTTAAAGCGCCAAATGCCTCCATTACCGGATGTTTCAAAGGATACTGTTAAGATACAAGAGGCGCCAGAGCAACAAAAGCATGACTTCTCAGAGCAGGGAGGTGTTGCATCAATGATCCCTCAATCTCCACTTGTTGGGAATATTGATCAGTCTAGTGGGGATGAAGCTGGGCGACAGCAAAAAAATGTGATGGATTATATTGCAGAGATCAACAACAGATCTATGGAAAAAAATCCGCAGGAGAGCAGCCCTGTCAATGAAGAAAAACTTTCTCATACGCCTATTCCAGAAGAAGAACATTTAAAAGCAAATGCTAAGCCCGAACAGGCAACGGATTATGTAAACGCAGTTGGAAATTTTATCCATAAAGATGCAGACCCAAGCAGCTTATGGGAGCGTTTTAGAAAATCAGAATTTTCCGAGCATTTAATGGATTTTTTTGCGGGGCTTGCATCAGGAAAAACACCGCAAGAAAGTTTTTCAAATGCGGCGCTTGTTATGCGGCAGGGCAATAATGTACGTGCTCAAAATAGACCAATTTTTGAGTTTTTACGCTCTAAAGGATATAGTGATAAAGACGCACAAGCCCTTGTGCAATATCCAGATCTTGCCATGAAAGTTATAGGCAACACGTTAAGCCCTCAAGAAGCCTATAGAACATTGACATCAGAAGAAAAGGCAGAGCAGGGATTGCCTGAGGATATGACTTTCCAAGTCTCAACAAGCACAGGGAAAATTATACCTGTCCAAGGAGGACAGCGTTCCACTGCTTCTGGATTAGGGGGGAATACTGATGGCATGCTGTCAAAGCCTGAATCAGGTTATATGTATGTTAAGGACGAAAATGCACTTGGTGGCATACGTGCGGTGCCAATTGCAGGCAGTGGTGCAGAACATAAATTAATCCAAGAACAGAAGGAGGAGGAGCGTAAAAACCAACAAACACAAATGCAAATTCTGGATACAGAGGACAGATCAAATCGTATACTCTCGGCATCTAAAGAATTGCTAAAAACTGTTGAGGAGAACCCGCATGTTACTGGTTTCCTTGGTTATTGGTGGTCATTCATACCTGGTTTTAAGGCAAAAGATTTCGGGCATATGCTTGATTCATTAAAGGCGAATATTGGGATTGATGCCTTGAGAAAAGCAAAAGCATTTTCACCAAATGGCGCATCTGGCTTTGGAAACTTGTCTAATATGGAATTGCAAACCTTGCAAAACTCTGTAGCGGCACTGTATCAAAGCCTTTCCGCAGAGCAAATGAAGAAATCTTTAAAAACCGTTATTGATACTTTCAACAAATCCAATGCAGCAACGCGCGCAATTCTTTTTGGTGGTGCAGATGCAACAAGCGAGCTCGTTCGAGCCGCCTATGGGCAAGATGCTTATAAAAAAAATAATACGCAGTCAAATGATCCAATAGAAAAACAGATAGAAGCATTACCGGAAGGTGTATTGTTTATTGATAGTGATGGACGCATTAAGGAGAAACAAACCAATGGCTGAAGTAATTCCTCCTCTTATTAATCGTAAAAACACAAGAGTCATTGGGCATATAAGTGACTATACACCAGAACAGCTTCAAGAGCTTTTCGCGAAGAATAAGGAAAGGCTAAGTGGTTCTGTTACAGGAAATAATGGTGCAACAGAAGAAGATGGTCCACATCCAAGTGCAGCGGGTGCTTTTGGATGGGGTGCTCTTCACGGGTTAACCATGGGGTATGATGATGAAATAGCTGGAGTATTCGCTTCGGGACCTCTGGGACCTATTAATTATTGGATGGGAGATGAAGAAGCAGTTAAAAAATATAATGAAGTGACAAAGCGATGGCGTGACTATCAAAGAGCGGCGAACCGAGATCAGTTTTATCTATCTCTTGCGGGGAATTTAGCGGGTGCTGCGGCACCCGTAATTGCTTCTGCCCTCTTTCCACCCGCGGCAGGGGCGACTGCTGCTGCTCGTGCGGCAATTGGGGCTGATGTTGTGCTGGGAGGAAGAGCTGGTGTTGCAGGAGCACAAATAACGAGTAAAGCTTTAGCAGCAGGAGAAAGGGCGGTGCAATCTGCTTTAGCAGAGGGTGCGGAACGGGCAGCGGCAAAAGCTGCAGGTGAAGCAGCAATGAAAGCAGTAGCAAGTAAAGAGGCGGCAAAATTTAGCTTGGGGCGTGCAGCAAAAGCTGGAGCCATTTATGGTGGAATAGCAGGCAGTGGTGAGGGGGAAGGGCTTGCAGATACTCTAGTGTCTGCTGGGTTAGGTGCAGGGTTAGGCGTTGCAACACCATTTGTTGCCAGTGGCGTATCAAAAGTGACACCTTTTGTGACAAAATCACTTAAAGCAGCATTGAGAGGACCTATAAGCCCAGCTGAAATGGCAGCAAAAGCAGCGCTAATGCCAGAAAAAGAAGCATTTCAGATAAGCGATAGAGCGCTTAGGGATGTAAGCCAAACTTTAGGGGATGAAGGTGTTGATAAGCTTGAAAGGGCATTAAAACAGCGTGGTCCTGATTCAATGATTATTGATCTTCATGATGGGCTTGCTACAAGAGCTTTTAAGGCAGCAAAAAAAGACCATGATACATATTCGCTCATAAGTAATCGTTTGAATGAAAGACAAGATGCGAGTGCACTGCGGGTAAAGGATGCGTTGACAGATGTGATGGGTCCAAAAGTAGATACGCTTAATTTAAAGCAAGAGATTATCAAACAAGCACAGAAAAAGGCTGAACCATTTTATGAGAGGGCGAAAGCTTCTCCTATTTCTAATGCTGTCAGTAAAGATTTATCGCGGTTGCAAGAAACTCCTGCCTTCCAAAAAGCCTATAAAAAAGCAATTGCGCAAATGCAAAATGAAGCGGATGCAACAGTTATAGGGAGCAATGGATATCCAAAACTGAATATGCGAATTTTACATAAGATGAAAGAGGTTTTGGATGATCAAATTAAATCTGCACGTATCAAAGGAAAATGGGGATATGCTCGAGATTTGACTGATTTCAAGCAACGCATTCTGGACGTTTTGGATACGTCATCTCCAGATTATGCTAAAGCACGGAAAATTTATTATGACGAGCGTACTATCGGTGATGCCTTAGAGCAGGGAAAACAAGCGCTGAAGAAGAGCGTTAATCTCGATACAATCAACAGTCAACTTTCTGGTTTTGGGTTGATGGAAAAAGAGGCTTTTCAAAAAGGGATGCGGTCACAAATAGAGGATGCAGCAGGCAATGCACAGAATTTTGAACACAGTCTTTTGAGTTTGTTTGACACAAAAAATGGTCAAGAAAAATTACGGCAGAGTTTTGGTGAGGACAAAGCCAAGCAACTTATGAAAGTGTTGCGACCAGAAGTGGAAAGAACAAAGCTTTTTGCACGATTGCCAAACCATATGGGTGAAGTAGAAGAAAAGACAATAGAACAAGCGGTGAGTGTAGGAAAGATTGGTCTTATCAAGGCAGCCATGAAAACTTTTGCAAGGGAATGGGGACGCAAACTCTCAAGCGTCAATAAAGATACTGAGAGAGATATTGCAGCGCTTATAACAGCGCGGGAAAAAGGAGATTTTGGGTTAGCAAGAGAAAAAGCCGTTGAATTAATTAAGAAGTTTCATGAAGCAGAAAAGAAACGCTTAATAACAAAAGAAGATCACACAAAATTCTTCAATTTTATTGGAATTATTTTGAACAGCAGTGCTGATAGAACGGTTATAAACTAATGATCAATTTTCATCCCAATGTGAAGCGTGCTATTTCACAGGCAGCACAAAAATATGGTTTGCCAGAAAGCTTTCTTGAACGTGTTGCTATGATAGAAAGTAATGGTAATCCAAATGCAAAAAATAAGAACAGCAGTGCGGGAGGGCTGTATCAATTTTTAGATTCAACAGCAAAGCAATATCAACTCAATAACAAGTTTGATCCCTTTCAAGCAACTGATGCTATGGCACGGTTAACGAAGGATAATACGCGTTATTTAGCTACAGCATTAGGCAGAGAGCCATCAGAGGCAGAGCTTTACCTCGCACACCAACAAGGACCAGCAGGGGCAGTAAAGCTTATCAAAAATCCACATATTCCAGCAAGCCAGCTTTTAGGTCGACAGGCAGTCACACTCAACGGTGGCAACATAGAAGCTACAGCAGGGGATTTTATGAATCATATTTATGGGCTTTATAATAAAACGGGAGATGCTTTGAAGAGAACGATACAGCAAAACCAAAGCAATGGACAAGCGGCACCAAACGAGGTGGGTCCTTTTCGTGGGTTTGAGAGGCTTCAAAAGACAATTCAAGGTCATCAAGGGGGTCAAGGTGATCAAGGGGGCAACCAATTGATGGCATATGACACGCCATTCCCAAACAGAATGATGGCACCTGAAAGCGGAGACAATTTAACAGGACAGATTATGGAAACCACACCATTACAAGCACAGGGCATTGATGCAGGTGCTCTTAAAAAGGGCTTTTCCGGCTTGCTTCATTTAATGAGAGAGAATGGAGAAAGACAAAAACAGCAGGCACAGATGGTACAGCAACAAATGTTACAGCAACCAGTCATGGCGGGTTTCTCACAATCGACGGGGCGCCCGACAGATTTAACAGCTCTCATTGATCCCTCTAGGCGGCAATCTGTTGGTTCCTATGGGCGGCAAAAAGAAGAGCAATTGCGCGAAGAGCTATTAAGAAGAACGGGGGCTTATCATGTCTGATATTTATGACTGGTCACTCACAGCTGATCAAAATGCCAATTCCGATAGTATGATTAATTGGGCAGAAGGGCAGCCACCTAGTTCTGTCAATGATAGTGCGCGGGTCATGATGCAGCGTATACGTGAATATCTTGCCGATAATGGTGGTTCTCTTGACTCAAAGTTTATTGTGAATGCAAAGGAACAAACAACATCAATCACGTTGACGACGGTGTCACCGATAGCGAAATATAAAAACGATATCATTATCCGTTTTAAGGCGCGTGGTATGAATATTGGCACGACAACAATAAACATGAATAGTATGGGAGCAAAGCCACTCTATAAAGCCACTAGCACGGGGATAGTACCATTGACAGGCGGTGAGTTACAAACAGGGGGCATTTATGAAATAGTCTATAATGATGGCGCATCAACAAAAGGTCTTGAGGGCTGGTATCTTTTAAATCCTACCCCCATTCCACCACCAAAGTTCGAAACCTTTCCTTCAGGGTTTATTGCAACTTTTGCTATGCAAGAAATCCCAAACGGTTGGCTTTTATGTGATGGTGCTACTTATGAACGCAAAGATTATCCGCAATTGTTCAAAGCGATAGGCGATCAATGGGGAAAAGACAGCGATACAACCTTTAAAGTTCCAGATTTTAGAGGAATGTTTTTGCGCGGCTTTGATGATGGTCGTGGTTTAGATCAAAATAGAGACTTCGCAGAGGTGCAAAAAGACAGCATTAAATCTCATACACATGCTTGTACCATTGAAGAGGCAGGTCAACATACGCATAAGCATGATTATTCTACGGTTACAAGAGTTGGCCAAATAGGTGGCAAAAATCCTGCTTTTGGTAATTCATATTATACAAAAGATACACAACCTGCTGGAGTGCACACGCATAAGGTAACGATTTCTTCAACGGGCGATGCAGAAACACGCCCTGTTAATGTACCGGTTGTTTATGCCATAAAATCATAAGGTTTTCAGATGATCAATAATCCGTCTGCTATTGATGATATTGCGGACGCGGAGCAAATCCGCGTCCTTTTTTATGCAAGCAATCGAATGGTTCATGCACCCTTAAATAAGGTGCTTGATCTCGTCAAAAGCGACATACATCATGATCTTTTAAGCGCTTTGGCAGAATATAAAGAAGCGACAGATAAACGCATAGAGATCATGCAAAAACTTATTGATGAATTGCAGTCCTCTCTCTCACACAACAAGACAACGAACTGATTAAGGAATGAAACGCGATGCCATTACCCTATCACACACATATATTTAAGCTTGAACCAGCAACAAAAGAAGAAGTCAAAGAAGGTGTTTTAGATAGTAAGGCTCTTGCACCAGTTTCAGTGGGGAGTGCAGCGGCTTATGAGGTAGAATATTTTGCGAGTGCAGCTCAAGGAAAGAAAGCTGATGATGCGGTTGCAAAGAGAGATATTGGAGCCCTTGCTTACAAAAATAAGGTCACAATTCACGATATTGAAGCAAGTGGTGAAGCTTGTGAGAATACGATTTTATCAGGCGCTGGCTGGGTAAAAATATCGCCTTTAGGGATTGGCGATATGAAGGCTGCTACATATGACCCCGACAATGTGGGTGCAAATGCATTTTCTATGGAAAATATGCACGAGGGTCCTACCAAAAAGATCTTAACCATAGAGGAAAGATCAAAGCTACGATGGTTGAGTTCTACGCAGCCAACGATGGAAAAATGGCGGAGGGGAGATGAAGGTGTTTATTATCCCATATCTCCGGTAGATCTCAAAAATACCATTCGTTATTTTGTAGGCTCAAAGTCTGTTGGTATGTCAAGATTGGTCTATGATCCAGATAAAATAGAAAAAGATGCCTTTGATATGGAGAATATGAAAGAGGGGAATACGCATCTTATTTTAACCCCTCAAGAACGTGCACAGGTTGCAAAAATTGATAAAATTGAAGATGTGGCACAATACGCACAGGAAAGCGCACAACAAGGGCTTTATGCAGCAAGTGAGGCAAAGAGTATTGGGAGTGCTGCATTAAATACAGCGAAAGATGCGCAAGATCACGCTGTAGATGCGAAAAATACCGCTGAGTCCGCACAAAAAACAGGGGACAGGGCACAAGCTGTGGCAAGTGTCGCACAAGAAACAGCGGATAGTGTACAGAAAAAAGTTGATCTCATTCAACCTCTTGCAAAACAAGACTGGATTGATGGCACAAAAACAGTTGATGCTCTTATCTCACCAGCCAAACTGATGGCTTCAATCAAAGCAAATAGTAGCAATAGCAGCGGCGGTGGCAACAATGGTGGTGGGGTTAGAAAACCTGTTGAAATTCTGATGACAGAAAGCGGAGATATTCCATTGCCTGATGGTATTACTGCTGACACCGATATCGAAGTATGGGCTTGGGGCGGTGGTGGTGGTGGCGTTAAGGATGGCGGCGGCGGCGGCGGTCAATGCGTGCATGTTAAAATGAAAGGTTCGGATTTAGATAAATTAAAAACAGCTTACATTGGTCGTGGTGGTAAAGGCAATGACAGTAACATTTTATGCAATGGTGGTAGAACAATGATCAAAGGGCTTGTTACTGCAGAAGGAGGATATTCCGTCTCCATGATTTTTGTTAACTTTGGAGGGAAAGGTGGCGATGGAGGAGGAAACAGGGAGGGCAGCAGTGGTGAAAGCTTTATTTTTTCTGGTGGGAATGGTGGAGGAAGTGGAATAGACGGCAAGAGAGCTGGTACCGGTGGAAGTTCTTTTCTTGGCGGCGGCGGAGGTGGTGGCGGTCAATGTAAGGGTTCTACCATGGGGCAGGGTGGTGAGAGCTACAAAGGTGGTAGAGGTGGTCGTGGCGGCAATGGAGCTGGCGGTGGCGGCGGGGGATATTTCGATGGGAAATCCGGAGGCGACAAAATTGGCGGCGATGGCGGTGACGGAGCAGTACTCATAAAGGTATATTTATAAGGTGAATTGAACAATGGTACGGAAAATAAGTAAAGACTGTTTATACTGTTTAAAAAAGTGGGAAGGTTTGCGCTTGCAGGCTTATCAAGATGCTTCTGGCATATGGACGATTGGTTATGGTCATACGAAAAAAGCCGGTCAACCAACAGTTGTTGAGGGTATGGTGATTACGGAAAAAAAAGCCGAAGCTATGCTTTTAGCAGATTTGCAGCAATATGAGAGAGCGGTAGAAAAAGCAGTTTGTGTGAATTTAAGCGACGAGCAGTTCGGCGCTCTTGTTTCCTTTTGTTATAATGTAGGTATTGCAGCTTTCCAAAACTCTACACTACTTAAAAGGCTTAATCGGGGGGATTATGAAGCTGTACCAACTGAATTGCAGAAATGGACTAAGGCGGGAGGCAAACGTTTACAAGGTCTTGTACACCGGCGTGTCGCAGAGGCAGGGCTATGGGCTAAAGGGGCTTATGTTTCCTCCAATTATCAAACAGTCGAAATGCAAGCACCAACGGGGGTTTTCAAAGCAGAAGCTCTTGCACCGATTATTGGTTCTTTTTCTGGGCTTGGAGGCTTGTTAGCAGGAAACGGTCCGATTCAATGGGCTTTGGCAACCATTATGGTTTTAGCCGCATGCGCGGGTGTTTTCTTTGTTGCTAAACGCTTTCAGGAGCACCGTCTATGATCTTATGGATGAAAAGAAATCTGATGATAACAGGCGCGGCTTTAGCCGCTTTTTTTATTGCCTTAGCTAGAGCCTTTACCCTTGGAAAAAAGGTTGAACAACAAAAGCAAACAGAAAGTGCTTTAAAGGAAGCAACAGCACGGCTTGAGGTAGAAAATGAAATTAACAAAAAAAGTGATGCTGATGTGCGTGCTGCTCTCTCTGATTGGTTGCGCGACAAATAAATACGCTTCTTCTTGTGTTGGTTGGTTACCCATTTATGTAAGCCGGAAAGATCTTATTGTTATCAGTTCGAACTTAGCAAGAGAGATCTTAAAGCATAACAAGCAGGGTGAATACTTGTGTGGGTGGCAACATGTCCAGAAAAAAAACTGAAAAACACATAGAGCTTACAGAAGCAGAAAAAGAAATGCTTCAGGAAATGATACTTACCTACCAAAGTGTAAAAATGATGTCTCGCTTGATAAAGTGGATAGTATTTTTTCTTTTTTTGCTTATCCTTGATTTTGCACGCCTCATGGATGCGCTAGATAATATCTTCGCCCATTTAAAACAATGGTTCTCAAAAAATTAGCCCTACCCATACCTCTCCTTAAAATATGAAAGCCTATGTTTAATATACCTAGCACAATTAGATTCTTAAAGACTGTTCAGAATGATGATGTGATCTTAACACAAGATCCACTCTTAACTTCAGAAAAGAATCTCCAATGGCAAAAAATCTTTAATGATTTGCTCGTGAGTGGATACATGAATGGTAAAAAGAGAAAGAATAAAAAAGCAAATCTCGATATTAGTTTTCAGAAAGATATTATTGATTTCACTGATATTGATGCAGTTGAACAGCGTATAGAATCAATCAATTATTACTTATCAGATTGTTTACTCAAGGACGACTTTGATTACTGTTACATCAGGAGATGTTCCACTCCTAGTCATTTTAATGATTTTTATTTTGGAGCAAAAGCAGATGGTAGTTGTTTTCTTTTGCACAAAGCAAGCGAGAAATACTGTAATATTTTTTATTCTAAAGTTGTGAAAAGGAGTTATGTTTAGATGCTAACACCATTTGGTAAAACCTTACGCAAACTCCGCATTGATCATTCAGAACGCCTTTTAGATATGGCTAAAAATTAGATATATCTGTAGCATTTTTATCTTCTGTCGAGATTGGCAAAAAGTCTGTTCCTGTAGGGCTGGAGGAAAAGATTATAGAGTTTTACGCTTTAGACCAAAAGATAGCATGTCTCTTAAGAAAAGAGGCTGATGTTTGCCGCAAGAGTTTTACAATAAAGCCTTCTAATCCGTTGAGTCGTGAAATTGTTGGCATGTTTGTTAGAAATTTACATAATCTTTCACAACAGGATTTAGCAGAATTTAAAAAATTATTAGAGAAAGTTAGCAAACAAGCATGCGCTTTGTAGAAGCATGTTCGAGAATCCTATTCCCGAACCTTTATTTACGAATCCCGCACCTTGAAAAAACACACATAAAATCAATAAGTTATAGCACGACAAAAGTGCTGTGGCGGAGGGGGTGGGATTCGAACCCACGGTACAGTCTCCTGCACGCCGGTTTTCAAGACCGGTGCCTTAAACCGCTCGGCCACCCCTCCAAACTGAATATGCTTTCTTACAAAGTTCTTGCAAAAGGTCAATCATTTAAATGTGTTTCTAAATGTTTTTAATAAAATTATTTGCAAGCGAATCAAAAATAATTCCTAATCCACCTTTTATTCGAGAATTTCTTCTTAAATCAGCCATTTTATGGGTGTGGGAAACTGTATTTCGCACATCTAAAACACTAACGAAAAGCTAAATCATTTCTAGAAAATTCTGATATACTAAAAAACTCTGATTCGCAAAAATTAGAGCAGAGTATTGGAAAAGCCATTTATTCATTTTGAATTCTTCATAATATGAAGAATCAATAACTTAATATGAATATAAATTATATGGTGGGCGATGAGAGACTCGAACTCCCGACATCCTCGGTGTAAACGAGGCGCTCTACCAGCTGAGCTAATCGCCCAATGTAATGATCAGCAACTGAATGGGCAAACCTTTAAGGAATTTTTTTTCCAAACGCAAGAATAAAGATGTTGTTAGATAATTTTTTTGAAAAAATGTATAAGCCTGCTTGACATAAACGAATGAACCCCTTACACGACCGTTTATACCAATTAAATTGGTTCTAGAGAAGTGCGCGGGTGTAGCTCAGTTGGTTAGAGTGCTGGCCTGTCACGCCGGAGGTCGCGGGTTCGAGCCCCGTCACTCGCGCCATTTCATCATAAACTTCCATTTCGTGAGTATAAGCGTTCTCTTCGCAAGGGTATTTACCTTATTGTGTGGCGGTCAGTTTTTAAGATATCCAACCATAAAGGGGATTGGTTTTGGGGCGTTTTCATGAAATTTGGCTTTTCCTTTTTTCCGTTGTTTATAAGAATAGGACTTGCGTCTTTCTTTGCTCTGCGTTACCTATGCCAACAGAAAATATCGCCCGACATGCCCTTGAAGCAGTACGAGCGGAATTAACAAAGCAGTTATCATAATTTGGTCTATTGAATCTAGACAATGTTGAGTGATTGCGTTAATTCAGGCATCTTGTTAAGGTGGAAGAGGATTATGACTCATTTATTGGGCTCTTATTTACCAGTTTTAGTTTTTATTGCTGTTTCGGCAGTTATTTCTGGAGTTCTTTTGGTTACACCTTACATCGTAGCATATCGTTCTCCCGATCCTGAAAAATTATCGGCTTATGAATGTGGGTTTAATTCGTTTAGTGATGCTCGCATGAAATTTGATATTCGATTTTACTTGGTTTCAATTTTGTTTATTATTTTTGACCTTGAAGTTGCGTTTCTTTTCCCTTGGGCAGTTTCATTTGATTCAATAGGTATGTTTGGTTTTTGGTCGATGATTGTATTTTTGGCACTTTTAACAATTGGGTTTATCTATGAATGGAAAAAGGGAGCTCTTGAATGGGATTAATCTCTAACAATTCAACGCTTATTGCTCCAAAACCAAAAGGGATTATTGATTCTAATAAGGGTAAGCCTATAGGTTCTGATGATGAATTTTTCCGCAATATTCATGCTGAATTATCGGATAAGGGGTTTTTAGTTACCTCGGCGGATGCTCTGATAACTTGGGCACGTACTGGTTCTTTAATGTGGATGAGTTTTGGTTTGGCTTGTTGTGCTGTTGAAATGATGCAATGTTCAATGCCTCACTATGATAATGAGCGTTTTGGATATGCACCGCGTGCTTCACCTCGTCAATCAGATGTAATGGTAGTTGCGGGGACTCTTACAAATAAAATGGCTCCTGCTTTAAGAAAAGTTTATGATCAGATGCCAGAGCCGCGTTATGTGATTTCTATGGGATCATGTGCAAACGGTGGAGGGTATTATCATTATTCTTACTCGGTTGTACGTGGGTGCGATCGTATTGTGCCTGTGGATATTTATGTTCCAGGGTGTCCTCCTACAGCGGAGGCATTGCTATACGGTATATTATTGCTGCAGAAAAAAATCCGTCGTACTGGTTCCATAGAACGATAGGGGGTGTTGTCACGATGAATGCATCATTAATCGAACTTGAAACTTATTTGAAAAACAAATTAGGAGACAAACTTGAAGAAACTGTAATTGCATTTGATGAATTGACGATTATATCGCGTCTTGATGCAATTACAGATGTCTTGGTATTTGCTCGTGATGATTCTCGTTGTCAGTTTATTAATATTACAGACATTAGTGGTGTTGATTATCCTTTTCGTGAGAAGCGTTTTGATGTTTCATACCAATTGCTATCTCCTCGTCAGAATTTACGCTTACGTGTTAAAGTGCGTACAGATGAAAATACTCCTGTTGCTTCTGCTTGCTCGGTTTATCCGGGAGCCGAATGGTATGAGCGTGAGACATACGATATGTTCGGAATTTTGTTTTCAGGTCATCCGGATTTAAGGCGTATTTTAACTGACTATGGATTTGAAGGATATCCTTTACGTAAAGATTTTCCTGTAACAGGATTTGTTGAATGCCGTTATGATAATGAAGCAAAAAGGGTGATTTATGAACCTGTTGTTTTGCGGCAAGAGATACGCAATTTTGATTTTCTTTCTCCTTGGGAAGGGACGCAATATGCTTTGCCTTGCAATGAAAAAGCAGACAACAAAAAGTGATATTGGTGCTGGTTGAAAATTGTATAATAAGGACAAACATCTTATTTTTAATATTTTCAGTATGATAAAATTTTTTTCTGACATTTAATATGAAGTTTTAGAAAAGCAAGGGGTTGATTGTGGCTGAAGTTAATGTTCGGAACTTTAATATCAATTTTGGACCGCAGCATCCTGCAGCGCATGGGGTTTTGCGCATGGTTTTAGAATTGGATGGTGAAGTTGTTGAGCGTGTAGATCCGCATATTGGATTATTGCATCGCGGTACAGAAAAATTAATGGAAACAAAAACTTATCTTCAAGCTGGTCCTTATCTAGATCGTTTAGATTATGTTGCTCCTATGAATCAGGAGCATGCTTTTGTGCTTGCGATTGAAAAATTATTGGGTGTTGAAGTTCCTAAACGAGGGCAGTTAATACGTGTTTTGTTTTCTGAAATTGGACGCATACTTAATCATTTACTTAATGTAACAACGCAAGCAATGGATGTTGGTGCTTTGACACCACCGCTTTGGGGATTTGAGCAACGTGAAAGATTGATGATTTTTTATGAACGTGCATGTGGCGCACGTCTTCATGCAAATTATTTTCGTCCTGGTGGTGTGCATCAAGATTTACCAGAATCTTTAATTGAGGATATTGGTAATTTTATTGATCCTTTTCTTGTTGCTCTTGGTAAACTTGATGCACTTGTAACACCAAATCGGATTTTTAAGCAGCGTAATGTGGATATTGGCGTGGTAAGTATTGATGAAGCTTGGGCGCGTGGCTTTTCTGGTGTTATGATTCGTGGAGCTGGTGTGCCATGGGATTTACGTAAAAGCCAATCTTACGAATGTTATGATGAAATGGAATTTGATATTCCTGTAGGTAAAAATAGTGATTGCTATGATCGTTATCTAATTCGTATGGAAGAAATGCGTCAATCAGCGAAAATTATGCGCCAATGTGTGGATCGTTTACTGAGTACTGAAAAAAATGGACCAGTTTCGAGTTTGGATCGCAAGATTGTGCCTCCAAAGCGTGGTGAAATGAAAAGTTCTATGGAAGCGCTTATTCATCATTTCAAGCTTTATACGGAAGGTTTTCATACGCCTCCTGGAGAAGTATATGTTGCTGTGGAAGCCCCGAAGGGTGAGTTTGGCGTTTATCTTGTTTCTGATGGCACCAATAAGCCTTATCGTGTTAAGTTGCGTGCTCCTGGCTTTGCGCATCTTCAAGCTATGGATTTTTTAACGCGAGGTCATATGTTGGCGGATGCTACAGCTATTTTAGGTTCGATTGATATTGTTTTTGGGGAGGTTGATCGCTAATGTCCGTGCGCCGTCTTGCAGATGATGTTTATCAGCCCGCTGAGTTTTCTTTTACAAAAGAAAATCAGATATGGGTAAAAAATACCATAAAAAAATATCCTGTAGGGCGTGAGCAGTCTGCTGTAATTCCATTATTAATGCGTGCTCAAGAGCAAGATGGTTGGGTGACACGTGCTGCCATTGAGCATATTGCTCAGATTCTTTCCATGGCTTATATTCGTGTTCTGGAAGTTGCAACTTTTTACACTCAGTTTCAACTCAAACCCGTGGGAACAAAGGCACATATTCAGGTTTGTGGTACGACCCCTTGTATGTTACGTGGATCTGGTGAATTAATTAAAGTTTGTCAGAAAAAAATTCATCATGAACCTTTTGTTACTAATCAGGATGGAACCTTATCATGGGAAGAGGTAGAATGTCTTGGTGCTTGTGTGAATGCTCCAATGGTTATGATTTTTAAAGATACTTATGAAGATCTTACAGCTGAGCGTCTTGAAGAAATTATTGATGCATTTGAAGTAGGTAAAGGTTCTGAAATAGCGGTTGGTCCGCAAAGTAGTCGTAAATCATCGGAACCAATTGGTGGTTTAACTTCTCTTATTGATGATGAGAAAGAAAAAAAAAGATCTCTCAAGTCTTCACAAAAAAAGGATAAAGAAAGAATCGAAACATAATTTAAGTATTTTTCTTGAGAAAGTATTTTATTATTCTACCCATGATGGCAACATTTAACAAAAAGTAAGAAGTCTTGAAAAGATATTTAAAAATTGCGTTTGAGGAAAAGCGAAAAATGCTATGGAAAAAAGAAAAAAGGGTGGGGTATGCTGGCTGATAAAGATCGCATTTTCACCAATCTGTATGGTTTAAAAGATAAATCATTAAAAGCTGCAATGTTGCGTGGGCATTGGGATGGTACCAAGGCGATTATTGACAAAGGCCGTAATTGGATCATTGATGAAGTGAAGGCATCCGGTTTGCGTGGGCGGGGAGGTGCTGGTTTCCCTACAGGAATGAAGTGGTCTTTTATGCCAAAACAGAGTGATGGACGGCCTCACTATTTGGTTGTAAATGCGGACGAATCAGAGCCTGGAACATGTAAAGACCGTGATATTTTACGACATGATCCCCATACTTTAATTGAAGGATGTGCATTTGCTACTTTTGCTATGGGAGCGAATGTCGCTTTTATTTATATTCGTGGTGAATATATTCGTGAACGTGAAGCGCTTCAAGCTGCTGTTGATGAATGTTATGATGCAGGTTTACTTGGTAAAAAAACGAAATATGGGCATGCTTGTGATATTGTTATTCATCATGGAGCTGGTGCTTATATTTGTGGTGAAGAAACGGCTCTTCTTGAAAGTCTTGAGGGGAAAAAGGGACAACCTCGGCTTAAACCACCATTTCCTGCCAATATAGGGATTTATGGCTGTCCGACAACAGTAAATAATGTAGAGTCCATTGCCGTTGTTCCAACGATTTTGCGGCGGGGCGCTTCGTGGTTTTCATCAATTGGACGAGCAAATAATGTTGGAACGAAATTGTTTATGGTTTCAGGGCATGTTAATGCACCTTGTACATTTGAAGACGCTCTTGGTGTTTCATTCCGTGAATTAATTGAAAAACATACGGGTGGTGTTCGTGGTGGATGGAATAATCTTTTAGCAGTTATTCCAGGGGGGGCTTCTTGCCCAGTCGTTCGCGGTGAGGATATGATCGATGCGATCATGGATTTTGATGGGATGCGAGATGTCGGGTCTTCTTTTGGTACAGGGGGGATGATTGTTATGGATAAATCAACCGATATTATCAAGGCAATTTGGCGTATAGCTGCTTTTTTTAAGCACGAGAGTTGCGGTCAGTGTACACCGTGTCGTGAGGGGACGGGTTGGATGATGCGTCTTTTAGGGCGTATGGTTGAAGGAAGAGCGCAAAAACGCGAAATTGATCTTTTGTTTGAAGTGTCTAAACAGGTTGAAGGACACACTATTTGTGCGCTTGGTGATGCTGCCGCATGGCCTGTGCAGGGGTTGATACGTAATTTTCGTCCGGAAATCGAGCGTAGAATTGAAGATTATACGCGAAATGTAGTCCAAAGCAAAAATATTGCTTTGGAAGCGGTGTGATAAAGAATTCTGTTGCTAAGAGTAACGGAATGCAAGTTTTAAGTGGGTTATCCGCAGGCTGGATGAGTGATGATAAATATCAAAGTTGATGGTAAAGAGATTGAAGTCCCTGATTACTATACGTTGCTTCAAGCTGCTGAGGCAGCTGGTGCTGAAGTTCCTCGTTTTTGTTTTCATGAATCTTTATCAATTGCTGGAAATTGCCGCATGTGTTTGGTTGAGGTTAAGGGCGGGCCTCCAAAACCTCAAGCTTCTTGTGCTATGGGAGTTCGCGATTTACGGCTAGGGCCTAATGGTGAAATCCCTGAAATTTTTACCAACACGGCAATGGTTAAAAAAGCACGTGAAGGTGTTATGGAGTTTCTCCTTATCAATCATCCTTTGGATTGTCCTGTCTGTGATCAAGGGGGAGAATGCGATCTTCAAGATCAAGCGATGCTTTATGGGCGTGATTGTTCTCGTTATAGTGAAAATAAGCGTGCTGTAGAAGATAAATATATTGGGCCACTTGTGAAGACAGTTATGACACGGTGTATCCATTGCACACGCTGTGTTCGTTTTACGACAGAAGTGGCGGGTATTTCTGAGCTTGGTTTGATAGGTCGTGGTGAAGATGCTGAAATTACGACGTATCTTGAAAAAGCAATGACATCTGAATTACAGGGAAATGTTATTGATCTTTGTCCGGTGGGAGCTTTAACTTCAAAACCTTATGCGTTTCATGCGCGTCCTTGGGAATTGGTTAAAACGGAATCGATTGATGTAATGGATGCACTTGGTAGTGCGATCCGCATTGATAGCCGCGGTCGTGAAGTGATGCGGATTATGCCGCGTACAAATGAAGATGTAAATGAGGAATGGATTTCTGATAAGACTCGTTTTATTTGGGATGGATTGCGCACTCAGCGACTTGATAGGCCATATGTACGCAAAGATGGAAAATTTCAGCCTGTAAGTTGGACAGAAGCTTTTGCAAAAATTAAAATGGTGATTTCTAAAACCTTACCAGAAAAAATTGGAGCGATTGCTGGAGATCTCGCGTCTGTTGAGGAAATGTACGCACTTAAAACATTGCTTCTTTCATTGGGGTCAAATTTTTTTGATTGTCGTCAAAGAGGGATGATTCTATCTCCTGAATTGGGGCGTTCAAGTTATATTTTTAATCCGACGATCGCAGGTATTGAACAGGCTGATGCATTGCTTATCGTGGGATCTAATCCGCGTTATGAAGCCGCGGTTTTAAATGCACGTATTTTAAAGCGCCAACGGATGGGACATTTCCCCATCGCATTAATTGGGGAAAAGGTCGATTTACGTTATCCTTATTCTTATCTTGGAGCAGGTACCAATGCATTGAGTGCACTTGTTCGTGGTGAAGATGCGTTTTTTTATGTGTTAAAAGAAGCTGAGAAACCACTTATTCTTATTGGGGAGGGAGCTCTTTCAGGTAAGGAAGGTTTATCTGTTTTAAAAAATCTTGCAAAATTAGCTGATAGTGTTGGAGCTCTTAGCGAGAAATGGAATGGGTTTGGTGTTCTTCACAATGCTGCATCAACTGTTGGAGGATTGGACATTGGTTTTACTTCCAAGCTTGGGGTTGCAAATATTCTTAAAACCTGTGAAGTTTTATTTTTACTTGGTGCTGATGAAGTGGAATTAGCCAATACAAAAGCTTTTACAATTTATATTGGTAGTCATGGTGATAAAGGTGCGCACGCTGCTGATGTTATTTTGCCAGCATCAGCTTATACTGAAAAATCAGGACTTTATGTGAATACAGAAGGGCGTGTTCAAATGACAAATCGGGCGGGTTTTGCCCCAGGTGAAGCAAAAGAAGATTGGGCTATTTTACGTGCTTTATCAGATATTTTAGAACGAAAGCTTCCTTTTGATTCGCTTTCTCAATTAAGACAGAATCTGTTTAATGATTATCCACACCTTTGTGCCATTGATGATATAGCGCCTTCCGATATAGATGATCTTAGAGTGCTTGGTTCACACATGATTGTTTTAGAAACACAAACGTTTCCTTCTATGGTAAAAGACTTTTATTTGACAAATCCGATAGCACGTGCTTCTGCCGTTATGGCAGAATGTTCATCTCTTGCAAAGAATCATGCTATGCAAGCTGTAGAGTAAGGGCAGAGGGAAAAGGACAATGATGTATGATTTCTTTATGACTTGGCTCTTGCCATTACTCATTATAGTTGGAAAAACACTTCTCCTTTTAGTTGTTCTTCTTGTTTTAGTTGCTTACCTTCTTTACGCAGATAGAAAGATTTGGGCCGCTGTACAATTGCGTCGTGGACCAAACGTTGTTGGTCCATGGGGTTTGTTACAGTCTTTTGCGGATTTAATTAAATTTGTTGTTAAAGAGCCTATTATTCCTGCTGGTGCTAATAAGGGTGTTTTTCTGTTGGCACCTTTTGTGTCCGCTACACTCGCTTTATCAACGTGGGCTGTTATTCCAGTTAATGAAGGCTGGGAAGTTGCGAAAATTAATGTTGGTTTGCTTTATATCTTGGCTATTTCATCTCTTGAAGTTTACGGTGTCATTATGGGGGGGTGGGCGTCAAACTCTAAATATCCTTTCTTAGGGGCTCTTCGTTCCGCTGCACAGATGGTTTCTTATGAGGTTTCAATTGGGTTTGTGCTTGTAACCGTCATTTTAGTAAGTGGTTCATTGGATCTTACAACAATTGTTCATAAACAAAGTTCTGGAATTGGTACGAGTCTTGGTCTTCCTTTTAACAGTTTTCTTGATTGGAATTGGCTCGTTCTTTTTCCAATGTTTATTATATTTTTTATTTCTGCACTTGCAGAAACAAATCGTCCTCCTTTTGATTTGGTCGAAGCTGAATCTGAACTTGTAGCTGGTCATATGGTTGAGTATTCTTCAACACCTTACATGCTTTTTTTTCTTGGTGAGTATGTTGCTATTGTTTTAATGTGCGCATTAACAACCATTTTATTTTTAGGTGGTTGGTTACCTCCCTTGGATGTTTGGTGGCTTAATTGGGTTCCTGGTATTATTTGGTTTGTTCTAAAGATTTGTTTTGTATTTTTTTGGTTTGCTATGGTTAAAGCATTTGTTCCGCGCTATCGTTATGATCAGCTCATGCGACTTGGTTGGAAGGTTTTTCTTCCTCTTTCACTAGCGATGGTTGTGATAACTGCTGCTTTCTTAAAATATACTGGTTTTGCTTAAGAGGAGCTCTCATATGTCAGGTCTTATTCAAGCAGCGAAATCACTCCTTTTATTGGAATTTGTGAGTGCTTTTTTCTTGGCAATGCGTCAGTTTTTTTCACCAAAGCCTACGATTAATTATCCTTATGAGAAGGGGGTTGTTTCTCAGCGTTTTCGTGGTGAACATGCATTACGTCGCTATCCAAATGGTGAAGAACGGTGTATTGCATGTAAATTGTGTGAAGCGATTTGCCCTGCTCAAGCTATCACAATTGAAGCGGGACCGCGGCGCAATGATGGTACGCGTAGAACTGTTCGTTATGATATAGACATGGTTAAATGTATTTACTGTGGTTTTTGTCAAGAAGCATGTCCGGTTGAAGCTATTGTCGAAGGTCCAAATTTTGAGTTTGCGACGGAAACACGTGAAGAGCTTTATTATGATAAAGAAAAACTTTTATTGAATGGAGATCGCTGGGAGCGAGAAATTGCTCGTAATATATTAATGGATGCACCTTATCGTTAAGTGTATCGTTGAATGAGGTGTCGGATAATTTTTCCGATAAATTGTAATCTGGTATGAAGTGTTATACCAATTGTTTGATTAGTTGAGGAGAAGCCTATGCTAACGGATCTAGCGGCGGCATTTTTCTATTTGTTTGCTTTTATTATGCTTGCGAGTGCTGTTGTTGTTATTACAGCACGCAATCCTGTGCATTCTGTTTTGTTTTTAATATTAGCATTTTTTAATGCAGCAGCTTTATTTTTGCTTGCAGGAGCAGAGTTTTTAGGACTTATTCTGCTTGTTGTGTATGTTGGAGCTGTCGCTGTTTTATTTTTATTTGTCGTTATGATGCTTGACGTTGATTTTGCTGAGTTAAAGAGTGGAACTCTTCGGTATGCTCCTATTGGAGCTCTTATTGGCGTTATTATCGCTGTAGAATTGATTGTTGTTTTTGTGAGTAGCTATTTTTCTCCAGTCTTGAGAACACATGTTACGCAACCAATGCCAGATTTAGCGCAGCGAACAAATACACAAGCATTAGGTGATATTCTCTATACGGATTATGTTTTCTATTTTCAAATTGCTGGAATAATTTTATTGGTTGCAATGATTGGTGCTATTGTTTTGACACTTCGTCATAAGATAGGTGTAAAGCGCCAATCCATTGCAGTTCAAGTTTCTAGGACGGTGGAAAGTTCAATCGAAATCAAACAAGTTGAAACAGGCAAAGGCATTTAAGGGGAAAACTATGCATATTGATATTTCTCATTATCTCACTGTTTCTGCTCTCATGTTTACAATTGGCATTGCTGGGATTTTTCTCAATAGAAAAAATGTTATTATTATCTTGATGTCTATTGAGCTTATATTATTGTCCGTTAATCTTAATTTTGTTGCTTTTTCAGCGTTTCTTCATGATCTTGTTGGCCAGGTATTTTCTTTATTTATCTTAACAGTAGCAGCTGCTGAAGCGGCAATCGGTTTAGCAATTCTTGTCGTTTTTTTCCGTAATCGTGGTTCTATAGCGGTTGAAGATGTTAATGTGATGAAAGGCTGACCAGTAATGTATTATACAATTGTCTTTCTTCCTCTTTTGGGTTTTTTAATTGCTGCACTAGGTGGAAAAACTATAGGAGATCGGGCGAGTGAATTGATAACATGTAGCTTTATGGTTATTGTTGCCATCTTGTCTTGGGTAGCCTTTTGGGGTATTGCACTTGGTCATGCTCCAATGGTTGATGTCTTGGTATTACATTGGCTTGCCGTCGATGGATTAACTTTTGATTGGGCTTTACATATTGATACATTAACAGCTGTCATGCTTATTGTTGTAAACAGTGTTTCGGCATTAGTGCATATTTATTCAATTGGTTATATGCACCATGATCCTTCAAGGTCGCGTTTTTTTTCTTATCTGTCTTTATTTACATTTATGATGCTTATGTTGGTGACATCCAATAATTTGATTCAGATGTTTTTTGGATGGGAAGGTGTGGGGCTTGCTTCTTATTTGCTTATTGGTTTTTGGTTTCAGCGCGATTCAGCCAATAAGGCTGCAATGAAAGCTTTTGTGGTTAATCGTGTTGGAGATTTTGGTTTTCTCTTAGGGATCTTTAGTATTTTTGTTTTATTCCAATCAGTTGATTTTGCTTCTATTTTTGTAAAAGCTGCCGACAAGAGCTTCATACAAAATGTAACATTTTTAGGTTGGAAGCTTGATGTTCAGACAGCAATTACGATTACATGTCTTCTGTTGTTTATTGGAGCTATGGGAAAATCAGCACAATTTCTTTTACATACATGGCTCCCTGATGCAATGGAGGGACCAACACCTGTATCAGCACTTATTCATGCAGCAACAATGGTGACAGCTGGTGTTTTTATGGTTGCGCGTATGTCCCCAATTTTTGAACTTTCTTCGACCGCTTTAACAGTGATTGTTATTGTTGGAGCAACGACTGCGTTTTTTGCAGCAACTGTGGGGTTGGTGCAGAATGATATTAAGCGTGTTATTGCTTATTCTACATGTTCACAGCTTGGTTATATGTTTGTGGCATTAGGTGTTGGAGCTTATGGAGCAGCCGTTTTTCATCTTTTTACACACGCTTTTTTTAAAGCCTTATTGTTTCTTGGTGCAGGCTCTGTAATTCATGCGGTATCTGATGAACAAGATATGCGAAAAATGGGCGGATTACGCAAACATATAAAGGTAACTTATTGGATGATGATGATAGGAACCATTGCATTGACAGGTGTTGGGATTCCAGGAACACTTTTCGGGACTGCTGGTTTTTTCTCCAAGGATGCGATTATAGAATCCGCTTTTGCATCACATAATATTGCTTCAGGATATGCTTTTTGGCTTCTTGTTGTTTCAGCGCTATTAACAAGTTTTTATTCTTGGCGACTTATTTTTATGACATTTCATGGTAAACCACGTGCAACTGTTGATGTTATGCATCATGTTCATGAAGCGCCACTAGTTATGTTAATTCCACTCTTTATTTTGTCTATTGGGGCAATGTTTGCGGGTGTTTTTTTTCAACCCTACTTTTTTGGAGACTTGTATGATGCTTTTTGGAAAGGTGCGTTATTTACAAATAGCTACAATCACGTTCTTCATGAGGCACATAATGTTTTCACTTGGGTAAAATGGTCGCCATTTACAGCGATGGTTCTTGGATTCGTGGCAGCTTATTTGTTCTATATTTTTGTTCCTTCCATTCCCAAGAAATTGGCTAGGCTCTTTCCTAGAATGTATAACTTTCTTTATCAGAAATGGTATTTTGACCAATTATATCACATTTTATTTGTTCGTCCTGCCTTCAAAGTAGGTACTTTCCTTTGGAAAGTAGGGGACGGTAAAATAATTGATGGTTTAGGTCCGAACGGTATTGCAGCGCGTGTTCTTGATATTACAAATAGAGTTGTTCGAATGCAGACAGGATATCTTTATCATTATGCGTTTGCAATGCTTATTGGTATTGCATCGCTGATCACATGGATGATGATAGGGGGCCTAAATTGATGACCGATTGGCCTATTCTTTCTACAGTTACATTTTTACCACTTGTTGGTGTGATTTTAATTTTGTTTATCAAAGATGATAGCGAAGCAGCACGACATAATATACGCAATGTAGCATTTTTTACGAGTGTTTTTGTTTTCATTATCTCTTTAATTATTTGGGCTGGTTTTGATCATACAAACGCTCATTTTCAAATGGTTGAGAAATTCAATTGGTTAGGAGGGGGCATTAGCTACCATATGGGAATTGATGGTATTTCTATTCTTTTTGTTGTTCTTTCAGCTTTTCTTTTGCCTTTCTGTATTTTAGCAAGTTGGGAGAATATTAAAGATAGATTAAAGGCTTATATGATTGCTTTTCTTCTTCTTGAAGTTGCGATTATTGGAGTCTTTTGTGCTCTTGATGCAATATTATTTTATGTTTTTTTTGAAGGCAGTCTTATCCCAATGTTTATTATTATAGGTGTTTGGGGAGGCAATCGCCGTGTTTACGCGAGTATGAAGTTCTTCCTATACACTTTACTTGGTTCAGTACTTATGCTGGTTGCTCTCATGGCGATGTATTGGGAATCCGGAACGCTTGATATCCCGACTTTGTTAAATCATCAGTTTCCTGCACATATGCAAATATGGTTATGGCTTGCATTTTTTGCCTCGTTTGCGGTTAAAATGCCGATGTGGCCTGTCCATACATGGCTCCCTGATGCGCACGTGGAAGCACCAACGGCTGGCTCTGTAATTTTAGCTGGTGTCTTACTTAAATTAGGTGGGTATGGTTTCCTTCGCTTTTCTTTACCAATGTTTCCTATCGCTTCAGCAAATTTTGCTCCTTTGGTTTTTACTTTGTCGCTTATCGCTATTATTTATACATCATTAGTTGCACTCGTTCAAAGTGACATTAAAAAATTGATTGCTTATTCTTCAATAGCGCATATGGGATATGTAACAATGGGGATTTTTGCTGCTAATGAACAGGCTATCCAAGGTGCTATTTATCAAATGCTCTCGCATGGAATTGTTTCAGCAGCTTTATTTCTTTGTGTTGGAGTTATCTACGATCGTCTACACACACGTGAAATTTCAGCTTTTGGCGGTTTAGTCAATAATATGCCAAAATATGCCGTTGTTTTCTTGATTTTTACTATGGCTAATGTTGGTTTACCTGGAAGTTCAGGATTTTTAGGTGAATTTTTAACTTTAATAGGTGTCTTTCAAGTAAATAAATGCATTGTTGTTTTTGCTACAACTGGTGTTATTTTGTCCGCTGCTTATGCACTTTACCTTTATCGACGTGTGGTTTTTGGTTCCCTAGATAAGGAAAATTTAAAAGTACTTGTTGATCTCTCTTCAAGAGAGAAATTCATCCTGTATCCAATGGTTATTCTCACAATATTTTTTGGAATCTATCCAACGCCTATTTTTAAAGCAACTGCATTTTCCATAAAAGCCCTCATCAATAAACTGCATTAGATTAAGAGAAGAATATTCATGCAAACTGAAATAATAGCTCAATTAGGGTTAATTTTTCCAGAGATTTTAATAGCACTGGGAGCAATAGTGCTGCTTTTGATTGGTGTTTATTCCAACGTACGTTCCTCTTTAACTATAACTGGTTTGGCAATTGCTCTTCTTGTTGCAACTATTATTATTATCGTTATTTTTCCAAAAAGTGGCTTATTTCAAACCAATGCGCTTATTATCGATTCTTTCGGTCGCTATATGAAAATTTTAACACTTATTGGTGCGCTTTTCGCGCTTGTTATGTCTGTTGGTTTTACCTATGCACAAAAGTTTGATGTATTTGAATTTCCTGTACTCATACTTTTAGCAACCCTTGGTATGATGTTTATGATTTCAGCCAGTAATATGCTATCACTGTATATGGGATTAGAACTGCAATCTTTAGCATTATATGTTTTAGCTGCTATCAATCGTAATAATGTAAAATCTTCTGAAGCAGGTATAAAATACTTTGTTTTAGGAGCATTATCTTCAGGGATACTGCTTTATGGTATTTCTCTACTTTATGGTTTTACCGGTCAAATTGGTTTTCGCGAAATTGCTGTTGCTTTAAAAGGTGAAAATTTGCAATTAGGGGTTATTTTTGGAATTGTTTTTATTTTATCAGGTTTGGCTTTCAAAATTTCTGCGGTTCCGTTCCATATGTGGACACCAGATGTTTATGAAGGAGCGCCTACACCTATTACAGCATTTTTTGCTGCTGCTCCTAAAATTGCTGCGATGGCATTAATTATTCGTGTTATTGTTATGACCTTTAGTCCCCTAAGTGGTTTTGATGATTCCATGCCTGCATGGCAGCAAATTTTGGTGTTTATGGCAATTTCATCAATGATACTTGGTGCATTCGCTGCAATTGGCCAGAGCAATATTAAGCGGTTAATGGCTTATTCATCAATTAGTCATATGGGGTATGCGCTTGTTGGTTTAGCTGCTGGAGATATGCTCGGGATAAAGAGCGTTATTCTTTATATGACTATTTATCTTGTCATGACACTTGGTTCATTTGCTTTTATTCTTGGAATGCGGTCTAGCAATGGGAATGTTGAAAATATTTATGATCTTTCGGGATTAATAAAGACAAATCCATTTATGGCTGTCGTGATGACAATACAACTTTTCTCTTTAGCAAGTATACCGCCTATGGCCGGTTTTTTTGGGAAGTGGTATACATTTTCTGCTGCTGTTCATGCTGGTCTTATTCCACTTGCTGTTGTTGGTATGATAGCATCTGTTATTGGAGCTTTCTATTATTTACGGATTATTAAAATTATGTGGTTTGATGATGCAAAAGCGCATTTTGTTGTTTTATCGAATGAGCTTCGGTTTTGTCTTGGCGTTTCTGCATTGTTTATTTTATTTTACACTTTTGGGGGAATTTGGTTTGCTGAGTTAGCAGAAAAAGCAGCAGCCGCATTATTTTAATGAATATGGTTTATATCTTATCAGATTTCGCACAAAAGCAAGGATACTCTGTTGAATCGTACGAGAGTGTTACTTCAACAAATCTCATTGCACAACAAAAAGCACAAGATGGCCATCAGGGCTATCTTTGGGTTGTTGCACAGGAGCAAACACAGGGAAGAGCAAGAAGAGGTAGGGTATGGCATAGCCCGAAAGGCAATCTTTATTCTAGTCTTTTGTTAATTGATGATATTGTTCACAAAACTTCTGCTCAGCTTGGTTTTGTTGCTGGGGTAAGTGTGGTAGAAGCAATAAAACAATTTATAAAAGATGAAAAGCAAGCAGACAGTATTGTTCGTTTAAAATGGCCAAATGATATTTTGTTAGGAGGAGCTAAAAGCTCTGGAGTTTTGCTTGAAATTTTTAAATTGATACCACAACAGTATGCATTGGTTATTGGTATGGGAATAAATGTAAAATATCATTATGAAGATGCTCCATATCCTACTTCAAGTTTAAAGAATATTGGTTTGAATGTTAAAACAGAACAGTTATTTACGGTTTTAACGGAGTATTTTTCTAAAAATTATCTTCTTTGGAAACAACCAGGGGGATGTGATATAATCCGAAAGAAATGGCTTTTATATTCTGCTCATCTTGGACAGCATATCAAAATAGTTAATGATAAAAAAATCATTGAAGGTATTTTTGATGGTCTTGATAGTGATTTCAACTGCATTGTAAAACAAAAAAATGGTCAGCAAGCTATCATAACTGCTGGAGATGTTCATTTTGGTTTTGCTGCTTCTGCTAATGCAGGTTGTTATTAATTTATAAAATCTTATTTCCCATCAGATTACCTTAATGTTTAGGAGATATTTATGGTTGCAGCCAACAAGAATGAGTTTGTCTTTTTACCTTTAGGAGGAGTAGGTGAAATTGGAATGAATCTGGCTGCTTATGGATTTGGTCCCAAAAATCTTCGTGAATGGTTGCTTGTTGATATGGGGGTAAGTTTTGCTGGTCCTGAATTACCTGGAGCAGATCTTATTTTGCCTGATATTCGTTTTCTAGAAAGCGAAAAACATAATATATCTGGTCTTATTTTAACTCATGCTCATGAAGATCATTATGGAGCTGTTCTCGATTTGTTACCGCAGCTTAACATCCCGCTTTACTGTACCCCTTTTACATCAGGACTATTGGAGTGTAAAAGGCAATCAGATTTTGAATCTCGTAAAATTTTATGCCATATTTTTCAAGCTGGCGATTGTTTTCAGGTTGGTTCCTTTTCGGTAGAGGCTATTGCTGTTAATCATTCGATTCCGGAAGCTGTTTCTTTGGCAATTACAACATCTTTAGGTACTGTTATTCATACGGGTGATTGGAAAATTGATCACACACCATCACTTGGTCCTGTAACTGATGAAAAACGTTTTCGTACTTTAGGCAAAAAAGGTATTTTAGCTTTACTTTGTGATTCTACTAATGCCTGTCAGGATGGTATATCACCATCAGAACAGCAAGTTCAGGAAAGTCTCTCTGAAATTATTTCGAAAGCGGAAGGGCGTGTTGCTCTTGCAACTTTTTCTTCTAATATTGGTAGAATACGTTCAATTGCTCTTGCCGCTGAATCTGTTGGGCGAAAGGTTCTTGTCATTGGGCGCTCTCTTAAGCGAAGTATTATGGTTGCAGAAGAACTTGGTTATATGAAAGATTTGGCACCATTTGTTACGGAAGATGATTATGCTTATATTCCGCGAAAAGATATCGTTTTAGTTGTAACGGGAAGTCAGGGTGAGCCGTGTGCAGCTTTAGCTAAATTATCACGCAATGAAATGGGAAAAATTGCACTTTCTACGGGTGATACAGTTATTTATTCATCGCGGAGTATCCCAGGCAACGAAAAAGCTATTATTGAAATACAAAATCGTTTTATGGATTTGGGAATTAAAATAATTACCAATAAAGATGCTCTTGTTCATGTTTCTGGCCATCCACGTCGTTCAGAACTTTTACAGATGTATGATTGGGTAAAACCGCAAATACTTGTTCCTGTACATGGTGAAGCAATGCATCTTACTGCTCAGGCAACTTTGGCACGTCAAGCAGGGATTAAAATTGTTGCTGATGTTAGAAATGGTCGTATACTACGTCTTGCACCAGAACCCGTAGAAGTCATTGATCAAATTCCTGTTGGACGCATTTATAAAGATGGTTGCTTGATTGGAGATGAAGATGAATTGGGAATTCGGGAAAGACGCAAGCTAAGTTATGCTGGTCATGTTTCCGTTTCTCTCCATATGAATAGCAAACATGAATTATCTGATGATATTGGTCTTAGCACATTTGGACTACCTGAAAAAAATAGAAATGGTGGGAATGTGAAAGATATTCTTTTGGATGTTGTAGAAAATACAATCTATAATATTCCACGTGTTAAACGAAAAAATAATGAACTCGTTCGGGAAGCAACACGGCGTGCAGTGAGAGCAGCTGTTAATGAAATTTGGCAAAAAAAGCCTATTTGTACAGTCTTTTTGCATAGATCAAAATAAAGCAATTTGCTCTTGCATTTTTTTATTGAGAGAAAGAAAAAGGATTCTTAATTATTTTGTCGCTAGGAATACACTAAATAAAATATAAGGTACATAAATTTTAAAATAACAGGAATGTTGTATTTGGAAAATATACAGAATGTAGCTATAAAAGTTGTAGGGCATATTTAAATTATTTTGTACCGTGGTCTTTATTAGGAGTTAATTGTTTTAATGCGTCTTTCTCAGTATTTCCTCCCACTTTTAAAAGAGAATCCTAAGGAAGCAGAGATTGTTTCTCATCGGCTCATGTTGCGTGCCGGTATGATTCGCCAACAAACATCAGGAATTTATTCTTGGCTTCCCTTGGGGAAAAAAGTGCTTGATAAAGTTTGTAAAATTATTCGTGAGGAGCAAGAACGTGCTGGTGCTATAGAAATATTGATGCCTACACTTCAATCTGCAGATCTTTGGCGTGAAAGTGGTCGTTATGATGATTATGGTTTAGAAATGCTCCGCATTAAAGATCGCCAAAAACGTGATTTGCTTTATGGTCCGACAAATGAAGAGATGGTAACAGATATTTTCCGTTCCTATATTCGTTCTTATAAGGATCTACCACTCAACTTGTACCATATTCAATGGAAGTTTCGTGATGAAATCCGTCCACGTTTTGGTGTGATGCGCTCACGAGAGTTTTTAATGAAAGATGCTTACTCTTTTGATCTTGATTATGAGAGTTCTAAAACGTCTTATAATCGAATGTTTGTTGCTTATTTACGTACTTTTTCTTGTCTTGGCTTAAGAGCAATTCCCATGCGTGCTGATACGGGTCCAATTGGGGGTGAACTCAGTCATGAATTTATTATTTTGGCTGAAACGGGAGAGAGCGCTATATTTTGTGATAGACAATTTCTTGAACTTACTGTTCCAGACAGTTCGATTGATTTTAGAGATAAAACTGTTTTAGCTGATATCGTTAAACAGTGGACATCTTTTTATGCAGCAACAGAAGAAATGCATAATGAAGAAGAGTGGGCTAAAATTTCTGATCATAATCGTCTTGCAGCGCGTGGTATTGAAGTAGGGCATATTTTCCACTTTGGCACGAAATATTCTGCTCCAATGGGAGCTAAGGTTATGGGACAAGATGGAAAAGAACATATTGTTTCTATGGGATCTTATGGTATTGGGCCTTCACGTCTTGTTGCGGCAGCTATTGAGGCTTCTCATGACGAAAATGGTATTATTTGGCCAAAGTCTATCGCACCATTCGATTTTGGTATCATTAATATGAAACCAGAGGATGAAAAATGTACACAGACATGTGAAATGCTCTATCAAGGATTAAGACGTGCTGGTTTTGATCCATTATTAGATGATAGAAATGAGCGTCCCGGAACCAAATTTGCAACAATGGATTTAATTGGCTTACCAACACAAATAATTGTTGGGCCTAAAAGCATTGCGCAAAATGAAGTTGAAATGAAAGATCGAAAAACAGGTGTTAAAAAATCTCTAACGGTTGAAGCTGTACTCAATCAGTTTTCTGTGTTTTGATAGGCAATATTATGAAGTGGTTGAGCAGTAAATGGTTTTCATCTTATGAATGGATGATTGCTTTTCGTTATATGATTCCTAATAGAAAGCATGTTGTTGCATCTGTTATTTCAATCATTTCTCTTATTGGAATTATGCTAGGTGTATTTGCACTCGTTGTTGTTATGGCGGTGATGAATGGTTTTCGTGCAGAACTTCTCAATCGTATTCTTGGTATGAATGGACACCTTGTTGTTCAGACAATTGGAGCTGGTTTTACCGATTATAACACTATGATTTCTTCTCTGGAATCCGTGAATGGAATAAAATTTGCTTTGCCTATCGTTGAAGGGCAAGCACTTGTACAAGGTGAAGTTGAAGGAGGAACCGGTGCTTTAATTCGTGGTATGCGTAAACAAGATTTGGAAAAGCTTAAAACAGTATCCCAAAACATTAAATTAGGAACACTTGCCCAATTTGATAAAGAGGAAGGGGTTGCAATTGGACTTGGCTTAGCAGAAAAATTAGGACTCACAGTTGGGAGTGATCTTCGTATTATTACACCAGATGGTGATGCGACTCCTTTCGGAGTTACGCCTCGTGTGAAAGCTTATAAAGTCATTGCGATTTTTGAAGTTGGTATGTCTGAGTATGATTCAATTTTTGTTTTTATGCCTCTCCAAGAAGCACAAATGTTTTTTAATTTAGAGGATAAGGTTCAGTCTTTAGAGTTATTTCTTAATAATCCAGATGCTGTTGATCAGATAAAACCAACAGTAGAAAAAGTAATTAATCAGAAGGTATATTTAATTGATTGGCGTGCACGCAATCAGGCTTTTTTTTCCGCCTTACAAATTGAACGAAATGTTATGTTTTTTATTCTTTCTCTTATTGTCCTTGTTGCTGCTTTAAATATTATTTCAGGATTGATTATGCTTGTGAAAGATAAAAGCCATGATATTGCAATTTTGCGTACAATGGGTGCACATCAAAGTGCGATTCTGCGTATATTTATTACCACAGGTATGATGATTGGGGTTATTGGAACAATATTAGGGCTGATTTTAGGTATCATAACGACCGCAAATATCAATCATATTCAGGATTTTATATCTTGGTTGTTTAATGTTGATGTTTTTAATCCTCAACTTTATTTCCTAACAAAATTGCCTGCTCAAATTGAATGGAAACAGACGGCTATAGTAGCTATGATGGCTTTATTCTTGTCATTTCTTGCAGCACTCATTCCAGCATGGCGAGCTGCTAAATTAGATCCTGTTCAAGCTTTGAGGTATGAGTAATAATGTCAGCTATTTTAGAGCTTGTTGAGATCGAGCGCCATTTTTCTGAGAATAATAGGCCTCTCATTATTTTAGATAAAGCTAATTTTGTGCTCAATCGTGGAGAACTTGTAGCGCTTGTTGCTCCATCTGGTGCTGGAAAATCAACACTTCTTCATATTGCTGGATTATTAGAAAAACCAACAGCTGGTGATGTGTTATTACGAGGGATGTCTTGTGGAAAGCTTTCTGATAGTGAGCGAACAGCAATTAGGCGAAATGATATTGGTTTCGTTTATCAATTTCATCATTTACTCCCAGAATTTACAGCTTTAGAAAATGTCATGATCCCACAAATGATAGCAGGATTTAAAAAATCTATAGCAGAAGATCGTTCACTGAAATTATTAAAATATCTTCGTGTTTCTCATCGTGCAAAACACCGGCCATCAGAATTGTCTGGTGGAGAACAGCAACGTGTTGCAATTGCGCGTGCTGTAGCAAATGGTCCTTCAGTCCTTTTGGCAGATGAACCAACAGGAAATCTTGATCCCGTAACTTCAGCTTATGTATTTCAGGCTTTGTTTACACTTGTTCGTCAATCTGGTCTTTCGGCTCTTATTGCGACGCACAATTATGGTTTAGCTAAGCAAATGCACCGTCGCATTACGCTGAAAGAAAAAAAGATTATTGAACTTCCTTAGAGGTGAGATCAGAATTTATTCTTAAAGTTGAAACCATAATTTATATCACTTTTCACCTAGAAGGAGATTTTTATGACAATTTTTGTCGTTGACGAAAATCAATTGGATTCACGTCGCCGCCGATTGGTTTTTCGTGCATGGCACAGAGGTATTCGCGAAATGGATCTCATTTTTGGGCATTATGTAGACGCTCATATTGTAGGGATGAGTGATGAAATGGTTGCTGAACTTGAATATATTATGTCTTTTGATGACCGTGATTTGTTGGCATGGATTACTGGAGAAATTTCTCCACCTTCTGAGGTTGATAGTTTACTTTTTCGTGATATTGCCAATTATCGTTCTTGCTTAAATTTTAATTTGACCTAAGATGCCAATATTTAAAAAAATTATTATCCCTCAAAATATGCAATCTTGCATAATTTTTGATGGTGTTATTGATGGATTTGAAGCCTTTGCGCTTGCTAAATTGAGTTCTACAATTTCTCAAGGTAAACCACTTGTCTATGTTGTTCGTGATGGAACAAAAATTTTTTATTTACAGCAAGCGTTAAGTTTTATTGAGCCTAATTTACCTGTTCTTCAATTTCCTGCGTGGGATTGTTTACCTTACGATCGTGTATCTCCCGGAGTTTCTGTTCTTGCACGTCGTCTTTCTACTTTAGCACATATATTAAATTTACGAAAAAATGCGCATTCTGCGATTATATTGACAACTACAAATGCAATTATCCAAAAATTACCACCTTGTACAATGATGAATGATCAGATTCTTCACGCACGTGTTGGTCAATGTATCGATATGAAGAATGTAATTTGTTACTTAGAACGAAATGGTTTTGAGCGCGTTGCGATTGTGCGTGATATTGGGGAATTTGCCGTAAGAGGAGGAATTATTGATATTTTTCCTCCTGGTGATGTTGAACCCTTGCGTCTTGATTTTTTTGGCAGTACTTTGGAAACAATTCGTGGATTTGATGCTGCTACACAACGCACTACAGCAAATAGAACAGATCTTTTTTTGCAGCCGATGAGTGAAGTTATCCTTACTCCAGAATGTATTAGTCGATTTAAAAGTAGTTATACGCGTACTTTTGGTGTGCTTAAAAAAAATGACGCACTTTATGAAGCTATTTCTCAAGGGCGGCGTTTTTCTGGTATGGAACATTGGCTGCCCTTTTTTTATGAGAAACTCGATAATTTTTTTGACTATTGTGGTAATTCCACAGTTGTTTTCGAACCACTCATAGAAGAAGTATTACTTGAGCGTTATCGTCTTATTGAAGATTATTATGATGCTCGTAAAGAGCGTGAAAATGATAGAGACAGCAATTTTTCTTATCGACCAATAGAGCCAAAACTACTCTATTTCACACCAGAACAGATTTTAACACATGTGCAACAAGTTGGGCAACGTATTGATTTTACACCTTTTAGTGCTCCACAAGCTTTGGGAAAAACAATTATTCATGCAAATACTGTATCGGGATATGATTTTGTAAAAGAGCGCAATGCTCAAGATAAAAATGTGTTTTCAAGTGTTGT
Organism: Bartonella doshiae NCTC 12862 = ATCC 700133; assembly: GCF_000278155.1. Classification (GTDB taxonomy): domain Bacteria; phylum Pseudomonadota; class Alphaproteobacteria; order Rhizobiales; family Rhizobiaceae; genus Bartonella; species Bartonella doshiae. The sequence continues at coordinate 97,442 of NZ_JH725094.1, forward strand.
TGAGCATATTTTTTCATTACGGAGTGCTGGAAAAAAAGTTCTTTTAGCTTGTTGGAGCGAAGGATCTATGAATCGTTTGTTGCAGGTTCTTGATGATCATGGATTGAAAAAAATAGAAATTGTCAAATCATTACAAACTGTAAAAGCAATGCCTCGTGATCGTATATCTGCGGCGGTCATAATGATTGAGCATGGTTTTGAAATCGGAGATTTTGCTATTATAGCAGAACAAGATATTTTAGGTGATAGATTAGTGAGGTCACCCAAAAGACGTAAGAATAATGCGCATTTTATTTCTGAAATTACGACTTTGAATTCCGGTGACTTTGTTGTGCATACTGACCACGGTATTGGGCAATTTGTTGGTTTAAAAACTATTACAACTACAGGAGTTTTACGTGATTGTCTTGAGATCAATTACGCTGGAGGTGATCGACTTTTTTTACCAGTTGAAAATATTGAATTGCTCTCACGTTATGGATCGGAAGTTACAGGTGTAACGTTAGATAAATTAGGTGGTGTTGCTTGGCAGGCACGTAAAACGCGACTTAAGAAACATTTGTTAAAAATTGCTGAACAATTGATTCGTATAGCGGCAGAGCGCACAACGCGTTCTGCACCTGTCTTAGTGCCTCCAACTGGAGTATTTGAAGAATTTGTTGCACGTTTTCCTTATGAAGAAACACAAGATCAGATGGATGCTATTAAAGCTGTTTTAGATGATTTAGCAGCAGGAAAGCCTATGGATAGGTTGATTTGTGGGGATGTTGGTTTTGGGAAAACAGAAGTTGCTATTCGCAGTGCGTTTGTTGCAGCATTAAATGGTTATCAAGTTGCTCTTGTTGTACCAACAACATTACTTTCACGACAACATTATCAGACTTTCCTCTCACGTTTTCAAGGGTTACCGATTAAGATAGGTCATGTTTCAAGGCTTGTGAAAGCTAAAGAGCTTGCACAAGTCAAAAAAAATATTTCAGAAGGAACCATTGATATTGTTATTGGAACGCATGCACTTCTTAGTGAATCGATTAATTTCTCACGTTTAGGACTCCTTATTATTGATGAGGAGCAACATTTTGGTGTAAAGCATAAAGAACGTTTAAAAGAATTAAAAAGTGATATTCATGTTCTCACGCTTTCAGCAACTCCTATCCCACGTACTTTAGGACTTGCTTTATCGGGTTTACGTGAGCTTTCCTTAATAACTACACCGCCCATTGATAGAATGGCTGTACGCACTTTTATTTCCCCTTTTGATACACTTGTTATACGTGAGACATTACTTCGTGAATATTATCGTGGTGGACAGAGTTTTTACGTTTGCCCTCGTATTTCTGATCTTGCCTTTGTAGAAGAATACCTTAAAGAGCATGTTCCAGAACTCAAGTTTGTTATTGCTCATGGACAAATGCCTGCTGGACAGCTTGATGATATCATGACCGCATTTTATGATAAACAATATGATGTTTTGCTTTCAACAACCATTATTGAATCAGGGCTTGATATTCCTACCGCTAATACATTAATCGTACACCGTGCTGAAATGTTTGGGCTCTCTGCTCTCTACCAATTACGTGGTAGGGTAGGACGCTCAAAACAGCGCGCTTATGCACTCTTTACTTTTCCTTCTGGTAAAGTTTTAACTCCTGCTGCTGATCGCCGTCTTAAAGTTTTACAATCTCTTGATACATTAGGTGCTGGTTTTCAATTGGCAAGCCATGATATGGATATTCGCGGTTCAGGTAATTTATTGGGTGAAGAACAGTCTGGACATATTAAGGAAGTTGGATTTGAGCTGTATCAAAAAATGCTTGAAGAGGCGGTTACAGAGCTAAAAGACGGGGAACATAACGAAGACAGTCAATGGTCGCCTCAAATTTCATTGGCTACAACAGTTATGATACCACAAAGTTTTGTACCTGATTTATCTTTACGCATGAGCCTTTATCGTCGTTTAATGGATCTTAATGATTTAGAAGAAATCAATGATTTAGGAGCTGAATTGGTTGATCGCTTTGGTGCTCTTCCACTTGAAGTTCAATATCTTCTCAAAATTGTTTACATTAAAGCATTATGTCGAAAAGCTCATGTGGAAAAATTAGATGCTGGACCAAAAGGAATTGTCATACAATTTCGCAATAACTATTTCGCAAATAGTGTTGCTCTTGTTCAATGGGTTGGGAAACAAGGTTCAATGGCGAAAATTCGACCAGATCAAAGTATTGTTCTTATTCGGGATTGGTCTACAGTAGATAAAAGACTTATTGGGGCAGCAAAGGTTATGACACAGCTCGTAGAAATGATAGAACAATAATCCTGTTTAGAAACTTTTTCCTTTTATTTCAAAACTATCGCTCATTTTTTTAAACTTATTACCTTATTCATAAGAATACATTTTATCTCAGTTACGAAAAATCATGGAATCCCCAATTTAAATAATATCAATATAATACATATTGATATAATAAACAAAATAGATTAAACAACAAAATTATAAAAACGATAATATCGTATAGTATTTATCTACAAAGCCTTTAAGAGAAAAAAATAGGATAATATGATTTTCTCATTACAGAGATTTTTAATAATAGTTTTTTTGTTAACGAATTTTATATGTAGCGTAAAAAGTACTTATGCTAAGGTTAGCTTAATAGAATTACCTCTTTCTAATTTGACTCTTGATGAAAAATACAAGCATGTTAAAGAAAGATTAAGAGTTATTGAAAAGAGAATAAAGTTTATTGAAAAAGCAGTTGCTGATTTAACTCTTTCACAAATACACACTCCTAGTACAGAATATGATAAGCTTATACAAGAACAAAAAAAGCTTATTGATGAGCGCATTAATCTTAGTTCTGAATTGCATGATTTAGCTAAAGAAAAACAAGAATTTATATCCAGAGCACATAGAGCAAGAGAATATGAAATAGGGGAATATGAAGGAAAAGTGAGTAAAGTAAGAAGATATCTGAAATCTCGACGTCCTTATGAATTAGGATTGAATGACGATGATTATATAGATCATCTTGACAATAGAAGTATTTATGAAATCGTGAAATATTATCCAATGTTCATTCTTAGTTGCAAAATTAATGAGGATATTCTGCGCTCTGATGTAGGAGATTTATTGCGTAAAGACTTTGGTTGGAAAGAAGAAGATTTTAGTTGGGCAAAGGAAGCAATTAATTTAATAGATCAAGAATTAATCAAGGGACTTGAGGAGCTTATGACGATAAGCCTTTCTGATTTCAAAGAATATATGCTTAATGATACAAAGGACAGAATAACACGCAATCCCTCAAGCGTGAAAAATCTCCCTTTGTGGTGTAAGACTATAAGAAAAATACATAATATAATGCTTCCAGATAAGAAAAAAAACATTCTAAATCGTATGCGCTCTCATATTGAAGAATGGCTTAACAAAAAGTAGCTGTATCCATTATTATGGTAATAGTTTTATAAGATAAAGTAATATTAAATTTTTAATAAAAAGACTATAATACGTTATATTAATTATGATTATGACATAAAACTTTTAATTTTTGTAAGAGTTTTTCTGTTTGATTACACTATATAATTAAAGTTTATAAGTATTTATATTTTTAAAATATTTTTTATTCACGCCACCAAGCGGGAAGGCGGTAGCCATAAAGTGGTGTATAAGTAGGGTGCTTAATATACGACCAGCGTGCTACCCACTGTTCAGGTAAATGATAAAGCGGTATGTAATAACTCCCAGAAATAAGAATTCTATCTAAAGCACGAACTGCTGTAATGAAATCAATATCTGAACGTGCATCGAGTATTGCTTTTATCATCGCATCTATAGCAGGATCCGCTGCTCCAGCGAAGTTAAAACTTCCTTTTAAATTTCGAGAAGCTGAACTCCAACGATTTATTTGTTCGTTTCCTGGAGAGAGAGAATTTCTTAATTTTCCTATAATCATATCATAATCAAACATTCCTAAACGATTTTGATATTGGCTATCATCAACAGTTCTTATTTCGGTGTGAATACCAAGGCGTGACAAAGTACTTTGAAATGCGAGTGCTATTTTTTCTTCTTCGAGAGATTGTGTCATAATTTCAAATTGAAAAGGCAAACCATTGGGAGCAATCACTCTATTATTTTTTTTGGTAAATCCCGCTTCTTGTAAAAGTTTCCAAGCCTTTTGGGTTATGAGGCGATCCATTCCTGATCCATTTGTTTTGGGCATATGCCAGCTTCCATCCATGACTTCAGGAAGTACAGCATCAGGATAAGGTGCTAAAAGTACCCTTTCTTCTTTGCTTGCTGCTCTCCCGACAGCTGAAAGAATAGATCCATACCAATAACCTTCTGTTCTTCTATAGATATTATTGAAAAGATGATGATTGACCCATTCAAAATCGAAAAGTAACGATAAAGCCTGTCGTACTTTTTTATCTTTAAAAACTGTGCGACGTGTATTAAAAACAAAACCCATAAGATCAGCAGGGGTTCCTTTTGAAAAACTCTCTTTGATAACCCGCCCATCACGAGCAGCTGGAAAATTATAAGAATGCAGCCAACGATTTGGATTTGTTTCAATAAAGACATCAATTAAGCCTTTTTTAAACGCTTCAAAGCGCGCTGTATCATTACGAAAATATTCAATTTGAATAATCTCAAAATTATTCATCCCTTTATTTACAGAAAGATCTTTTCCCCAATAATGAGGATTACGTTTATAAATAATACGTTCACCTAGATCAACATGCTCAATAACATAGGGTCCACTTCCTAGAATTTTATTTAAGCCGTTTTTTTCAAAATCATCAATGTTAATAGCATGTTTAGGCAATATAGGCATTACGCTTGCTAAGAGAAGAGGAAATTCGCGATCTTTTGAATTTGGGAAGCGTATTTTGATACCATAATTACCAACTTTTTCGACAGATTCTATGCGTTTCATATAGCGATTAAATGGAGGTCTTCCTTTATCTTGAAGGAGCTTTATTGTAAAAATAACATCTTCAATTGTTATAGGTTTTCCATCTGAAAAATGCGCCTTTGGATTAAGAAAAAAGGTAATTTCAGTACGTTCATCATTTAATTCAACTTTTTCTGCTAAAAGGCTATAAAGTGTAAAGGCTTCATCACGAGAACGTACCATCATTGATTCATAAACAAGACCAGAAAAAAGTTCATCAGAAAAAAGTCCTCTTGCAGTTGTTCGAAAACTGCGGATCACAAATGGATTTAATCCATCAAATGTTCCAACAACACCATAAGTAACTTTACCTTTTTTGTTTGCATTGGGAGAGGCATAAGGAAAATAATCAAATTTATCTGATAATTTCGGTTCTCCATGCATTGCAATACCTGTTGCTAGAGCGCTACGACTTAAAAAAAGAATTATAATTATAAAGAAAATTTTAAAACAGTAAGAGCGGTAGGGCGACATAGGAGTTTACTTTAAATGATATTGCAATATTGATTCGTTTATGTAATCTTACCTCATTCGATTGCACTGAGGTATTTTATGAATAAATATTTATAAAAAATATTAATGCAATAGAAGGGGATATTAGACACATATTATATAAAGATTTAATTGACTGTTTGTGGCTTTCTTTTTCTCAATTTGACTTTTTTCTTTATATTGAAGTAAGAAACATACACTAGAGGGTGTCATTTTATTGATTTTAATTTAATACACTTAGAAGAAATTATATTTAGTATTCTTAATATTAAGAATGTTGTAATTATAAAAGCGCGTTGAAAGGATCAACTTAATCATGCCGCATAAAAATGTCTATTCTGTTATTTCAGTTTTAGCTGGAACTGTTGCCCTTTTTTTCACATTCTATATTCCTGCAAGTGCGCAAACTTTATCCCAAGGTTGGTACAAGGTTTGTAGCAAACAGAGCGATGTTGATATCTGTAATACAATGAATACTGTTGTATCAAATACTGGACAACCCTTAACGGCTTTTAATCTCGTTGAGATAAAGGGAAAACAAAATGAAAAACGTATAGGTATCCAAGTTCCTACTGGACGTTTCTTGCCAGAAGGTGTTCATATTCAAATTGGCGACAATTTTTCTAAAAAAGTTCCTTATATTATTTGTAATGGACCAAGCTGTATTGCTAATGATATTTTAGATGATAAACTTATTGCCGCTATGAAAAGTGGTTCGAAAATGGTTGTAACCACAATTAATTTCCGCGGCTCAGCTAATCCTATTGAATTTTCTCTGAATGGATTCACAGCAGCATACACAGGTCCTGGTATGGAAGAAAAAGATTTTCAACAAGAACAAATAAAATTGCAACAAGCTATTCAATCAAAACAAAAAGAAATTGAAGACCGTATGCGGGCTGAACAAGAGAAAGCAAAACAAAACAAGTAATTCTATAACATAGAATAATTATTTAGAATTCTTTTATTTGATTCCGCCACAGAATATCTTGTGGCGGTTTTTTAATACTTAATTTTTAAAAAGAGTTCTGCGTTTCCACCAACCAACACGCTCAGTTTTACGTTCTTCATCAGGTGCTGATGATGTAACAACAGGCTGCTTAGCAATTTCTTCAACTTTAGTGGGAGCTGGTTCGATAACGTCTTCTTTAGATTTTTGCTCTGTTATTTCTTTTGTTTGCGTTAATTTTTTAGAGAATGATTTTTTTTGCGTTTTGCGTTTTTTCTTCTTTATATTTTCAGAATCTTCTTCGCCTATCTCAAGAAGGGGGCTATCTACTTTTTTTGTTTTAACTTTACGTTTTGAACCGGCTGTAGCATTTTCTTCAAGATGTACTAATGTTACTACACTCTGATCATTTTCAAGAATTTGTTGATTTTTTATTTCTTTTGAAGAAAGTGTCTTTCGCTTTTTAGATTTAACAACGGTATCAACTTTAATAATTTCGTTTTGTTGCACATCTTTGGATCGAATATCACTTTTTTCCATTTCAACTTCAACAAGCTTAGCATCTGGAATACGGCGTTGACGACGTTCTGCTTTAATTTCTGCTAAGGCTTGTTTGGCAAAGTCTCCTACTGGTTCTGCATAGGGAATACGAAATTGATAAAAATTATTATCTTGATTACGACGACCGCCACGACGCCCCCGACGGCGGATTCGACGACGGGAATCATCGTTTAGCGTATCATCTTTTTTATGAACAGTGGAAAGAGAATTGTCATTCATCTCAACTTGACGATTTTTACGTCGACGTTTCTGTTTCGTTTCAACGGATTTTTTATCTTCAGTAGATGTATTTTCTACAAAAACGACATCTTTAATATCTTCTTTACTATCATCACTATCATCTTCAAAAAACAATGGAGGTTGAGAAACTGTTTCTGCCATTGTACCTTTAGAAATAATAAGATGCTGCGTTCCAATACTGTCATCGGCTTCAATACTAATAGTAAGTTTGAAGCGCTCTTCTAGATTAACGAGAATATTACGTTTATGGTTTAACACATAAAGTGCTGTTGTTACGGGAGTACGCACGATAATGTGATAGTGGGGATTATGAAGAAGATATTCTTCAATTGAGCGTATGACATGTAAAGCAATTGATGATTCAGAGCGTACATTTCCTGTTCCAGCACAATGCGGGCAGGGTTGCATTGTACTTTCTAAAACTGATACGCGAATACGTTGACGACTCATTTCAAGAAGACCAAAATGTGAAATATGACCAACTTGAATACGAGCACGATCACTTTTTAAGCAATCTTTCAATTTTTTTTCAACTAGCTTTATATTACGCTCTTCGAGCATATCAATGAAATCAATCACAATCAAACCAGCGAGATCACGTAAACGTAATTGACGTGCTATTTCTTCTGCGGCTTCTAGATTGGTCTGTAACGCTGTTTTTTCGACAGAAAGCTCTTTGGTTGAACGGCCGGAATTGACATCAATAGCAACAAGCGCTTCCGTTTGATTGATAACAAGATAACCACCAGATTTTAAAGAAACTTGCGGAAGCAACATTTTATCAAGTTGAATTTCGATATTGTTGTGCGCAAAGATAGGGGTAGGATCGCGATAGGGTTGAACAACTTTCGCATGACTTGGCATGAGCATACGCATGAAGTCTTTTGCCTCACGATATCCTTGATCTCCAGAAACAAGAATTTCATTAATATTCTTATTGTAAAGATCACGAATAGAACGCTTTATAAGGTTGCTTTCTTCATGGACAAGGCATGGTGCTGTTGATTTTAGTGTCAATGTGCGAACGGTATCCCATAAGCGCGTAAGATATTCATAATCGCGTTTAATTTCAGCTTTTGTTCTATTTGCTCCAGCAGTTCGCAGAATAACACCCATACCTTTTGGAACATCTAATTCTTTTACAATTTCTTTAAGACGTTTGCGATCTTGTATATTTGTGATTTTCCGTGAAATACCACCACCCCTTGCTGTATTGGGCATTAGAACAGAATAACGCCCTGCTAGAGATAAATAGGTTGTAAGTGCTGCCCCTTTATTGCCACGCTCTTCTTTAATGACTTGTACCAATAAAATTTGACGCCGTTTAATAACTTCTTGAATTTTATATTGACGTTCTTGTTTATATTGATAAGTAGGTATTTCTTCACTTACATCTTCCGCACCAACCATTTCAATCTCATCATGAGAAATATCTGTATTAAATTCTTCTTCTGCATCATCAATTATTATTTCAGATGATGTAACATTGTTGTCAACATCCGCTGCCATGATGTTACTTTTTGCATCTTTTTTTGTTTTTCTGGAGCGTTTTTTATTTTTGTTTGTTTCTTCAATGAGAGTATCCGCATAATTTTCTCTCACAGCAGCTTCTTCTTCTTCAAGCAAAGCAAGGCGATCAGCAATAGGAATTTGATAATAATCAGGATGAATTTCTGAAAATGTTAGAAAGCCATGGCGGTTTCCACCATATTCTACAAAAGCAGCTTGGAGTGATGGCTCAACACGTGTAATACGTGCAAGATAAATATTTCCTTTAAGCTGCTTTTTATGCTCTGATTCAAAATCAAGTTCTTCAATTTTGTTGCCGTGAACAACAACAACACGTGTTTCCTCCGGGTGGGAGGCATCTATAAGCATTTTGTTTGACATGGGTTAAAATCCTGAAGGCGACATGCATAACTTTATTCAAACGAACAGTACAATTATTCGAAAACATAAAGGGCTGTCTGCCATAAAAAGGAGGTGCCAGAAAAACAAAACGGGCTACCATGCGCAAATGCATCATTGCATTTAAAGCATTTTTTATTCCTATACCCATCTGTTTTGTATGACTCATATTTTTGTAAGTCTCCAGCAAAACAATCTTGAAAACAGTTCGGATTCCCGAACCAGCGAATCTTAAATAACGCAATCTCAGCTTCTGAGACATAAAGACTTTTCATCTGTAAAAAGCCTAAATGTATAACATGTAATAAACCCTCTAAAAACAACTAAATATAAATACATATAATTTAGATGGCTCCGATCAAACTAAGAAGCGTAAATGCCCTTTTATGTTGATATCATGCTTTTGGCAAGTAACAATATAAATGTATACCATAATAATGACTTTATTGCCTTAATTGAGTTTCTGGATATTTGTAAATAAAAAATTCAGCATTTACTAAAAAATAGAGCATAAGTTGAATATATAATTTTTATGCGAATAAAAATAGGTTTTTTCTTTGGAATAAGGTGTTGTGCTAATGATAAGAGAATCTTCTATCAAAAAATCGAAAGCAGCTTATTGGAATGTTTTGTTGTATCTTACATGCTGTTTATTTTTCTTATTGTTATGCCAAACAATTGTTAAAGCTGCGGATGTATTGAAACTTGTCAATTTGCAAACCATTGGTGATAATGCGCACACACGCATTATTGCAGTGTTTAATGCTAAACCCAGTGTTCGTTTGCAGATTTTAGATAATCCTGCACGACTGATTATCAATTTACCCACAGCTGATTTTCCAACACAAAATACGCCTTTTAAAAAACGGGATACATTATCAACAATGCTATCAGATGTACGTTATGGTTTTTCTGATATAAAAACTTCGCGCATTATTTTTACGAGCAAAATCGCTTTTGTTGTTGAAAAAACTACAGTACAAAAATTAGAGAATGGTTTATGGCAGCTGCTGATTGATATTGGGAAAACCACACAAAAAAAATTTGGTGAAATTTTAAAAAAACAACAAAAAGTTAATCTTGATACACCGCCACCACGTAATCCAGCGCGTAATTTTCGTGTTGTTCTCGATCCAGGTCATGGTGGAATTGATGGTGGTGCCCAAGGCGTTAGTGGTATTTTAGAAAAAAATATAACGCTAGCTTTTGCTCGTGTGTTGCGAGATGAATTAGAAAAAGATTCTCATATAAAGGTTATTTTAACACGCGACTCAAATACTTTCCTAAGGCTAAGCGAAAGAGTTAAAAAGGCGCAAGAATTTAATGCTGATCTTTTTATATCCATTCATGCAGATACTATTAATGCACATTTTCTTCGTGGTGCTACAGTATATACCATATCGGATAAGGCATCTGATGCCATTGCGAAATCTTTGGCCGAAAATGAAAATAAGGTCGATCTTCTTGATGGTTTGCCTGCAGAAGAGTCTCTTGAAGTTACAGATATTTTAATTGATCTCACACGGCGTGAAACACATGCATTTTCAGTCAATTTTGCTAATAGTGTTGTTTCAAATTTATCAAAGAATCATATTAATCTGATAAATAACCCTCATCGATATGCTGATTTTCAAGTTTTGAAGGCTCCAGATATCCCTTCTGTTTTAATAGAGATCGGCTATTTATCGAACAAAGAGGATGAAAAATTATTAAATAATCCTCAATGGAGGAAAAAAATGGCTGCTTCTCTTGCTCATTCTATCCGAAAATTTGCTGAGTATAAGCAGAAAATTATGCAGCCTCTTTAAATTCGTTAGAAAATAGAGTACCAATGTTATTATTCTGATATAAATTAAAAGATGGAAAACAGTTTTCTCTTTGTCTCAATTTTGTGATGATATCTGCTTGTTTCTAATGAGATAACATGTCTTTTTTTTAATCAATTCTGAAGAAAGTGATAGTCGCTTCAATGATGATTTTTTTTAAATATCTTCTTAGTTTCTTTGTTGCTATTTGGTTTTGGGGAGAAATAACGCGGGTAGCCATGGCGGGGGATAAAGCGGATACACTTCCTGATTATGAAGTTCTTTCGCTCTATGAACCACCGGTGATGACTCGCATTCATGCTTCTGATGGCAGCCTAATGGCAGAATTTGCAACAAAAAATCGTCTTTATTTGCCAATTCAATCAATACCAAAACTCCTTAAAGAAGCTTTTATTTCAGCCGAAGATAAAAATTTTTATCAGCATTTTGGTTTAGATCCTGAAGGACTTTCTAGAGCCTTAATCAATAATATCCGGAATATTGGTTCTGGGAAACGCCCAGAAGGAGCATCCACAATTACACAACAAGTTGCTAAAAACTTCCTTTTAAGCTCAGATGCAACATTGGAGCGTAAATTAAAAGAAGCTATCCTAGCAATGCGTATTGAAAGAACTTATTCGAAAGATCACATCCTTGAACTCTACCTCAACGAAATTTATCTTGGTCGGAGTACTTACGGTATTGCAGCAGCGTCTTTGACCTATTTTAATAAATCCGTCAATGATCTTACTTTAGAGCAGTGTGCTTATTTAGCTTCTCTTCCGAAAGGACCGGCAAATTATGATCCATTCAAAAATGCACAACGCGCTCTTAACCGACGTAATTGGGTAATAGACAGAATGGTTGCAAATGGATATGTAACGCGTGAACAAGCTGAAGAAGCTAAAGCAAAACCCTTAGGGGCAACAATGCGTGGTAGTGATAACTACGTTTTTGCTGCTGACTATTTTACTGAAGAAGTGCGTCGCCGTTTAGTGCATCGTTATGGAGCAAAAACACTTTACGAAGGTGGGCTTTCAGTTCGTACAACACTTGATCCGAATCTACAGCTTATTGCTCGGCGTGCTTTACACAATGGATTAATTAAATTTGATCGCTTACAAGGCTGGCGTGGAGCTTATAAGCATATTGATAAGAAAGATGATTGGGGTGTTGAACTCGCAAATATTGCTGGATTAAGTGATGTTCCTGAATGGCGCTTAGCCATCGTTCTTTCTGCTAATGCCAATAGGATAGAGATTGGCCTACAACCACAGCGCGAAACTTCAGGTTTGTTATCAAAAAAACGAGAAACTGGTGTTTTATCTGAAGTCGACTCAAAATGGGCATTACATATTACTAAAGAAGATGGCTATCAAAAAACCGTTCCGAGTTTATCGCATGTTTTACGAGTTGGAGATGTCATTTTTGTTGAAAAAATATCAAATACAAATAATACTTACCGTTTACAACAAATTCCAAAGGTTGAAGGTGCAATTGTTGCTATGGAACCTCATACAGGACGGGTTCTCGCAATGATAGGGGGATTTTCTTTTTCTGTATCTGAGTTTAATCGCGCGACACAAGCTTATCGTCAACCTGGTTCTGCTTTCAAGCCTTTTGTATATGCTGCAGCACTCGATAACGGATATACACCAGCATCAGTTGTTTTAGATGGTCCCATTGAGATCCGGCAATATAACGGTGAAATTTGGCAACCTAAAAATTATGGTGGTACATTTGCTGGTCCTTCAACCCTGCGTTATGGCATTGAGTATTCTCGTAATCTTATGACAATACGGCTTGCCAATGATATGGGAATGCCTCTTGTCGCTGAATATGCAGAGCGTTTTGGTCTTATAGATAAATTGCAACCTTATCTTCCTATGGCGCTAGGCGCTGGAGAAACAACAGTTTTACGGATGGTGACAGCTTATTCAGTTATTGCGAATGGGGGACGATCTATTAATCCATCTCTAATAGACAGAATTCAAGATCGTTATGGAAAAACGATTTATCGTCATGATGATCGTCTCTGTGAAAATTGTAATACTGCGTTATGGGATAATCAAAAGGAACCCACATTAATTGATGAGCGTGACCAAGTCCTTGATCCTATGACAGCTTATCAAATTACATCAATGATGGAGGGAGTTATTCAACGTGGCACAGCTGCACGTTTACGGTACCTCAATCGACATATTGCCGGTAAAACAGGAACAACTAATGATTCTAAAGATGTATGGTTTATGGGTTTTACTCCTGATCTTGTTGTTGGTATTTTCATTGGTTACGATCAACCTGCTCCATTAGGATTTAATGGAACGGGGAGTACATTAGCAGCTCCTGTTTTTGGTGATTTTATGGAAGCAGCTTTAAAAGGAAAGCCAGATGTACCATTTAAAATGCCAGAAGGTATGATTTTGATGCCAATTAATCGTAAGACAGGCATGCTCACGGAAAGAGGGGATAATGACGTTATTATAGAAGCATTTAAACCAGGAACTGGACCTGCTGATATATATCAGGTAATTGGTAGTACGAATTCTTTTCAAGAAGGTGTTCCTACCATAACAACTTCTCCGCAGGTTAACAAAGCTCTTGAAAGTGGTACGGGCGGTCTGTATTAAAAAGTAAATCTCTTTTTGATATGAATGACAGAGTGAAATAATTTTTATCTATTTCTTTGTAGTATTGCTGTAGCAATAGGGTTTGTGGTGCCGTATCCTTAAGAATTGTTACGAAGACCCTTGATGTAAAATGCTAAGGAATATAGCGCTAGAAGAAGTATTTAAAATAAAGCCTATGGTGGTAAATTATGCGAGCAGAAATAGAAATATTAGTTGATGAAATCCAAAAGGCAATTAAATTACTAAGGAGGCATCTTTGACTGGGATCAATCACTCAAACGTCTCGAATATCTCAATCAAAAAGCTGAAGATCCAACCCTTTGGGATAATGCGCAACAAGCGCAAGATATGATGCGTGAACGTCAGCGTCTTGATGATTCAATCAATGGTATTCAATCATTTACAAAAACACTCGAAGAGTGCATTGAATTAATCACGATGGGCGAAGAGGAAAGTGATATTGAAATTATCAATGATGCAGAAAATTCAATACGTAATCTTAAGAGTGAGATAGATAAAAGACAAATTGATGTGCTTCTTTCCGGAGAAGCTGATCCGAATGATACTTATCTAGAAGTTCATGCTGGTGCAGGAGGTACGGAAAGCCAAGATTGGGCTTCTATGCTTTTGCGTATGTATACACGCTGGGCTGAACAACATAAAATGAAGGTTGAGATATTAGAAATTCATGATGGAGAAGAAGCAGGAATAAAATCAGCGACTATTCTTATAAGAGGGCATAATGCTTATGGTATGTTGAAAACAGAATCAGGTGTTCATCGTTTGGTACGCATTTCGCCATTTGATTCAAATGCAAAACGTCATACCTCTTTTGCGAGTATTTGGGTTTATCCAGTCATTGATGATAATATTGAAGTTGCTGTTTCAGAGGCAGATGTTCGTATTGATACATATCGTGCATCAGGAGCTGGAGGGCAGCATGTCAACACAACAGATTCCGCAGTTCGCATCACGCATATAAAAACAGGTATTGTTGTTCAATGTCAAATGGAGCGTTCTCAACATAAAAATCGAGCAACTGCGTGGTCTATGATGCGTGCAAGACTTTATGAAGAAGAGCTCAAAAAGAGAGAAGAAGAAACAAATGCTATTGAAGCTTCTAAAACAGAAATCGGGTGGGGACATCAAATTAGGTCGTATGTTCTTCAACCCTATCAGCTTGTCAAAGATTTACGTACAAGCGTTGAAAATACTGATCCACAATCTGTACTTAACGGCGATCTGGATGCATTTATAGAAGCAGCGCTTGCTCAACGTATTCATGGAAAAAATAAAGAAATCGAAGATATTAATTAATCATACACTATATTCTTCAAGTTGTAGAAGTTTACTTCTTGGTTCATTAATTTCTATCCAACCCACATCTAAATTCTCCAATTAGCAAAATAAAGTCAATTGGGGAGGGGATTTCGCTTACATGTATTGTTAATAACGCTAAGTGCTTGTGCAATGTTTATAAACGCATTGCATCACTAAGTTTATGAACCATTGCGATGTAAAAGTGTAGCAGCAGCTAAAACATTTTCAGCGTGTCCAGATACATTAACTTTACGCCATTCTTCTGCTATTATTCCAGTTGAATCAATCAGAAAAGTACTTCGTTCAACCCCCATATATTTGCGTCCATACATACTTTTTTCAATCCAAACACCATAAGCCTGAAGTGTCGTTTTTTCTTCATCAGAAACAAGGATAATATCAAGTCCATGTTTTATTTTGAATTTATCATGTTTCTCAATGCTATCTGGAGATACCCCAATAATAACGACCCCAATCTCTTCAAACTTCGTCTTCAGTCGCGTAAAATCAATCGCTTCATTTGTGCACCCACTGGTATCATCTTTCGGATAAAAATATAAAACAATTGGCTTTCCTTGAAGGTCAGAAAGGCATAATCTGCCTCCACCATCACGTGGTAAATCGAAATTAGGAGCAGGGGAGCCTTTCATTTGTTTTATCATTTTTTTGTATCTTTCTTTTTTACATAAGCATTACGTATAGGAATACATATAATGACCGAGAATGATAATAAACATAGAAATAAAATTCTTCAACTTTCTAGAAAATAATTATTTCGCATAATTTTTGTCTGTCATACAGAATTCATGTATCATAAGAATTAAATTGAGAAAACAAAACCAGGTGCAAGAAACACAAACATTGCGCATAAAATAGACGTAAAAACCACATAAAAAGATATTATAGCGGTTTCATCAAAACATGTTTTTTCTTACCAAAAGAAAGTTTAACCATTCCTGCGGCATTAACATCTTTTTCAAGAATAAGGCGTGTTTCATCATCAACAATTTGATCATTGACGCGTACACCACCTCCTTGAACATATCTGCGTGCTTCACTGTTCGATTTGGCTAGTCCCGCCTGTACAAGAAGTGCCAGCAATCCAGCACCCGTTTTTAATTCTGTAGCATCAATTTTAATAGTTGGAAGATTTTCTCCATGAGTTTTTTCTTCGAAAGTTTTACGAGCGGTTTCTGCTGCTGCATTGGCAAGATCGCGTCCGTGTAATATCGCTGTAATTTCTGTTGCAAGAGTTTTTTTTGCTTCATTAATTTCAGTTCCTTGTAATGCAGATAGTTTGAGAATCTCATCCATTGGCAATGTTGTATAAAGCTTTAAAAATCTTGTAACATCAGCATCTTCTGTATTGCGCCAATATTGCCAAAATTGATAAGGTGAAAGCATATCTGCATTAAGCCATACAGCACCATTTAATGATTTACCCATTTTGGCACCAGAAGAAGTTGTAAGTAATGGTGATGTTAATGCATATAATTGTGGTGCGCCTAAACGATGTCCTAACTCGATTCCATTAATAATATTGCCCCACTGGTCAGAACCACCCATTTGCATACGTAATCCATAACGCTTATAAAGTTCAACAAAATCATAAGCCTGAAGGATCATATAATTAAATTCCAAAAATGACAAAGAATGTTCGCGTTCAAGTCTAAGTCTGACAGAATCAAATGACAACATACGGTTAACGGAAAAATGTCTTCCTACATCACGTAAAAATTCTAAATAATTCAAATTGCACAACCACTCAGCATTATTAACGATACATGCATCCGTTTTTTTATCACCAAATGTTAAATATTGAGCGAAAACCTTTTTAATACTCGCAATGTTTGAAGCAATATCAGCTTGTGTCAAAAGGCGGCGTGCTTCATCTTTGAAGGAAGGGTCGCCAATCAATCCTGTTCCTCCACCCATCAAAGCAATAGGACGATGACCGGTTCTTTGTAACCAATAAAGCATCATAATTTGAAGAAGACTTCCAGCATGCAAACTTGGTGCTGTCGGATCAAATCCAATATAAGCACTTACAACTTCTTTTGAAAAAAGAGCATCTAAGCCTTTTTCATCTGAAATCTGGTGTATAAAACCACGTTCGCTCATAATGTGTAAAAAATCAGATTTAAAAGCAAACATAGATTTTATTTCCTATATTTAAATTGTTTGGTTACATAATCAGGTGTTAGTGCGTATTCTCTACCACAAATGACGCACTCCTCACAAGAGAACGAAAGATCTCGGAAAAAAGATAATACAGAGCTCCTTTTCACTGTATGCTTTAAGAAAAAGCGATTAGCATTGATATGAAAAGATATATTTTTGCTCTTTATGCAAGTAATATGCTAAAAGGCTACTTTTTTGTTATAAAATATTTTTAAGATTAGAATCTCTAAGTAAGCGCAAGCATTTCAGGTGGAGGAATTAAGAACTCACCTGTAATATGGTTATCCAAATATTGTGCGCATCGCTTAATAAGTTCTTCATTGTATCCACTGAAAAAGTGGTTAGCACCTTCTAGAATTTCCTGTGTAATGACAATGCCTTTTTGTGTCTTCAATTTATCTACAAGCACTTGAACATCTTTTAAGGGAGCAACCTTATCAATATCACCATGAATTATAAGCCCAGAAGAGGGGCAAGGGGCAAGAAATGAAAAATCGTAAATATTAGGCTGAGGGGCAACAGATATAAAACCTTCAATTTCTGGTCTCCGCATTAAAAGTTGCATACCAATCCAAGCACCAAATGAATATCCAGCAACCCAGCAATTTTTGGAATCAGGATGTTGTGTTTGCACCCAATCAAGCGCAGCTGCAGCATCTGAAAGCTCTCCTATTCCATAATCAAATTCACCTTGACTTCGACCAATACCACGAAAGTTAAAACGCAAGGTAGTAAAACCACGCTGTTGGAACATGTAAAATAGATCGTAAACAATTTTATTATTCATTGTTCCACCAAATTGGGGATGAGGATGCAGAATAATCGCAATTGGTGCATTTTTATGTTGTGAAGGTTGATAACGTCCTTCAAGCCGACCGGCGGGACCATTAAAAATAATTTCTGGCATTAAATGCTCCTTAAATGCTATAAAGGCTCTACACTGAGCTTGGCTTATTTCTACTATTCAGTTATTTTACATAATCATTTCATTTTAGTGAACCGTTAGATATTCTGTTTTGGGTGCATTTTTCAAGAAAATTGCGCTATTTTTCTAAATCAATTTATAAGATTAATGTCTGTGATGTAAAATGATTGTAAAACGTCGATATTTTGATCATAATGCAACAACGCCACTCACAAAAATGGCAAAGATGGCATTACTCGAATCTTTAGAGATTTTCGGTAATCCATCATCGGTCCATGCAGAAGGGCGTGCTGCTAAAGCTTTATTACAAAAAGCACGTCGACAAATTGCAGACAGACTCAATACAAATCCAGATCATGTTGTATTTACGTCTGGTGCGAGTGAAGCAGCGATGACTTTATTAACACCCTTTTATAATATGGGAAGGTCTAAAGTTCAATTTTCTCATCTTTACATTGGAGCTACTGAACATCCATCTGTTGCAAAGGGGGGACGTTTTTCTAAAGAATGTATCAGCACAGTTTCTGTTGATCAAGATGGTCTCATTAAACAAGATAAATTAGCCTCTCTCTTAAACATTCACGATAAAACAAAAGGCCTTCCTCTTGTTGCTATTCAAGCTGCAAATGGTGAAACTGGTGTTATTCAACAAATAAAAGAAATAGCTGCTATCGTTCGGGATTCTGGAGGCATCCTTATTGTTGATTTGACACAATATGTAGACAAAAATTTTGTTGATATTAATCAAATGGGAGGGGATTTTTTTATACTATCTGCGCATAAAATTGGCGGACCTAAAGGAACAGGTGCTTTTGTTTCATGTGGGAACCTTTTGATGCCATATCCTCTTATTGTGGGAGGAGGGCAAGAAAAAGGTTTACGTGGAGGAACAGAAGCATTGCCGCTTATTGCTGCTTTTGGAGCAGCGATGGCTGATTGTTTCACCCAAGAAGAAATAAAGAAACTAATGTATTTACGCAATAAATTAGAAGATGGAATACAAAAAATGTGTAATGATGTTGAAATTTTTGGTAAAAGGGTTCAGCGTTTGCCAAATACAACGTATTTCACTATGCGCAATATAAAAGCTGAAACTCTGCAAATTGGTTGTGATTTGGCGGGGTTTTCTGTATCTGCAGGTTCTGCTTGTTCTTCAGGAAAAGTAAAACAAAGCAAAATTTTGGAAGCAATGGGACATCATGTTCCAAATGGAGCAATTCGCATTTCAACAGGACGGTGCACAACTTCTAAAGATATTGATGATTTTCTGTTGTTTTTTTCTCAAATTATCAGTAATAGATAAGAAGTACAATGTATCATTTGATAATTATAAATTAGAATTATCTTACAAATAAGCTTGATTGAAATTTTCTCACTTTGCATATAGCCTAGAGAATGAATTGCTCACTTTAATTTTGTGAAAAAACAAGACTTTTAGTCACCGGTTCTTGATGCCCAAAAATGGAGAAAGTTTATGCCGGCAGTACAAGAAACAATACGCCAAGTACGTGAAATAGATGTTGATCAATATAAATATGGGTTTGAAACCAATATTGAAACAGATAAAGCTCCCAAAGGTTTAGATGAAAATATTATCAGATTTATTTCTGCTAAAAAAAATGAACCTGAATGGATGTTGACATGGCGTTTACAAGCTTTTCACCGTTGGTTGACAATGCAAGAGCCCGATTGGGCACGTATTGAATATCCCAAAATTGATTTTCAAGAGCTTTATTATTACGCCGCTCCTAAAAATCATACAGGACCAAAATCTTTAGATGAAGTAGATCCAGAGTTATTAGCAACTTATGAAAAACTTGGCATTCCTCTCAAAGAGCAAGAAATTTTGGCAGGAGTAAGAAAACAATCTGATCCTTCCACTTTTTATGATAGTATCTATACATCAGGACAAGTAGCTGTTGATGCGGTTTTTGATTCTGTTTCTGTTGTGACGACATTTAAAAAAGAGTTGGCACGTTCTGGCGTTATTTTTTGCTCTATTTCAGAAGCAATTATAGAACATCCTGATCTTATTAAGGAATATTTAGGAGCAGTCGTCCCAGCCGGTGATAATTATTATGCTGCATTAAATGCAGCTGTTTTCACAGATGGTTCATTTGTTTATATCCCAAAAGGGGTTCACTGCCCCATGGAACTTTCAACCTATTTTAGGATTAATGAGCGTAATACAGGCCAGTTTGAAAGAACACTGATTATTGCCGATGAAGATTCTTACGTTTCTTATCTTGAGGGTTGCACAGCACCTCAACGTGATGAAAACCAACTTCACGCTGCTGTTGTTGAACTTATTGCACTAAAAAATGCAGAAATTAAATATTCCACAGTACAAAATTGGTATCCTGGTGACAAAGAAGGTAAGGGCGGTATTTATAATTTTGTAACGAAGCGAGGAGATTGTCGAGGGGATAATTCTAAGATTTCATGGACACAAGTTGAAACCGGTTCTGCAATTACTTGGAAATATCCATCTTGTTTACTGCGTGGTGATAATTCACGTGGGGAGTTTTACTCCATTGCAGTTGCAAATGGTTATCAACAGATTGATTCTGGTACCAAAATGATTCATTTGGGGAAAAATACATCAAGTCGTATTGTTTCTAAAGGTATTTCTGCTGGTTTTTCAAATAACACATATCGTGGGCAAGTTGCAGCACATCGAAAAGCGCAAAATGCACGTAATTTTACGCAATGTGATAGTTTACTAATTGGTAATGATTGTGGTGCTCACACAGTGCCTTATATTGAAGCAAAAAATGCGACAGCACAATTTGAACATGAAGCGACTACATCAAAAATTTCTGATGATCAGCTTTTTTATGCTATGCAGCGGGGAATTCCTGAGGAAGAAGCAATAGCGTTAATTGTGAATGGTTTTGTAAAAGAAGTTATTCAAAAACTTCCAATGGAATTTGCTATTGAAGCACAAAAACTCATTGGTATTAGCCTTGAAGGTAGCGTTGGATAATTGTTTAGGTAAGAGCGTACTTGACGTAAAACAGCCAAAACAGGATTTAATTATGTTAGAGATAAAAAATTTACGTGCCCGAATTGTTGGGACCGATACAGAAGTTATTCGCGGTTTAAATTTGACGATTCAAGATGGTGAAGTTGCTGCGATCATGGGACAAAATGGAGCTGGAAAATCTACTTTGTCTTATTTGCTTGCTGGTCGTGATGATTATGAAGTGATAGAAGGTGATATTCTTTATAATGGACAATCCATTTTAGAAATGGATCCAGCAGAACGTGCGGCATACGGTATTTTTCTCGCATTTCAATATCCGATGGAAATACCTGGAGTGGCAACGATGGAATTTTTAAAAGTTGCGATGAATTCTCAACGCAAAGCGCGTGGTGATGAAGAGCTTAAAATTCCTGAATTTATAAAATATGTTAAAGAGATTTCTTCAAAGCTTGAAATAGATATGAACATGCTGAAACGTCCATTAAATGTGGGTTTTTCAGGTGGAGAAAAAAAACGAGCTGAAATTTTACAAATGGCGCTTCTTGAACCTAAACTTTGTATTTTAGACGAAACAGATTCTGGTTTAGATATTGATGCGTTAAAAATTGTTGCAGATGGTGTTAATAAACTTCGGGATTCAAAGCGTTCATTCTTGGTTATTACCCATTATCAACGCCTGCTTAATTATATTATCCCTGATACGGTGCATGTTCTTTATAAAGGACGCATTATTAAAAGCGGCGATAAATCGTTAGCGCTTTATTTAGAACAAAATGGATATGCTGATATTATCCATGAAGCGGTTTGAGGTCATTAAATATGAGCGTGAACGCACAGCAAAAATTGTTAGAGGTTGAAAAAGATATACTCAATAATTTCAACCGATGTATAAGTAATCTACCCGGTGATAGGGCAGTGCAGACAGTCCGTAAGAGAGCTATTGAATTGTTTAAAAATACACGGCTTCCTTCACGTAAAATCGAAAGTTGGCACTATACAAATCTTCGCACTTTATTAAAATCTGTTAGTAATTTTTCAGAAGTAAATAATGGGAAATTTGTTGATTGCTTGTTTCCAGAAAAGATTGTTTTTTCTATTAGGAACGGAAAAACATCTACAGCATCAAATATAGCAAATATTACAGTAGAACGTCTTGCAAATGCATTAAGAGAAAATTCTGTAAAAATAGATAAAATTATTTCTGATGATGATTTTATTGGACAATTAAATACAGCTTTTGTTACGGATGGTTGGCTTTTTCATATCCCTGAAAATACGAAGTTAACTGTTCCCATTGAATTACAAAATATTCAAATGGGTGGGCAATCTCATATTTTTTCAGACATAAAAATTGATAAAAGCAGTGAAGCTATTTTTGTTGAACACCAGATTGGCAATGATGAAGATACCTTTGTCAGTTCGATATTTTCTTTGGACATTGCTGCTTATAGTGATATTACATGGATAATTATTCGAAATCGTAGCTTCAGTTCTACACAGTTTGGCCGATTTCGTGCGGTTCTTGGTCAAGGAGCTAAATTATCACTTTATGTGATTAATATAGGTAGTCAACTTAATCGACAGGAAATTGATATTGAATTACAAGGAGAAAAGGCTGATTTTCAATTACGAGCAATAAATTTGCTATCTGGGCAAACGCATAGCGATCTTACAATGAGCGTTCGTCATGTTGAAGAAAAATCAACCTCAACCGAAATTATACGCAATGTGGTTACGGATAAAGCAGTTGGTGTTTTTCAAGGAATAATACGTGTTGCTCAAAAAGCGCAAAAAACAGATGCGCGTATGGCTTGTAATAGTCTTATCCTTTCAGATGATGCGGAATTTAATGCAAAACCTGAATTAGAAATTTTTGCTGATGATGTCGCATGTGGTCATGGTGCGACAGTTGCCAATATTAATCATGACCATCTCTTTTATCTCATGGCGCGCGGCATCCCTTTTAAAGCAGCTTGTGCACTTTTGATTAAAGGATTTGTCTTCGAGCTTATTGAAGACATTAAGCAGGATAATATTCAAACTGTTTTGAGTAATATTATTAGTACCTGGTTAGAAAAAAATGTTTAAGGTACAAAATGGGAAATAACGTACAAAAATTAAATTATGATGTAGAAGCAATTCGGCATGATTTTCCTCTTTTGCATCATAGTGTTTATGGCAAACGATTGGCTTATCTTGATAGTGGTGCATCTGCTCAAAAGCCGCAAGCTGTGCTTGATGCGATGAATAATTTCTATCAATGTCGTTATGCAAATGTGCATCGAGGAATGCATTTTTTATCGAATGCAGCAACACAATCTTATGAAAATGCTCGCGAAACGGTTCGTGCTTTTTTAAATGCTCAAACCGTGAAAGAAATTGTTTTTACGAAAAGTGCGACAGAAGCTATTAATACTGTTGCTTATGGTTGGGGAATGTCAAAATTGAATAAAGGTGATGAAATCGTTCTCACTATTATGGAACATCACTCCAATATTATTCCTTGGCATTTTATTCGTGAACAAAAAGGTGTTAAACTTGTGTTTGTACCAGTGGATGAGAATGGTATCTTACATATTGAAGATTTTAAAAAGGCTTTAACTGATAAAACAAAACTTGTTGCTATTACGCATATGTCCAATATATTGGGGACTATTACTCCTGTTAAAGAGATTATTAAGCTAGTACACCAAAATGGTATTCCTGTTCTTGTTGATGGTTCTCAGGCTGCTGTACATTTAACAGTTGATGTGCAAGATCTTGATTGTGACTGGTACGTCCTTACAGGACATAAGCTTTATGGTCCTACAGGTATTGGCGTTCTTTATGGTAAAGAATATAGGCTAGAGGAAATGCATCCTTTTCAAGGGGGAGGGGAAATGATTGAGGATGTAACTATTGATAAGGTTTTTTATAATGCCCCCCCCTATCGCTTTGAAGCGGGCACTCCTCCTATAGCTGAAGCCATTGGATTGGCGGCTGCTATTGATTATATACAGAAAAAAGATAGAAATGCTATTCATGCACATGAAACAGCACTTTTATCCTATGCACATGAAAAACTTGAAACGGTTAAATCATTGCGTATTTACGGCCGTTCTCCTCATAAAGGCACTATTATATCTTTTGAAATAGAAGGCATTCATGCGCACGACATCGCTATGTTTATTGATAGGCAGGGTGTTGCTATACGCGCAGGAACACATTGTGCACAACCTTTATTACAACATTTTGGTTTAATATCTGCTTGTCGTGCATCATTAGCCATGTATAGTAATCATGAAGACATTGATCAGTTAGTGGAAGCATTAGAAAAAGCAAGGACATTTTTTAATGGCTAAATCAATTGAAAAGTATCATTCTACAGAATCTGTTGAAACTGTAAGGGAAAATAAAAAATCTTGCATATCGGCAATTCCAGCAGATGAAATTGATCGTATGACCAATGATATTATTGCTGCTCTCAAAACAGTTTATGATCCGGAAATTCCTGCTGATATTTATGAGCTAGGATTGATTTATCGTATTGATATTGAAGATGATCATTCAGTAAAAATTGAAATGACACTCACAGCACCAGGATGCCCCGTTGCTGGTGAAATGCCAGGTTGGGTAGAAAATGCTGTAAGCGCAGTTGAAGGTGTTTCGCACGTTGAAGTTACTATGACTTTTGACCCACCATGGACACCTGATTGTATGTCAGAAGAAGCACAAGTTGCTGTAGGATGGTACTAAAGTACTATTCACGAATGTGTTATTTATTTTTCATAAGTAGTTTTATTTGAGAACGATTACATGCGTTATAATAAACAAAAATTAGAACTCACTTGGATTGGAAAAGAGAGACGTCCTAAATTGGAGCCTCGTATTTCATTGGAAGATCTTGAAAAATCTTACCATGCGTCGCATCAAGTGTCCGATCGGGATATTTTTGATAATAAACTCATTTTTGGTGATAATTTGCTCGCGCTCAAAGCACTTGAACAAGAATATACAGGCAAGGTAAAATGTATCTATATCGATCCACCTTATAATACGGGCAATGCATTCGAACATTATGAAGATGGTTTGGAGCATTCCATATGGCTAAGCCTTATGAGAGATAGGTTAGTGCTGTTGCATCATTTACTTGCGGATGATGGAAGTATTTGGATATCCATTGATGACGATGAACAGGCTTACCTTAAAGTTATGATGGACGAAATTTTTGGTAGACAAAATTTTGTAAATAATATCATTTGGCAAAAAAAATATGCTCCACAAAATGATACAAAATGGCTTTCGGATAACCATGATTTTGTAATGGTTTATGCTAAAAATAAAACTATTTGGCGACCTAATTTGCTTCCTCGTTCAATTGATATGGATGCGCGCTATAAAAATCCTGATAATGACCCGCGTGGATTATGGCAATCAGATAATTTATCTGCGAAAAGAGTAACACCTAAGGATATCTATGAAATCACTACACCTTCTGGACGTAAAGTGATGCCTCCTGCTGGAGCTAGTTGGCGGGTTAGTAAACAAAAGTTTTCTAAGCTATTAGAGGATAATCGTATTTGGTTTGGAACAGATAACAGCGGAGTACCACGTATTAAACGTTTTTTATCAGAAGTAAAAAATGGTATGGTTTCAATGACCATTTGGCTTTATGAAGAAGTAGGACATAATCAGGATGCTAAAAAAGAGGTTAAAGTCTTTAATTCTGATAATGTTTTTGCAACTCCCAAACCTGAGCGACTTATAGAACGCATTATTCAACTTGCCAGCAATCCTGGTGATCTTGTCTTAGATTCTTTTGCGGGTTCTGGCACTACTGGTGCAGTTGCACATAAAATGGGGCGCAAGTGGATTATGATTGAACTTGGAGAACATTGTCATACCCACATCATTCCTCGTTTGAAACAAGTGATTGATGGCACTGATCAAGGTGGTATTTCTAAAAATGTAAATTGGCAAGGTGGTGGAGGATTCCGCTATTACCGCCTTGCGCCTTCTCTGTTGCAAAAAGATCCATGGGGACAATGGATTATTAGTCGCGAATATAATGCTGCCATGCTTTCAGAAGTTATGTGCAAACATATGGGGTTTAGCTACGCACCAGATGAAAACCATTATTGGATGCAAGGTTATTCAACCGAAACTGATTATATTTATGTAACAACCAATGCAATGACACATAAACAATTACACATCATTAGTGAAGAGGTTGGACCTCATCGTACCTTACTTATTTGTTGCTCAGCTTTTGATACGAAGCCGGAATCTTTTGAAAATCTCACACTTACCAAAATACCCCGCGCTATATTAGAAAAGTGTGAGTGGGGGAGGGATGATTACAGTTTAAATGTAGCGAATCTTGAACCAATGGCTGTAGCAAAAGAATCCCCCAAAGATAAAGATACTATGCAAGCAGAATTAGATTTATTTAGATAAAGAGTAAAAAGCGGAGTTTTTATGAACGCTGTTGAAAAAAGGATTTCTGCTCGCTTATCGTTGCGCTATCCTCAGCATGAAGCCTTAAATATTTTGGTGCGAATTTTAGGTAATATCAAACTTTCTAAAAATGCTGATTTAGTTGCGGATCTGGAAGTGATCAAAAATCTCTATCCTTCTGTACAAGATTTTGAACGCGATTTTCCTTCTTTTTGTTTTGCTTAGCTACGGGAGTCGGAAAAACACGACTGATGGGTGCTTTTATCAGTTATCTTTATTTAACAGGTCGCAGCCGCCATTTTTTTATTTTGGCTCCCAATTTGACCATTTATGAAAAATTAAAACAGGATTTCAATCCTCAAAGTTCGAAATATGTATTCAGTGGAATTAGTGAATTTGTTGTAAACAGACCGATAATTATTACAGGCGAAGATTATGAAAGTGGTAAAGGGATCTGCTCTGATGCACCGCAATTTCATGGGCAACAACGTTTGTTTGAGGATAGAAATACAGCTTTCATCAATATCTTTAATATTTCCAAAATTAACACAACAGATAATAAAAAAGGAGCTGCAAAATCCATCATCCCGCGAATTAAACGCTTGCAGGAAACTATTGGAGAAAGTTATTTTGATTATCTCGCAAATCTTCCAGATTTAGTTTTATTGATGGATGAAGCGCACCGTTATCGTGCATCTGCAGGCGTTTCGGCTATTAATGAATTAAAACCTGTTTTAGGAATAGAACTTACAGCGACACCGAAAACAATAGGTGCAAAACCAGTGGATTTTAAAAACGTCGTTTACGGCTATTCACTTGCAGAGGCTATGAGAGATGGGTTCGTGAAAGAACCAGCTGTTGCTACACGTAAAGATTTTCAACCGAAAAACTATACGCCTGAACAATTAGAGTATATTAAACTACAAGATGCAATTCATACGCACGAAAAAGTAAAAGCAGAGTTAGTTATCTATGCTAGCGATTATAAAAAGAAATTGGTTAAGCCTTTCATTTTAGTTGTAGCCCAAGATACAGAGCATGCGCGAGAATTACGTAATTTATTAGAATCTGATGATTTTTTTGCGGGGACTTATAAAGGAAAAATTATAGAAATTCATTCGAAACAATCGAACACAGAAGAAGATAAAAATATTCAAAAACTGATTGCAATTGAAGATCCTAGTGAGCCAACGGAAATTGTTATTCATGCTAATAAGTTGAAGGAGGGGTGGGATGTAACAAATCTTTATACCATCGTGCCGTTGCGTGCATCTGCTTCAGAAATTTTAACTGAGCAAACAATAGGTCGTGGATTACGTTTGCCTTATGGTCATAAAATCGGCATAGAAGCCATTGATCGTTTAACAATCATTGCACATGACCGTTTCCAAGATATTATTGATCGCGCTAATGATCCAAACTCAATTATTAAAAAGCATATTGAGATTGGGATAGGTGGTGATATATCATTTGAAAAATCAGATATACTCACAGTACCAAGTCGTGCAGAAACAGAATCTAGAAAGACGATGGTAACACGTCATTCTGACATAAATGGAGCATCTGATTTACAAGATGTCATGTTATATAATACAGTTCCATTTACATTCACTCCTGAAAAGAAAAAAATTGCTGATATCACGTGGAATATTATCAAAGGATATGAAAAATTGCCAAGTTCTCAGGCACTTTGCTCCACTGTAATACAGGAAAAAATTAGTAATGAAGTTATAGCAACCATGCACGCATCAAAGGATGCTCTTATTTCTGATACTACAAAAATAGAATCTGAGGCTTTGGTGCCAAAAGTGGTTGCAAACCTAACAAAAAATTTAGCAGAACTTATAATAGATATTCCCAATATTGTGCTTATTCCCTCTGGTGAGATTACTTATGGTTTTTCTGATTTTGATTTGGAAAATTTAGAAAGTTTAAATTTGCAACCTGTGAATAAAGAGCTTTTAATTCGTGAATTACGCACACATAAAAGCATTTTTCTTACTTCTGAAAATGAGTATCTCAAAGAACCTTATTTTGAAAATTATATCATTCGTGGTTTAATTGATAATGACTTTATAGATTATGACAACCATACCCCATTATTACGAAAATTGGCGGGTCAGTTGGTGCAACATTTCCAATCTTATTTACCAAATGATGCTGCCGTTGAGAATGTGTTGATTCACTATCAGCATCAACTTACTGCTTTTATAGTTGCTCAATTAAAGTCACATCAGTGGGAAACACAGCGGGATTATGAGGTTAGAGTTACAAGAGGATTTACAACCTTACTGCCTATTCACTACACTCTACCACAAGGCTCATCTCCCATTAATTTTCGCTGTATTCCTTCTATTAAAAGCAACATTAGAACACTTGTATTTGGGGGCTTTACAAAATGCTGTTACCCTTTGCAAAAATTTGATTCCGTAGAAGGGGAATTACGATTTGCCCAAATATTAGAAGATGATATGCAAGTATTGAAATGGATGAAACCCGCTCGAGGTTTTTTCACAATAGAATATGATAAAGGATCAAGCTATGAACCAGACTTTGTTGTAGAAACAAAGAATGCAAAATATCTTTGTGAGCCCAAAAAAGCTTCCGAAATACAAAATTCTATTGTTTTGAAAAAAAGAAACGCAGCAGTTCAATGGTGTTGTCATGCGACCAATTATGCTGTTACCCATGGTGGAAAGCCATGGCATTATGTTCTTATTCCACATGATGCTATTAAAGCAAATCGTAGTTTTGAAGGTTTGTGTGCAGAATTTACTATTAAAACTCCATAAATTTTTTAATTTATGGGTGCTATGCTAATATTAATTACTTAATATTATTTTATATTTTATCTTTTCAAGATAAGTCATGGAAAAATAAAAGAAAAATTAATTCGATTTATCTCATAGAAATATATAATGAACTATTACTGTTCTTTCTCTTGTAAAATCTGCATACAATGGAATAAATGACACTACAAAAAAATTTACAGCTCGAAAAATTGCTCAATGGATATACGAAAATTACCCAGAAGCCAGTCAAAAGATAGTAGTGAAACTGATTGGGATACCGCTAATAGATTATTAGAGGAAAAACAAAGACTTTTTTCATTATATTAAACTCATTCGTCAATTTTATCAAACTGGTGAGATTCGCCAATCTGATTGGGGGCATTCCCCATAAGAATTATATTTCAAGTCTTTTACAAAAATATCAATAGACGTTAAATAATTTCTGATAGGCTTATTCTTCAATAATACCACATGCTAAACGAGCACCACCTCCGCCAAGCGGTAATGGCTTATCGGATTGATTGTCTCCCCCTAAATGAATCATTAACGAGTGTCCTTTAATCTCTGAGAGTTTTTTAATTCGTGGAGCGAGAACACTCATTGTTGAGTGTCCTGTATCATCAACATAAAGTGCCGGTAAATCACCAAAGTGGCCATTAACGTTATAAGGTCCAAGATGTTTGTTAGTATGATCCGGATCATAATGTCCACCCGCAGCACCACCAACTACACCATCTTTCATATCACATGAAGGGTTTATATGCACATGAAAACCGTGTAAACCTTCTGGCAAGGTGGATAAATTTGGCACAAAAATCAAACCATGTATGTTTTCTTCAATTTCAATTTTGCCAATAGGCTTTTTTGTGTTTCCATTTTCTAATTTATAAATCTGAACTTGCATAGATTTTGCTAATACAATAGTATCATAAGTTAGAAATGCTAAAGAAAACAGCAAGTATAAAACAGTTCTATTTATACAAAATATTTTTACATTAAACATGATTTAATAATTTTCTTAAATTTGGTAAAAAATAATTTTTTTGGAAAGTATGATTAACAGAAAAAACTCTATAAGCTCAAAATAGCTTTCTTTATTCATCTCTAAATACGTCTAGAATAATCTTTCCTATCTCACAAAAATGCATTTTATAAATCAAATAGCTATATCGCATATACATTTTTTCAAGAGATGATGCTTCTAAAAAAGCAGATTTTTGAAGTGTCGTGAGAAAAATTAAATAAGGAGCTTTGAAGTTTAGCCAATACTTCATCCATAATATGACGTGGATTTTATAAAAGTTATAATATATAACTTATTGATTATTATTTAAAAAAGTTAAATGACGCAAATTATCTACTGATTACAAAAATTATAAAAATAACAAATATTATAAATATTATTATATATATAAGTCCTCCATAAAAATGCAAAATGTGCCAACAAAAATGCCTATTATTGATCCTATTATTGCACCAATGATCGTTCCAGTAGAAAGTGCCATACTTATACCCATTGAGATAATTGGACCAAACCCTGGGAGTGCAATATATCCATATGCTGCAAGAGCTGCTGCAATTGCTCCTGATATACTACCATTTAAACTGCCAATGAATGCAAGCTCTTTAATCGAATAATAAATTTTTTTTAAAAAACTTTTCCTACAATCATTTGAATGAAGACTGTCAGAGGTTTTAAAATCAATCATATTTTTTTATCCTTTTGGATACTAACAACTCCAGAATAATCGATTGATATAATTAAATGATGTTCTTTAAATTCTACCAAAGCGCGCCAAATGCCTTCATCATCTAAACGTATTCGTTTAATATTTTTAAAACCATTCTGTATAAGACAGTTTTTAATTTGCGAAGCAGTAAATGAATTTTGTCCTGGTTTAGTGTTATCTTGAATGAAGGTATATCGAGAGGTTTTACAATAAGGAATAGAGAAAACCTCACTTATTGAAGCTGTAACTATAGAGGAGATACTTGCAATTATTATAAAGAAAATAATTAATTTTAAATTTTTACTGAATCTCATCTTGTCACCAGTTATTGCAACGATGTTTTTAAACTTTCATTTCATATGCTCAATTAACCTTTGTCTTGCTAACAGGTTCCAAAGATTGTTTTATTTTTAATATTATACTTAACGGTGTAAAATTTTAAAAATGCGCATTGATGCATTAAAATTGTTTTTTCTTCTTGATTATCTTGATAAAAAAGAGAATGTGTTGTTTTTACATGTTGAATAAGGCAATCTCTTTTGAGATGTTATGCTATAATTGCTCGTTATTATTACTATTGATAATATACCATAGTACATCTTTTTTGATGTTTATTTTGCTATCTTTGTCTATCTGGAAAGCTAATTTTCATATTTATCCTATTAGTTAGATAAGATATCTGAATAACTTCTACACCCTTTAAAAATTTTTCATAATACACTTTGGGTAAAAAAACTTTTTTAAATTAGCATATCTTTTGATGCGATTCCTCAACTTAGCGATTAATACTGCTTATGCTCTTAATATGAAGCATTTTAGGAAGTCTTATTTTTTGTAATGTTATTTGGGTGAATCTGTTTTTGATTTTACCACTTATTCTTTTATTATATCAATAAAGTTGTTTAGGTAATTTTATTGGGAACATTTGTATAATTTCTTTTAATCCAGAACCTGGATACATTCCCTCTCGCATAAATAAATTACGTAACGGAGAGCAATTACGTAATAAGCCAAGTCCAATGCTTCGCATAATATGAACAGGCAACATATTAGAAAGTAAAGCAGAGTTAAGCACATGAACAGATCCACTCCGAATCCATATATCAGATTTGCGACTCCTGTTATAATGCGCAACAATCATTTTAGAATGAGAATCAGACATTTGCTTTGGTAAAATATCGATAAAAGTTTGTATGTCACGAAATCCTAAATTCAATCCTTGTGCTCCAATAGGAGGAAAAACATGAGCAGCTTCCCCCATCAAAATTGTCCGATTAGCTGCAAAATGATGAGGAATAAGTCCTGAAAGGGGCCATGCCTGAACTGGTGTTTCTAATGTCAGTTTTCCCAGCATTGACTGCATTTTATCTTCGATTACTTTTGCAATTACTTTGGACCCTATACTTAACAACTCTTTAGCGCGAGAAGTGCTGACAACCCATACAAGACTTGATCTATTTCCTAGTAGTGGAACCTGCGTAAATGGACCATTTTCTGTATGAAATTCCGTTGATGTATTTTTATGGGAAAAATCATGAGAAAAATTTAGGACAAGTGCCGTTTGTGGATAACTCCATTGTTTAACAGCTATACCAGCTGCTGTTCGTGTTGGAGAAAAGCGTCCATCAGCAGCAATAAGGAGTAACACTTGAATAGCACTATCATCTGCAAGAGTGACGCATACATGATCTTGCTGATAATGAAAAGATTTTGCGGAAGAAAAAAATCTTGTAATATTCGGTGTATGTGCAACAGCTTTAAGGAGAGCATTATTTAATTCTATATTAGGTATGTTATAACCAAAAGCCTCTTCGCCAATTTCAGCAGAAGAAAAACTTACTGTAGGAGCACGTACAATCCTAGAGGTTATATCTATGATTTTAATAAAGGATAAAGATGCTGCATGACGTTTTAGAGTATCCCAAATATTAAGTTTTTGAAGTGTACGAATTGCTGGCATCATAAGAGCTGTTGTCCGTAATTCATCTGTATGAGCAGGCGGACCAACGAGAAAAACCGAATATCCTTTATTAGCAAGACTAAGCGCTGCCAACATACCGACTGGCCCTGCACCAATGACAGCAATATCCCTATGCTTGTTTTTTTCAAATATCACAACGATTTGAGCCTTTCGCGTTTATCAAACATTTTAATATTTATAAATGAACTCTCTCTCTTTTTATTATATAAATTTCTTCTATTATATTATGTAATAAATTATGCGATATAAAAAAATAACTTTTTTGTGTTTTTTACAGACGAATCTGTATCATGAAAGAAAAGAATGGCGTATTGGTAGATGGATGAAAATTTGAGAAACAAGGGTAAGCAAACCTTGAAACGTAAGCTAACAAAAAAAATTAAAACAAATGCTGATCTCTTACGCCATAAAAAAGTAACAATGCCACAAGCAAAAGCTTTTTCTGTTCATTTACTGACAGCTTCTGGTTCGTTTTTAGCATTTCTTTCTCTTATAGCAGCATCTCAAAAAGAATGGACTGCTATGTTCTGTTGGCTTGGGCTAGCACTTCTCGTTGATGGGATTGACGGGCCAATTGCACGCAAACTTGATGTCAAATATGTACTTCCAACATGGTCAGGAGAACTCTTAGATAATATCATTGATTATGTAACTTATGTTTTAATTCCAGCTTTTGCACTCTATCAAAGTGGCTTTATGGGATCGGGATTGTCGTTTTTATTAAGTGCTATCATTGTTATTTCATCAGCTATTTATTATGCAGATACCGGAATGAAAACTAAAGAAAACTTTTTTAAAGGATTCCCGGTAGTTTGGAATATGATGATTTTTATGGTTTTTGTAGTAAGACCAGGTGAATGGATCACTTTCATTATTATTGCGTTATCGGCGATTATTTCTTTTTTACCAATTTATTTTATTCATCCAGTAAGAGTTATCCGTTTGCGTATGCTTAATTTTCCAATTTTTCTTTTATGGTGTTTTTTTGGTGTTGCTGCATTTTTCTACAAACTAAATGCTCCATATTGGATTAAGATAGGAATTTCAGTAACAGGCATTTATATATATTGCATTGGTGCTATTATGCAATTATTTCCTCAGTTAGGAGCAAAAAAAAGAAATAAAATAGATATTTAAAGGGAATAAGATGCAAATTGATTTTGGGGCAGGTGATGATATTTCTTTTACAAAAGAAGGACACGCCGGTATTATAAAGCTCACGCGCCCTTCAGCATTAAACGCTCTTAATCAACGAATGGTTTTTGCTTTAAAGAAAGCTCTCAATACATGGGAAATAGACGAGGATGTTTCTTGCATCTTAGTTGAAGGGGAAGGGCGTGCTTTTTGTGCTGGTGGAGATGTTGTGGAAATCTACCGTATGGGAAAAAATCCCTCTTCTTACCAATATTTTAGTGATGAATATAGCTTAAATGCTTATATTAAACGGTTTCCTAAACCCTACATTTCTTTCTTGAACGGTATTTGGATGGGAGGAGGGGTAGGTATCTCTATATACGGTTCACATCGAATTGTTACAGAAAACACACTTTTTGCTATGCCAGAAGGTGCTATTGGATTTTTTCCGGATGTTGGCGCGAGTTTTTTCTTACCATCTCTTCCCGATCACTTTGGTATTTATCTTGCACTGACCGGCGCACGCATAAAATGGGGAGATTGTTTAAACTTAGGGCTAGCAACACATGCTGTTCCTGAAATTGAATTAGAATACATTAAAAAAGATATTATTGAGCAAGGAAATCCTGAATTAGCATTAAAAGAGCGAACAATAACAAGAAAAAATGAAACAAATCCCGAAATACGTTGTATTATCAGCACTTGTTTTAGTGCTAATACGTTAGAAGAATGTATTGAATTGCTACATAAAAAAAGCAGTGAAGGCATCTTATTTGCTAAAGAATGTTATGATATTTTGCAATTGCGTTCTCCAACAAGTTTAAAAATTATCTGGAGACAAATGAAACAAAATTCTTCTCAAACTTTAGAAGATTGTATGAAAATTGAAAATCGCATTGCACATCATATGATTACTTCACATGATTTTCATGAAGGAGTTCGTGCAATGTTAATTGATAAAGATAAAGCACCTAAATGGCAACCAGATAAACTTTCAGATGTAACAGATGAAATGATAGATGCTTATTTCCAACCCATTAAAAAAGAATTATTATTTTGACCAATAATCCTCAAAAACAGACTAAAAAAATCAATTTAATTTATAACTATTATTTACGATTTTTAGCACTTATTTGCTTAGGTTTAAGTGTCCTTTATTGGATTCGTCTTGTTGGTGTGTTTCCAGGAGAGCTATGGCGTTTTGATCTTATGCCATGGCCATGGCAATTTTTATCAGCTACATTGGCTATTATTTATCCTATCGCGTTAATTGGGCTTTGGATGTATTCGCCATGGGGAATTATTCTATGGTGTATTGCAGCCTTGACGGAAACAATAGCAATTTGTTCTTTTAATTTTGTCTATCAGCCGTTTATGCTAATCTTCCATGGAATGTTATTCTTAGTTCTTATAACATTACAAATTATTATGATGATGATCTCTTCAAAAAAGTCATATAATGGCTAATTAATGTTTCGGGCCAAAATTCATTGGCCCGATTTTTTACTGTTGAAAAGTTATAAAACTTTTTTAAACAAATGGTACCCACCATAAATCCCAAGGGCTCGTGGCTTTTGAACAAAATATCCATAATAATGTTGAGATCGTTCCCCAGAGTGCTACTGCCATGTAAAATATCCTTTCTTTTAAAAAAAGTTCCATAATATATATTATGCGATAAAGCACGATTAAGGAACCAAGATATTCCCCCCTTAAAACAATGATCAACTTTCTTTAGACACAATAATCATACTTTTATCGCATTTTTCATTTTTTAAACATAATTATGGCAAAATTTAGACAAAGTGTTTTTACTATAGAATCAGACACTTATTTCGGCTTTAAATAAAATTGCTTAAAGTCGAAATAAGTGTTATTTTACAGGATAGAAAACAGAAAAATTTAAAATTATTGAAATGATTTATAACGCTTTATACGTACAAGATTATTCAAATCTGACTTGAATTAACATCCATAAAAAATAGATTAGGCAAAAACACAATCCCTGCTGCATAAATCAAGCTATTACAATTGCACATTTGTTTCGAAAATAAGTCCTTGATAAGCAGGTTCTACATGCGATGGTACATAATTTGTAAGCTCATTATAATCAAGCGATCTATCCATATGTGTAAGTAAAGCTTTTTTTGGCTTTAAATACTCTATCCATTGCAACGCTTGATCAACGGAAAAATGACTTGGATGAGCTTCAAATTGAAGCGCTTCAATAATTAAAACTTCCAAATTCATAAGTTTTTCTAATGTTTTTTCGGGAAATCTATTAACATCTGTGCAATAGGCAACATTGCCAATTCGAAAACCTAAAGAATGAATAGAGCCATGAAATTGTAAATGCGTATTAATAGTTATTATGCCTCCCTGCCCATGAATGATAAATTGACTATCTTCATGAATGAGATGCGCTTTTAAAATGGGTGAATAAGACGAATCCTTTGGAGTTTCAAAACAATATCCAAAAGCATTTTGTAGATGTTCTAGTGTAAAAGCATCTGCATAAACATCTATCAAACATTTTTGAGCAAGCGCATAGCTGCGTAAATCATCAATACCATGAATATGATCTGCATGAGGATGTGTATAAAGTGCAGCATCAAGATGGCTCACACCTGCATCAATCATTTGCGACCGAAAGTCTGGACCTGTATCAATAACGACAGTTGTTTTTTTTTCTGATGCATGAATACGTTCAACTAATAAAGAACTTCTATAGCGTTTATTTTTAGAATTATTTGGGTCACAAGCTCCCCAATCACCATTAGGACGCGGAACCCCAGGAGAGGAACCGCAGCCTAATATTGTAAACCGGTATCTATCAAACATACCTTTACCTTATTTCATTTTTCTAAACAAACGAAAGGCATTTTGTGTCGTTATCTGAGCAGTTTCTTCAATACTCAAGCCAATAGTTTCAGCTAAAACAGAAGCTGTATAACGTACAAAAGATGGTTCATTTGTTTTTCCTCTATGAGGAATAGGAGCTAAAAATGGTGCATCCGTTTCAACCAATAAACGCGTATGAGGTACAATTTTTGCTATTTCACGGATTTCAAGTGCATTTTTAAAAGTAAGAATACCTGAAAAAGAGATGTATCCCCCAAGTTCAAGACCAGCACGAGCAAGTTGTATTCCAGACGAATAACAATGAAGTACAAATGGAAAAGGTCCTTCTTTTATCTGTTCACGCAATATTTTTTCCATATCTTTATCAGCATTACGTGTATGTATGACAAGAGGAAGCTGTGTTTCTCGAGAAGCAATGATATGTTCGTAAAAAATTTTCTTTTGCTCTTCCGGTGAAGAATAATCATAATAATAATCAAGACCAACTTCCCCAAATGCAACAATTTTGGAAGTCTTCTTCGATAAATGAATGAGATCTTCAGCTTTAATATTTTGTTCTTCACAGGCATGATTAGGATGGGTGCCAACAGAACAAAAAATCTGATCATAGGCTTGTGTAATTGCTAAAAGCCTATCTAATTTATGAACATGTGTTGAAATCGTTATCATACGCTTAACATCAGCATCTAACGCACGCTGGATAACATTATCCAAATCTTGTACAAAATCTTCAAAATCAAGATGACAATGTGTATCAATGAGCATGATCAGTATCGTCTTTCTTAGAAAGATAACGAGGGAAAATAGGTTCTGGCGGCGGAAGATCAAGATTTTCTTGAATTCTTGAAGTACTTATATGATGTAATAATCGTTCTTCTTCAGCTATTGCAAGACTATCAAGAAGTTTAGTTGCTGATTGCGGTATAAAGGGTAAGAGCATAATTCCTATTCGCCGCAAAATTTCTACCGTTATATAAAGAACTGTAGAAAATCTTTCTGGGTTATTTTTTCGTAAATTCCAAGGTTGTTCATTGGCAAAATAACGATTAGCATCTGCTACAACAGAAAAAATAGCTGAAAGTGCTAAATGCATTCCTTGAAAAGACATAGATTGATATACGTTTTCAAGCGCTTGAAGAGATTGTTCTAAAAGTTGTTCATCTTGTTCTAATAACACACCTGATATAGGAACTTTTGCATTGCAATTTTTGGCAATCATAGACAAAGAGCGCTGTGCTAAATTTCCAAGATCATTCGCAAGGTCTGCATTAATACGATTGACAAAACTATCATGGCTATAACTACCATCCTGTCCAAACGGAACTTCACGAAGGAGGAAATAACGAACCTGATCAAGACCATAATGATCAACCATTTCAAAAGGATCAACAACGTTTCCAATGGATTTTGACATCTTTACACCACGATTGAGTAAAAAACCATGAGCAAAGATGCGCTTAGGCAATTCAATTCCAGCAGACATTAAAAATGCTAGCCAATAAATAGCATGAAAACGAATAATGTCTTTACCAATGATATGAGTGGTCGCAGGCCAAAAATCACGTTTTTTTGAGCCTTCATCAAAAAAATCAATTGCTGATAGATAATTTGTGAGGGCATCAACCCAAACATACATTACATGTTTTGGATTATTGGGAACACAAATGCCCCAATTAAAATTTGTTCGTGAAATAGAAACATCTTTTAAACCCGATTTAATAAAACTTATAACTTCATTGCGTCGTTCAGGAGGCGCGATGAAATCAGGATGTTTTTCATAATATTCAAGTAGAGCTTCTTCATAACGAGAGAGTCTAAAGAAATAGCTCTCTTCTTCGTTCCATTCAACGGGAGAACCTAATTCTTTTTCACGACGGACATTATCTTTTCCAATTTCAGTATCCTTTTCTTCATAATAAGCTTCCTGTCGAACCGAATACCAACCTGCATAACGGCCAAGATAAATATCACCGTTAGCTTCCATCTTTTTCCAAATTTCTTGACACGCTTTAAAATGCCGCTCTTCTGTCGTACGAATAAAATCGCTGTTAGAACAATTTAATGTTAGAAGCATTTTTTGAAACGTGGCACTGTTACGATCAGCAAGCTGTTTAGGCGTGATACCCAATTTTTCTGCTGCTTGTTGCATTTTTAAACCATGCTCATCTGTTCCAGAAAGAAAAAATACACTTTTACCATCTAATCGTTGAAAACGTGCTAAAGCATCTGCTGCAATCGCACTATAGGCATGTCCAATATGCGGTGCCCCATTGGGATAAAAAATTGGAGTTGTTATATAATATGTGTCATGCATGTCATACTCATTGTAAAACGCAATAAAGGAATACAATGACATAACGCCTGTTAATCACATTGTCACGGAAAAAGCTCATTCTCATGAATGATCTTATGAACCCTAAAAAGCAAGTTGATAACGAATTGCTTTTTATCAAGATTAAATGATTGCATTTCCTCTATTTCTTGATGAATCTTTTGCCACGCTTGTGCGCATTTTTTTGAGAAAATAAGATTCCCCCTTTCCGCTAGTATGATAGCTCTTTCTTGAATTTTATCAAGAACTTCATCACAAAGTTGTTGAAATTGAGTGCCCGAAGATGACATCGAAAATGTTTGGGCAAGATTATGTACAATAGCAGGATTACAAACAGATTGTTCTAAAATGGAATCAATAGTTCTAACAATTTCAAGTCCACCGTGACAGATAAGTAAGGCTGCTTTTCTGGGGATTCCTTTAGATCTTTTTACAATCATCTCAACGGTTTTTTTATCCATAATACCCTGGTTGGAAAATAAATGTCTAATGACTTGTTTCATCTCATCATCACTCAATGGACGGAAAGAGATCTGTTGACACCGTGAACGAATTGTAGGAAGCAATTTTCCTGAAGAATGCGAAATAAGAATAAATAGTGTTTTAGAAGGAGGTTCCTCAAGTGTTTTGAGTATTGCATTGGCTGCACTTCTATTCATATCATCCGCAGAATCAATGATAACAATGCGCCACCCACCATCTTTTGATGTTTGGTTTAAAAAATGCATAATATCGCGAATATCATCAATAAGTATGCCTGTTTTAAACTTTTGTGTTTTTACATCAAAACGACGTGAAATATGTAAAAGACCCGGATGGCTTCCCTGTATCATTTGGCGCCATATGATTGAATCATGCTCTGGTTGCAGAAAATCACCCTTTTGTGAACTTAATATATTCCATGCAAGATGAAAAGCCAATGTGGCTTTTCCAATACCATACTCCCCTTCAAATAATAGAGCATGATGTAAACGTCCCTCTTTAGCTATTTGTGCCAAAAAATAACGAGCAATCTCATGACCAAAAATGATATTATTTTGTAATGATGAAAGAACTGTGTCAATATCATCGTATTGGCGTAAGAAATTTACTTCACTCATAAAGATGACCCAATATCAGTTGATCACAAATATCTTTTATTTTCTGTGCAATCGCTTCTACTGAAAGTGTTGCATCAATTATTCGAAACCTATGAGGTTCTTGCTCTGCTAATTGAAGGAAAGCTTGGCGTCTCTGTTCTTGAATTTCAAGTTCATCTTTTTCAAAATAATCGATTTTTTCTTCTTTATTTCTTCGCAAATTTGCGCGCTCCATGCCATACATTGCTGGTATATCTAACAAGAATGTCAGGTGCGGCATAATGCCATTGAGCGCCACAGATTCCAAAATAGAAAGAGTGAAAAAATTCACTGCATTATTGAGCCCTTGATAAACACGTGTAGAATCAATAAAACGATCGCATAAAATGATCTTACCCTTTTGCAAAGAAGGTGCAATAACTTTACTCACATGATCAGTACGTGCTGCTGTAAGGAGAACTGTTTCAATCAAAGGTCCATAATGTTGTGCCTTCCCTGATAACAAGATATGGCGGATGACTTCTGCTCCTGCCGTTCCTCCTGGTTCTCGTGTTGTAATAACATCATATCCTTTGCTACCCAAATACTGAGCAAGCAAAGAAATTTGTGTTGTTTTTCCTACTCCCTCCCCTCCTTCAAATGTGATAAAATAACCCAACACGTGTGAATCTTAATCCTTATTTAGACAAGTCCTATAAATATTTCCGTAGCCATCCAATTGTTATTTCATAGATTGCATTTTTTACTTTTGTAAAAAAGCTTCCTTCCCGAACAGAACTTCCAGAAAAAATTGGCTTTTCAAGAAGAACCTGTTTATCTTTTAAAATTTGAATAATACCAACAGATTGCCCTAAAGCGATGGGAGCTTTTAATGGTCCACGATATTTAATTTTTGCTTTAACATTTATTGCATTTTCATTCGAAAGCATAAAACTTATTGGTTCTTTAACAATAAGAGGAACAAAACTCTGCAATCCACCATAAACAGAAGCACGACCAATTACCTCTCCTTTTGTGAAAATTGTTTTAAGATCAAATGTTGTTAATCCCCATTGAAGAACGCGTTCTATTTCTTTTGTACGTCTTTTATCATCCCGCAAACCATTTATTGCTAAAAACAAGCGTCTATGATCTTTATAGATGGCTACAACCATAGAAAAACCTTCTCCCTCGCTGTAGCCAAAACCAAATCCTTCTACACCAATTTCCTTAGAAATAAGAGGATTTTTATTATATTGAAAAATTTTGTTCCAAGTAAAATGGGGTTCACGATAGAGCGCATAATAGTCAGGATATTCATGAGCAATATGACGTGCTAAAATGATCATATCACGCAACGTCACAAACTGCCCCTCTTCAGGAAGTCCTGTTGCATTAACAAAATGGCTGTATGACAACCCAATTATCTTCGCTCGCTGATTCATTAATTTAGCAAAATCAACTTCATTCCCCGATATCCCTTCAGCGAGGGTAATAGCTGCATCATTTCCATTGACAATAATTAAACCACGTAAAAGATCAGCAACACTAATTTCTGTTTTCACTTTTGCAAACATAGTGGTTGTACCAGAAGGTGCCCCACCCTTGCGCCAAGCATTTTCACTCACCTTAAATGTTTGAGTACTGCTTAACACTCTCTCTTTTAATTGATGAAAGACCACTTCAGCTGTCATTAATTTCACTAATGAAGCAGGAAAAAAAGCAATATCGCTCTGTTTTTCAAAAAGTATTGTATCTGTGTTATCATCTAATAAGAGTAATTGTGATGCAGAAGTTTGAAAACCTTGCGCTCTTCCCCAATCATTTAGCATCAACATCAAAAACAAGGTCAATAAAACCCTTAATGCCGTATGCATAACTGATTCTCCCATATCCTAAGGATATCAGTATAAAGAATCTTTTTATGCAAGAAAAGATTTGTTTATTTCCCGCAAACCAAGAATTATCTGCAAATAAAAAGCATTTTATTTTTGATCAAGATGATCAAAACAAAGTCGTTAGTATTTTAAAGACACACAAAATACAAGAAAAATTTATAATAAATACGCAACATTATTCAATAAAAATTACTTATTTTTCAGCTATA
This sequence comes from Bartonella doshiae NCTC 12862 = ATCC 700133, assembly GCF_000278155.1. Lineage (GTDB taxonomy): Bacteria > Pseudomonadota > Alphaproteobacteria > Rhizobiales > Rhizobiaceae > Bartonella > Bartonella doshiae. Next base: position 139,826 of record NZ_JH725094.1, read on the forward strand.
TATAATGAAAAGTTAACAACTTTTTTAAAAATTCCGTAGCCAACTTTCTTTTATTTTTCTGCCTAACTTATTTATAGAAGCTATCTGATCAAATGACTTTGGTTTTTCAACTAAAACGGGACCAATCTCCGGCAATTTTATTGAAAAAGTTTCATCAAATTGTTTTCCTTCAATAGAATCTTTAACTGACCGCTCTTTTTTGCTGCCTGTATAGAATATGCCTGGTATAACATCTTCTTTTCTTTTTGGAACCATGGTCAATGCTAATAAAGATGAAACATCGTTTCCTGGAGTATATGAAGCCATCAAATAAGAACCGTCATAATAACCAACAGGCGCTTCAGCAATATACTCCACTTTGACGTTTGTTACACCTGCATCTACATACCCGAGCACTTTTGCAGCTTGTTTTGATAAATCAATGATTCTATCTTTTATAAAAGGACCACGATCATTCACTCTAACAATAATAGAAGAGCCATTTTTCAGATTAGTAACGCGCGCATAACTGGGTAACGGCATTGTAGGATGAGCAGCAGTTAAAAGATTCATGTCATAAATCTCACCGTTTGCTGTCAAACGCCCATGAAAATCTGAACCATACCATGATGCTTCCCCAATACGTTTATAGTTTGGATCATTCTGAGGATAGTACCACTTCCCTTTTATTTTGTAAGGTTTGCCAACCACAACCCGCCCATTCCCTACTTTTTTCGATTTACCTTGTACATTCGATTTACTCTGTATACTTGAAACTTTTTTAGGCATAGGAGTAGTTTTTGTCTCTGTTGTCTTATGGTTACAAGTACTCCTTTTTGAAAAGGATGACTTTTGACTCACACAGCAAGATATCAGTAACTGAGAAATAGCTACTATAAAAGCAAATCGAAATGTTAATTTAAGAATGGAAGTAACTTTTTTCTCGCTATTTAAAAGCATCTGTCAACCTGCTTATTCTTGTTGAGTATTTATCGCAAAAACACACCTTCTATATGCCCCACCTATTACGATAGGAAGTTCATATTTGTAGATGCCCCCTTAGCGCCCTTAATAGCTTTTAAATTCACTTGTTCAAGGGGAGATTAACATATTATTAACCTTTTCTCTTTTTCACAAGAAATAAATGTATTGTAATAACATTACAATACATAAAAAATAATAAAAATCAATGTATTAATAAAAATACGACCTTATAATATAAACTGTGAATAAATAAAATTATTTTGTTTAAAGCGCAGACAATGATTCTCGTTAAGGCAAAAAATAATCGCAAATCAATGAATCAAAGAGTCGTAAAAAACTTGAAACAGAAAAAATATACAAGAAAAACAATAGAATCAAAATTCCCAAACTTTTGTATAAACACCACTGACTTTTTTAGCCATGGTGAGCGCGCAGGGATTCGAACCCTGGACCTACTGATTAAAAGTCAGTTGCTCTACCAGCTGAGCTACGCGCTCCCAAACAAGTCATTCCTCTTGCAGAAAGTGAGTGAAACATACGGTTGACTTTTCATTTGGTCAACACCTTTTAAAAAAAATATTCTTCTTTATTTTAGTTATCAATATTTTTTCTGATTCTTCTCCTTTCTACATCACTGTATATGCAATTTTTTTCCCTTTTTGCGCTTGATTGAAAATAGTCATTCAAACATATAATGCTCCATATCCTCTAAAATATGAAAGAATAAATATTTTTGCCTCTCTCAATATTTGTATGATTTCGGTTATGCATAAATGATGCATGCAGTATTTCACATCTGTAAAAAACTTTACTGAAAAGAAATACGTGAAATGATTCTAAATACATATTAAGTAATGCATTCACACTAAAATGAGAAATAAACTTTTCGTTGATAGTTCTATGTCAGAAATTATAAAAGGTGCAGATACACTCCAAGAAAACAGATGTTTACTTCAAAAATGATTGTGGAATTTATCTTCAATTCGCATCATGCGAAAAAATATAATTTATAGATATGTAAAAAAACGTCATTAATATATTGATATTCATATAAATATATAATAAAAATGTTTTAAACACAATTATAACATAAAAGTTTATATCGCAATGTAATTGTTTATTTATAATTAAATAAATATTTTTCATTATTTTAATTTATAAAATATTTGTAATATATATTACTCATTTGTAATATATATTCTTTATTTTCTATTTGTCTCTTTTCGATTTTTTGAATGGAATATTGAATGCTGACATGTAAGCAATATGAGCTACTCTTGTTCATTCACAATCATATGAAAGAAACTGGAATTCCTCCTTCCTTTGATGAGATGAAGGTTGCATTGGAGCTTGCTTCAAAATCTGGAATTCATAGGCTCATTACAGCGCTAGAAGAAAGAGGCTTTATACGTCGTTTATCAAATCGTGCTCGTGCGGTAGAAATTATCCGTCTTCCTGATAAAATAACATTCAATCTTTCTTCAGCACGTAAAATTTCTCCAAGTGTATTAGAAAAAAACAAAAAAAGAGTACCAAAAAACTCTGAAAATCTTGATAATTTTTCTTTAGAAAATAAAAAAAATATTACTATTCCGATTATGGGACGTATTGCTGCTGGTGTGCCTATTTCCGCTATACAGCAACAAACAAACACACTTTCTTTGCCGTCAGATATGATAAACTTGGAGGCACATTATGCTTTAGAAGTCAAAGATAACTCTATGATTGAAGCTGGTATTCTTGACAGTGATACTATACTTGTTCGACATCAAAATACAGCAGCACTCGGTGAAATTATTGTCGCATTCATTGATAAAAAAGAAGCAACCTTAAAGCGTTATCGACGCAAAGGTGCTTTAATTGCATTGGAAGCAGCAAATCCTCATTATGAAACACGTACATATAGACCTGAGTGTATACAGATACAGGGTAAAGTCATTGGGCTTATTCGCAAATATTAAAAATATAAAAACATTTTCCTAATACCGTCTGTCGCTTTAATAAAGGACTGTTTAATATTTTTTAGTGTATACGACACATACACTGACAAAATTTTGTCAAAAAATCAAAGAGCTTTGTCACAAACTGTGTTGCGTATAAATAAAGCATTTTTATTTTTTATGATGTAAAAGTAGCAAATAAAATTCAATTGTCTTAAAAAATTGTAAGGATCATCATGACAGCACCTCGTATTAGTTTCGTTTCCCTTGGATGTCCCAAAGCACTTGTCGATTCTGAACGAATTATTACAAGTCTTCGATCCGAAGGTTATGAAATTTCACGAAGTCATCAGAACGCTGATCTCGTTATTGTAAATACTTGTGGTTTTCTGGATTCTGCCAGAAATGAATCACTTGCCAATATTGATGAAGCCCTCAAAAAAAATGGAAAAGTTATTGTAACTGGATGTCTTGGTGCCGACCCTGATATTATACGCCAAGCTCATCCTAATGTATTGGCCATTACAGGACCACAAGCCTATGAAAGTGTAATACAAGCAGTCCATACAGCAATTCCTCCAGTTCATGACCCCTTTATCGATTTAGTTCCTTCGCAAGGGATTCGTTTAACACCTCGCCATTATGCTTACTTAAAAATTTCTGAAGGATGCTCTAATCGGTGTAGCTTTTGTATTATTCCTAATCTGCGTGGAAATCTTACCTCACGCCCTATAAATGAAGTTCTTCGCGAAGCTGAAAAGCTTGTACAAGCAGGTGTAAAAGAGCTTTTGGTTATTTCACAAGATACGAGTGCTTACGGCATTGATATTAAATATCTTGAAAATCATTGGAAAGAACGCACCGTTAAAACAAAGTTTTTTGATCTTTGTCGCGAACTAGGAGATATGGGAATTTGGGTACGCATGCATTATGTTTATCCTTATCCTCATGTTGATGAGGTTATTGAACTTATGGCTGCAAAAAAAATTCTTCCGTACTTAGATATTCCTTTTCAGCATGCATCACCAACCGTTTTACGCAACATGAAACGCCCTGCTCTTATGGAAAAAACAAACCGTAGAATTGAAAAATGGAGGACAATTTGTCCAGATCTCACTTTACGGTCAACATTTATTGTTGGCTTTCCAGGAGAAACCCAAGAAGATTTTGATATACTTCTCGAATGGTTAGAAGAAGCAAAAATTGAACGTGCTGGCTGTTTTAAATATGAAGCAGTAAAAGGTGCAGCTGCAAATAATTTAGGATTAGAAATTATTGCTGAAGAAGTGAAAGAAAACCGATGGCATCGCTTCATGGCAAAACAGCAACAAATTTCTACCCATCTTTTAAAGAAAAAAATAGGAAAGAGGCTTCAAGTTCTTATTGATGAAAGTCAAGGAAAAATTGCTAAAGGTCGTAGTCAATACGATGCTCCAGAAATAGATGGTGTCGTGCACATATCATCTCGAAAACCGCTACGTGTAGGTGAATTTGTTACTGTTAAAATAGAACAATCAGATGCCTATGATCTTTATGGAATCGCAGTGTAAAATATAAAATTTAAGATTTACGTGAGATTTAATATTTACAACAAACTTTTAAAATCAAAAATCTTTTTATCAAGTAAATGGCTTGGTCGTACATTTGTTAAAGCCCGAATCATGGTATCTTTACGTCCCGGCATTTTTTCTTCAATACCTTTTAGCATTTCTTTCATTGCCTTGCGTTGTAAACCATCTTGACTACCACAAAGATTACAAGGGATTATGGGAAATTGCATTGCTTGAGAAAATTTTTCCATATCTTCTTCAGCTGCATAAACGAGAGGACGCAAAACAAAAAGATCTCCTTCATCGTTTATAAGTTTTCCAGGCATGGCTGCTAATCGTCCACCATGAAATAAATTCATAAAAAATGTTTCCAAAACATCATCACGATGATGTCCGAGAACTAATGCAGAACATCCCTCTTCACGGGCAATACGATATAAATTTCCACGTCGTAACCGAGAACAAAGCGAACAATATGTTTGTGTATGTGCTAATTTATCGGTAACAATGGAATAAGTATCTTGATATTCAATGCGATAGGGAATTTGATAAGAATTTAAAAAATCCGGAAGAATATGCTTTGGAAAACCTGGCTGACCTTGATCAAGATTACAGGCAAGAATTTCTACAGATAAAAGACCACGCCACTTCAAATCGAGAAGAAGTGCGAGTAAACTATAAGAATCCTTTCCACCTGATAAAGCAATAAGCCATTTTTTTCCTGACGAAAGCATAGAAAAATCATCAAATGCCTGCCGCATATGGCGCAAAAGTCGTTTGCGTAATTTGTTAAACTCTACAGTTGAAGGTGCAACGCGAAAGATCGGATGACAATTATCAGCTTCCCCTAGAAAAGTATCAACTTTTTCTTCATTCTCTTCCATTGTCTGATACTCAACTGAAGCATTATTCATAATACCATAACCCAGCACAGTATAATAGCTCATCCTGAAAGAATGACATAAACAACATGTAGTATAACTTAAACTTATACTCATTTTATCTATAAGCTTAGATAAACAAAAAGAAAATAGGGCTACACCAATCTTATTGCTATAAAAAATAACAATGAACTTGATATAGCACCTATTTACAAAAAACACCTTTTAGCTTCAACAATTATAAAGCAAAAAGTATCTCTGAGCGTATACTAAGACTAAAGAGAAACAAGTATTTCTTATACAAAAAATTTAGCGAGAATAAAATTCAACAACCAAGTTTGGTTCCATTTGCACAGCGTAAGGAACATCTGCAAAAGCAGGAATACGTGTAAATGTCGCTTTCATCTGATTATGATCTGCTTCAATATATTCAGGCACATCACGTTCTGCTAATTGCACAGATTCCAAAACCAAAACAAGCTGTTTTGACTTTTCACGAACTTCAATAACATCACCAGGTTTACAACGATATGACTGAATATTTGTACGCCGACCATTTACATTGACATGTCCATGATTGATAAATTGCCGAGAAGCAAAAATCGTTGGTACAAATTTCGCACGATAAACAACAGCATCCAAACGCGATTCTAAAAGACCAATAAGATTTTCACCAGTATCGCCACGCCTACGCGCTGCTTCTTCGTAAGTTTTACGGAATTGTTTCTCTGAGATATCACCGTAAAACCCTTTCAATTTCTGCTTAGCACGCAATTGCACCCCATAGTCAGAAAGTTTACCTTTACGACGTTGACCATGTTGACCTGGACCATAATCACGACGATTAACAGGTGACTTTGGACGTCCCCAAATGTTTTCTCCCATACGGCGGTCAATTTTATACTTTGTTGTTTCGCGTTTACTCATCGCATTTCCTTTAAAATAAAACGTAAAATCTCACAGTGAGATCTCAAGGAAACGCACCCTCCTCTACCTTCAAACATGAAGACTGACAGGACATCTTAACACATTATTTGTTAAGTTATCCACGGGACACGTTAATTAATACCATTTTCTCGAAAGAAAAAACTGAAGTGGTTTTATTGATCTCATACCTCAAAGTCAACTCTTTTCATGATATTTAAGCCAAATCCTTTTAATAAACGCTTTGTTGAAGATGTTATATTTTGCGATGTAAACAATGCAAAATCTTTATCTTTCTTTATATTTATATTTTTGCGAGGTATTTTTCCTAGCAATAATGATTTTGTCTGTTTGGCTATAGCTTTTGCTGGATCAATCCATTTAACAGGCCATAAGGCTTGTTCACGAAATAAATGAATCAAAAAAGGATAATGCGTACAAGCCAAAACAATAATATCAGTGTATTTGCCATTTTGTTCAACAAAGCATGGAAGAATTTCATGACGTAGTTCTTCCGAATCAACAGGTTTCCCGCGTAAATAATCTTCAGCAAAACCAGCAAGCTTTTCACTTCCAACAAGTTGTACATGGCATCGATCAGCAAAAGAATTGATTAACTCGTGTGTATATGCACGTTTAACTGTCCCAGGAGTAGCTAACACTGAAATAAAACCTGATTTTGTTTGTTTAGCAGCTAATTTAATTGCAGGAACCGTTCCGACAAAAAGAACATGAGGAAATCTCTGTCGTAAATCCGCCATCATTAATGTAGAAGCGGTATTACAAGCGATTACACATAAAGTGGGATTATATAGTGTTAAAAGATTTATAAAAATCTTTAAAATTCTGTCTTTTAAAACATTTTCTTCCCAATTTCCATATGGAAAGCCCGCATCGTCAGCAACATAAATAAACTGCGTTTCAGGGATAAGAACGCGGGCTTCTCTTAATACTGTTAAACCTCCGATGCCGCTATCAAAAAAAAGAAGAGATTGTTCATCCATCGGTGTTCACACTTGTTTTTAATTTTTTACGATCACGTCCTATGGGAGGACCACTACCCCGTGGAAACTGAGGAGAAAAATGATCTAGTGACGATACAATTCCTCGCAGCAAACGCACCTCAGATTCACTAAAATTAGCACGTGTAAAAACAGAACGCATATTTGCAAGCATCACTTCCTTGCGTTCTCTCGGCCTAAAATATCCACGAGTATCCAACGCATCTTCTAACTGAGATAAAAAACCATGAAGGGTAGCTTTATCAGCTGGTTCCATCTCCGCTGTACGAAAAGCTGTATCATTCACATTGTCTAAACCCGATTTCATCCATTCGTAAGACATAAGCAAAACTGCTTGTGCAATATTAAGAGATGCAAAAGCCGGATTAACGGGAAAAGTGACGATTTCATCAACAAGACTAATTTCACTATTTTCTAATCCCCACCGTTCTCTTCCAAATAAAATACCCGTCTTCTGGCCAAGTTTTTCACGCTGACGTAATATATTCGCTGCTTCAACGGCACTTTTTACAGTTTTAAAACCACATCTCTCACGTGCTGTTGTAGCAAAAATATAGTGTAAATCTGCAATTGCATCAGATAACGTATTAAAAATTATCACCTCATTAATGACATGGTCTGCTTTACTTGCTGCAACTCTGGCTTTTTCATTTGGAAATTCTTCCCGAGGTTTAACCAATCTAAGTTGAGAAAGCCCAAAATTTGCCATTGCCCTTGCGACCATACCAATATTTTCAGGAAGCTGTGGCTCGACCAAAATAATAATTGGCCCATTTGTTAAATTTTTACGGTTTTTATTTGTTCCAGCCATCAATCTTACCTAATTTCATACATTATGCCCCTATTACGGATTTTTTTGGACTCCATTTTAAACGAAATATTCCATAAAATAACCTTTTTTTACAAACATATTATGGGCAATATTTTTACTGACTACAAATAAAATAATGGTTTCAAAGAATGAGTAATGCTACCCTAAAAATGAATAAAAAATTATAAAAAGCAAAAAATAAACTGCAATATTTATAGCAATTATATAAGATTCTAAATGTTTTTTGCATCAATAATGCCTTAATTTTATATGCTATAATCTTTACAGATCAACTTTTGAGGTAATGATTATCATAAGTTGAATTATGAAACTACACGCTTTAAGAAAGGAATATGCTCTTTACTTCCAAACTTTTTCCTGCAAAACTTATTTGTCGTTATAAACGTTTCCTTGCTGATGTTAAACGGGATGATCAGCATGTCTTTACTGTTTCAGTTCCTAATACAGGGTCGATGCTTGGATTAATAACTCCAAACTCCAATATTTGGCTTTCATATCACGACAATTCCAAGCGAAAATATGCATATCAATTAGAAATTGTTGAAAAAGAAAATACTTTGGTTGGCATCAATACAGCTTTGCCCAATAAATTGGCATTAGAAGCAATTCAAAATGGATTATTACCGGAATTAAGTGGATATAAAACAATCTTGAAAGAACAACGCTATGGTATGCAGTCGCGTATTGATTTTCTCCTGCGTGATGATAGCCTTCCCGACTGTTATTTAGAAGTTAAAAATGTTCATTTCGTGCGTCAAAAAGGATTAGCAGAATTTCCTGACACCGAAACAAAACGTGGTGCACGTCATCTTGAAGAGCTCATAAAAGTCGTGCAACAAGGTAAACGAGCCGCTATGCTTTACATAATTCAACGAGAAGATTGCTCAGCTTTTACAATCTGTCATGATCTTGATCCTCTCTATGGACGTAAATTTAATTTAGCATTAAAGTCAGGGGTAGAATTTTACGCTATAAAATGTCACGTAAGTATAGAAGGTATTTTTCCAATTCATCGTGTGAAAATAGAAAACAGAAAAGACAATGATCGATTATATTGAATATCATAAAGCGCCCTTGAAATTTAATGGACAAATTCGCATTTTCGATGACTACGCTTTTACTAAAATGCGTGAAGTTGGTCGTATTGCGGCAGAATGCCTTGATGCTCTTATGAATATTATTAAACCGGGTGTTACGACACAAGAAATTGATGACTTTGTCTTTGTTTTTGGTGCCGAACGAGGAGCGCTCCCTGCAGACTTGAATTATCATGGATACAGCCATTCATGCTGTACATCCATCAATCACGTTGTATGCCATGGTATCCCAAATAAAAGGCCCTTACAAGAAGGCGATATCATTAATGTTGATGTTACCTTTATTCTCGATGGATGGCATGGTGATTCAAGTCGTATGTATCCTGTTGGAAAAATCAGACGTGCTGCGGAACGCTTACTGACAGTAACGCATGAAAGTCTTATGAGAGGAATTGCTGTAGTGAAACCTGGAGCAACCACCGGTGATATTGGTGCTGCTATTCAACGTTATGCTGAATCTGAACGATGTTCAGTTGTGAGAGATTTTTGCGGTCATGGAATCGGCCAGCTTTTTCATGATACCCCTAATATTCTGCATTATGGAAATCCAGGAGAAGGGATAGAACTCAAGCAAGGTATGATGTTTACAATAGAACCTATGATCAACCTTGGTAAACCACAGGTAAAAATTTTGTCTGATGGCTGGACTGCTGTTACACGTGATCGATCTCTTACTGCACAATATGAACATACAATTGGTGTTACAAATGATGGATGCGAAATATTTACACAATCACCTAAAAATATTTTTTATATTCCAAATTTACATGCCTAAATAAATGTAGAAATATTATGGCGAAAAAAACATATAAAAAAGGGGACCATCAAAGCAATCATTTTGCGTTAACACCAAGTTCTCCACTCATCCCAGAACAAAAAATTAAAAATAGAAAAATTCAGAAGCATTCACAGATAGACCAACACTATCAAGGGCATCGTGAACGTCTTCGTAAACGCTATTTACAATCAAAAGGAAATGCAATTGAAGATTATGAATATCTTGAATTATTGCTTTTTCGCACTATTCCCCGCGCAAATACAAAACCACTCGCGAAGAGCTTGATAGCACATTTTGGCTCGTTAGCTGATGTTCTAGGCGCTGATATTCGCCGACTTCAAGAAATTCAAGGATGCGGTCCAGCCACTGCAACCGATTTAAAAATCATTTCAGATGTTGCTGCACGTCTTGTTCGCGCAGAATTATTTAAACGTGATATTTTTTCCTCATGGGATCAAGTGTTAGCCTATTGCAAAATCGTTATGGCGCATGAGATGCGCGAACAATTTCGCATCTTATTTCTTGATAAGAAACATGGTTTACTTTCTGACGAAGTGCAACAAACTGGAACGATTGATCATACCCCCGTTTATCCTCGTGAAGTAATCTCTCGCGCTTTACAATTATCTGCCTCAGGCCTCATCTTAGTTCACAACCACCCTTCTGGCGATACAACTCCCTCTCAAGCAGATATATCAATGACACTTAGATTAAAAGACGCAGCAAATGCACTAGGAATCATCGTTCACGATCATCTTATTATTGGACGAAACGGTTATACAAGCCTAAAAAAAGAAAGGCTCATGTAAATCTTCTTGTGTGAGGAAATTTCTTCATTTACTCATAATACATTAATTATCTAAATCAATATCTAGTATAGCCATTGAGAAATTATATGATAACTCATTCTCATCTTCATCTCGATAAATAACACCTAAGAACTCATCCCCAATATAAACTTCACAAGAATCATCCTTTTTAGGACGCGCTTTTACTTGCAATGCTAAGTTTTGGAATTTGTTTTTAAAATAATTATCAAGTTTTTTTATTTCATCAGCATTCACTACGCTCTCCTGTCTTTTAAGACTATTCAATTAATTTCTTGTTAGCAAAAAATAAGACATTCTTGCGATTCTAAAAAGCCCAACATTTTTTAAATCATCCATATAAACTTAAAAAACAAGTAACATACTGTAAATATTAATAATTTTTACTTTACTCTCAATATCAGTTTTTGCACTCAAAAGAATCTTCTGATGAAACATTCATCCAATCGCTATAAATTCCGCTTCTTTTATCTAAAGCAGAATTACATAAAATAAAAACCGTTTATCTTTTTCTTCTATTGCTGCTGTTTTGTTTACCACAAAATGCTATTGGATAATAAAAAAATTCCCTTTTTAACTTCTTCAAGAAATAATAAGCTTACCTTATAAAAGGAAAACGCTCCTATACAAAATAAGCGAACAAGATTTTTATGCTGTTTCCTGCTATTTTTGCAAAAATTTATACCATAAAAATCGATATTCTAGAGTTTTTATATTGTCTAAGATAAAAATATTAGAAACCTTTACAAACTATAAAAAGTATATCTGCTTCTTATACGAGAGGATAACGAGAAAGAAAATCAATAACGCCTTTTTTATAGATTTTATCTCCCACAGCAAGCATATGATCTCTATCGGGAATTAGGAGTGCTTCACCTTGAGGCAATAAAGCTGCTAATGGTTCTGCTTCACCACCAATTTCATCTAATGTTCCAACAGCAACAAGTGCAGGTTGCTTAATTTTGTAAACTTCCGATGCTGTTAATTCCCGTTTTGAGGTCATAATACAAGCAGCGAGAGCTCGCCTATCGCTTTTAGTTTGATCTGCAAATTTACGAAACATTAAACCACGTGGATTGGTAATGGTAGAAAGATCTTCTGTTAAAAGAGCTTCAGCAACAGGTTGCCAATCTCCTGCTCCTGTTACCATACCAATACCTAAACCACCAAAAATAACACTATAGACGTATGTTGGGTGCAAAAGAGCCATGAATGCACTAATTCGAGCACCCATAGAATATCCCATGACATGCACTTTAGATAACTTTAAATGCTGCAACAATTTCACAGCATCACCTGCCATAGCTTGAGGTGTATAAAAAGAAGGATCATAACTCTTAATGGAATCTCCATGCCCACGGTTATCAAGAGCAATAACACGATATCCTGCTTCAGTAAGGGTACGAAACCAACCTGTTGCATACCAATTTACACGCGCAGAAGACCCAAAACCATGAATCAATAAAACAGGCACACCCTGCCCTTCTTCACGATAAGCAAAACGCAAACCATCATATTCAAAAAAATGGATGTCTTCTGCTGTCATTTATTATTTCCTTTACATTCTCCACAAATAGCAGGATGAAAAACACGTTGTCCCTTTTCTATTTGTTTTTCAGAAACTTCACCAGCATTAACTTCAATTACAAAAGTCGCAGGTACTTTTGATGAAATCATATCCGTTGAAAATGGAATAGTTTTCTCTACGATGGAAACAATGACACCTTCATCGTTTAAAAAAAGCATATCTAAGGGCAAAGGAGTATTTGCCATCCACATAACAAGCCCCTGCTTATCTCCTAATTTATCGTTTTCTTGATGTTTAAAAAGCATCGCATGGTCGCGTGGGAAATGAGTGCGATACATCAAACCGGCTTTTGCTTGAGATGGTGCAAAAGCAATCTCTACTTTATAAGAAATTGTTCCCTGCTGTGTTTGTATTTCTAAAGGAACAGGATCAACAGGAATCTCCATAGGCTTTTTTGCTACTGCTATACCTGCCCCTAACATAAAAAACAGTGCCAATTGAATAATTAGCCTTTTGTTAAAAAGTTCTAACATTTTTATCTCTACCACAAGCAATTATTTAAATTCTGTTGCATAAAATAAAAAGCATAAATATTAAAAAAATGAAGAAATAAAACAGCCGCATTCTTTTTATCCTAAGACCGCCGTCTCCTTATTTCCCAACGCGATAATGAAGACCATCTGCTTTCATTTATTACAACTTAATAAGATCATTGATCTTATTTTTTCTGCTTAAGTCAACTGTACAACTGTTCCATTATCTTTTCTAAACAAAAAAATGATGATACTTCAATATTGAAATTCAATGCGTAGAAAATGGAATCCCTATATCTGGATAAATCTCTGCCGTCATCAAGCCTTTTTCCCCTTTACCATAGCGTATAAGAACAACTTGGCCAGAACGAAGCTCTGCTAAACCAAAACGACGCAATGTCTCCATATGAATAAAAATATCCTCTGTTCCCTGCCCACGGCTAAGAAAACCAAAGCCTTTATCACGATTGAACCATTTAACAATTGCGCGCTCTAAACCACTTTCTGGATTAACAACAACATGCGTACGCGCTGGAATTTCTGACGGATGAATCGCTGAGGAACAATCTATAGACTTTACCTGAACACACTTTAATCCTCGTTCAGTTTTTTCTACAGCACAAACAACCTTAGCACCCTCCAAGGCCGTTTGAAAACCATCTCTTCGCATCACTGTAACGTGCAATAATATATCGGGAAATCCCGGCAAATCAGGTACAATGAAACCATAACCCTTACTACTATCAAACCACTTAATGACACCATTGACTTCGATAATTGCACCGCAAGTACCTAAATTGTCTTCAGACAGGGAATAATCTTTTAATGTATCCTTACTTGTCATAATAAAACGTGATCCTGTAGGTCTAATTTATAATATTGATTCTCTATATTTTAGTAAACATTGCTCTTGCATCAACACGCAAGCCCCAAGATAAGATTTCCCCACATTGTCGTACCTCTTATATTAAGATATGGCCCATAATGCTAAATATTTACAAAATTCGTTTGATCACATGCCTTACATCTTTTACAACTTTTACAACACATTTCTCATCAGAGATGAGAATACAAAAAGTTTTTTATACAGTGACATTATGTGTAACTTGCATGATAAAGAAGTTCAAGATAAGGTGAGGAAACTACAATTTAATTAAGGGATGGTGCAATGCAATTGAGGAAAATTCTTACCACAATCACTGCTATAATAGGAGCTGTAGTAGTACTTATAGTGAATGTCTATGCGAATGAGCCTATTAAAATTGGTGTCTACCTTCCATTGAGCGGTCAAAATGCATTTGGAGGACAACTTGAAATTAAAGGTATACAGCTGGCGCACAAAAAAATACCAGAAATACTAGGACGTAAAGTGGAACTTGTTATCATTGATAATAAATCGGATAAAGTAGAAGCTGCTAATGCTGTTATGCGTTTAACGGCAAGTGAGAAAGTCAGTGGAATCATTGGTAGTTATGGTTCTTCACTCTCGCTAGCAGGTGGAGAAATATCTGAAAAGGCAAGGACTCCAGCTATCGCAACTTCCTCAACGAGTCCACTTGTTACGCAGGGGAAAAAATATTATTTCCGCGCTTGTTTTATTGATTCTTATCAAGGTATAGGAATTGCAACTTATGTAATTCAAAATTTACGCGCAAAAAAAGCTGCTATTCTCAAAGACATATCAAGCGATTACGCAATTGGCCTTTCAAGTTACTTTACACGTGCTTTTAAAAAACTAGGTGGTGAAGTTATCTCAAATTTAAACTATAGTTCTGGAGATCAGGATTTTTCAGCTGTTCTCACGCAAATTATAGCGCAAAAACCTGATATCTTATTTATTCCATCCTATTTTTCTGAAGGTGCCATCATTATGAAACAAGCACGTGAACTTGGTGCAAAGTTTCTCATTATGGGCGGAGATGCTATGGATAATCCAGAAACCGTTACAATTGCAGGAAAGGCATCAGAAGGCTTCTTACATACGACACTTCCCTACAGTGTAGATATGCCAAATATGTCAAAAGCAGCACAAGAATTTACCAATGAATGGAAAGAAACTTATCCTGACAGCGAACCAAACATCAATTCTGTTTTGGGATATACAAGCTATATGATGTTCATGAAAGCTATTGAAAATGCTGGCAGTGCTGATCGTGAAAAAATTACAATAGAACTTAGCAAATTAAAAGACTTTAAAACTCCTTTTGGTGATATGTCTATGGATGAAAATCATAATCCCAAAATTCCTATTGGTATCATAGAAATAAAAGATGGGAAACGTGTTTATTTAGATGAAGTTAAACCTGCTTTTTAAAAAAATTTAAAAAATCTTATTTATCAAAATATAAGAATTGGTTGAGAATTATTTTCTCAACCAATATCTGAGAGTTTCGTATTTTATCCTGTATGAATTAACAAATGTGGAAGGACAAGAGATGAGCACCGAAATGTTCATCCAGTATTTTTTTAATGCACTGGCATTGGGATCACTTTATGGGCTGATCGCAATTGGTTACACTATGGTTTACGGTATCCTGAGACTCATTAACTTTGCTCACGGTGATATCTTTATGTTGGGAGCATATTTTGTCTTCTTTTCCACAATTAGCTTTATGCCTGCTTGGGCCGCTATTCTTCTTGTTTTTCTCGCCGTTCTTGCTTACTATTTGGTGTTCATAGGATTAAAAAAACAACCTAAAATTTATTGGATAGCTATTTTTTCCATTCTTGTTTTAGGATTCATTTATTATCTCAAAATTGCTCCACAAGATTTTACACCAATTTGGATTTTAGCCATTTGTTTTTCCATTTTTATCACAAGTGCTGTAGGTATTACTGTTGATCAGTTTGCCTATAGGCCTCTGCGTCATGCTCCACGTATCTCAGCACTTATTGGTGCAATAGGTGTTTCCTTTTTTATTGAAAATCTTGCAACTGTGCTCTTTAGTGGTGTTCCAAAGGGTGTAAAACAACCAGATTTTATTGTAACACCATTACTATGGCATTTAGGGCAAGGAACAGAAGGAATTATTAGAATTGCTCCCATGTCTTTGATTGTTCCTACCGTTTCGTTTTTTCTTATTGTGTTACTGCTATGGATTATCAATAAAACAAAACCGGGCCTTGCTATGCGTGCAATTTCACACGATATTGAAACGACTCGTTTGATGGGTGTCTCTGTTAATAAAATCATTGCATTCACATTTGGAATAGGTTCAGCACTCGCTGCTATTGCGGGCATTATGTGGGCTCTACGCTATCCTCAAATTCAACCTTATATGGGTGTTCTACCTGGACTCAAGGCATTTATTGCAGCTGTTATTGGAGGTATTGGCTCAATTCCAGGAGCAATGTTAGGTGGATTATTGCTAGGATTTATTGAAATTATGATGATTGCGTTCTTTCCTGCTCTATCTGGATATCGAGATGCTTTCGCTTTCATCATATTAATTCTGATTTTATTAGTAATGCCTGCTGGTTTAATGGGCAAAAAAAGTCAGGAGAAAATTTAATGGCACAATCAGCTAAAGTTTTCCTATCGTGTATCAGTATTTTGATTATTATCGGTTTTTTATTTTATGCCGATAGTAATTTTAATGACTATACACTTCGTGTTATCAATCTTATTGCTATTAATGCGATATTGGCGATTTCGCTTAATTTGATTTATGGTTTTACAGGAATGTTTTCTCTTGGGCATGCTGGCTTTATGGCTATTGGTGCTTATGTCTGTGCAATTTTACTGCTCTCTCCTGAACAAAAAGAAATGATGTGGATCCTTGATCCTATAGCCGAGCCATTGCTTTACTTACAGATGCCATTTTTTATAGCTGTTGTTATCAGTGGTTTGTGTGCAGCCACTGTAGGTTTATTAATTGCTCTTCCTGTATTACGTCTCGGAGGTGATTATCTTGGGATTGCAACATTGGGTTTTGCAGAAATTATTCGCATTGTTATTACAAACATGACATCGCTTACAAATGGTTCTTTGGGAATTAAAGGCATACCCCAAAATGCTACATTATGGTGGAATTATGGTTGGTTAGCATTTACAGTTATCTTCATTATTCTTTTACTGCGAAGCAATACAGGTAACGTACTGCGTGCTATTCGTGATGATGAAATCGCCGCAAAAACAATGGGAATTAACGCTTTTTTCTACCGTAGTTTTTCCTTTACTGTTGGTGCATTTTTTGCTGGTATCGGAGGAGCATTAATGGCTGCTCTTATTTCAACTATTGATCCCAAAATGTTTAACTTTCTCTTAACCTTTAATATTTTGATGATTGTTGTTGCTGGCGGACTTGGTTCGATCACAGGTAGTATTATTGGAAGCATTATTATTACAATCATGCTTGAATGGCTTCGCATTATTGAAAGTCCATTTGATCTAGGTTCTATACATATTCCAGAGATACCAGGACTCCGTATGGTTGTTTTCTCTCTTTTATTATTAATAATTATCTTATTCTGGCGAAAAGGATTGTTAGGACAACGTGAATTTTCGTGGAATTGGATTTATGGCTTTTTGACACGTAAAAAATTCTCTAAAACTGAGGAAAAGCTATGACCGACACCATTCTTTCTCTCAATAATATCGTAATGCGTTTTGGTGGATTGGTTGCCGTTAATAATATTAATATGGCAATCAAACAGGGGGTAATTACTGGATTAATCGGTCCCAATGGTGCTGGAAAAACAACAGTTTTCAATATGATTTCTGGATTTTATGCTCCCACAAGTGGGACTATTCTTTTTGATAAGAAAAAAGTTTCTGGAGCACCGCCTTATATTATTTGCAGACGTCATATTGCACGCACATTTCAAAATATTCGTCTTTTTTCAGGATTAACAGTTTTGCAAAATGTTATGGTAGGAGCACATGTCCGTCAAAAATACCCATGGTTTGCTTCTGCTCTATTTTTGCCAAAAGCAATGAAAGAAAAACGTAAGATTCGTAAAAACTCGATGGAGCTTCTTGAAAAATTACAGCTTGATCATCTTGCCAATCAATCTGCTACAACTTTACCCTATGGTGTGCAACGACGTCTAGAAATTGCGCGCGCGCTAGCAACAAAACCAAAATTGCTGCTTCTTGATGAACCTGCTGCCGGCATGAATCCACAGGAAAGCGAAGATCTTAGAAAATTCATAATAAAAATACAAAAAGAGTTTAATCTTACTATTCTACTTATAGAACATGATATGAAAGTTGTTATGGGGCTTTGCCAATATATTTTGGTCATGGAACATGGCTGTTGCATTGCTTATGGTACACCAGATGAAATTCGTAACGACCCTAAAGTTATTGAAGCTTATCTTGGCGGAGATGTCTATGAATATTCTTGAAATCAAAAATCTTTACGTTCATTATGGCGCCATTAAAGCTATCCAAAACCTTTCTATGTCTATAAAAAAAGGAAGTATAGTAACTTTAATCGGCGCTAATGGAGCAGGAAAAAGTAGCATTGTACGCTCTATTACAGGACTTAATCGATCCGTCTATGGAAAAATTATATATAAGGGCGAATCAATTATTAAAGAATCACCAGAAAAAATCTTGCGATTGGGTATTGCTCTTAGTCCTGAAGGACGGCGTATTATGCCCCATCTCTCTGTTTTAGAAAATTTACATCTCGGTGCCTATATTCGTCATGATAAACATGGGATTGCTCGTGATATAGAATGGATATTTAGCCTATTTCCACGCCTACGTGAAAGAGCAAAGCAGTTGGGAGGAACAATGTCAGGTGGTGAGCAACAAATGCTTGCTGTGGGACGTGCGCTCATGAGTAATCCTGACGTTGTGATATTGGATGAACCCTCTTTGGGTTTAGCCCCCCTTCTTGTGCGAGAGCTTTTTTCGATCATCCGAAAAATTAACGACATGGGAAAAACTGTCCTTCTCATTGAACAAAATGCATTTGCAGCACTTTCTATTGCTGATTATGCCTATATCTTAGAAGTAGGGCATATCTTGTTTCATGGTGAAGGAAAAGCAATGCTTTCTGATCCACGCGTTAAAGAAGCATATCTCGGTGGCTAAACACTACAAAACTTTGATTTATAGCGATAATTTATCATTTTGTATGTGAAATGAGAAAGCAAATATAGTAATATTCTCTCATTTCAAATCTTTTTATATTGAATCAATCAAAATCATTCACTTGCCTATCACAAGCGGAATTGGTGTGTAGATAAAAAGCCATTAAAAAAAGGAATAAAACACCTCTTATAAACTTGCCTCAATACAAAAATAATCGCAACACATTGGAATTGGCAAATGATGGTATCGGCTTGTTAGCACAATCATTAGTAAAAAAACGAAAGGCATTCTACTCTGAAGTAGATTTTTATTGTCCTATCCACCATTTCTCTGCGTTGAACACCCCCGCTGCTTGTTCTATAATATAAGCTATCTGGAAGATAACTTCTTCAGCAAAAGGTTTACCAATCAATTGCAACCCTAACGGTAAACCATTTGATGAGAGACCAGCAGGAACAGAAATTCCTGGTAACCCAGCCATATTAACTGGTACAGTAAAAATATCATTGAGATACATTGCCACAGTATCATTTTTTATTTTTTCATCAGCAATGCCAAAAGCTGGTGTTGGTGTTGCGGGTGTGAGAATAGCATCAACACCAGAAGCAAAACAGTGGTCAAAATCACGTTTTACTAATGTGCGCACTTTCTGGGCTCTTAAATAATAAGCATCATAATATCCCGATGAAAGAACATAAGTACCAATCAAAATACGGCGTTTTACCTCATCGCCAAAACCAGCTGCTCTGGTATTTTCATACATTTCAATGACATCTTTCCCCGATATACGGAGACCAAAACGAACACCATCATAACGTGCTAAGTTAGAAGATGCTTCTGCAGGAGCTACAATATAATAAGCAGGCAAAGCATATTTTGTATGAGGTAACGAAATATCGCGTATTTCGGCACCTGCTTCTTTTAACCAATTTATCCCTTGTTGCCAAAGCGCAATAATTTCATGAGACATTCCTTCAAGATAATATTCTTTTGGAATACCTATTTTCATTCCTTTAATTGATTGACCAAGATAATTTTCATAATCAGGAACTGAAAGATTAACAGAAGTAGAATCTTTCTCATCAAAGGAAGCCATTGATTTAAGCAAAATAGCACAATCACGCACATCTCGAGCAATAGGTCCCGCCTGATCAAGAGATGAAGCAAAAGCAATAGTTCCCCATCGTGAACAACGTCCATAAGTTGGTTTTATCCCGACAGTTCCAGTAAAGGCTGCTGGCTGTCGTATAGAACCACCTGTATCCGTTGCTGTCGCTCCAGCACAAAGCCGTGCTGCAACAGCAGCTGCAGAACCACCCGAAGAACCACCTGGCACAAGTTTTTCATCAGAGTCTTTTTTTCGCCATGGGCTTATTACTGGACCATAATATGATGTTTCATTAGAGGAGCCCATAGCAAACTCGTCCATATTAAGCTTACCTAACATAACGGCTCCATCTTGCCATAAATTAGCCGTTACGGTTGATTCATAATGCGGTTTAAAACCATTAAGAATATGAGAACAGGCTTGAGTATGAAAACCCTGTGTCGCAAAAAGATCTTTAATTCCCAATGGAATTCCCTCTAAAAATCCACCCTGCCCTTTAGTCAATCTGATATCTGATTCAGCAGCCATTTCCATCGCTTTTTCTGCTGTTACAGCTACATAAGCATTCAAAGTCGGATTTGCCAATTCAATCGCTTTTAAATAAGACTCTGTTAATTCAGTTGCTTTGAAATTTTTTTTTAGAAGAGCATCACGAGCTTGCGCAATTGTAAGGATTGTTAAATCAGTCATATTGGTTCTCAAATTTTAAAGATACAAAAAATTATTCGACAACTTTTGAAACGAGAAAGAAATTCTCTTCCGTAACAGGTGCGTTTGCTATAATGTCTTCCACCTTATCACCATCGGTAACATTGTCTTCACGCATTCGCAAAGTCATTGGTATTACTGATGTTAATGGCTCAACTTCACTGACATCAACTTCATGTAATTGTTTGACAAAACCTAAAATGACATTGAGCTCTTTTGTCATACGTTCTGCCTCATCATCTTGGACAGCAATGCGCGCTAAATGTGCTACCCGCTTGACTGTTTCTTGATCAACAGACATACTCTGCCTTTCTATTTGTTATTTTGAATTCTCCTATTCATATTGTGGCTATACAAGGCTGCGTTTGCAAGCGCAAGAATATTGATAGCATAAATAAAAATAAAGTATGAACCTGAAATATTAAAAAACTTATATAGGCCATATGACTGTTATTAACATAGATGAAGTTACAAAATATCTTTTGCCTGGGCAAACAATAGCAGGCTTGGATTTAGGTACCAAGACAATCGGAATTGCTATTTCTGATAAGAGACTGTTTTTTTCAAATCCACGTCCTGTACTTAAACGAAAAAAATTTACGGAAGACGCCAACACGCTTATACAAATTTTTAACCGTGAAAATGTAGGAGTTGCTGTCATTGGTTTGCCTCTCAACATGAACGGAAGCAGTGGCCCTCGTGCTCAAGCAACCAGAACCTTTGTCAGCACCATGGCAACACGTACAAAAATTCCATTTGTTTTTTGGGACGAGCGCTTATCGACAATTGCCGCAGAGCGCATCTTTTTAGAGATGGGTATATCACGTACAAAAAGGGCTCCCCGCATTGATTCGGCCGCTGCCGCTTTTATCTTGCAAGGAGCTCTCAACCGGATCAAAATCCTTCATCAAATGGAAGGATAAAGAACATTTAATAGATGCCCTGCATTATACCGTGCGATGAGCATCCCATAGGAAGATCTCCATTGTCCTCCAAGGCGACTTTCCATATAAGCATTTGCAACATGCTCTATATCCGTATAACGTAATGATGCTGCCGCAGCGGCATATGCTACTTGCTCAACAAAAAATCTACCGGCTCCCTCGTTTGCCGATGCCATCTCTACAGAAGATTTAATAATCTCAATTGCCCTTGGCCCTGCTGGCCCAATATCAACGGCAGTTTTTTCTAATAACTTCTGAAACAATCCTGGTGCTTTTTCAGCTATGAGAATTGCATCCTTTACCAATTGATTACCAGAACCATTTCTCGCAATCCGTGCTGGTCCATTGCACAACATTTGCGATAATGGATTGCCCTCCATAAAGCTTTCAATACCAAGTTGTGCAATAATTTCACCAATGATAGGAACAACTAATTGACTTACATGATACGTAATAATAGGTGTCATGATTCGTGCAAAAGCTGCTTCAGAGCGATCATTTGCCGCATTATCAAATGCCCGTGCTAAACGCAAAACTAATGCTTGTGAAGCGGCAATATCAAGCGCAATATCTGCAAAGATACGTTCTGTCAGCGGTGGTAAAGGCTGTTCTGGCATTTTTTTCCGAAAAAAATCTATACCAAATTGAAGCGCAGCACGCAAAACACCTGCTGATATAACAGATTGATCAAAACGCATCATCGTTTCGATATCCTTAATGACTTTTATTCCCTCTCCGGCATTTCCTAAAAGCCAACCACAACTTCCTTGAAAATCAACAACACCTTCTGGTGTGGAAGTTTCTCCCGAACGTTGCACTAAATGACGGATCGATATGGATCCATTTAAAGCACCATTTTCTTGTATCCGTGGGACTAAAAAGCAGCTTAAGTGACCATCTAACTCTGCACTCACAAGATATCCATCAACCATAGGGTTAATAACATTGGTTTTTACAGTATTTAAACGATAGAGATCACGCCCCATTTTTTCATCAAAAGAAATTTTCTTTACACTCGGAAAATTGAAAGAATGTTTCTCAATATCATCAAAAGCGCAAGTCAATGAAGCTGACTTTTTATTATGAATAGGCTTAGATGATAAATCATATTGACGCGACAAAAGTACATTTTGCCATTTTTTGAAAAGCTCAATATCACTAATTAATACCGCAATAGCAGCACTTGTTATAATAACTTCATTTAAATACCCTGTTTCTAGACCAGCAGATAAAGCTAAGCGAATAGCACGCGCTTGATAGCGTATCCCATTTTCTGAAGGTGTATTTTCCCAAAGTGAAGTGACCAAACCAGCCTGTCTAGAATATCGTTGAAGTTCTTGGTAAGATGAATGTAACTCCAATTGTTCTCTTACATGCCCCCACTCGTCATTATAACGCAATACTGGCCGATAATGATTCGCTAAATAAGCAAGTTCTAATGCTTCACGACTCGCTACAAAATCTCCCATTTCTTCAAAACTCGCTAATAAAAATGTAGGCAGAGTAGAAGCAACACGAAACATAAGCGTATCACTCAGAAACGCGTTTTTACGGCGGATATTTTGCACGGATACAGCACTCATAGGCATATTCCTATTATTCAAAATCATTCATATCATAGACTATTTGTCTTTTTGCAGTTAAAAAACATTTACCACACTCAAACAAATGCTTGTTTAATCTCTTTAGAGAGAGATAGAGAAGAATGCTATGACTCAAAATACTTTTTTTCCCATTTTTCCCCACCAACATCTTTTAGGTATAAAAGGTCTGAGTGTACAAGACCTTACCACATTACTTGATCGTGCCGATGCGAATGTAACTCTTTCTCAGAAAATTGATAAGAAAAAATCTCCATTGTATGGACGCACACAAATTAATCTTTTCTTTGAAGCTTCCACACGAACGCAATCCTCGTTCGAATTGGCCGGTAAACGATTAGGAGCAGACGTGATGAGTATGTCTGTTGATAATTCATCTATAAAAAAAGGAGAAACATTACTTGATACAGCTACAACACTCAATGCAATGAAACCAGATATTCTTGTTGTTCGTCATAGCTGTGCTGGCGCGGTTAATTTATTAGCGAAAAAAGTGGATTGCTGTGTCATTAATGCAGGTGATGGGGCCCATGAACATCCAACACAAGCTTTATTAGATGCTTTAACCATAAAAAGAACCAAAGGACGTATTGAAGGATTAACTATTGCCATTTGTGGGGATATTCTACATTCTCGTGTTGCACGTTCAAATATCCTCAGTCTCAATGCCTTGGGAGCGCGTGTACGTGCTGTTGCTCCTTCAACACTCTTACCTACCGAAATCGCCAATATGGGTGTTGAGGTTTTTCATACAATGAAAGAAGGTCTGAAAAGTGCTGATGTTGTCATGATGCTACGCTTACAATATGAGCGTATGACGGGTTCTTTTATCCCATCTATTCGTGAATATTTTCATTATTTTGGTTTACATAAAGAAAATTTGGCCTATGCCAAAAACGATTGCATTATTCTCCATCCTGGCCCAATAAACCGTGGTGTAGAAATTGCATCTGACATAGCAGATGGACCACACAGCATGATTCATAAACAAGTAGAAATGGGAGTTGTCGTACGTATGGCTGTCATGGAGGCATTATTAGATTCACGCTTCAAAGCAAGTGGAGAAAAAAAATGACAAAGCCAATAGTTTTTCAAAATGCCCGTATTATTGATCCGTCACGTACAATCGATGAAGTTGGTACAGTTATTGTTGAAAATGGACGAATTACAGCTGCTGGGCAAGAAGCCTTAAATCAAGGAATCCCCACAGAAGCAGAAGTTATTAATGCGCAAAATAAAGCAATTCTTCCTGGACTTGTTGATGCGCGCGTTTTTGTTGGACAACCAGGAAATGAACACAGTGAAACACTATCTTCAGCATGTCAATCTGCAGCAGCAGGTGGTATTACTTCCTTCCTTATGATGCCAGATACAAATCTGGTCATCGATAATGTAGCGCTTGTTAAATATATTATGCAGACAGCACAAGAAATATCATTCGTTAATATTTATCCCGTTGCAACAATCACGCAAGGTTTTAATGGACAAGAAATATCTGAATTTGGCATGCTAAAGGATGCAGGAGCTGTTGCCTTTAGTGAAGGAAAGAAAACACTTCAAAGTTCCTCTGTTATACGGAGAGCAATGACTTATGCACGTGATTTTGATGTTCCATTTATACACGAAACACAAGACAAAGATCTTATAGGGGAAGGTGTTATGAATGAAGGATTGTTAGCAAGTTGGCTTGGTCTTTCTGGAATACCTCGTGAAGCAGAAGTCATTCCCCTTGAAAGAGATTTGCGATTAGCAGTTTTGACACAAACACGTTATCACGCCGCACAAATATCAACAGCAATGTCCGTTGAAGCACTTTGTCTAGGCAAGCAACGAAGTGAAAAAATTTCCGCTGGAGTATCTATTAATCACTTATCTCTTAATGAGAATGACATTGGTGAATATCGCACATCTTTCCGCCTCATGCCCCCATTGCGTACAGAAGAAGACCGTATAGCAATGATTGAAGCAATAAAAGATGGAAGCATAGATATTATTGTTTCTTCTCATGAACCTCAAGGGCTTGATACAAAACGCTTACCTTTTCATGATGCAGCCTCTGGTGCCATTGGCATGGAAACTTTATTAGGAGCTGCTTTGCGCCTTTATCACAATGAAACTATCCCTCTTCTAAGATTAACTGAACTTCTATCAACTGCACCTGCAAAACTCTTTGGACTCAACGCAGGAACACTTAAAAAAGGCGCACATGCAGATCTTATTTTGGTTGATCTTGAGGAACCATGGGTCGTTTCTACAGAGAAATTATATTCACGTTCAAAAAATACACCTTTTGAAAGTGCTCGTTTTCAAGGACGTGTTCTCCAAACTCTTGTTAAAGGAAAATCCATTTTTAAACTGAAACAACAAATTTAATTGAGATATCCAATGAATGATAGTCAGACACTTTTTCAGTTCTCTACATGGTTTATTTTCCTGATTTCTTATCTCATTGGATCTATTCCATTTGGACTACTCTTTACGCGATTGGCCAAACTTGGCGATGTAAGAACAATCGGCTCCGGAAATATTGGTGCCACAAATGTTTTACGAACAGGAAATAAAAAAGTTGCTGCTCTAACACTCCTTTGCGATGTATTAAAAGGAACTTTTGTTGTTCTCGTCATAAAATTTTTAAGTCATCCGATAGAAAATAATATCATTATTTCCCTAGCTGGTTTTTTTGTCTTCTTAGGGCATCTTTTTCCTATATGGCTTAAATTTAAAGGTGGTAAAGGTGTTGCTACATATTTGGGTGTGTGCTTAGGGGTATACTGGCCCGCAGCAATTGTTTTCATTATTGTATGGATGGCATTTTTTCTATTTACACGCTATTCTTCATTATCCGCACTCGTTGCTGTTATTATCACTCCAATATTTGTTCTTTATTTTTCCGATCCTTATTTCTATTTTATGCTGATCGCGATGAGCATATTTGTATATATAAAACATTACGCAAATATCGGTAGATTATTAATTGGGAAAGAAAACAAGATTGGTACACAAAACGGGGATGAATAAAGGAATCTTGCTCACTGATCGCCAACGTCTAAATTGGTTACGGTTGTTGCGTAGTGAAAATATTGGAGCTGTAAGTTTTCGCAATCTCATTGATCATTATAAGACAGCAGAAAACGCTTTAGAAGCACTTCCTGAGCTTAGTAGGAAAGGTGGTCTTTCTGGATCAATTAGAATAGCAACATTAGAAGATGCCGAAAAAGAAATGCAAGAAGCCGAAAGATTAGGTATTCGGTTTATTGGTATAGGCGAACCAGATTATCCAACCTTTCTTAAGGTGACAGAAGCATCACCACCACTTATTGCTATAAAAGGTAATATTTCGGTTTTTCAGAAACCTTCTGTTGGAATTGTAGGCTCTCGCAATGCCTCTGCTGCTGGCAAAAAACTCACTGCTCAATTTGCTCATTTTCTTGGGAATGCTGGCTTTACAACTATTTCTGGACTCGCTCGTGGAATTGATAGTGTTGCACATCAAGCAAGTCTATTAACAGGTACAGTCGCAGTTATGGCAGGTGGAATTGAGCATGTCTATCCTCCTGAAAACAAAAAATTACATGAGGATATTATCATCAACGGTGGAGCAATTATTAGTGAAATGCCTATTGCTTGGAAGCCACGGGCCATCGATTTTCCGAGAAGAAACCGTATTATTGCAGGCTTGTCACTTGGACTCTTAATTATAGAAGCAGCCTTGCGATCAGGGTCTTTAATTACTGCACGTCAAGCTGCAGAAATGGGGCGACTAATTTTTGCTATTCCGGGCTCTCCACTTGATCCGAGATCTATTGGTACAAACAACCTCATCAAGGATGGCGCTCTACTCACCACACATCCCTCTGATATTATAGAAACACTTACACCCTTAACGCCAAAAGCCGTTAATTCTCAACTCAACTTTTTTGAGGAATCTACCCCTCTTCAACTTGAAAAGGAAAGTTTTTATTCATCTGATAAAGAGAGCAATAGCTCCTTTTCTCTTGGAGATGATAAAGAACGTACGGCTGTACTCTCTGCCCTGTCAACAACACCGATAGACTTAGATACACTCAGTACCCATTCAGGTGTTTCCTTACAAAACCTTTACCTCCTATTGGTTGAACTCGAACTTGCTGGAAAGCTTATTCGACACTCTGGTGGTTATGTGTCATTGTCGAATTTGGATCTTCTCCAAGAGCCTCAGCACTATTGATAATGCTTTGTCCTTCTTTAACAACCATATCCAAAAGTAATGCTAAAAGTGGACTTCGCGCCTGACGTGCCATCTGGTTCATTTGTTTTGACATATCGGTAATATATTGGATAACGTTTAAGTGATTTATAAACATAATATTTTATCCTTGAACATTTCCCTCCACCTCTCAACAGACCTTGTATAAATATTTTACTGTATTTTGCCGTATTTTTTGTATTAACTGCAGAAAACAAATCGTGTAAGTCCATATAGGGTGTGTTTTAACAATAACAATCAAAAGTTGTCACTAAATATTTTTTATGTGCTCTTAACTAATTGTCATTAGCTATTCCTGTGAAAGAAGTTTATAAAAAAAATTTATTTCAACATTCGGGTAAAATTATGAATATTGTTATCGTTGAATCTCCAGCAAAAGCAAAAACAATTAATAAATATCTTGGATCTCAATATAAAGTAATGGCATCATTTGGACATGTTCGTGATTTGCCTGCAAAAGATGGTTCCGTTCTACCTGATCAAGATTTTGCCATGAAATGGAATATAGATTCCGCTTCCACTAAACGTTTGAATGAAATAGCAAAAGCAGTAAAAGAAGCAGATAGCCTCATTTTAGCAACGGACCCTGATCGTGAAGGGGAAGCTATTTCATGGCATATCCTTGATGTTCTGCGTCAAAAAAAAGTTTTGACGGATAAATCTATTAAACGCGTTGTATTCAATGCTATCACCAAAAAGTCCGTACTTGATGCAATGAAGAATCCACGTGATATTGATACATCACTTGTGGATGCCTACCTTGCGCGTCGCGCTCTTGATTATCTTGTCGGTTTTACACTCTCACCTGTTTTATGGCGTAAACTTCCAGGTGCTCGTTCTGCTGGTCGCGTTCAATCCGTTGCTTTGCGTATTATTTGTGCTCGTGAAACAGAAATAGAACATTTTGTCAAAGAAGATTATTGGTCCATTACGACAGACCTAAAAACCATTCGCAATGATGTTTTCCAAGCACGATTAACACTATTTAATCAAAAAAAGATTGGTAAACTTGATATTAAATCTCAAGAACAAGCCGATCAGATTAGTCTTATGCTAGAGGAAGCAAAATATCATACACTTAGTGTTGAAGCAAAACCTACAAAGAGAAATCCTTCTCCTCCATTTACAACATCCACTTTACAGCAAGCAGCTTCTTCACAACTAGGATTTTCAGCTTCTCGCACCATGCAAATTGCTCAAAAGCTTTATGAAGGTGTTGAAATTAATGGTGAAACGGCAGGCCTAATTACCTATATGCGTACAGACGGTGTGCAAATAGCACCAGAAGCTATTGATTCAGCACGAAAAGTAATTCATGAATCCTTTGGTAGTATCTATCTACCTGAAAAACCACGTTTTTATTCGACAAAAGCAAAAAATGCACAGGAAGCACATGAAGCTATCCGTCCAACAGATTTTCAACGCACCCCCAATCAAGTACGCAATTTTCTCGAGAGTGATCAGGCAAAGCTCTATGAACTGATATGGAAGCGCGCTATTGCCAGCCAAATGCGTTCTGCTGAAATTGAACGTACAACTGTTGAAATTGAAGCACAGAAAGGAGAAAACCATGCAAATTTACGTGCGATAGGTTCTGTTATTCGTTTTGATGGCTTTATTTCTGTCTATACTGATCAACGAGAAGAAGAAAATAGTGAAGGAAATGAAGAAAAACGTTTGCCACAAATAAACACTGGCGAAACACTTACAAAAGAAAAAGTTGAAGCTGTACAACATACCACAGAACCACCTCCCCGTTATTCTGAAGCTTCCTTAATTAAAAAGCTGGAAGAGCTAGGAATTGGGCGCCCTTCAACCTATGCATCTACACTGTCTACACTTTGTGATCGTGGGTATATTATCATTGATAAACGAAAGCTTATTCCTGATGCTAAAGGACGTATTGTTACAGCCTTTCTTGAAAATTTCTTTAATCGCTATGTAGAATATGGTTTCACAGCTGACCTTGAGGAAAAACTAGATCTTATATCGGATGGAAAACTTTCTTGGAAAGATGTAATGCGCGATTTTTGGGATGGATTTAACGCATCTATTACCAATATCAAAGAACTACGTATAACTAATGTCCTTGATGTTTTAAACGTGACATTAGCACCTCTCGCTTTTCCTGTACGAGAAGATGGAAGTGATATCCGTTCTTGTCCTCTCTGTACAAACGGCCAGTTGTCCTTAAAACTCGGGCGTTATGGTGCATTTGTTGGTTGTTCCAATTATCCCGAATGCAAATACACACGCCAACTTGGTACAGATACAGGAGAAGAAAATGAAATCATACGCAATGATGAACCTGTTATACTTGGTGTTGACCCTAAAACAGGTAAAGATATCTTTTTTCGTACTGGACGCTTTGGGCCATATATTCAACTTGGAGAAAGTAAAGAAGCCAAACGTGTAAGTGTACCAAAAGAATGGCAAGTAGAAAATATAACTCTTGATAAAGCTTTGGCCTTAATATCTTTACCCCGTGAGATTGGAATACACCCCGAAACAGGCAAAATAATCACAGCCGCCATTGGGCGCTATGGTCCCTATCTTACGCATGATAAAAAATATGCACCTCTTCTCCACACGGATGAAGTTTTTGATATTGGAATCAATCGCGCTGTTACAGTACTTGCCGAAAAAAAAGAAAATAAAACAAGGCAAAGTAACAGAACAACTTCTTCTGTACTGGCAACATTAGGAGATCATCCAGAAGGAGGAACTGTAACTGTACGTAATGGACGTTACGGTCCTTATGTAAATTGGAGCAAGATTAATGCAACATTGCCAAAAGATAAAGACCCAATTACTGTAACGCTTTCAGAAGCATTAGAACTTATATCCGTTAAAGCTTCCGGTAAAAAAGCAACTTCTAAAAAAGCTTCTTCTAAAACAAAAGAGACATAAATTTTGGCTAAAGGCGATAAAAAAATAAAATATTTTCACTCATTCAACATGGAAAATCTGCCTACTAAGGTAGAAATTCTTTCCTTTATTAATGATAATCCTTACCGGTCAAGTAAACGCGAAATTGCCAAAGCTTTTAATTTAAAAAATGAATCCCGCACTTGGTTAAAAGATATATTACGTGAGCTGAAAGACCAGAAGCTCATACCGATACAGCGTAAGCAAGCAGGAAATAAAGGAAAATTGCCATCAATTGCTTTAGTAAAAATTAGTACACGTGATAAAGACGGTAGTTTTATTGCGCAACCTCTTAAGTGGGAAGATAATCCAAAACCCAACATTGAAATACTCCCTTTTCACCGCATAAAAAGAGTAAGCGTTGGTGTTGGAGACCACCTTCTTGTAAAAATTTTCCCAAATAAATCTTTTCATGGGCCACCCTATACAGGACGAATTATTCGTAAAATTGATATGCTTCCAAACAACACGATCGGCGTTGTACAAAAGTTGGAAAATAATCAATGGCAACTCGAGCCCATAGATCGCAAAATAAATGAGCTTATGATTGATATATCTTCAGAACTGAAGATAGAATCTGGTGATCTCGTTGAAGCAGAAATTAAAAAAAATACTCATTATGGATTGCAGAGTGCAAAAATCAAAAATGTTTTGGGACGAATCGATAGCGAAAAAGCTCTTTCAATGATCGCTCTTCTTTCGAAAAAAATTCCTTATCTTTTTCCTGAAGATGTTCTAAAGGAAGTAAAAAAAATAAAACCTGCCAACATAGAAAATCGTGAAGATTGGAGACAATTGCCATTTGTTACAATTGATCCACCAGATGCAAAAGACCATGATGACGCAGTTTATGCCATAAAGGATGAAGATCCTGCTAATAATGGTGGTTGGATTATTGTTGTCGCAATTGCAGATGTTTCTTACTATATCAAAACGGGAAGTGCCCTAGATAACGAAGCATTAAAACGGGGAAATTCTATTTATTTTCCAGATTATGTTGTGCCAATGTTGCCAGAACGCATTTCTAATGATTTATGTTCTCTACGCGAAGGAAAAGAGCGGCCGGCTTTGGCCGTTCGTATGATTTTTGATGCAAACGGCAAAAAATGCAAACATAGTTTTCATCGTACTATGATACGCGTAATCGCTAAACTTTCTTATCAAGAAGTACAGTCTGCAATTGACGGAAATCCCAATAAAAAAATAACTCCTCTTTTCGAGAACATCGTACAACCATTGTGGGATGCATATGAAAGCCTTAGAATCGCGCGTAATCGTCGACAACCCTTAGAATTAGAAATAGAAGAAAAAAAGATTATTCTTGATAAAAATGGCTGTATCAAAGATATTGTAAGTGAATCACAATTAGAAGCGCATCGTTTAATTGAAGAATTTATGATACAAGCTAATGTCGCGGCTTCAGAAACATTAAAAGAATATCACCAACCTTTTATTTATCGTATTCATGATAAACCTTCTCTTGCAAAACAAGAAATACTACGGAATTTTCTTCAGAGTCTGGGAATCTCTCTTTCTCGAGGACTAGAGCTTACATCAGAACGGCTTAATAGAATTTTGGCAAAAGTCGCGCATACTCAACAAAAAGAATTGGTCAATCAGGTTATTTTGCGCTCACAATCTCAAGCAGAATATCATCCACAAAATATCGGCCATTTTGGTTTGAATTTGCATAACTATACACATTTCACCTCACCTATTCGTCGTTATGCTGATCTTATCATTCATAGAGCACTCATTAAAGCTCTGAAATTAGGAGATGATCAATTAAAAGATACACAAGAACACAATCTTGCGGAAATTGCTACACAAATTTCTTCATATGAGCGCCGTGCTATGATAGCTGAAAGAGAGACTATAGATCGGCTTGTTGCACACTATTTAACGAACAAAATCGGTTATACTTTTGCAGGTCGTATTTCGGGAGTGACAAAAGCAGGTCTTTTCATCTCACTGGAAAAACTCAATACAGATGGTTTTGTGCATATCTCTACACTTAAAAATGATTATTATCATTTTGATGAAGCACAACATGTCCTTATAGGAAAACGTAGCCATAAAGGCTATCAATTAAGCGATAGAGTAGAAGTAAAACTTATAAATGTACAACCTTTTGCAGGTGCTTTATGCTTCGAGCTTTTAACAGAACCTCGTCCTATAACCTTTTCACCCACATCTTACCATAAAAATAAATTTATGGCGAAGAAACAAAAACGCATTTTTTATAAAAAATATTAAGTAAAAACAAAAAGCCTACGTAAAATTCTCATAGGTAATAATGCATTGTTTTTCTTCTTCATGAAAAGGAAATATTTCTTATAATAACAATAAGATAACAGTTATTTTTAAACTAAATTTGTATAAATTGTGATGTAGTTGAACTATTCTATCCCCTATTTTTCACTATAAATCTGTGTATCTTTTTAATGGATCAAACCATATAAATAATCAGAAAGAATTGCATCTATTCTATGATAGAGATAGAAAATGTGTTTGCTGGATTTATTTTCCTAATGCAAACTTCGCTTTTGATCAGCTGTATGAAAAAAGACATTATTAATTCATTCTCATTATAAAAAAAACCGGCTTCTTCAAACGATTTTGCCGTGCAACCATTGCTATAATTACAATAATTTTTAGTTGAAATGATATTGGAAATACAGTTATTTCACTTTTGCTGTTTGAAAAAACTATTCAAACAGCAATATTAACTATAACCAAATAACTGATGATATCGCTACAATTATTGCAGCTATCGCAGCAATTTTACAACTTAAAAATTAAACTCAGAATTTGCTTTTTGCTCTCTAATCTCAACGCATACAAACCTAAAATAAATACAGCTCTTGACTTTTTTTAGAACATCCGTAGTGTTGCTTAGAAATCTGATTATATAGAAAATAGATTTTTATAGCAAGATGACATCGTTTTCAGTAACAAATAGGACTTTTAAATTATGGCTAAAGCAGCAACCATTAAGATCAAGCTTTTGTCGACTGCAGATACCGGTTTTTTCTATGTAACAAAGAAAAACAGCCGTACAATGACAGAGAAAATGAGTAAGCGTAAATATGATCCAATTGTAAAAAAACACGTCGAATTTAAAGAAACAAAAATTAAATAACACCTTACTTGCACCAATTTAAAGAGTGGTGTCTATAGCTAGAGGTAAAATATGATTTGTTACTCTCCTCAAATCCGTTTTGGGGAGAATTTTTTGTTGTTTGAAATTAGGAAATAAAAATAATCGTATATTTATATGCTTTATAGTGTCATTTCTATACAATATTAAATGAAGCTAACTTATTTTTAAGTTGCTTTTCTAAATCTTAGTTATAAATATTATGATGATATTGTGTTTAACTTGTCTCAATATATAATCAAGTATATTGCTTTAAAATACAATGGATCCTCTTTATTATTAAGAGACGAATATATTTATTTATCGAAAGAATAAAGGCTGATTATAAAATCCATAAGTAGATCTTTACAAAATAAAGCATGTCATGGGAGCCATTTTTTATGTCATGAAGAAAAAAATTTCTTACTTTAATCTATTATACCGCTTTAACTTAAAAATTATTGGTTGTAGTATTTTTATGGTTGTATTCATCCTTATTATTATAACAATTTATTATAAAGAGAAAAACATCTCCTCTCAAAGATCTGTTTTTGCTTCTAAGTCTTTAATTGAAGGAAAAGCAATGATTATTGATGGCGATTCAATTATGATTTCTTCAATGATTATCCGCCTTACTGGGATTGATGCTCCTGAAATGCATCAATTTTGTGGTAAAAAAAAAGCACGCTATCCATGCGGACTTGAGGCAAAAAAATATTTAGAACAACTCATAGAAAATCAACCTGTTACATGTCATTGGCACAAAAAAGATAAATATCGCCGCATTCTTGCGACATGTAAAACAAAGAAAATCAGCAATATTAACGCAACGCTTGTACGTAATGGCTGGGCCGTAAGCTACCATGACTATCTTAAAGAAGAAGATGAAGCTAGAAAGAAAAAAAAAGGAATATGGCAATCAAGTTTTCAACAACCCAAGGAATGGAGAAGAGCGCATCCTCGAATAGAGTAAATATAAAGATTTTTCCTACCTATGAAACAACAACACTGTAGTCAAATTATCAAACTTGAAAAGCAGATTTCTTCCTGTCGTGTTTGTATCCAACAACCGTGTTACCTTCCTCCACTCGCTCACGAACCAAGACCTGTAGTTTATTTATCCAATACGGCTTCAATTGCAATTGCAGGACAAGCACCAGGATTACGTGTACATGAAAGCTCTATACCTTTTAATGATCGTTCTGGAGAAAGATTACGCAATTGGCTCGATGTAACCAGCGATGAATTTTACAATAAATCTCTCTTTGCTATTGTCCCAATGGGATTTTGTTTTCCAGGATATGATCAAAACAAAGCTGATTTACCCCCACGACGTGAATGTCGAGAAATATGGCATGAAAAGGTATTCCAGGCCATGCCACAAATAAAACTTGTCTTAGCTATTGGAAGTTATGCGCAAAAATGGCATATTGCAGGGCTAAAACATAAAACCGTTTCTGCAACCGTTAGTGATTGGAAAAATATTCTTTCTATACGTCAACCTCGAGGCTATAATGTCATGCCTTTACCCCATCCATCATGGCGCAATACGTTGTGGTTACAAAAAAATCCATGGTTTAAAGATGAGCTTATTGTATACCTTCGCAGTTTAATACGTAAGCTGTTATGAACTGAACTATTTTGAGAAAGAAAAATATGGATCGTCTTGATCGAAAAATTTTGTATCTTTTGCAAGAAAATGCAACACTTTCTGTTGCTGATATTGCTAAAAGAGTTGGACTTTCTACAACTCCTTGTTGGAGAAGGATTCAAAAACTTGAGGAAGATGGTGTTATTCAACGTCGTGTTGCTGTGCTTTCTCCAGAAAAAGTAAATGCCCATGTTACTGTTTTTGTGTCGATTCGTACAAGCACACATAGCCATGAGTGGTTTAAGCGTTTTTCAAAAATTGTTCAGGAATTTCGCGAAGTGATTGAATTTTATCGAATGAGTGGAGATATCGACTATTTATTGCGTGTTGTTGTTCCCAATATTGAAGCTTACGATCTTTTTTATAAAAAATTGATTGCAAAAATTGATATCCGTGATGTCTCATCTTCTTTCGCAATGGAACAAATTAAATACACAACAGAACTCCCACTCAACTATATAAAGTTGCACGAAAAGGCGAATGAACAAAATTCTTAAGACTTTTTTTGATCTGTATATAATCAGATTCTCACCTTTTATATATTCAAGGGTTCCTTATTTATTCGCTAATCGTCATTTGCGCATGCGTTAAAACAGCAGCCTTAACAACACCGGCCGCAATTCCTGCCCCCACTCCTTCACCAAGATGCATTCCTAAATTTAAAAGCGGTTCTTTCCCAATTTTTTCTAAAAGTTTATGATGTTCTGGCTCAGAAGAAACATGCCCAACAAGAGTATGATCAAGTGCTCTTGGATGCATATTGTAAAGGACCGCAGCCGCTGCTGTTGCGACAAAGCCATCTAAAATAACTGGAATTTTTTCCATCCTTGCCGCCAAAATGGCACCAACCATAGCAGCAATTTCACGTCCTCCTAAGCGACGCATTATTTCAAAAGGATCATTAAAATGATTCTTATGCAAAGAAATCGCTGCTTTGATTGCAGCTATTTTACGTTGATAAAACTCAACTTCAGATCCCATACCTTTACTTGTCCATTCCTCAACTTCTCCACCAAATAAGGCGACACATAAAGCCGAGGCTATCGTTGTATTTCCGATCCCTATTTCACCTATACACAAGAGGTCTGTTCCACCAGCAATGGATTCCATTCCAAATGCCATTGTAGCAGCTGCACTGCGTTCATCCATTGCTGCGTCTTTGGTAATATTCACTGTTGGATATTCCAAAGCTAAATCAAATATTTTCAATCCAAGATCATAAGCTATACAAATTTGATTGATCGCGGCTCCACCTGTTGAAAAACTTTCTACCATTTTCTGAGTCATAGATTGTGGAAATGACGTAATATTTTCTTCTATAATACCATGATTTCCAGAAAAAATAGCAACCAATGGGCGTATTACGGTAGGCTTTTCTATACCTCTCCATCCTGCATACCAAACAGCAAGATCTCCAAACTTTCCTAGCGCGCCTTGCATTGTCATTAAATTTGCTTGTCGTTTTTTTGCCAACACTATAGAGAATTCATCAGCAAGAGGTAAGTTTGTGAGTAAAGCACGAAAATCATCAAATGGACTAACAGTCATGAAGATACCTTTTAAAATCGACAATGTGTAATAAGAATCTTGTCATATAAATAGGATATGAATAATTTGTTGGTTTTTTAAAGCAGCGTTTAAAAGACGTTAAATATTATGAACAAAATTATTCCGTGCCTAACACTTTATAAACCAGTATCTTTTCACTGATTAGCAATATTGCAACTATTTTAATTTATCTCTATATAAAGGCCTTCCCCAACTTCCATACCAAACAAACATTGATAAACATATTATTGAATTTATGTAATTTGCATCCTTTTTACGATAAAAATGATCGCTTTTTGAAATTTACAAATCTGAATTATTTTAAAATCTTTATGAAAGCAAAGCTATTTTGAGAAATCTAAACTTTAATGTCTTTTGATCTAACAGGATTGTTCTTAAATTAGAGCAGAAAAAGCTTCCTTCAAAACGTGCACGTCAGCATTTTTCCTCATCGCATCATCTGATAATATCTGCCGCCATCGGCGTGCTCCATCTCGCCCATGAAACAAACCAATCATATGGCGTGTTACATGAGAAAGGCGCCCACCTGATGCAATATGTTGAGCAGCATAATCACACATGATCTCAATAAGGTCACAATCACTCAGATCATTGTGTAGCTCACCATATATTTCAGAATCAATACGCTTTAATAAAATTGGATTATGATAAATTTCTCGACCAACCATAGCAGCATTACACAAGGTTAAATGCTCTTTAATCTCATCAATCGATTTAATTCCACCATTTATTCCAATGAATTTATGTGGATATTTTTGCTTTAATTTATAAACTCTTTCATAATTAAGTGGAGGAATATCACGATTTTCTTTTGGGCTTAATCCTTGTAACCACGCTTTGCGCGCATGCACCCAGAGTGCGTCACATCCGGCATTCCAAACTTGATCAGCTAAAAAATCTAAAGCTAATTCTTCATCTTGTTCATCTACACCAATGCGACATTTAACCGTCACAGATAAAGTAACGACTTTTTTTATTTCTTCCACAGCACTTGCCACAATATTGGGTTGCAACATCAAACAAGCACCAAATACGCCTGCTTGAACACGATCTGATGGGCAACCAACATTAATATTTATCTCATTATAACCAAAATCTTCTGCAATTCTTGCCGCCTCAGCGAGCTTCTTAGGATCAGATCCTCCTAGTTGCAACGCAATTGGATGCTCTGTATGATTTAAAGCCAAAAGTTGTTCGCGATCACCATGGATGACAGCATCTGCTACGACCATTTCAGTATAAAGCAGCGCTTTCTTTGTTAAAAGACGATAAAAAAATCTACAATGTCGATCTGTCCAGCCCAACATTGGTGCTACAGCAAATTTTACTAATGATGGAGAATTATAAAATATCATAGGAACCTTGCTTTCGCATCTCTTTATATACAAAAGTATACATAGAAAACCTTGCATTTTTCTATTTCGCATAAAAATTTTATCTTCTTTATATTATCAATTAAAATATGCACTCTCTCCAATTTACCTTCTCAATCTATTCATTTTTTTCAAAACTACTCAAAAAGAACCGCTTAAGCAGAAAAAAATAGACAACCCTTCATGATAAAATTTTTAGATATATGATTAGGCAACTGGCTCTATAGGATATAAAATTGCAAATAAACAATTTATTTGAATGATGCATTCTTCATTCATACCATTTTTAAATGCCATACCAACATTATTGATATCCGACACTTAAGCCATTTATACTCTTAATAAACAAGAAACCAAAGCATTAACTTTGTTCGCTCGATTTTTTGCTTTGCATATAAGCAGCAAGAGCATCAACCTCTTTCTTACTAAAAAAAAGACCAAGTTTTGAACGACGCCATAACACATCTTCCCATGTTTTAGCCCATTCTTTTTCCATCAACCATTTTACTTCTGCTTCATAAAGTCCGTATCCAAAATACTTCCCTTTATTCTCCTGACCATTTGCAAATATCATAAATGCTTCAGATCCATAAGATCGTGCCAATCGGCGATGTGTGAAAACATCTACATCAGGAATTAAAAGAGCAATCTTCTTTTCGATTATATCCAACCTATTATATGGAAAATCTCCTCCAGGAAGTATTGAATTAGCTGTCCACGGAGCTCCCTTTATACCAAGCGCTTTTTCAATAAATTTCATTGCATCTTCAGCCAACTTTCGATAAGTTGTAATTTTCCCACCATAAAGATTAAGAATCCGTGGTGCCCCTTCTGTCCCTATTTCTTTTAAGACGTAATCACGTGTAATTTCTTGTGCTTTTGAAACCCCATCATCGTAGAGTGGGCGCACACCAGAGTAAGACCAAACAATATTTTCACGCAATACTGGTTGTATGAAATACTCACTTGCTGCTGTGCAAATATAATCAATCTCGGCATCTGTAATATGAACATCAGCAGGATCACCCTGATAGTCACAATCTGTTGTTCCAAGCAATGTAAAATTTTCTTGATATGGAATGGAAAAGATAATACGCCCATCACCGTTTTGGAAAACGTAGGCACGATCATGAGCATAAAGCTTAGGAACTACAATATGTGAACCTCTGACAAGTCGTACGGGGGAATGTTCTTTACAGTCTAATACATTTGTCAAAATATGATTAATCCAAGGGCCTGTCATATTTACAACATAAGAAGCCGTGATGCAATATTCTTTACCGTTTAATTTATCTCTAAGAATCATACGCCATTTTTTTTCTTCCATTTTTAAAGACAAAACTTCTGTTCGTACTTTTATATCAGCGCCCCATTTTTTTGCATCGCGTGCATTGGCAATAACCAAACGTGCATCATCTACTCTTGCATCAGAATATTCAAAGCCTTTACAATATTCTTCTTTAAGTGTAGACTTGAATTTTTTTGAAAAACTAATTGCACTGCTGCGCCATAGTTTCTGATTCCATCCACCAAGATAATCATAAATGAAAAGTCCAAGACGCAACATCCAAGCAGGACGCAATTTTTTATGATAAGGGAGAATAAAACGCAAAGGACGCACGATATGTGGGGCCATTCGCCAAATGATTTCACGCTCTTTTAATGCCTCACGAACAAGCCTGAACTCATAATGTTCAAGATAACGAAGACCTCCATGAATAAGTTTCGTTGATGCACTTGATGTCCCTGATGCAAGATCATTCATTTCAGCCAATCCCACTTTGAACCCACGTCCAGCTGCATCTCTTGCCAATCCACATCCGTTTATCCCCCCACCAATGATAAACAGATCATAATGTGTTGTAATTTTCATAATTCCACTTTTCATCATTTAATTTACTTTGTTTCATTATGTTCAATAAAGCAACAAACAAAAATCAAAACCAATGACTCAATCGAGTTGTTCACATGCTTTTTCTATAGTAAATATGCGTAATAATATTTTATGATATCATCATAAAATATTATTTGATAAAAAAGAGAGATTTACGCTAAAGTTAAATATTTTATTGTACAAAAGCAATGTTTTCCATATTTTTCAATTAAGATCATAATAGACAATATGAAGGTATATAGATGACGCATCAACTCAAATACTCAAAAACAACATTTATTGCAAAATTCTTAGCAACAGCTGTGTTGAGTGTATTAGTCTGCTCACCTTTAACAAGTGCAAAATCAAATGAAAAAACACTTGATTATTTAAACTCAGAAAAACTTAAAGTACAACTTCTGAAAGATCCTGCTTTCTTATATAAACTCAGAAAAAAGATAGCACCACGTATCAATGAGCAAGATATTCAAAAAATAGTGAAAAACTATTTACTTACTAATCCAGAAATTATGATTCAAATGCATCATGCTCTTCAAGAAAAGATGGAAAAGCAAAATAAGCAACAAGTTAATATACAAGCTTCACTCATCAATTCATTTAAAAAGGAAATTTTTCAATCTCCTCATGATGCTATTTTAGGAAATCCAAATGGCAAAATAGTGCTTGTTGATTTTTTTGATTACAATTGTAAATATTGTAAAATTTCTTATCCATACCTAGAAAACTTGACGAAAAAATACCCAGATCTACGAATTATTATTAAAGACTTACCAATTTTGGGCTCAGATTCTATGGCAACACATACCGTTGCCTACGCTTTTAGAAAACAGTTTCCAGAGAAATATTCTCAATTTTATAAAGCGCTTTTAACTGATCAGAATCGTGCAAATGAAGCTAAAGCTATAAAAGTAGCGGTTTCATTAGGGGC
The DNA here is from genome assembly GCF_000278155.1 of Bartonella doshiae NCTC 12862 = ATCC 700133. Classification (GTDB taxonomy): domain Bacteria; phylum Pseudomonadota; class Alphaproteobacteria; order Rhizobiales; family Rhizobiaceae; genus Bartonella; species Bartonella doshiae. The sequence continues at coordinate 180,836 of NZ_JH725094.1, forward strand.
AGATGAAAAAAAATTACGCAATACAATAAAAAATCTTAACTTGCACAATATCTTTGAACAAAATATTCAAATCGCCTCTATGCTTAATATTACAGGAACCCCTGCCTATATCATTGGTGATAAGGTACTCATCGGTGCCGTAAGCCAAAATGTTCTAAAAGAAGCCATAGAAAATATGCAATGAATATCTTCTTTACTCTTCGAATTTATGGAATAATACCGTAAATTAGATGATTTTATGCTTTCTCTTTTTGTACAACAGGCTTATAAGTGCGATTTTGCGTAGCAAATATTACTTCAAAAATGCAAAGTAGAATCTTCAAAAAAGGTCATCCGTAGTCTAGAGATACCCAGTCATAAGAATTCAATCATGTATGGCGATCTTCACTGATCAAGGAGTTAGAAATAAAATGGCAACAAAAAAAATGGACGCGGCAAAACATACCGCAATTAATACGAAAGTTATCCGCGACCTAGCTGAGATTTTGAATGATACAAATTTAACAAATATTGAGGTTGAGCAGGGTGGACTTCGTATTTGTGTATCGCGTCAAAATATCTCAGCTACTCCTGAACATACAATCTATGCTCCTATTTCCTCTCTTCCTGTTACCGCAACGTCTTCCTCAACTCAAACCACTGAATCCCCTATACAAGAAGACAAATCAAAGAACGCAATAACATCTCCAATGGTTGGTACAGCATATCTTGCTCCTTCACCAGGTGCACAACCTTTTGTAGAAATAGGGCAAAATGTTTCTGAAGGACAAACGTTACTCATCATTGAAGCAATGAAAACAATGAATCAAATTTCATCACCATGTTCGGGTACAGTAACTGCTGTTTTCGTTAAAGATGCTCAACCAGTTGAGTTTGGTGAACCACTTATTGTTGTTGAATAAAGCGAGGGCAGCTATGATTCGAAAAATCCTCATTGCTAATCGAGGAGAGATTGCTCTTCGTGTTTTGCGAGCATGTAAAGAACTTGGAATAAAAACTGTAGCAGTCCATTCAACTGCAGATGCTGATGCAATGCATGTTCGTCTTGCTGATGAAAGTGTTTGTATTGGCCCTCCCCCTGCTCGCGATTCTTATTTGAGTATTCAGCAAATTATTGCTGCATGTGAAATCACAGGGGCTGATGCTGTTCATCCAGGATATGGCTTTCTATCTGAAAATGCGAAATTTGCGGATGTCTTAGAAGCCCATGATATTACATTCATTGGTCCAACAGCTGCACATATTCGAATTATGGGGGATAAAATCGAAGCAAAAAGAACTGCTAAAAAACTTGGAATTCCTATAGTACCAGGTTCAGACGGAGCAATCATGGAAGAAACTGAAGCTCTACGTATTGCTCGTGAAATTGGTTATCCCGTTATTATTAAAGCTTCTGCAGGCGGTGGTGGACGCGGTATGAAAGTTGTTCGTTCTGAACAAGAATTTGCTATAGCTCTTGAAACAACTCGTTCAGAAGCGAAAGCAGCGTTCGGTAATGATGCAGTTTATATTGAAAAATATCTAGAAAAACCACGTCATATTGAAATTCAAGTTATAGGTGATGGAACGGGAAAAGCTGTCTATTTAGGAGAACGTGATTGTTCACTCCAACGACGTCATCAAAAAGTATGGGAAGAAGCTCTCTCACCTGCTCTTAACGAAATTGAACGAAAACAAATTGGTGATATTGTTGCAAATGCATGTGCTAAACTTGGATATCGTGGAGCAGGTACTATTGAGTTTCTTTATGAAAATGGCGAATTCTACTTTATTGAAATGAATACACGTTTACAAGTTGAACATACTGTAACAGAAGCAATTACAGGTATAGATTTGGTCCATGAACAAATTCATATTGCATCAGGTCAAGGACTATCAATTACACAGAATGATATCTGCTTCTGTGGTCATGCTATTGAATGTCGTATTAATGCAGAAGATCCCATTAACTTTACACCATCACCAGGTACCATTACACATTTCCATACACCTGGAGGCTTAGGAATTCGTGTTGATTCAGGAGCTTATTCAGGTTATCGTATCCCGCCTTATTATGATAGTATGATTGGGAAACTAATTGTTCATGGACGAACACGGTTAGAGTGCATGATGCGTTTGCGACGTGCTCTGGATGAGTTTGTTGTTGATGGAATCAAAACCACACTGCCTCTCTTTCGTGATCTTATTAACAATCAAGATGTAGCGAATGGTGATTATAATATTCACTGGCTAGAAAAATATCTATCTGATTATTCATCTTCTCCAGATTCTTAAACTAAGAATAAAGTGGTATCTCTTTTTATTAATGTTTTTATGGAGGATCGTTTGTAAAAGTAATACCGATATTGCTGCAAAAAATGAAAAATAGCTCATTACTATTATAATTTGTTATACATTTTTTTCAAAAATATGCATAAAAACTGATAATTTCCTATTTTCCTTTTTACAAGTTTGTGCTACTTCCCATTTTGTTATGCCCTTATAGCTCAGTTGGTAGAGCACCTGATTTGTAATCAGGGGGTCGGGAGTTCGAGTCTCTCTGGGGGCACCATTTTATTTTTCCATCTTACTGCTCCACCTAGTCTATGTGATTTAGGAAATGTTCCTGTAATCATCTAATTGCGAATCGTTGCTGTTAATACAGCTAAGAATCTGTGCACATTTATATGTCGTTACATATCTATCACCATCATCAAATATCATTTCAGTACCTTTCTCTTTTTTATGTTACTTCATCCCTTACCCATCCTAAAAGACGAGGAAATGAAGTTGGTTATTAAAAACTAAACTTCTTTGGTAATAGGACTTTCTAAAGTAGAAACATGTGCTTTCAACAATGAATCATAGGGTGTCCGATAGTTATGAAATTCCAAAACTGTAAGAACTGCCAAAATTCTAGATCCATTATTGAAAACTTACGAGCCTAGTTTGGATAATCACATTAAAAAGTATTGTTAAAGATTTAGAGGATGATATCGCTAGTGGTGCTTTCACCAAAACCAGTTATACACATACAGATCCGACAATGATGCCTGCTCTAGTCAAAAAAGCAAATGATAGAGATGCAGCTATGAAGATTAAGAAGTATGTATAGACCTTTTAAAGCTTAAAAGGAACACATCTATATTACATATACAAACTTTATTGATGCAATACGTGCTACAAAATATACAAAACCCGTGCTACTCTTATCATTGGATAGATAGAAAATTATACTAATATAACTTTTAAGATATTTTTCTTATATTACTATATAGAATGAGGGAGATTTATCACACACAATTATCTTAAATACAATATTTTATATTTTCCTTTTAATTTTATCAAAAAGCTAAACTATAATTAAATATCTAATTCTACACTAATCTCAAAGATAAGTTTTTAGATTTATATAAAAATCAGTATAAGCAATTCTTAACTTTATTGATAGAATTTTTCCCACTTTTACACTACTTATCTACTCTCTCTACTTCCACACTTTACTTTAAAAAGCAATATAACTGCGCGAAATCCTAATACAATATCTCCAATGCAAAAGCAGCACAGCCTATACCTGAAAATCCTTTTGTCATTTAAAATAACAAAATCTAAGAAAGAACTTAGAATGACTGTAAACATCATTCTCTTAAACTTTTTATAATTATAAGATTTGCTTAAAATTCACTTTTCTTTAAATTAACTTTAAATGTAACAAAGCATCTCAAGAATAAAGAAAATATACCACCATTTTCTACTGCACTGAAAGCATTTTTAAAAACCTCATTCTTGTTTAAAATAAAATACCGTATAGCCATAACATCACTTATGGCTTTTCAAAAATTAATTAAAAACGATAGTGTAGTCCACCAGAAAAACTAATTCCAGAAAAACCAACTTTATTGAGTCTATGTTGATAAAGAACATCACCATGAAGCATAAACTTTGAAGACACTTGTGTATTGATTCCTAAACCGGCCTCAAGTGAAGAACCAAAAGCACCCAATTGAAAATCATCCTTGAAACGTACAGTTTGTTTACCTCTAAAACCATGAGAAAAATGAAGCTTGCCATAGAAAGAAACAACACTGTTATCCTTTTCAGATTCAATCAGTGTCTTACTTAAACGCCCACCAACACGTGCTACCCACTGTTCAAGTTTTCCCATCTCAATGTCAAAGTTATCAATATCACGCACCCTATTAAACTGGAGATGCTGATAAACAACCTGAACTTGTGGATCAAAGACAAAACCTTCAGCCCCCACCATAAATTCTTTACCAACTGTCAATGAAGTGCTGAAAAGCTGCCCCTTTAATGTTGCTGTCTTGCCACGCGCAAGGGTGACAACATCTCCTTTGACATGACTATAGGAGAACAGACCATCCACATAAAATCCTGCATCATGCTGCATACTACCATACGCTGTCGCTGACCATTGATCAAAAGTACTTTCTTGACTTTGTTCAACATTCAAAGGCTGCAAAGAAAATTTTCCGTAAGATCCTATCACTCCCAAAGATATAGTATTGTAAGTACTCTCAATTGTTTGCAATAAAACACCTGCTTCTACAGCTTTATAAGAAAAATCGCCTCCGTAACCATATTCAAGCGCGGATAGATCTGAAATATAACGGTAATTACCACCATAGCTGCGCCCAAAAACAGCAGAATTTTCATGAGTATCCAACATTTCACTGGAAGCGGACCGAACAGCCTCCAAATACTCATTTTTGTTAATAATACCCATCAATCCAACATGGAAAAAAACATTTGGTACGAGAAGATAGGTTGGAACTTGCGGAACGATATCCCTTATTTTGGGCTCAAAAGGAAAAGCAGATACTGCTAAAACAGGTTGAACATATTTACTTTCAAGGCGAAAATCCCAAAAATCTCTATCTCCGTTAACTAATCCATGAGTAACATGAGAATTCCCAAGAGAAGAATCTGGACCATAAGCATGAAGATAATATTGATAAGGTAAACCATCTAGAGCAATATAAGTGCTATTCAGCTGAAAAGAATCTTCTGCTGCTTTTCCAGAAACTTGAATAATTGAGATGCTGCGCATATTTTTATCGCTCACTGCTTCCCCTTTATTTCCTGCAATGAATTGCACATGAACTGTTGTTTTTCCAGATACATCACCATAAATTAAAAATCGGTCAGTCTTTTGATCATTAAATGAACCATCACCATTGAGATACGTGTTAAGATAAAGATCTGCACTTCCTTGAGCAGTATAAACTTCTCCCTTTCCATTTCCAATATGAAGTATCTGATACTCCTTAGATGTTGGAGTTTCAAAAGTAATAACACTATCAGAAAGTTTTAAAAACGAAACGAATGAACTTACATGATTTGAATCTTTCGGATTCGTATTTTTGGGTTTCGTTAAAATCCACTTCGAACCTCCTGTCATGTAAAGTTCAGCAGTAGAATCATCAGCAACACGCACCCCCCCTGTTAATAAGGAGGAATCGACTAAAACTCCTACAGAAGCTCCCTTTTCAACCTTTAATAATAAATCGCCAGAAACTTTTGAGTCTTTTGATACTGCGACATAACCACTACTCTTGCTGCTATGAACAACTGTACCATTCGGAACCTCAAAAGCCGTTTTTTTTAAAATGACAACTCCTTGCTCATAGTCATTATTTCCTTCACCCATATCAAAATGCATACCATGCTTATTACCTGCTACTGTAATTTTTGAATCTTCAATATCAATCCGTGAAATTAAAATTTTCCCTTCTGTACCGGCATTCAATTGTGTTTTGGTATCTAATCCAATCCGCAAACCATGAACATTGGTAGCAACAACATTGGTATTCTTTAAATAAAGAGAACTAGACTGATTTACATTTAAAACTGCATGAGAAATATCATCTCTTTCATCTGCATCTTTCCCATTCACCACTTTTGGATTTTTTGAAGTAATTATAACATCCTCTAGAGTTACTCTTCCTTTCGTTCCGATATGAAGTGCAGCAGCATTCACTACATCAATCGCACCACCCGCCATCTTAATATTTGCCCCAAAACTACTGAAAAGAGCAGCGCTTTGATTGGCTTCCTGACGTTCCACCTTAATCTTTGCCTGAGTTAAAATAACAGATGTTCCTTGATTTTCTGCATAAACTCCTATGTCAGCTACCTCAATCACTCCACGATCTACCACAATCATTCCATTATCAGCTTTAAGACCAGTTGATACGTCTTTAAAAACTGAATCACTCAAAACAACTTTTCCCCCTCGCGATGCAATTACACCATAAGTATCCCCAACAACTATATCACCCCCTTGCACTTCTACACGTGTCGCTTGAATAATCGTACCTGACTCCTGCGCAACTATAACGGCAGGCAATATAAAAGAAGCGTCTCCCTCTTTTTCTTTAGAAATTTCAGCGAATTTATACATTTTAATATTTATTATATGTTCTTTACCGTCATTGCATCTAAAATATGGTTTGCTTTCATGACACGAAAATAATATTGAAGAATGAGAACTGGCCTTAGCGTCCAGGTTTGACAAAAAAGAAAAAAGAACCTCTGTGAGAGCCCACAAATATAGGTGGTTTTTAGAGAGTTTGATCATCATTCTTTTTTAGCTTTCTTTTCCTCAACAAAAGCAAAAATGCAGGTAAAAAAACAAATCACACGATTCGAAATACGATAAAGTACAAAATAGATTATTTATTGTTCATTATATGTTGTATTCATAAAATACAAATAGCACGTTTTGCTATTTTTAAAAATGAAAATTTGCAGTTATGATTAGTGGTAATTTTATTCAAGGTGATCCCGACAGCTCTGCTATGCATTTTATACTTGTATAACTTACTGATTCTCTATAATCTTTTTTAAGGTGCGGGAACATATATAAAAGTTCGGGAATAGGATTCTCGAACATGCTTCTACAAAGCGCATGCTTGTTTGCTAACTTTCTCTAATAATTTTTTAAATTCCGCTAAATCCTGTTGTGAAAGATTATGTAAATTTCTAACAAACATGCCAACAATTTCACGACTCAACGGATTAGAAGGCTTTATTGTAAAACTCTTGCGGCAAACATCAGCCTCTCTTCTTAAGAGAGAAGCCATCTTTTGGTCTAAAGCGTAAAACTCTATGATCTTTTCTTCCATGCCAACCGGTACAGACTTTTTACCAATCTCTACAGAAGATAAAAATGCTACAGATATGTCTAATTTCTCAGCCATATCTAAAAGGCGTTCGGAGTGATCAATGCGGAGTTTTGGTAAGGTTTTACCAAATGGTGTTAGCATCTAAAATCCTATTAAAAAAGAAGCTCTCACGTAATTCTAGCAGAAATTTTCAGGTTTTGGTTAGCTCCTTTTAAAAATTGGCTTCCTACCCTCCTTAATACACAAGGTTGTATGGCATAACGGATAAATCTCTTGACATCAGCTGGAAATGTAGTACATTGTAGTACGATTAAATAGGAGATTTAGTAATGGGGAAAATTCAAGCCCGCATACCTGATGAAGTTCAAGAAATTGCAAGTGCAGTTATTAAGTCCACAGGATTGACTGTATCGGATGCAGTGCGCATGTTTATGACCCGCATTGCTAGAGATAAAGCATTACCGCTTGATCTATTCCAACCAAATCCGGAAACATTACAAGCTATCGAGGATGCCGAAATGGGACGCGTTGAACGTACATCATTAGACGGCTTAAGGGCTATGATACGCGCAGATAGAACCGAAGTGCGTAAATCTGAAAAGCAAACCTAAGCTTGTTATGAGAGAAATTGTCTATACGCGTTCATTCCGCCGCGACCTTAAACGTGAAAGCAAAGGCAGATATGCTAATGCACTAGAGGAGGATTTGCTGCTTGTGGTCAAAGCGTTAGCGGAGAATGAACCGCTAAAGGTGCATTGGAGAGACCATGCACTAACAGGCCAATGGCGCAATTGTCGTGATTGTCACATAAAACCGGATTTAGTTTTGATCTATCGAAAGCCAGATGCCAAAACACTAGAGCTTTTACGACTTGGTTCCCATTCTGAACTGCATTTATAATTGGATTTCCAATTTATAGTAAAAAGAATTTTACGAAATTTTTTCTTTTATGACAGTTGTTCAGTTCTTTGAGAACCATTGTTTTAAATGGGCGAAGATATTATCTAGCGCATCCATGAGGCGTGCAAAATCAAGGATAAGCAAAAAAAGAAAAAATACTAT
>NZ_JH725094.1:189764-604883 GCF_000278155.1 Bartonella doshiae NCTC 12862 = ATCC 700133
ACCCCCGTTGGTGCTTGCATTTCGACTGTTTGATAATTGGAGGAAACATAAGCCCCTTTAGCCCATAGCCCTGCCTCTGCGACACGCCGGTGTACGAGACCTTGCAAACGTTTTCCACTCGCCTTAGTCCATTTCTGCAATTCGGTTGGTACAGCTTCATAATCCCCCCGATTAAGCCTTTTAAGCAATGTAGAGTTTTGGAAAGCTGCAATACCTACATTATAACAAAAGGAAACAAGAGCGCCGAACTGCTCGTCGCTTAAATTCACACAAACTGCTTTTTCTACCCCAACTGTTCACCATACATAGTGCGTTTTTAAAAGCTCCCCTTTCAATCCCACCAATATGAGGTTCGTAATGGAAAAGCCTATTGCTATCCAGCACAATACAATCAAACACGAAACCGTTCAAACGGTCAACGCTCGTGAATTGCATGCATTTTTGGAAGTTAATTCCAATTTTAGAGATTGGATTAAAAATCGTATTAAAGAATATAATTTCCAAGAAAATCAAGATTTTATAATTTTCGCTAAAATTTTAGCGAAATCCTTAAGAGGGCGTCCAAGCATGGAATACCACCTTACCTTAGACATGGCAAAAGAACTTTCCATGTTAGAGCGTAATGAAAAAAGTAAAGAAGCCCGTCAATATTTCATTGAATGCGAGCGGCATGTAAAACAAGTTGTTACACCACAAATCGATTACTCAAGTTCACAAGCGATGATTGGCTTTTTGAATTACCTACAAGGACAAATAAATCAAAAAGATACTATCATTGAAGATTTAAAACCAAAGGCAATGGCACTTGAAAGCTTACAGCGTCATAATGGACTCTTCGGTCTTACAGAAGCCGCTAAAATACTCGAGATGCAACCAAAGCAATTCATTCTCTTCTTACAGCAAAAAGGTTGGGTGTATCGACGCACTTTCGGGGCATTGAACATGAGGATGATGCCTTGAAAGAATATGCCTTCATTTATGACACAGAGGTCACAAGGTGCGGATTTATCCAACATCCCACAATGGAAATGGCTGGTGCAAGCCCTGATGGGTTCGTTGGTGAAGACGGTTTAGTTGAAATCAAATGCCCACAATCAGCCAACCATTTACGATTTTTTATGGATGGCAATATCAAGCCTGAATATATTGCGCAGATACAATTCCAAATGGCGTGCACTGGACGTAAATGGTGTCATTTCGTAAGTTATAATCCACAATTTGTAGGGAGATCTACTCGTTTGAGAATGAAAATCAAACGCATACTCCGTGATAAGAAACACATTGAAGAGATCAATAAAGCTGTCGAAACCTTCTTAGCGGAAATAGATCAAGACATGAAGCAGATCTTGGCAAGAGCTGCTTAACTCTATGGGGGTGCTTGTGTTAACGCATACCTCCTAGCACCCCCGCCCTTTTACATAAGGAAACTAAACGTGTGTAACATCAAACATATTATCATACAGCCTGCTAAAGATGAGGAATTTTGTTTTTTTACCATTGGCTATGAACGGAAGTCCCTTGAGAATTATCTTAATTGTCTCATAGAAAATAAGATCAAAACTTTATGTGATGTTCGTAAAAATCCAATAAGTAGAAAACACGGATTTTCGAAAAGACAATTAGAGAAAGCTGTAAGCAACATAGATATTGAATATATGCATATGCCTGAACTTGGAATTGCTTCTGAAAAACGAAGAAATTTGAAAACACAAAAGGATTATGACCGCCTTTTTGAAGATTATCAAAATACAACTCTCAAGAATAATTCTTGTGCAATAAACAAATTATATCAAATGTTTTTAAACAAAAAGCGCGTTGCAATCACCTGTTTTGAAGCCAATGTATGCATGTGTCATAGAGGACAACTCGCATTAGCTCTCACTCAATTTCCTGATTGGAAATATGAAATTAAGCACATCTAAAAAATAAACTTGCAAACTTTTTAAATATGGGGGTGCTTTTCCCCTAGCACCCCCGCCCTTTCCTAACACTTTCAAGTAATGCGTGATTCACGCCACACGTGAATTGCATCTAAATGTAAGGAGAAAAAACATGGCGCCACGCCCTGCTACCATAACCCAACCAGCTATTGCTCGTGCTTTAAGAGAAGCTAAAAAACAAGGATGCGAACTCATAGAAATCAAACCTACAGGGGAATTATTAATTCATATCAATAAAACCACAGCATCAACAACAAGTAATGTTTATAGCATCAACGATTTTCCACCGCTTGAAAACGAGCAAGAAGAATACAGCACCAATAAATCTTGCCCTTCTGTCGATGATATAAAGTTTTAGCCATGCCAAAGCGTCGTCCACCACATCTTGTTCGTGAACGTACACGCCATGGTAAAGTTATATGGTATGTACGTATTGGTCATGGATCACGGTTTCGGATTGAAGGAACCTATGGAACGCAAGAGTTCGTCGATAATTATACGCTTGCCATTAAACAAGCACAAAATGGCATCTCCAAGAAAATAAGACACACCAGACTTACAGAAGGGTCTTTCGATTGGTTATTGCATCAGTATTTACAAAGCATGCAATGGCATAATCAATCAGAATCCACTAAAAAAGTTAAATATCGAATTCTGAATAATATTTCTAAACATATTGGTGATCGTGCATATAAAAGCATAGAAAGACACCATATCCTTGACGCCGTAGACAGAAGGCGGGATACCCCCGCAGCAGCAAAACATTTTTTGACCTCTTTAAACGGTCTCTTTAATTGGGCGGTTGATAATGCCCTTTTAAATAGAAATCCTGCCTTTAATATAAAAGCACCAAAATCTTTGAACAGTGAGGGATTACTGCCATGGCTAGAAGAGGACATAGATAAATATTATCACCGTTGGTCACATGGTACACATGAACGCGTATGGATTGATGTTCTTCTTTATACAGGCTTGCGCCGTGGTGATGCCGTTCGTATCGGCTGGAAAGACGTCAAAGATAATATCATTCATCTCAAAACAGAAAAGAGCCAATTTAAAACAGATGTTTTTCTTCCTATTTTACCAGAACTAGAGGAAACCCTTAAAATTGGTCCCATAGGTAATGAAACATTCATTTGTGGTAAAGGTGGAAATAAGCTTGTCAAAGAAAGCTTTGGCAACCTCTTTCGTGAAGCATGTAATACGGCGGGTATAAAAAAATCAGCACACGGATTGCGAAAATTAGCAGCAACACGTGCGGCCAATGCTGGTGCTACGGTTTCACAAATGAAAGCGCTTTTTGGCTGGACAGAAGATAAAATGGCATCCCTTTATACCAAAACAGCTGATAGAAAACGACTTGCAATAGAAGCAATCAAAAAGCTACAAAAAAGTTAGGGTAATGGGCAGCGGCTAAAAACAAACCAAAGTATAATCAAAGCGATGTTTGAGATGAATCAGAAACAAGAGGAGAAATAGGTGGTTGTACCTGTTGCATTGTTTGCCATAAATTATAGTTTGTTTGCATATCCAACCAAAATTTTGCTTTACTAAAACCAGCTAATTCTAATTTAACTGCAAGCTCGGTACTCATAGAAGCATGCCCGTTAATCACTCTTGATAGAGAAGCTCTTGTCATATGGAGATGGTCGGCTAATTTTTGTATTGTTAGTCCCATTTCTTCTAAGAAAGCTACTTTTAGAACTTCGCCCGGATGTGCAGGATTATGCATCATTTTTTTCGTTCCTTTCATCAATGGTAATCTTGATAATCAACAAGCTCAACATCTGTTCCTATAAAGCGAAAAGTAACACGCCAATTTCCATTCACCCATATAGAATAGTATCCTGTAAGTTCACCTTTAAGAGGATGCATTTTAAAGGCAGGTGCTTTTAACATTTCAGGCGTAGTAGCACTTGTTAAAGCCGTTAAGATAACGCGTAACTTTTTCACGTGATCTGATCGAATAGCTTTTGTAGAACCTGTTGTATAAAATAATTTCAAGCCTTTATGTTTGAAACTCACAATTGCCATTAGCGCCCCTTATCGTATACTATAACTATACGGTTAATGACAATAAGAGTCAAGCATCATACTGGAAAATCTGGTTTCATATTTTGATAAAATATCTCAGAATAAGCTACAAAAAAGTTAGGGATAAACATAAAAATAAGTTAAAAGAATCAATGGAATCAAAATTCCCGAACTTTCATATAACACATTGATTCTACTAAAATATGGTGATCCCGACAGGATTCGAACCTGTGACCCACGGCTTAGAAGGCCGTTGCTCTATCCAGCTGAGCTACGGGACCAATTGATCGATTTTCTCATTCAAGGCGATACCCATTAACTCAATGTGTCCAAGGTTGCGGCCTATCGCTGCGAAAATTATCAGAATAAGAAACAACACGCCGAATCGACTTATATGCTTTTTCTACACGATAAGGGATAGCATTCTTGTGCGCAAAAGCAATCGCCTCTTCCTTCATATTAAATTGAATTCTTATCTGACCATTCACATCAGATGTAGCTGTATATCCCATAAGAGGCTCAAGCATCTTTTTCTGTGACGGCTCATACTGTAAAATCCAAAAATTAGTATTTCCCTTACCTGACTGCATAGCTGTTTTTGCAGGACGATAAATACGTGCAATCATAGCTCTTATCCTTTAGACTACACAACGTTTAAATGATAATATCTCCACAACACAACCCAATTGGGGCATTTTTTACATTCAATTAAATATAGCATAAATATGGTCGGAGCGATAGGATTCGAACCTACGACCCCCTGATCCCAAATCAGGTGCGCTACCAGACTGCGCTACGCTCCGCCATTTACATTTATTCGATGCACATTCCCTAAAATTTTCACAACAGAAGTGCAAGAGCAAAAATACATTTTTTTTAATTTTGTTGTATTTCTTTACAAATAATAACTGTTTTAAAATTTTTATGCTAAATGATATACTAATTGGCATATGTAAATGATGTTAAAAAAACAAAGAATCTGCTCTACATAGACAAAATTTAACCTTTACGCACAAATCTGCAATTATTCAAATTATTTTGAGAGAACTTTAATTTAAAAAGCACCACCGCACTTAAGAACAGCACTCCATTGCATTATAATTTATAGGCCTACTCTAAAGAAATATCTCATTTTCTTCTTACCAAAATTTTCCGATTCCTTCATAAAAAATATAATCGAAATCCATAAGGCAGAACCATCTTTACGCTTGAAAATAACAAGTATTTTTGAATAATTTAAGCTATACCGTAAAGCAGTTTTTACTGGACTTGCATGTTGAGAACTTCAGCAATGACCGCACGTGTTATTTTTCTTTTCCTTTGTAATGCCAAACGATCAACAGAATCAATAACGCGCTTCAGCGAAAATAAAGAACGTTCACAACGGCTTACAAGATAATGAACAGTATCTGGATGCACGATAATTTGTTTATCAGAAAAAAATTTAAAAGCGACAGCCATCAACAATGCATCATCAGGCTGATTAATCGCAACTAACATGACTGAATTAAGACGACTCTTTAAATCATTTAATTTTAAATTCCACATAGAAGGTACTGTACGTGCGGTGATCAACAAAGTAGCCTGACGCACATCAAGATTCGCTTGTTTAACACTATTAATCAAATGAAAAAGCCCTGTTTCACTAATTGTTCCCGCATCAATATCTTCAATTAAAAATGACCGCCCTGAAGAAGCAATAGCAACAGCTTGATCAATTTCATCACGATGAACACATAAAGCACCAGCTTTCTGCGCCCATACGCTAGAAAAATGCGTTTTTCCAGATCCTTCTTTTCCAATCAAAATTGCAATCGGTAAGATCCAATCTGGCCAACAATCAATAAGCTGAAAAGCCATAAGATTACTCTCTGTTACAACCAAATCATCAAACTGGAAAGCCGGATTATAAGAAAAATTCAAGGGCAATTGCGTTTCGCGCTTGTTCATTCTTGCTACTCCGAACTTCCATTACACGAATACATCTGGGAATTAAGATAAGTATGGAGAGCAAAACGAACTAAAACACCAACAGCGGCCGCCGCAGGAACAGCAACAAGCATACCAGTGAAACCAAAAAGTGAAGAAAATGCAAAAAGTGCAAACATCAACCACACTGGATGCAGTCCTACTGACGAACCTACAAGTTTGGGTTGTAGAATATAACCTTCAATAAATTGACCAATAAAAAAGAGTGTTATAACAACAACAATCCATCCCCAGTTATCCGGATAGAACTGGACCCACGCAACACCAACAGATAGCACAAAACCGCTCATTGTACCAATATAAGGAACAAAGCTAATAAGGCCAATAAACATACCAATCAAAAGACCAAAATTAAGTCCCGTTATAGTTAAACCAATACCATAATACGCTCCCAATATTAGACAAACTGTTCCTTGCCCACGAACAAATCCAGCGATAGCCCTATCCATTTCATGAAAAATACTACGAACAGTTTCAAGATGATCCCGTGGAATCAGTGCATCAATTGCAGCAACCATACGAGGCCAATCTAATAACATGTAAAATGCAACTACAGGCGCAACAACGAAGAGGCTGACGATATTAACAATAGATTTCCCTGACTTCAAAAGTGAATTTAAGAGAGACGTAATGAAATCAGAGCTTTGTCCCAAAAGTCCTTTAATGTTACTCTGTAATTCATTTGGATCGCTTCCAAAATAGCGTCTTACCCAACCAAAATCATGCTCAACCAAAAAAGTCTGAATACGGTTAATATAAATAGGTAAACCATTGCTCGTAAACTGCTGTATTTGCCAGCTGATAATAGGAATTAGAATAATTAAAGCAGCAACAAAAATAATAACAATAAACAAGGTAATCAGAATAGTGCCAAAAACACGACTAATACCATATTTTTCAAGCAATTGAACAATGGGATTAAGAAAATAGGCAAGCACAATTCCTGCTACAAAAGGAAGCAAAATAGACCCAAAAACCAACATAAAAAGAATGAAAAAAATTAGCGTACCAAGCCAGAAAAAAATTTGCTTTTTCATATTGTTTGGTAATGGAACTTGCGTATAAGCTGGCACATAAGCCTGATAATTCTTATGAGATCTATTCTCACAAACTTTTTTTTTCATAAGCTGCACAGCAGATTGATCATGACTATCTGATATTTTATTCATAAAATACCTTAAAAAAAAATTCTTTACAAATCCTAAAAAAATTCTTTACAAAAACTTATAAACTTCTTCTACCTTGGTCAAATAAAGCCGTTTATTTTTTAAACACAACATTAATATCTCTTGCAGAGATAACCCGATCATGGCATTGCATAACATTAATAGCTGGTTTTCCATAAAGAAAGACTCCGATGAGCAATCAAGATTTCATAAATGATAAATCAAGTGGTCTTACCTACGCAAAAGCGGGTGTAAACATCGATATGGGTAATGCCATGGTAAAAAAAATTAAACCCTTCATACGCTCAACAAAACGAGCTGGTGCAAATGCAGAAATTGGAGGATTTGGTGGTCTTTTTGACTTAAAAGCAGCAGGATACACAGATCCTGTTCTTGTAGCAGCCAATGATGGAGTAGGAACAAAATTAAAAATTGCCATTGAAACAAATATTCATAACACTGTCGGGATTGATCTTGTAGCTATGTGTGTTAATGATTTACTCGTGCAAGGCGCTGAACCATTGTTTTTCCTTGATTATTTTGCAACCGCAAAACTTGATCCTGTTCAAGGTGCTACGATCGTTTCTGGTATTGCAGAAGGATGTAAGCAAGCAGGTGCTGCTCTTATTGGTGGAGAAACAGCAGAAATGCCTGATATGTATGCGGAAGGAGATTATGACTTAGCAGGCTTTGCTGTAGGAGCTACCGAACGTGGCGCATTACTCCCTTCAAAAGACATTACAGAAGGTGATATTATTTTAGGATTAAATGCATCTGGAATTCATTCTAATGGCTTTTCTTTAGTCAGACGAATTGTTGAACAGAGTAATCTAAAATGGGAAGATCCCGCTCCTTTTGATCCTCAAACCACCCTTGGTACAGCCCTTCTTACGCCGACACGCATCTATGTAAAATCACTCTTACCCATCATGCGAAATTATAACGGCATCAAAGCACTTGCTCACATCACTGGAGGAGGTTTTCCTGAAAATATTCCCCGTGTACTTCCATCTTCTCTTTGCGCTGAAATAAATCTTTCTGCCATTCACACTCCATCAGTCTTTTCATGGATTGCCAAACAAGGTAATATAGAGCAATCAGAAATGCTGCGAACATTCAATTGCGGTATTGGTATGATTATTATTGTAGCACAAAAAGCCGTTGAAACAATTACACAAGCACTTGAAATGCAAGGAGAAACTGTTACTTCCCTCGGAGTCTTAACAAAACACCAAGATAAAGGAATACTCTATAAAGGTGCACTTCATTTATGAAAAAAAAAGTTGTTGTTTTCATCTCTGGTAATGGATCCAATATGGTTGCTCTTGCTCAAGCAAGCAAACAAAAAGAATATCCTGCGGAAATCGTTGCCGTTATTTGTGATAAATCTCATGCTAGCGGTATTGAAAAAGCACGTATCAATAACTTACCTCTTCATGTTGTAGAGCGCAAAAATTATCCATCTAAAGAAGCACATGAAGAATCTATTCTGACAGTCTTAGCCCAATATCAACCAGATTTTATCTGCTTTGCTGGTTATATGCGTCTGGTCTCACCACATTTTATAAGACTTTATAAAGAGCGAATTTTAAACATTCATCCTTCTCTTTTACCTTCATTTAAAGGTTTGAACACACATGAAAGAGTTTTACAGGCAGGTGTTAAAATCACTGGTTGTACAGTTCATCTTGTAACAGAAGAAATGGATGCTGGAAAAATTCTCGCCCAAGCAGCTGTTCCAGTATATCCAAATGATACCGCTAATAGTTTGGCCCAAAGAGTTCTTAAAGCTGAACACAAGCTCTATCCAAAAGCCTTAAAAATCTTCATTGAAGGAAATCATAAAATAATAGATGAACAACAGCAGCTTTTCTCATTTTAAAATGAGAAATCTACAGTGTTATCAAAAAGTTATATGTAATATAATACTTTCCCTAACATTCTAAACGTGTGTATCCGAACAAGTCCATCTTATTTTACTGAGGATTACATAATTATCTATAACTCTCTTTTTAAAAGACTCTGAATTTCCGTTTTAAGAATCTAAAAAACATATAACTTCGCTCTTTTATTGTGTAAGCATTTCTTTAACTGACAGAGCTAACTGTTTGAGTGAAAATGGTTTAGATAGAAAACCAAAAATAGCATCTTGCGGGAGATTTTTAGCAAAAGCATCTTTTGCATATCCAGAAACAAAAATAAATTTTATATCAGGATAGCTTTTACGCACTTCTTTTAATAAAGTTGGCCCATCCATTTCTGGCATCACCACATCGGAAACAATAATATCAACAGCTCCCTTATGTTCCTTAAGAACAGTGAGTGCCTCCACCCCACTTGCAGCTTCTAAAACGGTATAACCTCTCATTTGCAGAGCTCTTACCCCACCCATTCTGACAGCATCTTCATCTTCCACCAATAAAACAGTTGCAAATCCTGTTAAATCTGTATTCTTTTCTTGTTCTTCTCCTTTTATAATCTGCTGAGAAATTTCATTACCAATCTCAGAAACATAACGAGGAAGGAAAATATGAAATGTAGCTCCTTCTCCTTCTCGGCTATCACAGTAAATATAGCCACCTGTTTGTTTTATAATTCCATAAACCATTGATAAACCAAGACCTGTTCCTTTTCCAACTTCTTTTGTTGTAAAGAATGGTTCAAACATTTTTTCTTGTACAGCAGCTGATATACCAGTTCCTGTATCTGAAATAGTTAATTGTACGTACTCACCAATCGCAAAACCAACATTATCAAATTCAGCACTCTGTTGTTTTGTAATATTGTTTGTTGCAATCGTAACAATACCTCCATTTGGCATAGCATCACGCGCATTAATAACTAAATTCATAATAACACGCTGAAAAGAGGCTTGATCAACTTCAACGCTCCACAAATCTCTACCATGAATAATTTTCAACTGAATATTATTGCCTAAAAGAGGTAAAATCAGATTACGAATATCTGATAAAAATTCTGTAAAATCAACTTTTTCAGGACGAAGTGTTTGTTTTCTAGAAAAAGCTAATAATTGTTGCACAAGTGCAGCAGCACGATTAGCATTATTTTTAATATTAATAAGATCAGCATACGCGGGATCAGAACTACGATGCGTATTTAAAAGAAGATCACATGACATCAAAATTGCCGTTAAAACATTATTAAAATCATGAGCAATACCACCGGCTAATTGCCCAACAGCTTGCATTTTCTGACTTTGCATCATTTTATCTTCAAGCGTTTTTTGTTCTGTTATTTCTACGACAGAGATAATGAACAAATCATGTAATGCATCACCATGATATGGTGGTACAGGCATAATATGAAGACGCAAATGACGTTCTTCATTATTTTCTAAAACTGTTTCTATCAAAACTGGATTATTTTTATTTGTTATAGTTTTCTGTAAAGTACGCTCCAGATGCGCGCAATCACGATGAGATATAACATCATAAAGATAAGATGTTTTTCCCATAGATCCCGTTAATGAGGAAAAGGCATGATTCATGTGAAGCAATTGTCCTTTTTGATTTATTACTGCTATTGCGAAAGGACTCTCATTAAAATACTCTGTAAATACACTTGATAATTTTGTGTGATCACTGCCTTCTTCTTTTTGTATCTGCCGTGGAATTATTACAAGACGATAAATGGCTTCATCCTCTAAAAGAGAAGAAGCACACATAAAACAATTCAATATTTTCTTAACACCGGTTTCTGAATTTAAACAAAACGAAAAAGTATAAGGTAAAGAATAGCCTGAACTTTGATATTTTTTGCTTTGCAAACAAATATCATTCCATGTACCATTTACTTCAATGCTATCAAATAATTGATCAAAATTATATTGACCAACAGTAAAATTTGCTAAGTCAATTGAAAACCATTCTGCAAAAACTGCATTTGCATAAAGAACTGTCCCTTGTGAATTAACAGATAAAAAACCTACAGGAGCTTGATCTAAATGATTGATAGCCTCTTGAAGATTTGAAAAAAAGACTTCACGATGTGCTTGCAAATGGGAAATATCAACAATACGCCAAAATAAAAGCTTTTTTCCCCGCTTTGTGATTGGCTGAACAGAAATATTGTACCAAATAGATTTTTTTTGTGTTGAATGACTAAAAAGTGGCTGCTCTACCCTTAGTTCTTCTTGAGCAGCAAGATGACGAGAGGCAGCAACCTTTAAGCGATAGGAAAGCGCACCAGCTCCAGGAAGATTAGCAATCACGACATAACAAGAAGCCCCAGACTCATAGGTAAGAATGTTTCGATAATTTTGATTAGCATAATAAACAAAACCTGAAAGATCAGAAACAATAACTGCATCATCAATATTGTTAAATATGCTAAAATCAAACTCTTCGTGCAAAAACGCTGCATTATATCTTAAAATTCCTATTCCACTCAGAACGAGTGCAGTAACACCCATAACTGCTAAAGCAAAAAAAGATATAAATACAGCGTTTTGAAAATAGCTTTGAGGATAAAATAAACTTAAAATACCCATTATAAAGAGAAAAGCTATTATAAAAATAATACCCCAAACCACTGCTCTGCGATACACAGAAGGAGGCAATGATCTTTCAATATTCTCAAAACCTTTATCCATATCTTTATTTGCCTTGATTATGGCTGCTTCTTATGCCAAAAATTGCCATTATAATCGTTGTTATGAAGTATACACTATGATAATATCTGTCTAATAAAAACTACTCAATGTTAAAAAGATTTTATTTTTACATTATGAGTGAATCTTTTAAGGGTATATTTACAAACTTGTCTAAATAAAAATAATATTTCCATGATGAAATGGGAGAAGTTCTATGCATATCTGGTTATCAAGCCAAATAGGTACATACGCGGCAAATGTAATCATGATCCTTGTGTTTTTTATAATAACAATTGCGATTATTGGTACAATTTTCTTATTTTTACGCCGTTTAAATACAAGGGGGTTCATTGGAAAAAGAAAAAAGCATCAATTGCGATTAAAGCTATGCGATGCAATTGATATTGATCGCACGCGTCGCCTCATTTTAGTACGTTGTGATGAAAGAGAGCATTTAATTCTTATTGGTGGGACAAAAGATATCGTTGTAGAATCTAATATTACCAGCATGCCTATTGTACAAAAGAGTATTCAGAAACAAAAGAGAGGAATGCAACTAACATCAACAATAACAGAAGCCGACTCAAATCCTAAACTTGAAGAAAATATACTTCTTTCTACAAATGAAAAAAAGCACATGCAGGAAGATATCTCTACCTCTTTTATGAATCAACATTTGGAAGATTCCGCAATCACCGCTGAAATTGAAGGACGGCAAGAGCCCTCTTTATTTATCCCTGCCCAAAGAAAGTGAAATACTAAATTCTAATACTGTGTGTTTTAGTTATTTACATTTTAATCATCACGATAGACTTTTTCTCGTCGCTCATGACGTTCCTGTGCTTCCAACGACAAAACTGCAATTGGTCGAGCTTCAAGACGTTTTATACTAATAGGTTCACCAGTTTCCTCACAAAAACCATAAGTCCCATTATCAATGCGCTCCAAAGCTGCATCTATTTTTGAAATGAGTTTTCTCTGTCGATCACGAGCACGTAATTCGATTGTACGGTCAGTTTCACAAGATGCTCTGTCAGTTAAATCGGGTTGACCAACATTATCTTCCTGCAAATTTTCCAGAGTCTCACGCGCTTCTTTTAATATATCATTCTTCCATGAAACTAATTTAGCACGGAAATATGCCTTTTGCCGTTCATTCATAAACGGCTCATCTTCACTAGGACGATATTGAACATCAATCTCTTCGCTCATGCCATAAAAACCTCCATATATGGTATGTGCGGTCTATATATTGTGCAACACCAATCAACACAAGTGTAAAATGCTCTTTTATAACAACATACAAACGTATTTAAAATAATTTTTGAGAACTTCAGCCACTTTACCATAGCAGCATGTACTCCTCTTAATAATAACTCTGATCAGAGTACTTCCATATCTCCATCTTCTCATTATGCCTTACAAACTTATAAAAAAGGAAAACACAAACTTTCGAAATCATACAGCATAATTTTCCTTTTCATTAAGCAAAAACGCAAACCTATTAATAAAAATCATCTCCACAACAACAAATTGTCCTAGTGTGGGAAAAACTTATAAAGGCAGGGTGCGGTAACTACGATTCAAATATATCAAAGCGTCTTTTTCTTGATTACGATTAATTGCAACAACTTCACCAATCAAAACGTAATGTGTTGCATGTTCATGCCAACAAATCAAACGACAGTCAAAGGATGCTAAAGCATCTGAAAGACTAGGTGCTCCAGTTTGTAACGTACTCCATCGAACTATATCAAAACATTCCATCTGCGTGTAATTGCAACGCCGAGAAAAAATATCTGCTAATGAGCGGTGTTTTCCTGCCAAACTGTTAATACAAAAATTCCCATTTTCCATAAATAACTGATTCTTCGGATTATGACGCATGAGGCAAACAAGAACAGTTGGAGGATCATCGGACAAAGAACAACAAGCTGAAACAGTTACCCCGCGCTTTCCCTTAATGCCATTTGTTGTTACAATATGTACAGCTCCTGCAAAATAACTCATAGTGTCTCGATATTCCTGCGGAGAAACGGTAACAATATGTTGAAGTTCAGGCGCTAAATGTGTTGTATGATTTGACATATTTTTCATTTATATAGTTTTACAATTTCAAGAAATATTTTTCATAAAAAAATTTATTACATATATTCTTTTTCTATTACATCATAATACAAATGATGTTTCAACATATGGAACTACATGCTAAACAAGGCCAACCAAGGAGAACTTAATGCCTCGTTCCCATCTCATTTCACCTTCACTCTTGGCTTCTGATTTTTCTAAACTTGGCCAAGAAGTATTGGATGTCGTTGATGCCGGTGCGGACTGGCTCCATCTTGATATTATGGATGGCCATTTTGTGCCTAATATCACCTTTGGCCCCGATGTCGTCAAGGCGCTCCGCCCATTAACCAAAGCAATATTTGACGTTCATTTGATGATCGCACCAGCAGATCCTTATCTTGAAGCATTCGCAAAAGCTGGTTCAGATATTATAACTATTCATGCTGAAGCAAATCCTCATCTGCATCGTTCGCTACAAACAATCAGAACAATGGGCAAAAAAGCGGGAATTTCAATCAATCCAAGCACACCAGAATATGTACTTGATTATCTCCTTGATCAATTAGATCTTATCCTGATCATGACAGTCAATCCTGGTTTTGGTGGACAGAGTTTTATTCCAGAAATGGAAAATAAAATTAAACGAGTGAAAAGCATGATCGCTAACCGGCCGATTGATCTTGAAGTTGATGGTGGTATCACGATTGATACAATTGGAATAGCTGCAAAAGCGGGAGCCAATGTATTTGTTGCAGGCTCTGCAATTTATAAAAATGGAAGCAAAGAGCTTTACAAAACACGTATTAATGCTTTGCGCCAAGCTGCAATCCTCTCACAATAAGGAAAAAATTATGATAGTACGTTATTCCCGCTCTGAAATGGTGAAAATTTGGTCCCCTGAAACAAAATATCGTATTTGGTTTGAAATAGAAGCGCATGCTTGCGATGCACTCGCACAATTGGGGATCATTCCTAAAGAAGCAGCAAAGATCATTTGGGAAAAAGGTAAAGTAGCAAAATTTAATGTCAATCGCATTAATGAAATTGAGGCAATTACCAAGCATGATGTTATAGCATTTCTAACGCACCTGGCTGAATTTATCGGACCAGAAGCGCGTTTTATCCACCAAGGCATGACATCATCAGATGTTCTAGACACGACACTCAATATTCAGTTAATGCGTGCTAGTGATATTTTATTAAAAGATATAGATCAACTTCTTGAAGCATTAAAAAAGCGTGCTTTTGAACATAAAGAGACAATCACAATTGGGCGGAGTCATGGCATTCATGCTGAACCGACAACATTTGGCGTTAAATTTGCTCTTGCATATGCTGAATTTTTCCGTTGTCGCAAACGCCTTCTTGCTGCACGTGAAGAAATTTCCACTTGTGCTATTTCAGGAGCTGTTGGAACTTTTGCAAATATTGATCCACGCGTCGAAGAACATGTAGCAAAAGCACTAAACATGCGTGCTGAACCTGTTTCCACCCAAGTTATACCACGAGATCGTCATGCTATGTTTTTTGCAACGCTTGGTGTTATTGCCTCATCCATTGAAAGGCTTGCCACAGAAATTCGCCATTTACAACGGACAGAAGTCCTTGAAGCAGAAGAGCATTTCTCACCTGGGCAAAAAGGCTCATCCGCAATGCCTCATAAACGGAATCCAGTTTTAACAGAAAATTTAACGGGGCTAGCACGTATGATACGTGCATTTACAATCCCTGCCATGGAAAATGTAGCACTCTGGCATGAACGTGATATCTCTCATTCATCTGTCGAGCGTTATATTGGCCCTGATGCTACCATTACTCTGGATTTCGCTCTTGCCAGACTGACATCTGTTATTGAAAATTTAATTGTCTATCCAGAAAATATGCAAAAAAATCTTAATAAATTCCGAGGACTTGTTCATTCACAACGGGTGCTTTTAGCGCTTACACAAGCTGGTATAAGCCGTGAAGATTCTTATCGGATTGTACAACGAAATGCAATGAAAGTTTGGGAACAAGGAAAAGATTTTTTAGAAGAATTACTCAACGACAAAGATGTGACAAAAGTTTTAAATGAAGCGGAACTTCGTGAAAAATTTGACCTTTCTTACCATACAAAACACATCAACACGATTTTTAAACGTGTCTTTGGAAAGTAACAAAAATTACATGCAAAAAGAGCTATTTTATCTTCTACCTATGATCTAAAGTTTGTCATAATGAAGGAAACAATTCATGAAAGTAAATCAACTCGATATTCTTATTGTTCCCGGCTATAAAGGATCTGATCCTAACCATTGGCAAACACGATGGGAACGAAAATTACCTACTGCCCGCCGCGTCCAGCAAAACCATTGGTCAAAACCCATTTGTGGAGAATGGGTTAATGGCGTTAAAAACGCCATAGCACAAGCCGAAAAACCTGTTGTTATTATTGCGCATTCATTAGGAGTTCCAACTGCTATTCATGCAACTATACAGCATGCAGAAAAAGTTTGTGGTGCTTTTTTTGTTGCTCCTCCAAATGTAGAAGATAAAAAAATATGTCCACAACATTTCCAAACATTTGGTCCATACTACCGAGGGAAATTGCCTTTCTCTTCAGTCGTCATTGCCAGCCGCAATGATGAATTTTGTCAATTTTCAGTGGCAGAAAATCTTGCCAATGACTGGGGAGCACTCCTTGTTGATGCTGGGCAATCTGGCCAAATTAATGTAGAATCTGGACATGGTCCTTGGCCTGAAGGGCTTATGGTCTTATCCCATTTTCTTGCAAAAATTTGACCAAAAAAACAGTCATTTTTATGTTGTCTATGAGATTTAATGTCTTTATTTATACAATCTAGATAATAAAAATTGTATGAATATTGTAGCAATCATTGAGAATTTCTATCAATTAGGATAGTATCATATTTCAATGCTATTAAAACCCCTAAATTGATAGAGAATCGCTATGAATCGTCGCCACCGTATTTATGAAGGCAAGGCCAAAATTCTATATGAAGGACCTGAACCGGGAACCTATATTCAGTTTTTTAAAGATGATGCAACTGCTTTCAATGCAAAAAAGCATGAAGTCATCGATGGAAAAGGGGTTTTAAATAATCGTATTTCAGAGCATATTTTTAGTCATCTTGGTCGTTTGGGCATCCCGACACATTTCATCAAGCGCATAAATATGCGTGAACAACTCATCAAAGCTGTTGAAATTATTCCATTGGAAGTTGTCGTTCGTAATGTTGCTGCTGGCTCTCTTTCTAAACGTTTAGGACTGAAAGAAGGAACTGCTCTTTCGCAATCAATTGTTGAATTTTACTATAAAAACGATTCTCTTGATGATCCAATAGTAACTGAAGAACATATCACTGCTTTTGGATGGGCTGTTCCTCAAGAAATAGAAGACATTATGCAACTCGCAATTCGTATTAATGATTTTCTTTCTGGACTTTTCGCCGGTGTTAATATTCAGTTAATTGATTTTAAAATGGAGTTTGGTCGCTTATGGGAAGATGAAACGATGCGCATCGTTCTTGCTGATGAAATTTCTCCTGATTCTGCTCGTTTATGGGATATGCAAACTCAAGAAAAAATGGATAAAGATCGTTTTCGCCATGATATGGGTGGTCTTATTAATGCCTATCAAGAGGTAGCAAAGCGTCTTGGTATCATAAATGAAAACGAACCTCCGCGACCAAGTGGTCCAGTTTTAGTAAAATGAAAAAACAAGGGGGTACACTACTACCTTCCTTTATATTATAAGTGCTTCTCTTTAAGGAGGAACTTCTAACAACAGGAAATAAGAAATGAAAGCACGTGTTACAGTTACTCTAAAGAGCAGTATTCTTGATCCACAAGGTGAAGCCATTGTTAGTGCTTTAAAAGGTTTGGCTTTTAAAGGTATCCATTCTATCCGCCAAGGAAAAATTTTTGACATTGTACTTGATGATCAACCTACTGAGACTGCAAAACAAGAACTTGAGAAAATGTGTGAAGAGTTACTCGCAAATACTGTTATTGAAAATTATACAATAGAACTTTTTTAAGTGGAATGCTCCATGAAAACTGCTATCATTCAATTACCTGGATTAAATCGCGATCGGGATATGATTGCAGCATTACGCCATATAACAGGTGTTGAACCACTTACAATTTGGCAAACAGAATCAACAATTCCAGATGTAGATATCATTGTTATTCCTGGTGGTTTTTCTTATGGAGACTACTTAAGATGTGGTGCCATTGGCGCACGAACACCAGTTTTGCAAGCTGTTCGTGAGAAGGCGCAAAAAGGTGTTATGGTAATGGGCATATGTAACGGATTTCAAATTTTGTTGGAAGCTGGATTGTTGCCTGGAACTTTAATGCGGAATGCTTCATTAAAATTTGTTTGTCGTGAAATAAAACTTGAAGTCGTAAATGCTAATACAAAGTTTTCTCGATACTATTCCAAAGGACAAATCATTCGTTGTCCTGTTGCCCATCATGACGGAAATTATTTTGTTAACGATGACACATTGAAAAAAATGGAAGACAATGAGCAAATCGTTTTTCGCTATGCAGAAAATACAAATCCGAATGGTTCAACAAAAGATATTGCTGGTATTATCAATAAAAAGGGTAATATCCTTGGTATGATGCCCCATCCTGAAAATCTTATTGAACATGCACATGGTGGTACGGATGGTCTTTTACTTTTCCAAAGTGCTTTAGAATTGGCAAAAGGATGATGACAAAAAGGGGATAATTTACCTGCTACTTTAAAATCAAAAATCTGTATCATCTCCTACACAATAAATTTGCAAACTAGCTATTTTACGAACATAAATGGATATCAATTGCTTTAAATTCATAAAAATTTATTCCAAAACTGCTTCTTGTTTTTAAAACTTTAAACTAAAACTAGAAAAGCTTATAGATTATGAACAGTTGTATTATCGAACAACGCAATCTTTTATAATTTAAGCTGCTAGATTAAAAAATAAAAATGCTCACTCTTCGACTAACTTGACGGATAAAATACTCATGAATCCCTGCAATAACATCGCCATTACACCAGAATTAATTGCACAACACGGACTAAAAGATGATGAATATCAGCATATCCTCACGTTAATCGGTAGAGAACCAACATTTACTGAACTGGGTGTTTTTTCAGCAATGTGGAACGAACACTGTTCCTATAAATCATCTAAAAAATGGCTTAAAACTCTCCCAACAAAAGGTAAATGTGTCATTCAAGGTCCTGGTGAAAATGCCGGTGTCGTTGATATTGGTGAAGGACAATGCGTTGTTTTCAAAATGGAAAGTCATAACCATCCTTCTTACATTGAGCCATATCAAGGCGCAGCAACAGGTGTTGGTGGTATTTTACGTGATGTCTTTACAATGGGTGCCCGCCCTGTCGCAGCTATGAATGCATTGCGATTTGGAGCTCCTGATCATCCTCTCACGCGCCATCTTGTCTCTGGTGTCGTTTCTGGAATTGGTGGATACAGCAATTCTTTTGGCGTTCCAACTGTTGGGGGGGAAATAAATTTTGATGCGCGTTACAATGGCAATATTCTTGTTAACGCTTTTGTTGCTGGTATTGCAAAAACAGATTCTCTTTTTTATTCTAAAGCCCAAGGAATAGGACTTCCTGTTGTTTATCTCGGTGCAAAAACAGGACGTGATGGTGTTGGTGGAGCAACAATGGCTTCTGCCGAATTTGATGATTCAATTGGTGAAAAACGCCCAACTGTTCAAGTAGGAGATCCTTTTACTGAAAAATGTCTTCTCGAAGCATGTTTAGAGCTTATGAAATTAGGAGCTGTTATTGCTATTCAAGACATGGGTGCAGCAGGATTAACATCTTCTGCAGTTGAAATGGGAGCAAAAGGAAATCTTGGAATAAAGCTTAATCTTGATAAAGTTCCTGTTCGTGAAGAAAATATGACAGCCTATGAAATGATGCTTTCTGAAAGCCAAGAACGTATGCTCATGGTCCTTAAACCAGAACGAGAAAAAGAAGCAGCTGCAATTTTTCATAAGTGGGGTCTTCATTTTTCCATTATTGGGGAAACAACAGATGATTTGCGCTTTCGTGTATGGCATCAAGGAGAAGAAGTCGTCAACCTCCCCATCAAAGAACTTGGTGATGAAGCTCCAGTTTATGATCGCCCTTGGATAGAACCTGTAAAAAAAACAACTCTTAAAGTAGAAGAAATCGAAAAAGTTGAAAATCTTGGTGATGTACTCCTTACCTTATTGAATTCTGCTGATCAAAGTTCAAAACGATGGGTTTATGAACAATATGATACAATTATACAAGGAAATACCCTTGTTCGTCCAGGAGGTGATGCAGGAGTCATCCGTGTTGGTAACAACGACAAAAGAGCTCTAGCCTTCTCTTCTGATGTGACACCTCGCTATTGTGAAGCAGATCCTTATGAAGGAGGGAAACAAGCCGTTGCAGAATGTTGGCGCAACATTAGCACTACAGGCGCAACACCATTAGCAGCAACAGATAATCTTAATTTTGGTAACCCTGAAAAACCTGAAATTATGGGACAATTTGTTTTTGCTATTAAAGGTATAGGAGAAGCTTGTAGAATCTTGGATTTTCCAATAGTTTCAGGCAATGTCTCTCTTTATAATGAAACCAATGGAGAAGCAATTCTTCCCACGCCTACAATAGCTGGTGTAGGCCTTATTGATGATTGGTCTAAAATAGTAACAATCAGTGGTATGCAAAATAAAGATCATATTGTTTTAGTGGGGAACTGTGGTTCACATTTAGGGCAATCAATCTATGCACGTAACATTTTGAATATTTATACAGGAGCACCACCTCATGTAGATTTACAGCTTGAAAAAAAACATGGAAAATTTGTGAGAAATGTCATTCATAGTGATTTTGTTCATGCGGCTCATGATATTTCTGATGGTGGATTAGCTATTGCACTCGCAGAAATGGTAATTAAATCAGGAAAAGGAATAAAAGCAAAATTAAGCAAAAAATTGCCATATCATGCAGAACTTTTTGGAGAAGACCAAGGGCGTTATTTGTTAGCAATTAAGCCGCATATGCTCAATGATCTTAAAGAACTCGCACAAGTCAGCGGAGTTTCATTAACAGAACTTGGTATTGTTGAAGGTGATTCTCTCGATATAGATGGAATACTAACACTGTCGATAGAGAAACTCACTCAAGCCTATGAAAACTGGTTTCCACAATTTATGGGTGAAGAATAAAAATTATTAAATTTTCTTAACTGTATGCTACTCTTATAAGAATAAAAAAACTAAGGAGAATAATAATGGCAATGAGTGCCCATGAAATTGAAACACTTATTTGCGAAAGCATCCCCAATACAACAGTCATTATTCGGGATCTTGCTGGAGACGGTGAACATTACGCGGCAGAAGTTATTTCAGAAAGTTTTCGTGGAAAAAGCCGTATTCAGCAACATAAAATGGTCTATGACGCTCTTAAAGGTAATATGGGAAACGTGCTTCATGCTCTAGCATTGCAAACGAGTATTCCCAAATAATCCAAAAAAATTCTTCTTGCATTCATTTACTTAATACGTTTAGAAGTAAATATAAGCATAAATATAAGCTTCCGAAAATCTGCGATATCAAGGTATAGAGATGACTACTGTTCATGAATTTATTGACAATGAAATTAAAACAAATGATATCATTTTATTCATGAAAGGAACGCCTGATGCTCCGCAATGTGGATTTTCAGGACAAGTTGTTCAGATTCTTGATTATTTAGGCATAAATTATAAAGGGATTAATATCTTAACTTCTCACGAGTTGCGCCAAGGAATTAAGGACTACTCAAATTGGCCAACAATTCCACAACTCTATATCAAAGGTGAGTTTGTTGGTGGCTGTGATATTGTTAAAGAAATGTTTCAGAGTAATGAATTGCAAGAATTGTTAAAGGAAAAGAATATTTCCTGCAATAAATTATAGCCATCAATCCATAAATAGCTCTTATTGTATTCAACCTATTATAGGGCCTGTGTTCAGTCGAAATTTTTATCTCAAGGATGTATATGTCATATTCAGTCGACGAACAAAAACATCGTGATGCCATTAGAAAAAAAATTGGCTATAAAGAATTCGTTATTCTTATTGGCGCGCTTATGGCTGTTAATTCTATCGCTATTGATATTATATTACCGGCTATGCCCAATATTTTGAGTGATTTAAATGTTATCAATGAAAATGATCAACATTATATTATTTCTGGTTATCTTATCAGCTATGGCATCACACAAATCTTTTTTGGTCCAATAAGCGATCGTTACGGAAGACGTAAGCTTATTCTTCTTGGCCTTGCTTTTTATTCATTTGCTGCAATTAGCTGCGCATTCGTATCAAATTTCTCTCTGTTGCTTCTTTTACGTATTTTGCAAGGTATTGGAGGCGCTGCTATGCGCGTTCTTACAGTTTCCGTTGTGCGTGATCTCTACAGCGGTCGAAAAATGGCAGAAGTCATGTCCATTGTCATGATGGTTTTTCTTATTGCACCAATGATTGGACCAGCAGCAGGACAAATGATTTTGCTATTTGGATACTGGCAACTCATTTTTGTATTCATGGCCCTTATTGGTTTTGGACTGATGATTTGGATTCAATTACGTTTGCCTGAAACGCTTCATGCACAACGCTCCCTTTCCTTTTCTTCGATCAAGCATAACTTATGGCTTGTCACAACCAACCGTACAACACTTTGCTATACACTGGCAACTTCGATTATTTTGGGTTGTATATTTACTGCCGTTAATACATCACAACAAATCTATGAAGGAATTTATAACTTAGGCTTCTGGTTTCCAATTGCATTCGCAATTGGTGCTGCATTTCAAGCAATGTCATCATTCTTTAACTCTCAACTGGTCGGACGCCTTGGTATGCGGCGCATCGCACACAGTATGCTTTTATTATTTTCTATCACTTCAGGCATCTGGTTTGTTAGTTCCATCTTAGCAGATGGTGTTATTCCTTTTCCTTTTTTCATGCTACTGTTCTGTATATTAATGTTTGCTTGCGGTGGTATTATGGCCAATTTCAATACACTCGCTCTCGAATCTGTAGGCGAAATTGCTGGAACAGCATCTTCTGTATCTGGTTTCCTTCAAACATCTATCGGAACAGGACTTAGCTTTTTTATCGCACAACAATTTAATGAAACAACAATTCCAAATTCAGCAGGTTTTTTCTTCATGAGCCTTATCGCTATACTTCTCGTTTTATGGGCTGAACACGGGCGTCTTTTTAAGCAATATAATAATCATTCTGAATAAATTACCGCTATAAAATTAAAAATATCCTAGAATTGCTATAACAAAACCGAACCGTGTAGCATATTCTTTCCTACAAATTTATAATCTAAGAATAAAATGTGCCACACAGTTTAGTTAGTAAATTTTCCTGATTTTGGAAAACCTTTTGGAACAAAACGCCCACTTCCAGCACGCGTTCCCATCCACTCAATAAGATCATCAGCTTGACGATTAAAACAACGTTCTGCAGAGTCTTGCCAACTTAAACCTTCTGATAAATTAAAGGTTTTAACATCAACAATTCCTCCCTCTTTGTAACGTTGTAAACGAACACCCTTACCGCGATTCATTTCTGGTATTTGTTCGATAGCAAAAATAAGCATTTTGCGGTTTTCACCAACCACTGCAACATAATCACCTTGTACTGGAACACAAAGCCTCACTTTATCAGGAGACTTCACATTCATAATTTGCTTTCCTTTTCGTGTATTAGCAATTACTTCAGTTGCAGGAACAATAAAACCATTTCCATAAAATGAAACTAAAAGAAGTTTTTCCTGTGCATTATAAACAAAAGCTGTAAGGATATCGTGCTCATCATCCATGTCAACCAAAAGACGAATTGGTTCACCATGTCCCCGTCCTCCAGGTAAGCTATTTGCCCCAATAGCAAAAAATTTCCCACCTGTACTCATCACCACGATCTTATCTGTAGTGAATGCTGGAAATGCTAATTTCAAACAATCCCCTTCTTTGAATGAAAGTGCTTTGTAGTCACTCAAATGTCCTTTTAAAGCGCGCATCCATCCCTTTTCAGAAATTACAATAGTGACTGGCTCTTTTTCAATCATTGCTTGATGAATATCATCGATATCATGCCTTGGAGCTTCTTCAAATGTTGTACGTCTTTTTCCTAAGAGGGTTTCTGGACCAAAAATTTTTCGAACTTTTTTGATTTCCTCTGAAATTACTTTCCACTGCTTTGTACTGGAAGCTAACAAATTCTGTAGTTTTTCTTTTTCAACTTTTAAAGTTTCAAATTCTTTCCGAATTTCAAATTCTTCAAGCTTACGTAAAGAACGCAACCGCATATTAAGAATAGCTTCAGCTTGATTTTCTGTTAATTCAAAACGGTCAATCAGTTCTTTTTTTGGTTCATCCTCTTCACGAATAACTTGGATAACCTCATCAAGATTCAAATACGCAATAAGATAGCCATGAAGAATTTCTAACCGGCAATCAATCTGATCAAGCCGATAAGTTGAGCGACGAATAAGTACTTCTTGACGATGCTTAAGCCATTGTTGCAAACTGTCACGCAAAGAAAGAACATTTGGTATTCTTCCAAAAGATAAGACATTGAGATTAAGAGGAAATCTTACCTCGAAATCAGTCAATTTAAAAAGAGATTCCATAAGTAGTTCAGGATCAACTGTACGATTTTTGGGAATAAGTACAATGCGGATATCTTCTGCTGACTCATCACGAATGTCTTCAAGCATTGGTAAACGCCGTGCAAGTAAGAGTTCTGCCGTTTTCTCAATAAGGCGTGATTTTTGAACTTGATAGGGAATTTCAGTAATAATAATTACATAAGAACCGCGGCTACCAGCCTCTCGGTGCCAACGCGAACGTAATCGAAAAAATCCACGCCCTGTCCGATAAGATTCCTCAATACTCTTTTTAGGCTCAACTAAAATGCCACCTGTTGGGAAATCAGGACCAAGCACAAATTGATTTAATTCCTCATCATGTGCATCGGGATGTACAATTAAATGGAGTGCTGCATCACAAAGCTCAACGACATTATGAGGGGGAATAGATGTCGCCATACCAACAGCGATACCTGATGAACCATTTGCTAAAAGATTAGGAAAAGCTCCCGGCAAAACAACAGGCTCTTCATCTTCCTCATTATAGGTTAAACGAAAATCAATGGCGTTTTCATTAATGCCCTCAAGCAGCAACGCGGCCACTTCAGTCATACGTGCTTCCGTATAACGCATCGCAGCAGCATTATCACCATCAATATTACCAAAATTGCCTTGTCCATCAACCAATGGATAACGCACCGCAAAACTCTGTGCCAAACGCACCAAGGCATCATAAATAGATGCATCACCATGAGGATGAAACTTTCCCATGACATCGCCAACAATCCGCGCACACTTAGCATAAGACTGTTCAGGATTAAGTTTGAGCAAACGCATCGCATGAACAATACGCCGATGCACGGGTTTTAATCCATCACGCACATCAGGTAAGGCACGATGAGTAATGGTAGAAAGTGCATAAGCTAAATAACGCTCCTGTAAAGCAGAACGCAATTCTATTGATTCAATATGTTCTTTATCAAAAGGTAAATTCATTTTATCAGACATATTATGAGGATAACAATTCCAAAAATAATGAGCAATTATTCTATAAAAATTCTCATATACAAATTTTTATGAATCCCCTATCTTTATTAAATAAATATATACAATTGAATCATTATGATTCATAACATGAATAAGCAGTAACATAAATTCTAAAAGCTTCTGCATGATTTTTATTTATCATTTCAGAAAAATAAAGAAATACAACTTCCTAATATAAAAAATATTTTATATATATTAAAAAATAACTATCTTTTATAAAATACTACTTCATTTCTATAATAAAATTCATAATATTATAGATAGATAATGAGAAATATTTTTAAATAATTCAAAATTTTTTATTTTAAAACATTACCCCTAAAAGCTTTATCGTTCTCCCCTATTTTAATTACTCGTAGTAAAGCAAGCAAAATTGGCTAACATTATAGACCAAAGACAAAAACATACTAATATAACTTGCCTTCAAAATTGCTAGGCAAAAAATAAGAGACAAACTTTATTTAGATCACTTAAATACGCCCATATTAAAGGCAATTTTTTCAACTATTTTTAAAGGGAGGAGCAATCCGGATTCCTAAATCACGTAATTGGATAGTAGAAACATCAGATGGAGCGCTCATCAAAAGATCAAGTGCTTGCTGATTCATAGGAAATAAAGCAACCTCACGTAAATTTTTGACACCTTGTAAAAGCATAATAATACGGTCAATACCAGCAGCCATACCACCATGTGGTGGAGCTCCATAATGAAATGCACGATAAAGACCTCCAAAACGATCTTCTACCACTTCTTTAGAAAGACCAGCAAGATCAAAAACCTTAAGCATCATTTCTGGGGAGTGATTACGGATTCCTCCTGAAGCAATTTCATAACCATTACAAACAAGATCGTATTGAAAAGCTTTAATCGTAAGAGGATCCTGACAATCAAGAGCATCCTTTCCTCCTTGGGGCATAGAAAAGGGATTATGTGCAAAATCAACCTTTTTTTCGTCTTCATTCCATTCAAAAAATGGAAAATCAACAATCCATGCTAAAGAGAAACACTCCCGATCCACAAGATTTAATTCTTCCCCTATCCGTATGCGCGCTGCTCCTGCAAAAGATGAAAAATTCTTTGGATCTCC
Source organism: Bartonella doshiae NCTC 12862 = ATCC 700133 (assembly GCF_000278155.1). Taxonomy (GTDB): domain Bacteria; phylum Pseudomonadota; class Alphaproteobacteria; order Rhizobiales; family Rhizobiaceae; genus Bartonella; species Bartonella doshiae. The sequence continues at coordinate 216,362 of NZ_JH725094.1, forward strand.
TGCAACGAAAAAACAGGCGTCACCACTTTCAAGACAAAGCTGTTTACGGAGTGCTTCAGTCCTCTGCTCACCAATATTTTTGGCGATAGGCCCCGCGCCTTCGAATTTTCCCTCTTCTTCACGCCAGAAAATATAACCAAGTCCCGGCTGCTTCTCACTTTGCGCCCATACATTCATACGATCACAAAAAGCGCGACTTCCGCCCGTTTTAGCCGGAATAGCCCATACTTGTGCGTTCTCATCATTCGCTAAAATTTGAGCAAAAACTTTGAAACCAGAATTATAAAAATGCTGAGAAACATCTTCCATAATGATAGGATTACGTAAATCAGGTTTATCAGAACCATATTTCCGCATTGCTTCATCATAAGGAATCCGAGGAAAACTCTGAGTTACAGATTTTCCATTAGAAAACTCTTCAAAAATAGAACGTATAATAGGTTCCATTGTTACAAGAATATCTTCTTGCTCAACAAAACTCATTTCAACATCTAATTGATAAAACTCACCCGGAAGCCGGTCTGCTCGTGGATCTTCATCTCTAAAGCATGGAGCAATTTGAAAATAACGATCAAAACCTGACATCATCAACAACTGCTTATATTGTTGAGGAGCTTGCGGCAATGCGTAAAACTTTCCTTGATGAATACGACTTGGAACCAAAAAATCTCGTGCTCCCTCCGGTGATGAGGCCGTCAAAAGTGGTGTTGTAAATTCTGTAAAACCATTGTTATACATAGACTGTCTGATAGCAGCAATAATTTCTGTGCGACGCATAATATTTTTGTGCATAGTTTCTCGACGCAAATCAAGGAAACGATACTTCAATCGAATATCTTCTGGATAATCAGGTTCACCAAAAACAGGTAAAGGCAGCTCATCAGACTTTGAAAGAATTTCTACCTCTTTCACAAAAATTTCAATCTCACCTGTTGGAAGAGTTGTATTAATAACATCATCAGAACGTGCACAAACTTCCCCATCAACACGAATGACCCATTCAGAACGCACCTTTTCGATAATTGTAAAAGCTGGAGAAGCAGGATCAGCAACAATTTGTGTGATTCCAAAATGATCACGTAAATCTATAAAAAGAATTCCGCCATGATCGCGAACACGGTGAACCCATCCTGAAAGACGAACTTGTGTTCCTACATCAGATTTACGAAGAGCCGCGCAATTATGACTGCGATAACGGTGCATAGTTTCTACCTTTTAATTATTATAAATTTCACATGCGTTACAAACGCTTTTTGGTAACCATTTGTCAAGATATGAGGATAAAGACTCAAAAAAAAATACAATAAAAGACAAATTTAATTTATCTGGCTATAATGAAAGAATGAAACTTATTACAAAAACAACAGATCTTGAAATTGCACTTGCTACTTTACGTACTTCTGATTTTGTAACGGTAGACACCGAATTTATCCGTGAGACAACTTTTTGGCCTCAATTGTGTTTAATCCAGATTGCATCACCAGATATTACAATGCTCATTGACCCAATGGCATCAGATATTGATCTAAAACCATTTTTTGATCTTATGATCGATAAAAGAATTGTTAAAGTCTTTCATGCAGCGCGCCAAGATATCGAAATAATTTATCATCTTGGTGGCATCATTCCTTATCCTCTCTTTGATACACAAATAGCAGGATCCATCTGTGGCTTTGGTGATTCTATTTCTTATGAGCAGATTGTACAACGTTGCACAGGGCATCATCTTGATAAATCATCGCGTTTTACAGACTGGAGCTGCCGACCTCTTTCCGAAAAACAACTGCTCTATGCACTTGCCGATGTAACTTATCTAAGAGATGTTTATCTCTTATTGAAGCAAAAATTAGAAAAAAATAAACGTACACACTGGATGGATGATGAAATAGCAATCCTGTTAACACCTGGAACTTACGATATAGCAGAAGATGACGCATGGAAAAAAGTGAAAGGAAAAGTCAAAAAGAAACGTGAGCTTGCCGTATTACAAAAAATAGCAGCTTGGCGTGAACGCGAAGCAAAAAAAAATAATGTTCCACGTCGCCATATTATGAAAGATGAATGCCTTATCGAAATTGCGATCCAACAACCAAAAGATGAGTTTGCATTGAAACGTTTGCGCAACCTTAACAAAAATTTGAATAAACCATCAATTGTGCAAACATTAATAAAAACTGTTCATGAAGGTTTAGAAGTTGATATTGCTAGTTTACCCAATCTCCCTAAGAACAATCCACTTAATGATGCAACCACTGCAGTTATTGATCTTCTCAGAATATTATTAAAACTGGTTGCAAATGAAAATGGCATTGCACCTAAAATTATTGCGACATCCAATGATTTAGAAAAAATTGCAAATGGATGTGTAAAGAAAAATATTCCCGCGATGAATGGTTGGCGCTATGAAATATTTGGTCAAAAAGCTGAGAAAGTTCTAAAAGGACAGATAGGATTTTACTTCAGCGATGGAAAAATAAACACCAAACAACTCTAATATCTAAAAAATATTAACCATATGCATTCTGAAATTTCTACAATGAAAATTTGTAAACAATAATGTCCTTTCTAAATTGATGTAAAATCAAATTAAAAATAACAGTAAGATGGACGTTGGTTTTTACCTTTACGCCTTCATATTCTCCAAAAATTAGGTTGTTTAACCGTTTTAAAGATTACCTAAACGATAATACGCAATACTCTTTCTCCCATCTGACATACAAAAGCTGCGACAGTAGAGAAAGCAGTAAATCGCCTCAATATTTGTCTTAAATATGTTGCTGTGTTGGGATTGAATGTTGATTTACGGGAACAGAAAAAGCACGCGCTTTCTTAGGTAAACAACATCATAAAGTTAAAAACATGCCAGCAATGGATTGGAAAGATGTGCCTGCTTTTTATAAAACACTTAGCAAAGCATCAACCCTAACACAACTGGCTTTGCGTTTACTTATTCTTACAGGCGTTCGCACACGTCCTTTGCGTCATATCCATAAAGATCAAATTGATGGTGATATCTGGATTATCCTTGCTGAAAATAATGAAAGGAAAGCGTGATGCTACAACAGAATTTCGCGTCCCCTTATCATCAGAAGCATTAAAAACTCTGAAACAAGCACACCTTCTGTCTCGCAATGATTTCTTTTTCTGCAATCAATTGCGGATCCCTTAATGTGAATTGCCTGTTACAATATATGGAAGAAACTGGATTTAAAGCATGCCCGCATAGGGCTCTATCTAGTCTACATGAATTAGCTCGCTGAAACAACAGAATAGCTCCCCTCTCATGAGGTAGCAGAAACTATTCCATGTCATGTAGTGGGAGGAACATGGGCTTCTTATATCACTGGGCAAAGGTTGAGATATTATAAGTGTATAATCCCATTATTCGTGGATAACTTTCTCTCTCTTTATCTCTCATAAATTTTCTATAAAACTCATAAAAAATCACATGAGAAAATATGGTTAATACATGGTTATTATTTGTTTATAATTTTTACCGTTGAAAAGATTAATTATGACAGAAAATTATGCCCTTTTTACAGATCGTGAGAGTGCAAAACTGCTTCATATGCGTATTTCAGCATCTGACGTCATATCACCAATGGATCTTTACTAAAATCCTTAAAATTCGGCTTTTTGTCCCATTTGTTGCAATAGGATCTCATCAGTATGATATAAAAAGCAAAAAAGATGGAAATCAGAAAAAAACATGTTGCAATTTGGAAAACCCACCACTTTGGTAAAAACTACCTCTGTGTTTTATAACAAGAAAGAAAACAGATTTCACAATTAACAAATTATACAACCTATATTGCCATTAAATCTTCTTTAGCCCCTTTCTCACAACATTTCAAAACATGTATTTATATCAAATGATTACATACAATGCGTCTTTTCTGTTTTTCCTACTTAACAGAAATAACTTACAAAAAGGATTGAATAAACTGTATCCATGACTTGCATTTCCAACAGTGTATCTCCCTCTTTGCCAACTTTAGGTATTTCAAAAACTTTAATCACTGCCTCTTTTAAAATGGACTTCATTCATTTGACTAAAAATTCTTTTTATATGTCATCTTCTGACTCTTAGGGAAGCTACTTTTTGTTATTTGAGAACCCTATTCTGTATTTTTCATCTTCAAAAAATACTCCCTCAAGATAATAAAAAGTTATAAATGTGTGGGGAAAAAAGCGCACAACAGTACCTTTAAATACAATATGAATAACAAAAAAACAACACATGTTGATACATTTGATGTGAATCAGTTAGACAGCATTCAGAGGTAATTAAGAGGTTACAACAATGAAATCATTATTCGTAGTGCATATCATAAAGTTTGTAGCTTTTCTTTTTATATCAATGTTTTTTGGCTGTACTAAAGTGGATAATATAAAACAATATAATGACCTTTATGAAAAATATGTAAGTGAAAAATATGTAGAATTTGAACATTTTGAAAAGCAAAAAAAAGCAAAAAAATATATATATAATCATAATTATCAGAGTATATTCCCTAAATTTGATATTATAACGCATCGACATATACTTATTGTTCTCTGTGGGCGCTTTGTAAATTTATTGCGCGGTAATTATAATGAAGAGATGCCATGGGCAAAGTTGCCATACACAATAAATAGTCTACATTATAAGCATAATTGGAAATCAACAGATTTTATTTGGGCACACAGTATGTCTATGAACTCTAGAGACCCAATGATTAATTACGCAAAAAAATTTCTTAATTCCTCAAGCGGAGAGGGCATAAGTCCAAAAGCTCAAATTATTAATCTAACAACAATCGTAGATATCGGTTATGATGAAAATATTAAACAAATAGCGCGGCTTTGCAAAGGTTTAGAAATTATATATAATATAATGGAGCCTTATCCAAATTTAAAATCTCATTAAGCTATAACATTAGCTATCATTTAAGTAGTTTAGTCAAAAATATATTTATTCAAGCATAAAGTATTTTTTTAATATTATTATCTAAATATCAGATAACACATTTAAATTCATTCTGATTAAGGTAATACTTAATAGAGTAATTTCATTTTAAGGTTATTAAATAACTAATACAATATATTTTAAAAATATGCATTGAAATAATAAAGTTACTGGAAAATAGAATAAAACTAGAATCTCTCATTCCTCCTTCTGGAGCCATCTTCTTAAAATGAAGAGCAATATATTTTTAATAAGGGTGGAGAATATATTTTCTTTCTTACACTACCTTTATCTCAGATCAACGTTTGATCCTACTCTCTTACCACTAGTATTAGCGATTATAATTATGATATTTTCCTATCTATTCTATGCTCGTTATGACTTTATATGCTCCAATTTGTATGATCAACGACAACGCAGAAATCACTCCTAATAAGAGTAGTATGTTCCAAATTACGAGAAAATTATTATAGAATGTCTTCTGCGATAAAAAGTCTTTTGTTCTTAACATAATCCCTATTTAAGTACATCTCGCTTTTTCTTTAAATTGCAAAATTTAAGCGCATAATAGCAAATAGTAAGCCCAAAAATCCAAATAACACCTGTAATCAACACGGGCCGTGTATTATCAAAAAACCACAACAAAACAAAAATAAAAACCATAAAGACAACAGAAAGAATTGATCCTATTGGCCAAAATGGAATTGGAAATTTTAAATCACGCTGCGCATCTTTAGGCATCTTAAGCCGCATAAAAATTTGCGAAAGAAGAATTATAATCCAAACAAAAACTGTCGCAAATGTTGCCATTGCTGCAATAAGAAAAAAAAGTTTATCGTGATAAAAATAATTAAGAACAACGCCAAGAAGAAAGATAGCAAAGATCAATAAAATAACAAAAACTGGTATACCGTTCTTTGATAAATATTGAAATTTTTTGAATGCATAACCTTCCTGCGATAACCCATATATCATACGACAAGCACCATACATCCCACTATTCATTGCCGAAATAGCAGCTGTCACAACAACAATATTCAAAATATTCGCTGCTGATGAAATCCCAAGATTTTCAAAAATTGAAACAAAAGGACTATCCATAAGACCAATTTTATTCCAAGGATAAAGTGACATTAAAACAGCTAAGGTCATGACATAAAATAGTAAAACCCGAATCAGAGTAGAATTAATTGCTTTTGAAATCGTTTGATGAGGATCTTGTATTTCCATTACTGCCATCCCGATAATTTCTATGCCACCAAACGCAAAGACAACAACACTAAAACAAGCTAAAAAACCAAACCAACCATTGGGAAAGATGCCGTCATTTTCCCACAAATTATGAATACCAACAGTAGAAGGACCTATACTTGTGACACAACTATATAAAATTGTTGCTATCCCTAAAATAATAATAGCAACGATAGCAATAACTTTGATGGAAGACAACCAAAACTCTAATTCGCCATAGACTTCTACTGCTGCCAAATTAATCCCAGTAATGATAAGTGTAATACTGAGTGCCCATATCCAAGGAGCAACATCAGGATACCAAAACCCCATATAAGTTGCAAAAGCTGTGATATCAGCGAGACAAACAAGAACCATTTCAAAAACATATGTCCACCCAGTTAAAAAACCAACCAATGGCGATATGTAATTTGCGGCATAACGCGCAAAAGAACCAGATAGCGGATTATGGATAATCATTTCACCAAGAGCCCGCATAACCATAAAAACAGCTAAACCAGCAACACAATAAGCAATTAGAACACTTGGACCAGCAAGCTTAATAGCTTGTGCAGCCCCATAAAAAAGACCTGTTCCAATAGCAGAGCCAAGAGCTAAAAAAATAACCTGCCTCTTATTCATCCCTCGCTTTAGTTCATTTGTGCCCATTGAATTCCTTCTTCACTAAAACATTAACCCAGATCCGTATCACAACACCAGCTTTATGATAAATAAAGCATCATGTTTCTCCAATAAATATATTAAAAAAAACATCGAACAATGAGCAAATCAGATACTCTGATCCTAGGCAACCCAAAAATACTTTTTGCAAATTATTTTATTTAAATTAAATGATAATGAATTTTTTTATAATTCCTATTTGATTTATTTTCGTATTCTCTATTTTTGTTTTGCAGAAAAAATGCTGAATTTGATGAGACTATTAATTGCAACCCTCTCTTTTCACTTCACAGAAATAGAAGCCTAAAATTCGTAAAGCTACATTTTGGGCAAGTCAATAAATTTTCTATCGGTACCTTAAGAAAATTTTCTGTTACTTTTCTAGTTTACAACAAACACAAATTGTGTACAACATCCCATAAGACAACTTTTAACACCAACTGAATGGATTCAAATCAGTAATAAAGTGCACCTCAATCCACTCCTTAGGAAATCTAATTACTTTAAAACACGCGTTTTCCCTAAAAGAGCTGTTTGCTTCATGATGATCTGATTTATCAGTATAAACTTATAAAAGCCAATATTAAACATATTGCTTTTGGGAGTGTTTAATCTTTCATTTTTTTCTTATCTTCTATAACATAATTAAAGTATAGATTTTGACATTATAAATATTTTATTGTAATTTACCATTCATAAAGAATAGATTATATGTATTGTATCCAGTAAAATTAATAATTTTATCATGCATTTCTCTTTTTTAAGATATTTTATGATTTTTTAGAATTATTTAAATAACAAAAGGGAGAAAAATGTTTAAAAGCAATATATTATGTATTTTTATAACAGTTATTTTTTGTTTTTTGCAAATTGTGGAAGTTAATGCAAATCTTTGGAGAAGCAGATCTCAAAAAAGTCTTTTCATTGCCACAACGTCACATGAAAAAGATATCCTTGTTGAGACAAAAAATATGGTTATCATTCGCATTTCAGATCAAAACACCATAGAAAAAAGTGGATCTACAATCGGAGAAAAAGTTAAAAAGGGAGTTATGATCGCTACCATAACTTTTTTTCTTGTAAAACTTGCACTTAAGGGGGCGATTTTGTTTAAAACATGGGCCGTAGAGACACTTTCCAAAGCCTTTAATGATTGGCGAGATTCACTATATCGCTGATTTTAAGCCATTTCTGTTGATATTAAAAGCTAGCTCATACGCTGTTATGCATACTTAAAGAGCTAATTGGATACAAATACCCCAATTATACTGGCTGATACATTAGTACATATTCATTTATTACTCAAATATATCACTTCACCCAATTTTTATATAAGAAAATTCACAAATTAAGTGTCTCTCCTCCCTACTTGATATCAAAATAAATATTATTTGGATTCTAGCGATGGAAAAATTGTTTTTGGTAAAATGGACAATAAGTGCCCTTCACTTACAAGTATGTGCCCCTTATGAAGATCTGGAGCCATATAACGATCTCCCTTAAGAGTATCAATATTTTTGCGTAGATGCTCCATAACAGATTGTAGAAAGGAGCTTGTTTTTAAAGGAGTACGATATTCAATTCCTTGTGCTGCAATAAGCGTTTCAATGCCAATAATAGTAAAAAGATTTTCACTCATCGTCAGTAACCGACGCGCACCATGGCAAGCCATGGAAACATGATCCTCCTGATTTGCCGAAGTTGGTGTCGAATCAACTGAAGCAGGATGTGCCATTTGTTTATTTTCAGACATTAAAGCAGCTGCTGTTACTTCAGCAATCATAAAACCTGAATTAAGGCCCGCATTTTGCACTAAAAAAGCTGGAAGACCATGAGAAATTGTTGGATCAACCATAAGGGCAATACGCCTTTGTGCAATTGATCCTATCTCACATAAAGCAAGAGCAATTTGATCAGCAGCAAATGCTACAGGCTCAGCATGAAAATTTCCACCTGATACTACTTCACCGTTATTTAAAATCAATGGATTATCTGTAACTGCATTTGCTTCAATAATCAGTGTTTTTGCTGCTGCGATAAGAAGATCAAAACATGCCCCCATAACCTGCGGTTGGCAACGTATACAATAAGGATCCTGGACACGATGATCACCACATAAATGCGCAGCCCGAATTTCTGAATCCTCTAAAAGTTTTTCTAATGTTTGCGATACGACAATTTGCCCATAATGTCCCCGTAAAATATGGATATCAGGATGAAATGGCGCTGTTGATCCCATAACAGCGTCTGTTGTCAAAGCTCCTGCAAGCAGCCCTCCACACAATGCTCTATAACCACGAAAAAGGCCTGCAAGAGCAAGTGCTGTCGATGTTTGGGTACCATTGATAAGAGCTAGACCTTCTTTTGCTTCTAAAACAACAGGTGACAATCCTGCTTTTTCTAAAGCAGCGGCCCCACTCATGCGAATATTTTGAAAGAACGCTTCTCCCTCTCCCATCATAACAGCGGCCATGTGAGCAAGAGGCGCAAGATCACCTGATGCACCAACTGACCCCTTTTCGGGGATAACAGGAATAACTCCATTCGTAAGCATGTTTTCTAACAAATGCACCAATTCTAGACGAACACCAGAAGCTCCTCGCCCGAGCGAAATAAGTTTTAAGGTCATCATCAGACGTACAACATTTTCAGGTAAAGGTTCCCCCACACCACAACAATGTGACAAAATAAGATTTCTTTGTAAAACCGTCACATCATTTACATCAATTTTAATCGACGCTAATTTTCCAAAACCAGTATTGATGCCGTAAACTGGCTCACTTCCCGCAGCAATTTCAGCAATGCGATCTGCTCCCTTTTTGATAGCTAGATGCGTATCATTATGAAGTTTGCTTACTTTACCATTCCAGTAAATAGCTTCAAGTTCGCTAAGCGTTACTTTACTAGGATTTAGTACAATAGTCATAATCTTCTCTCTCGCTCATTTATAGCTTATATTCATACTGCTCATTTTTTATGAAACAGAAAAAGCACTTTTGCTCTCTAACGCTTATGTGGGATTAAAATTGTTAGGATAAAAAAGTTATGCTCTTAAATAACGAAACAAAAATATCGAAAACAAAATTTCTCAATTCCAATTGACTGAATAAAATAATGGAAAAAATAGCTTCACTTCATAAATTAAAAAGCATTTTCTGCTTTGTGTACAGAGTGTAATACCGTTGGCAAAATAACAGCAATTTCCTCTATTAGTCCCCCCCACTTTCTTAATTTCAATATTCCAAATAATAAACCAGAATGGCTCCATAAAAAGCAACAAGCTTGCTCATTTTAAAATTACTTTCACCATTTAGTGTATAACTTAATAATGCACTTTAATAAAATTTCCTTTTTAAAATAAGAATACTTTATTTTCAAAAAAATCAATACTGTTACAAAAATGATCCAAAATAGTACTGAAAAGTTTGGTGCACCCGACAGAATTCGAATCTGTGACCTCTGCCTTCGGAGGGCAGCGCTCTATCCAGCTGAGCTACGGGTGCTTAAAACTGATTATTAAAATCATCTGCTGTCTTTTAACTGATCATACTCTCAGCTTCAATAATGAATTGTCATTCTGAAAAAATACTTGTTTATAGTATTGCGTAATCTTTTCGTCCTTTTTCCTATATGATACTCGTCTTTAAATAACGCACGTATTGTACAATTTTTTTTGCAAAAACAGCTTTTATTACAACTTCAAAACTTTCCAAAAGTAAGTTACAAAATAAATTGTAAATATCAGGATAATTCTTAATGACTACATTACCAAGCCGATTTCATTTTATTTCTGCTGAAACTCAAGAAGCCATTAACGCTACTAACAAATTGATTTCCATTTATGGTCATTCTTCTCTTGAGGAAACTGATGTTATTGTTGCAATCGGCGGTGATGGAACAATGTTACAGACAGTGCGAGACGTTATGAATACCGGAAAACCAATTTATGGCATGAATCAAGGTTCTGTAGGATTTCTTATGAATGAATTTCATGAAAAAAAATTGCCAAAACGCATTTCTGTTGCACATAAAAAGGAAATCCATCCCTTACGTATGATTGCAAAATCTGAATGTCAAGGATATATAGAAGCACTTGCTATCAATGAAGTCTCTCTTTTTCGTCAATCCTATCAAGCTGCTAAAATTCGCATCATCATCGATGACAAAATTCGTATGGAACAATTAAGTTGCGATGGCATTCTCGTCGCAACACCAGCAGGCTCAACTGCTTATAATTTATCAGCACAAGGGCCTATTTTACCCCTCATGGCTCCTCTTATGGCACTCACCCCTGTTAGTCCTTTTCGCCCTCGTCGCTGGCATGGAGCATTGCTTCCCAATACAGCAACAGTACATTTTGATATGCTCGAATCTGACAAACGCCCCGTAAATGCCGCAGCCGATAATGTTGAAGTTAAATCTGTACATTCTGTTACTATTTCAACAGCAACAGAAGTAACAGCCTCAATCCTTTTTGACTCTAATCACTCATGGGATGAGCGTATTTTATCAGAACAGTTTCGCTATTAATTATTGTATTATGCTTTCTTTATGTATATGGCTGTTATAGTTGACTTTTTTATGAAGGCATCTTAACCCTCTTACAGAGTGTAAAATATTAATCTCGCTAACAATTTTGATAGCGAGGTTAGGATTGTAGAGCAATTGATGAAAGAAATGATATCACCTTTAAAAAATTTCGATGATTTAGGTCTTTCTGCAAAGGTTATTAAAGCCGTAGAATCAGCGGGATACACAGCTCCAACGCCTATTCAAAGTGAAACAATTCCCCACATACTTCAAAGAAAAGATGTTCTAGGAATAGCTCAAACAGGAACGGGAAAAACAGCCTCTTTCGTTTTGCCTATGCTCACACTTCTTGAAAAAGGACGTGCAAAAGCGCGCATGCCTCGAACTCTTATATTAGAACCAACACGAGAACTTGCAGCTCAAGTTGAAGAAAATTTTGATAAGTACGGAATAAATCATCGTTTAAATGTTGCTCTTTTGATTGGTGGCGTTTCTTTCGAACAACAAGACCGTAAACTTGAACGAGGTGCTGATGTTCTTATCGCTACACCAGGACGTCTTCTTGACCATTTTGAACGCGGAAAATTACTTCTGATGGGAGTAGAGATTCTTGTGATTGACGAAGCTGATCGTATGCTGGATATGGGCTTTATCCCTGATATCGAACGTATCTGTAAACTGACCCCATTTACGCGTCAAACTTTGTTCTTTTCAGCAACAATGGCGCCAGAAATTACAAAATTAACAAAGCAATTTTTGCATTCTCCTGTCTCTATTGAAGTTACAAAAGCTTCCTCAACAGCCACTACAATCACACAACGGCTTGTTAAATCGGGAAGTAAATCATGGGATAAGAGAGCTGTTTTGAGAAAACTTATCCATAATGAAGGTGACGAACTTAAAAATGCTATTATCTTCTGCAACCGTAAGAGAGATATCTCTGAGCTTTTTAGATCACTCATCAGACATAATTTCAGTGTAGGTGCCCTTCATGGGGATATGGACCAATATGCGCGTATGAGCACCTTGGCTGATTTTAAAGACAATAAACTCACACTCCTCGTCGCTTCTGATGTTGCAGCCCGTGGACTCGATATCCCAGCAGTGAGTCATGTCTTCAACTATGATGTTCCAACACATGCTGAAGATTATATTCATCGAATTGGTCGTACAGGACGCGCAAATCGCAGTGGAAAAGCGTTTACGATCGTTACCAAAAACGACCAAAAATACATTAACGCCATTGAAGAAATGAGCAGCGAAAAAATTGAATGGCTCAATGGAGATCTGTCTACTTTGCCAAACAATGGTCAAGAAAACGAAACTGAAACTATTTTAAAGAAAAAATCTCCAAAATCGTCAAAAAAAGAAACCCAAAAAGAGTGCACTATTCCAATCAAAAAATCCTTAAAGGGTAAAAAAACTGATTCCATTGAAACTATGGATGATAAACAAAATTTATCTGAACGACAGCATCTTAAAAAAAATAAAAATTATACTCCTCAAGGATTTGGTGATGATATTCCGGCATTCATGCTCATAAAAATCCGCAATTAAGCTGGAAATTTGCTTCTTTAACAAGGCAAAACGAATAAATACTTTCTCGAGATGCACTTTTACTCTCCTTGTTAAATAGTTAGTCTCTTTATAACCTTTTCACGTCCTAAGAGCTGCAAAAGTTTCCCCATTTCAGGTCCATGATCAATGCCTGTAAGTGCCTGACGTAATGGCATAAATAAAGCTTTTCCTTTTCGACCTGTTTTTTCTTTTAATGCTGTTGTCCAAATTTTCCAACTTTCCTCATTCAAAGCACCTTCAGGTAAGAAATCGAGTGACTGCTGCACAAAAGCACGATCCTCTAGTACCACTGTATCAAAATTCTGTTCATCATGAATGATTTTCCACCACAAAACAGCATCATTGACTTTATTAATATTGCTTCTTATCGCGTTCCAGAAATATTCCGCCTTATCTCCTTCAATAGAAAGTTTTTTAAGGCGCATTTTTACTTCTTCATAGGTTAGTTCATGAACAAGATGACTATTCAAAGCAAGAAGATCAGCAATATCAAATTTTGCAACGGATCTTGACGTATCTTGGAGATTAAAATGCTCTAAAAGCGCTGCTTGATTAGGATAGGGATGCACATTTTGCGATGTCCCAATCAAAACGGCAAGACATTGAACAGCTATAGATTCAAATCCTTCTTCCCGTAGAGAACGAATAGAAAGATCATTATTACGTTTTGAAAATCCTTTTCCTAAAACTGTCGCCAATAAATTGGTATGACCAAAAACCGGTAATTCTGCATTAAGAGCTTTAAAAAGAGCAATTTGAGCGCCTGTATTTGTAATATGATCATCCCCACGAATAATATGCGTAATAGCCATATCTACATCATCAACAACAGACGGCAATGTATAAAGATAGCTTCCATCTTCACGAATAAGAACAGGATCTGAAAGAGAAGCCAAATCAATCGTCTGCTTTCCCTTTATTGCATCATTCCAGCAAACTTCTGTTCGCTTTATTTGCAAAGGATCATTTTCAAAATTAGGAAGAAGAAAACGCCAATGGGGTTTACGACCTTGTGATTCAAAGTTTTTTTTCTCTTCTGCTGTCAATTTTAATGCTGCACGGTTATAAATAGGAGGCAATTTGCGCGAAAGTTGGATTTTACGACGCAGCTCTAATTCTTCTGCAGTCTCATAACAGGGATAAAGAAGCCCGCGTTGTTTGAGAATTTCCGCAACTTCATCATATCGATTAAATCGCTTAGATTGGTAACAAATTGAATCTGGTTGAATACCAAGCCATTCAAGGTCAACAGCAATAACATCGATATATTCTTGTTTAGAACGTTCAATATCTGTATCATCATAGCGCAAAATAAATTCTCCCTTATACGCTTGCGCATAAAGCCAGTTGAAGAGGGCAATACGGATATTACCAATATGAATATAACCTGTTGGAGAGGGAGCAAAACGAACTTTAACCATAAAATACTCAATTTTTATCGCGAAAATGATTGACTATGGGATAGCGACGATCGCGTCCGAAATTCTTGTGACTGATTTTTACACCGGGTGCAGATTGTCGTCTTTTATATTCGGCACCATAAAGAAGCTGTTCAACTTTCTCAACAGTTTCCCGTGAATACCCACGTTTAATAATATCACAAATACTCATGTCATTTTCTACAAGAGATTGCAAGATATCATCTAGAATAGGATAAGGAGGAAGAGAATCTTCATCTTTTTGATTTTCTCGCAGCTCTGCAGAAGGCGCTTTTTCTATAATATTGGATGGAATGACAATTCCTTCCGGTCCTCTCAAATTGTGCAAATGATTTTTATTGCGCCACTCAGCTAATGCATAGACCTGCATTTTATAAATATCTTTAAGAGGATTAAAGCCGCCATTCATATCACCATACAGTGTCGCATATCCCACAGCCATTTCTGACTTATTGCCTGTCGTTATCACCATTGAACCGGATTTATTTGAAAGAGCCATTAAAAGTGTACCGCGTATACGACTTTGAAGATTTTCTTCTGTTATATCAGAGGGTAACCCTAAAAAAATAGGTGCCATTGTCTTTAAAAAAACTTTAACAGCTTGCTCAATCGGTATGATTTCATAACGACATCCTAAAAGGTGCGCACATTCTTTAGCATCTTTTAATGATTCTTGCGAAGTATAATGATAGGGCATCATAATGGTGCGAACTTTGTCAGCACCAAGAGCATCCACCGCTATTGCCGTACACAGAGCTGAATCAATTCCTCCTGAAAGACCAAGAATAACATCCTTAAAGCGATTTTTATTGACATAATCTCTCAAACCTAAAACACAAGCTTGATAATCGGCCGCTAATCCATTGAGAAGACTTTCATTAGGACCTGAAATACAGTGCCATCCCGTCGTTGTTTTTTGCCAATGGCTTAAAGCAATATGGCTATCAAAGTGTTTCATTTGAAATATCTTTTTTCCTTCTCCATTCAAGGCAAAAGACCCGCCATCAAAAACGAGTTCATCTTGACCACCAACTTGATTAGCATAAATAATTGGTACCCCAGATCGTAGAGCTTGCGTATGAACAACATCCATACGTTTTAAAGTTTTATTGCGATAGTAGGGAGATCCGTTAAGGACAAGAATAATTTCCGCTCCTTTATCTTTAAGCTCTGTACTAAGAGAGAAATCATTCCAAAGATCCTCACAAATGACTATTCCTAATTTGATTCCATGATAAACAATAGGCTCAGGACGTGGACCTGAAGAAAATAAACGCTTTTCATCAAATTCAGCATAATTAGGTAAATCAAACTTCAAACTTTCGGCAATGACTCGCCCTTCATCAAGAAGCATAACACCGTTGTAAATATTGCCATTGCGTCTTAATGGAAGACCAATGACAATTCCTGGTCCGTCTACGGTTATCTTTGCTAATTTATCAACAGTCTCTTCACATGTTTTTGTAAAAGCAGGTTTTAGAACAAGATCTTCCGGCGGATAAGCGCTTATAAAAAGTTCCGTGAATAAAACAAGATCAGCCCCCTCTTCTTTGGCCTTTTGATGTGCCATGACAGCTAAAGAAAAATTCCCCTCAATATCACCGACAATAGGATTTAATTGGGCAATTGCAATACGAAAATCATCTTTCACAGGTCTTTTTATCATCTTATCAGTTTAGCCAATCATAATCCTGCTAACCATTTGCAGCAACAGAAAATGAAGCAGAAACACGGTTTTTTTTAAGAAGCTCAGCAACAAGAAAAGCTAATTCCAATGCCTGATCTGCATTCAATCGCGGATCACAATGCGTATGATAACGATCAGACAAATCTTCTACAGAAATAGCGTGGGCTCCACCCATACATTCAGTTACATTACGACCAGTCATTTCAACATGAATACCACCAGGATAGGTTCCTTCATCACGATGTACTGAAAAAAACTTTTCTACTTCCTTTAAAACAGAATCAAAAGGGCGGGTTTTATAACCATTTACAGTAACGGTGTTGCCATGCATCGGATCACATGACCATATCACCTTACGTTTCTCACGTTCCACTGCACGGATTAATTTAGGAAGATAATTCTCAATTTTGTCATGACCAAAACGTGCAATCAGCGTCAACCGACCAGATTGATTTTCAGGATTCAGAATATCAAGCAATCTCAGCAATTCATCAGCCTCAAGAGATGGACCACACTTTAAGCCAATGGGATTCTTAATACCGCGACAATATTCAACATGTGCATGATCAATTTGACGCGTACGATCGCCAATCCACACCATATGACCAGATGTTGCATACCAATCTCCAGAAGTTGAATCAATCCGCGTCAAAGCCTCTTCATAGCCAAGCAAAAGCGCTTCGTGACTGGTATAAAAAGATGTTTCACGTAATGAAGAATTTGTTTTGGACGTAATTCCTATGGAACGCATGAAGTCAATTGCTTCAGAAATACGCTCTGCTAACAACTCATAACGCTCTCCTTGGGGACTGTTAGCAATAAAACCCAACATCCATGCATGAACATTTTCTAAATCAGCATATCCACCTTGTGAAAAAGCACGCAACAAATTGAGTGTTGCCGCCGATTGGCGATATGCCATAGACATCCGTTGTGGATCAGGAATACGAGAATCTGCACTAAATTCGATACCATTAATAATATCTCCCCGATAAGCAGGAAGCTCTACTCCTCCTTTGCTTTCCATATCAGAGGAACGCGGTTTTGCAAATTGACCAGCAATACGACCAATTTTGACAACTGGTTTAGAACTACCAAAAGTTAAAACAATCGCCATTTGCAAAAAAACACGAAAAAAATCACGTATATTATCTGCTTCATGTTCTGCAAAGCTTTCTGCACAATCTCCACCTTGCAACAAAAAAGCCTGCCCTTCCGCAACAGCCGCTAACTCATTCCTTAAATCACGCGCTTCACCCGCAAAAACCAATGGAGGATACCTACACAGTTTTTTTTCAATTTCTGCCAATGCAGTTTTATCTGGATAAGTTGGAACCTGTTTAATTGGTTTTGCCCTCCAAGAATCAGGTGACCATTCTTTTATCATTACACTCCCTCCAGAGTTTAAATTCCAGCTTGTAGTATCCAAATCTCTGTCACTTACCGTAATACACGCTGTTTAAGTTTCTATTTTTTTTCCATTTTCATATATGTAACTTGGTTTATACATCGTTACCAGTTCTTCTGCCATCGTTGGATGTACAGCCATAGTTTCATCAAATATATCCTTTGTCAGCTTGCCTTTGAGAGATATTCCAACAAGCTGTGCCATTTCACCAGCATTTTCCCCTAAGATATGCGCCCCCACAATAACACGACTCTCACCATCCACAATGAGTTTCATAAATATTTTCTCCAAACTCCCAGAAAGAACATTGCGCATAGGACGAAAGATTGTACGATAAATCTCAAGTCGCTTATAACGGCGTACCGCATCTTCTTCTGAAAGCCCCACCGTTCCAATCTCTGGTTGAGAAAATACAGCCGTTGTAATGAGATCGTAATCAGGTGTAGTGGGAATGTTCTTAAATGCCGTCTGAACAAAACACATTGCATCATGGATTGCAACAGGTGTTAATTGAATATGACCTGTTACATCACCTACAGCCCAAATATGTGGTACATTTGTAGTCATCCTTTCATCAACAACAACTGCACCAAATTCATTCACTTTCACCCCTGCACGCTCGAGTCCTAAACCCGCTGTATTGGGTATACGCCCTGTAGCCAACATCACCTGATCAGCATGAATCGTTTGTCCATTGGATAGAACAACATGGTAACAGCTTCCTTGCGCTTGAACTTGGGAAACTGTAGCTCCATAAAGAATAGAAATTCCTTTTTCAATCATTGCATCGCTAAGCAACTGTCGCAAATCATAATCAAAGTTACGAAGAATTAAATCAGAACGATGGAGAAGAGTTGTCTTCACCCCTAATTCATGAAAAATGTTAGCAAATTCAACGCCAATATACCCTCCCCCAACAATGACTATAGACTTTGGAAGTTTTTCAAGGTCAAAAATCTCATTGGAAGTAAGACATAAATTGCTGCCCATAATTCCCGTATCAGGTACGGTTTTTGCTCCCGTTGCGATCAAAATCTTTTCCGCAGTTATTCGCTCACCTGTCGTGGAAAGCTCTAAAGTGTGATCATCCACAAAAACAGCACGATTTTCATAAATATGAACATTATTATTTTGCAATCCCTTACGATAAAGCCCTTCTAATCTAGTTATCTCTTTATTTTTAGCCTCAACCAATTTCTCCCAACTAAAAACTGGTTTCATATATTCCCATCCAAAACCAACGCTTTTTCTGAACTCTCGTGCATATTGTGACGCATAAACATAGAGTTTTTTAGGGACGCATCCGCGAATAACACAAGTTCCCCCTACACGATATTCTTCTGCTACGGCAACACGCTTACCAAGCTCCCCCGCAAGACGCGCAGCACGCACTCCCCCAGAACCACTTCCAATAACAAATAAATCAAAGTCAAAAGATCCCACAAACTATTCCTTTTTATGAATCTATTAATAATCACAAGCTCTTGTTATTCATTATAAAATGAAAGCCCTTATTCATCTTCACAACATAGTTTTTTTCATAAACATGATATCCTCAAAGCCCCCCTTCTTTTTAAAAACGCAAAAAATACCACTTTTATAAAGTAAAAAGGAATTTGATTACGGCAACGATCGTAATAAAGCTACTTCGAATTTGCTGAAGAACTAGATGCAGTAGGAATCATAGACTTGTTAGAATTCAGGACTTCAGACATCTCCTTTTTCACATTTTTTACAAGATCTTGCATTATAGTAGAACGCCATATTTCAAATGTAGAATAGGCATCACGTGCAATACTCGGAACTCCTGTCAAAAACTTTTTACCAGTATCAGAGCTATAAAATGCCGTGATTGCATCAAGTTCTGCTTGAGTAAAATATTTTGCATACACATGAGCAATTTCTTTTTCTAAATCAGAACGTCGTTTAATCAAAGCAAATGCTTGTTTATCAACAATATCAGAAATAACATTTGCTAAATTTGGATCGTCGCCTATTAATTCATTTTTGAGATCACGTGCCGCATTTGGTAAAAAACCATCAAATTGATCAGTTGCACGAATAGCATTGATAGCCCTTCTAGCTGAATCTAAATGCTTATCACTTACACCTTGTGCGTATACCATCACAATATTCATAACCAAAACGGCAAAAACACCAAAATATACTACAAAACGCTGAAAAGAATATATTGTTTTCATTTAACAATTACCCCGATGACTAATTATAATTTAAACTTGTTATTCCATTTACAAGCTTAAATGCTCCTTTTTATTGTGCTCATTTATTGTGCTCACATACAGATATGTAAACTATTTTCTCTTTAAAAATTAAAAAGTTCTAAAATTTTTATTTGACCATCCTCCATTGCTACAATTGCAGACGAAGCCAATCCCAAAAAAAGACCATGTTCAACAACACCAGGAATTGCAAGGAGCGCATCTGACAAGAGCTTTGGCTCCAAAATGCTTCCCCAAGATGCATCAAAAATGAAGTGACCGCCATCTGTCTCAAATGGATTTTCTCCCTTCATTCGTAATGTAATTTCCCCTGAAAATCCTAAATCATCAGCAACTTTTTCAATGGCTTTTTGTGTCGCATACATACCAAATGGATTGACTTCTATTGGCAGTGGAAAAGCACCAAGCCTTTTTACAACCTTTGTTTCATCAGCGATGACAAGCATTGCACGAGATGCAGCCGCTACAATTTTTTCATGCAACAGGGCCCCACCTCCTCCTTTAATGAGAGCCATTTCTGGACCGATTTCATCCGCCCCATCAATATCAAGATCAAGTTCAGGTATTTGCTCTAAAGTAGCAACAGGCACTCCAAATTTATGACAGAGTTGCTCAGAATATCGTGAGGTCGTAACACCAGTCACACGTAGACCACTCGCAACACGCTCACCAAGAAGCCGTATAAACTCATTGACTGTAGAACCCGTCCCAATCCCAAGCCGCATATCATCTTGAACAAATTCAAGCGCTTTAGCTGCCGCCATTTTTTTTAACTGCTGAACATCCATGAATTGCTTTACCTTGTACCAATCAGTGATTTTTATGATAAATTAACAACAAAAATGATTTAATTACCTCAATCTGCTATCAATTTATCCGTCACATTTTGGCTTAAGAAGTATGAATTGTTTTTAAAACGTGCGATAATAATACAGAATAATTAATAATTTTAGCTCTTTGTAAAATTTATTTACAAATGGCGATAATAATCAGAAGATACGTTGATCATTTATTTTCCTGTTAAAGCTCACACGCTATGAAGCATGTGATACGTTGTGCAGTTTTTGTGAATATTGTCTGTGCATATTCCACGGTCTATAAAATCCCACCAAAGACCAAATAATATTTCCACTTTTTGTCACTATAACACTGCCTCGTGATAATAATTGTTGAGAAGTAAATACTATTTTCGCCTTCTTGTCGCATATTTGATTACTCATTACAAATCTTTTAATTACAATGTCTGCCTCTACACATTGGTCTTTTTCATCATGTACGACAATCACTTTTAATCCATTTTCTAATAAAGATCCACACATATGATTATCACAAATGAACTGTTCATTCAATGAAGGACCATATTTTGTTGGTTTCATTATCTTATTCACACGAAATAATCTCTTCCATATAGATGTTGTGAAATTGGAAGTATTGTAGCGGTCAATATATAATTTCTTCTCATTAATGATCCCAATGAGACTCATATTATCAGCTATAATTAGCTGTACGGGAGAATGTAGTAAGCAGACACAAATACCAGCCAAAATAAAGAAACTAAAAAAGAATCTGATAGATGTTTTGCAAAAAGTCAGTCCCACCAAACCTATACTCAATAATACCAATGCCGATAATGGCATAAATCCAGGATTTAGAGCAGGAGAAATATCCTTTATAAGGTGAGCAATTTTTATAACAAAATCAACACCAAATCCCATAATTTGAAGAGGTAACCATTCAAGACTCAAAAGCATTGCGAGAACTGCTATTAATCCAAATGGTATAATAATGAGTGATATAATAGGTAAAGCTAAAGCATTGCTAAGAACGCTAAGAAATGCGAAATTGGAAAAATGATACGCAGCATAAATTCCACTAGCAGCTCCTGCTATAAGAGAAGATACGCATGTTGAAATAAGCGATAAAAAAGCAAAATGAAGAACTTTACCTCCAACGTAAGATGGTGTTGTTTTTCTTGTATGGGAAGATACCTTACCACTCCACCAATCAAAAAACGCAATCAAAGCTGCTGTTGCAGAAAAAGACATTTGAAAACTTGGACCTAATATTTCATGTGGGGTAAAAATGAGCGTTATCAAACCTGCTATCGCAAAATTGCGCATTGTTACAGCAGAACGATCACATAATACAGCAACCAACATAACAGCAATCATCACAAAACTTCTTTGCGCTGATACAGCAGCTCCAGACAGAACCAAGTAAAAAGCTGTCATCATTAACGCCACGATGGCTGCAAACTTTTTAGCGGAATAATAGGATGAGAAGACTGGAAAAAATGCTAAAAAACTACGGATACAGATAAGAATTATACCACTCAACAACGCCATATGCAAACCTGATATTGATAAAATATGTGCTAATCCAGCCGTACGCAATGCTTCATTTGTATCACTTGAAATACTTCCCCTCTGTCCCGTTATAAGAGCAACAGCAACATTGCTCTTTTCTCCACTCATTGCTTTCTTGATTCTTTGAGTCATATTCGTCCGTAAATTTTCAATTTTCTGCAAGACTCTATGCAATATTGTATCAGGCTGCGGAACGAATATCTTCTTTGGTTTTCCTAGATAAATTCCCTGAGCACCAATTCCTTTAAAATAATTATGGAAACTAAAATCATAGCCTCCTGGATACACCGGTCCAGATAATGCACGCATTTTAACCTTTCCGTATAAACCATCACCAACTGCCACCCCATAAGGCAAATGCCTTACCGACAAACGAACACGATAAGGGCTATGGCGTAATATTGGTTTTTCCGTACTCAAAACATCTAAAACTAAACGAAATCCCCCTCTTTGCATGAAATCAATAGAAATAATTCTTCCTGTTAATGTCGTGACAATGTCGCTGCTTAACATTGGTGTAGAGAGACGCCACGTTTCTATTTTTGCAGCAAAAGCACCTAGAACAATACAAAATAGAAAGCCTGCAACAATCCATATTCCTTGAGAAAGACGTAAAATATATAATATTCCAAGGAATAAATTGATCGTCACACCAAATTGCCACCAACTTGGTTCATGTTCTAAATGGAAATAAAAGATGATACCCGTGGAAAAAAATACTAAAACTAATAAAAAAAGAAATCCAAAAGAAATTTCTTTATTGATACAATCTAACAACCATTTCCAACAAGAAATGCCGACTTCTTGCAGAGGTGTAAAGAAAAAAATCTTTTGCGCGCTACATTTGAGGCTCTTAGCACAATGAAGAGTAGAGAAGGCATCTTGCCACATCAATCGCAATTTTTTTCTTTCTGGAAAACCTCCTCTTGACAAATTATCTTTAACTTTATTTTTATTAAACATCCATTCCCCCACTTTAAACTTACAATACGGCTATTGCACACCCCATGACCTATGCTAACATAACCTTTCCATAAAGTTCCATAAGCAACACCTTCATTTAAAGGAAAATATCCGTGTCTGTTATTACTCGTTTCGCTCCCTCACCCACAGGATTCCTTCATATTGGGGGGGTTCGTACTGCCCTCTTTAATTGGCTTTATGCAAAACATACCGGTGGAAAAATGCTGCTACGGATTGAAGATACAGATCGAGAACGCTCAACAGAAGCAGCTGTAAAAGCCATTATAGATGGCTTACACTGGATGGGGATTAGCTATGACGGAGATCCTGTTTCACAATTCGAACGAGCAAAACGTCATCGTCAAATTGCCGAACAATTGGTAAAGGACGGCAAAGCTTATTATTGTTATGCATCACCTGAAGAATTAGCTGAAATGCGGGAAAATGCGCGTGCAGAAGGCCGTCCACCCCGTTATGATGGACGTTGGCGCGACTGTGATATTTCTGAAACTCCTAAAGGTATCAAGCCTGTTATTCGTATCAAAACACCACAAGATGGAGAAACAATTGTACATGATCGTGTTCAAGGTGATATTTGTTTTCCGAATAAAGACCTTGATGATTTTATTATTTTGCGTTCCGATGGCTCGCCCACCTACATGCATGCCGTTGTCGTTGATGATCATGATATGGGCGTTACACATATCATTCGTGGTGATGATCATCTTACAAATGCAGCCCGACAAACAATCATCTTTAATGCCATGGGATGGGATATTCCTGTTATGGCACATATTCCACTTATCCATGGTGAAAATGGTGCAAAATTATCAAAGCGGCATGGTGCACTAGGTGTCGATACTTATCGAACAATGGGATACCTCCCTACTGCGTTGCGCAATTACCTCGTCCGTCTAGGTTGGAGTCATGGTAATGATGAACTCATGTCAATCGAAGATATGATTTCTTGGTTTGATATTGATGATATTAATAAAGGTGCAGCGCGATTTGATCTCAAAAAACTAGATGCCATCAACGGGCACTACATCCGCAACAGTAACAATCAAGATCTTTTTGATGCCGCTCTTAACATTTTACCAGATATTAAAGGTGGTACAGAAATAATTGAAAGACTGGATGAACAACGTCGTGCTCAATTTTTAGCCGCTATGCCAAATTTGAAAGAACGTTCAAAAACGCTATGTGAGCTCATTGATAATGCTTCTTTCCTTTTTGCACAACGACCGTTGCTCCTTAACGAAGAGGCACAAAAACTCTTAGATAAAAATGCTCTGTCTATGTTAAACGATATTTATTCTGCCCTAAAAGCATGCTCCAATTGGGATACAAAAAGGCTGGATGAAGCACTTCAATCTTTTGCAAAAACACAGGACCTCAAATTTGGAGCTGTTGCCCAACCACTTCGTGCAGCTCTCACAGGACGTACAACATCGCTGGGAGTTTTTGATGTTTTGATTTTATTGGGACGAGATGAAACACTCAATCGCATTAATGACCAACTTGTCAAAACCACAGGCTTATGATGTATTTATAGGTACATTGAACTGAAGATCAAATGCGAATCCCAACGCAGAAACTTCAACACAGGCTAAAATCTCTCTTTTTTCTCTTAAGTCAACGAGACATACATATTTGCTAAAATTGCAAATAAAAATATTTTTAGATTGCATGCACCAACTTTTAGGGTAAATCTACCTTTTCAACATAGCTAAGAAAATTTTCAATGTATCATACCTCATCTGATGATAGCTGCATCTTAATTTATGAGCGAAGGATCTGAAAGGAATATCTAATGTTTGAGAACAAAGCACATATTACTGTTAATAATAAAAAAATAGAACTACCTGTACGTAAAGGAGTGCTTGGTCCTAGTGTCATTGAAATTGCTTCTCTCTACAAAGAGACTAACAGCTTTACTTATGATCCTGGTTTTACCTCAACCGCTTCCTGTGAATCAAAAATCACTTATATTGATGGCGATAAAGGAATATTGCTTTATCGCGGTTATCCTATCGAACAACTAGCTGAAAAAGGGGATTTTTTAGAAAGCTGCTATCTTTTACTGTACGGAGAACTTCCAACACAACAAGAAAAAAACGATTTTGACCGCCGTATTATGCAACACACGATGGTACACGAACAATTTTCACGGTTTTTCCAAGGCTTTCGCCGTGACTCTCATCCTATGGCCGTTATGGTTGCGTGTCTTGGGGCTATGTCCGCATTCTATCACGATTCTATTGATATTACAGATCCTCAACAGAGAATGATTGCTTCTATTCGCCTCATTTCAAAGGTTCCAACTCTTGCCGCTATGGCTTACAAATATAGCATTGGACAAGCATTTGTGTATCCCCATAATAGTCTTAGCTATGCCGCAAATTTCCTTCGTATGTGCTTTGCTGTCCCTTGTGAAGAATACCAAGTTAATCCAGTGCTCACTCGAGCTATGGATAGAATTTTTATCCTTCATGCCGATCATGAACAAAATGCTTCTACCTCCACTGTACGCCTTGCAGGATCATCAGGGGCTAATCCATTTGCATGTATCGCAGCAGGTGTTGCATGTCTTTGGGGACCAGCGCATGGCGGGGCCAATGAAGCATGTTTGAAAATGCTCAAAGAAATAGGTTCTGTGAAAAAAATTCCTGAATTTATTGCTCGTGCAAAAGATAAAAATGATCCCTTCCGCCTTATGGGATTTGGTCATAGAGTCTATAAAAATTATGATCCACGTGCAAAAATTATGCAAAAAACTTGCCATGAAGTTTTAAAAGAATTGAACCGCCAAGATGATCCACTTCTTGATATCGCTATAGAACTTGAACACATTGCTTTAAACGATGAATACTTCATTGAGAAAAAACTTTATCCAAATGTTGATTTTTATTCTGGCATTACATTAAAAGCTCTAGGCTTCCCAACAGAAATGTTTACGGTTCTTTTTGCATTAGCACGTAGTGTTGGCTGGGTTGCACAGTGGAAAGAAATGATTGAAGATCCCGCACAAAAAATTGGTAGACCGCGTCAACTCTATACAGGCTATGCTATGCGTGAATATGTTCCTATGGATAAACGTGTAAGATAAAAAATAAATAATCCATTCCCTGAAGCTTCACATCTACTGGAGCTTTAGGAGAAATGGTTAAATGCCCAGTAAAATATTGTTACAAACTTTAATTTCAAAACTCTTCTACGGGCATAACTCTACCATAACCAGCACGAAAAAAGTTTTCTGATAGGTGCTGCTCAACGTAAACATAAAATCAAAAATATTCTTTTGATTTTAACTTTCATCGTAATAATAGCAAAATAAATAGAAATAATTTTTGCATTGCCCCAGAAGAGCTTACAGATTATAAAAACATATGGTGGTCTAATATTTTCCCGCTTATCCAATAGGAGAACATAATGAAATTATTAGCTGTAGCTCTCATAACAAGTGCAACACTATTCATCCAATCAACTCATGCTCAAACGCTAAAAATTGCAAGTGATGCTTCCTATCCCCCTTTTAGTTACATCGATTCAAATAATGAACTCCAAGGGTTTGATATCGATATATCTTATGCACTCTGTAAAAAAATGAATGTCGAGTGTACTATTGTCACTCAAGCCTTCGAAGGAATGATACCTGGTCTTCTTGCTAAAAAATATGATGCTGTTGTCTCATCCCTCGCTCCTACACAAGAACGCTTACAGAAAATTGACTTCACAGATCCTTATTATAATACAGCACTTGCTGTACTTGTAACCAAAGATTCAGAAATTAAAGAAATCTCAGCACAAGCCTTTAAGGATAAAAATCTAGGGGTACAATCTAATACCACACAAGCAGCATATGCAGAAGATCATTATGCCCCCGAAGGGGTAAATATTAAGCTCTATCCTACAGCAATAGAAGTTAATCGCGATCTTTTAAGTCACAGGCTTGATCTCATGATCAGTGATAAAATACAAGCATTAAACTGGCTCGAAAGTGAAGGAAAAGATTGCTGCAAACTCCTTGGAACTCTGGAGGAAATGAATTTTCCTATCGCAATTGCACTACGTAAAAATAACAATGATCTTAAAAATAAGCTGAATGCAGCGATAAAAGAAATCCGTCTGGATGGAACTTACGATAAAATAATGAAGAAATATTTCACATTCAATATTTATTAAACATCAATATGAAACTAAAATTGAAAAAATTATTTGTTTCTAAAAAACTTCTATTTAACTCTTTGTGAGGAGAGCACAAGAGTAATTGATTTTGTATATTCTTTGATATTGAGTATTTTACAAGAGTTATGATGACAATAATGTTTTATCTCACCAAAATCTAGACTTCTTTTATAGCTAAACTGGAGCATCTTTTTTCAAGGAAAAACTCTCCGTTTTTGTGAATAGAATGATAAAGACGAATATCACATGAAAAGTAATTTATAATATAATCAATAGGATATTTATTTTTTCTCTATGTTTATCATGGACGAATCATAAAATAATAAACAATTCTTTTAATAATGATCTCTATCATCATGATAATAATATGAACACCAATAAATTTTTGCATTGCTCCCAGAAAAGCCTACAGGTTATAAAAACATATGATGATCTCATATTTTCCCGCTTATGCAACAGGAGAACATAATGAAATTATTAGCAGTATCTCTCATAACAAGCATAACACTATTTGCCCAATTGGCCGATGCGAAAACGCTGAGAATTGCAAGCGAAGGCTCCTACCCTCCATTTAGTTACATTAATTCAAATAACAAACTCCAAGGGTTTGATATTGATATATCTTATGCACTTTGTAAAAAAATAAATGTTGAGTGTAGTATTACCACTCAAGACTTCGAAGGAATGATTCCTGGTCTTCTTGCTAAAAAATATGACGTTATCATTGCTTCCCTCGCTCTTACAGAAGAACGCTTAAAGAAAATAGACTTCACAGATGCCTACTATAATACAGCACTCGCAATCATCATTGCCAAAGATTCAGAAATTAAAGAAATCTCAGCTCAAGCCTTTAAGGGTAAAAATCTGGGTGTGCAATCCAATACTACGCAAGCTGCATACGCAGAAGATCATTATGCTTCTGAAGGGGTAAATATTAAGCTCTATCCTACAGCAATAGAAGTCAGTCGCGACCTTTTAAGCCACAGGCTTGACTTAATTATTTTTGACAAACTACAAGCACTAAATTGGCTCGAAAATGAAGGAAGAGATTGCTGCAAACTCTTAGGAACTTTGGAAGGAACGGAGTTTCCTATCGCAATTGCACTACGTAAAAATAACAGTGATCTTAAAAATAAGCTGAATGCAGCGATAAAAGAAATCCGTCTGGATGGAACATATGATAAAATAATGAAAAAATATTTCACATTCGATATTTATTAAATATCAATATGAAACTAAAGTTGAATAAATTATTTATTTCTAAAAAACTTCTATTGAACTCTTTGTGAGGAGAGCACAAAAATGATTGAAAATTTAGCATTGCTATCGTTTAGCAATGGTGGATGGGGTATGGTTATACTTTCTAGTGCAGGAATGACACTATCATTAGCTTTGTGTTGCGGTCTCTTAGGACTTCCTCTAGGGCTTCTGGGTGCGATAATGATTCGATCCAATATTAAAACAGCTAAAATTATAGCTCTCCTCTTTTCATCAGTGTTCCGTGGGCTTCCAGAACTTTTAACCTTGTTCTTAGTTTACTATGGCTTACAAAATATTATGCAAATTGTTCTTGATTATCTTAATCTTGAAATAACATTCAGTATCAACGCTTTTGTCGCTGGTGTTCTTGCGCTTAGTATGGTTCTTGCTGCCTTTTCTTGTGAAGTTTGGCTTGGAGCATTCAATATTTTTGAGAAAGGACAATATGAAGCAGCTAAAACTTTAGGACTTTCACGCTTAACTACATTTTTTCGGATTGTCTTTCCTCAACTCATTCGAAATGCTTTACCAGGACTTTCTAATAATTGGCTCACTGTGCTTAAAGACACCTCTCTTGTTTCAACTATTTCACTTGTTGATCTTATGCGCCAAACGAATTTAGCAGTTGCAGCGACAGACAAACCTATGTTGTTTTATCTTGTGGCATGTTTACTCTATTTATTATTTTCAGCGTTTTTTTCCACAATCCTACGTTATCTAGAAACATATACCCAAGCAGGATATAGAAAGGTGTTAGACTCATGATTCTAGAATGGCTCTATTTCCTTTTTAATCCAGTGCTTTTGGAACGTTATGGACTAAAATTTATTGATGGCTTTATTGTTACTGTTGAGCTTGTTTTTATTGCGTGCTCTATTGGTTTTTTTCTTGGTATGCTCGTTACGTTTGCGTGTTTATCGGATAATAAAATTTTGCAATATTGCGCACGTGCTTATGTTTATTTCTTTCGTGGATCTCCTCTGTTAGCCCAACTCTTCCTTTTTTATTATGGCCTTGGTTCAATGAATAATTTTTGGCAACAAATTGGTTTATGGTGGTTTTTTCAAAATGCATGGTACTGTTGTATTTTTATTTTTTCTCTCAACTCCGCAGCCTATCAATCTGAAATCTTTAAAGGAAGTTTTCTCTCTGTAAAAACTGGCCAGCGTGAAGCATCAAAAGCTTTGGGTCTGAGCAGACCGGTGACATTTTTTAGAATTATCCTTCCACAAGCAATGGTCATCGCATTACGTCCCTTAGGTAATGAGTTTATTCTAATGATCAAGTCCAGTGCCGTTGCTTCACTCGTCACTGTTTATGATTTAATGGGCGTTGCCAAACTCACGTATTCACGTACATTTGATTTCCAAGTTTACGTTTGGGCTGCCCTTATTTACCTTCTTATCGTTATGTTTATTCAACGTTTTATTGTTCTTATTGAACGTCGCCTCACCCGATATTTACAGTAAATAAAAATGATTACAAAGCCTTTACCAAATCAAAATATTCAATTAATCAATTTATTCATCAATGAGAGAATATAAAAAGATGAATTTGGAAAATAATACGCTTGTTCATACCGTTGAAACCCCCGTAATTTCTATTCAAAATTTAAATAAATGGTATGGAGATTTTCAAGTCCTCTATGATATTAATTTAAATGTTAAAACTGGTGAGCGCATCGTTATCTGTGGGCCTTCTGGATCAGGAAAATCAACTTTGATCCGCTGTATCAATCAATTAGAGAAAGCACAAAAAGGCTCAATCTGTATCCATAATGTCGACATTCATGCTGCGCCTATATATCAGCAAAAAAATGTTCTCCGTAAAATAGGAATGGTTTTTCAAAACTTTAATTTATTTCCTCATATGACTGTTATGCAAAATTGTATTTTAGCGCCTATGACAGTACAAGGGCTTTCTAAACAACAAGCAAAAGAACGCGCAATACGTTATCTTACAGACGTTGGAATTGAAAAACACTGTGAAAAATATCCTTTACAACTCTCTGGTGGACAACAACAACGTGTAGCTATTGCGCGCGCACTTTGTATGGAACCTGAAGTAATGCTTTTTGATGAACCAACATCAGCTCTTGATCCAGAAAGTGTCGGAGAAGTTTTGGAGGTAATGGTTCAGCTGGCAAATACAGGCATAACAATGCTCTGCGTTACCCATGAAATGGGTTTTGCACGCGAAGTTTCAAAAAGAATACTCTTTCTAGAAAACGGAAAAATCATTGAAGATACAGAATCTAAGAATTTTTTTACCAATCCAAAAAGCCAACGCGCTCGTGATTTTCTTGCGAGAATTAAGCATTAGTCAAAAACGTTACTTTATTTGAGCAATCTATATTTTGATTTTTCTTTAAGAAGATTAATAATTGTTTGAGCTGCAACAACCCCAGATGGTATTTTCGTCTTCATTTTCTGTTCCATCATTTCAAAAGCATTATATTGTGCTTGTCGCAATAGGGGATTATGCAAAAGTTGCTCTATTTGCCTCGCCAACATACCAGGACGTAGGAATTCATTAAAATATTCTGGTACAACAGGCTTATCAGAAATAATATTTGGAAGAGCAGCACTCCATAACTTTATTTTTGGAAGAAAAAAAAATTTAGAAAACCAATCAAGTTTATAGCAAAGGACCATGGGAATTTTTGCCAATGCCAACTCAAGTGAAACTGTTCCAAGTGCTGCAAGAGCAATGTCTGCAACCGCAAAGGCATGCCATTTTGCATCTTCACCAACAACAATCTCTACATTGCTTTTCCAATCCCGTAAAAAACAACGAACCTCATCTACCAAATATGGCAATGTTGGT
Organism: Bartonella doshiae NCTC 12862 = ATCC 700133; assembly: GCF_000278155.1. GTDB lineage: Bacteria > Pseudomonadota > Alphaproteobacteria > Rhizobiales > Rhizobiaceae > Bartonella > Bartonella doshiae. The sequence continues at coordinate 247,706 of NZ_JH725094.1, forward strand.
AAAATAATACGTAAATTAGGAATACGGCGTACAAGAATTTCTACAGCTTCTCCCAAAACAGGCATTAAATTGCGAATTTCTAGAGTACGTGAACCTGGCAAAACAACCAGTGTAGGTGATGATAATTGTTGACCATATAAGCACTTTTTTTCCGATTGAACAGCTAAAAGTGAGGGATGTGTCAGAAGACGATGTCCAACATAAGTCGTTGGGGGACCTTCCAAATCCCTCATAATCTTTTCTTCAAAAGGGAAAACCGCTAAAACATGGTCAACAAATTCGCGCATAGCTCTAGCGCGTTCCGGTCTCCATGCCCAAACAGTTGGTGCAATATATTTAATAATGGGAATGGAAGGCGCCAAAATACGCACCTTTTTTGCAACACGATGGGTAAAATCAGGGCTATCAATAATAATTAAGCAATCAGGTTGTTCCCGTGCAATAAATTTCGACAAATTATGAATGTGCCTCAACAATAATGGCAGTCTTTTTAATACTGCACCCAAACCTATTAATGCAATATCATGAGAATCAAAAAAACTTTTCAAACCTAATGTCTGTAAATGTCTTCCACCAACACCAATCAAATGAATATTGCATCCTGTTTGTTGCGATAAACAAGAAATTAAATCTGCTCCAAGAAAATCACCAGATTCCTCACCTGCAACAACAGCAATTTTAAAAAAACAATCACTCATGATCAAACTTTTCAAATGTTTCTATAAACAATGAATGTTTATTTGCTTTTTCTATTGTTGCTTTTGCTGATAATATTAAACTTCTATTTGCTTCCACAGCAACACCAGATAACCCACTCTTTGCAATATTCATGATTGTTACGGGTCCAATTGAAGGCAAATCAACACGGTGATCTTGTTGTGGTTTCGCACATTTAACAAGAACGCCACCGCTAGGTTGAATTTGCCCTCTTTCTCGCATTTCACAAACCCGCCACAGCATGTTATCCGTTCCCTCTGCACCCTCCACCGCAACCACTCTTCCATCGACAGCTACAACGGCTTGACCAATATCTAACTGACCTAAAAGTTTTGCTGCTTCAACCGCATGCAAAATATCTTTTTTCTCTTTTCGCGTTGCACGCCGCAATGTTAAATCAAATTTTATTGGAGCTAAAAGTTCTGGTACAATTTCATGGACACCAATAACACGAAAACCATGCGCTTCAATAATTCCTATAAAAGCTTTCAATAGTGCATCATCGCCTTCCGTCAAAGCTCTAATTATTTTAGGTAAGGCTAAAAAAGTCGTCCAATCGGGTCGTAATTGCGTAAGCAGTGGACGCTTTTTCACACCACCTGCCAAAACGATGTTGCTAATTTTAGCTGCTTTTAAAGTTTTAACGAGTTGTGCTAACTCTACAATTGATAGTTCACAATGCTCGTAGCGATAAAGCGCAGTATCTGCTTCATCACGCAAAAGTACAAGAAAAGGACTTTGTCCATGCCTTTCCAATTCTTGAGCAACAGTGATAGGTAAAACACCATTTCCTGCTATGACAGCAGTACGGCCGGAAAGAAAATTTCTGGCACCAAGGACAGACATTTCTAATCCTCATTTTCTTTCATTCTTTTGTCCTCAAATTTTGGTGTACAATAAAAACGCTTTCCTTCTTGCTTAATAAAATTCACCACATCAACAACAGACTGAGAAGTGGAATAAAAAGCAGAAATATCATCTACACGCTCTTTAAATGGTTTGCTGCGATCAAAAAGCATAGCAACCGAATGACGTAGTGCATGAATATCTTTACGTTTAAGACCTGCACGTTTCATACCAATAATATTTAATCCAGCAAGTTTTGCTTGCACACCAACTGCTGTTCCATAGGGTATCAGATCTCCAACCAACGCAGACACACCACCAACGAATGCATGATGCCCAATGCGAACAAATTGATGAACAGCAGCACCTCCACCAATAATAACATAATCACCAACAGTAACATGTCCTGCAATCATTGCATTATTCGCGAATGTTACATGATTTCCTACATGGCAATCGTGGGCAACATGTGCATAACAGAAAAATTGGCAATTACTTCCAACAATTGTCATTCCTTCACTTGAATCAGAGCCTCGATGCATCGTAACACCTTCACGAATTATACATTTTTCACCAATAGAGAGTGTTGTACGACCATCCTTATGTTTATTATTTTGTGGATCTGCACCTAAAACTGCATGCGAAAATACTTTACTATCAGCTCCTAATGTTGTTTTTCCCATGATCACAACATGACTTATCAAACTACATGCATCACCAATAATAGCCTCTGGACCAATATGACAAAACGGCCCAACGAGTACGTTTTCACCAAGCTGCGCCCCTCTCTCTACAAAAGCAGTTGGATGGATTTTCGTACCAGACATTCTTAAATTCCTATTATATCATTACTCTGCTTCAACAATCATAGCGGCAATTTCTGCTTCAGCGACGCGGATATTTTCTACTTCTGCAACACACAAAAAACGCCTCATCCCAGATCTCTTTTTTAAAAGCTGAACACGAATCCTCAGCTGATCACCAGGCATAACAGGTTTACGAAATTTTGCATTATCAACAGTCATAAGATAAACTAAATTTGTTTGCTTATCTCCTAAATTTAAAAGCGCAATTGCTCCTGCTGTCTGTGCCATAGCCTCCAAAATTAAAACCCCAGGCATAACTGGCTTTGCAGGAAAATGTCCGGTAAAATGTGGCTCATTAATTGTTACATTTTTAATACCAACAGCTTCTTGCTCACCGTCAATCCCAACTATACGATCAATTAATAAAAATGGATACCTATGCGGTAATATTGACAGTAACTTTTCAATATCTATAGCTTCCAAGCTTTTCGTTTCTTCAGTGCTGATCATATTAGCCTCTTTCCTTTTTGACCTTGCCAATATTACGCAACGCCGCTACTTCACGAAACCACTGTTTAAATGGTTGGGCTGGAACTCCCCCCCATTTTTCACCATCCGGTATATCATTCATAACACCACTACCAGCAGCAATCTGAACACATTTTCCTATTATAATATGATCAGCAACCCCAACACTTCCGCCAAGCTGAGACATATCACCTATAATCGTGCTACCAGCAATTCCACACTGAGCAGCAATGAGGCAACAACGACCAATTTTAACATTGTGAGCAATCTGAACTAAATTATCAATTTTGCTTCCTTCGCCAATAATGGTATCTTCAAATGTTCCTCGATCAATTGTTGTATTCGCACCAATTTCCACACCATCCTCGATAATAACACGACCAAGCTGTGGAATTTTTTCAATTCCAGAAACACTACCAACATAACCAAAACCATCTTGCCCAATACAAGCACCAGGATACAGCTGAACCCTATTACCTATTAAAGAATACTGGACCGTGACCTTGGGTGCAATATAGCATTCATGCCCAATACGACAATTTTCACCAATAACAGCAGTGGATGAAATAAGAGTTCCAGAACCAATCTCAACATTTCTACCAATAACAGCCCCCGCTTCAATACATACATCAGATGCAAACTTAGCACTTGGATGAATATGTGCATGTGGCGAAATCTCCCTCTTTCCAAGCCACGGTATTGGCTTGACAGAATCAGGAAATAAGATACGAGCAATCTGAGCAAAATCACGCTGGGGTGTGGAAGTTACCAAAATAGCCATTGATTGAGGAACTTTAAAAACAATTTCATTCGTACAAAAAACGGCAACTGCAGAACTTTCTAATAAAGCATCAGAAAACTTTCGATGTTCCACAAAAACAAGAGCCCCCTCCCCAGCGCTCTCAAGTGAAGAGAGAGTATTTATAACTGTGTTAGAAAACTCTGGATTAAGAAGTTTCGCACCTGTTAACTCTGCAACATTTGCAACTGTCAACCGCCGAGACGGCGTAAAGAAAAACGTATCCGCCATTAAAATACTTTCTCTCAGCCCAACCTATTCTCTTCAAAGTTTTTCATTAAAAAATCTAAATCAGAACTTCGTAGAAATACCAAAATTAAATTGCTGCAGACGATCGCCTTCTTGCTTTGTTATCGGCCAAGCATAATCAAAACGTAGCGGACCAAAAGGCGAATCCCACATCAAACTAACACCTGCAGACGATCGCCATGCACTTTTAATATTTGTAACCGGTGTTTCTCCTTGAAATACAGGTTTATAATTATTACCAAAAAGCGTTGCAGCATCAGCAAATAAAGCACCGCGAAATCCGAATCCTTCAGGAACAATAGGTATAGGAAACTGTACTTCAGCAGTTGCATTTATATACGTCGTTCCCCCTAAGAAATAAACTTCACCCTTATTAGAAATCTGACGTGGACCTATACCATTGTACTTGAAACCACGAATCATATCAGTATTGACTTTAAACATATCGAAGATACGAATACCCTCTTCGCCCATTTCGTGGATATAACCACCACCAACAGAAAACAAACCAACAATATCCATACGATCAGAAAGCGTCTTGTACATCATCGCCTTACCAGTCGTCTTCAAAAATTTTGCATTACCCCCAAGTCCAGCATACTCCTGAAGAACACGCGCATATAATCCATCATGTGGATTTTTCATATCATCAATAGTATTATAGGTTAGACCATAACTAATTGATGAACGCTTCCAAGGGCTATGGATCGCAGCTTGAACGATCGCACCTGAATATTTCTCATAGAGTTCTTTTATGTCATTCTCTTTGGTTAAGTCATAATCTCCGCCAAAATCATATTCTTCTTGTACATAAGAATAAGCTAAATTAGCAGACAATTGATCATTGATCGGCACCCCAAACCGAAGTGAGCCGCCCGTCTGTCGTACATCATATGCTTTATCAGCACGGTATGTATTACGGAAAAGATCAATACCAGCAGATAAATGATAACCCAAGAAATAAGGATCAACAAACGACAAGTTGTAATTACGGGATTTTTCTTGCCCTGCTCCTAACCCCAGACGAACATACTGTCCACGCCCTCCTAGATTGCGCTCAGTAACAGAAACCTCAAGAGACATACCAGGGCTCGTACCACCAGTTGTATATCCTCCAGAAAAAGAAAGATCTCCTGTTGGAGCCTCCACAACATCTATCACTAAGATAATTTGGTCAGACTGATCCGTCGGAACCATTGAAATATTAACGGCTTTGAAAAAACCTAAACCTTCTAAACGACGTCTCGCCCGTTGCACTAAGGTCTGATTATAAGCATCGCCTTCATTTAATTCAAGCTCACGGCGAATGATGTAATCACGTGTCTTTTCATTGCCACGAATATCAATGCGCTTAACATAAGCACGCGGACCTTGTTCAATGTTATACAGTATCGAAATTGTATGATTTGCCAAATTACGATTTCCACGTGGCTCAATTTTAGCAAAAGCATATCCCGAATCAGCAGCCTTATTATTAAGCATAGCAACAGATTGCTCAATATTTTGTGCATTATAAACGTCACCTGCCCGTGTTTTAAGTATTCCCTTCATAGATTGAACATCAACACCATCGATATCGCTTTCAATCTGAACATCACTAATTTTATAACGCACACCTTCATCAAGAAGGAAATCAATTGTATATGAATTGTTCGCTGCATCAAAAGTTGCTTTAGAAGAAATTACACGAAAATCCGCATAACCGTGATTATAGTAAAAACGACGGAGCGCTTCTTCATCAGCAGCCAAACGTTCTTCACTGTAAACATCACCGCTCATTAATAAGGAGAATACCCCTGAAGGTTTTGTTGAAATCACATCACGCAGACGACGGCTACCAAAAGCACTATTCCCCTTAAAGGTAATACCACTAATCTTTAGCTTCCGGCCTTCAACGATATTAAATACCACATTAACACGCCCTTTACCCAGATTAATGGTTTGTACTGTCACAGTGACATTATTACGACCAACGGTTTTATAAGCCTCACGAATCACTTTAATGTCATCTGAGAGCTTAGCAGAATTGAAAGGCTCATTCGGTTTTAAAGAAATAAACCTTTTAAGATCAGGATCTTTAAGAGATTTATTCCCTTGAAACAATATCTGATTCACTACTTCATATTCTTTAACAAAAACAACCAATTTATCGCCTACTTGATTTATTTTAACATCATAAAATAAACCTAACCCGAAAAGACGCTTCACTGCTGCATCGACATCACTACTAAAAAAATTCTTTCCAACTTTAATGTCTATATTGTCACGAATGGCTTGAGCTCCTACAAATTTATTCCCGTGAACTTCAATAGAGCGGACTACAGATGCCTGCACTTCTTCAACCATCGCAATGGACATAAAGGCCGTTACTGGAATAACCATCCCCATACCTAATGCCAATATAGATACTGCACTTAAAAACTTTGAACTCGTAGTCATTGGATCTTTACCTTAATATTATTATTTGGATACGATGCCTCAAAAAGCTAATTGTCATAACAACTCTTTTGTTCTCAACGAGACCTTCCACCTCTTAATTACTAATTATAGCGTACCATGCCACAATATTTTGTGTACATGGTAAACAGCTTTTAACCCAATATTTCCCCACTATTACCTAATTTGTAAAATGTTTTCTATAATTTAATTAGCTAAACCAACAAAAATAATCATTTAAAAAAACAAAAGCCATAAATAACAAAACAATAAAAAAACCGAAACGAAAAATAATTTCCTGAATTTTAACTGGAACTGGTCGCCCAGTAAAAGCTTCAATGACATGCAAAAGTAAATGCCCACCATCAAGCGGCGGAATTGGGAAAAGATTAATAAGCCCAATACCAATGGAAAGAAAAGCTGCAAAATTCAACAAAGAAAGAAAACCTGTTTCACTAATTTGCCAAGCAATTTTAACAGTTTTAGAAGGTCCACTTAAGTGATTCATAAAAAAAACTGTTTGAATAACAATAAACGTTGCACGCTCTGACGCTTCTCTTATAGCTCCCCAAAAACCATAGCGAATATGTTTGATATAAGCTGGATCCAAACGTGCAGGATTGTTGGGATCAACAGGAACACCTACACCTATCATTGTGCTCCGAACCAGATTGCCAAAACCATCATCCCGCTCGCTCACTGTTGGTGTAATTACTATCGTAAAGACTTTTCCCATGCGCTCTATTTTAAACTCTATAGGCTCTCCACCATGAAAAGACACATAATTTTTTAGATCTTCAAAGCTTTCAACTCTTCGACCATTCATTTCAATAAAACGGTCACCGCGTATTAAACCAGAGTGAATAGCAGGAGAATCCTCTTCCAAAGAACCAACAACAGGTTCAATTACAAAACGACCATAAATAAAGAAAAAAAAGGTAAAAATAATAACGGTAAAAAAGATATTGAATAAAGGACCTGCAAAAACAGTTGCTGCTTTTTTCCATGCATGAGCACTGGCAAATGATCCGTCAATAATGGAAGGTGATGGCGATGATGGCACTCCCGTTCTTTCTTCCTCCCCAATAAATTTTACATATCCTCCCAAAGGAATAAGCGCTAAACGCCAATGTGTACCATGCTTATCTATATAGCCCATTATTTGTGGTCCGAATCCAAGCGAAAAAACAGATGCCTTAATACCACACCATCGTCCAATGAGATAATGACCAGCTTCATGCACAAAAATGATAATCATAACAACGAAAAAAATACTCAAACCTCTTAAAAGCAAATCGCCTACAGCAATGATATGATTTAAAAGTTCCAAGATATCTTCTCCTCATTAAGCCATACCAAAAAGATTAAAAGGTGTATTCATATCAGATATACACGAACCAATTAAATAAAGAAGAAAAGCCGCCCCTATTAGCCCATCCATACGATCCATAAATCCACCATGTCCAGGCAATAAAGAGCTAGAATCCTTAACAGAAAACTGCCTTTTTAACCATGACTGCCCCAAATCACTTATTTGTGAAACAATTGATAAAACCAGAGCAAGTAATGGCACAAAAAATTCTGCTAAACTTATGTCAAACGAATAAAAAGAAATCAATATGCCGCCAGAAACCCCAACAAATGTACCACCAATCGCTCCTGCCCATGTTTTATTAGGAGAAAATTTTGGTGCTAATTTAGGGCCACCAAATGTACGCCCACTAAAATATCCGGCAATATCTGTGCCCCACACTATCGTAAATAAAAAAACAACAACCCAGAAGCCTAGCCTCTCATCTCCCCGTAAAAAGCATAAAGCTACAACCGGAAAAGATGCATATAAAAAACCAAAAAAAACCCAAAAACTTTTCCTTATAGGTCCAATAGCCAACAGTGCCGCTAAAGTTGTCAAAACACAAAAAATCAATGAAGAAGATACATTTAATATCAACAAGGAACCAAAAAACAAATAAAATATAGCCGCTAATATTTTTTGAGAAATACACCACTTCTCCTTGGTGATACTTATCCACTCATAAAGAATAAAACCACCAATAACCCATACAAACACAAAAAATAAAACTCCCCCAAGCCATGTTAAAAGCAAAGTGATAATGCCAAAAATTAAAGCAGTCAGAATACGAGAAACAAGATTAGACAAAATAACATCCAAACAATAAAAATAGAAAATACAAACTCAAAAACTGATACAAGTAAAAAACCTATCATCCATCATTTCTACATTTGTACCTTCGGAAATTTTTTCTACAAATTAACATAAACGATTCAGTATACAATATGACACATACAAAACCAAAAACCAGTGACAACAGCTTTACAAAAGCTTGCTCATCAAAATTTATTCCCCCCAAATGCATCTTCCAATATTATAATGATTGTAAAAATGAGAAAAATGTTATTCACTTTTTAGGTGAATCATGAAACTTAAATACGATATCCTCTTTTTATAAAATCGTTTTTCTACTAAACAATTCCGCACCTGCCAAAAAAGCTAAAAGCTGTAAAACACACATTGTATAAAACTATAATGATTTTATCTCTTCCGCTGCACCCTCATAATGAGAAAAAATAGAAAGATTAATGCTTCACCCTTTGCATCACTTCTCCCCTCCCTAAATTTCCCTTAGAACATTGAAACAGATTATCATAATGATAAAAAAATTCTTAGCACACAGCGCAATAAGATTACATTGAACAAAAACCTTCTTTATCACTTCATCCAATAAACTACCTAAAAAGATAACCTTATAATGTGCAAACAAAATTCAAAAATCCCCTAACACTTTCAATCAATCCCGCCATATTATGCAATATGGCAACTATCGACCCCATTGCTGCACACCCTACATGAAGAGCACGCACTCTCTCCTTCTGAACCATAATAATAGAACTCTCTCCACAATACGCATATACTTTGCTTTTTTAACAATGAAAGCGTCTTAAACGTGCATAATTTCAGATTCTTTTACAGCTAAAATCTTATCAATGTCCACAATAGTCTCATCTGTGAGTTTTTGAACTTTTTCAGATAAGCCATGCGCCTCATCTTGACTAATTTCACCTTCTTTTTCTAATTTCTTCAAATTATCCATACCATCTCGGCGAACATGGCGGGCCGCAACTCGTGCCTGTTCTGCATATTGATGCGCAATTTTAACAAGTTCTTTACGACGCTCTTCATTCAATTCCGGTAAAGGTATACGTAAATTCATACCATCCGTGATAGGATTTAAACCAAGACCAGAATCGCGAATAGCACGCTCTACAGCTCCTACCATTGTTTTATCCCAGACAGACACCGAAAGCATACGCGGTTCTGGAACAGAAATATTTGCAACTTGATTTATATGTACAACAGAACCATAAGCTTCAACTGTTAATGGCTCTAATAAGCTGGAAGATGCTCGCCCAGTTCGCAAACCACCTAATTCATGCTTAAAAGCCAAAATAGCACCATCCATACGACGTTTCAGATCATCCATAATCGATGTAACACTCATATTTCTGTCTCCTTTAATTACGCCTTAAAGATTATCTTTATTTTGATACAATTGTAAACCGTCCTGTCCCATTCAATACTTTGGCTAAACCACCTTTCTCATGAATAGAGTACACAATGATAGGTACATTATTTTCGCGCGCTAAAGTGACTGCTGTTGTGTCCATAATAGATAACCCCCGCTGTAAAATCTCGGCATGCGTTAATTGATCAAAACGCTGAGCCGTAGGATCTATCTTTGGATCTGCAGAATAAATACCATCTACTTGGGTTCCTTTCAGAAGAACATCTGCACCAATTTCTGCTGCACGTAAAGTAGCAGCAGAATCCGTAGTAAAAAATGGATTACCTGTACCACCTGCAAAAATAACGACTTTTCCTTGATTCATATAACCTATTGCTTTACGCTGTGAAAAACTCTCACAAATTTGTGGCATAGAAATCGCAGACAATACAACTGTTTCAACTCCTAATTTAGTCAATGATGTTCGCAATGCTAAAGAATTAATAGCAGTAGCAAGCATTCCCATATGATCACCCGTTACACGATCCCCACCTCGTGAAGCAACAGCAACTCCACGAAAAATATTACCTCCACCTATAACAATAGCAATTTCTATCCCCATCGTTCGCACTTCAGCAATATCAGCCGCAATACGATCTGCAACGGAAACATCGATTCCAAAGCTCTGCCCTCCCATCAGGGACTCACCAGAAACTTTTAAAAGAATACGCTTGTACTGAAGTGCTGATGTCATTGATAATCTCCCCAAAAGCACATTTACTTTCGCTTTCGATACCACTAAGGGCACCACTTTATACGTGACGCCCTCTCAATAATTACAAGTTTTTTCCTCATTAGATTTCATAATCAATGAGAAATTTTAAATTTCTGATCAATAGTTTTAATAACTACCCCTTTGCAGCAGCCGCAACTTCTGCTGCAAAATCAGATTCTTCCTTTTCCACACCCTCACCCAATGTAAAACGAACAAAACCGGTGATCTTTGCTGGTGCACCAATCGATTTTTCTGCATCCTTTAAAGCTGCTTCAACAGTAATATCAGGATTCATAACAAAAGCCTGAGATAACAAAACAACTTCTTCATAAAATTTACGCATACGTCCTTCTACCATTTTCTCAATGATATTTTCAGGCTTTCCAGACTGACGTGCTTGATCAGAAAAAATTGCTCTCTCACGCTCAACCACACTGGCCTCAACATCTTCTGCCGTTAGTGCCAATGGATTGGTTGCTGCAACATGCATTGCAACCTGCCGACCAAAAGCAACAGCAGCCTCTTTATTTCCGACCGTTTCAATAGCAACCAAAACACCAAGTTTTCCAAGCCCCTCAGAAACAGCATTGTGTATATAAGTAGCAACAATACCATCCTCAACAGAGAGCTTAACAGAACGACGAAATGTCATATTTTCGCCAATTGTAGCAATCGCATCTTTGATTGTTTCCTCTACAGTCTTTTCCGAATTAGGATAATAAGATGCTGAAACAGATTCAACATCTCCTTGTGTCCCTAAAGCAGCTTTCGCCACATTACGTACAATATCTTGGAATGCGTCATTGCGGGCAACAAAATCTGTTTCAGAGTTAATCTCAACTAAAACTGCGCTTAAATCTTTTGATCCAACACCAATTAATCCTTCAGCTGCTATGCGACCAGCCTTTTTATCTGCCTTGGCTATTCCCTTTTTACGAAGCCAATCAATTGCAGCTTTCATATCACCATTGGTTTCAGACAAAGCAGCCTTGCAGTCCATCATACCAGCGCCTGATAATTCTCGAAGTTCTTTTACTTGTGCAGCAGTGATGCTCATATTTGCCTCTTTGTTTCATAACGGTGAAAGCGTGCAAAAAACACGCACGCCCATAACTTCTTCTTTAAAAAACAAATGCCCTAACAAGGCACTTTAAAATTATTATTCAGAAGCTGGAACTGCATTTTCTAAAACAAGCTCCACAGGAGCATCAGCTTGTGCTCCTAAATCAATACCCATTGCACCCTGCTGACGAGCAATACCATCAAGAGCTGCACGGGCAACAAGATCACAATAAAGAGAAATTGCACGCGAAGCATCATCATTACCTGGTATAGGATGATCGATGTTATCAGGATCACAATTGGTATCAATAACAGCAATAACCGGAATACCTAAACGCTTCGCTTCTTGGATTGCAATATTTTCTTTATTTGTATCGATAATAAATATAAGATCTGGAACAGATCCCATATCTTTAATACCACCAAGCGCACGATTGAGTTTTTCGCGATCACGCTCGAGGTTTAAACGTTCTTTTTTAGTAAAGCCCTGAGCTTCAGCTGCAAGAATTTTATCAAGCTTACGCAAACGGTGTATTGAATGGGAAATCGTTTTCCAGTTCGTCAGCATACCTCCGAGCCAACGCGCATTGACATAATATTGTGCTGAACGATTCGCAGCATCAGCAATAATATCAGATGCCTGCCGTTTAGTACCCACAAAGAGAATACGACCACCACGTGCAACCGTATCTGAAACAAGCTTAAGTGCCTGATGCAAAAGTGGAACAGTCTGCGCAAGATCAATAATATGAATATTATTACGCTGGCCATAAATATAAGGAGTCATCTTTGGATTCCAGCGATGAGTCTGGTGACCAAAATGCACACCTGCTTCTAAAAGCTGGTGCATAGTGAAATCTGGTAGTGCCATAGTCTATTATCCTTTCCGGTTCAACCTCCGCGGAAAAAGTAGAAAAACCTACTACCGGCGGACGTCTGCTAAGGTTTTCTTGCAAACACCCAAACTCCGCGTGTGGAATAATACAAACATACTAATATTTGATTCATTTTCAAGTTATTTTATACAATCATTTAATGTTTACATTGATCATGATGCTTTTCAAGCTCAAAGAGGTCAAGACTCTTTAGTTTTGCTCGCAATGAAAAATTTCCATAATCCACATGGAGGTTACGCATAACACCATTTTCATGTAAGAGAAAGTTTGTACGATAAATAGGCAAACCATCTTTCTTCTCTATATCATCAAAATAAGAAATTGTAATAGGCCAATATTCATCTTCACCCAATTTTCCCATTATTTTCGTTTCATCATCAGATATTTTTGTTTTTTTCTCTCCAATGACAATACTTTCTTTTGTAACTCTGTCTGCTTTACCTGTTCCATCAAATACAGTCATGTAGTAAAAATGATGCCCTGTTTTTGCATGCCGGATAATATTCTTCAGTTGCATAACTGGAAAATCAGCCATTGTAAGCTTATATTTTCTCTCCTTTGGCTTTTTCAGTTTTACTATAATCCCATCTTGAGTACGTTCCGCCATCCCTTCAGAACTACGTGCAACTTCTTGCCCAACCTGATCCGTAACACTAAAATGAAATGTACGACTATCGCCTGTTTCATAACTTGTCGTCTGTTGATCCGTTAAGCGCTCCGGCATATCTTCAAAATGAGCACGAGTGATAAAACGGAAACGTGTAGTATAACCCCGACATACTGAACCACTAAGCTCATAAACCATTCGCCCAGTCATTCCTAAAATTGCCATTTCATTAGAAGAACTATCAAGCTGAAAATCATAAACTGCTCGATGAGGCGCAAGAAAAATAGATTCCTCAGCTTTTGCATTCCATAAAGAAAAAACATATAAAACTATGACAAATAACGATCTCAACATTCTCAACTTCCAACTCTATTCCAACTGCATATCATCATATAACAAAGTAAAAAAGGCGAGCCTCTCAATTAACCACACATTTCCTTAAATAGAAAAATAGTTTATGCAAGATGTATGTATTATGGAACAGCTAAGGAATTAAATTATGACCAATTCAATTGAAAACAACCTAAAAAATCTCGGAATTACTCTTCCTGAAGCAACCCAGCCCATCGCTAATTACGTAACAGCTTCACAAAGTGGAAACCAACTTTTTATTTCTGGACAGCTCCCTCTTTACGATGGAAAACCAATAGCAACGGGTAAAGTTGGTGCAACAGTTAGCGCTGAAGAAGCAAAAAAAGCAGCTGAAGTCTGTGCTCTCAATATCCTTGCACAAATCAAAGCATTTCTCGGTGATTTAAAGGACATAAAACGTGTGGTAAAAATGACTGTCTTTGTCGCTGTAGATCCTCATTTTACCGATATCCCTCTTGTCGCCAATGGAGCATCTGATCTACTTACCCATATCCTTGGAGACGCTGGAAAACACGCCCGTTCTGCTGTTGGAGTCACTTCTCTTCCTATGAATGTTCCAGTAGAAATTGAAGCCATCATAGAAATTTAAATCCTTCAGAAAAAACAGCAAAAAGCAAAATGCATGAAAGGAAATATCTGTATGAAACCAACTTATGACACCAACAATATTTTTGCTCAATTGATTCGTAATGAAATTCCTTCTGTTCGTGTCTACGAAGACAATGATGTCATTGCATTTATGGATATTATGCCCCAAGCACTAGGACATACATTGGTTATTCCTCGAAAAGGTTCCCGAAACCTCCTCGACGCTGATACTGAAACATTGTTTCCACTTATTAAAGCCGTCCAAAAAATTGCTAATGCAGTCAAAAAAGCCTTTCAGGCAGATGGTGTAACAATCATGCAGTTTAATGAAGCTGCAAGTCAGCAAAGCGTTTACCATCTCCATTTTCACGTAATACCACGTATGGAAGGTGTAGAGCTTTCTCCTCATAATAACACTATAACACCTCCAGAAATACTGGAAGAGCATGCAAAAAAAATCCGAGCAGCTCTTTAAAACATCCTTAAGTAGCTGAGCTTTTTTTCCTTACACGCCTTTTTGCAAAAGGTGTTGTTGTGTTACCCTTGGAATAAGCAGAAACATCAGAAGATGAAAATTTTAACTGCAAACCCTCTTTTCCCTCGTGGGGTTTGTATGTCAAGACCCGAACAATACCACCTCTACGCAACTTTCCGAATAAAATTTCATCAGCTAATGGCTTCTTAATATGCTCTTGTATAACACGACTCAATGGGCGGGCACCCATTTGAGCGTCGTATCCTTTTCTGGAAAGCCAGACCATAGCAGAAGGACTTAATTCAAAACAAATTCCCCGATCTGCCAATTGTGCTTCAAGCTGAAAAATAAACTTTTGTACAATTTGACTGATGATTAACTGAGATAAAGGAGCAAATGGAATAATTGCATCTAACCGATTACGAAATTCCGGCGTAAAAAGCCGATTAATCGCCTCTATGTCATCGCCATCACGACGTACTTTACCAAACCCGATAGCTGACTTCGCCATATCTGAAGCACCAGCATTGGTTGTCATAATTAAAATGATATTGCGGAAATCAATTTTTTTGCCATTATGGTCTGTGAGCTTACCATAATCCATCACCTGCAATAAAATATTAAACAACTCTGGATGTGCCTTCTCGATCTCATCCAGCAATAAAACTGCATGAGGCTTCTGATCCACAGCATCCGTAAGGAGACCACCTTGATCAAACCCTACATAACCCGGAGGAGCCCCTATTAAGCGTGCTACTGTATGCCGCTCCATATATTCTGACATATCAAAACGTAATAGCTCAACACCTAAAAAAGAAGCCAATTGTTTTACAACTTCCGTTTTTCCTACACCTGTCGGCCCTGAAAATAAATAACTTCCTATTGGTTTATCTGATTCGCGAAGCCCTGCGCGCGCTAATTTAATGGATGAAACTAACGCTGAAATTGCTTGATCTTGCCCGTAAATAACACGT
Organism: Bartonella doshiae NCTC 12862 = ATCC 700133; assembly: GCF_000278155.1. Taxonomy (GTDB): domain Bacteria; phylum Pseudomonadota; class Alphaproteobacteria; order Rhizobiales; family Rhizobiaceae; genus Bartonella; species Bartonella doshiae. The sequence continues at coordinate 263,360 of NZ_JH725094.1, forward strand.
TTGAGCTCTTTTTCAAGATTATTCAAAACTTTTTGATCATCTACAGAAACTGTCTTTTGTGGAATCCTTGCCATAGTAGCAATAGTTGCCTCAATTTCTTTGATACCTATACTCTTTTTTCGCTGTTTTTTTGGCAAAATTTTCTGCGCCGCACCACTTTCATCAACAACATCAATTGCTTTATCAGGTAATCGACGATCAACCATATACCGTGAAGATAATTCTACAGATGCCATCATCGCCTCATCAGTATATTTAATCTGATGAAAATCTTCAAAATAAGGCTTCAGCCCCTGTAAAATCTTAATCGTATCATCAATAGAAGGCTCATTCACATCAACCTTCTGGAAGCGGCGCTCCAAAGCACGATCTTGTTCAAAAATTTTGCGATATTCTCTGTAAGTAGTCGATCCAATGCATCGAATAATTCTAGAAGATAATGCAGGTTTTAAAAGATTTGCCGCATCCATATTTCCACCCAACGTAGCCCCTGCTCCAATCAAAGTATGAATTTCATCAATAAATAAAATAGCACTTGGATACTGCTCAAATTCTTTAATAATTTGCTTTAACCGTTCTTCAAAATCACCGCGATAGCGTGTACCAGCAACAAGCCCTCCCATATCAAGGGACAATATCGTTGCATTTGACAACACTTCAGGCACCTGCCCATCCACAATACGTTTTGCCAACCCTTCAACAATCGCTGTCTTCCCAACTCCAGGATCACCAATCAAAAGCGGATTGTTTTTTGATCTTCTACATAAAATCTGAATCATACGTGAAATTTCCATTTCACGACCAATTAATAAATCAATTTTTCCATTGCGTGCTTTGCAATTAAGATCAACACAATAAGCAGTCAGTGCACTCGTTACTTTTTCACCATTATCTGAAATCTGCTGATCCAGTTGCTCTTCAAGATCCTCAAGTAACATGGATAATCCATCATCACATGTAATACCATGTGAAATAAAACGCACAGCATCATAGCGTGTCATTCCCATCTCTTGGAGAAAATATGCCGCATGACTTTCTCGTTCAGAAAAAATTGCAATGAGAACATTTGCTCCTGACACTTCGTTTTTCCCAGCTGATTGTGCATGAATGACTGCACGCTGAATAACACGTTGGAAAAAAGCTGTCGGTTTTGTATCTTCATCAACTCTAAGCTGTGTATCCAATTCCGATTGGATATAGTTGGTTAAGCGTTCTCGTAATTTTTCTACATCCACCTGACAAGCCTGAATGACTGAATTTGCATCAATATCATCTAACAAAGCAAGAAGAAGATGCTCTAATGTTGCATATTCATTCCGTGCTTGAGTAGCAATTGTCAATGCGCGATGCAAAACTTCTTCAAGACTAGGTGTAAAAGACGGCATAATCCCTCACTTCCATTCCATGACACATTGTAATGGATGTTCATTTTTACGTGCACATTTTCTAACTTCTATAACTTTCATTTCAGCAATTTCATAATTGTAAACTCCACATTCACCTACCCCATTGTGATGAACATTTAACATGATATGTGTTGCTTCTTCGAAACTTTTTTTGAAAATTTTTTTCAAAACAAAAACAACAAAATCCATAGGTGTATAATCATCATTCAGTAAAAATACCCGATATAGCCTAGGTTTTTTCAGTTTTGATCTTACCTTGGGCATTATAATGGCATCATACTGATTATTGTCCCAATTCTTGCCTTTTTTATCATGCAGAGTATAGAATGTAGAGTTTTTTAGGAGCTTTTGTACCATTTTTATTTCCTATGCAGTCCATTTTTCATTAATCTTAAGTTTTTCCATAACTATTGCAATGCATGTTTGTGTAAAAAAGAAAACTCTTTCTTAAGATGAAATCAAATATGGCAATGCACAAAATAATTTCTGTAAACAAATTGGTAATATCATTTGTCTAAACTGTATCAACAAGCTGCGAAAAAAAGACCTTTACAAAAAGTTTTTTCAGGTAAATTAAATGGAGAAATAGGATACCACAAGTGTATATTAACTGCCAAAAAATTGTATGTTGCTACAAAAAATTAGCAATAGCTCTTGTTATTTTTGCTCTTTCTTACTCTTGGGCATTAGCTACTCCTCAAGGGGCCTATCCTGATAAGTACGCAGCTATCGTTATAGATGCTAATACAGGAAAGACCTTATTTCAAGCCAACGCAACTCTAAAACGTTACCCTGCTTCTTTGACGAAAATGATGACGTTGTACATACTTTTTGACGCTATGCATATGCGTCGTGTAACACCAAACACGCCGATCCCTATCTCAAATTATGCCGCATCACGCCCACCAACAAAAATCGGGCTTAAGGCAGGACAAACAATTTCTGCAGAGGCAGCAGCTAAAGCACTTATTACAAAATCAGCAAATGATGTTGCTACTGCTATTGCTGAGTATCTTGGAGGTAATGAAAAAAAATTCGCTCAAATGATGACAGCAAAAGCTCGAAAGCTTGGCATGAGAAATACACATTTTGCAAATGCTTCAGGTCTACCAGATGTACGCAATTATTCCACAGCACAAGATATGGCAACTTTATCATTGGCCCTACGTAAACATTTCCCACAACAATATAAGCTATTCAAAACAACAAGTTTTACTTTTCGTGGACAAATAATCAATAGCCATAATAAATTAGTTAAAACTATGAAGGGTGTTGATGGAATTAAAACGGGTTACACACAAATGTCAGGTTCTAATTTAGCAACTTCGATGCGTGTTGAAGGCCGTTCTATTGTTGCTGTTGTTATGGGGGGAAAATCACCTACTGCACGCGATGAACATATGGCCAGCTTATTAAACCAATATTTACCAAAAGCAAGCCATATGAAAAGTGGTGAACGTCTCATAGCTGCTGCACACTACAACTTACCTACAGGCGCCAATACTCCTATACCGATCGTTAAAGCTAATACAACCAACTCAGATGACGAAGTTTCCGCTATATTGACGGCATTTGCAGAACAACCTAAAAATTCTAATATAGCAATAGCTGCTGTCAACCAAGCGATTATACCAATCCCTAATCCTCAGAAAGCTATACCCGTTAAAATTGATAAAATCATTTCAGCATCTTTGTCCACAAATGCGGGATGGGCTATTCAAATTGGTTCTCTTCCTGATAAAGAAAAAGCAAAAACTCTGCTTTTAAAAGCAAAAAATTCTGCCTATTCAGCTTTGAAACAAGCATCTTCACGTATGCAACTTTTTGAAAAAAATGGACGTCACTACTATCGTGCGCGATTTATAGGTTTTCAATCAAAAAAAGCTGCATTCAATGCTTGTTCAACGTTAAAGAAAGCAAATTTTAACTGCTATACTGTAGCCTATTAGAAGTTTTTGAATTCTGCGTTAAGGATAGTATCATGTTACATAATGTTCTTGCTTCATCTCCTGAAAAAGAAAAACTCTTGAAGCAATCATCTCTTCTTTCATTGCGTTCTCTTCACAATGCTGTAACAAAACTCTCTGGCTTAAAACATACACCTGTTACACTAGACACACAGTCTCTCGTTAATCTTCTTATTTGCCAAACAATTCGCAATCGTCGTTTAGCAACACCTCCTGTACGCATTCACTTACGCGTTGCAAGCCAAACGGGTAATGTACCTATTAAAATCCGTCTTGGTGCAACAAATGTTTAATTTTATAAGGCATCTTTGCAAGAATTGTTTTCTTTACAAAAGCATTTACACTTTGCTACAATCTTAAAAAAATAAACATCCCAACTGAACACAAATCTTCTACATTAGATATTATCGTGAATATTTTTATGAAGAAAATCCTGTTTCCCTATACCTAATCCTCTTGGGGAACTTACGCATTGTATAAAATTGCTAGTGTGTTGTTTTCTAAATTTGTGTTTTTGCAAAATATAAAGCAATTTTAAAATACAATTGTCTAGAGATTGCTTTAAAGGCTTTTAAAAATCATAAATCTGAACCAAAGAGTGATGATAAAATAATATCTATTTTACCTTAACAAGATATCGCATTGACCGCGAGCCCAGCTTTACTTGTTTCTTTATAGCGATCACTCATATCATGACCAGTCTGGCGCATTGTTTCTATACAAGCATCAAGAGAAACAAAATGATCACCATTTCCATGCAAGGCAAGAGAAGAAGCTGTTACTGCTTTAACAGCTCCCATTGCATTGCGCTCAATACAAGGAACCTGCACGAGACCAGCAACTGGATCACACGTCATTCCTAAATGATGCTCAAGCGCAATCTCTGCTGCATTTTCAATCTGACTTGGCGTACCACCCAATGCTGCTGTTAACCCTGCAGCTGCCATCGAAGATGCTGTTCCAACTTCTCCCTGACAACCAACTTCTGCACCAGAGATCGAAGCATTGTATTTTATGACACCACCAATAGCTGCCGCTGTCAATAAAAAATTATGTATTCCCTCTCGATCCGAAGAATCATTAAACTGAAGATAATAACGCAAAACCGCAGGAACAACACCAGCAGCACCATTCGTTGGCGCTGTAACAACACGGCCACCAGCAGCATTTTCCTCATTCACCGCTATGGCATACACAGAAAGCCAATCATTTGCTAAGAGTGGGTAATTATGATTTTTCTTTCGATTTTCTAAAAGCTTTTCGTGCAACTTTTTAGCACGCCTTGGAATACGCAATCCACCTGGTAATTCACCTTCTTGTGAAAGTCCTCTATCAATACAATTTGTCATAGCAGCAAAAATTTCATCAAGCCCCCTATTAAGAGAAGAACGCTCCATCTTTGTTTCTTCATTTATACGCTTCATTTCAGCAATTGAAAGCCCTGATTTTTCCGCCATTGATAACATTTTATGTGCAGAATCAAAGGGGTACGGCACATCATATGTTTCTGATTGTATATCATTACTCATACAATTTAATTCATCCTCAGTCACAACAAAACCACCACCGATAGAATAATAAATCCGTCGCAAAAGAACATTGCCACTCGCATCAAGTCCTTCAAATGCAAGCCCATTTGCATGTCCAGGCAGGATTGTATTTCGTTCAAAAATAAGGTCACTTTGCCAATCAAAATGATAAGCTGGATGACCTTCTGGCTGCACTTTTTTTTCACGTGCAACCTTTTCTAATAAAATGCCCATGCAATCAGGATTAATAGTAGAGGCTTTTTCTCCCAAAAGCCCTAAGACAACAGCTCTATCTGTAGCATGACCAATACCTGTAAAAGCTAAAGAACCATGAAGATAAACACGTATATGAGAAATTTCAGTATGAAACGACAGAGAAAATTTGTGTGCAATAATCTCTTGTAAAAACATATTCGCAGCCGTCATCGGGCCCATAGTGTGTGAGCTAGAAGGGCCAATACCAATTTTAAAAAGTTCAAAAACAGATAAAAACACACATCACCTCAAAACTAAAATAGTTTGAGTATACGTCTTTTTACTGCTCTTGTCTCATTTAAAATCAAATTGCAAGATAAGCTAAAAAAATGATAGCAATAAAAACGAACGTTGCTCGCCGTGCCACCACCCAGCACTTTCTTTCTATAGCGCTTTCCATAGACAACCTTTGAAAAATTGATAGTGACCCACAAATAATCACTCTACTTAATGTCCCAAACGTAGTAAAATAAGTGTTAATATGCAATATAAAAATATCATAAGAATAAGAAGATCCCACCGAAATATTTTTCATACTTATACAAAACGTACAAAATTTTCTATTGGTTCGCGCTCTGTTTCAAAATTGTTTTCTGGAGCATTCACATCACGATAACCAAGCGCCATACCACAAATAATGCACCTATCAGAAGGCACTGATAAAAGTGTACGAATTTGTTTATGATAATCAGCAAAAGCTGCTTGAGGACAGGTATCTAATCCAAATCCGCGCGCTGCCAACATAATGGTCTGCATAAACATGCCTAAATCAAGCCAGCTCCCTATTTCCATGTCATGATCCATTGTGAATAAAAGTCCTACAGGTGCCCCAAAAAATAAAAAATTCCGTGCCTTTTGGTAAAGTATTTTTTCCTGTTCACCTTTTTGAATTCCAAGACTCTTATAAAGATCTAAACCAACTTTTCGACGCCTTGAAAGATAAGGCTCACGCCACTGACGTGGATAATAATGATATTCACGCTCTCCTTTTACACCTGAAAGAGCAAGTTGTGAGAGCTCTTCTCCTATTTGCTGCAATATTTTTCCTGTGAGAACAATCACTTGCCACGGCTGAAGATTTGTTCCTGATGGTGCGCGCGCTGCAAACTTTAAAATTTCCTTGATTGTTTCCTGTGGAACAGGCTGATCAGAAAAAGCACGAACTGATTTTCGTGATAGAATAGATTGGAAGATATCAAGAGAAGAATTCGTCATTATTTTTACTTTCTCTTTATAGAAAAATGGATTTTATCACCGTTTTTTGCGCATTCAAAGCCAGTCTATTGTTACAAAAGCCACCATCCTTTTTTTATTGACTCTTCCTCTGCTGAAACGTTTCCACATTCTATTGCCTTTCAATAATTGTTCATTAAAAACTAACATAATCTCCTCTGTTAAGAGAAAGACCATTATCAACAATGATTAAATGAAATAAACTGTAGAATTAACGATTAACGCCTAATTCAGCTAAACTTTCAAAAAAATTCTCCTCAATACATTCTAAATCATGCAAAAGATCATCAATATCGCGCTGCATTTGTTTTAAATCAGCACGCTTTTTATTAATACCTGCAATTAATTCTTTAAGTTTTTTTTCATCATCAGGTGGATTTCTAGCCATAGTCAACATATCAGATATTTCAGATAAGGAGAATTTGACTCTTTTGGCACGTAGTATTTGTTTTAATTTATGACGATCCATTTGCGTATAAAGTCGTACGCCCCCACGTCGGATAGGTACAAGAAGTCCCTCTTCTTCATAATATCGCAGAGTCCGAGAAGTTATTGAAAATTCCCGTGTTAATTCGCCAATTGAATAATATCCGTACATTCTATCATTCTGTTTTCATTAATCAGCACATTATCAGAAATATATCTATCTTTTTAAAATTTTAGTTAGTATTTTACCTTATGCCTCTCTATATTTTTTATTATAGAGCAAGATAAATTTTTTAGTCATACAAACACTGCAAAATAAAAAATCTATAATGGCTTATTATGATGAATGCTCGAGGATTTATAGAAGATATCAATAAACATAAAAAACACAAATTTTTCCAAAAACATCATAACCATCTCTTTTGCAGACAATTTCTACCTTATTACATATCAGCAAAGCACACTTTTCTCATGCATCTTTCTATTTAAATGCACATTTTCTTCTCTGTACAGGTAAAAAACTTTATAATAATTTAATAAGAAAGGTTTGCGGCATAATAGCACAAAACGTAAATACAATGAACTACCACCGATACCCACATAATAATAGCTTTATAATTCTCATAGCTATATTTTTCAAAAAATATACTATTTCTGAATACTAAAATAAAAAACGCCCAGACTTCTTTCAGTTAGGCGTTTTTATATCATTGTCGACACGTATGTAAATTATTCAATAGTTGCGCTAACTGCCATATTTGTCAACATAGCTTTAGCCATCTCATTATCGCTAGATTTGCGCCGCTCATCCACAATCAAATCATCTCGCACTGTAGCAATACGCCGGATTTGAGCAATTGTACCACCTGTACCTGCAGGAATAAGACGACCAACAATAACATTCTCCTTAAGACCTTGCAAAGTATCAATTTTTCCAGAAACTGCTGCCTCAGTAAGCACCCGAGTTGTTTCCTGAAATGATGCTGCAGAAATAAAGGAAGGTGTCTGAAGAGATGCTTTTGTAATTCCAAGAAGGATAGGATTACCAGATGCTGGTCTCTTTCCTTCTGCAATCAAATTATCATTGATTTCATCCAATTCAATACGGTCAACATTATCACCTGGAATATAACCAGAATCACCAGATTCTGTAATTTCAACTTTTTGCAACATCTGACGAACAATCACTTCAATGTGCTTGTCATTAATCACAACACCTTGCAAACGATAAACTTCTTGAATTTCATTAACAAGATAAGATGCCAAAGCCTCAACACCCTTAATTGCCAAGATATCATGAGGTGCTGGATTACCATCAAGGATATAATCCCCTTTTTCAATCTGATCGCCTTCCTGAAAGTGAAATAACTTACCCTTTGGAATCAAATATTCTACTGGCTCCAGCGCTTCATCATTGGGTTCAATGACAATACGACGTTTATTCTTATAACCACGACCAAACCGAATTGTACCACTAACTTCAGCGATGATAGCATGATCCTTTGGACGCCGCGCCTCAAAAAGTTCAGCAACACGTGGCAAACCACCCGTAATATCTTTTGTCTTAGCACTTTCCATTGGCAAACGAGCGATAACATCACCCGCTTTTACATGAGAACCAGGCTCAACAGAAAGAATAGTTTCCACAGACATCATATAACGGGCTTCACCCCCCTTATACAATTTTGCAATGGTTTCACCTTTTTTATCTGTATGAATAATAATAGCCGGTTTTAACTCAGCACCACGTGGATTAGCACGCCAATCAATCACCAAACGTTTCGTAATTCCTGTAGATTCATCAGCTGTTTCAGTTACTGATAAACCATCCACCATATCTTCAAAGCCTACATAACCATCAACTTCAGTTATAATCGGACGTGTATAAGGATCCCATTCCGCTATACGCTGGCCACATTTAACAACATCACCATCATCAACAAAAATATGCGCACCATAACTAATGCGATGCACGACACGCTCTTTCCCAGACTCATCTTTGATAATAATAGCCATATTGCGTCCCATAACCACTAAATGGCCTTCAGAATTGCGAACCACATTGCGATTACGAATCTCTACTGTGCCCTCATATGATGCTTCTAAATGGGATGAATCAACAACCTGCGCTGTTCCTCCTAAATGGAAGGTCCGCATAGTAAGCTGTGTTCCTGGTTCGCCAATCGATTGCGCAGCAATAACACCAACTGCCTCACCCTGATTAACCGGTGTACCACGCGCCAAATCACGACCATAGCATTTAGCGCAAACACCAAGACGCGTTTCACATGTCAAAGCAGAGCGAATTTGAACAGACTGAATTCCAGCCTCTTCAACTTTCGCAACATCTGCCTCCTCAATCATCGCACCACCTTCAAGAATCACTTCACCAGAGATGGGATGCAGAATATCAACAAGCGCTGTACGACCAAGAATTCTTTGCCCAAGAGAAGCAACTATTTGCCCCGCATCAACTATCGGCTGCATAGTGAGACCCTTTGTAGTCCCACAATCAACTGCTGAAATAATAGCATCCTGTGCAACATCAACAAGACGTCGCGTAAGATAACCAGAGTTAGCAGTTTTTAACGCAGTATCAGCAAGCCCTTTCCGCGCACCGTGTGTTGAGTTGAAGTACTCGTTAACGGTGAGACCTTCCTTAAAGTTTGAAATAATCGGTGTCTCAATAATTTCACCAGATGGCTTTGCCATTAACCCACGCATACCAGCCAACTGCTTCATCTGATTAGCTGAACCACGCGCACCAGAATGTGACATCATATAGATCGAATTCATTTGCCGTTGGCGACCTGTCTTAGGATCAAATTCAACAGCCTGAATACGTTTCATCATTTCATCTGCAACACGGTCTGTGCATTTACCCCAAGCATCTACAACCTTATTATACTTTTCACCTTGCGTAATTAGACCATCATTATATTGCTGTTCATATTCTTTAGCCAAAGCTTCTGTTTCTGCAACCAAACGGGATTTGCTATCGGGGATAACCATATCGTCCTTACCGAATGAAATTCCCGCTCTACAAGCATGAGAAAATCCAAGTTGCATAATACGGTCACAGAAAATAACTGTCTCTTTTTGTCCACAATGCCGATAAACTTGATCAATCATTTTAGAAATGTTCTTCTTTGTCATTTCCTGATTAACAATATCAAATGAGATATTTGGATTTTTAGGTAATAGCTCCCCAATGATCAAACGACCAGGCGTTGTATCATAAAGTTTAGCAACTTTTTTCCCATCCTTATCCGTATTGTAAAAACGACCTTTAATCTTTGTATGAAGAGTTATCACCTTATTTTCCAAGGCGTGATGCAACTCACCTATATCAGCAAAAGCCATACCTTCTCCTGGTTCTTTTTCAGAAACAATTGAAAGATAGTAAAGACCAAGAACCATATCCTGTGACGGAACAATAATCGGTGTACCATTGGCCGGATGAAGAATATTATTGGTCGACATCATCAAAACACGGGCTTCAAGCTGTGCCTCAAGAGAAAGCGGAACGTGAACAGCCATCTGATCACCATCAAAATCTGCATTAAAAGCAGTACATACCAATGGATGAAGCTGTATAGCTTTCCCTTCAATCAAAACAGGCTCAAAAGCCTGAATCCCCAAACGGTGTAATGTCGGTGCACGATTCAATAAAACAGGATGTTCACGAATAACTTCATCCAAGATATCCCAAACCTCTGGATGCTCTTTTTCAACAAGCTTCTTTGCCTGCTTTACAGTTGATGAATACCCCTTCGCATCAAGTCGAGCATAAATAAATGGCTTAAATAATTCGAGAGCCATTTTTTTAGGAAGACCACATTGATGCAATTTTAATTCAGGACCTGTCACAATAACAGAACGGCCTGAGTAATCAACACGTTTCCCAAGTAAGTTTTGACGAAAACGCCCCTGCTTTCCCTTCAGCATATCTGACAGAGATTTTAATGGACGCTTATTCGCTCCAGTAATCACACGCCCACGGCGCCCATTGTCAAATAATGCATCAACAGCTTCTTGTACCATACGCTTTTCATTGCGTACAATAATTCCAGGAGCACGTAACTCAATCAGTCTCTTCAAGCGGTTATTACGGTTTATAACACGCCGATAAAGATCATTGAGATCCGACGTCGCAAAACGCCCTCCATCAAGTGGAACCAATGGACGTAAATCCGGTGGAATAACCGGAATCGTCTTCATAATCATCCATTCTGGTTTGTTGCCAGATTCAAGAAAATTTTCAACAATCTTAAGACGCTTAATCAGCTTTTTCTGTTTTAACTCAGAAGTTGTTTCAGATAATTCAAGACGCAAATCATTTGCGATTTTTTCTAACTCTAAACCAGCAAGAAGCTCGTATATAGCCTCTGCTCCAATCATGGCTGTAAAATGATCTTCTCCAAACTCATCAATAGCAAGCATATATTCTTCTTCAGAAAGAAGCTGATGGAGCTTAAGAGATGTTAATCCTGGTTCTGTAACAATATAATTCTCAAAATAGAGAACTCGCTCAATATCCTTTAAAGTCAAATCTAAAAGTGTAGAAATCCGACCTGGCAATGACTTCAGAAACCAAATATGTGCAACAGGTGCCGCAAGCTCAATATGCCCCATACGCTCACGACGTACGCGCGAAAGAGTAACTTCTACACCACATTTTTCACAAATAATTCCCTTATATTTCATACGCTTATATTTGCCGCAAAGACATTCATAGTCTTTAATGGGACCAAATATACGTGCGCAAAAAAGACCATCACGCTCTGGCTTAAAAGTCCTGTAATTAATAGTCTCAGGCTTCTTGATCTCACCATACGACCAAGACAAAATCTTCTCAGGACTCGCAATTGAAATACGAATAGAGTCAAATGTTTGTGCTGGCGCCTGAGGATTGAAAAGATTCATGACCTCGTGGTTCATGCCGTTCTCCTTCAAAGATTCTTAGAACCTGTTACAATAGCTCTTTAATTTTATCACAGATCTTATTTAAAATCAGTTTCCATTTTTTAAACTGTCTGTGCTACCCTAATAGAAATTTCTTTATTTCGTCTCTTGGAACAACCAGAGCGCACGAGAAGAAGTGCGCTCCTTAAAATATTATTGCTCTGCTGTATCAGATAACGCGCGTTGTGCAATAAGTTCACGTGCATCATCAAGCTCTACATTAAGAGCAAGCGAACGCATTTCTTTTACTAACACGTTAAAGCTTTCGGGTATACCCGCTTCAAATGTATCATCACCACGCACAATCGCTTCATAAACTTTTGTTCGTCCAGCCACATCATCTGATTTCACTGTCAACATTTCCTGCAAAGTATACGCAGCACCGTAAGCTTCAAGTGCCCAAACCTCCATTTCACCAAAGCGCTGACCACCAAATTGTGCCTTACCTCCTAATGGCTGCTGCGTAACAAGCGAATATGGACCAATCGAACGTGCATGAATTTTATCATCAACAAGGTGATGCAATTTCAACATATAAATATAGCCCACTGTCACCGGACGATCAAAAGGCTCTCCAGTACGACCATCATAAAGCGTAACCTGACCTGAACTATCCAAACCTGCATCCTCTAACATCATGTTAATATCAGCTTCATGTGCCCCATCAAAAACAGGCGTTGCAATCGAAACACCTTTTTTCATCTGCAGCGCTAATTTATAAAGACTTTCATTATCATATTGACGCACTTTCTCATTACGATCATTATCAGGCATGAGATTTTCAATACGCTGACGTAAAGGGAGTATATCTCCCGTCTCTTGGTATAACTCTATCAAATCGCCAATCTTTTTACCCATCCCTGCACATGCCCAACCAAGATGTGTTTCAAGAATCTGACCAACATTCATACGACTAGGTACACCAAGTGGATTCAATACGATATCAGCATGGGTTCCATCTTCAAGAAATGGCATATCTTCTACTGGAAGAATACGTGATACAACACCCTTATTACCATGACGCCCAGCCATTTTATCACCTGGTTGGATTTTGCGCTTCACAGCCACAAAAACCTTTACCATTTTCATAACACCAGGAGGCATTTCATCGCCTCTTTGGACCTTTTCAACCTTATCCATAAAGCGACGTTGTAATGCTTCTTTTGACTCATCATACTGTTTTCGCAAAGCCTCGATTTCATTTTGAAGTTTTTCATCTTCAACAACAAATTGCCACCACTGTGACCGTGGATAGTGCTCCATTACTGCACTATCAAGCTTCTTGCTTTTTGAAAAGCCTTTTGGCCCCTCCACAGCAACTTTACCTGTCAACATATCGATAAGACGCGCATAAACATTGCGATCAAGAATTGACTGTTCATCATCACGATCTTTCGCTAAACGCTCAATTTCCTCACGTTCAATTGCCATTGCACGTTCATCTTTTTCCACACCATGGCGGTTAAAAACACGAACTTCAACAACAGTTCCAAAAGTCCCTGGAGGCATCCGCATGGAAGTATCACGAACATCCGAAGCTTTTTCCCCAAAAATTGCACGCAAAAGTTTTTCTTCCGGTGTCATCGGGCTTTCACCCTTTGGTGTAATCTTGCCAACCAAAATATCACCAGGCTGAACTTCAGCACCAATATAGATAATACCAGCCTCGTCGAGATTCCTTAACGCCTCTTCCGCAACATTAGGAATATCACGTGTAATTTCTTCAGGACCAAGCTTTGTATCACGTGCTGCAACTTCAAATTCTTCAATATGAATTGAAGTAAAAACATCATCAGCAACAATCCGCTCGGAAAGCAAAATGGAATCCTCATAATTGTATCCATTCCAAGGCATAAATGCTACAAGAACATTCCGACCAAGAGCCAAATCACCAAGATCTGTAGACGGACCATCCGCAATAATATCTCCCTTTTCAATCCGATCCCCAACATGCACAAGAGGACGCTGATTAATACAGGTAGACTGATTGGAACGCTGGAACTTCTGCAAACGATAAATATCAACACCAGATTTTGATGGATCTAGATCTTCCGTCGCACGAATAACAATACGCGTTGCATCAACCTGATCAACAATACCACCACGTTTTGCACCAATAGCAGCTCCTGAATCGCGTGCAACTATTGCCTCCATTCCAGTACCAACAAACGGTGCCTCAGCACGTACAAGTGGAACCGCCTGACGTTGCATATTTGATCCCATCAATGCACGATTTGCATCATCATTTTCCAAAAATGGAATAAGCGCAGCAGCTACTGAAACGAGCTGTTTTGGCGAAACATCCATCAAATCAACATGATCCCGTGGTGCCATCAAAACTTCACCAGCATGACGGCAAACAACAAATTCTTCTGTAAAACGCCCTTCAGAATCTAATGAAGAATTAGCTTGAGCCACATAGTGCTTTGATTCTTCCATAGCAGAAAGATAAATGACTTCTGTTGTAACTTTTCCATCAATAATTTTGCGGTATGGACTTTCAATAAAGCCATACTTATTAACTCGCGCAAATGTCGCCAACGAGTTAATAAGACCAATATTAGGACCTTCAGGCGTTTCAATTGGACAAATACGACCATAATGCGTGGGATGCACATCACGTACCTCAAAACCTGCACGTTCACGGGTCAAACCACCTGGACCAAGAGCAGAAAGACGACGTTTATGGGTAATTTCCGATAAAGGATTAGTTTGATCCATAAACTGCGATAATTGTGAAGATCCAAAAAACTCTCGAACCGCAGCTGCTGCTGGTTTCGCATTGATCAAGTCTTGAGGCATAACTGTATCAATTTCAACCGATGACATACGTTCTTTTATCGCACGCTCCATACGGAGTAACCCAATACGATATTGATTTTCCATCAACTCCCCAACAGAACGAACACGACGATTACCAAGATTATCAATATCATCAATCTCGCCACGACCATCGCGCAACTCAACCAACATCTTTACAACACCAAGAATATCTTCTTGACGCAAAATACGAACCGTATCTGGACAATCAAAATCCATGCGTAAATTCATCTTAACACGCCCAACAGCCGAAAGATCATAACGCTCTGGATCAAAAAATAACGAATGGAACATCGCTTCTGCTGTATCCATTGTTGGTGGCTCACCTGGACGCATTACGCGATAAATATCAAACAATGCATCCTGCCGACTTTCATTTTTATCCACTTTTAAAGTATTGCGGATATAAGCTCCAACATTCATGTGATCGATATCAAGAATATCGATCTGATCTGCATTAACATCAAACAAAATTTTTAATGTTTTTTCGTCAATCTCATCACCGGCTTCAAGATAAATCTCCCCTGTTTGATAATTGACTATATCTTCCGCTAGATAGCACCCTAATAAATCATCCTCACTGACTTTAACCGCCTTTAAACCTTTTTCTGCCAAAGATTTGGCAATGCGAACTGTGAGCTTTTTCCCAGCTTCAGCAAGAATTTCACCACTATCCGCATCAACAAGATCAGAAATGAGCTTTATTCCTTTAAAACGATCAACAGAATAAGGAATACGCCATCCATCCCCATCTCGCTCATAGGTAACCTTATTATAAAACGTTGACAAAATATCTGATGCATCCATACCTAACGCCATCAGAAGACTTGTAACTGGAATCTTACGCCGCCGATCAATACGGGCATAGATGATATCCTTTGCATCAAATTCAATATCAAGCCAAGAGCCACGATATGGAATAATACGAGCAGCAAAGAGAAGTTTTCCTGATGAATGCGATTTACCTTTATCGTGATCAAAAAAGACACCTGGAGAACGATGCATCTGCGAAACGATAACACGCTCAGTACCATTAATGATAAAGGTACCATTTGTTGTCATCAAAGGCATATCGCCCATATAAACACCCTGCTCTTTAATATCCTTGATATCCTTCGAGCCTGTATCCTCATCACTATCAAAGACGATTAAACGCAATATCACCTTTAATGGTGCCGCATAAGTTAAATCACGCTGACGACATTCTTCAACATCAAATTTTGGTAAATCAAATTCATAACCAACAAATTCGAGCATGGCTGTACCGGAAAAATCGGAAATAGGAAATACCGATTTAAAAACAGCCTGCAAGCCTTCATCGGGACGCCCACCTTTCGGTTCCTCTATCATGAGAAACTGATCGTATGACGCTTTTTGAACCTCAATAAGATTCGGCATCTCTGCTACTTCAGGAATCTTACCAAAAAACTTGCGTACGCGCTTACGACCATTGAATTGAGACATCATCGCTTGGGTCTGAGCCATCGTCGCTCCTCGATCTTTACTCTTCAAGGTAGACTAAACCTTGAAAGCTTTACGTCATTAACCTGCACATGCAGATCAGTTCATTTAATACTCAATAACGAGTATCCTCAACATATCCTTCTCATACAAACCGTTCACTTACTTGGCTCTCCAATGAGGAGGACTGAGAGTAAAACCCCATACCCGTTACAGCTTGTAAACTGTTGAGAAAAAGGTTTCACCAATCACCTTCCCTTTTTTCAAAAGAAAGGAAATCGGCGAACATAAACGCTCGCCGATAAAACTTACTTTATTTAAGTTCAACTTTAGCACCAGCAGCTTCAAACTGAGCTTTAATTTTTTCTGCTTCATCTTTAGAAATACCCTCTTTAACTGGTTTAGGTGCTCCCTCAACCAGATCTTTGGCTTCTTTAAGACCAAGCCCTGTAAGAGCACGAACTTCCTTGATGACATTGATTTTTTGTGCACCGCATTCAACAAGAATAACATCAAATTCTGTTTTTTCTTCAACAGCTGGAGCAGCAGCTCCAGCAACAGCAGCAACAGCTACAGGAGCAGCAGCTGAAACTCCCCATTTTTCTTCAAGCAACTTGGAAAGCTCAGCAGCTTCCAAAAGAGTTAGATTAGAAAGGTCTTCTACGATCTTCGCTAGATCAGCCATTTTAAAATTCCTTCAATTAAAAGATTTAAACCATTATTTAGACTTATCCAAAAAAATAGAAAAGCATTAAAGCCCTTCCATCAATGTGAATACAAAACAGCCTTAAGCTGCTTCACCCTCTCGAGCATATGCACCAATGACACGAGCAACCTGACCAGCAGGCGCATTAACAACCTGTGCGATACGAGTTGCAGGAGTAGAAATTATACCTACAAGCCTTGCTCGCAACTCATTCAATGAAGGCAATGAAGCCAAAGACTTCACAGCATCTACACTCAAATTCGTTGCACCCATTGAACCGCCGAGGATAACAAATCGGTCATTGGTTTTCGCAAAATCCACAGCAACTTTCGGTGCTGTAATTGGATCATCTGAATAAGCAATAAGTGTCTGTCCAGTAAACAAATCCACCATCGCTTCAGATTCCGTGCCCTGAAGAGCGATTTTAGCAAGACGGTTTTTTGCGACTTTAACGGCTCCGCCAGCTTCACCCATTTTCGAACGAAGATCGTTCATTTGTGCAACTGTCAAACCGGAATAATGTGCGACAACAACAGAACCAGACTTTTTAAAAGCCCCATTAAGCCATGTAACAAATTCGCGTTTTTCCGCTCTATTCACTGTCTCTCTCCATTTAACAAATTTGTTTAAACAAATCTGTTGGTTACCTTTGATAGCACAAATTTCTTTATGCTACCGATGAGGATCCTGTCCCCTTTTTTTCACGTACAGCGATCAAAGGCAACCCTGGTTCAAACCCTTTAAGTCTTTTAACTCTACAGTTCTTACCCCAGTCTCATGTAGGCTTTCTTTGATTAAGATACCCAAAGAGTATCACCCACAATCTCGGACAGGATATTCCGGAATTGCTTCCGGCATAACCCAAGCTTATAAAGCTCAGATAGCTTAATGCCGATAAAAATCGACACTTTAAAACAGAATCTTGATATTCACATATCCCAAAATAAAACTATAAATTTATTCACATCTACTCTGAACGAACGGTCGAAGGATCAACTTTAATTCCAACTCCCATTGTCGAAGAAACTGCAACACGCTTAATATATTCACCTTTTGCACCTTGAGGCTTAGCTTTCATAACCGCATTTGCAAAAGCCTTAATATTTTCCACAATCTTCTCGACCCCAAAAGAAGCCTTACCAATACCTGCATGTACAATACCAGCCTTTTCAACACGGAACTCAACGGCACCACCTTTAGAAGCTTTAACAGCACCAGTAACATCAAGTGTCACAGTTCCAACTTTTGGATTTGGCATCAAACTCCGCGGACCAAGAACCTTACCAAGACGACCAACAAGAGGCATCATATCTGGCGTTGCAATACAGCGATCAAAATCTATTGTTCCACCATTAATGCGCTCAAACAAATCTTCAGCTCCCACAACATCTGCACCAGCAACTTTCGCTTCCTCAGCTTTGTCTCCACGTGCAAAAACGGCAACACGAATATTTCGTCCAGTTCCATTAGGTAAATGAGCAACACCTCGCACCATTTGATCAGCGTGACGAGGATCTACACCCAAATTCATTGAAATTTCAATTGTTTCATCAAATTTAGCAACCGCACGCTCTTTAACCATAGAAACAGCATCTTTCAAGGTGTAAAGTCCATTAAAATCAATATCTTTGCGAATGTTTTTTATTCTTTTTGCTACTTTTCCCATAATATTAGCCTACCACTTCCAAGCCCATAGAGCGTGCGGAACCTTCAACCATACGCATCGCTGCTTCAATATCATTTGCATTAAGATCTTTCATTTTTGCCTCTGCAATTGAACGAATCTTATCACGAGAAATACTTCCTGCGAACACCTTACCAGGCTCTTTTGAGCCAGATTTTAAATTTGCTTCCTTTTTCAAGAAAAAGGATACAGGAGGCGTCTTTAGAGAAAATGTAAAAGACTTATCTTGATAATAAGTAATAACCACTGGAATTGGCGCACCCTTTTCCATTTCCTGTGTAGCTGCATTAAACGCCTTACAGAATTCCATAATATTAATACCACGCTGACCCAGAGCGGGACCAATCGGTGGAGATGGAGTGGCCGATCCTGCAGGAACCTGCAATTTTAGCTGACCTATACTTTTTTTTGCCATATTAATCTGCCTTCAATTTAACTGGTAAGCTGACAGCTTTTCTTGTCTGCTACCCGCCGCAGTTTGGTGGTTTGGGTCATCAAGCCGACAAAAGCCATAAATCACCTCCCACCGGTTATTTAAAGTGATAAAAAACCACACTTAAGCTCAATCAAAGCTTCTCAACCTGATCAAACTCCAAATCAACAGGCGTAGGACGCCCAAAAATCAACACCTCAACCTTAAGACGAGAACGCTCTTCTTCAACCTCTTGAACAATACCATTAAACGAAACAAAAGGACCATCAGCAACGCGAACTTGCTCACCAACCTCAAACAATACTGAAGATTTTGGTGCCTCAACCCCTTCTTGAACTTGTTTAAGAATTTGCTCAGCCTCTCGATCAGAAATGGGAACCGGACGCGAATCAGAGCCTAAAAAGCCTGTTACTTTAGGTGTATTTTTAATGAGATGATAAACCTCATCTGTCAAATCAGCACAAACAAGAACATACCCTGGAAAAAATTTGCGCTCAGCATCAACTTTACGCCCACGACGAATTTCAACAATACGTTCCGTCGGAACAAAAATCTTTTCAAACAGATGATCAAGCCCTTTTTGCTTCGCCTCTTTGTCAATAGCTTCCGCCACCTTCTTTTCAAAATTCGAATATGCTTGAACAATATACCAACGAGCAGCCACAGTCACACTTCCTTACACTATCAACCAAAAAGATATTTCAAAAAGCCAATACCCTGCCACACACTAAAATGCATAACCTGATCCACAATAAAAAAGAAAACTGAAGCCAATGCTGTCACGAATAATACCATACAGGTAGAGATCACTGTCTCACGACGTGTAGGCCACTTCACTTTAACTGTCTCTGCATAAACCTGTTTCAAAAAAGTAATTGGATTGGTTTTAGATGCCATCAGCCACACATACTCTTTCTAAATATTATTACGATTTATACAACAAAATAAACATGACAAAAAATGCGAAAAGACAACCTTCAGCCTTATGCAGCTTCCTCACTTTCTATTCAATACCGATTCACGCACAAAAAAACAAGCCCCATACAAAAAAAAGCAATGAAGGCAGTTAATCTGCCTCCCTACTCTTTAAAATTCTTTTTACATCTGGCAGGGGCAGCAGGATTTGAACCCGCGACCTACGGTTTTGGAGACCGCCGCTCTACCAACTGAGCTATACCCCTAACTCTTAAGAGTAAAATATCTTAAAATACACTTTCAACAATTACTCTGGCTACTCAATAATCTTAGAAACGATACCTGCCCCAACAGTACGACCACCTTCACGAATAGCAAAACGAAGTTTTTCTTCCATTGCAATTGGAACAATCAAAGAAACATCCATAGCAACATTGTCACCTGGCATAACCATCTCTGTTCCTTCAGGAAGAGTAACAATCCCTGTCACATCTGTCGTACGGAAATAAAATTGAGGTCGATAATTCGTAAAAAATGGAGTATGGCGACCTCCTTCATCTTTCGTGAGTATGTAAGCCTCTGCTCTAAATTTTGTATGAGGTGTAACAGAACCAGGCTTTGCCAAAACTTGACCACGCTCAATCCCTTCTCTATCAACTCCACGAAGCAGTGCTCCAATATTATCCCCAGCCTGACCTTGATCTAAAAGCTTACGGAACATTTCAACGCCTGTAACTGTTGTCTTAGAAGTAGGACGAATACCTATAATCTCTATTTCTTCACCAACTTTAATCACACCACGCTCAACACGACCGGTAACAACTGTACCACGACCCGAAATCGAAAAAACATCTTCTATCGGCATCAAAAAAGGTTGATCAATTGGACGATCAGGAGTTGGTATATAATTATCAACTTCACTCATTAAAAGACGAACAGCATCTTCACCAATACTTTTATCTTTATCTTCAAGCGCAGCTAACGCTGAACCCTTAACAATCGGAATTTCAGAACCTGGGAAATCATATTGCAACAAAAGATCACGAACCTCTTCTTCAACAAGTTCCAAAATGTCAGAATCATCAACCTGATCAACTTTATTAAGAAAAACAACTATCGCCGGAACACCAACTTGGCGCGCAAGGAGAATATGCTCACGCGTCTGAGGCATTGGACCGTCAGCCGCGGAAACTACCAAAATCGCACCATCCATCTGCGCTGCCCCTGTGATCATGTTCTTAACATAATCTGCGTGACCAGGACAATCAACATGCGCATAGTGACGCTTCTCTGTCTCATACTCAACATGCGCTGTAGAAATAGTAATTCCGCGTGCACGCTCCTCTGGGGCTGCATCAATTTGGTCATACGCTTTAAATTCACCAAAATATTTCGTAATAGCTGCCGTCAATGAGGTCTTCCCATGGTCAACGTGACCAATCGTACCGATATTAACATGCGGCTTCGTACGTTCAAATTTGCTCTTTGCCATCGCTGTCAATCTCTTATTTTGTTAGCACCTGGAAAACAGGCCTGCAGAATTGAATTAAATCGGCCTGACACATCAGCCCGAACCATCACAAATTTTAGACGGGAAAACCGCCTCATTTATGATGGAAGTATTCTCCCACCATAACCACTTGCCTAATCATCAACAACTCTTTGGCATCAACAACTGTCTGGAGCGGGTAGCGGGAATCGAACCCGCATATTCAGCTTGGAAGGCTGCTGCTCTACCATTGAGCTATACCCGCATACCACGTATCAACTCTCTTCCGATGAATGGTGGAGGGGGTTGGATTCGAACCAACGTAGCATACGCAACGGATTTACAGTCCGCCCCCTTTAACCACTCGGGCACCCCTCCATTCTATCGGCAAAGCTGCGCGATGAGGCATCACGACAACCACCTGATCACCTATTCAATTCAGAATGGCTGCGGGGCGGTTATGACGATTACTAACGTATCTGTCAACAGAATAAATACAATTCTATACAAATTTTATGATAATATCTGATAATAATTGTAAGCTATTAGCTTTTTTTTATCTATTTATGTCATGAATACGCTATAAAGAAACCATGAAAGAGAAAACATTTAAAAATTTTCACCATCCCCGTCTACATCGCCGATCTCACAACACAAAAAGCTTTCTTTCTTCATCTGTAATCCGCTTGAAACAGAAAGCCGCCCCCCTGAAGCAAGGAGTAATTCGTCTGTATGGTATACATTCAGTTTATGCCGCTTTAAAAAATCCAAAAAGAGTTTTTGGATGTCTCTATGTCACACAGAATGCCTTAAAAAGATTAAATATACCCGAATCAGATTTACCCTGTCCTGTCACATTATGCTCACCCAAACAACTTGATGCACTCGTTGGAAGTGATGCAGTACATCAAGGGGCTGTTGTGGAAACGGAACCTCTCAAGTCATGCGAATTATCTGAATTAACAAATACTGATCTTGTCATTGTCATGGACCAAATTACCGATCCACATAATGTCGGGGCTATTATGCGTTCTGCCGTTGCCTTTAAAGCTGGTGCGCTTATCACCACCTATCGCCATTCCCCCCAAGAAAGCGGCGTTCTGGCTAAAGCTGCATCTGGAGCTTTGGAAATGATTCATTATATCACTGTACGAAATCTTGCCGAAGCACTTCAAGAACTTCATCAAGCAGGTTTTATCAGTTTTGGACTGGACTCAGAAGGCGATCACCCTCTAGAGACAGTATTAACAGGGAAGAAAATCGCTCTTACTTTAGGAGCAGAAGGTAAAGGTTTACGCAAAAAAACACGTGAAACAGTTTGCGCATTAACACGTCTTGATATGCCTGGAAACATTAAATCACTTAATGTTTCAAACGCAGCAACGATAGCGCTCTACGCGGCTCATAAATATCTTAGGCTATAGTTTTTTATTTCGCACGTAAAATATCAAAAAAACCAACAAACAAAAATCCCGAAACAAAACCACTAATATGTGCTTCCCATGCTATTGCAATACTATCCCCTTCAAACAAAAAAGAGGAAACACCTATAATAAAATCAACAATCAGCCATATGCTTATATAAATAATTACAATTTTTGAGCTTAGAGCTTGTTTGACAGATAATAAAGGACCAAAAAACCTTCCATTTTGCATATTTTCATCAAAATGCCTCGGGGAAAAACTGTAGCGTACAATAGCACCCATCATTCCAGAAATTGCACCAGAGGCACCAACAAGCGGTACCATACTCTCTTGATGAAAGACAAAATAAATCAATACAGAAATAGCCGCCATTAGCATCCAAAAAACTAAAAAACGTAAACTGCCCAAATGTCTCACCAAAGGAGATCCAAAAACCAAAAGCCAAGCCATGTTAATAGCAACATGTTGAAAGCTTCCATGCATCAATGAATAACTAAAAATGGTATGACAAAAGGCTAAAGGATCAGCCTTGAATAACACTGGTATAAATGAAAAAAGTTCTAAACTTTCCATATAAAGCTGATCAGAAAAAAAATACTGAGGAATGAAATAAATACAAAAACAAAGTGTTATCAAAAAAACTATAATAAATGGGACATTCAATAACGGCCCTTTAGGCTGTTTTGGTAACAACCTCACATTGTTATATTTGTGATCAGCATCTGTCATTGTATAAAATCTCATATTCTTCGTGAAATAGATCATTCTTTATATAGAACAGATATATCAGTTTTATTAATGAAGAATATTTAAACTTAATGTTCCTTCGAATCCAACTCTTAAACTTTAAATATTTTTTCGCAAAACATATTTATTTTAATAAATTGAAAATTGTCATCAATCCATTTATATTCTCTCAAATAGTGAGGTATAGCCTAACATCCCTCTGACAAAATTAATGCAACATCTTATCTAATCATCGAGCAATAAGACTTTGAGAGTCTTATCTGCAGTCTTTTAACCACACATCATAAATAGGGTGTTCTACAGCATTCAAACCAGGACTATCTGCAAACATCCATCCTGTAAAAATACGCCGTACCTTTTTATCTAATGTGACTTCATTAACTTCAATAAAACCAGTGGTACGCGTTGGCTCATCCTTAGAATTCGTATAACATGCGCGCGGCGTCACCTGTAAAACACCGTATTGATAAACCTCACCAAGAGAAACTTCAAAACGCGTAGTACGTCCTGTAATTTTGTCAAGACCTGCAAAAATGGCAATTCCATTGCTTATACGTTTTGCGTGCAATCCATCAACTAAGGACAAGATTACGGCAATTCCCATAAAACAAGCACAACAAAAATGCTTTAACCTTAACAGTAAAAAAGCTCTCATTTAACGTCAACCAATTCACATCTAAAAAACAATTTTAGCTCTTAAATAGAGCACAATAAGGAAAAATATACGCACTCATCAAAATATTTCATTATTTAGGAGACCATGCATCATAATCTTCAACCACATAGGAACGCTCTCCATTGTAAGTTATAGCTCCCTTTGCTCGATAAGCTTCGCTTGTCCCTGTCATATTTGCAACATGAGGTTTTTCCCATTCATATGGCTGATAATTCTCCTGCGTTGGCGGACTATCACAGCGATGATGAATCCACCCATGCCAACCTGGTGGAATAGTAGAAGCTTCAGAATAATCTTTATAAATCACCCAACGACGCGGATAACCATCTTTATGAGTGCCTCCCTCATAATAAATATTCCCAAACTGATCTTCGCCTATACGCTTACCTTTGCGCCAAGTAAAAAAACGTGTATTGATGGTATTACCACTCCACCACGTGAAGACTTGCTTTAAAAATCCAACCATCTTCTCTTCCACTCCTTTAGCATAGCTACAAAATCAATTGTTGGAATAAATTTATACGATGCTTGAAATTACAAAAAAATCTACCTGTAAATTCAACCGTGTTCTTATTAAGCGCACCCGTATTTCTCAATTATAAAAGAATAGCATCTTTATGGATTTTCCTCTACCCCATAAATCTTAATCTAAGTCAAGCTTCATTTTAACCAATTCATTAACAGTTTGAGGATTTGCTTTCCCACTCATTACTTTCATAACCTGTCCAACAAACCAACCCACCAAAGCAGGTTTTTGTTTTGCTTGAGCAACTTTATCAGCATTATTGGCAACAATCTCATCAACAGCCATCTCAATAGCCTTTGTATCTGTTACCTGTTTCATATTGCGCTTTTCGACAATTTGACGCGGATCCCCTCCTTCATTCCAAATAATCTCAAACAAATCTTTGGCAATTTTCCCAGAAATAGTGCCCTCTTTGATAAGATCAATAATGTTTCCCAATTGATCCGGTGTCACTGGTGTCTCTTCAATTACACGATGATCTTTATTTAAAGCGCCTAAAAGATCATTAATTACCCAATTGGCAACTATTTTACCATCGCGCCCACGTGCAACTTCTTCAAAATAATCAGCAATAGCCTTTTCTGTCACTAAAATGGAAGCATCATATGCTGTCAATCCCATTTCCTTAATAAAACGCGCTTTTATATCATCAGGTAATTCCGGTAATTCTGCTGCCAAAGAATCCACAAATGCCTGATCAAACTCCAACGGCAAAAGATCGGGATCAGGAAAATAACGGTAGTCATGTGCTTCTTCCTTTGAACGCATAGACCGTGTCTCTCCTTTGATAGCGTCAAAAAGCCGAGTTTCTTGATCTATGACACCACCATCTTCTAAAATTGCAATCTGACGACGCGCTTCATACTCAATCGCTTGACCAATGAAACGAATAGAATTAACATTTTTTATCTCACAGCGGGTCCCAAAACCTTGACCAGGACGACGAACAGATACATTAACATCCGCACGCATGGAGCCTTCATCCATATTACCATCACAGGTACCTAAATAACGAACAATCATACGTAGCTTCGTCATATAAGCTTTAGCTTCATCCGATGAGCGCATATCCGGTTTGGAAACAATTTCCATGAGAGCTACACCAGAACGGTTAAGATCTACAAAAGACATTGTAGGATGCTGATCATGCATCGATTTTCCAGCATCTTGTTCAAGATGCAATCTCTCAATTCCAATCTCAATATCTTCAAATTGACCATTGGAATCCGGACCAACAGATATGATAACTTTTCCTTCACCTACAATTGGATATCGAAATTGAGAAATTTGATACCCCTGCGGTAAATCTGGATAAAAATAATTCTTACGATCAAAAATGGATTTCAGATTAATGCTAGCTTTTAATCCCAAACCGGTCCGAACCGCTTGACGAATACATTCCCGATTAATAACAGGCAACATACCAGGCATAGCTGCATCAATAAGCGAGACATTATTGTTTGGCTCAGCACCAAATTTCGTTGAAGCACCCGAAAAAAGTTTCGAATTCGATATGATCTGTGCATGGACCTCCATGCCAATAATGACTTCCCAATCACCTGTAGCTCCAGAAATAAAACGCTTAGGATCAGGAGCACGCGTATCAATGATTCCCATTGCCAATCCACTATCAATATAAAAAAATATGTCTGATGGCTAATCTAAAACCATTGTAAATACAAGCCTAGAATATCAATCAAGAAAAAAAATCGATTCCATCGACATATTCTGTCAGTGCAAATACTACCCTTTTTTAGGCGCTTTCTTTTTAGCTGAAACCTTCTCTGCACTTTTAGCGTTTACTGTAGTTTTTGTCTTTGCTGGGTTTTTCTCGGTTAAATCTATTTCGTCATATTCCTTCATCAATTCTTCAACTGTTACTTCTTTATCGGTGACCTTTATCCGTGCCAACAAATGATCAATGACTTTTTCTTCAAAAATTGGAGCACGGAGATTTGCAACAGCTTCCGGTGTATTACGGAAAAAATCCATAATCTGTTTCTCTTGTCCAGGATACTGGCGAACTTGGTCAAAAACAGCTGCCTTTAACTCATCTTCGCTTACTTTTATACCAACTTTCATCCCAATTTCAGAAAGCACCAAACCAAGACGAACACGACGCCGTGCAAGCACACGATATTCTTCCCGTGCCTGTTCCTCTGTAACCCCCTCATCTTCAAAAGTTTTTCCGGCTTTTTTCAAATCGTCATTAACTTGCGCCCATATGTTATTAAATTCAATTTCTAAAAGTCCTTCAGGAATCTCAAAACTATAATCAGCATCTAAAGCATCAAGAATTTGGCGTTTAATTTTTTGGCGTGTCATTGAACCATATTGGCTTTCAATCTGACCACGAACAACCTCACGCAAGCGTTCCAGAGACTCTAAACCAAGCTTCTTCGCTGCTTCATCATCAATTTTCAATGAATCTGGTTTAGAAATAGCCTTAATAGTGATATCGAATTCTGCATCCTTACCAGCCAAGTGTGCTGCACTATAATCTTCAGGGAATTTAACAGAAATTGTTTTCTTATCACCCGCCTTTACACCAACTAACTGCTCCTCAAAACCAGGAATAAATTGCTTTGATCCAAGAATCAGTTGCGCATCATTATCTGTTCCACCCTCAAATGGAACTCCCTCAAGCTTACCTAGATAATCTATTGTAACACGATCACCCGATTCAGAAGGACCATCTTTCAATGTATAACTCCGTGTAGAAGAAAGAAGTCGCTCTACTTGCTGATCAATTTCTGGATCCGGAACAGATGCAATTTCACGAACAATTTCAATATGTTCAAAATCTTTAATTTCAAACTTTGGTAAAATCTCATATTTTAAACTGAAAACAAAATCAGTTTTACCATCCAGAATTTTTTCATCTTCATCTATATCAATTTGTGGCTGCATTGCCGAACGCTCATTACGTTCAGCTAAAATAGAATGAGGAGCATCACTGATAATCTCATTGAGAATTTCAGCCATAAAAGATTTTCCGTACATTTTTCGTAGGTATCCAGCAGGTACCTTTCCAGGACGGAAACCATTCAGTTTGATTTTACCCTTGGTATCATCCAACCGTTCATTCAATTTTTCTTCTAAATCTTTCGCCGGAACCACGATCTTAATTTCGCGCTTCAGTCCTTCATTAAGCGTCTCGGTAACCTGCATCAAATAACCTTCATTCTTCTAAGGAGAGGGATAAACCCACTCTGATAATCATTACATTCTAACACTTGAGTGTTAAATCACGATGAAGCGAATTCTAAACACACAGAAACCCATAGTGTCCATAAAATTCTTTTGGTGCGGATGGAGGGACTCGAACCCCCACGGTCTCCCGCCAGAACCTAAATCTGGTGCGTCTACCAATTTCGCCACATCCGCTTCACTTATAAGTCAATAACCTTATATAAGCGGCGTTTCTATACCATTAATTAAAGAAAAAAAGCAAACAAATATATTAAAAAATCCAAATACACATCTTTCTTACAAATTACAGAAATAAAATCTATACTTTTCAAAAAGCAACACTTCCGCTAAAAATAAATTATGTTCAATAAATTTACTCCTCCAGTTCATATCATAGGCGGCGGTCTTGCAGGCAGTGAAGCAAGCTGGCAAATCGCTCAATCCGGAATTCCTGTTGTTTTGCATGAAATGCGGCCTCAAAAAAAATCTGACGCCCATAAAACAGATCTGTTTGCAGAACTGGTCTGTTCAAATTCTTTTCGTTCTGATGATTCATCAACAAATGCCGTGGGACTTTTACATACTGAAATGCGATTAGCAAAATCCTTAATCATGAAGGCTGCAGATACTAATAAAGTCCCAGCTGGAAGTGCTCTTGCTGTTGATAGGCAGGGATTTTCTCAAACTGTTACGACAGCACTCAAAAATCATCCTCTCATCACCATAGAACGTGGCGAGATTCGCGCACTCCCTGAGAAGTGGCATCACATTATTATTGCAACTGGCCCCCTTACCTCGCCAGCCCTCGCTCAAATAATACAGGCAACAACCGGAATAAAAGCTCTTTCTTTTTTTGATGCTATTGCACCTATTATCTATACCGATAGTATTAATATGAACATTTGTTGGCATCAATCCCGCTATGACAAAATCGGCCCAGAGGGAACAGGAAAGGATTACCTTAATTGTCCTCTTGACAAAGAACAATACGAAGCATTCGTACAAGCCCTAAAAAGTGGAGAAAAAATAGAATTCCGCGACTTTGAAAAAAATTCTTATTTTGATGGATGCTTACCAATTGAAATTATGGCTGAACGCGGACTTGAAACTCTTAGACACGGTCCTATGAAACCTATGGGATTGACCAATGCCCATAATCCCAAAGTTAAAGCTTACGCTGTTGTTCAACTCCGCCAAGACAACAAGCTTGGGACTCTTTACAATATGGTTGGTTTTCAAACAAAACTAAAATATGGCGAACAAGTTCGCATTTTTAGAATGATCCCCGGTCTTGAAAAAGCAGAATTCGCACGTCTCGGGGGTCTTCACCGCAATACTTATCTCAACTCACCTGTCATTCTTGATAAAACCCTTCGTTTGAAAAAAAGACCTCAACTGCGTTTTGCTGGACAAATTACCGGATGTGAAGGTTATGTAGAATCATCAGCAATAGGGCTTCTTGCTGGCCGTTTTGCTGCTGCTGAGTACAATTATCAATGTCCTTCTTTACCACCGCCAACCACGGCATTGGGGGCACTGTTAAATCATATTACTGGTGGTCACATTGTCGATGAAAAAACTGAAAGACAATCTTTCCAGCCAATGAATATCAATTTTGGACTTTTCCCACCTCTTGACTCTGTTCATCATTCCCGAAAATGCTTTTCAAGCAAAGAAAAAAAGTTTGCAAAAAAACAAGCTATAACCGCCAGAGCACTGGATCATTGTATGCAGTGGTTAAACGATGGAGAAAAAAACACGCCTTAAACCAATTATTGTCTTTCATTCTATGAAAAATCTGTTACAAGGCTCTACCTTATTAGACAAATCTCAATGTTCGACCTGCAGAAAAAGATCACAAATTTTCTTATAACATGAACTGCCAAGATTTATGATGCCAAGTCTATTATAAATGGTATGAGAATGTAAAAAACTTTCCCATTAAAAGAGCTTTTACTCTCACAAAAAAGAATCTTCAGCGCATTTTCAATGATCAAAAGATCTCATTACCAGAAGATGGATAATTGGTATAAAATTAATAAGAATTACCAAACATACATGCGATATCCATACAATGCCAACATTCCAATCATTGTACTCACACCGTTCGACCAAACGCAGCATAACTCAGCAGCTAAACACAAGAACAAACCATTGAGCCTTATCATTTTTCTCTGTTGGTTTCATTTAAATGCTGTTAAAAGCACACGCTGCGCATTAAGCACCCTCTGTAAAACCTAAAAGCATTTTCAATAGGATAACACTTAAAGCACACACATAACACAAAAATTTATCTGAAAGCATACGCGAAAAAACTTAAAAAAAACCCGCTTATAAGTAAACCGGGTTTTTTTTAATGCAGATCAACTATTTTTTATTAACAGCTTCTTTAAGGCTTTTGCCTGCGGAAAATTTAGGTACAGAACGCGCTGGAATATTGATTTCAGCACCAGTTGAGGGATTACGTCCCTTTGTCGCTGCACGGTGAGACACTTCAAAAGAACCAAAACCTGGAAGACGAACATCTCCGCCTGAAGCTAGGGCTTCTGTTACAGAAGCGATAAAAGCATCTACAACAGAACCAGCTTGCGCTTTCGAAACACCTGCCTTTTCAGCAATGGAGCTAACCAATTCACTTTTATTCATTGACATTTCCTTTCCCTATATTACCGGATAACACAACTTAACGTGTTATGATCAGTTTATTGAAAAGTACAGCAAACAGAAGTCTTATTTTTATTCAAAACATTGTTTTTTAGCAATAATCACAGTTATTCACGGAATTTTTTACTTTTTCTCAAAATAAACAGAACAAAATTCATAAAAATAGTCTCTGCTGCTTCTAAAAATGCCGTTATAAATGTGATTATGAATCAGTGTGCAATTATCCCTTCACCATCACTTTCTGCTCTGATAGAAACAGGAACCGTAGAAGGTTCTGCCCACTCAATAGGATCAGGGAAACGAACCAAAGCATGATTTAAAACTTCACTCACATGATTTACTGGAATAATTTCCATATTATTTTTGACGTCGTCAGGAATATCAATCAAATCTTTTGCATTTTCTTCAGGAATAAGAACTTTCTTTATACCTCCTCGAAGAGCCGCAAGGAGCTTTTCTTTCAATCCACCAATTGGTAAAACACGCCCACGTAACGTGATTTCACCAGTCATAGCAATGTCTTTATGTACAGCTATCCCTGTTAATACAGAAACAATTGCGGTGACCATGGCAATTCCTGCTGATGGACCATCTTTTGGCGTAGCACCCTCTGGAACATGAACATGGATATCGCGCTTATCAAAAAGCGGAGGCTCTATGCCAAAATCAACAGCACGAAAACGCACATAAGACGCTGCCGCTGAAATTGATTCCTTCATAATATCCCGCAGATTCCCAGTTACAGTCATCTTGCCTTTACCGGACATCATAACACCTTCAATGGTTAATAACTCTCCACCAACCTCAGTCCATGCCAGCCCAGTAACAACACCAATTTGATTTTCCCCTTCAATCTGACCATAGCGGTAACGCTTCACACCTAAAAAATCACTCATATTATCTTCTGTAATTTTTACAGATTTTTGCTGTGTTTTCAGAATCTTTGTAACCGATTTACGCGCTATCTTCATTAATTCACGCTCAAGACCACGAACACCTGCTTCACGTGTATAAAATTGAATAATCGATCTTATAACACCATCAGAAATGTTGAATTCTTTTTTAGATAAACAGTGGTCTTTTAATGCTTTTGGTAAAAGATGCTGCTTAACAATCTCCATTTTCTCACATTCAGTATAGCCAGCAATACGAATAATTTCCATCCGATCCATTAACGGTCCTGGAATATTAAGAGTATTAGCAGTTGTAATAAACATGACATCGGAAAGGTCATATTCAACCTCCAAATAGTGATCAATAAATGTACCGTTTTGTTCAGGATCAAGTACTTCTAATAAAGCTGACGAAGGATCTCCGCGGAAATCCTGTCCCATTTTGTCAATTTCATCAAGCAAAAAAAGCGGATTAGACTTTTTAGCCTTTTTCATAGACTGAATAATTTTTCCGGGCATAGAACCAATATATGTCCTGCGATGTCCACGAATCTCTGCCTCATCCCGCACTCCTCCTAAGGAAATACGAACATATTCACGCCCTGTTGCTTTTGCAATCGAACGCGCAAGTGAGGTTTTTCCAACCCCAGGAGGACCAAGCAGACAAATAATCGGACCTTTTATTTTTGATGCTCTACTTTGTACGGCTAAATATTCAATAATTCGCTCTTTGACTTTTTCAAGCCCAAAATGCTCATTATTCATCACCTTTTCAGCAAAGTCTAAATTGTTTTTAATCTTCGACTTTTTTCCCCAAGGCATCGCTAATAACCAATCAAGATAGTTACGTACAACCGTCGCCTCCGCAGACATTGGAGACATACTCCGTAGTTTCCTGAATTCTGCCTCAGCTTTTTCGCGTGCCTCTTTTGAAAACTTGGTCTTTGTAATGCGTTCTTCTAACTCAGAAAGCTCATCACGACTATCATCACCGGCTCCCAACTCTTTCTGAATGGCTTTCATCTGCTCATTCAGATAATATTCTCGTTGGTTTTTTTCCATTTGCCGTTTAACGTGCGAACGAATACGTTTCTCAACCTGCAAGACAGAAATTTCTCCTTCCATGAAAGAAAGGACTCGTTCAAGACGATCACGTACAGGCAATAACGCTAATATTTCTTGCTTTTCTGCAAGCTTAATCATCAAATGAGAAGCAATAGTATCAGCAAGCTTAGAAGGGTTATCAATCTGACTAATCGCATTAACAACTTCAGGTGAAATTTTTTTATTCAGTTTTACATAATTTTCAAAATAAGCTATTACCGATCGAGAAAGAGCTTCAATCTCAACATCATTTTCTCTAAACTCTTCCGTAATAATTGCACAAGCTTGGTGATAATCTTCACTTGTAATAAATTCACTAATCCTCGCACGTGCAATCCCCTCAACCAAAACCTTCACAGTCCCATCGGGAAGCTTTAAAAGTTGAAGAATATTAGCGAATGTACCAATATCATAAATGTCTTCCACTTTCGGATCATCATCAGAGGCGTTTTTTTGCGTCACCAATAATATCTGTTTATCAACTGCCATTGTCTCTTCGAGAGCGCGAATCGATTTCTCTCGACCCACAAAAAGTGGAACAATCATATGTGGGAAGACAACGATATCACGAAGAGGTAAAACAGCGTAAAATTCCCCCTTTATTCCATTTGTCTTTTCATCAATATATTGCATAATTCTCCTTTCTGGAGCCTATGATCTATCCGCCACCAAGCTTACCCTTAAAAAAGCTCCAGCTCTCCACAATGCATGAAGTGGTAACTGCAAACATATAAATCAAGCATTATGTCGATAATATTCAGAAAGATCTACCTTCAAATGGTGTCTATTGTTACTTTTTACATTATATTTTTCTTTTAATGTCATGCTGATACATTTTCTTTATCTTCTGCACGTTCTGAGTAAATATAAAGAGGACGTGATTTTCCATCAACCACATCGCTCGAAATTACAACTTTCTGAACGCCTTCAAGAGCTGGTAGCTCAAACATAGTCTCAAGAAGTATTTTCTCCATAATAGAGCGTAGACCACGTGCACCGGTTTTACGCTCAATCGCTTTCTTAGCAATAACCCGTAAAGCGTCTTCATGAAACGCTAATTCAACATTTTCCATCTCAAAAAGACGCTGATATTGCTTGACTAATGCATTTTTCGGTTGCGATAAAATTTGAACAAGCGCATTCACATCCAAATCTTCTAAAGTTGCTACAATAGGAAGACGACCAATAAATTCTGGTATTAAACCAAATTTTATAAGATCTTCAGGCTCTAAATCTCGGAAAATCTCACCCACACAACGCTCATCAGGCGCTTTAACGGTAGCAGAGAAACCTATAGAAGTTTTTTCACCACGCCCTGAAATAATCCGCTCCAAACCAGCAAAAGCGCCTCCACAAATAAATAAAATATTCGTTGTATCAACCTGAAGAAACTCTTGCTGCGGATGCTTACGCCCACCTTGAGGGGGAACAGAAGCAATTGTTCCTTCCATAATTTTTAATAACGCTTGCTGAACACCTTCTCCCGAAACATCTCTCGTAATAGAAGGATTATCAGCTTTACGAGAAATCTTATCGACCTCATCAATGTAAACAATGCCACGCTGCGCACGCTCAACATTATAATCAGCAGCTTGAAGAAGCTTTAGAATAATATTTTCAACATCCTCCCCGACATATCCTGCCTCTGTCAAAGTAGTCGCATCAGCCATCGTAAAAGGTACATCAATAATACGCGCCAATGTTTGTGCGAGATAAGTTTTACCGCACCCTGTTGGACCAACAAGAAGAATATTCGATTTTGCTAACTCAATATCATTGCTTTTAGATTGATGCGCAAGCCGTTTATAATGGTTATGGACAGCAACAGAAAGAACCCGCTTTGCATGCTGTTGACCAATAACATAATCATCAAGAACTGTTATGATTTGCTGTGGAGTAGGAACACCATCACGCGCCTTAATACCAGAAGATTTATTTTCTTCACGAATAATGTCCATGCACAACTCTACGCATTCATCGCAAATGAATACAGTAGGCCCTGCGATGAGCTTACGAACCTCATGCTGACTTTTGCCGCAGAAGGAGCAATAGAGAGTATTTTTTGATTCGCTCCCGCTATTGCCAATTTTGCTCATTTTATTTCCCTTTCACCATGTTCTATGAATAGCTTACCTTTCAAAGGAAGTTTTTCACAACGACAACTACAAAAACATACCTGTCACAATATCTTTAGGTGCTTCATCTATTATTTCGCGATACTTTTACAAAACTCTCTTTTTAAAGTAGTTCTTTTTTCTATAAAAACTCTTAATCTTTTTCTTCTTTTTCAATTTCAGCGCGATATTGTATAACATCATCAACTAAACCAAACTGTTTCGCTTCTTCTGCTGTCATAAAGTGATCACGATCGAGAGTTTTCTCAATAATATCATAATCCTGTCCTGTATGTTGAACATAAATTTCATTTAAACGCCGTTTCATTTTTATAATATCTTGTGCATGCCGTTCAATATCTGAAGCCTGGCCTTGAAACCCCCCAGATGGCTGATGGACCATAATCCGTGCATTTGGTAATGTAAAACGGTGACCTTTCGCACCAGCCGTTAAAAGTAATGATCCCATAGAAGCTGCTTGCCCCATGCAAAGTGTAGAAACAGGAGAGCGAATAAACTGCATAGTATCATAAATTGCCATACCAGATGTTACTACACCACCTGGCGAATTAATATAAAGGCTAATTTCTTTCTTAGGATTTTCCGCTTCTAAAAAGAGTAATTGCGCACAAACAAGCATTGCCATACCATCTTCAACAGGACCATTAATAAAAATGATCCGCTCTTTTAAAAGACGAGAAAAAATATCATAGGCTCGCTCGCCACGATTAGTCTGTTCAATCACCATAGGAACAAGACTTAATGCTGTTTTCGTTAAATTACTCATGTTTTTATTTCCGTTCATATACTAAGAATCGTTCTTCACATATTTAATGCTTTTGTCCATAAAATAGCATTACCCTCTTCCACAAGCTACAATTAACGATTCTTCGAATAGGATTAAAATCCCAATGGTTAAAATAGCAATAACGCTCATTGAACAAATTATAGACATCAAAAATGCAAAAAACTGCCCAATGGTAAAAGCGTCCTTCCTAATTTTTTGAGTGATCCTTGCCTTTTTGTAAACATGCAATCCTATGAAAAATAGTTCTGTAATTAGCTCAAGGCCAAAATATAAGAAAAATGTCTCCAGTTTTTTTCAGTCCCATCATAAGAAACTCTCTTGCTTTGCTTCATGTAAAAAAACATACGGTGTAGTCAATCGTGAAATATTATCATTCATCGGTAAATACCTTAATTTCAAAATTTCCCGATAAAGCCAGTATTCTTTCCCTTTAATCAAAACAAGGCCTAAATGTGACACTTAAACCTAAGCCAATTAAGGACACTCTCTGGATTTCTCCAATAACCCTAAAACGCTTTTATAATAGGATTATTGAGCGGAAAATGAAGTGCAAAATTTTCTGTTTCTACATCATTTTTTCTTGCACATCAAACTTTATTTGTATCTTGATGAAACTCTTTGTGAAAAAATCTGCATTCAAGCAAATACTGCTCTACTGATACTTCATCCCCACAACAAAAAAATCCGAAGATGAAACCACTGTACAACGTTATCTGCCATCAGAAAACTTAAATCAAAGCATAAATTGCTAAATGTCGTAGAATTAATTCGCCCTTGTACAATTCAAAAACAACAGATATTTTTTACTTTTGCCCTAATTGTAAAATTCAATGTACCACTCAATTTCCATCATCGAGAACAATGATCACTTAAGTTATCTTCTTTGTCCACTATATAAAAGCATAAATATTTTACAAACACCGAATTAAAAATATTCCAAACTTACGCGAAATAATTGCTCCACATCACGAACACTTTCAGCAAGAGCAAAAATAACTATCCTATCACCTGATAAAATGCGTGTATCTGCCGAAAGCTGTATTATTGTCTTATTGCGATAAATCGCTCCAATTCTCAAACCATCTGATAAATTGAGCTCCGACAATGGCTTCCCCACTAAGGAAGATGTTTGCATTACTTCAGCCTCAATAATTTCTGCCTTGCCATTAAAAACCGAATGAACAGCACGAATACGTCCACGCCGCATTTGTTGCAAGATTTTTGATATTGTAACACCATGAGGATTAAGATAAGCATCCACACCAACTGCGCGACTAAAATCCTGGTAAGCAACATTATTGATCAATACCATATTGGCTTTACATCCCAGTCTTTTAGCAATAATAGCACTTAAGAGATTAACCTGATCCTGATTGGTCAATGTAATCATTAAATCAGCCTGATCAATTCCAGCATCCTGAAGAATCACTGGATCTAGCACGTTACCATATAAAACGGTTGTTTTTTCAAGTTGATCAGCAATTGCTAAAGCTCTTTCTCTCTGTGATTCTATAATTTTCAGTCTTAATTTATGGAAACGTTGTTCAATAGCCTGTGCAACATAAAGACCAATGTGGCCACCTCCTGCAATAATCATGCGATGAGCATCCTGTTCTTTATGACCGAAAAGTCCAACTGCACGACGCATCTGATCACGAGCGGCAACAAGATAAGTCACATCACCAACGCGTAATTGTGTCTCTGAGTGCGCTACAAATACTTCTGAACCGCGTTTAATAGCAGTAACCGTCGTACGAAGATCTGGAAAAAGCTCTGTCAACTGACGCAAAGGTGTATTAATAATTGGACAATCTTCCATACATTCCAAAGCCAATGCAACGATATCATCATCACAAAAATAAAGTACATCTATTGCGCCAGGCAAAGCAATCCGACGCAAAACCATTTCTCCAACTTCAACTTCCGGAGAAATAACAACATCAATGGGAATATTCTCTCTAGCAAAAAGTGTTTTGTAACGCGGTTCCAAATAGGATTGTGAACGAATGCGAGCGATTTTTGTTGGAACATTGAACAGTGAGTGTGCGACTTGGCAAGCTACCATATTGACTTCATCAAATAAAGTCACAGCAATCAACATATCAGCCTTGTCTGCACCTGCAGCCAAGAGTACCTCAGGCTGCGAACCATGACCAACAAAACCTCTTACATCCAGCGTATCACGAATCTTTGCAATTAATATCTCTTCAATATCAATAACGGTAACATCATGATTTTCGGCAGCAAGACGCTCTGCTATCCCATAACCAACTTGTCCTGCTCCGCAAATAATAACTCGCATAATTTTACGAAACTCCAAGCGCCTTAAGCTTACGATGCAAAGCTGAACGCTCCATACCTATAAATTCAGCTGTACGTGATATATTTCCACCCAAACGCCCAATCTGCGCCTCTAAATACCTCTTTTCAAACAATTCCCGTGCTTCACGCAACGGTAATTCCATTATACTTTCATCCGAATCCATTTGGAATCCTGGTAAAGAATCACTCACTTCAGTCGGGAGAAACTCCGTTGTTATTGGATCATCGCCATCCCGCACAAGAATGAGAAGACGCTCAATATTGTTCCGTAACTGCCGTACATTGCCCGGCCAAGCATGCGCTTTTAAAATAGCAATAACATCATCACTAATTTCACGTGGCTTAATACCAACTTGTTGCGATATTGTTTTTACAAAATGGCGTACAAGTTCTGGAATATCTTCACGACGCTCTGAAAGTGGTGGAACAGCAATAGGAACAACCGAAAGTCGATGAAAAAGATCTTCTCTAAAACGCCCATCAGAAATGAGGCTTTCCAAATTTTGTGCTGTTGAGGAAATAATACGAACATCTACCTTGACACGTTTTGTACCACCAACTCTCTCAAATGTCTGCCCCGTCAACACCCGAAGAATCTTACCTTGAGTCTCGCGTGGCATATCAGCAATTTCATCAAGATATAATATCCCCCCGTGTGCTTCCTCTAAAGCGCCAATCTTGCGCTCTCCCCCCTCCATTTCATTGCCAAATAATTCTATTTCCATTCTTTCCGGCGTGATCGTTGCTG
The DNA here is from genome assembly GCF_000278155.1 of Bartonella doshiae NCTC 12862 = ATCC 700133. Classification (GTDB taxonomy): domain Bacteria; phylum Pseudomonadota; class Alphaproteobacteria; order Rhizobiales; family Rhizobiaceae; genus Bartonella; species Bartonella doshiae. Next base: position 301,868 of record NZ_JH725094.1, read on the forward strand.
CATTTATTGTAACAAATGGTCCATGCGAACGCGTTGAAAGCGCATGAATCGCACGAGCCACCATCTCTTTTCCCGCACCCGAAGGACCTGTAATCATGATGCGGCTATTAGTCGGTGCTACTTTTTCGATAATTTGACGTAAATGTTTCATAGCAGTTGATGTTCCGAGCAATTCTGATGTCTCGCTCGAACGTTTTCGCAATTCTAAAAGCTCGCGTTTTAAATTTGAATTTTCAAGAGTCCGTTCTGCTACTAAAACAAGCCGATCAGCCTTAAAAGGCTTTTCAATAAAATCGTACGCACCTCGTTTTATAGCAGAAACAGCCGTTTCAATATTACCATGACCAGAGATCATAACTACAGGAAGAGTAGGATATCGTGTTTTAATTTCATCAAGCAACGCTAAACCGTCAAGACGACTTCCTTGTAACCAAATATCCAAAAAAATAAGCTTTGGAATACGTTCACTAATTTGTGCTAATGCTTCATCAGAATTGCACGCAACACGCGTTTCATAGCCTTCATCATCCAAAATACCAGCAACAAGCTCGCGAATATCCGCCTCATCATCAACAATTAAGATATCTGATACCATTCTATTCCCCTATCTTATGATTTATGATTCGCGGCTTGCACAATACTATCCTGCTTAATCCCATCCGCAGGAAATATCAAACGGATCATCGCGCCACGACCTTCATAAAAAACCTTCGGTGCGTCATGCAATTCCATATAACCACCATGATCTTCAATAACTTTTCGTACAATGGCCAATCCAAGCCCTGTCCCTTTTTCTCGTGTTGTTATGTAAGGCTCTAATAATTTGTGCCTTTGTTCTTTAGGAAGCCCTTTACCGTTATCAATAACATCCACAACCACATACCCTTCTTGACGATAAGAACGAACAAGAATATGGCCGTGAATACCTTCCTCTCGTACAACTGAATCAATAGACTCACTCGCATTTTTTATGACATTACACAAAGCCTGTACAATGAGACGATTATCAAATGCACCCATAAGTGGTACATTCCCTAAATCTTGCTCAAAATGAATATCATGTCGTGTAACTTCTATCAAGAAACATGCTTCTCGTAGCAATCCGCGTATATCTAAAATATCCATTTGCGGTTTAGGCATACGCGCAAAAGAAGAAAACTCATCAACCATACGCCCAATATCCCCAACTTGGCGAATAATCGTATCAATACACCGCTCAAAAACTTCCCTATCCTGTGTAATCACTTTGTTGTAACGTTTACGAATACGTTCAGCTGATAACTGAATAGGTGTAAGTGGATTTTTAATTTCGTGTGCTATACGACGTGCAATATCGGCCCATGCCGATGAACGTTGTGCTTCAACAAGATCTGTAATATCGTCAATGGTTAAGACCCAAGATTGTCCCTGCCCATCATCCTCCTCCATCGTAATCTGCACATTACAAACACGTTCTTGTCCTGCAACCCTTAGGGTTACCTGCTCACGATGATTTTTGCGACCTGAGGAACATGCGAGCTGAAAAACCTGTCCAATTTCAGTACTCAACGATAAGAGACTCTGCCCAATAACTTCTTCAGAACGAATATCAAACATCGTCTCAATAGACCGATTGATAATTGTAATCTCGCCATTATCATTAATTCCAGCCACACCTGCTGTTACACCAGACAAAACGGCTTCAGAAAAACGCCGCCTCTCATCAATTTGATCACGAACCGCAATTAATTCATTACGTCGACTTTTTAATTCACTCACCATATAATTAAAAGTTTTTGATAATTGCCCAATATCTCCGTCCCTCGCGCGTACAGGTACAAAAACTTCCATATTTCCAGAAGCAACATTATCAGCTGCACCAATAAGAAGACGAATAGGACGCACCAACCGATCAGCAACAGCAATACCAGCCCAAATGGCTGATAAGAATAAACTAAAAAAAAGGCATAGATAAAGCATACCAAATGCGATTTGCGTCAACAGACGATTTTCATTTAAATCACGATAACGGTCTGTATTGACTTCTGTCAAACGCAAAGCAGATAAAACATCTTTATCAACATCACGCACTAAATATAAAAATGTGTTGGGAATATTGGTAAATTTTAAAATAATACCAAAATAATCGTGAACTCCTGGTTGAAAAGAAAATGGTCTTGCACTGGTTGCACGCTCGATAAGATTGGATGGGGGGATAGGCAATGTCTCTTCATCACCAAAATCACTCGAGATAAAAACAGTTCCACTCGAACCTAACAAAAATGCACCACGCAGATTCCGTCCTACAGCGTGACGCGTCAACTGCATACGATATTCAGCTGGATTACGCTCTAAAAGCTTTTTGTTATCGAGTGCAAATGCCATAGCATAGGATAAATTCTTCATGTTTTGAAGCATTTCATCTGCATAGGCATTGGCTAAATCAATAGAAGAACCTACAATTTGCCGTGTTGTCGTATCAAACCATCTATCAAGACCCAAATTAAGCGCAGGACCTGATACAAGAGCAACAGCAACAGCTGGCACTGTTGCAACAAGTGCAAAGAGCGAAATAAGACGCACATGAAGACGGGAACCAGCACGCCTTGATCGCCATGCATGAATGATGGGGATCATCTCATAAAAAACAATGATTACAAGACCTAATACCCAAACACTATTAATTCCTATAAGAATAAGAGTGACAGTTCTATTAGGAACAACAGGGGTTAACCCAATAAGAACAATAAATGAGACAGACGCTGTGAGTAGAGCCAATACAATGATTGTGATACCTAAAAAGATATACACCTTACTTAAGCGATACAAATCATCATTATAAGTATCTTGATCACTGTCTTGGTGGTTTATCACAGATGTTGTATTCATGATTAACTTACATTACCTTATTCCGTTATCTCCATATAACCTCTTGTGACAAAAATTGACAATACCAATACCACGTTTAAAATGTAGCCAATCTAACAAAACATGAAGAAAGAACTTCTATATCTTTCAGAATACCTTTAACATTAAAGTACGTTCAGTAATACTTTTACAGAGGAGGAGAGATGCGATTAACCAAACAAACAAATTATGCCCTCCGGATGCTCATGTACTGTGCAGAAAATCAAGGATCTCTTAGTCGTATTCCAGAAATTGCCAAAGCATATGCCGTTTCCGAGTTTTTTTTATTTAAAATCCTTCAGCCGCTGGTTGAAGCAGGTTTTATACAAACAGTACGAGGACGCAATGGAGGAGTTAAATTAGCTAAACCCGCAGCAGAAATTTCAGTAGCTGACGTTGTGAAAGTAACGGAAGATAACTTTTCCATCGCAGAATGTTTTGATACGACAGAATCTAACTGCCCATTGGTTGGTTTTTGTAGCTTGAATATTACATTAAAAAAAGCATTAAATGCTTTTTTTGATGTTTTATCCATGACATCTCTTGCTGATTTGCAGCAATCATCCTTTCAAAATCAATCAAAGATTGATAGCGATGAAATAATTAAGACAATCAATTAAAATGAAAGGAAATGAAACATTTCTATTGCAGCAATAATATTAGCCGCTGGACGTGGTAAAAGAGCAAAATCTCCACAAAAAACTCCAAAACAATACCGACTTTTAGGACAAGAGCCGGTCATTTGCCATACTGTGCGTTGTTTTTTGCAACATCCAGACATTACAAGAATCATCTTAGTTATTCATCCAGATGACGATCAAATCTGTCAACAAGCCATTGCCGACTTTAAAAAACATCTTATCATTGTTGAAGGAGGCAACACACGTCAAATTTCCACCTTACATGGACTTCGTGCTTTGGAAAAATATAAACCAAAATATGTACATATCCATGATGGTGCACGCCCTTTTATCAAAAACGAACTCCTTGAACAAATCCATACCACTGTCAACCATCAAGAAGGAGTTCTCCCCGTTCTCGCCATCTCTGATACCCTCAAACGTGTAAATGATACTCATCATGTTTTAGAAACAATTCCACGCACACATCTTTATAGTGCACAAACTCCACAATGTTTTCCCTTTGAATCCATCCTCAAAGCTCATGAAAAAGCAAAGCAAGCTTGCAAACAAGAATTTACCGACGATTCAGCAATTGCCGAATGGTTTGGGCTTCCTATGCGGACCATCCCTGGAGATCCTAACAATATAAAAATTACATGGCATGAAGATTTTTACACAGCACATCTCTATCTCCAGAAAAAAATGCAAATGTTCCCTGATATTCGTACCGGCAATGGTTATGATGTTCATTCTTTCGAAGAAGGAACTTCTCTTACATTATGTGGAATAAAAATTCCTTTTCATAAAAAATTAAACGGACACTCCGATGCTGATGTTGCTCTTCATGCACTCACAGATGCCCTTCTTGCTACGCGAGGTGCAGGAGATATTGGTACACATTTTCCTCCCTCTGATCCTAAATGGAAAAATATATCATCAGAAATTTTTCTCCGTCACGCCATTGATATTATTAAACAAGCAAATGGACGTATTGCCAATGTTGATATTACACTAATCGCTGAAAACCCTAAAATCAGCCCCTACCGTCATATAATGACAGAAAATCTTATGAAGATACTCACAATTTCATCAGATCGTATCTCACTTAAAGCGACAACAAATGAAAAACTTGGATTTATTGGTCGTGAAGAAGGTATTGCAGCTCTTGCAACTGCTACAGTTCTTTATCCAGGAGAAATTCCCAAATGATATATTCTTGTGAAGAAAAAGCATATGCAGTTCTTAACGCTTGCCGCCAAAAAGGTGTCCTCTTAACAACTGTCGAATCTTGTACAGGGGGCCTTATTGCTGCAAATCTCACAAATATTGCAGGCTCGTCAGATGTGCTCGATTGTGGATTCATTGTTTATTCAAACGAATCTAAAACACGTCTTGTTGGCGTATGCGCTGAACTTATAAAATCGTATGGTGCTGTTTCAAAAGAAGTTGCCCTTGCCATGGCTGAGGGTGGTTTAAAACACTCACGTGCTGACATTGCAGTGTCTGTAACAGGAATTGCAGGACCAGGAGGTGCGTGTCCTCATAAGCCTGTGGGACTTGTACATTTCGTAATTGCTTACAAAAACCATCAACCCCTCCATACAGAAATGCATTTCGGGAATATTGATCGAAATGCTATTCGCTATGCAACCGTCGAAAATGCTTTGCAAATGATTTTGAATTCTCTCAAGTAACATTTTCCACATATAATTGATCAAACACAGTCCAAAATACACAAAACTACTTATGTAAAAAACAATAGAAAGAATTATGCTACTGGGAAACCATAAACTTGATGGGCACGCATCTCAAAAGCATTGGTAAACTTATGAAAAGCAACATCAAACATTGAACCCATCACTAGCCCAAGCATTTTACTTTTAAATTCATAATCAATAAAAAACTCTATGTTACATTTATTTGTATTTTCAATGTGACTAAATTTCCAGCGATTTTCAAGATATTTAAATGGACCATCAATATATGTAACCTCTATAAGGTTTTCCTTCGGATGAAGAAATACTTGAGTTGTAAAAGTTTCCCGGATCACTTTATAACCAACGGTCATGTCAGCGAGAAGCAATGTCTTTGCCTCATACTCCTTCCGAGAACGCACAATTAAAGCTTCACACATTGGTAAAAATTCGGGATAGCGTTCAATATCCGCGACAAGATCAAACATCTCACGAACACTATGAGAAATCTGCCGCTGTGTTGTAAAAGTTGGCATAGCTATCTCTGTAAAGCAAATTTTTCATCACGTGCCTTTTGCAAAATTGCAAAATCATCCCCTGCATGATGAGAAGAACGAGTCAGAGGATTGGAAGCCATATGCAAAAAACCCTTCACTTTACCAATTTTAGCAAAAGACTCAAATTCCTCAGGGGAAACAAAACGAATAACCGGATGATGCTTTCGTGTAGGCTGTAAATATTGCCCAATTGTCATAAAATCAACATCAGCAGAGCGTAAATCATCCATCAATTGAAGAATTTCATTTCGCTCCTCCCCAAACCCAACCATAATACCTGATTTTGTAAAGATTGTTGGGTCAAGTTCTTTAACGCGTTGTAACAACCGAACTGAATGAAAATAGCGGGCTCCTGGACGAACCTTTAAATATTTAGAGGGAACTGTTTCCAAATTATGGTTAAAAACATCAGGCTTAGCAGCGACAACGATTTCTAACGCGCCATCCTTATGACGAAAATCAGGTGTAAGAACTTCAATTGTCGTTTTAGGCGCTTTTCGACGAATAGCATAAATAACCTTTGCAAAATGCTGTGCGCCACCATCTGCAAGATCATCGCGATCAACAGATGTAATCACAACATGTTTTAATTCCATCTGTGCAACAGCATCTGCTACACGTTCTGGCTCATTCTCATCAACTGCAAGCGGAATACCTGTTGCCACGTTGCAAAAAGCACAAGCCCGTGTACATATCTCACCTAAAATCATGAAACTAGCATGCTTCTGGCTCCAACATTCACCAACATTTGGGCACCCAGCTTCTTCACAAACAGTTACCAATTTATTGGCACGCACAATTCCATGCGTTTCTTTATATATTTGTGATGTTGGCGCTTTTACACGAATCCAATCCGGTTTTTTCTGAATGCTTGTATCTGGACGATGCGCCTTCTCAGGATGACGCAGACGTCTGTTCGTAACTTTATCAACAACCGTAACCATTTAAGCCTCTGCCTTTTTAATAATGGAACGCCGATGAAAAATCACAAAATACAAGATTTTTCATACAATCCAGCTATCAAGCATTTAGAACTTGACCATAAGCATCCAATACACTTTCTTTCATCATTTCCGACAATGTTGGATGTGGAAAGACGGTATGCATCAATTCTTCCTCAGTTGTTTCAAGATTCATAGCAATAACAAAACCTTGAATCAGTTCTGTTACTTCTACTCCTACCATATGTGCACCAAGAAGCTGTCCTGTTTTTTTATCAAAAATCGTTTTCACTAATCCTTGATCTTCCCCTAAAGCAATTGCTTTACCATTAGCGGAAAAGGAATAACGACCAATACGTATATCATAGCCAGCTTCTTTCGCTGCTGCTTCTGAAAGTCCTACAGAGGCAACCTGTGGTGTACAATATATACACCCTGGAATTTTTCTTTTATCAAGCGGATGGGCACTCTTTAAACCTGCAAGATGCTCAATACATATCACACCTTCTTCTTCTGCTTTATGTGCTAACATAGGAGGACCTGCTACATCACCAATAGCATAAATGCCTTCCACCCCCGTACAACTCCATTCATCAGTTACAATACACCCGCGATCGGTTTTTATACCTAATGCTTCCAATCCAAGATTTTCAATATTACCCTGAACCCCAACGGCTGAAATAAGCCTATTAGCTGTGATTGTTTCTGTCTTACCATTCACATCAATATGCGCGGTGAGAGAATCAGAAGCTTTTTCAACCTTTGTTACTTTTGCTTGCGTGAGAATTCGTATACCTCTTTTCTCTAACTGCTTACGAGCAAATGTTGAAATTTCAACATCTTCAGCTGGCATAATATGAGGCATCATTTCAACAACAGTTACCGTCGCCCCCATATCATGATAAAAAGAGGCAAATTCAATACCAATTGCCCCTGATCCTATTACCAAAAGCGATTTCGGTATTGTGTGAGGAATCATCGCTTCAAAATAAGTCCAAATAAGCTCTCCATCTGGCTCAATACCAGAAAGAGCACGAGGACGTGCACCCGTTGCAATAATGACATGCTTTGCTTGATAGCTCCCCTCTCCTAATGTTCCTTTGGGGACTGGATTTTGTGGTTGCATAATTGGTTTAGATGATGCAGAAACCATAATTTCTGCAAGCAGATCTCCCTTCGCTTGCTTAGTGAGTTTTGCTTCGCCCCAAATTATATCAATCTTGTTTTTTTTCATCAAAAAACCAACACCAGCATTTAAACGTGCTGAAACTCCACGCGAACGTGCCACAACATCTTTGATATTTGCTTCAATTGAACCGTTAAGCTTTAGACCATAATCTTTCGCATGTTCAGCAAAATGCTTCATTTCTGCTGAACGTAAAAGTGCCTTTGTGGGGATGCAACCCCAATTTAAGCAAATTCCACCTAAATGCTCACGTTCAACAATCGCAGTCTTGAAACCGCACTGCGCCGCCCGAATCGCAGTTACATATCCGCCAGGACCAGAGCCAATTACAATTACATCATAACGATTTGCCACACTCATTCCTCCATGGATACATACAAAACAAATATACACTTTTTAAACTAAAAATTAAAAACCAACACGATAGAATTTTCTTGCGTTTTTCATTCCAAATTCTCTCTATAGCTTGGATCAAACTAGGAAAAACGGCAAAACCACCATTTAAACTTTCCTAATCTGTTTTTATCCTTTAACATACCACATTCGCACATAATTTATGTGAAGCACATTTAAACAACTCAAATGAGCATTGCCAGTGGATTTTCAATCATCTTTTTAAAGGTTCGCGCAAGCTCTGCTGCTAACGCACCATCAACAGCACGGTGATCAGCAGAAAGTGTGACCGACATCACTGTCGCAATCCCTAATGCACCATTTTTAACAACTGCACGCTGTTCACCTGCACCAATCGCAAAAATCGTCGCATGCGGTGGATTAAGAATAGCAGAAAAACTTTTCACACCATACATTCCCATATTTGATACAGCTGTTGTCCCCCCCTGATATTCTTCCATTTTTAATTTGCGTTCACGTGCACGCTTTGCAAAATCTTTCATTTCATTGGAGATCATTGACAAAGATTTTTCCTCCGCATGGCGAATAATTGGTGTAATTAATCCATTCGCAACAGAGACAGCAACACCAACATCACAGTGTTTGTGACGGAGTATTCCACCTTTAAGCCAAGATACATTGGCATCGGGAACAGCCTTTAAGGAAAGTGCTACAGCTTTAATAACCATATCATTAACGGAAATCTTATAAGTAGGCTTCGATCCTTCTTGCATCTTAACCATTGGAGCAGCAGCATTCAATTGTGTACGCAGCTCTAATAACGCGTCGAGTTCACACTCCACTGTCACATAGAAATGTGGTACTGTTTGCTTTGATTCTACCAAACGTTTGGCAATTGTTTTACGCATATTATCATGGGGTGCAAATGTGTATTCATCCTCTTTGAAGAGTTTTAGTATCTGTTCGTCAGAAATACCTAAGGCTACCGGCTGTATATTTTGTGATGAATATGAATCCTCAAAAACACCGCCACTCATGACTTTTTCTACATCACGCTTGATAATACGCCCCTGTGGACCACTGCCCGAAACAAGTGATAAATCGATCCCCGCCTGAGCTGCTAACCGCCGCGCCAAAGGAGAAGCAAAAAGACGTATATTCTTTTTATCTTGCTGTATTGATTGCTGAACTGGCGATAAATGAGATATTTGCATCATTTTTGTGTCTGTCTGTTTGACACTCTGTAATTCTTTTTCTTTGATTGCAAAAGAGGAAGAACCTTCTTCTGCAACCTTTGCAGCTTCAGCTAAATCTTCACCTTCTTCTGCTAAAACAACGATTAAAGAATTCACTTTAACACCCTGCGTTCCAGCAGGAATAACAATTTTAGCGACTGTTCCTTCATCAACAGCCTCGACTTCCATTGTTGCCTTATCCGTCTCAATTTCAGCAATAATATCACCAGAGGAAACCTTATCCCCTTCCTTGATATTCCATTTGGATAAATTTCCTTCTTCCATTGTAGGAGAAAGCGCAGGCATTGTAATCTTAATAGGCATAGTGATTCCTCCGTTATGCTCTGTAAGTCACAGCCTTAACAGCTTCGACAATTTCAGCAATGTTGGGCAAAGCCAACTTTTCAAGATTGGCAGCATAAGGCATCGGAACGTCTTTACCAGAAATCGTGGCAACTGGAGCATCAAGATAGTCAAAAGCCTGCTGCATAACACGTGTTGCTATTTCAGTTCCCACTGACGACTGAGGATATCCCTCTTCAATTGTTACCAAACGACCTGTTTTTTTAACTGAAGAAACAATTGTTGGAAGATCCATCGGACGAATAGTCCGCAAATCAATCAACTCAACATCAATACCAAATTTTTCAATTTCTGGCAGCGCTTGAACCGCATAATGCATCCCAATGCCACACGCAACAATTGTAACGTCTTGCCCAGATTTATGAATCCGTGCTTTCCCAATAGGTAAAACAAAATCATCTATTTGAGGAACATCAAATTGATGGCCATACAAAATCTCGTTTTCAAGAAAAATAACAGGATTATCATCACGAATAGCAGCTTTTAGCAAACCTTTTGCATCTGCAGCACTATACGGCATAACAACTTTAAGCCCTGGCACATGACCATACCAAGCAGCATAACACTGAGAGTGCTGAGCACCAACACGCGCAGCCGCACCATTGGGACCACGAAAAACCATAGGAGCAGTCATTTGTCCACCAGACATATAACGCGTTTTCGCTGCAGAGTTGATAATCTGATCAATTGCCTGCATAGCAAAATTAAATGTCATAAACTCGACAATAGGACGTAACCCTCCAAAAGCAGCACCAACAGCTAATCCTGCAAAACCATGTTCTGTAATTGGTGTATCAATAACTCGGCGTGCACCAAATTCTTCCAATAAACCTTGGCTAATCTTATAAGCCCCTTGATATTGCGCAACTTCTTCCCCCAATAAAAATACCATTTCATCACGCCGCATCTCTTCAGCCATTGCCTGATTAAGTGCTTCACGTACCGTTATCGTAACCATTTGAGCCCCCGCTGGAATATCGAAATCAGGAGCACTATCAAAAAGAGGAGATGCTGGCACTGAAGGAGAAAAAGAAGAAGATCCGCTTCCAGTTTTTTGATGTACATTCAAAGAATCGACAGTCTGTGAAATATCCTCAACAGTTTCACCTTCTTCCAATAACACCCCAATCACAGTGTTAACCTTCACTCCTTCAGAACCTTCAGACACATAAATTTTACCAAGAGTACCTTCATCGACAGCCTCTACTTCCATCATTGCTTTATCAGTTTCAATCTCAGCAATTACATCACCAGAGCTAACTTTATCGCCTTCTTTCTTGAGCCATTTAGACAATTTGCCTTCTTCCATCGTTGGTGAAAGCGCCGGCATCAAAATATCAATAGACATACTTGCTCCCTTCGCATCAAACTAAAACATCAGTATAGAGCTCAGAAGCATCTGGCTCTTGATCACTTTGCGCAAAGTCTGCCGCATCTGCGACAATCGCACGCACTTCTTTATCAATAGACTTTAAATCATCTTCGCTCGCAAAGCCTTGCTTAAGAAGCCGGTCTTTTACTTGATCAATAGGATCATGCTCTTCTTTTATCTTCTGGACCTCTTCCTTTGAGCGATACTTTGCTGGATCAGACATAGAGTGACCACGATAGCGATAAGTCTGCATATCAAGAATGATAGGACCTTTGCCCGAACGCGCCCAAGAAATTGCTTCATCAGCAGCTCCTTTTACTTCTCGAACATCCATGCCATTAACAATTATACCTGGAATTTCAAAAGAAAGGCCACGACGAGAAAAATCTGTCTCTGCTGATGCACGTACAACTGAGGTTCCCATAGCATATTGATTATTTTCAATAATATAAACAACAGGTAGCTTCCAAAGTGAAGCCATATTAAAACTTTCGTAAACCTGCCCCTGATTTGCAGCACCATCACCAAAATAAACCAACGTCACATTATCTTTACCAAGATACTGATTCGAAAATGCCAAGCCTGAACCAATCGGAACTTGAGCACCAACAATACCATGTCCCCCATAAAAATTTTTTTCTTTAGAAAACATGTGCATCGATCCACCCTTCCCCTTAGAAAAGCCACCTCGACGCCCTGTTAATTCTGCCATAACACCACGTGGACTCATTCCAACCGCCAACATATGGCCATGATCACGATAAGACGTGATAACTTGATCCCCTTCTTTTGATGCCTTCAGCGTTCCAATAACAACAGCTTCTTGACCAATATAAAGATGGCAAAAACCACCAATAAGCCCCATCCCATAAAGCTGACCTGCTTTTTCTTCAAAACGACGAATTAAAAGCATCTCGCGATAAACACCAATCTCTTCTTCTTTCGTGAAACTAGCTCTTTGTGCTCTCTTTGTGGTATTTGATAATGCTGTATGCACTACCGACGCAGAATTTTTTTTAGACCGTTCTGCCATAATAAACTCCCTGTTATGATTATTTAGAAATAACCTTTACGAACAAAAGTTACAAGCATTATCAATCAGCGCAAATAATATCATAGGCAATTGTTTTAAAATATTTTTTTTAATTACGTGACTTATAATTAATTTTTAATATCGCTGAAAGGAGTTAAAATTGTCAATTCATTTGGCTTGGAAACGTTTAAATTTTTCCGAGCATATTCATCCAACATATCCTTTTCAATATGCCCATTACGTAAAAGAGAAATACGTTTTTCAATAGATATCCGCTCAGCTTCTACGTTATGAAGTTCCTCTTCTAATTCTATAATATGTTGATTAACTTCACTGCGTGAATACAACCCATATGAACCATGATAAATATGATAACTGAAATAGCTTAGAACTCCCACAGTCATAAGTGGGAGTACAAAACGTATTTTAATTGATCTGCGTTTCTGTTTTGTCCACATAAAATCGCACAGTTTTCATAGCATATTTTTTTTAATGTCTGCCCCAACTATGCATAATTTTTATTAATACCTTATTACTAAATCCATATACACAAAAAATTTGTTGTTACACGCTGGATACTCCTGCCACAACAAAGACATGCGACATTGCCTATTTATATCACAATATTTAGTATTTCCTAATTTGTAACTTTATGCCCATCTTTGTCAGTAAAATTCCCTGTTAAAATGAGTATAAAATCAATAATGGACCAAATCCCTGTAATAAATAATCCAAATAATGATATAGATAAAATAAGCATTAAAGCACCAGTCCAAACTTTACCAACCATAAAGCGATGAACTCCAAATATACCAGCAAACCAACAAATGAATGCAATCATTACTTTTTTGTGCCCTGAATCCTGTTTTAACAGCGGAAAAACCGAATTTATAACACCATCTTCACACACAAAATCAACATGATCACCCACTTTTGGTGGTTTTTTTCCTAACCAGTCCCAAGTCGCAAATTGGTAACGCTTACAATCATCACCTGAAACAAGATAAGTCCCTTGATCCTGACTAATAATCACACCTCTCATCTTTACCACCTATAAAACTGCTGCTTACATGCCATTGATAAAACAGTTGAATCTAACAATCACATTCAAATGGCACCAGAATCTTAAAGAAAAACTGATATCCTATGCCTATAAAAATCAACAATGGAAATTACCAGCATAACATGCCTGTGTTCCTAGTATTTCTTCAATACGAATAAGTTGATTATATTTTGCTAATCTATCCGAACGTGCAAGAGAACCTGTCTTGATTTGCCCACTATTCGTTGCAACAGCAAGATCTGCAATAAACGTGTCCTCCGTTTCACCTGAACGGTGAGATATAACAGTACGATAACCTGCTTTATGGGCTATTTCTACGGCATCAAGTGTTTCACTCAGCGTGCCAATCTGATTTACTTTAATAAGAATTGAATTTGCAGCGCCCCTTTTGATACCATCGCGTAAACGTGCAGAATTTGTTACAAATAAATCATCACCAACGAGTTGACACTTTGCTCCTATCGAATCAGTAAGCAACTTCCATCCTTCCCAATCATCCTCAGCCATCCCATCTTCAATTGTAATAATAGGATAATTTTCAACAAGTCGCTCCAAATAATCTACCTGTTCTTGAGCATCACGACATTTACCCTCTCCTTTATAAAAATATGAACCATTTTTATAAAATTCTGTTGATGCACAATCTAAACCAATAGCAATTTGCTTGCCTGGCTTATACTCACATGCTATTATGGATTCCATAATGAAATCAATTGCTTGCTCTGCACTCTTAAATTGAGGAGCAAAACCACCTTCATCACCAACATTGGTATTATATCCCGCGTCTTTTAAGCGTTTTTTCAATGTGTGAAAAATTTCAGCACCATAGCGAATGGCCTCTTTCACTGTAGATGCTCCTATAGGAATAATCATAAACTCTTGAAAATCAATTGGATTATCAGCATGTACGCCACCATTAATAATATTCATCATGGGGACTGGCAAAATATGTGCTTGTGTACCACCAATATAACGATACAGAGGCAAATTCAATGAGTTCGCTGCCGCTTTTGCAACAGCTAATGAAACACCAAGAATTGCATTGGCGCCAAGACGCGCTTTATTTGGCGTCCCATCCAAAGCGATCATTGCTTGATCAATAGCAATTTGATCTCTTGCATCTCGTCCACCAAGTTCTTCAAAAATTTCACCATTTACTGCAGCAACCGCTTTTTCAACACCTTTACCTTGATAGCGTAGTCCACCATCACGAAGCTCGATAGCTTCATGTGCACCTGTCGATGCTCCTGAAGGAACAATCGCACGGCCAAAGGCTCCATCTTCCAAATGAACATCAACTTCTACTGTTGGATTACCTCGGCTATCAATTACTTCACGCCCAATGATATCGATAATTGCAGTCATATGAGTTTCCTTATCCAACAGAAGTTCTGATTTAATCTAAATTTAAACATAACACTCTCTATATCATGTATTCACTCATTTTTTGACAGATAATAAAATTCTATTAAAGTCTCAAGTAATCTTTGTAAGTTATTAACTTTAATCGTATTAATCCTGTTAAAAGATGTATGATCTAAACTTTTATGCATTATTGGGAGATATTCAGACTTCCCCAAGGAATGTACGATCATCGAAAATAACAAAAGCTCAAATGGACATAGAATAACTCATGAACGCATATCAAAAATATTTTGCTTAGATGTTTTATTTCTCAAAAAGTAAATTACAAAATCTATGAACTAAACCAATCTACTCTGTTCTACAGTAGCTTCAATGAAAGAAGAAAAAAGTGGATGCGGATCAAATGGACGCGATTTCAGTTCTGGGTGATATTGAACACCAATGAACCAGGGATGATCTATATATTCTATTGCTTCTGGCAAAATACCATCTGGAGACATCCCAGAAAAAATCAATCCACACTTCTCTAGCTTATCTTTATAGTCAATATTCACTTCATAACGATGACGATGCCGCTCACAAATCCTAGTCATCCCATAAATTTTGGCAATATGGCTGCCTTCCTTTAGTTCCGCAGTAAAAGCACCAAGACGCATCGTGCCACCAAGATTCTCACATTTTGTGCGTTTCTCAAGAACATCTCCTTTAAGCCATTCTGTCATTAAACCTACAATTGGATTCTTTGTTTCGCAAAATTCACTCGATGAAGCATTTTCAATATGCGCAATATTACGTGCAACCTCTATACATGCTAATTGCATACCAAAACAAATTCCTAAAAATGGAATTCTACGCTCCCGTGCAAATTGAATTGCTCGAATTTTACCTTCTGCACCACGTGCCCCAAAAGCACCAGGAACCAAAATACCGTGAACTTTTTGTAAATAAGATGCTGGATCTTCTCTTTCAAAAAGCTCCGCTTCAATCCACTCAATATTCACCTTCACTTTATTAGCCAACCCACCATGTGCAATCGCCTCGATAAGAGATTTATAAGCATCTTTCAAGCCGGTATACTTTCCAACGACTGCAATCACAACCTCCCCTTCAGGATGATGAATTCGATGCGTAATATCCTCCCAACGATCCATTTTTGGCTTAGGTTCCGGATCAATTCCAAAAGCAGAAAGAACTTCCGAGTCCAAACCCTCTTTATGATATGCCATGGGAACATCATAAATTGTTGGCATATCTAATGCTTGGATCACAGCACTTGGACGAACATTACAAAAAAGGGATAATTTGCTTCGTTCTGTTTCTGGAATAGGGCGATCTGCACGTACCAAAAGAATATCAGGCGCAATGCCAATCGATTGCAACTCTTTAACGGAATGTTGTGTTGGTTTCGTTTTTAATTCACCTGCAGAAGGAATATAAGGCATCAATGTAAGATGCACATAAATAACAGTTTTTCTTGGCAATTCATTATGAATCTGACGAATCGCTTCAAGAAAAGGCATGGCCTCAATATCCCCAACCGTTCCTCCTATTTCACACAAAACAAAGTCAAATTCCTCGTTCCCAGTAGTAATGAATTTTTTAATTTCATCCGTAACATGAGGAATAACCTGAACAGTCGCTCCCAAATAATCACCGCGTCGTTCTCGCTCAATAATATTACGATAAATACGCCCTGTTGTAATATTGTCTTGGCTATTTGCAAAACGCCCAGTAAAACGCTCATAATGGCCAAGATCAAGATCTGTTTCAGCCCCATCATCGGTTACAAAAACCTCACCATGTTGATAAGGAGACATCGTACCTGGATCAACATTTAAATATGGATCAAGCTTGCGAAGCCGCACACTATACCCACGAGCCTGCAATAAAGCAGCTAACGCTGCCGCAGCGATACCTTTCCCAAGAGAAGAAACCACACCACCAGTAATAAAAACATAACGAGCCATGGGCTTATGGTGATAAGCATTTTATCACAACTTTTCCAGCAAAAAATACAAAAAAAAACAATTTTTCTTCTAAAAAATAAAGAAAGGTAAAAAATCACCTTTTTAAAAATCTAATATCTTTTGAAAAAACTATTTTGCTCCATGATCAGGAAGCGCATTTTCAATGGGTTGTGGAACTGGATTTTCAACAGAAGGCACTGTAGGTTTGTTTTGTTCCTGAGATGGAACTGAAACACCACCTAATTGCTCAATAATAGAAGGCTGAGTCTCACTATTCAATGAAGGTGCTGCTTCCGAGGCCTCTTTCTTCAAAGAATTTTGTTCTGAATTAACCGGTATACGCTTAAGAATATCAGAACTGGTGTTTGATATATTTCCAACAATGATAAGTCCAATGGATAGCGCAAAGAAACAACATGCAAGTATAGCTGTCAAACGCGTTAATGCGTTTTTAGTACCGCGTGTTCTCATCAGCCCTGAACCACTACTCACACCAAGTCCACCGCCTTCTGAAGGTTGAATCAATACAACACAAACTAAAGCGATAACAACCAAAAAATGAATAACAATAAGTACTGTTTGCATAAATTTTGCTCTTTAAATAACTCTTTATGGCTATTTACACATAAATTGCACACAATCCAAGGGGAAACAAAGCTTCCTCTATTATAATTTGCGATAAACATCACAAATAGTTAAAAAATCTGTCGCCTTTAAGCTTGCTCCACCTATCAGTGCTCCATTTACATGCGCAGTCCCCAAAAGCTCAAATGCATTGGATGGCTTTACTGATCCACCATAAAGCAATCGCATCTTATCTCCTTTATCACCAAAACGAGAGCGCATTTTATCACGAATAAAACTATGTACTTTTGCAACATCTTCTGAAGTCGCCGTATTACCTGTACCTATAGCCCACACAGGTTCATAAGCGATAATCACATTTCCTGCAGTTGCACCATCCGGCAAAGACTCCTCAAGCTGTCGTGCAAGCACATCCAGTACTTTATTACTTTTGTGCTCTTCCAATGTTTCACCAACACAAACAAGGGCAACAAGACCTGCTCGCCACGCCGCTTGCACTTTAGCGCGAACAATTGAATCATTTTCCTGATAAACTGAACGACGTTCTGAATGCCCAATAATGACATATTTTGCCCCTGCTTCTTTCAACATAAAAGCAGAAATATCTCCCGTATAAGGACCACTATCATCAAAATGACAATTTTGTCCCCCTAAAAGAAGATTCTCACCACTTAATGTATCGGAAGCACGTGACAAAAGCGTTGCAGGAACACAGATAAGCGCCTCAAATAAACGTCCTAGATCAGAACTAACGCCAGCAGCGATAGCACGGAGTTCCCCAAGCGATTCACTAGTTCCATTCATTTTCCAATTTCCAGCAATCAAAGGCCGAATATTTGGAGCCATGTTTTCACCTCAAAAGCTATCACAAAACATTTTCTTTATTCTTAGGTATCAAATTATAAAACGAAAGCAAGTCTTTAAGCTTGCATCTTACGTATCTTTATTGCAAATTCTACCACTGCTTTGATGATAACTTATGCTAATAAATGGAATTAAACGATGCTTGACATCATACGAAATGCTACAAACTCTTGGATTTCTAGGTCTTTTCTTGCTATTTTACTCTTATGCTTCATTCTTTTATGGGGCATACCCCAGTTACATACAAAGGGTGAAAGAGATCTTATCACTTCTGGAGAATCAATAATAACTGTTGATGGTTATCGTCTCGCACTTGCTGATCAAAGCATAAATTTAGCGCTCGCTTCGAATCTTGGACGAATGTTTACACCCCATGAAATACAGCAATATAGAATTCCTGCTTTTGTTTTCAGTCAATTACAGCAGGATGTGTTATTTGATGAGCAGGCGCGTAAAATGAAAATTAATCTTTCAAAAGATGCAATAGCCCATATCATTGGTGCTGATAACATATTTCAAGCGAATGGCGTCTTTAATCAAAATCTTTTTCGTAACTATCTTCAACAATTACATGTCAACGAAAGTAACTTCCTTGATTATTATACTAAAAAGAAAAAGCGTAATCAGATCATTTCAGCTTCATTGTCTGGGATGAAAGCACCCGATCTCTTTTATAAAGCATTAGCTCTCTATCAAGGAGAAACGCGTACTGCTGATTATCTTATTATTAATCCAAATGAAAAGAAAACAATCGCGGACCCCAGTCACGAAACATTACAAAAATGGTTTGAAACTCATAAAAGTGAATTTCGTACTCCAGAATATCGCACCATCTCTTTATTATCTATGAAACCAGATGACTTTGTGAAACCAAAAGACATCTCCATAGAAGAAGCTAAAGCCTATTATACCCAAAATGCTTCACATTTTATAACACCTGAGAAACGAACAATTGAAGAATTACGATTCCCTACACGCGAAGCAGCTGATAATGCAGCAAAAAAAATAGCCGATGGACTAAGTTTTGAAGACTTAGTTAAAGCTGAAAAAAAGTCTCTCAAAGATATAACAAAAGGTCCCTTAGCAGAAAATGAATTTCCTAATCATTTGGCCTTGGAAGTTTTTGAGCTCAAACAAGGACAAGTCAGTGCTGTAATCAATGATTTAAAAGGCCCTGTTATCATTCGCGTGACACATATTGCACCTTCAGGTTCTATCCCCTTTGAAAATGTAGAGGAAAACATTCGCAAGACGCTTGCCAAAAATCGTGCTGCAGAGAACATGCGTAGCAATTATACAGCAATTGAAAATGCACGTTTTGAAGGTGCTTCTTTCAATGAGCTTGCTGACCAATATAAATTGTCTTTACGTACAATGACCCTTGATAAAACAGGAAAAACAATTGAAGGTGTAATGCTCACGGATTTGCCTCACAAAGACACGTTATTAAACTCTATCTATCAATCAAACGAAGGAGCTGATCTTGATCCGCTCTCTCTTCAAGATGGTGGATATCTTTGGTATAAAATAGATGCAATCATACCTGCCCGTGATAAAACACTTGAAGAAGCTAAGAAAGACGCACTTTCCCAATGGAAAAATGAAGAAATCCAACGCCTTCTTGATGAAAAAGCCGCAGATGCTCTCAAACAACTCACTGAAGGAAAAAGCCTTATTTCTCTTGCTCATACTCTTGGCGTTACAATAAACACAACAAAAGCCCTACGGCGCCAAGACTCATCTGAAATCCTTGGATCTGAAGGTATGAGAGCATTATTTTCTGGCGCAAAAGGCCATTACGGTGTAGTAAAAGGTTCGGATGCAAAAAACCGTATCGTTTATCAAATAAAGTCTATAACTATGCCTAAAGACACCACTGCTCACACCCTGTCTCCCGATATTCGTACCAATATAGATATGATGATAAGAGAAGACTTAAAGCTAGAAATGCTACAAGTTGCTAATAAGGAAAACCCTTTGGAAATTAATAATAATAATTATAATAAAATTTTTAATGCTCCCCAATAAAAATGCTGCAAATAGTTTTTAATATTTACTTGTTCAAGCCTAAAAGTTCACCAATAGTTAAAAAGTGAGAGAGTTTTTTTCTTTTTTCACTTTTTCTGTAAAAAAATCTATATAAATTATTAAGTTCTTTTGCAAATTTTCAATTTTTTTGGAAAATCACACGTAAATTTGAAAGATCGCTTATGATACTAAAATAAAAGATGCTACCCATCTGAATTATCCTTTAAATTTTTTTATAAAAGTTGGTAATTCAATTATGATGTTCCATAGTTTATTCGTAATATCTATTCATAGTCGCAAACTTTGCTATAGCCTGTAAAGGTAAAGTTTCTCATAAAAAAAGGCTACGTTTCATCAGATATTATAACATCTGCTCTCTTTTTCAAATCACTGAATATGAAATTCAAAATGTCATAAATCAGATAGATTTTATTTTATCTTATCTACGCACCGTCAGATACGACGCACTGCATAAAATGTACAAGCTAGCCAATGAATATGTATAACTTCCAATATGATAAGTAAAATTCTCTGTTTTAAGATCATCGCAACCAACCCATCAGCTTATTTAAAAATAGAAAAAAACGAATTAGAATCACAATATTACTTTTATCTTCAATAAAAAAATCCATTCCCATTTTTGCTGTTTCTTTAATTTCCTTTCATTTTTTATAGTTTTGTTCTATAATGGTTTCGGGAGGTTACTGCTCATTGCTGCTTTTGTTATCAACCAATAGCGATGAAGCAAAGGTAAAGTTGTATTTTCTTGAAAAACTTCTGCTCCCATCTGTAACGATTTTTGAAGGGACGCTGGTATAATTGCCAGTGGAAGGAATGCTGGTTTAAGTGTTCTAGGCAAAGTACCAAAGTGCTTATAAAACTTGGTATAATGATCTTGCGATAAAGCGACTATAGCTTCAATTATATGGCGTTTTTGTACATCACTAACATGGTTAGCCTCTAACTCATCCCTCTCCACCGCAACAGCTTTGAGTACATCAGCAGGTAAATAATAGTGATATCGTGATCGCATAAATGACAAAAGACGCAATACACCGCTTAATCCCTGAGCAACTCCTCCATGTTTATAAGCATCTGTAAAATTTTGTGCAGCCTCAAAATCCAATATCTGACAAGAAAGCTGCAAAATTATACTTGCGGTTTCAGCACAATAAGATTCGAGATCGCAAAGAGTTGCTATTGGGTTGTGATAGAGATCCAAAATTTGAGCATCACAATAACGTAAAAAATCTGTCTTAGATAAGTTAAAGAGAGTCATCGCTGCAACTAAATCACTTAAAATTGGATTATTTTCGCTTTTTTGTATTTCACCATCAGCGATAGAATCATACCACCAGCGTAACCTTATTTCACCAATAAGCGGATCATGCACACTTTCGCGAATACGGGAAACCTCTGCATTAAAAGCATAAAGTGCAGCCAGTGCTCTGCGCTTTTTTTTAGGTGCAAATAAAACCGATATATAACGATCGCGATCTGTAGCACGTAAAATATCAAAACAGTAAGGAAGAAAATTTATCATTCTACCGTAACAGTAACCTACTTTTTTAAAAAAATTAATAATTTGTTTTGATTTATATTTTCAAACACAGGAGATATATAAATAAAAGTAAAAGAAGAGGATTTTTTAGCTATACCAGATATCCTAAAGTATCTCGACTTCTAACTTTCTGCTGTCTCAGTAAATCCATACTAGACTTCTCCTACATCCCTAAGATGATATGGAAGATGTGCCTATATGTCTAACCGTGCTTAAGAAAGCTATTCCACTCAAATATTTTAAGATTTTTTCATTTTCCACCTCCTTCAATGGGGTTGTTTACAATAAGAAGGCTCGTAAGCCTGTTGATATTTGTGTCTCCACTTCCCAAGACAATTCAGGACTGAATGAGAGAGTGGATTGAGAAAACAATCCCGCACAGGCAAGCGAAGGCAAGGATGGCGCATTTTTGATCATCACAAACAACAAAACTTAAGGCTGGCATTCAGGTTTATTTTTGTATGTTTGACAATAAACACTATTTAGACGCTTCTTTACACTGCGCTGAGGGATGACAGCACCTGGCACACAAATCGGAAGATCTTCGGCATTATAATTTCTACACCGACTTCTCCACTCCCATCCTAGTTTACTATGAAAACCTGCTTGGGTTAAGCATGCATAAATAGATGTATTCGCATTTATGCTTAACTCTCTATAATCCATCATATAATCATCATGAGGGTTCAGCATTCCACACTCTAATAGTGCTTTTTTAATCTCAATCTTATCTTCTCCTAGCTTCTCTAATACGTCCACAGCCTGGTGAGGACCTGGAAAACATCCAGCTATAATAAACAAAGCCAATCCACCCAATAACTTTAAAGTTGTTTTCATTTTTCCTCTCCTTCAATGATTTTTTACAATAAGATTGCTTATAAGCTTGTTGATGTTTTATATTCCTCTGTCCATACCAATTTGAAACATGTTGAGTGTAGATACAATCGGCCCACACACTTATGCAAAAGATAAGGAGAACTAAGGATTACTCTTAATCATATCAACATCAAAAAACTACGGTAGACATTCAGGCTTGTTTCTATTTCTTTTACAATGGGGACTGTTCAAACGTTTCTTAACACTTCTTTGAGGAATGAGAGCACCTGAATGACAAATCGGAAAACGAGCATCAAAAAACTCACACGAACTCAAATATCCGGACTTATATCTAAAACCTGCTTGAACCATGCAAGCTTCAATTAATGCGTTCGCATTTCCGTCTAACTTTCTGTTGTATTCATCACGATTATAAGGTGTTGGCATGCCACATTCTAACAGCGCTTTCCCTATATCAATTGTATTTGCACCAGGCTTATCCCATAATTCCCAAGCTGATAAGGGAACCTCAGCTTTATACTCACATCCAGCTATACTTAACAGAGCTATGCAACTCAACAGTTTTAAGATTTTCTTCATTTCCCCCTCCTTCAATGGGTTTGTTTACGATGAGAAAGCTCATAAGTTTGTTGATATTTATGCCTCCACTTCCAAAACAGTTCAGGACTGAATGAGAAAGTGGATTGAGGAAACAACCCCGCCATTCTAAGAGAATGGTAAGGATGGGGGATTGTTGATCATCACAAGCAAGACTTAAGGCTGACATTCATCTTCTTTAGGATTCTTTTTACAAAACGGGCTGTTTAAGCGCTTCTTGACACTGCGCTGTGGTATGACAGCACCTGGACGACATATGGGCAAGTTTTCGGCTTTGTAATTCTCACACCAAGTTCCCCCCCATTTATCTTTATCACGGAAGCCAGCTTGGAGCATGCAAGCTTCAATGGTTGCATTCTCATTAAAACTGAGCTTTTTATTTTCTGGAAAAACATTATAAGGTGTTGGCATGCCACATTCTAATAAGGCTTTTGCTACCTCGGTAAAATCTGCGCCAGCCTTCTCCCACATATATATCTCTCCTGCAGGAGGTTTGTCTATATTTTCAATACCACATCCAGCTATACTTAGCAGAATTAACCCACTTAATAATTTAAAAAATATATTCATTTTTTCCCCCCTGATTTACCTGATTTAATTGAATCAATTTGGTCATGATGCTTATAAGAAGCCCCATAAGCTTTCTGACATCTTTGATCCGCATGGCCATAACAAGCATGAACATTAGGATAACTTGTTAGAATTTTCCACGCTTCGTTCCATCTGTTACTGCCTGTAGGAACTTGGTATAAAGTCGCAGGATTGCCTCCAATCACACCACCAACAAAGTCATATTGATGATTTTCCAAACCAACACTCGTTTGTTTGTTATCACTCACATAAGTTAACAGACCGGATGCAGTCAAAGCATTAAAGGCTGGTCCATAGAAATTGATATTCGTATTGTCAGCTATCCCGTGCACACCTTCTTGTTTGAAAGAATTCAGCATATTCCCCAATGTCATCGTCCCGCGGCTATGGCCATAAAGTTCTAACCCTGTAATACCATGGCTATACATCAGATCTTTTGCTTCTTGTGTGGAATTGGTCAAACCCCAAAAGTCATTTTCCAGAAACTTCTGATAGCCCGCGACCAAAAGTTCTGAGATAGCAGAATCCGCTTCGGGGAACACAACAAAATAGAGCGGAGCATTCTTATCCTTCGCATGTTGCTCTGCATAAACAGCGGCTTCCTCTGGTGGAGTAAAAATGCCATTAAAGGAGACATGCACCTTGCCATCAGTACCTTCTTGCAAATGCTGCTTTTCCTCAGCCGTTAAATAATGTGATTGAGGTATTGGTCGTCCCTGCTTATCTCTTTTATACTTCCCATTTTCATCTTTTGCATAGATCACATTGCCCTTTTCATCACGGTCGACCACAGCTAGGGGATGCTCTTTGATAAACATGGTTTTATAGGATTCATCGCTCACTTTAAACCCTTCTTCTAAAAGTTGGGTTGCCATTTCACGGTTTTCATGGACGATGTGTTCCAGCTTGGTGACGTCTAGCTGTTGGACACCCTGATGGGCTGCAACAGTGTTGTGGTTCAGGGAGGCTACGGCTTGTTCTGCATCTTGCCCTGTCAATGCCTTCTGCCCAGCTTCATCAGTCAAGACGATGGTGCCATCGTTAATGGCGGATTTGGTATATCCTTCCTCTGAATCTTTAGCTTTCGCATGATCTAAGACATTTTTGGCAATGTTCTTCCCGACACCATATTTGCCCTGATACATCGGACCACCCACAGCAATACTGAAACCTTGGCTGTTCGCTTGCGCATACGCACTGTTGGTGATGTCACTTGTGCTCATGCTTCCTGTGGTCAGGCTGTTTTGTTCTGCCGGCGCGGTGCTGGAAATAAGCCCACCTGTCAGCTTTGTTTTATCTTGAACGTTGATATCAAAGCCGCCATCACCAGCTTTGATGCCTGATTGCTCCACAACACTATGATAATCGCTAGAGGATTTATCCTTGTTCAAGGAAACAGTGCTTAAGGCGGCATCATCCTTTTCCCCGCCATTATAACCAAAAGAAACCGATTGCTGCTTGCTGGAACTTTCTCCCGTATCACTGCGGCTGGTAATGGTCAAATCACCCCATACTTCCATTTCTACACGCTCTCCAGAAGCCACAGCGCCTGCCAATGTGGTGTTTCCCCTACTGTTGGTGTAAAGAGTGCCCGTACCAATGATATGGCTGTTCTTCTGGTGAACCGCCTCACCGGAACCCTTCCCTTTACCAAAAGAAGCATTACCCAGCAACCCTGCGCCACCAGTACCATAACTATATCCAATATTCATTGAAGCACTTTGCATGTTGTTTTGTGTGCTTTGCTTGTTTTGTGCACTTTCAAAGGTGATATCTTGCCCTGCTTCCAAGGTGATATTCCCACTCTGTGCATCATTATCCTGCGAATAAGCAGAATTTGTACCAGCAAAAATATCCGCTCCAAAACCATGGAGGCTGCCTTTATGGGCATGCATGGTGAGTGCTCGCCCCCCTTCTATTTTATCGGTTACCGCAGACAATGCATGAGACGATGCCTCTGCCTTCTCTGTCTTAAAGCCCCCTGTAATGCTGCTGGAAATATCAACGATATTGAGAAGACCTTCTTTTGTTGATCCACCACCCTTGATCCCATCATAAAAACCTTTGCCTTTGTCATAGAGATCTTTCCCTTTTAAACCAGCAATGACACCACTGCCTATCTTGTAGATCCCATCCCCATAAACAAAACCTTTTGTCCCTTCCCTGATATCCTGGAGCTTGCCAACAAGCCCAACATTGACAGAACCTGTAAAACCAGCAAAGGACTTTTCATGCGTTTCTTGTGCGTTAGAGGTATCATAGCTTTCTGATAGGGTGATATTATTGCCCGCATCAATGTTGACATCACGATTTGCCGAAACATTTGTCGCTTGTAAATTCACATCATGATCGGCATTAAACTGCACATCTTTGCCCGCCTTGAAATGAGATAGCGTATTGGTATTTTCCAATTGATCCACCGTATCTTTAGCGCTTGCAATTCCAACACCCACGGAAGCACCGCTAGGGTTCTTTTCAAACTGAAACCCAAAACCTTCCCGCTCTTCTACAGAGTTTGACTTATGGCTATTGTGACCAGGTGAAACATTCACATCATGGACTGCCGAAACATGAATATTTTCTTGCGCAGTAAAATCAGAGCCCACAACGTTCACATCTTTTCTGGTGGCAGTGATGGTGATATTTTTCCCATTGAGAGAAGAGCCCGCATGTTCAAAACTCTCTTCATTTCGCACTTTCCTATCACTTCCGTATACCGATAAAAAGCCCTTGCTTGATCCCACACCAAAACCTGTTTCATGCTCCTGTGAATGGCTGCTATGGTGATCTGTCATGCCATCAAGCGTCACATCTGCACCTGTCACATTGATGTCTTGATCTGAAACAAGATGAGAAGCTGAAACCTTGACTTCTTTGTGCGCCTCTATGTCAATCTTGCCACTCGCTCCCAAAACAGTGGAAACCGTTGTGCTATGCGATTGAGAGCTATCAGAAGATTTCTCGTGTAAAAAACTCCTTGAAGACGATTGCTGTTGTTGATCAAACTGTTCTTGAGCGCCTTTGATAGTAATCTTGCCACCAGAGTGAATAGAAATATCTGCTTTTGTCTGCTTTTCCGTTTTCTCTTCTTTGCCAGAAAGCAGTATAGAGCCAATGATTGTTGTGTCTTTTCCAGATTCAACAGCAACACCTTCTCCCCCTGTTATGCTTGAACCCAAAACTTGCGTAGCATCAGAAGTTTCATGATAGGATGAGCTTCCTCCTAAAAATCTGCCATCTTCTGTGTGGCTCGATATCTCAGTATGTAAGCTATCCTCTGCATTGGTGATAAGGACATCGTTGCTGGCTTTCAGCCCTACCTTGCCATCAGCCGTAACAGAACTGCCCGTGATGCTAAGGTCATGCGCCTTTCCATCCTGCCCTGCAATGACAGTGGTATCACCCCCTGATTTTATCGAAGAGCCCAGAGAAATAGACTCTTGCCTGTCAATACTAAAGTCGCTTTTCTGAAAATGATAATCTCTTTCATCGTTTCTCACCCCTACCGTTATCTCCCCTTGGGCACCAAGAGCAACATTGCCCTTCGTATCTATATCGGAAGCAGCAATATGCATATCACCACCGGAGATGACAGTGGTATCTTTTCCAGAACTTAAATGAGAGCCATTGTGTAAGGCGACATGGGAAGTTTGCCCATCCTGCGTATGATTGTCCATGCTGCTGCGCGTGGCATCAATCGAAACATTGCCCTCAGCTTTTAAGAAAAGATTATCCTTTGTTTGAACATCAGAGCCTAGAACATTGAGATCTTTTCCAGAGCTAAGTGTCGTTGCCCCCCCAGAATTGACTTCTGATTTATGATGCATGGTGGCATCACCCTGTTCATCATGGTAATGCGTTTGTGCTGAACCTATTGTTAAATTGCCCTGCTCTGTAGCCATGGCAAGATCACCCTTCGTGGTGATCCTCACCCCTGAAGCTGTGAGATCTTGTTTGGCAATCACGCGCGCATTACCACCAACAGAAAGCGCATCGGTATTTAAAACAGTCTCCACACCCTCAACACTTGTGCGCCCTGCGTCAAAGCGGATATTCTTCTCCGCAAGGATAACAGCATCCCCACCAGCCGCAAAATGCCCTCCTTGAGCGAGAATATCACCACCATGCACAGACAAATTATGGGTAGCACTTATCCGCCCTGAATTGCTTATCGTGGAATTGCTGGTATTTTGGCTGGTGATATTGACATCATCCCCCATGATCAAAGCACCAGCAGAGACAAGGGAGGATCTGTCTTTTTCGGGGATGTAAAGCACCGGTGCGTAAACATCCATGCCCTTTACGCTTTGACGCACATAAATCACCATCGGGGCTTCTAGAGAGGCCAACTGTTCTTCACTTAAAGGCTCACCAAAGGGGAGATTGTGTGCTTTTGCATATTCCGCCCCTCTATCCAGCAAAGTTTTGACTTGTTCAATGGCATCACTTCCAGGAATAAAAGAGCCTTTTCCTAAACCTTGACCAACAAGATCACGCATTTGCTTTTCAATCAGCTGCTTTTCAAAATACGCATCCCCTAAGAAAAAAATCTCCCGATCAGGATTGTAGCCAATTCTGTTCAAATAATAAGCTGAGCCATAAAACTTGCCAACATCGAGGAATTCTGCCCGCGTTTCATAAAGAAAATTTTGTTTCGGCAGCGTGCCACCAACCCCACCCGATTGGGGTTTTGGTAAAGGCAACGAACTCCCATCCGAAACACCAGCTGTACCAGCTATAGAGATGTTTGGTGTAAATAAAGCACCAGCACCGGTTAAACCGCTTAATGCCTCCAGTGGATTACCTCCAGCCGCTTTGGCTTCAAAATGCGCATCCCCCGTAATCGAGCCTTCCGCTGCCGTGTTGTCGAGTTGATCAACCACCAAATTCAATGTGCCCGCCGCTTGGACAAGACCAGAAACGCTCTCCAAAGCTTCTGAGCGGATATGACGATCCTTGCCATTGGCTATGTCTAAAGAAACATCGCGGCTTCCATCAGCTTTATAGCCATAACAACTGTCTGTGTTTGCATGACAAACCATATAGGTGTTTTTATAAGCCGTTGCTCCTAAATTGGTTAGCACGCCGGCATGGATATCAGCGTTTCCTTCCGCTCTCATAATGCTATAGTTATTCTCAATGGTATCAGCGTTAATGATGAGATTGCCGTGAGATTGTATCATTCCCTGAACAGACGGTTTATGCGAAAACCCTTGCGTAATAGTTTGTTCGGTCATGTGTGACCAGTTTTTCTCTGGGGATAAAAACCCCCAGTTATCACCATTCCATTTATATGTTTGCATATGATCTCTAGCATGCGCCCGTCCTTTTACCCAAGTAAAAGCCTTGTAAGCTGTTCCATCTTTCAAAGTTAGCTTACCGTATGATCCTTCCTTATTACCAAAAAGTACTTCGTCCAAACTAAATAATGTATGCTCGATGTTAATACCGAGAATTGTGTTTGGCTCTTCAATGTGCCCTTTTCCCCAAAGATCGCGCCTTGTATCGTGATATAACAACCCATCTCTGCTATCATGAAAATCATCTGGCTTTTCAAATGAAATGGTCGCATATTCCGTTTTTTCTGTGATGACAGGCGTGCTATCGGCTTCGTTTTTCAGGGTGTTGGTTTGAATATTTAAGCTTCCACCAGCTTGAATCAAGCCTGCTTTATTAACAAGAGAAAAGCTTTTCCCGGTACCTTCTGCATTGGTAAAAGATAAATCACCCTCTGCTACAATGGCACCAAAATCATTGAGCAAAGCCCCATCGACTTTGAAGGCTCCACTCCCCCCAGCATAGATTAAACCCGTTTTGCTGTTCCTTGCATCACCCCTCACGCTAAAGGCTAAATTCTGTCCCGATGCCAATTGACCACTATTTTCAAGCTCCCCTGTTTTGATGGTAAAATCTCTGGCTGCTAAAACAGATGTAGCCTCATCCACCATAACGCCTGGAGCAACAAAAAGAATATCTCCAGTCCCCCCCTGATCTGTCACGGCTTGTAGCCTTGCATGGACAATCTCAAGAGCTTTGGTACTGTTAAAATCTAAACCGCCATAAGTCAGCGTGCTCCCCGAAACATCAATATGATCCCCCTTTAAATACAGCGTTTGCGGTGTGTAAATATGAGAACGATTATTGCTTAAATCGAGAGCGTTTGCCGTTAACCTCACATCCCCCTTAGCAGACAGCTCATTCTCAACACTGATCCCTCCTGATACCGATGTCAATGTTGCTGTGCCAGAGCCGATAACCTGACCATAATAAATGTCTTGGCCAGCAGAAAGTTCAATATTTTCACTACTAACAATCTGCCCAACCTTTACACCCCTTTGTGCCGTGAGAGAAAGGGAACCTTTGTCATGCAAAGAAAGAGCGCCTGTAGCTCTTGCACTCGATTGAGCAAAATCAACACCCGTAATAAGTGTTCCTGCATCCAGATTCTCAACCTTTAAAACAGTATCACCACCCGTCATCAGTGAAGCAAAATCGACTACCCCTCCATCAATCACTGCTTTGCCATAGGCTACAAGTTGATCAAAATGAACCGCAGCATTTGTTTCTGGTTGTGCATGAATGGCAACATTTTGATGCGACAGAATTGTTTGAGAAACTGAAAGCCCGTTATGAGAAACCAGGGTGATATCTCCTGCTCCATAAACACTTTCAGCGAAAATCGCACCTTGACTGCTCTGGAGAGCAACATCCCCTTGGGAGCCAAGAACAACAACACCAGCAGTACCCGTTGCCGCCATATCAACCCCACCAGCTAAAAGCTGCGCCTGGATATCACCTCCGGCATGTGCCTTGAGGTTCCTTTGCGCTAAAACAATCCCCTCAAGCCTCAAGTCTCCGCCCGCTTCAAGAGCCATATCAGCACCTGACCCTAGCCCTGAAACTTGGAGAAAATGGCGCGAAGATAGCTCCATATTGCCCCCCGATGTTGCTTTTCCTGCAATCAATAAAAGCCCATCCTGCGCATCTACGCTCAAATGACCATCCGCACCAACCGTCTCTAACGTGACATCCTTTTTTGCTGCAATCTCAATATGCTTTTTCGACGTAATGTGCTTTGCTAATACGCTCTGGCTTTTCGATTTGAGGACAACACCATCATGACCAAAGACATCCTTCAACGAGAGTTTCCCATCCGCAGAAAGATGTAACTGCCCCGCATTGGCCGCCATATCATGACGCATGCGAACCCCAACACCTTTTTCTGTCGCCACAAGTTTTATTCTGTCCGCCTGTAGAGCCCCTAACGCAGAACCATCTATCGCATATTCCGGTTTGCCGGTAATATCGGTCAGTTCCTTCATCTGCCGAGATGCGTAATCAAAGTGACCCGTGCCTGCTGTCACTCCAATCTCCCTCCCCGCAACAGCTCCTTCAAAATGCACTGTGCGTGAGACAATATCGACAATATCAACAGCACCTTGACCAGAGAAAAAATTCGCTCCCTTTGCTCCAAAGGTGATATCCCCACCTCGCACCTCAAAGCCTTTCAGAAAACCGCTCCCATCAATTTCTGGTACACCTGTGGTTAAGGTCGCATGGGGCGTATTGATAAAACCACAACCATCACAACTTATCCCATTGGGATTGGCTATAATCACATCTGCTTGATGCCCAAAAACCTCCGCTGGACCTTTCAACGCACTGCGCTTGCCACTGGTTACTTCATTTAAAATCACTTTTGCTGAACCCGTAACACGCAAATGCGGATTGCCCGGCATAATGCCACCCAACTGCGATTGTCCCACTTCTTGCGCATGATTGTTTAAAATGACACCTGGATTTCCAATATTGAAATCGTAATATTTATTGTGTGATAAGCCTTTGCCATTGGGTGTAACAATATCAATCGAGGAAACCCCATTGGGTGCTGCCACAATATCAGGACGATGAGCGGCACCTGCGTTAGGATCAACAACAATTTGCGCCTGTAACATTGCTGGCTGTAAAAGAAAAGGGAAACCAATCCCACCTACCAAAACCTTTTTAAGCATAGTACTCGATACTAAAACTTCAAACAAAATTGCCATTTTCGCTTTCATATCATATGACACTTCTTCCCCTCCTATCTATGCTTAAAGACTCATTGTTAATGTCATAAAAAATGTTCCTGGCTTCTTGTGCTTAAATGTGCTCCAAAAAATACTGGAGTAACTTGCATCAAGAGATACGATGCCCCCTGCAAGCTTTACACCTGCTGTCCAACCCGCAAGCCGCTCACGCCTAAAACCATACAAAGGTTGCGAAAACACACGACCATAATCCAAACCAATAAAGGGACGAAGTTCACCAAAAACCTTTTTGAGAATAGTGTTGTTGCTCCACGGAAGAGTTCGTAGCAACAAATCATTACGGATGAAAAAACCATTATTGCCAAAAAGCAAGCTCTCACGCGTGCCACGCACATTGGAAGCGCCACCCAACGACATCTGTTCCGCTCCTAATAAATTATGCGGTGAATATTGCCCTACCAAAAGATTGCTAAGAATAAAGTTTAAGCCTCCCTCCTGAAAGGGAGTCATTACACTGATCGTAGCCGTAAATTTAGAAAATTGAAGCTCAGCATCCCCCGCCCCTCCTCGATCCGTTTTTTTGACAGAATGAAACCAATCAAGCCCTTGCAAATAACCTACATCAAACGTCCATGTTCCACCAAACATTTGGCGAGAATGAGATAGACCCAAATTTGCAACGCTATATTGGCGACTACCAACCTCGATTTTATTACCAAGAAGATAATTGTTAGTGCTCTTATAAGAAAAACCTAAAGTGAGTGTGGTGAGTGAAATACTATCGCGGTTAACAACTGTGCTTGTGCTGACGTGTAATTCACTGGAAGTGCCCGTCGTTTCAATATCTGTAAAATTGCCTTTGATAATGCTCTGATAATTATAGGCATAGCCATTTAAAGCAAAGGTCCAATAACCGTACGGAATACTCATACTCGCTGAAATATTATTGCTATGCCCCTCTTGTTTGCTCTCACCCCAATAATCGGGTTCACTGCGTTGATAGCTAAAATCCCATAAATCATTAATTCTTAAAATATTCTCCAGTTTTAAGCTTGCACTATAACGCGCATAACCCGTAGAGGCTTGTCCCAAATTATCATGGGAAACGCTAACCCTCAAAGTTTGATCAGGATGATTGTTAATATTAAGAATAGTGCTGCCCTCTTCTCTTCCTGGAAGAAGCTCACTTTGAGCATGGGCTGACTGAAGCCTGTTGATCTGATCAAGCCCTTGTTCAACATCACGCATATTGAGTATGTGCCCTTTAAGTCCAGGAAAAGCACTCCACACAATCTCATTATAGGGAGAAGCCAGAGAGCCGTTATAGTAAATATCTGAAAGCTTGCCCTCAACAACAATAAACTTCAGCTCTTTACTGCTTTTGATATCTTGATCGGGAATATAAAAACGCGCCGTCACATAGCCTTTATCCAAATAAACCTTGGTTAACTGTTTGACCAATGTCTGGATATCAGAAAGACCAATACATCTCCCAACATAAGGCTCCGTTATGGCTGAAAGAGCGTGCTTTTTGACGTAATGCGCTCCCTCAACAACAATATGATGAATAGCAAAGCAATTTCCACCACTAAAAATTGCTTTATGATTGCTTTTAGAAGGCGTCTTAGTTTCTTTAGGCGTTAAAGCACGTAAATGCTCAATTCTCTCTAACCTTTGCTTCTCAGACCGTTGGCGAGAAAAATCATCCGTTGGCAATTGTGGATGTAAAACAGCCAAAGATTGTGCATAAACACTTACACCATTTAAAAAACCAAATAAAACAAAAATAGCTCGAAAAAGCCTTAAAAAGCTTTCCTGGCGTAAAAAGATAAATAACAATACAGATTTGCCCCCCACTTTTGTCATTCTGTAAGCATTGCTCTAAAAGCAACTAAAAAACTTGATTAGAACTGAATGCTTATTAAAGATGAAAATGACCTACTCTCATGTAAGTTTTGTTAACAAGAGTGTGTATTTTATATCCAAATACAGTTGTAAATATTATTCCACTTTCTTTCATTTGCAATCCAACTTGCTCGCTACATTTACATTATCAATATTGTATATGAAACAGTCAAATAGAGAGATATTCAACGAAATAAAAAAATAAACTTTTTACAAAGATAACTTTGCTCATAACGCTCTCGAGAGTAATAATACAGCAACACGATGAAAACCATAGAAAAATATCATACGTCCATCGTTCTATTGAATTCACTATCTCTGAATAATTTTACATGATTATATTATCTTGCCGCTCTATCAAATCAAAACTTTGACGAACATAATAATAACACCATTCCAATTTGTATTATTATCCCCCCTGTTCTCCATCAAAATTAACCTGCTCCATTGAGCAAAAAACTAAAACTACAAGGACCTTAAAACTCCCTTCACCTGCACAAAGAATAGCCATCTTTATAAGATGCTCCCTGTAAAGAAGAAGAAAGTATTGTTTTTCCTTTAAAGTGCAATGTACGAAGTACTTTATTCTCTAATGTTAAAATTATCAATAAAAATTTTACTTGTTTTGTTGCTACTCCTGCCTTACGTTGTTTCGCTATTGTTATCATTAATGGGGATTGCAGAGTTCCAAAATAGTGAGATAATTGGAAAATTGTACTTGATCTCTAGGGTACTATTATTAGAAGCCATTAGAGACTATTCTCATGCTAAAATTTATGACCTTTCTGAACTTTATTGAAAAAGCCCCCTTACATGAGAAAACTTATGTTTTTGAAATTACCTACATTTATGTAAATGCCAAAGTCTATGATAAAGCTATCACCATAGATGATACTCTTTACGGAAATACCAGAGTTTTTAGCAAGACAGGTATTTATGCTTACATAAATACTTATGAAATATTCATTTGTAGTAAAAATGAAAAAACTCACCAGAGCAAGTCTTGATATCATATTTTATCATACGTATACTCAAGAAGATATAAAAATCAGTACACGGATTAAGCAAATTAGCAGCTACCTGTACTATAAATTTAAGTGCACTATTATCATAATTAGACGTATTTTTGGGCTGAACAAAAGATAATATAGAATCTCTTTTAAAAAGAGTGCTAATCATAAAAATCACTTTTAAAGCTAAAAAAGAGTAGTAGGAACAAAAAACTAAATACAATCAATACCTATACAATTTTCTATATTTAACTGGCTAATTGATTTATTAAAAATATTTTTTATTCTACCGCAAACAGTAACGCAGCGACAGCACGATCTTCCGCTAGCAAAACATTAAATGTACGCACCGCTGCCCCCGTACTCATTGTATCCAATGAAATATGCTTTTCCCATAAAAGCATTCGTAACTCTTCAGGAAGACGCAATAATTCAACCCCAGTACCGACTAATAAAATCTCAATTTTATCTGCCTCTTCCAAAACACGCGCTATATCTTCTCGAGTGGGAATTGGCCCAATCATATTAATACCGTAAATACCTGATGGAACACAAATAATAGAACCTCTATGAGATATATCAGCGAAACGAAAACCTCCATTTCCATAAGCATCAATGGGTGCACGCCCTGGAAAATGTGCCTCACGTATTTGAATTGCTTGAAACATCAGTACGTGTCCTTTATTTTTTTAATAACCTAATTATTTTATCCTCTATCTTCAAAGTCTAGCAAAAAACCAATAACAAATATTGTTATAGTAAGAATAACCCATATAGCAATATTGATGTAAAATCTTTCACATGAAAACCATCTTAGATGGTGTGAAAAGAATTTATAATAAGCTATAATCAGAGATTTCATCCATTATTTTAAAGTATTCATTTTAAAAAGAAAAACTCATCTCAAATTATTTGCTCGAAAAATGCACTACCCACTTCCTATACAAATAATGCCATTATTCAAAGGATAATGAAAACTGCTGCAACATGCAAAACACAAAATAAACCTTTATTAAAAAGGCTACTCTGAAAAAACAAAGAAAATGTACATTCATTTATTAACTATAATAACTGCGCATAAAATGGATGGCTTTCAATATAAGAGCCATCCATTTTTATAAAAACTCGCTTTTAAAAAGACATTATATACACAATTATACTCTAAAATTTTTCTTCCTCTGATTCAGATTGTTTCTTTTTAGAAGAGCCTGTATTTTCCTTTGTTACGACTTTAGTTTTAGACTTTTGTGGTACTTTTATTTTAGTATTGAGTTTTGATTTTTTTTCCGAAATTGGTTCACCTTTTACGCGAACATCTGACAATGTTGAACGGATCACGCGAATACGTACACCATCACAAATCTCAACCTCTAATTCATCATTCTCATCATGAACTTTCGTAATCTTGCCAATGATGCCACCACCCGTTATAATTGTATCACCACGACGTACAGCATTCAGCATTTCTTGTCGTTTTTTTATTTGTGCACGCTGCGGACGAATGAGAAAAAAATACATAATTCCAAAAATTAGAATGAACGGGACGAAAGTAACAAATGAGGTCCCGTTGGAAACATCGCCTGCGACTTGAGCATAAGCGTTAGTAATCAACATTTTTATCTCCTATAGATTAAACTTCAGGTATGTCCCACTCTAATAAAATAAGATTTCCTAGAGTATATTATACAGAGCGATAACTACATAACGTAGTCGCAGCCTTATTAAAAAGGAAATAAATCTTTAAGAGACAGAAAGCAACGGGCAAAAGCTTTTCAAAAACAGATTTATTTTTCTTTTTATATACCGTGAATAAAATATTCTCCCTAATACGAAAAGTAAATCATGCAAAATATTTCTTATCCATTCCAATGAAACATAATTAATCACTCTCTTTAAGCATAATAAGTTTCATTTCTTAAATATTATCAAGTATATTGATTGTGTTACTAAAAATTCACATAAGCTATGAATTTTTAAAATTAAAATAAAGTCATCATGAGTTAATTTTCTAAATATTTGATAGGATCAACAGGTTCAGAATTCTTACGTACCTCAAAATAAACACGCGGAGTTTTCACATTTCCTGAAACACCAGACTTAGCAATTTCATCACCACGACGTACCCTTTGTCCCTTGTTAACAATAAGCTCACTATTATATCCATAAATAGTAATAATATTGTTTTCATGTCGAATCATTACAACATTGCCGAGCTCTTTCAATCCATCACTTGCATAGATAACGATACCATTTTCTGCTGCTTTTACAGATGAACCTTCAGGAACAGCAATGTCTATTCCTCGATTAGTTGCCGTTCCTTTCCTTTGACCAAACTGACTTAATAAACGCCCTCGTACTGGCCAGCGCATCTTAGAAATCCCTGTGGCTTGCGGTGCCACATCATTATTTTCGTTCATAGCTGAATCTAAATTGCCTATTTCATGACTCAATGAAGATATCTGTCTAGAAGAACGTTGCTCAACATTTTTCCTGTTCACCTTTGCAGAAGGCACAACTGTTACAAGAGATTTATAGAGAGGTGAAGACTCCTTATGTTTCACAGAAGATGTGACTTGAGACTGAAGTGAAGATTCTATTTTTGATGTACCCTTCTTATCACCATTATGAGCATTTGAAGTTACTCCCGTGCTCCTAGTTGGAATCATGAGCAACTGACCGATATAAATAGAATTATTGCTTATACCATTTGCTAATTTTAATTCATCAACACTAACTCCTATTTGCCGCGCAATACTTAACAGTGTATCACCACTTTGTACAATGTAAGAGTTTCTTTGAAAAAGAGAAGTGCTATTCACTTGTGAACGGGAAAGCATTCCAAGATTACGTGGGGGCATTCCCATCATTCGACTATCAGAAAAAAATTCTCCACCCCGTTGTTGAAAATTATCTGGAGCACTACTGTTATAGATCTCTTGGCCTCCACTCGATTCCATAGGGGGAAGCTCAGCGCTCTGTATTATGCCACTATTCGATAATACTTGCGAATCGGTGGGCATCGTTGAAAACATGTTTGACTCCATAGAAGTGTCATGATGAGAAAAACGTTGTGTACCAGAACTGCATCCTGCAAGAACCGTAATTATTGTCAAAAGGGCTATTCCCTGGAAATTACACCGAAAAATATTACCCAAAACTTCTAAACACATAGTTTTGCTCACTAACCATACCCAACTGACTCTATTAAAGCTTTTTAGTATTACTTAAGAGTTAAAATAAGGCATTTTATTTATAAATATCCTAACAATAAAACCAAAATGAATTTATCATTAAGTAAAAGTAACATATTTTGGGAGTGTCTTGCTTTAAAAATCAAAGCACTTCCGCAATACCGTCGATAAAGGGTTGATAGCGCACTTGAAACATATCTAAGCGCTCACATCGACTACCAATTTTTGTATAACGCGTCACCATTTGCACTCCTTCATCTGGTCCTATAGCTTGAATAAGAATCCCATTTTCAGCTAAAAGTTCTAAAAATTCTTTTGGTTCATCAGAGCGTGATGGCCAAATAAGAATGCGATCAAATGACCCCAAATCCGCAACTGTATGACTTCCATCAATCTGCTGTATAACGATATTTTCAATTCCTAAAGTTTGAAACTTTTGTCGCGCCAAATCAACAAGCGTTTTATAGCGATCAATTGTTATCACACGGTCACTAAGGCAAGCCATAAGAGCAGTACAAAAACCAGAGCCTGTACCTATTTCTAGGACACGATGTTTTTTTTTCAACGATAAAGCAGAAAGAATTAAAAGCTGTTCTTCCAAACGCTCAATATATTCACCACATTCAATTGGAATAACTTTATTATCATAAGCGCTGTTGAGCCAAGGAGCTGCCATAAACTGTTGTCGCGGAATTTTCTCAAGTGCCGCAAAAAAACGAACATCATCAATTCCTTTGCTGCGCATTTTCAGCACAAGACTTGCTAACTCTTCACGAAATCGTAAAATATCCTTTTGCCCCATAGTATCATTCGTTCCCCAATGGAGAATTTATCTCATCCTCATCATACACACACGTTATTTCCTTTAAAATGGCAAAAATCTGCGTTTGCGCGTTCTTATCATCTGTTAGCAATAAACGCATATTAGTTCTCCTTTGGTAAAACTAAGCAGTAATACAACGCAAGCCCCCCATATAAGGTTGTAAAACATTTGGTATAATAATTGATCCATCAACTTGCTGGTAATTTTCAAGAATGGCAATCAGACAACGACCAACAGCTGTACCAGAACCATTAAGACTATGGATAAAATAGAGTGCTTTATCGCCTTCTTTACGATACCGCGCATTCATGCGTCGCGCTTGAAAATCTCCACAAACTGAACAACTGGAAATTTCACGATAACATCCCTGACCAGGAAGCCAAACCTCAATATCATAAGTCTTACGTGCCGCAAATCCCATATCACCAGTAGACAAAATGACTGTACGAAAAGGCAAACCAAGCCGTTTCAATATATCTTCAGCACATTCTGTCATACGTTCTAGTTCAATTAAAGACTGTTCCTCAGTCGTAATTGATACCATTTCTACTTTCCAAAATTGATGTTGACGCAACATACCACGTGTATCACGCCCCGCAGAACCTGCCTCTGAACGAAAACAAGGAGTCAAAGAAGAAAATCGTAATGGCAACTCTGCTATCTCAAGAACTTCATTGCTAACCAAATTGGTTAATGGTACTTCAGCTGTAGAAATAAGCCAACGGTCATCTGTCGTGCGAAAAAGATCATCAGCAAACTTCGGTAATTGGGCTGCACCATAAACAATTTCATCACGAACAAGAAAAGGAACTGAAACCTCTGTATAACCATGCTCCTCAACATGCACATCAAGCATAAATTGGCCCAATGCACGTTCAAGCCGTGCCAATGCACCTGACAATACTGTGAAGCGTGTCCCCGACAAACGACTTGCTCGTTCAAAATCCATCTGCTTAAGATTTTGGCCAAGATCAAAATGTTCCTTTGGTGTAAAGTCAAACACCGGCGGTGTCCCATAATGACGAATAACAACATTATCACTTTCATCTTTACCTTCTGGAACATCATCCAGTGGGATGTTTGGAAGTTCTGAAAGAGCTTTTTCAAAATTCTCCGTCAAGCGTTTTTCTTCCACTGTAGCAGAAGAAAGGAAGAGTTTAGTCTCTTCAACCTCATCTATCATACGTTCTGCTCTTTCTCGATCACCCACAGCAAAAGCTTGCCCTATTTCCTTTGAAATAACATTACGGCGCTCTTGCGCAGATTGCACCTTAGCCACATGCGTCCGACGTGCAAGATCAAGTTTTATTAATCTTTCAGCTTGCGGCTCAAGCCCTCTTTTTGCCAAAGCTTCATCTAATTTCTCAGGGTGTTCACGAATCCACTTAATATCAAGCATCAGAATTCCTCATTTTTATCGTTTTGCCTTATTTCTTATCACAAAAAAACAGACTTCTCTTAAGAGTTTTTTCTTCTCTTTTCCATGTAGTAAGCAATTAAAATTGAGATCTCATAGAGAGCTATCGTCGGTAAAGCTACTGCAAACATAGTAAAAAAATCTGATGGAGTTACTATTGCCGCAACTATAAAAGAAATAAGAATAGCCCATTTTCGTTTGGAGACCAGAACGTAAGATGTCAAAAGGCCAACTTTCGTTAATAAACTTGTAACAAGAGGTAATTGGAAAATCAAACCAAAAATCAGGATAAATGATGTTAGAAAATTCAAATAATCGGAGATACGGACTATAAACTCTATTCTTAAATGGGTATTAGGAAGAAATTGTTGGGTAAGGCTAAACCATAACATCATCGGTGCCAACAGAGCATAAACAAATGCTCCTCCAATAAAAAATAAAATTGGTCCACCAATGAGAAACGGCAAAAAAGCCATACGCTCATTTTTATAAAGCCCTGGTGCTATAAAGCTATAAAACTGAAAAGCCGTATAAGGAAATGACAAAAGAGCTCCACCAAAAGCAGCAAGTTTCATCTTTGTTAAAAAAGTTTCCCACACTTGCGTCGATTGCAGACGAATAGCTTCAGGATCTCCCCCTGATATCTTCATTGCCCACTGATAAGGCCATATCAAAAAATTCAAGATATAATCTTTGACAAAAAAACACAGCATAAAAGCTATAAAAAATGCAATCAAAGCAGAAATAATTCGCTGACGGAGTTCAATCAAATGCTCTAAAAGCGGAGCCATACTGGCATCAACTTCATTTTTATCAAAACTCATAAAGCACTGTCCCTCTCTTTCGATGTTACAGAAATACTTCTAGAACTATCAAGATCAGCAGCTGTTGTTGAATTTTCATTGGTTGCTTTCTTCTGATCACACTCCAAAATTCCTTTTTCTTTTTCTGATTTATGGCGTAGTGTATTTCCTTCAAAACCATCACGCATACCCTCTCGTGCACTGTGAGTTGGATTAACAGTCTCTGTAGACTCTTCACGTGAATTAAGATCGCTGATGCTGGATAACGTCTTTTGCATATCATCGCACTCAACTTGTCTCATTGCATCATCAAACTGGTAACGAAATTCATGCATTATTGAACGCACATAGGCTATCGTCTTTGCCATAGCCCTTAGCATTTTAGGTAAATCTTTGGGTCCAACGACAACAATGAGAACAAGTAAGATCACGAAAAGCTCTGGCGCATCAATCCCAAACATGGCTTATACTCGATTTCCTCATAAAAAATAATGTATAACGATCTTGGCGCTTTGTTTACTTTACATGCTGTTTTTTGGTAACAGACGTCTTACTTCTTTTAGTAGAAGAAGGAACTTTTCTGTCAGCAGCCGCATACTTTGTCGATTGTGGATAAGATTGTTTAGATTCTACATTAATTGCTTTGGAAGTATGAGACATTTCAAATTTATCCTCAGCACTTTCCTCTTCTTCTTTTATATTCTTTTTGAAAGCTTTAATACCTTTAGCAATATCACCCATTAATTCAGAAACTTTACCACGTCCAAAAAGCACGAGGATAACCAGTAAAATTATAATTAAATGCGTTGGTGAAAAAATATTACCCATTACTCTCTCTCGCTTCTTTTAAATTTGTTTTCATTGAAACATACTCATTCTGTAAAGAATCTTCCAAATATAACTTTGTCTTACATGTATCTTTTTTCACCAAATTAAAGAAAAGTACATATTTCTGACTGCAAACTCACCCTTTAACGTAACTTCATTTCTCAGCGTATCATAACAAATACAGAGCACGCTTTTTTCAAACAAAAGACAAAAGATCTGAAAACTCTTCTCTTAACACAAGCTCATCGGAATGATCGGATTGCAAAACGCGCTTACAAGCATCATGTGTACGTTTCAATGCTTTGCCTTTTAAAAATAACGTCGCATGTGCAATTGCATACATCTCTTCTAGATTACCGTTACAATGAAGAATAATATCACAACCTGCTGCAAAAATTTTACGCGCTAAATCTGAAAAATTTTTCGAAAACATACTTCCAGAAAGAGCTTTCATTGACACATCATCTGACATTAAAAGTCCATCAAAACCAATCTTCCTACGAATAACATTCTCGATAACTTTTTTAGACAATGTTGCAGGAAATTGATCATCAATTGCCTCATAGACAATATGCGCAGTCATCGCAGCTGGCAAATTTGCTAAATTTTTAAAAGGCATAAAATCATATGCTTCTAAGATATTAAGGGATGCATCGACACGTGCCAATTCGAAATGTGTATCGGAAAGTGATCGTCCATGTCCAGGAATATGTTTCATAACTGGTAAAACACCTCCGTCTAAAAGTCCTTGAGCAGCAGCAGACCCTAAAGCCGTAACAGCTTGTACTTCTGAAGCATAGGCACGTGTTCCAATAACATCATGCGCCCCACCAACAAAAATATCTAAAATAGGCAGACAATTAGCATTTATGCCAAACTTCATCAAATCAAATGCATGAAGTCGTGACATAATCCATGCTGCACGAACTCCCTTATCCTGATCTTTTTTATAAAGTTTTCCCAAAACTGCAGCTGCTGGATAATGAGGAACTAGAGGTGGAAGCAAACGTTGTACCCTTCCACCTTCCTGATCAATAAAAATAAAAAGATCATCACGTCCACTTACTTCACGTAAAGATTCAGTAAGTGCCTTGACATCATCGGCTGTACCAATATTGCGTGCAAATAAAATAAAAGCCCAAGGCTTATGTTCAACGATAAAGGCTTTTTCTTTATCTTTTAAAAAAAAATCAGAAATACCAGTAATCATTGCTTTTGTTTCTGACATGATCACAAACCCTTGATCCTTATTTGATCAATAATCCCTCATGCGATTGAGACAGTTCGTCCATCTTATGTCAATTTTTAACAGCACTCTTTTAATACCATACACAACAACTTTATCACTTCCCATATGAAATAAAATTTTCGCCCTGCCCAATTTAAATTATCACTTAAAACGCAAATGTGCTCTTTAAAAATCTGTATGTATATTAGTTTGCGTTTTATTGCACTTGCATAAGTTTCAGATCTACCGGCTTAAAGTAAAGAGCGGCTTAACTGTATTTATCAGACATAACAAACAAACCTCTCTTCAAATCAGTGGCTAACTGATTGATAATGACAAATGAAACTTAAATTTTTTACCTTCTTTCCTGCTGATATAATTAAATTCAGTTTCCTCTTGAAATAGTAATAATAGAGATTTTTCTACATTATGCTATATACTACAATTGAAGTGATCACGTTTCTGTTTAAAGATTGAAAATCTTATCAACTCATTACCAGCGCAAATATAATATATCACTCTAAAAAGAGCATAGCGGAAAATTTTATATCTATAACATTGATACTCTTCTAAAACCGTATACTTTTTGAATACAAATATTTTTTATCTAGAAAAGAGCTTTTGTTGATATAAAAACTATTGTTTTATATTAGGAAAGACATTCGATGAACAGTCACAGATATGGTAGAGTTTATTCATGAATTATCGGCATATTTATCATGCTGGCAACTTTGCTGATGTTTTCAAACACATTATTGTCACCCGCATTGTAGAGTATCTCAAACGCAAAGAAAAAGCCTTTCGCGTGATAGATACGCATGCCGGAATCGGCATTTATAATCTCTCTTCCTTGGAAGCACATAAAACAGGAGAGTGGCGTGAAGGCATCCAGCGGTTTTTATCCGCTCCTATCCCAGAAGACTTAAAAACACTCCTTGATCCATGGTGCAATATTATTGATGCACTTAATGAAGGAGAAAAAGAAATTGTATTCTATCCTGGATCTCCTGTTCTTATTCGCCAATTATTGCGAAAACAAGATCGGTTAACCGCAATTGAATTACACTCTGAAGATTACCACGTTTTAGCAAAAAAATTTTCCGGAGATTATCAAACAAAAGTTCTGCATTTAGATGGTTGGCTTGCCTTAAATTCTCATCTTCCACCAAAAGAAAAGCGTGGTTTCATTCTCGTTGATCCACCCTTTGAAAAACCCAGTGAATTTTCTCGTCTTATTGAAGGATTATCAAAAGCACATCGCCGTTTCCCTGGAGGAACTTATGCTTTATGGTACCCTGTTAAATATGAAAAAGAAGTTGAAAATTTTCTTCATGCGCTTCATCAAACGGGAATTCCCAAAATTCTACAGCTTGAAATGCGTATCCGTAAAAGCACAATACCACCCAAAATGAACGGAAGTGGAATGATTCTTATCAATCCCCCCTAT
The DNA here is from genome assembly GCF_000278155.1 of Bartonella doshiae NCTC 12862 = ATCC 700133. Taxonomy (GTDB): domain Bacteria; phylum Pseudomonadota; class Alphaproteobacteria; order Rhizobiales; family Rhizobiaceae; genus Bartonella; species Bartonella doshiae. Next base: position 346,252 of record NZ_JH725094.1, read on the forward strand.
CTTTTAGAAGAAGAAATGAAAAAACTCAGCCCCTTTCTTATTTCTCGTCTTGGACAGGATAAAAATGCACACATAACTCATAGATGGCTCCAGAAAGAACATGTATCATGTTAAAGTTTCCTAGTTTACCTTATTTTATTCATAATATTCTTTATAACTATCAAAGGATTAAACATTTTTCAGAAGAAGTACGATATCATAAAGAGCTTTTTAGTCTTTTTGCGTCCCACAAAATATTATAATAATGAATTGTATAGATTTGAATCTTTCTTAACAAAGCTTATTTCAAATAACTTATCATCATGATAAACTTGCTTATCCCTCTCATCCATAGAGGAAATAGCAGAAAATAAATATTAGCGAACTCGTTGAACAGCTCTCTGAAGTTCCCTTCATAATTTGTTATGAAAAATAAAACCACAAAAATTGCGCGTTCTCATACCATAATGGACTATTTATAGGAAATAACTATAAATACATAAAAATGGTAATACTTGATGGAAAAAATTTCATAGGAAAATACAAAATATTTCTGGATGCACCGAATGATCTTGAAAAACAACATAAATTGTCCTCCAAATGAACAAGAAAAACTTCCTTTTTTTTCTAATATTATATGGGACAATGCTAATCAAGAAAAGGATAAAAACCAATATAAAGGTGTCAAACTCATACAAGAGTTTGTTAAACATCTTCCGCATAGGCCGGGAGTCTATCGAATGTTTGATGAAAATGGTAATGCTCTTTACGTAGGAAAAGCACGTAATCTCAAAAAACGCGTTTCAAATTATACCCATGAACAAGGACACAATAATCGTATTACCCGTATGATTCGTGCAACATATTATATGGAATTTGTCGTCACGCATACAGAAACAGAAGCACTCCTCTTAGAAGCAAATCTCATTAAAAGATTGCATCCGCGTTTTAACGTGTTATTGCGAGATGATAAAAGCTTTCCTTATATCATCATTACTGATGATCATCGAGCACCTGCAATTTATAAACACCGTGGTTCCCGAACACGAAAAGCTCATTATTTTGGTCCTTTCGCATCTTCAGGTGCAGTTACACAAACAATTAACGTTTTACAACGCGCTTTTTTATTACGTACTTGTACCGATTCAGTTTTCGAAAATCGTACACGTCCTTGTTTGCTTTACCAAATAAAGCGATGTTCTGCACCCTGTACACATGAAATCAATGACAATAATTATAGAGAACTAGTAAAAGAAGCTAAAGCCTTCCTGTCAGGAAAAAGCCAAGTAGTAAAAAATGATATGATTCAGGCAATGCATAAAGCCGCAGAAAATCTTGATTTTGAACAAGCAGCAACTTACCGTGATCGCTTATCGGCTCTCTCTCAGATACAAAGCCATCAAGGGATTAATCCTCAAACAATCAAAGAAGCGGATGTCTTTGCAATTGCACAAAAAAGTGGAATAACTTGCATTCAGGTATTTTTTTTTCGCATGGGACAAAATTGGGGAAACCGCGCCTATTTTCCCAAAGCAGACCCTTCTTTTTCTAGCACTGAAATTTTAGCAAGTTTTCTCACCCAATTCTATGATGATAAGCCACTTCCAAAACTCATCCTTATATCTGAACAAATCGAAGAAAAAACACTCCTTACAGAGGCATTCAGTCTTAAAGCAAATCGCAAAATATTTCTTTCTTTACCCAAAAAAGGTGAACGTAAAACCCTTGTAAATCACGCTTATATCAATGCTCATGAAGCACTCGGATATAAGCTCTCTGAAACAAACACACAAAAAAAACTGCTTAAGGAACTTGCCGAAACATTCCAGTTGCCACACCCTCCATGTCGTATAGAAGTCTACGATAATTCCCATATTATGGGAACAAATGCAGTAGGTGCTATGATTGTCGCAGGCCAAACGGGATTTATTAAAAATCAATACCGTAAATTCAACATTCGCTCAAGTGAAATCACACCTGGCGATGATTTTGGAATGATGAAAGAAGTCATGAAACGAAGATTTTCACGCCTTATCAAAGAATATGGCTTCCCTCACGAAAACGATGATATAAAAGGGCAAGACGATGAACTTTTTCCCTCTTGGCCTGATCTTATATTAATCGATGGTGGTAGAGGACAAATAAATAGCGTGCATACAATATTATCTGAATTAAAATTAGATACTCTTATTACAGTTGTGGGAATAGCTAAAGGTATTGACCGTAACGCAGGACGTGAACAGTTTTTTATAAAAGGCAAAACACCCTTTACACTTTCTCCACATGATCCTATCCTGTATTTTTTGCAACGTTTACGTGATGAAGCACACCGTTTTGCAATTGGAAGTCATAAAGCTAAACGGAAAAAAGAAACATTCAAAAATCCGCTTGATGAAATTGAGAATATTGGTCCAACAAGAAAGCGCGCATTGCTTCATCATTTTGGAAGTGCTAAAGCTGTTGCTGGTGCTTCACACGAAGATTTAATAAAAGTCATAGGCATTTCTGCCAAAATTGCACAAAAAATTTACAATCATTTTAATAAAAAATAAGGCTTGTTTCATAATCTGTGCCTTGTTACCTTTATAAAAATATATTATTTCCCTATAAATAATTGAAAATAGTTCTATGAAAAATCATACTTTTTCTTTTCCAAATATTTTGACTTATGCACGCATTATTGCAGTGCCAATGGTTGTTTCATGCTTTTTTTTAGAAGGACGTCTACAATCAAACGATATTACCCGCTGGATTGCAGTTTCGATTTTTGTGATTGCATCCATTACTGACTTTTTTGACGGCTATCTCGCCCGTATTTGGGAACAAACTTCCAATATTGGCCGTATGTTAGATCCAATTGCAGATAAACTTCTCGTGTCCGCCTGTCTGTTATTACTTGCTGCAGATAGTACTATCGCTGGATGGACTCTATGGGCTGCCATCATCATTCTTTGCCGAGAAATTCTGGTATCAGGATTACGTGAATATTTAGCTGAATTAAAAGTTAGTGTCCCTGTTTCTCGCCTTGCAAAATGGAAAACTTTTGTACAAATGATCGCGATTGTCTTCCTCTTAGCAGGACCAGCTGGCAATAAAATTATCCCTTATGCAACGGAATTTGGCATCATTATGCTGTGGATTGCTGCTCTCCTCACACTGTGGACAGGATGGGATTATTTTCGTGCAGGCTTAAAACACGTTATTATATAAAAATGATGTGCTTTATAAAACTCTATTTATGACTTCATAAAAAATCCTGAAACAATGTGTTTCAGGATTCCCTACCGTTCATAAATGATTTTATTAACCAACAATTTCTATTTCAGAAAACCAAAAAGCGATTTCTGATTTCGCAGTTTCAGCACTATCTGAACCATGAATAGAGTTTTCACCAATTGATAAAGCATGTGCTTTACGAATTGTTCCTTCCTGTGCATCCGCAGGATTCGTAGCACCCATCACTTCACGGTTCCTCACTATTGCATCTTCGCCTTCTAAAACCTGAACGACAGTTGGACCAGAAGACATAAATTCAACTAACTCACTGAAAAAAGGACGTTCTCTATGAACAGCATAAAATCTTTCAGCTTCACGTTGACTCATCCATACACGCTTAGAGGCGATAACACGTAGCCCCGCATCTTCAAGCATTTCTGTAATCTTTCCTGTCAAATTACGACGTGTTGCATCCGGTTTAATCATCGAAAAAGTACGCTCTACAGCCATTTAACCACCTTTATTTTACTTATTCACCTGCCCGTTCTATAGCGAGCAATAAGCCTCTTGCCAAGTGCCTATGAAAAAATCCATACCAATTTTTCAATATGCAATTAATCATAAAGAAACCTTCAACATAAAAACAAAAATAACTGTGGTACCTGATTTTCTCATCACCGTACTCTAAGTACTTTTGCAATAGAAAAAAGTACAACAAAATATAATATGCACCCAGCTATACAGCCTTTATGAAAAACATATGCTTAGAAACTATAGCGGAAACCGACAATACCTTGAAGAGATTGCTTGGTCTTGCGCCCTTGAAGATAATGCGCTTGGGCATAAAACTTTAATTTGTCACTTACAAAACTGCTCAAACCAATCCCAAGTTTTCCAACATTTCCTGAAAGGTCAGTGGTAAATTTATGTTGCTCATTAATCGTTACATGATTGCCCTTTCTATTCTCACGCACCCATGCCGCTGTAATGTAAGCCATTGATGAAACATCCATACCAAATCCTAATTCATACCCTAACGATACTCCAACCTCACTGCGTAATGAAGTAGATCGATCTATATCACCTATCATTCCATTGGAAAGCGCTATCTTTTTACCTTCAACTTGCAACCACGTTAACTGCCCATAAGGCTGCATCCAACCGTTTTGCCACGTCTTAAACCGATAACCAGCTTCAAATGATGTACCCACAACCCACTGATGATAATTACCTTCTATATCTAAGCCATTCGTTGAAACAGCCTTCAGACTATTTTGATAACGATTGTATTTCAAAATACTGTCTAGATACCATCCATTGTAATCAAAATACGTAGCATAAGCACCAATGCCATGAATATTTATGCTGCTGGTACCGCCTCGCGCATGTGCAACACGTGCTTGATCATAGCTTCCAAAACCACCAATATATAAATCTCCCCCTGTAAACTCTGTTAAACCACTTATACCAAATACTACACCCGTCTGCTCAAGCTTAAAATCTATATGATCTGTTGTAATACTCTCTTTGCTCTTGATCGCATAGCTCCATAGAGCAGAACTTTTTTTATTTCTGTCTAAAATTTTCCTTCCAACACGCGCAGTTTGTAGCTCATTGTGAAAAATAAGCCCAGGTGTTACACTTATAGACAATATCGCATCCGTTGAGGGAGTGGTTAAAAAATCGGAAACTGAAATTTCATGACTCGATTGTGAAGCAACTCGAAGCTGACGAACCGGATGTACGCTTATCTCATCTTTCAAAGATTGAGTACCTGTCGATAAATCAATCCGCCCATGCTCATCAGAACGCGTATATCTACCAGTTCGGCCTGATAAACTCATAATCTGATTTTCTGATGATGAAGATGCTGAAAGGGCAGAAACAGGTACTTCTCTCAAATGGCGTGGAAGCCGTTTCTTAGGATCCTGCTGATTTTTCCCAGCACTACTACTCCTTTGACGACTGGAAGCTTGCTTCTGAGAAGAAGAGGATTCTCGTTGTGACTGTAAATTCCAATTATTAGATGAAAAAGATGCCAAAGTAGAAACCTTAGGTTTTTTACTACTACGCTGAGAGGGAGTAGCCGAACACCCTGTTTTTTCACTCATACCTAAATACCATACTGTGTAACCACCACTGGAATCGGCATGTCTATCTCTATAACACAAACGATATATGTAGGTCCCACCATCAAAAGTTTCAATTGACTTACCGGATTTGTTTGCCAAAGTAAAATTAGCTCCTCCATTTGAACTTCTATCGGTAACTAGATTAATTTCTGTTGCTAAACCATTTTTTTGTGAAATAGGACTTGTTAATTCAATGCCAGAATCATCAACACTTACTGTGTGATTACCTGAGCCATCATCTATCAATAAGTAATCACTATTATAATCACCCATAGTATTAATATTAAAATGAAAATGTAAACTTCCTGTAAGCCTTTCGATACTGAGTGAAATATGGCGTGGATCATATGGAATAGAAGTAAAAAAAACATTTCCCCCTTCACCACCTAAGCCTTCAATTTTTATCTGAGGTTTATGCTTGGTATCACGCTCACCAACAAAAAATAATACTTCATCACTCCTTCCCTCCACAGAAAATTTTTCTTTTGTAATATGATCCGTAACATCACCAGCAAATAAATAAAGGCTTCCATTACCATTGACCCTTACTTCTCCAACAACCTCCTCTACACCAACATGTAAAAATGATTTAGCCACATCCTGAATCGTCAAACCATCTACAAACCCTCTAGGATATACAACCTGGATAGCATTATCCTTCAAGGTAGTAGCATATGCCCCCCCTCCCGCTAAAACGTGCTGCCTACCATCCCCAGAAACCACGGTCTCCATTGCCGAACCACCTTTTTGTTTGTTTACCGCATAAAGATTTTGCTCCCCTCCACTCCCAACTTTTGTATTCCAAACCCATACCCCATTATAAACATTCTGCTGTCCTATAATGCCATTACTACCAGATACTGTAGCGTCATAAGCACTGCTTAGCTTCCGCATACTTTGAGAATCTATTTGAAGATCTAAAATACTACTCTCTTCATGAACAAACTGTTTTCCACCGCTGATTTTAGTATTCATCGCAATTCCCCCGCGCGTAATTATTTGCATTGCGCCTTTCTGAACAGTCGCTCCTACTGAACTCTTACCATTTTCGACGATCTCTACACCTCCATCCTCAATCGTAATATTACTGCTCAAAAGAGTAGTAATCAGTGCTGTGCCTTTTAATACATTCTTTTTATTATCTGGCTGTTCTAATCTTATTAGCGCTTCATTTCTTTTTTCAACCGCACTTGCAACCTGTATGAAACAATTACCGATCATCAATACTGAAAAACTAAACTTGCATTTATGCCGCATAATCTAAACTCCACTATTAATCGTTAGAAAAATATCCCGCGACTACATAGGTAGTTTGTTTTAGTTTATATCATAATGTGTTTTATTTATGTCGCAATACATTTGTTTTACGATATAAAAATTCTCATAAGAAATACTAATATACTGAATAAAAATCTTATTTTAGTTTAAAGCAGAAAATTATAAAAAAACAAAACGTGTCTTTATTATTAAGACACGTTTTGTAAAATTTATAAAATAGAAACAGAAATAATGTAGTTTTTAAACAAGATATAAAATTATCCTCAATATTTTCATATCTTCAAAATATATCTTAAACATTAAGTCCTTAATACATAAAAACGCTTATATTTTTCAATTTTATCATCGCATAAGAATGCATATTTAGAAACTATAGCGAAACCCCAAAACCCCCCGGACCGATTCCTTAATTCTATGCCCTGTCAAATAATTTGCTTCCGCATAAAATGTTAGTTTATTATTGACAAAACTGTTCAAACCAATTCCCAATTTACCCATATTTCCAGACAAGTCTGTGATAAATTTATGCTTGTTATTAATCATCGTGTAATTATTATCAACATTCTCATGCAACCAAGCAGCCGTAATGTAAGCTGTTAAAGAAGCTTCTGCTCCAACAATAAATTCATGTCCTGTCGTTAATCCAACTTCAGTAGGCAATGAAATAGATGAATTTATATCAGCTATCATTCCATTAGAAAGTTTGATTTTTTTATCTGCAACCCGTACTCCTGTCACTTTAACATAAGGCTGCATCCAAGTATTTTGCGCAGGCTCGAAACGACAGCCAAGCTCAAATGATCCACCTATCGCCCACTGATTATAATCACCTTGAATGTTCAAACCATTTGTTGAAATAGCTTTCAAATTATCCCAGAAATAATTATATTTTAAAATACCATCTAAGTACCATCTGCGATTATCAAAATATGTTGCATAAGCTCCAACACTATAAGAGTTCAGATCACTGTCTCCACCTCGTGCATGAACAATACGTGCTTGATCATAACTGCCAAATCCACCAACATATAACTCTCCATGGGGTAACTCATTCAACTGATCAACACCAAATACTATGCCTGTCTGCTCAAGTTTAAAATTTGTATGGCCCGTAGCAATGCGTTCTCCACTCTTAATCGCATAACCCCATAAATTTGTATTTTTTCTATTCTTGTCCAAAATTCCTCTACCAGCACGCACACTCTGCAACTCATTGTTAAAAATGAGCCCAGAAGTTACCCCCATAGACAATATAGCATCCGTTGAAGGAGTAGTTGATGGTTCACCAGGTACAAATGGATTTATTGGATCAGGAGGAGAAGGATCTGGTCCACCAGTACGGTCCGCGGATAAAAACCAAACTTTTCCATTTTCATCCTTCCTTTGTTTCAAACCATACATATAAGTTCCACCATCAACAGCATTAATTTTCTCATTAAAAAGATCTGTCAAAGTAAAATCTGCTCCACCGCTTCGATCCGTAATTAAATCACGTTTTTGTGAAAGAGGATGCGTAATTTCAACTCCAGAATCCGCAACACTTATTGTGTGATTTCCTTTACCATTCTCAACAAAGAGATAATCACCACGATTATGTGCAATAGCGGTATTGAACTTAAAATGTAAACTTCCTGAAAGATTATTAACATGTAACTGAGAGTAATATGGGTCAGAGCCTGTAAATGCAAAAAGAACACTCCCTTCACCACTTAATTTCTCAATCAGAGAACTTTTCCCATCACCCCCTGTAGCAATAGAATACAATTTCGTATCTTTTCCATTTAAAAGAATATCTTCTACAGTTGTACGATGCTGATCGTTTCCAGCATAAAGATTAATCTTTCCAGAATGGCCTACAAGCGTCTTACCTGCCAACGTTGCTCCAGCACGCACCCACGATTCTGCTTTATCATTAATTGTTAAATTTTTGACAAATCCATCCGTATGTATTTCCTGAGTAGCGGTCTCATTTAAAATGACTCCAATAGCCTTACCTCCTTCTAAGATACGCTGTTTACCACCACCAAAAACTTCTGTATCAAATGCAGAACCACCATTTTTCGCATCGTAATCTTCTTTGAAAATCTCTTGTACCCCTCCACGCATAACTTTTATATTCGAAGTTATGCCTCCATCATATACTTTTTGTTTTCCCAGTGTTTCATTTTGACCATAAATTATAATATTAGAAGCACTACTTTTTTCAACCTGTCCAGCAACTTCACCCTCTCCGAATACAAGCTGCTTACCACCATAAATTTTCGTTCCTTCTACTTTTCCTCCATTCCCAACATGTTGCTGTCCACCTTCCTTAACTATAGCATTTCTTGAAAAACCTTGTTTTCCTTTTAAAGCCTCAACAATTTCAGTTCCACCTTGTTCAATTTTGCTGTTCTCACTGATCCCCCCCGCATACACATGAATCTCTCCACCATCCCTTACTGTGTTATTAATGGATAACCCTGGCTTATCTTTCTCTCCATCATTTGAAAAGTAAGCTTTAGCACCATCATAGAGTATATAATCTCTTAGACTTGCTCCATCTTTAACAAAGATGAGTTCAGGATCTTTACGAGTTGTAATATTTTTTTCTTGTACATTTTGTTTAATATTGCCACTACTAAACTTTGCAAAGAAACCTGCTTCACTACGGACCCCTATAATATTTCGCGATGTTCCAAGGATACATTTTCCTATTTTTACATCATTGTATTGATTGTGAGAGGTTTTTTCATTCGTTCCATATGAAGACTGGCAAAAAAAACCCACCGCACTCTCATCAGCAACTGCTGACTGCACAAAACAGCTGCTCGCTAAGAGCGCCAAATAGCTCAATTTCCACTTATATTGTATAGCCATGTCCCCCCCTTTATGTATAATCAAACTGGAAGAGTAGTTAGCTCTACAAAATTCATTTTCAACCTATTATTGTAATAATTCTTCAAAATACCTTATTGATTTCGCAAAAAGATCCTCTGCATGCTTCTAGATTTTTTTATTTTATAAGAAAATACAAAGCTATGTTTAAAAATATTTCTTGGGAAATAGAAAAAGTAAAATACAAGTATAAAGTGTAGGAATCACAAAATATACGGCTTGTCGTGAAAATATATCAATATTTCCTAAAAAATTATTTTCTAAGCATTTATGAATGCTTCATCTTAACAACAGTAACACATTTAAGAATGATCAGAAAACAAAACATATGCTTAGAAACTATAGCGGAAACCGATAATACCTTGAAGAGATTGCTTGGTCTTGCGCCCTTGAAGATAATGCGCTTGGGCATAAAACTTTAATTTGTCACTTACAAAACTGCTCAAACCAATCCCAAGTTTTCCAACATTTCCTGAAAGGTCAGTGGTAAATTTATGTTGCTCATTAATCGTTACATGATTGCCCTTTCTATTCTCACGCACCCATGCCGCTGTAATGTAAGCCATTGATGAAACATCCATACCAAATCCTAATTCATACCCTAACGATACTCCAACCTCACTGCGTAATGAAGTAGATCGATCTATATCACCTATCATTCCATTGGAAAGCGCTATCTTTTTACCTTCAACTTGCAACCACGTTAACTGCCCATAAGGCTGCATCCAACCGTTTTGCCACGTCTTAAACCGATAACCAGCTTCAAATGATGTACCCACAACCCACTGATGATAATTACCTTCTATATCTAAGCCATTCGTTGAAACAGCCTTCAGACTATTTTGATAACGATTGTATTTCAAAATACTGTCTAGATACCATCCATTGTAATCAAAATACGTAGCATAAGCACCAATGCCATGAATATTTATGCTGCTGGTACCGCCTCGCGCATGTGCAACACGTGCTTGATCATAGCTTCCAAAACCACCAATATATAAATCTCCCCCTGTAAACTCTGTTAAACCACTTATACCAAATACTACACCCGTCTGCTCAAGCTTAAAATCTATATGATCTGTTGTAATACTCTCTTTGCTCTTGATCGCATAGCTCCATAGAGCAGAACTTTTTTTATTTCTGTCTAAAATTTTCCTTCCAACACGCGCAGTTTGTAGCTCATTGTGAAAAATAAGCCCAGGTGTTACACTTATAGACAATATCGCATCCGTTGAGGGAGTGGTTAAAAAATCGGAAACTGAAATTTCATGACTCGATTGTGAAGCAACTCGAAGCTGACGAACCGGATGTACGCTTATCTCATCTTTCAAAGATTGAGTACCTGTCGATAAATCAATCCGCCCATGCTCATCAGAATATGGATGGAGAACAACTGAAGATGACAATTTAATAGCTTGTGCTTTTGGAAACGAAACAGTGGAAAGAATAGAAGCAGAAGATTGTGGTTTCAAATTTCTGCGGCTCTCTCTTAAATGTAGCAGTTCAACAACACGTTCTTCTGAAACTAGAGGGGATGAAAAAACAGAAACAGGTCGATTTTGACTTAAATGTTGCGGAGATTTACTCCTACTCTGTGGCAAACTCTTCATAAATGGCAAATCATCAACAAACACTGCAGATAAATACCAAATTTTTTCACTTTCTTCTTCACCCTCTTTCTGTTTTAAACCATACATATAAGTTCCACCATCAACAGTACCGATCTCTTCACCAGAAAAATCTATCAGAGTAAAATGAGCCTCTCCACTTTGATCATGAATCAAATCAAGCTCAAGAACTAAATGCTGTTTTTGTAGAGGAAAATTGATAACTTCAACACCAGAATCAATAACGCTTATTTTGTGATGACCTGCACCTTTTTTTATAAGAAGATAATCACCACGTTGCTCTGCAAAATTAATATTAAACCTAAAATGTAAATTACCAGAAAGATCGTTGATCTGTAGTTTAGAGTAATGCGGATTAAACACGGTAGAAGTAAAAATAACACTGCCATTACCGCTTAAATTCTCAACCAAAGAGCTGTCGCCATCTACATTAGAAGCAATAGAATACAATTTGGCATTTGGTCCATTTAAAACAATTTTTTCTACTTCTGTACGAGATTGCTCAGCACCAGCATAAAGATAAATCCGTCCATAATCATTAACCGTTGTGCTTCCTTCTAATGTGGCACCATGATGTAACCATGATTTTGCTTGATCATGAATTATTAAATTTTTTACATATCCACCCAAATCTATTGTCTGAAGTGCATTCCCCCATAAAATGACATCAATAGCCTCACCTCCCGCTAAAACGTTTTGCTCTCCACCAGAAAAAACTTCTGTATTAAATGCAAAGCTGCCATAACTTTCCTCACTAAGATCCTCTTCTAAATAAAGATTTTGTACTCCTCCTTCCTTGATCTTTGTATTAAAAACCGCCCCCCCATCATACACGTTCTGGTATCCTGGCACTTCATTTTGGCCGAAAATTACAGTGTCATAGGCACTGCTCATCACCGTCTCGCCTTTAACAACAAAAACTTTTCCGGAAACAAACTGCTCACCACCATAAATTTTAGTGCCTTCGGCTTTTCCACCATTTTCAATCTTCTGTTTCCCGCCTTTATAAACAGTACTATCTTGCGAAAGACCATGTGTCTTAATAATCTCAATACCGCCACTTTTAATTGTAGTATATAAATTAAAACCGTTACTATAAACGTAGAGCTTTCCACCATCCTGAACCGTATTACTAATTGAAGATTCTGCAGTGCTATTACCAATGATATTGGCTTCCTCACTACAACTGCTCAAGGTAGAATCAACAATAGAAACAACCATCCCTTTGCCAATTGTTGTCTCTGTAAGAACATCCAAGAATGGAGCAGCAGATGGCTTAAAACTAAAATCTGAAAATAAAGGATTATTTCTATTATCACGTGTATAGTTCGCATCTAAATACCAAATTTTACCGGCATTTCTATTTTTTCTGTTTTTCAAACTGTACATGTAAGTTCCAGCATCGACCGTACTAATTTTTTCTCCAAAACTGTTTGTCAGAGTAAAATGAGCATTTCCACTGCGATCAGAAATTAATTTGAGCTTTTTGTGAGAAGAATTTGTAATTTCAAGACCAGAATCGATAACACTTATCGTGTGATAACCTGAACCACTTTTTTTAATAAGAAGGTAATCACCAAGGTGCTCGGCAAAATTAACATTGAAATAGAAATGTAATTGACCTGAAAGATGATTAATATTAAGTTGAGAGTAAGATTTATCAGAACCAGTAGATGTAAAAATAACTCTACCATTTCCGCTTAAATTCTGAATATGAATCCGTGATCTCTCACTGCTATTCTCAATAGCAATAGAGTGCAACTTAGTATCTTCCCCATTTAAAATAAGATTTTCTACTTCCGTAGTAGCTTCATCATTGCCAGCATAAAGATAAAGACTGCCAAAATCATTAACAATTGTATCCTTATCTAATATTGCACCAGCATATACCCATGATTGTGCTTGATGATTAATTGTAAGAGTGTCCACATATCCAGTATCATATATTTTCTGAGTAGAAACATCATATAAAATAACTTCGCTGGCATTTCCTCTTGCTAAAATATTTTGCATGCCATTCTTAAAAAGCTCGGTATTAAGTGCAAAAGCGCCTTCATTTAATGTAAAATCTTCATCTTCTGAGGACCCATTATTAAAGTTTTGTCCACCATCAATGTTCTGTATGCCTCCTTTCATAATCTTTGTGTCAAAAGCCATCCCACCACTATACACATTCTGTAGTCCTAGCATTCCACCTTCAGCATAAATCTCAGTGTTATAAGCGCTACTTCCCTTAAAATCATTTCCAAGTAACCTCTTTCCAAAAACAATCTGCTCACCACCATAGATTTTAGCCCCCTCTGCATTTGCACCACTCTCAACAATTTGTTTTCCACCTTTTTTAACAATAGCATATTCTGAATTACTCAGATTTCTGACAAACTCAATACTACCACTTTCTATCATTGTATCCCGACTAACACTCGCTTCATCAATATAGAGCTTCCCACCATCTCGAACTATATTATTGATGGAATACCCTGCATTCTGATAGTTGAAGCTCGTTACTTTTTTACCAGAGCTCTCAGAATCATGGTCAGTAATATAGATAATAGTCTCACCACTGATTGTTGAATTTGTCAGCAGCTTAAAGAAAAGGCTCTCTTCTTCCTCTTTTTTTGTTCTCTTTTCATTGTGTATGCTTTTTGAACTCTCTCCTCTTCCTTTTAATCCTCCTACTTTTGAGAATGACTTGCCTGTTTCTTCTAGATGTTTCCTTATGTCTACCGGGGTTAATGAACTTTCTTTGAAGACCGATATTCCCTCTGCAATTGCGATCTTTACAAAAAAACTACTGGTCATTAAAGTCCAAAAACTCAGCCCCAATTTGTGTTGCATCCTCCAAACTCCATGATTTTAAATAAAAATTCCGTATTCTTAGAAATAAAATGCATAGACGAAAACATCACAACGAAACTGCTCAATCTCGTTTTTCAAGACAACAGAACATTCTACACAAAAACATTCAAAGCACTAAAATCTAATTAATTGAATATAACATTATGTGTTTTAAACTTATGCACAATTTTAAATTGAACAATTTAATTATTACAGCTAAAAGTGTCACAAATGCATCCACAAGAGATTTTTTGCAATTTTGAAATGCCAAATACTGATTCTAGGAAACGAAGAGTGATTTCTAAACAGATAAAAATACTACCGTATTTTAAAGAAACGGTAGTACTCAATTATAAACATTGCTCCGTTTATAGAAACACGTTTCGTCTTCTATAGCATTTAAAATAGTGCCCTTATTTCGTACAATTTAAAGGCGTTTGCCATGTAATTTTCTATACTTGTCACACTCTATTCTTTGTGCTTATGCACTGGAATCATCATAATATCGACTCGACACTGATCTGAAATTTATATAGTTATAAGAATTTAATTTCATAATTTGATTTGTTATACACTAAAAAGGACATTTTATTCATGTATACAAACTCAAAAATACAAGATATAAGCAAAAGAAATTCTCCTCGGCGAATTTTGCTTGCAAGCCTTATCGGACCAACAATTGAATTTTTTGATTTTTATGTTTTTGCTACTGCTGCCGCCCTTATATTTCCTCATTTATTCTTTCCAACGCAAAATGACCAACTTGCCATTTTACAATCTTTCCTGATCTTCGGAGCAGCCTTTTTTGCACGGCCCTTCGGATCCATTGTTTTTGGACATTTTGGAGATAAAATTGGACGGAAAGTAACACTTATAGCCTCTCTTCTCACAATGGGTATGTCAACCGTTATCATTGGATTCCTTCCCACCTATGAAACAGCGGGATGGTGGGCGCCCTTTTTCTTAACTCTATGCCGTATTGGACAAGGAATGGGATTAGGTGGCGAATGGGGAGGAGCTGTTTTACTCGCAACAGAAAATGCTCCCCCTGAAAAACGTGGCTGGTATGCGATGTTTCCTCAATTGGGCGTTCCAATTGGTTTGTTTTTATCTATTGCAGTTTATTTAGGTCTATTGCACTTCCTCGATTATAGTGAACTTTTAGCATGGGGATGGCGGATTCCTTTCATTGCTTCAGTTATTTTCATGATTATCGGATTATGGATTCGTCTTTCAATCAATGAAACAATTGAATTCAAAAAAACTCTTGAAAATAAAGAACGTGTCAAAGTTCCTATAATAGACGTTTTTTTTAAATGTCCACGAATCCTATTTCTTGGAATATTTGCTGGTATGGCAACATTTGTTTTATTTTATTTGGTTACGGCATATTTATTAAGCTATTCAACAAACCATCTGAAATTGCCATTTCACCAGGCTCTACAAGTAGAAGTAATTGGTGCTATTTTCTGTGGAATTTTTACCGTCATAACCGGAAAACTTTCTGATCGTATTAAGCGTAGAACTTTGATGATTTGGATAACAATAATTACTGGTATCTATTCTTTTGCAATTCCTTATTTTCTAAATTCTGGAGTTATAGGAGTTCTCGCAATGTCTATCATTGGTTTATCGATCATGGGAATGATCTATAGTCCTCTTGGTGCTGTTTTGGCTTCACCATATCCAACAGAAATTCGATATACTGGCGCTTCTATAACTTTCAACTTGTCTGGTATCGTAGGAGCATCTCTTGCGCCCTATATTGCAGAATATTTGGTACAACACTTTAATACTTCTTATATAGGTTATTATTTGCTTCTTTCTTCGTTTATTTCACTAATTTGCTTCGTTGGATTTACCGAAGATGAAATATCCAACTAAAACACAATAAAAAAAAATAAAACAAGTGCTGGTGGCAAAAATGCCACCAGTTTCATTTTTAAAGATATTGGTTGAGGTACTCTCAACCACAATATTGTTGCGAAAAAGGCACTTAAAACAAAAAACAAAATATCTGCAATATTAACAATAGAAGTAGCAGAAAACATTCGTGATAGAATATGTGTTGTACCTAACCACGAAACGCAAAAAAAAGCTAACATTACAGCCCATAAAACAAGCAAAATGCGATCAATAATCATCATCATTCCGTTTAAATGCTTTGATTGTAGGCCACATTTTTATTACTCCTAAAAGAAAAATAACAACAAAAACCCAACGACCTCCTCCAGATCCTTCCGCAATAAAGAGTTCTGGATTCAGTATTCCTATCAGCCCTATAAAAATCAAAATAAAAGATGTTACACGCATCAAACTTGTTTTTTCCAACTGCGATCTTCAGCTTGCTGCCAATAAGTTAAATTATGATTGCTCATTTTGTATTGTTTCCATTGTGCACGAACAAAGTTTAATTGCGCATCACTTTGCCCATCAAATATAACAACAAGCCTTTGATAACTATCAATATCCTGACAAATAGCGCCCTCTATGAGAAAACGTATTTTTGAATTATTGGGATTTTCTTGCCTTGTCGTAAGAAATACAGGCTGATAATTTGGGTACCGATCATTCTCTGTACCATGCCCAATGAACGCTTCCTCAGCATACACCCATAAACGCATATCTATAGCATCGCGTCGTTCTTCACTCATGCATTGTATCGTTACCTTATCAAAACGAGCTAATGCACGCTCCACAAGTATTGGCAAAATATCTTCCAACGTTGATTGCGTCAAATGATAAAAAAGAATATCCACCTTTTTAACCTTCATCCTTTTTATAAATAACATATTTGGGGAGCAATTTCTCTATCCTCAGTATAAAAATGGATTGAGATATTACGATTCCTCTTTTACAATTGTATGTGTCATCTTTTATGTTTATGTGTATTAAAGATAAAAAAGGCAAATTGCCATTTTTCAGTTGATAAAAAGGTTTATTTTCGTTCCTTTTCTAACTTCTCTATCTACTGCACTTGAAAATGAACTGCTATGTATGACAAAATAGGTTGAAATTATCCCGTCACCTTCTCCTGTTCATTGTGAAAAATGAGCAATATATAGGGTAATTTTAAAATTTCGATGATATTTCTTAACCTACGATAATGTAGAGTATCTGCTCTCTCATTAAAGACTGAGAATGTTACCCAATCTATGCGTATTATTGAACTATACATCCTAAAGCGTATTTTCATCCTATTCAGTGCTACAATGCTTGCGGTAGTCAGTATGAGTTGGATAGTGCAAATCCTAGCACGAATTAACTTTTTAACAACAAGTGAACAAACATTTCTTACAATCTTGCAGTTTTCGCTCTCATTAATTCCTTCTATCATTTTTCTTGTCATGCCATTTGCATTAGTAATTGCAATTACAATCACCCTTTCAGCAATGAATCAAGATGCAGAAATTATTACCATAAGCGCTGTTGGTTTTCCAAAAAATACTGTTTGGAGACCAATTCTTCTTCTCGCTATTCTTGCATCATGTGTATCTATTTTGATAGCCAATTTTGTCGTTCCTCAAACACGTTTTCATATGCAACAACTGCTAGCAAATGCACATTTTAATCCTATTGATCTTTTCATACGTGAAGGTGGCTTTCAAAAACTTACAGACAACTTTTATATAGAAATTGGTGAACAAAAACCAAATGGAACCCTTGGGAGTCTTTTCATTGTTGACCAACGTGATCCCAAAATTGGCCTTTCTTATTATGCAACAGAAGCATCCATTATTAAAAATAAAGATGGCAAATTTTTATTAATTCTCAACAATGGTGAAATAGAAAGAAAAAATCATCAAAATGACAATGTTTCAATTGTTCAATTTAGCTCATATACCTTTAGTTTAGACGAATTTATCTCCAATGAGAAAACGCCCATTTTTTATCCCAAAGATAGACCTCTTTCTTATTTATTAAATCCTGACCCACAAGATCCATACTATCAACACAAACCACTCCACTATAGAGTTGAACTTCACTGCAGGCTGACAGAATGGCTCTATCCTATTGTTTTTTCATTAATTGCAATAGCGGCAGCAGGAAATGCACGCTCATATCGACAAGCACGTAAATCTACCAACTTTTCTGCAATTGCTTTTTCTTTTCTGATCTATTGGATAGCGCATTTTTTCACTGAAAAAGCAAAAAATGATCTTGCATATGTTCCTCTCCTTTATATCACACCGATAGGAATAAGTATATTCATATGCTTTATGCTCTTGGCAAACTGTAAACTCTCTATCCCCGCAAAACTTGATAACGTTATTCGAAGAATTTTTCAAAAAGTAAGAGATAAATTTAAACATAAAAAATCTCAATATCCATCGGGTGAAAAATCATGATTGGCTGGACACTTGGACGCTATTTTTTTATACGTTATCTTAAAACAACTTGTTATTTTTTTGGGGGTATTCTTGTTCTTGCTCTTTTAATCGACTTTACAGAAAACATTGGTCGATTAGCCAACATTTCTCATTATTCGGCAAAAGATGCATTTCTTATTTCTGTTTTTCGCATCCCTTTTATTATGCAACAACTTATCCCCTTTATTGCTCTTTTTTCTGCAATGACAGTGCTTATTTCGTTGAATAAAAAATTTGAGCTCGTTGTAACACGTTCAAGCGGCATTTCTGCATGGCAATTTCTTATGCCCGCTTGTTTAGGAGCTTTTCTCTTTGGCTTATTTGCACTTTTTCTTATTAACCCACTTGCAGCATGGGGATTTTCCAAAGTAGAAAAAATGATGACAGAATGGCGCAGTCATAATGCACTCACATCTCCTAAAAACCCGCCTGTCCTATGGTTAACACAGCACATACATTCAGAGAGAACAACTATTGGAGCTCAATCCATCACTGATCACGGTCGCTCTCTCATCGAAGCGACCTTTGTACAATATAACGATAATGCAACAATTAAAAATTGGATTCACAGCAAAAAAGCAACCTTAACAAACGGTACTTGGCTCTTAACAAACGGAACAATCTATAAAATAGGACATCCTCCTGAAAAGTTTGCTGAGCTTCAGATAAAAACCAATCTAAAGCCTGAGTTTTTAACTGAACGTCTAGTGAATCCCATAACTATCCCCTTTTACCAATTGCCTACAAAAATTATGGTTGCGCGCTCATTTGGCTATTCTACCAATAATTTTGATATGTATTTACAATCTCTCATTGCATTACCAGCATTGCTCGTGGCAATGACACTTATTGCAGCAACTGTATCTTTAAATTTTACACGCTTTGGACAATCTAAAATCTTAATTCTTGGTGGTATAATCGCTGGCTTCATGCTTTATGTTATTTCTGCACTCGTTCAATCTTTTGGTAAAGCTGGGTATATTCCACCAGTTATTGCAGCTTGGACACCTGTTGTTATTGCATTATTTTTAGGAATCTCTTTTCTACTTCATAAAGAGGACGGCTAAGTGGAATCATTAACACGTAAGAGGATAATTATACAAAAACTAAATGCTTTTTCTTTAAAGAGTGTTATGGGCTTTATCTTAGGTATACCTTTACCCTGTTATGTGCTTGCACAACCTTCTACTCCCTCCCTTATTCAAAATTATATTCCAAACTCGGAAGGTTTTCTCTCACTCTCTGCGAATGAGCTCATCTACAATCGTGATACAAATACTGTCTCTGCACAAGGTAATGTTCAAATTGAATATGATAATAATAAAGTCCTTGCCCAAAAAATCACTTACAACCACAAAACAGGACGGATCACAGCACAAGAAAACGTCGTGATTATTCAAAAAGATGGAAATAAAATTTATTCCAATCAAATTGATATAACTAAAGATTTTGGCGAAGGATTCGTCAATGCCTTACGCATCGACACAGCCAATAATATTCATTTTGTAGCAGACAATGCTACACGTCGCAATCGCCAAATGACAATTTTCAATAATGCTACCTATACAGCATGTGAACCTTGCTCTTATATACAAGATCAAAAAGTCTTATGGAAAATTAGAGCAAGGAAGATCATATGGAATCATACCATCAAAAAAATTCGATTTGAAAATAGCCGTTTTGAAATTTTTGGTGTACCGATTGTGCAATTTCCAACTTTTGAGCTCTATGATCCAACTGTAAAGCGTGCTAGCGGTCTCATTACCCCTCATTTTTTTTATGCTGATTATCTCGGTATGGGCATAAAAAATTCTTACTTCTGGAATCTTGCTCCCCATTATGATTTTACACTTTCTTCTACCATCTATACCCAACAAGGATTTTTAACGGAAGGAGAATGGCGTCAACGTTTTAAAACTGGCAATTATAATATTCGCTTTGCTCATATATACCAAATGCAACCACATAACTTTGATAGTGATACAATTGATGCACAGAACACAAACCGTTATATGTTAGCAACAAAAGGCAATTTTCATCTTAATTCACGCTGGACTTATGGATGGGATATTTTTGCACAGTCCGATAAACATTTCAGTCGCACCTATAAAATTGAAAACTATAATAATCCTACACAACTTTCTCAGCTTTATTTGAGTGGTCTTACAGGTAAAAATCATTTTGATATGCGCTTTTATCATTTCACGGTTCAAGATTTTATTTTGAGTGATCCCTCTCATGAACACCTCTCTCAACAAGCATGGATTCTCCCCCGCATTGATTATTCTTTTACACCAGATCAATCCATTTATACTGGAGAACTCACCTTTCATAGTAATGTGCAATCAATTTATCGTCGTCATACTGACTTCAGTTCTACTGACTGGAACGGTCATCCACTTAACACTACAAGGATTTCTGGTATTGCTGGAAATAGCTTTCGTTTAACAAACGAATTAAAATGGAAAAAGCGCCTCATCACATACAATGGCCTCATATTAACTCCTATCCTTACTTTACGTGCTGATATCATCACAACAAATACGCATGAAGACCATGTTGTTCCTATCAAAAATGATTCCTTATCAACACTTCGTGACTCCACAATCCGTAGTATGGCAACCGCTGGTTTGGAAGTACGCTATCCTTTCCTTATTGCATTTGGAAAATCTACACATATTATAGAACCAACCGCACAAATTTTCATACGCAATAATGAACAATATATTGGACAAATCCCCAATGAAGATGCGCAAAGCTTTGTGTTCGATGCAACCACACTCTTTCAACGTGATAAATTCTCTGGTTATGACCGTATAGAAGGTGGAACAAGAGCCAATGTAGGCTTTAGATATTTCGGAAATTTTAACAATGACTGGTCTCTGTATGCCCTTGTTGGACAATCTTTTCATCTAGCAGGGAAAAATTCTTTTGCAGAAAAAGATTTTGTTCACGTAGGCGATCATTCTAGCCTAGAAGAAACACGTTCTGATTATGTTGCAATGTTTAGCGCAAATCACACAAGTGGTCTTTCCTTAGAAATGCGTGGACGTTTTGATAAAAAAACAGGGGAAATTCGCCGAAGTGAAGTTGAAGCAGTGCAAAAATGGCAAAATTTTTGGGCAGCTGTACAATACACCTATATCGCAGGACAACCAGATTATGAATATACACAAGATCGCAAAGAAATTTCTTTTCAAACTGGCATTAAATTAGCTCACTTTTGGTCTCTTAACAGCTACGCCGGTTATGATTTAGTATCCAGCTCCTTCGTAAAACGGGGTATCAGTTTGCATTACACAGATGAATGTTTCGGACTTACATTTGGTTATCAACAGGTAATTAATCCAGGAAAAGAAAAACCTTTGCATAATTTTAACTTCTCTCTTTCATTACATACAATTTCAGATATCAGAAAAAAGATAAAATCAGATTGGTAAAGAGAACGTATAAAGAGTTCAACTTATCATTGTTTTTATAAAAAAAAACGTATATTTTAAGCAGGTGATGGAAATTAATAAAAAATGCAAAGGCTTACTTATATGAATAAATTTAAAAAGCGTGCTCTTGCTTTATTTTGTATTTCTACTTTAAGCATAAACAACCCACTGATCAGTGAATTATTAATTCCACCAGCCTTCGCGCAAACCGTTATTGTTGCCACAGTTAATGGCACCCCTATCACAAATTACGATATTCAAAGACGCATTGCTTTTCTTCGATTACAAAAAAAACAAGGAGATCTCCCTGCGCAAGCTAAAAGCGAGCTAATTGATGAAGTCCTTAAGAATACAGAAGTAAAACGCCGTAATATCGAGGTGAGTGATAATGAAGTTGAAAGTGCTTTTGAAAATTTTGCGGCACAAAATAATATGTCCATTGATCAACTCAATCAGATTTTGATTCAAAGTGATATTACAGTACAACACTTTAAAGATTACATTCGTGGACAAATCGGCTGGGGACGTCTTGTTAATGCGCGCTATCAATCTGAAACTGGTATGATTACCGAACAGGAAGCTGTGCGCAGAATATTAAAAAATGGTGGTGTCAAACCTTCAACCAATGAATATACACTTCAGAGAATTATTTTTGTCATTCCTTCGCATCGTCGTTCAGAAATCCTTAAACGTCGCCAAAAGGAAGCTAACAATTTCCGTGCACATTTCCAAGGATGTGCAAATACCCAAGAACAAGCAAAAGGTATTATAGACGTTACTGTTCGTAATATAGGAAAATTCCTAGAACCACAGCTTCCTAGAGAATGGGAACAAGCTATCCGTGCAACACCTGTTGGAAAAATGACTCAGTTTCAAGAAACATCGCATGGAATCGAAGCACTTGCTGTCTGCAAAATAAGAAGAGTGTCTGATGATCATGTCGCTCAACTCATATTTTCCATTCAAGACAATCAACAAAAAGGCCCAAAAGAACTTGAAAAATTAAGCGAAAAATATTTGGGAGAATTACGGCAAATGGCGCGTATTGAATAATTCATAATGGTTGCGCTTGTTGTTAGCAGTGGTGATCCTGCTGGAATTGGTCCCGAAATAGCTTTAAAAGCGTGGAGTTTACGTATTACACGCCAAATTCCACCATTTGCTCTTCTTGCTGATCCTGAGGTTATTCGTTCACGTGCTCATTTTTTACAGATCAATGTTGAAATAGAAACTGTTTTTACAAATGATCTTGTGAAAAACTTCCAAGCTGCTCTTCCTGTAATACCTTTAAGAAACCGGCAAAGCGATCGATTGGGAGTACCTTCATGCAACAATGTTGCTGGAATAATAGAAGCGATCAAACGTGGGGTTCAATTGGTTCAAAGTAACCATGCGTGTGCACTTGTTACTTGCCCTATTGCAAAAAAAAGTCTTTATGATGCGGGTTTTAGATTTCCTGGACATACGGAGTTTTTAGCCGATTTAGCACATAAAACTTCTAATAAACATTATCATCCGGTTATGATGTTGTCTGGTCCTCGATTGAAAACAGTACCAATTACTCTGCATATTCCATTCAATGAAGTTTCCTCACGCCTCAACCAACATTTAATCATTCAAACGGTATTAATTACTGAAAGCGACTTAAGAACACGATTTAAAATAACTTCTCCTCGTCTCGCTATTGCTGGCCTTAATCCTCATGCTGGAGAAGAAGGTGCAATGGGTAAAGAAGATATTGAAATTATCATTCCTGCTGTTGAATACCTTAAAAATAAAGGACTCAATATTGTAGGCCCACTGCCTGCCGATACAATGTTCCATGAAAGAGCAAGACAAACATATGATGTTGCCCTTTGCATGTATCACGACCAAGCCCTTATTCCCGTTAAGACATTGGACTTTGACACCACTGTCAATATCACTTTAGGACTCCCCTTTATTCGTACTTCTCCAGACCATGGAACGGCTTTTGATATTGCAAATAAAGGAATAGCCTCTCCTGAAAGCTTTATTGCTGCTCTTAAAGTTGCAAGTCAACTTGCGGAAAATAGTTTGATACCATGCCAATAGATAATCTTCCTCCTCTGCGTGAGGTAATTGATATATATGGATTGCAAGCACATAAATCCTTGGGCCAAAATTTTCTTTTTGATCTTAACTTGACATCTAAGATTGCTCATCAAGCAGGAAATATAGAAGGAAAACCTGTTATTGAAGTTGGTCCTGGTCCTGGAGGACTTACACGCGCCTTGCTTGCAAAAGGTGCTATTGTAACAGCAATAGAGCGTGATGAACGCTGTATACCAGCTCTCTTAGAGATAGAAAAACACTACCCAAAAAGATTAAAGCTTATCTGTAACGACGCACTGAAACAAGACTTTTCAAGACTTTTTGAAAAATCCCCTGAAAAACCACGTATCATTGCAAATCTTCCCTATAACATTGGAACACAACTCTTATTAAATTGGTTGTTGGTTGAACCATGGCCTCCTTTTTATGAATCAATGACACTGATGTTTCAACGTGAAGTTGCCAAACGTATTACCGCTATGCCTCAATCTTCTCACTATGGGCGTCTTAGTGTTTTAACTGGGTGGCGTACCACTGCAAAAATTGCTTTTGATGTACCTCCTCAAGCCTTTATACCAGCACCTAAAGTAAATTCTTCCGTTGTTCATATCGTTCCGCGCACACAACCTCTTACCTGTTCTGCACAAAAATTAAGCCTTGTTACAAAAACCGCTTTTGGACAAAGGCGAAAAATGTTGCGTCAAAATCTCAAAACTCTTGGAGGTGAAGTACTTTTAGAAAAAGCTGGAATTGATGGAACACGCCGTGCTGAAACACTCTCAATTTGTGAATTTGTGAATTTAGCTAATTTAGTGATCTAAAAACGCACCTTTTACTTATTGTTCATTTTTAAAATAATAAGACTATTAATCAATTTTTTCAGCAATAAGTCCATCAATAAAAGATTCAAGAAAAGAATAGCGCTCGCGCTTTACTGTCTCTGCTAAATAAATCGATTTAATAAGCGAAATAGATTGATCTAAATCTTCATTAATAACAACATAATCATAAGAACGCCAATGCAACATTTCCGTTCGTGCATTCTTCAATCTTAAATTGATGATATTCTGATTATCTTCTGCTCGACGGTGTAAACGTGCAAAAAGCTCTTCCATTGATGGTGGAAGAATGAAAACAGATACAGTATCCCCTGGCATCTTTTGTTGAAGCTGCTCAGTACCTTGGTAATCAATATCAAATAACATATCTCGACCAGCACTCAACGCACTTTCAACAGTTTCACGTAAAGTTCCGTAATAATTTCCATGAACCTCCGCCCATTCAATAAATTCATCTCTATTACGTTTACGTTCAAACTCTTCCTTTGAAATAAAATGATAATGAAGACCATCCACCTCACTAGAACGTTTTTGACGTGTCGTCATACTTACAGAAAGCTCTAATTGTCCATCTTTTAAAAGTAATCGAGAAAGAGTTGATTTACCAGCCCCTGAAGGTGAAGAGAGAATAAATAAAAAACCGCGACGTCGCTCTATTTTCTCTTTGCTAAATTCATTCTCAAAAAATGTCATCATACCACTTTGCTTTTTCCTAAACTATTGCATCAAAACTTTACTAATACATTTCCATATTTTACAAAAATTAATGCGTAGCCTTTAATGCACGCCACTTGCGGACATTTATATTATGCTCGTCCAAAGTTCTCGAAAAAACATGCCCTCCTGAACCATCAGCAACAAAATAAAGTACATCACTTTTTGGTGAATGTGCCACCGCTTTCAAAGAATCTCGCCCTGGATTAGCAATAGCTGTTGGAGGTAGACCATCAATTTTATAAGTATTATATGGCGTTACCTTCTCAAGATCTGAACGGTAAATTGCACGACCAGCAGGTTTTCCTTTTCCACCAAAGAGACCATAAATCACCGTCGGATCAGATTGAAGACGCATGCGTTTTGCAAGACGGTTATAAAACACCGCAGCAACTTGATATTTCTCATCTGCAATCCCTGTCTCTTTCTCAACAATCGATGC
Source organism: Bartonella doshiae NCTC 12862 = ATCC 700133 (assembly GCF_000278155.1). Lineage (GTDB taxonomy): Bacteria > Pseudomonadota > Alphaproteobacteria > Rhizobiales > Rhizobiaceae > Bartonella > Bartonella doshiae. Next base: position 372,078 of record NZ_JH725094.1, read on the forward strand.
CAATATCACAAATTCTTCAATGGACTTGATCGGTAAATCAGGCGAACGTGTGGCCCATATTTCATTAATTAATTTTGTCTGCCCCTCACGCAACCTCTTTATAATTTCTTTACGTGTGGTCCCTCGAATAAAATGAACCGTATCTGTCATCAAACTTCCCTCTGGAGGCAAAACTTCCGGAAGATTTCCAATCAAAATTTCATTAGCAGCTAACCGATCAAAAACTTGTTGAACTGTCAAACCTTCTGGCACTGTAAATGCGTGTTCAATAGATTTACCTTTTACGAGAATATCCATAATATCCTGCATCGATGCATATGCTGGAATTAAATATTCACCAGCTTTAAGACGTGTTGTTTTTTGATGATAACCAACCCCATAAACAAAAATATCCGATGATCGAACAAGACCGCGTTTTTCGAGTAATGAAGCAATTTCGCGAATCCCTGTTCCGGGGGAAATAAGAACAATCTGTTCTTCTTCAGCTGTTCCTTTGCCTTCAAAAATAGTCTTTCCAATATAAAGAGGAATACTTATTGCCAAAATAACGACCACAATCAGCATCAACAAAAAATGACCGAAAATGACTAGCGGATTACGTACAATATACGAATTCTTTTGTTTCTGATGTGCAAATATGCCCTTACCGTCTGTTAAATGATTCGAAGAGGAATCATTTATGTCCTTTATCGGCCTTTCATCTTTTACATTGGACATAACTCTCTCTCAGCCTCAACAACTTTTAAGTACTATAACTACAATCTCTCACTTAAATTCCATAATAAATAAAAAAGAAGAAAACCTGAGGTCAGAAAAAATAAGTAAAAACGTTTACTACTTTCCAACAAAGCGTCGAATAACTAAAGATGCATTTGTTCCCCCAAATCCAAAAGAATTAGAAAGAACCGTATTAATTGTTCGTTCGCGCGGTTTATGTGGAACAAGATCAATTTTCGTTTCAATTGATGGATTGTCAAGATTGAGTGTTGCTGGAGCAATATTATCTCGTATAGCTAAAATACAAAAAATAGCCTCCGCTGCACCAGCTGCACCAAGTAAATGTCCAATAGATGACTTTGTTGATGACATTGATACTTGTGGTGCATAATACCCTAAAACACGCTCAACAGCTGACAACTCTATAACATCAGCCATCGTTGATGTTCCGTGGGCGTTAATGTAATCAAGTTCACTTACATCCACTTGTGCACGCTCGAGAGCAGCCTTCATACTGCGCTGCGCACCTTCACCACTCTCTGAAGGTGCTGTAATGTGATAAGCATCGCCGGATAAACCATAACCAATAATCTCAGCATAAATATGAGCACCCCGTTTTTTTGCGTGTTCAAGCTCTTCTAAAACGACAATCGCAGCTCCCTCTCCCATAACAAAACCATCACGATCAGCATCATAAGGACGTGATGCCCGTTCAGGATCATCGTTACGGCCAGTAGAAAGAGCTCTACAAGCAGAAAAGCCAGCAAGAGATATCCTATTTATCGGGGATTCAGTTCCCCCCGCCGCTATTACATCTGCATCACCGAACGCAATCAAACGCGCCGCATCACCAATTGCATGCGCCCCTGTCGAACAAGCCGTTACAACCGAATGATTAGGACCACGTAAGCCATATTTGATAGATACATAGCCAGAAGCAAGATTAATCAAACGTCCTGGAATAAAAAAAGGAGAAACGCGCCGTGGACCTTTATCGCGAAGCGTATAACCGGCCTCAACAATGCCTTCAATACCCCCAATACCTGAACCAATTAATACACCTGTACGAATCTGATCTTCATCATTCTTAGGAAACCACTCAGCATCAGCAAATGCTTGATCAGCAGCAGCGATTGCATAAACAATAAACCCATCAACCTTACGCTGCTCTTTGGGTTCCATATGTAAATCAGCATTATAGGTACCATCTGTCCCATCTCCCAAAGGAATACGCGCAGCAATCTGACACGGCAAATCAGACACATCAAATTCAGTAATACGCCGAACACCACTTTTCCCAGCAAGAAGTCGCTTCCAACTATTTTCGACATCACCCGCTAATGGAGATACCAATCCTAAACCAGTAACAACAACACGTCTCATACTTCCAACCCTGAATCGAGAATTCACCTCTTAAAGATTCATTCCCGAAATAATCCCCAAAGAATACAGGCAAAAGCATCTTATGCTTTTGCCTTTTAGTAATTAGTAATCACGCAGAAGCTTTATTGATAAACTTTACTGCATCATCAACTGTAAAAATTGTTTCAGCAGCCTCATCTGGGATTTCTACACCAAACTCTTCTTCAAAAGCCATAACGAGCTCAACCGTATCAAGGCTATCTGCTCCTAGATCGTCGATAAAGCTTGCATTTGCTACTACTTTATCTGCATCAACTCCAAGATGCTCCACGATAATTTTCTTAACACGCTCTTCTGTATCACTCATGTTGAAATCCTCGAATTTATATTATTTTCTCACAATTTGGTTAGCTACATCAGACTATCTAATCAAGCAATAGATGCATTATTCTAAAGATTTTAGCGACAATTTAAAATATCCTGTGGATATCCCTTATAAAATGAACCACTCTAACATTCCGATATAACATAAACTGATTAACTACCATGTTAAAGAACCGGATATATTTTTCCGTTTCATTTTTTACTATCTAAAATAATACGGCTTATAAATCAACGTGGAATAAAGCAAATACTCATATCATTGCCATCCCACCATTGATATGAAGTGTTTGACCCGTCACATATGCTGCTTCATCGCTCGCTAAATAAGCAGCAGCAAAAGCTATTTCTTTCCCCATTCCCATACGCCTCATTGGAATCGCCGCCATAATGATTTCTTTTTGCTTTTCATTCAGCTTATCCGTCATCGCAGACTTGATGAATCCTGGAGCAATACAATTAACCGTGATGTTTCGTGAGGCAATTTCTTGTGCTAATGATTTAGAAAAACCTATTAAACCAGCTTTTGCAGCACAATAATTGGTTTGCCCAGGATTTCCAACCACACCAACAATAGATGTTATGTTAATAATCCGTCCATAACGACGCCGCATCATAAAATGTATCAATTCACGTGTCAAAGTAAAAGCAGCCGTTAGGTTGACCGCTAAGACATCATCCCAATCTTGATCCTGCATACGCACAAAAAGGCCATCTCGCGTGATGCCCGCATTGTTCACTAAAATATCGACACCATCCATCTCTTTTTCCGCTGTTTCAGCTAATTGCTTAACGGATTTACGCTCAGAAAGATTCGCGGGGAATATAAAAATATTTTGTCCTAAATCGGCAGCAATTTCTTTAAGCCTGTCCTCACGCGTTCCATGGAGCCCAACAATTGCTCCTTGCGTATGGAAGCAACGCGCAATTTCCTCACCAATTCCTCCCGATGCTCCCGTTACAAGAACTTTACGACCTGTTAATTTAAACATTTTCCAGACTCCTTAAAGATTAAACGCCAAGTGTCCATAGCGCTGTTTCTATTTCCTCAGCTGTACCAATTGTTAATCCCCTTATATCTTTATTAATACGGCGCGCTAAACCTGTTAATATCTTTCCAGAACCAATTTCAAAAAGTGTATCAACCCCATTGGCACCGATCCACTCTATCGTTTCACGCCATCGCACTCTCTCCGTCACTTGATGAACAAGAAGCGCAATAATACGCTCTGGATCACTCTCTGGTGCAACAGAAACGTTTGCTATGAGAGGAACAACAGGAGTCGTCTTGTTAACAGTTGAAAGCGCTTTCTTCATAGTATCAGCCGCAGGCTGCATCAAACTCGAATGGAAAGGCGCAGAAACTGGAAGAAGAAGAGCACGTTTAGCACCTGTCTTTGATGCGATCTCTACCGCTGTCTCAACAGCCTTTGCTTTGCCTGAAATAACAATTTGCCCACCACCATTATCATTAGCAATCTGACATAACCCTTCCCCAGAAACAACCTGACAAATCTCTTCCACATTTTGCTCATCTAAACCAATAATTGCTGCCATAGATCCTTCACCGACAGCAACAGCAGCTTGCATAGCATTTCCACGAATCCGCAAAAGCCTTGCCGTGTCAGTAAGATTAAATGTACCAGCAGCACAAAGAGCTGAATATTCCCCTAAAGAATGACCTGCAACAAATTTTACTTTTGATGCCATATGAAACCCCAATTGTTCCATTACACGAATAACAGCCATGGATACAGCCATCAATGCAGGTTGCGCATTTGCTGTTAATGTCAAAACATCCACTGGCCCTTCAAAAATAATTTCTGATAATTTCTCACCTAAAGCATCATCCACTTCCTCAAAAACCATCCGCGCTGCAACAAATTGCTCTGCAAGCACTTTGCCCATACCAACAAGCTGACTTCCTTGTCCTGGAAAAGTAAAAGCTGCTACCATCTATCGACTCCTCAATTGTGCAATTCAATTCTTTGCTTTTGATCTCATTCATAAGAATAAATCAAGATTTCATAAGCACAAATCAAGATAAAGTAATTTATTTAGAATGGATATCTCTCTTAAAGTTATACCTTATAGGTGGAATTTGATATAAAAACTTGGGGAAATACGGCGCTATAAACTGAATCACACCCCAACTTATAAAACTGCCTAAAATTGTACCAGCTAAAATATCGAAAGGATAATGTACACCAACAAAAATACGTCCCCAACAGATCAAACATAAAAATACCATTGCAAACTTAGATGCAACTTTATATTGGTAAAAATAAAGGCATGCTGTATACGATGCAATCGTTAAAGCATGATTACTAGGAAAAGAAGCTGTTGCCCGATGCTTAATCAGTGGTGTCGTCAAACCCATAACAAATGGTCGTGGATGAAAGTAAACGAGAGAAATAAGATAGCCTGTAAAAAGAGCTATACAAATGCTCGTACAAATGCTTAGTACGACACGTCGTTCCATATTTCTACCACAAAACCATAGTATACTAAGATGTATGGGAATAATGTAAATCAAAAATTTGGCACAAAAAATACTAAACAAAACTAAAATCGAACATGATTGATGATTCCCTGAAAATATTCCAAAAAGTGCTACATCAATCTGATTAAAAAAATCCATTTGTTTCTCCTTTACCCTTCTTAACAGCTTTATAATCTTGCTTCTGTGTAAAAGCATGAAACGTATAAAAATATATCAAAATTCAATACATCATATTTTTTATGCACATGAGCTTGCTATTTTTAAAGATAAGCTGTAAATGTCAAACATTCGTTGCCGGCACTTTAGCTGGAGGTTGAACGGAGGACTGAAAATGATCAGTAGGAAATGCAATATTTCCGACCTCCCGTGTCTCCGCTCTCGGATGTCTCGAATTGTTAAATGCGTCCTTTCTTCTTTGGATCTCCGAAAAAGACAAGTCGCAGAGGCTTTGCGCTGAAACCGGTAAATTTTAATTGGAGAAAGGCAAAACAATGGCTCTTTATGAACATGTGTTTCTTGCCCGGCAGGATATTGCACCACAGCAAATTGATGAACTTTTGAGTGTCTACAAAGGTGTCATTGAAGCACATGGTGGAAAAGTTGGGCGTGTAGAAAATTGGGGACTGCGTCCTCTTGCTTATCGTATTCGCAAAAACCGTAAGGCTTATTATGTCTTAGTCAATATTGATGCATCAGCTGCAGCAATTGCTGAAGTTGAACGTCAAATGCGCATTAATGAAGATGTTTTGCGTTACATGACTATTCGCGTAGAGACACACGAAAAAGAAAAATCTGCTATGCTTTCACGCCTCGACCGTAATAGTCATATGGGACAAGATGACGAGCGCCTTCGCTCACCACGTCGCCAACGTGAAGATATTATAGAAAAGGAGTAGAATGATGACCGATATGAATCAAGCTGCAACGCGTCGTCCTTTTCATCGTCGTCGTAAAACATGTCCATTCTCAGGTGCTAATGCTCCGAAAATTGATTACAAAGATATTAAGCTGTTACAGCGTTATATTTCAGAACGTGGTAAGATCGTTCCTTCACGGATTACAGCTGTCAGCCAGAAAAAGCAGCGTGAATTGGCTAACGCCATCAAACGTGCCCGTTTTCTCGGTTTACTTCCATATGTTATAAAATAATATCAAATGATACTATACTTCTGGAAAATCTCCTCAGAAGTTTTTCTTATATAGCACAGAGATACGTCTGATTGTATAATGTGCAGGGATTAGTAAAATACCTAAAAGTTGGAGCATTACAATGCCCCTAACTGCGAAAGGCAGGACAGCGATAAATGAAAAACTTTCGTACTTACGAAATAATGACCGGTATTTTAGCGGGGCTTTTTGTTGTCGTCATAGGAATGGCAATTATTAGCGTTGCAAATATTGCACCCTACCTTTCTCTGCTTCTGGGTTGCTTTCTTTCACTTCCTATCTTCATTGTTGCATTTGGGCGTGGAACATTAGCAAGCCTTGTTGCCTTAATAAGTGCTACTGTTGTCCTTTTTATGGTTGCTAATGTATACATTAGTCTTGGATTTATGTTATTATTTTTTCTTCCTGCTGTTTATGCTTCTTGGCTTCTTGGGCTTGCACGGCCAGCACAAAAAGAAAATTCATTGATATGGTATCCGTTATCATCTGTTATTTTTCACTTAACAAACTTTATAGCTCTCCTTTCAACCTTTATTGGACTTTATGTCCAAACACGCCCATCTACACCTATTATAGCAAAAAAAATCACTGAAAATATAGCACAAACTATGCAACAGTCACAATCGATAAAGGAAGTAGATTTACTCGCTTTTAAAGAACTTTTGATGACAAATGCAGCAACTTTAACAGCTATTTCTTTAACTATTTATAGTTTAATCTTTCTCATTGGTAATCTTTATTTTTCTATGATCATAGCACAATATATGAAGTGGTCAAAAAGACCCCGTGAGGATTGGAGCAAAACTCTTCGTATTCCGATTGCTGGAATTGTGATTTTTATCGCTGTTTGCATAACATCAATGATTGAATTGGGTTTTACTCTTAACTTGAGTATGCGTGTCTTTACCTCCGCCTATACTGCTGTCATATCAATCAGTGGTCTAGCATATCTCCATAATATTACAAAAGGGATAAGCGGTCGGGTTATTATACTCTCTCTTGTTTATCTTGCTATTTTAACTGTCGTTTTTGCTCCACCTATTTCTTTCATGATGCTTCTCATGGGGATTTGGGCTGCTATTCAATACAATTTTCAATCATGCAATAAGCCTTAATAATTTATTTGTTCGAAAGGAAAAATTATGGATATTATTCTACTTGAGCGCATTCCCCGTCTTGGCCAGATGGGTGATATTGTCTCGGTTAAAGACGGTTATGCCCGCAACTTTCTTTTGCCTCAAGGCAAAGCTTTACGCGCTAATGAATCTAACAAAAAACACTTTGAAATACAGCGCGCGCAGCTTGAAGCTCGTAATCTTGAACGTAAAAGCGAAGCACAAAAAATTGCAGAACAACTCAATGGTAAATCATTCATTGCCGTTCGTTCAGCTGGTGAAACAGGGCAGCTTTATGGATCTGTATCAACACGTGATATTTCTGAAATTATAACAGATGAAGGCTTTTCTATTGGGCGTAATCAGATTGAACTAAATCACCCAATAAAAACTATCGGCCTCCATACTATCACTCTTAGCCTACACCCTGAAGTTCAAATTTCTGTGATCATTAATGTTGCACGTTCAGCCAGTGAAGCGCAACGCCAAGCAGAAGGTGAAACTCTAACCTCTGCTGAAGCAATATATGATATTCAAGAAGAGTCATTAGAAGCAATTCAGGAAGAACCATTGGCAGAAGAAACGAACGATAACAATGCAAACAGCATTAATAAAGAAGCTTGATTGCTATTTTTATTACCTGTTTTTTATTTTTATTTTTCTATTACTTAACACACTAACACTATATAAAATACTTATCCTAAAAGGCTAAGTATTTTATTGTTATTATCATAAATAACTGCGATCTTATGGAAAAAATTATTAAGTAAAAACACTTTTTACAGTGTTTACTAAACTAGAAACAAAAAAATCTTAAGTACCTACTCTTTAAAAGAGTATGATTTACATAAAGTGATAAATTTATTACATTCTCATATCTCGTTTGTAATAATTCTAAACATAAAGCAAAGTAATTTTAACTATACCTATATTAAAGATCTATCATCACATAACTTCAAAATACTCAAGACATAGCATTGTACTTTTTTAGAATACCAAAAGTGCAATTTGGAAAATTTACAGCTTCTCTAAAAATTTTATATTATAAAAAAATGTAAAGGAATATGTTGTATAGCTGTATATAAGTAATACACAGATGATGAATCAAAAATTGAAGAGGACCTAAAAGTTTGAAAGTATGCTTTTAACTTAATTTAACTTAAAATGAAGATTTTGTCCCCTATCCTTTTGATACACAGTGTGTAATTGATGGGCTAAAGTAGCCAAACGCGAAATTTAGTGGAAAAAAACTGTTATGGAAGAAACCAGCACCGTTAATTTCAGCTCTACATCAAAAGAAGAGTCCCCTTCTTTTCCACAGCTTCCGCATAATATTGAAGCTGAACAGGCATTGCTTGGAGCTCTTCTCATTAATAATGATGCACTTGATCGTGTTTCAGATTTTCTAAAACCAGAACATTTTTTTGAGCCCTTGCATCAAAAAATCTATGATATTTTGTCTCAGCTCATCAAAAGTGGAAAACTTGCAAATCCTGTTACTATCAAGCACTTTATTCCAGCTGAAGAAACGGTTGGAGAAATCACCGTATACAATTACGTTGTTCGTTTAGCCAAAGAAGCAGTAACAATCATTAATGCTGAAGATTATGGAAGAGTCATCTATGACCTTTTTATTCGACGATCTTTGATTAATCTTGGTAATCAAATTGTTAATACAGCTTTTGATGCTCCCATAGATATTACACCATCACAACAAATTGAAACAGTTGAACATCAACTATTTCAATTAGCAGAAAAAGGAAAATACGGGGGTGGATTTGAAAATTTCGATGAAGCCATCAAAAAAGCTATTGATATGGCGAGTGCTGCAAAAAAGCGCTCTTCACACTTATCAGGAATAGCTACCCATATTAAAACACTTGATGAAAAAATGGGCGGATTACAAAAATCTGACTTAATTATTCTCGCTGGACGCCCTGGTATGGGAAAAACCGCGCTTGCTACCAATATTGCCTTTAATATTGCTAACGCTTGCAATCGTGACGGAAAAACACAAGAAAATGAGGGAGGCATTGTTGGATTTTTCTCACTGGAAATGTCATCAGAACAACTTGCAACCCGTATTATCTCTGAACAAACAGAGGTCTCTTCTTCTGATATTCGTCGTGGCAATATTTCAGAAGAGCAATTTTCAAAAATAATCCGTGCAATGAATCGTCTACAAAAAGCGCCACTTTATATCGACCAAACTGGTGGTATATCAATCACCCAATTAGCAGCACGCGCTCGGCGTCTAAAACGACAGCATGGTTTAGATGTCTTGATTATTGACTACATCCAGTTAATGACCAGCAATTCAAGGCGTTCATCTGAAAACCGTGTTCAAGAAATTACAGAAATTACCACAGGGTTAAAAGCATTAGCTAAAGAACTGAATATTCCTATTATTGCACTTTCACAGCTTTCACGCCAAGTCGAAAATCGAACAGACAAACGACCACAACTTTCAGATTTACGAGAATCTGGTTCAATTGAGCAAGACGCCGACATCGTTCTTTTTGTATACCGTGAAGAATATTACCTTAAAAATGAACAACCAAAGGAAGGGAGTCCTGAACATGTGAAATGGCAAGACGCAATGGACGAAGTTACAGGAAAAGCTGACGTTATTGTCGCAAAACAACGCCACGGACCAACAGGAACCATTCATCTCGCCTTTCAGTCTGATTTCACACGCTTCAGTGATCTGGCAGACAGTAACTATCTTCCAGAACAAATTGGTTAAATCATCATGGCACGCAACCGTATACAATTTATCTGCCAAAATTGCGGAACTGTCTATACGCGTTGGGCTGGAAAATGTAGCTCGTGTGGGGAATGGAATTCTCTTGTTGAAGAAAATATGAACAATGGTATTGGTAGTGGTCCTACACAAAGTGCTCGTAAAGGGCGTATTGTTGCACTGACATCTCTTTCTGGAGATCTTAAAGATGCTCCCCGTATCCACTCTGGTATTGCTGAACTTGATCGTGTCACCGGTGGAGGATTTGTACGTGGATCAGCATTACTTGTCGGTGGTGATCCAGGTATTGGAAAATCAACATTGCTGACACAAACAGCAGCCGCCTTATCGCGAAAAGGACATCATGTCATCTATGTTTCAGGTGAAGAGGCTATTGCACAAATCTGCCTTCGTGCACAAAGGCTCGATGCAGCCAATACAGAAGTTAGACTCGCTGCCGAAACTAATGTTGAAGATATTCTTGCAACTTTAAGCGAACATAAAAATCTTGATATGGTTATTATTGATTCCATTCAGACTCTATGGTCAGATACTGCTGATTCAGCACCTGGAACCGTCACTCAAGTGCGCATCGGCGCTCAAGCAATGATCCGCTTTGCTAAAAAAACAGGAGCAGCTGTTGTTCTTGTAGGTCATGTTACAAAAGATGGACAGATTGCTGGCCCTCGTGTTGTAGAACATATGGTTGACGGTGTTCTCTATTTTGAGGGTGAAGGTGGGCATCATTATCGAATCCTGAGAACTGTAAAAAATCGCTTCGGTCCAACGAATGAAATTGGTGTTTTTGAAATGTCTGATAAGGGATTACGGGAAGTGATCAATCCATCAGAACTTTTTTTGGGTGAACGAAATGAAAAAGCACCAGGTGCTGCTGTTTTTGCAGGAATGGAAGGAACGCGCCCAATATTGGTAGAAATTCAAGCACTTGTTGCGCCCTCTTCACTTGGAACACCACGGCGTGCTGTTGTTGGATGGGATGGAAATCGTCTTTCAATGATTCTTGCCGTTTTAGAAGCCCATTGCGGTATTCGTTTCGGACAACATGATGTCTACCTTAACGTTGCTGGTGGATATCGCATATCAGAACCAGCTGCTGATTTAGCTGTTGCGGCAGCTTTAGTATCTTCTCTCACAAACATTCCTCTCCCAACAGATTATGTTTATTTTGGTGAAATTAGTCTGTCAGGAGCTATTCGCACTGTTTCACATTCTGGACAGCGCATCAATGAGGCCAAAAAACTTGGTTTTCAAGGAGCTGTTCAACCCGCAACAACAGCTGAAACGATGAAGTCATCAACTTTTCAACAGAAAACATTCTCTGACCTTCCTGAATTAGTTGCTGCTCTTACTGCAAGTAAAAAACGGTCTATACAACATACCTGATAGTACAGAAAAAACTCTATAAAATACAAAAGATCCTTGCTATAATAATAAAAAATGGCATATCCAGAAACTCCTTTGTATATTAATTTAAAAGAATACAAATTTATTATGTATAAGGAACAAACAAATGATCATAACAGTCCTTGATGGAATTGTCGTAGCAATCATCCTGTTTTCCGCTTTTCTCGCTATGCTTCGAGGATTTTCACGCGAAATTCTCTCGTTGATTTCTTGGGCAATCGCAGCTGTTGCTACACTGTTTTTGTTCAAACCTGTATTGCCTTTCTTTGAGCAATATCTTTCTAATAAAATGATTGCGTTAATTACAACATTAGTAACAATTTTTATTGTTATCTTGATTATTACTTCAATCATTACAATGAAAATTTCTGATTTTATTATTGACAGTCGCATTGGCATCATTGACCGCACTATAGGATTTATTTTTGGAGCACTGCGTGGTTTATTTATTACGGTCATTGGTATATTGCTTCTTAATGCCCTTATTAAACCTGAACTGCAAACTGACTGGTTAAAAAATGCAAGAACAAAGCCTATCTTAGATTCACTTGGCCAAAAAATTTGGGAGATCCTACCTAAAGATCTCAACGCTATTCTTGAAAAAACAGAAAAACTCCTTAAAAGAGATGATGAAAATACACTTCAAGGTGATACAAACAAAAATGACCCGCATTCTCATATAAATGCAATCGAACAAGAAAAAGAACAGTTTGTCATTGAAAGAAAATCTCAATAATATAGAGCATGTGATATTAACCACTTCTCACATCATGACCGAAAGAATATAATGATAAAAAGTACCATTCCCTTTCAGGAGTTTTCATTAAATGACGATACCCTTCACGAAGAATGCGGAGTTTTTGGTATTCTTGGGCATGAAGATGCAGCAACATTAACAGCTCTTGGACTTCATGCTCTTCAACATCGTGGACAAGAAGCAGCTGGAATTGTATCCTACCATAATAAAATGTTTCATCAGGAAAAGCATCTTGGTCTTGTAGGAGATCATTATACAAATCCTGTAACACTTGCTCGTTTACCGGGAGACCGTGCTATTGGGCATACCCGTTATTCCACAACTGGAGAAGTGGCATTACGTAATGTACAGCCGCTTTTTGCTGAACTAAAAGCTGGTGGTATTGCTATTGCCCATAATGGCAATCTCACCAATGGTCTTACATTACGCCGTGAACTTATTGCCTCCGGTGCTATCTGCCAATCAACTTCAGATTCAGAGGTTTTTCTCCATCTTATTGCTCGTTCACGTTACGAATCATCGTCTGATCGCTTTGTTGATGCTATTCGACAAGTAGAAGGTGGATACGCTATGTTAGCACTTACACGTACTAAGCTCATTGCTGCACGCGATCCAACAGGTATTAGACCTCTTGTAATGGGTGAACTTGACGGTAAACCAATCTTTTGTTCCGAAACTTGTGCTCTTGATATCATTGGAGCAAAATATGTCCGTGATGTCAAAAATGGAGAAATTATCATATGTGAAATACAAAAAAATGGAGAAATCACTAAAAAAATTATAAAATCAGAAAATACAAAACCGGAAAAACTTTGCCTTTTTGAATATGTCTATTTTGCACGTCCTGATTCAATTGTTGGGGGACGGAGTATTTATATGGCACGTAAAAATATGGGTATTCGTTTGGCGCAAGAAGCACCCTGTGAAGGAGATGTAGTCGTTCCCGTTCCTGATGGTGGCACACCTGCTGCAATTGGCTACGCGCAAGAAATTGGAATTCCTTTTGAACTTGGTATTATCCGTAATCATTATGTTGGACGTACTTTTATTGAACCAACACAACAAATTCGTGCTTTTGGAGTTAAATTAAAGCATTCTGCAAATCGTCCTATCATCAAAGGAAAACGTGTTATCCTGATCGATGACTCTATTGTACGTGGAACAACATCTGTTAAAATTGTACGAATGCTCCGTGACGCAGGAGCAAAGGAAGTTCATATGCGTATTTCTAGCCCTATGATTTTCTATCCTGATTTCTATGGTATTGATACCCCTAAGATTGAAAGTCTTTTGGCTAACAAGTTCCCAGACTTAAAATCCATGTGCAATTTTATTGGTGCTGATTCATTAGAATTTCTTTCAACGGATGGCCTATATCTTGCTGTCGCAGGAGAAAAACGAAATAACGCTGATCCACAATTCACTGATCATTACTTTACCGGACATTATCCTACGCATCTGATTGATCAAGAAAGCATTCCCAAAATTCATCAATCATCTGTTCTTAAAACAAGAGATTAGTCATGATAAAATCGGATTTTAATCTCTTTGGTCGTATCGCGCTCGTTACCGGTGCTTCAAGAGGTATCGGCTATCATTTAGCCTTAGAGCTTGCAACGCGCGGCGCTCACATTATCGCTCTTGCACGAACAATGTATGGACTCACTGAACTTGATAAACAAATCCAAGCCAAAGGTGGTTCTGCAACACTTGTCCCACTTGATTTGCACCATATGGAAAATATTGATGTTCTTGCTGTTTCTATTGCTCAGCGCTGGGAAAAACTTGACATTATGGTTGCAAATGCAGGAATTCTTGGAACTCTCTCACCAATAGCGCATATAGAAAATACAGTATTTGAAGATGTATTTCAAATCAATCTTTTCAGCCAATGGCGCTTAATGAAAGCTGTTGAACCCTTATTGCGTAAATCTGATTCTGGACGAGCTATCCTATTATCCTCAAGCGTTGCTCATGTTGCACGTGCGTTTTGGGGACCTTATGCAGCTTCTAAAGCTGCTTTAGAAATGATTGCTCGCTGTTGGGCAGAAGAACTCAAACAAACTCCTATAAAAATTAATTGTGTTAACCCTGGTGCAACACGCACTGCCATGCGCGCACAAGCTATGCCAGGGGAAGATCCACAGACACTCCCTTCTCCGCAAGAAATTGCAGCAAAGATAGTGCATTTATTATCACCTAGCTTAAAAGAAACAGGAAAACTCTTTCATGTTCATGAAAATAGGTTTGTTGATTATCATATACCCAATTGATTATCTATAATTGATCTAAATTGACACTTTTTTTCTTCTCCTCTGCCATTTAAAAAGCAGAATGTAAACTTATCTTTCTTGGATCGTTTTAACACTGATCTTTTTTTCTTCCACAGCAGCCCGTTTATTATAAGCAACAAAACTACAGGGGAGAAAAACCATATAAGCAATAGCTGTAATCAGCAAAGTATACCATGTGTAAGTTGCAAGAAAACCTACATAAATAACAATTCCCAACATAAAGGGAACAACGATATCACGTCTCAAATTTTGATCAATTGTTTTTCCATTCCATACGGGTAAAAGGCTCACCAAAAGAAAAGCAATAACCACAGTATAAAGACTAAAAAATAATGCCCAGCTCCAACTTGGTATCAAACCAAGAGCTCCTAAATATACAGGCAATAAGAGTAATAATGCTCCCGCTGGTGCAGGAACACCAACAAAATAATTTTTTTGCCATTTTGGAATATCGGCATTATCTAACATCACATTAAAACGCGCTAACCGCAAACAACAAGCAACACAATAAACAAGTGCAGCAACCCAACCTACTTGGTAAGCTTGAGACAAAATAAAGGAATACACAATTAGAGCAGGAGCAACACCAAAATTAACAACATCAGCAAGAGAATCCATCTGTGCCCCAAAAGATGAACTCCCATCCATCAAACGAGCAATGCGACCATCAGCACCATCTAGGATTGCTGCCAAAAGCACCATTAAAATAGCAGCCTCATAGCGATGCTCAAAAGCCAAACGAATACTGCTCATCCCTGCACAAATCGCCAAAACAGTGATAATATTAGGAATGACATATCGCATGGGTGTAGGTGAACGCCATCGATTTGCAGCATCATCGTGTTGCCCCTCAGGATTAAATGAAGAGAATAGTGAAAAATTTTTCATCGTTCACCCTAATCAAATCTAAAATCCGTTATAGCGCTCTGATCATCAAAAGAACCTAAAATCGTTTCCCCGGCAATTGCCGTTTGACCAATTGCTACACGCAATTTTACTTCAGTCGGTATATAAATATCAAGGCGAGAACCAAAACGGATCAAACCAAAGCGCTGCCCAGTAACAACGGCATCATTTTCTTTTGACCAACACACAATTCGGCGTGCTAACATTCCTGCTATCTGTACCATACCGATTTTCCCATGTTTGCTATCAATTACCACACCATTCCGCTCATTAAATTGGCTGGCCTTATCAAACTCCGCATTAGAAAATCGACCTGGACGATATACAATAGACTCTATTGTACCACTTATAGGAATACGATTGATATGGCATGAAAAAACATTCATAAATATGGAAATACGGACCATTTCTTCGTTACCCAATCCCAACTCTTCAGGAGGAACACATGGCTCAACGAATGAGATATATCCATCAGCAGGAGATGTAACTAAATTTGAATCTAAAGGGATTACACGCTGTGGATCACGGAAAAAATAGATACACCATACCGTAAGAACAAGCCCACACCAGAACAATGGACTCCATATCCAACCAAGAATAAGCGAAATAACAAAAAATGCAACAATAAAAGGATAACCTTCTTTATGGATTGGTGCAAAACTATTATGGATAGATTGTAGAATACTCATATAATTTCCTATTCATAGATATGATTTAAACAAGTCATAAACTTTTTTGTTCCTCCTTATTCCTTCATATACTTAATCAATCGCTCCATATAAAGCTAAAGGTCATTTACGCAGTTTATTTTTTACGATTAACAATGCCCAATTCATCTTCTTCACACATTTTACGTAATTTTTCTTCAGCTTGCGATGCTTCAAGCTGCTTATTCCACATTGAAGCATATAAACCTTTTTTATACAAAAGTTCGGCATGCGTCCCATTTTCAATAATGCGACCATTTTTGAGAACCAAAATTTCATCTGCATTGATAACTGTGGAAAGACGATGTGCAATAATCAATGTTGTGCGTCCACGGCTTACAACATCTAATGCTTGCTGAATTTCTTGTTCTGTTGCCGTATCAAGTGCTGCTGTTGCTTCATCTAGAATAAGAAGGGGCGGCGCCTTTAGCAGTGTCCGCGCAATAGCCACACGCTGTTTTTCACCACCTGATAATTTGAGACCGCGCTCCCCTACCATAGATTGAAAGCCTTCCGGAAGCACTTCAATAAATTTTGATATCTGCGCCATTTCTGCTGCTTTACGCATCTCCTCATCTGTCGCACTTGGACGCCCGTAACAAATGTTATACGCAATCGTATCATTAAATAATACTGTATCCTGCGGCACCATACCGATAGCTTCTCGCAAACTTTTTTGTGTTACATCACGAATATCCTGTCCGTCAATTGTAATTGAACCCGCATCAACATCATAAAATCGAAAAAGTAATCGAGAAATGGTTGATTTACCAGCACCAGATGGACCTACAATTGCAACGGTTTTACCTCCAGGAACTTCAAAATCAATATCTTTCAGAATCTGACGATTTGAATCATAAGAAAATTTTACTTGGTGAAACCGAATAGTACCACCTTCCACTATCAATGGCTTAGCATCTGATTTATCAACGATTTCCTGCTGAACATCTAAAAGATCAAACATAGCTTCAATATCTGTTAAACCTTGTCGAACGTCACGATAAATTGAACCAATAAAATTTAATGGAAAAGAAAGCTGTATCAAAAGCGCATTAATGAAAACGAAATCTCCTAAAGTTTGCGTCTTATGAAAGACTTCATAAGCCGACATCATCATTAGAATTGTCATTCCAATACCAAAAATAAGAGCCTGACCAAAATTAAGCCAGCTTAACGATGTCCAAATTTTCGTTGCAGCTTTCTCATAACCCGCCATAGAAGAATCAAATCGACGTGCTTCCAGAGTTTCATTGCAAAAATATTTAACCGTTTCAAAATTCAAAAGCGAATCAACAGCACGCGTATTGGCTTCAGTATCCGCCGTATTCATTTCTTGCCGAATACGAATACGCCAATCACTCGCTTTAATTGTAAACCAAATATATAAAACAACCATAATTACAACTATGAGCAAATAACGCAGCCCATAACTTATGAAAAAAACAAATGCTGTTAAAATAAATTCTAAAACCGTTGGTATTGTGTTGAGAATTGAAAATCTAACAATAGCTTCAATTCCCTTCGTACCACGCTCAATTACACGGGAAAGTCCACCGGTGCGTCTTTCTAAATGAAAGCGCAAAGACAATCCATGAATATGTACAAAAGTCTTATAAGCTAATTGACGAATAGCATGTTGACCAACGGTTGCAAAAAGAGAGTCACGCAACTGGTTTAATCCAGCTTGAACAATACGTGCAATATTATATGCTAAAATAAGCATAATAGGCACAATCCAACTGGATGGAAACCATACAGGCAGATTAAATCTCACATCAAGCGCATCTGTAGCATATTTAAAAAAATAGGGTACAGATATGAGAAAGAGCTTTGCCAAAACAAGATAAAATAACGCCCATACAACACGCATTTTGAGATCATGTCGGTCTACCGGCCACATATAAGGCCATAAATTATAAAGCGTGCGTAGAGTTTGGCCTGTATCTGAAGACACAGTTTTTGCCATTTCATTCTGTTTCATAAAGCCCTTACTTTTCGATCATTCATTCAACAGGCATTACAAGGCTTTTCCCCATTGCCGTTTGGTTAATTATTTTTTATATTCTTCCAGTTAACGTACATATTATTATTTGAGGTTAGACTTTTTTTGAAAAAGGAACAAGAAATAATCCACTATAAGATTTATTATTTTGGTCTGTACGCTCATACCATTCTACTGCAAATAAATCCTCAACCCTTACACGCTTTTTTTTCAATTCTGCTTGGAGCCATGTTTTCGATTTGCCAATTTCTTCAAGACCATTATTAACGATTTCACCATTTTGTACTAAAATGACAGATCTCTTCCCTTCTTCTTTTTTAATAACAGAACAATCACCATTAGTTTCTAAATGAACAAAGGCAGCTTCATATAAGCTACAGCCTTTAATACGCAACATCGTGATCAAATCATTCACGCTGATCCCTAAATTCTTAATCTTATCTATTTGAAACACACCATCTAAAACCAACCCAATATTTTTTCCTGTAATGAGATGACGAAAAAAAATTGAATAGCGTGCCAAAAAATTAAGAGATGCAATGAGAGTTTGCCAAATGAATAACACAAGCAATAATTGAATAATGCCGACATTCGAACTATAAATAACACCTCCAATAATACTCCCCATCACAAAATTACTCACTAAATCAACCGGTGTCATTTGACTAAGGCTACCACGCCCTGTCGTTCTCAAAATCAAAAGGAAGGCGATAAGACCTACAGCCAATTTAAGGGCGATGTACCCGTAATAACATAAAAATTCTATCAAACTTTCTCCTCCTTCTATAATGAAAGCTGCGGAAATACGAAAATTAGAGCTATTTTATTTCCCACACGGTTATACGTTCACCTGTTTGCGGATCTTTACTATCTTTTAGAGAGACCCCACTAGCTGAAAGCTCATCGCGAATTGTATCTGCAGCTACCCACTCTTTATTATGGATAAGTCGTAGTCTTTCGGCAATGCGCTGATCAATAAATTTTGCATCAAGGGTTGCTTTTTTCATAAATAAGGGACATTTTACTTCTTTAACCCATTCTTGCCGTAGAAACCCCAATAAATCCATTCCATTTGCAAGAGCAACAGCATTTCCTGCTTTATAAAACTTTCGCAAAAGAGTCAGTGCTTTGGGAGTATTAAGATCATCGCTAAGTGCGTTTATCAGAGAGTCATCAACAACTTCATTTTTCCCTAACTCTACTCTTTTGCAACGAAGTAACTCGTACCAGCGATATAATTCATTACTAGATTGCGTTAAACGTTGAGCTGTCCAATTTAACGGTTCGCGATAATGCGTTTGTAACATAGAAAAGCGTGCTGATAAGCCAGCCCAACTCTGTTTCATTTCCTCTGATAAAGTTAAAACATCATTAGAAACAAAAAAATTACTCTCTAAAACAGAACGAATAGTGATGAAATTGCCGAGGCTTTTAGACATCTTTTTACCTTCAACCTGTAAAAAACCATTATGCATCCAAAAATTAGCCATTCGCTCAGTCCCAAAAGCTGAACAACTTTGCGCAATCTCATTTTCATGGTGAGGAAAAATCAAATCAATACCACCACCATGAATATCAAAAATATTCTCTGTTGGATCGTTACAGGATACACCACCACCATAAGGAGTTAACAGCTTTGCCATTGACATTGCGGAACACTCAATATGCCACCCCGGACGACCTAAAACAGGAATTCCCGCCGGAGATTCCCAACCTGGTTCCCCTTCCACAGAAGGCTTCCATAAAACAAAATCCATCTCCTCCCTTTTATAAGCAGCGACATCAACACGCGCACCCGCTCTCATTTCATCTAAGGAGCGTTTTGCAAATGCACCATAATGAGGATGTTTTTTTACGCTGCTCACAGAAAATAATATATGATTTTCCGCTTTATAAGCGTGCCCCTTTTCAAGCAATCTTTCAATCAAAGAGCGCATTTCCTTTAAATGATCAGTTGCACGTGGTTGACTGGTAGGCAATAAACAACCAAGTGCTAGTGTATCTTGTTGAAATTGAGAATATGTACGCTCCGTCAATCGGCGAATAGCTTTATTAAGTGTTAGTTCTGGATATTCGCAAGCTGCTCGTACATTAATTTTATCATCCACATCTGTAATATTACGCGCATATATAACATGATCATTGCCATAAACATGACGCAATAAACGAAATAAAATATCAAAAACAATCACAGGACGTGCATTTCCTATGTGCGCATCATCATAAACCGTTGGACCACAAACATAAAGCCGTACCTTAGTCGCATCTATTGGTGTAAAATTTTCTTTTTTACGTGTAAGCGTATTATAAAATCGCAACTCTCTCATAAATTATACTCCGTTGGCGATATTACTCACCGTTCTTCACGATGAATCTTACCCAAAATGCATTATGTGGTTAGATTAAAACTTTCACATTTCATATAAAATTCTCTTATATAAAATTTTCATAGCTTCCTCACTTCTTCATCTAAGCTGTATCCATAACCTGTCACAAAAACAATCCATTATATTTGATTGAACAAAGGCATTCTATTGGTAAAGACTGTTCTTCTTTCCTGATAAGAAGCTGTCACAAGAAGGAATTTATAATGCGGAATACAAATACAGATTTACGCAAAAAACAAATTGCATACAGTAAAAGTCTAACAATTTTAACCACTAAAAACTTTGTCAGAATGTTTAATAACGCCATGATAGTTTCCTTACGGTCTTTCATGCCCTACATTTCCTATCATTATCTGCTTTTGGTAACAATGTACAAACACCTTTCATGCATATTTTTCAATATATGCATAACGATAAAACCATTTTATTTGTATTTGTTATCATACAGATAATTTATTTAAAAAGGAGAAATAAATAATGCGTAATATATTGATAAACATCACTGTTTTAACATTTTTTTTTGCTTCAAAATCGACCTTTGCGCAATATTCTCCACCTTATGAGACAAAATTGCTTCGACTTGCAGAAATTTTGGGATCACTGCATTATCTACAAAATCTCTGCAAAGCACCAACAAAGCAATGGTATGACTACATGGTTGCATTGATTGAGGCAGAACAACCAATGCCACAAAGACGCGCTTATTTTTATGAAGCATTTAATGAAGCGTATCGTTCTTTTTCAGAAAATTACCATCATTGCACACAATCTGCAATTGAAGCAACACAAAGATACATTATAGAGGGCAAAACTTTATCCGAAAGCCTTCTCATACCTTTTAATAATTAACATGTACTAAAATAACTACATCGTTCATTGAAGCTATAATAACTCTCTAAAAAATAAAGAGACCCGTAAATCAGCTCTGCTGTCAATATAGCACTTTCAGGATAAGAAGTCTTTTCTATGCTTTTACTGATGTACAACAAAAAACATCATAAAAGCTTTTTGCGCACACAAAATTATTTCTCGTAAGTACCATTTTGTTACAGATGCACTTAATCTGATTAATCCAAAGTTTCTATAAATTTAACAGGCTCCCCCTGTGAAGGAGTAACAATTTCTCCTTCCCACATAACCCGCATACCGCGGATAACGGTTCCAACTGGCCAACCTTTGACCTTTTTACCGTCATAAGGCGTCCATCCTGCACGTGAACCAATTAACGCATTTGTAATCACCTCTTCTCGTTTAAGATCAATGATAGTCAAATCCGCATCATACCCAACAGCAAGGCGCCCTTTACAGCTAATGCCAAAAATACGACTGGGGCCATGCGAAGTGAGATCAACAAAACGTTCAAGAGATATCTTTCCTGCATTGACATGCGTTAACATAATTGCTGCTGTTGTCTGCACACCTGTCATCCCTGAAGGTGAAAAAGGATAAGGTTTACGCTTTTCTTCAAGCGTATGAGGAGCATGATCAGAGCCTAAAACATCAACAATACCCTGCTGAACACCGTACCAAAGGGATTCACGATGACGACTTTCACGGATAGGGGGATTCATTTGAATTAATGTACCAAACTGTTGATAAGCATCCGCAGTCAAAGTCAAATGATGCTGTGTAACTTCAATAGTTGCTATGTCTTTGTGTTTTCTTAGAAATTCAATTTCTTCCGCTGTCGAAAGGTGCAATACATGAATGCGTGCTTTCGTTTCATGCGCAATTTTTATCAAACGCTGCGTACATTTTAACGCTGCAACCTCATCACGCCAAACTGGGTGCGACGATACATCCCCTTCAATACGTAACATTTTACGTTCATTGAGCCTTGCCTCATCTTCAGAATGAAAAGCTGCTCGACGTCGTGTGTTTTGTAAAATAAGACGCACACTTTCATCATCGTCTACCAGAAGATCACCTGTAGAAGATCCCATGAAAACTTTAACTCCAGCAGCTCCAGGCAATCTTTCTAATTCCAACAATTCATGTGCATTTTCACGCGTTCCTCCAACCCAAAATGCAAAATCACAATGCATTCGGTGAAATCCCCGTTTAACCTTATCAGCCAATGCTTCTTCCGATGTAGTCAATGGATTGGTGTTAGGCATTTCAAACACCGCTGTAACGCCCCCTAACACAGCAGAATAGGAACCACTTTCCAAATCCTCCTTATGTTCATGACCAGGCTCGCGAAAATGAACTTGACTGTCAATGATCCCAGGCAAAATGTGAAGCCCTGTACAATCAATCACCTCATCAGCAGATACACATGCGAGATCGCCAATCTCAGCAATACGGCCATTTGTTATACCAACATCACGTTTGCTAGTTCCATCATGATTTACAACTGTTGCGCCTTTAAAAATTGTATCAAATGTTTTACACATAGCCGTACTCCTTACGTATTCTTCCTTTATCGATTATGTAACTTTGGGCAGAAAGGCAAGAACCATGATTGAAAAACAAAATGCCATTCGCTTAAAAAATCGTAGCGTTCTTAAAATTATGGGTGAAGAATCTACACATTTTTTACAATCTCTTATTACCACAAATGTACAACAAATCCCCCCACAAGAAATGTTTCCTGGAGCACTCTTATCGCCACAAGGGAAAGTTATTGCGGATTTTCTTATCGGAAAAATAGAGGGCGGCTATTTGATCGATATTGTTGTCTCTTTAGCTGATATCCTTCAAAAGCGTCTTCTCCTCTACAAGTTGCGTACAAAAGTGGAAATTACACAACCATTACAAGAAGTTGTAACAGTTTTTTTGAACAATGAACGAGATACTTCAGATTATGATTCAAGTTTTATTGATAAACGCTTTCCAAAAAAAGAAAAAATAATGCGAATATATGGAAAAACATCTTTTACGGCCTCAGAATGTGATAATCATTGGAACAACTTACGTATCCGTTATGCAATTGCGGAAAGTGGTGTAGACTACGAAATAGGGAAAGTCTTTCCCCATGATATTAATTACGATCAAATCAATGGACTCGTATTTAATAAAGGTTGCTATATTGGACAAGAGGTTGTTTCACGAATGCATCACAGGCATGCGGCACGTCGCCGTATTTTACTTGTAAAAAGCCAGAATGAATTAACACAAGGTTCCAACGTTGTAGCAGGAAATAAAATACTAGGTCACTTAGGAACATGTGCTGGAAAAGAAGCCTTAGCTTTAATGCGTATTGACCATGTTAAAGATGCGATGGATAATAATATCCCATTTACAGTAAAAGATGTTCCCGTCACCATAAGCATTGCTGAAAATATGAATTTCACCTTTCCTGAAAACACCGTGGAAACTCACTGATGGCTAAAGCTGAATTATCACAAAATGGAGAAGCACGCGCTTGGCAAAGAATGCTTTCTGGTAGGCGTCTTGATTTACTTAATCCTTCTCCTTTTGATATCGAAATTGAAGATATTGCCCATGGACTCGCTCGTGTTGCACGTTGGAACGGTCAAACACAAGGAAAACATGCCTATTCTGTTGCACAGCATTCACTTTTGGTTGAACAAATATTTCAAAAACTTTTTCCGCAATCACATAGCAATGAATATCTCTATGCTCTTCTTCATGATGCCGCAGAATACGTAATCGGTGATATGATTTCACCTTTTAAGGCTGTCATAGGAAAACAATATGAACTCATCGAAAAACGCATACAAGATGCTATACACATGCGTTTTTCTCTTCCCGTTAATCTTTCTCAAAAGCTCTTAAAAAAAATCAAACAGGCTGATCGCATTGCTGCATTCCACGAAGCAATCACTCTTGCCGGATTCAATACAGAAGAGGCCTTCCGCTATTTTGGCTCTCCAAATAATATTTTATCCGATGATCTCAATTTACAACCATACTCCACACAACAAATTGAAAAAACCTTTTTAATTCGTTTTAATGAGCTCGATTCTCAGAAATCATAATAATATTCTCCTCGTTATTTATGATTTGTTATTATCATCGAAAAATTACAGATATATTGCATTGAATTATCCCTTTACTCATTCATTTCCTTGGAAAAAACCATAAAAAGATAAAAAATTATCCTTCTTGATTATTATCCTGCGGATACTCCACACTCTACACACAGCTTGTTTTCATGTGTTCTTTCAAAATAAAAAGCAAATGTTATTGCCCCTTCGTTTTGCTATCATTTAATCTTACGAAGACTTTAAAACTCATATGCTCTTTAGAAAAAAGAATATATGAGTACAAAAAGCCACGACGCGCATTAAACACGAATAATACAGCGAAAATGAATAGAGATGATTATCAAATCTCTATAGCTAATGCACTGTTGCAAAACTGTTGCATAAAACTAAACTCTATTTAAGTTTATAAACTTCTACTTCTGATGGAAAAGCACGTGATTTGACATCCTCTGCATAATTCTTGATCGCAGTCTCTACAGCGTGTTCAAGATCACCATAACGACGCACAAATTTAGGAACAAATGCACCATAGCCTAACATATCTTCCATAACCAATACCTGCCCATCACACTGATTAGAAGCTCCAATACCAATGGTCGGGATAGAAAGCGTTTCTGTAAGTTTTACCGCTAAGGGTTCTACAACCCCTTCCACAACAACAGCAAAAGCACCAGCTTCTTCAATCGCTGCTCCATCAGCTTCAATCTTTTGCCAATCACTCTCTTTACGCCCTTGTGTTTTGAAACCACCAAAACGATTCACTGCCTGCGGAGTAAGACCAATATGCGCCAAAACTGGAATACCACGTTGACACAAAAAATTAATTGTTTCTGCCATATAAACGCCACCTTCAAGCTTAACTGCACCACATCCTGTTTCTGCAAGAATACGCGATGCACTCAAAAAAGCTTGTTCTTTACTCTCCTCATAAGAACCAAAAGGCATATCAACAACCACAAGAGCCTTCTGCGATCCTCGCATCACTGCCTGCCCATGCAAAATCATCATATCTAAATTAACAGGAAGCGTTGTCTCAAACCCATACACAACCATACCAAGACTATCGCCAACCAAAAGGATATCACAATATGGATCAGCAATCCGCGCAGTATAAGCCTGATATGCTGTTAGAGAAACTATCGGTTCTTGCCCTTTTTTTGATCGTATTTCAGAAGCAGTTACACGCTTTATAGTTTTATGCACACTCATTTTCAGCCTTCTCTTGTAATATGTATTGATCAATAAGCCTAACTTCACCAAAACGAACAGTGAGGAGTAAAACAGCAGGTTTTTTCAGTTTTCCTCTCACTATGCATAAAGTCTCCATATCTCGGAGATCTACTGCTTCAATAATCGCGCGCGGTTCCTGTTGTAAAACATTGTGAACAATTTTGCATAACTTATCAACGGATCGTTCACCTTGGCTATAAAGCTTCGCAGCAGCTTTACCACTTTCAGGAATAATTTTCGCTGCTTTACGATCTTCTAATGTTAAAAACCGATTACGTGAAGAACTGGCTATACCATCTGCTTCCCGTAAAATAGGGACTCCAACAATTTCGATAGGAAAAGCTAAATCCTCAACCATACGCCGGATAATTACAAGCTGTTGAAAATCCTTTTCCCCAAAAAAAGCCTTATCTGGTTGGACAATGTTAAAAAGCTTAGCAACAACGCTTGTCACACCACAAAAATGCCCTGGACGTAACCTCCCCATTAAAATATGTGATAATGTTTCCACCTTTACAATTGTTTTATTTCCTAGTGGCCACATCTCATCTATAGAAGGTGCAAAAACATATTCAACACCCGCCTTTTTCAACAAAGTACAATCATCCACTAAATCTCTTGGATATTTATCAAAGTCCTCATTGGGACCAAATTGTTTCGGATTGACAAAAATAGAAACCAATATTCGATCACATATTGCCTTTGCTCTCTCTACTAACGCGAGATGACCATTATGTAGTGCTCCCATGGTTGGAACAAAACCAATTGAAAATCCTAAACGCCGTTCTTCGGAAATGCACTGACGCACTTCGGCAATTGTTTTTAAGACTCGCATCTTCACTTTCTATGTATCGTTTTAAATTGACAAATCCATACCTGCATACAAACATGTATACTCCATCTTATTTACTTCCAATCAATAGACTAACGCCTGTATACGAAAGCGTCGTTCAAATAATTGAATCAGATTCATACGCACTGAGGGCTGTTTTATCCCCCGCGGATCCAAAACGTGGCGCATTAAAAAAAAACCTGTTAGAGTAAACCCATTTATTATATCATTGAAATCAACAGGACGATCCGTCCTTTTTACAAGAAACTGTGGTAAAATGAAAAGCTTTTCTTTCCAAGGGTGACCCGCTTCTTCACATACGGCGCGCCCCGATTTTGGTGACACGTAACGAAGATTTTCCCGAGAACCTGTCGCAGCACAACACGATAAATCGAGACCAAAACCTAATTCTTCAAGAAGCCGCATTTCAAAACGTACAAGTAATTCGGCATTTACAAACGGCTCATAAAAATTCTGCATAAAAAGATGAAAAATATCATATAAAATAGGATGTGGATCACGTTCTGGAAGAAGACGTAAATGAAAAGTGATTAATTGCAATGTATAAAGAGCTTCTGGAAAAAGAATTAATCGCGCAGCATGTAAATCAAGTGCCTCAAGCCGAAAAAGTCCCAAATGTTCATCTAAACGTGCCCACCATTCAGCCTCTATAAAATTTCCAGGCTGCAAAAGAGCTGCCATACGACGAGAGCGTCCCCCTTTGACAACACCCATATAACGACCATGCTGACGCGTCATAATTTCAAGAATAACGCTTGTTTCACCATATCGACGCGTACCAAGAATAATGGCTTGTTCTTTCCATTTCATTTTACTTTAAAAAATCTAACCCCATTTCACAATAACGTTCCGGATCCATATCCCAATTATCACGTACTTTTACAAAGAGAAAAAGATGAACTTTTTGCTCCATAATTTTCATGAGCTCCTTACGCGCTGCCTGACCGATTGCTTTAATTGTTTCACCTTTTGCGCCTAAAATAATTTTTTTCTGACTCTCACGCTCAACATAAATAAGCTGATTAATTTTAACTGAACCATCTGGGCGTTCTTCCCAATTTTCTGTTTCAACTGTTGAAGAATAAGGAAGTTCATCGTGGAGACGAAGAAACAGTTTTTCACGCGTAATTTCAGCAGCAAGTTGACGCATCGGCATATCCGATATTTGATCTTCTGGATAATACCATGGCCCCCTTTGCATCATTGCACTCAAAGCGTGAAGCAAATCTTTGCAACCAGAACCATTGAGAGCTGAAATCATAAATGTCTGCACAAACTTCACACGCTCATTAATTTTAGCAGTTAATGTTAAAAGAGAAGACTTCGCAACTGCATCAATCTTATTAAGAACAAGAATTTTATCCTGTTTCATATTTCCTACAATATCTAACATCGTACAAACTTCATCTGAAAATCCACTTTGTGCATCAATCAAAACTAACAGGACATCAGCACCCTTAGCACCGCCCCAAGCAGCAGATACCATCGCACGCTCTAACCGTTTATGGGGACGAAAAACACCTGGTGTGTCAATCAACACAATTTGCGCATCATCATGTATAACAATACCACGGATCAAAGTCCGTGTCGTTTGTACCTTATGAGTTACAATTGATACCTTCGTTCCTACTAACTGATTAACCAACGTCGATTTACCAGCATTAGGTATCCCAATGAGCACAACAAAACCAGAACGCGTTTTGGGAATGTCATCCATGATCATTTTTTTCCATTGTTTTCCATATTCCCTCTCGTCGTAAAATTTTTTCAGCCGCCATTCTTTCAGCACAACGTTTAGAACTTCCTTGTCCAATTTCTGGCGCAAAACCAGAGACGCTTACTTCTACTATAAAAATAGGATCATGATCCGGGCCAGAACGCTTAACAACCCGATAATCTGGTTGTAAGCCACCTTGTATATGCGCCCATTCTTGCAATTCTGTCTTGGCATCACGCCGACCTGCATCCATCTGTTGTGCACGACTTTGCCAATATCTCTGAATAAAAGGACGAACGCTTTGTAAACCTCCATCAAGATACATTACTGCAATCAAAGCTTCAATCACATCAGCATACATATTCGTAAGCCGTCGTCCCTTTAAACTTCTCATCTCAAAACCAACATGGATCATATCAGACAACCCTAACTCTAGTGCAATATCAGCACATGTCTGCGCATTCACCAAACCATTTAAACGTACAGATAATTCACCTTCACTTGCCTGCGGAAAAAACTGATACAGCATTTCTGCAATCAAAAGCCCTAAAACCCGATCACCTAGAAATTCTAGCCGTTCATAATTTCCCCACTCCGAATCTTGCACACTCGAATGCGTTAACGCTCTTTTTAATTTCTCTTCATCTTTAAAACGATGTCCTGTCAGTTTTTCAAGATGATCAACCATTGAACGCTTCATCTTTGATCCCCTGCTTATTAAGCGGTAAATCATGCACAGTATTAATCACAGAAAACAAACGCTTCCAACGTACATCAAATGGCCAACGCCAAATCTGCCAAGCACTCGAACCATTACTGATAGAGAAAAAAATCACACTTGCTCGACCAACAAGATTTTCCTCTGGAACATATCCTACATCCAAACGACTATCGTCTGAATTATCGCGGTTATCACCCATCATAAAATAATGCCCTGGAGGAACTTCAAAAACTTTTGTATCATCAACTTGTGGAATAAAACCTAAATCAAGTGTATTGTAGCTAACTCCATTAAGCATTGTCTCGCGATAAACATCAACAGGATAATTGACTTCTGTTATATCAGAATTATCAACCTTTCCTATAAAACGACGTGAAACAGCCTTATCATTAATATAAAGGACACTTTGGCGAACTTGTATCCGATCCCCCGGTAATCCCACAACACGTTTTATATAATCAATATCTGGATTACTCGGTAAACGAAAGACTACAACATCTCCACGCTTAGGCTGAGATGACCAAATACGTCCTGAAAAAATAGAAGGAGAAAATGGAATAGAAAAACGAGAATACCCATAAGCATATTTAGAAACAAACAGATAATCCCCTACAAGCAGAGTAGGACGCATTGAACCAGAAGGGATACTGAAAGGCTGAAAAAAAAGTGTACGAATAATCGCTGCCAAAAACAGAGCCTGTATTAAAACTAAAATAAATTCAAGAATTCCGCCTTTTTCTTCTTTTTTACGCATTTTTTCTTTCTGGATCATCACAGACTACCTTCTTGCCATAGATATAACTTTTTTTATCATAATGCTCAAACAATGAAAGCACAATCTTCTATAGCATCTATCCACGTGGAAGTGCTTCAATGATGATAAACGCCTGTGCCCAAGGAAAATCATCCGTTATGCTGAGATGAATGACAGCATTATGATTAGGAGGTAATAATTTTTGAAGTTGGATATGTGCATAATTTATTAATTTCATAATTGGTTTTCCGGATGGTAAATTAACCACTCCCATATCTTTCCAATGCACTCCATAAGCAATTCCTGTACCTAAAGCTTTAGCACATGCCTCTTTGGCAGCAAATCTTTTGGCATAAAAAGAAGACTTTTGTTTGAGATTCTCAGAATCGTTCTGTTCACTATCCGTAAAAACGCGCTGCACAAAACGATCACCATAACGAACCAATATTCTCTCAATACGTCTTATATCAACTAGGTCATTTCCAAGACCAACGATCATAAAATACCACCCAAATTTTCCTACTACAAACGCTTTTTTTTCATAATCTTTTTATATCTCTTTTGTTGAAAACGCGCTATTGCTCTGTAAACACCTATATAAGATAAACTCCCCAAAATAAAACCTAAAAGAGCTCCCCCTAAAAGCATCGGCCTCATGATTGAATTCCACGCACTCTTAAAAAGCAGAGGAACATTCGATAGCGTTATACCATCAAACAGAGTGCGAATTTGAGAAAGAGAAATCTCATTCACATCACTAAAAAGCGATAAACATAGATAGCCTATCTTATAATCAGCCATAACAATCAATAAAAATGTAAATGGATTAGAAAAAATAGTTCCAATAATCGCTGCTGCAAAATTTCCACGCAAGATCCAAGAAAAAAGTACTGCCAAAACAATATGCATCCCAAAGAGAGGCGAGCAAGCTAAGAAAATGCCAATAGCAAACCCTAATGCCACTTTATGTGGTGTCGCTGATATACGTAAAATACGTTTACGTATGTAACTCAATGAGCGAGAAAACGAACGACGTGGCCATAACCAAAGTCGAATACGCTTTACAAAATCCACTGATTCTCGTTGACGAAAAAGCATATGACTCTCAATATATACATTATGAAAATAATCCAGACAGTTACAATTAACTGTACAAAAACTCTTTGCATAAAAGTAATAAAATATAAAAACAATTAAATATTGCGACTCCCTGGTTTAATTGCTGGAAGAGCAGCAAGTTCCGCAGGAAGTGCATCACTAGCATAAGATGCTATCTCGTATTCAGCAAGTGCAATCAATGGAACACCAACATCAACATGTCCGCCAGAACGATCAAGAATACACGCACTTGCTAGCACATTTGCCCCTACTGCCTCCAGAGCATTAACAGTCTCACGAATAGAAAGACCTGTTGTCACAATATCTTCAACAATTATAACCCGTGCGCCCTTTTGGATTTCAAAACGACGCAACTGAAATACGCCATTAACACGCTCTACCCAAAGGGAAGGAACACCAAGATGCCGTGAAGTTTCGTATGAAGGAATAAGCCCCCCAATCGCAGGACCAACCACATAATCAATTTGTTCCTTAACAGATTTTTTAATTTTTTCAGCTAACTTAGAACATAACTTTTCCGTCAAATCAGCATGCATAAATACTTTTGCCTTTTGCATATAAGTTGCACTATGGCGACCTGATGTTAAAATAAAATGCCCTTCCAAAATAGCATCTGCTTTCTTAAAAATATCTATTACATCTTGTGTATTCATCGCAAAATCTCTCATTTTTCATCCATGAACTCGACGTACTGCACTCACTGAACCGGCTTCTTTTAACTGAGAAAAAATACGATTCAAATGTTTTAAATCCCAAACTTCCAAATCAATTGTAATTTCTGTGAAATCTGGTGCCGTACGAATAAAAGATAAATTTTGTATATTGGCATCGTTGGCTGAAATAATCTGCGTAATTTCAGCCAAAGAGCCTGGACTGTTAACAAGTAAAATATTAATTCGCGCTGGAAAACGCTCATTCATTTGAGAATCAATATCCCAACGAACATCAATCCACCGTTCTGGCTGATCATCATATGCCATCAGAGCTGAAGATTGAATCGGATAAATAACAATTCCAGCGCCTGGTTGCATAATGCCAACAATCCGATCTCCTGGCACCGCCCCTTCAGGAGAAAATCGTACAGGAATATCTCCATGGGTTCCTCGAATAGGTAATGCTTTGGATTGCCGCTTTTTCTCTGAAGTTGCATCCTTTTCATTTTCTGGAACTTTAAAAATCATCCCTTGGGCGTTTTCAATGTTGAACCACCCTTCTTCCTCAGGCTTAAAAGATGGCTTTTGGACTACACGGTGATCTTGATAGTCAGGATAAACTGCTTTTATTACATCAGCAGAAGGCAATTCACCACGCCCAACAGCGGCCAATACATCTTCCACATCTTTACGTGCTAAACGCGATAAGACTTGTTTCAAAATATCTTTTGAAAATTGTTTCCCCATATATTCAAACGAACGCTCTAATATACGATATCCTAAACCAGAATATTGTTTTCGTACCGCTGCGCGAGTTGCTCGACGAATGGCTGAACGCGCTTTCCCTGTTACAACAAGAAACTCCCACGCAGCTGGTGGAACTTGAGCTTGTGAACGTATAATATCAACTTCATCACCATTTTTTAATTTAGTCATCAAAGGCATAATACGTCCATTAATTTTTACACCTACACAAGAATCACCAATGTCAGTATGAACTGCATAAGCAAAATCAATAGGTGTTGCACCTTTTGGAAAGGCAATCAATCGACCTTTTGGAGTAAAACAGAAAACTTGATCTTGAAAAAGCTCAAGCTTTGTGTGTTCTAAAAACTCTTCCGGATTATCTCCATCTGACAAAGACTGTATCGTCTGACGTAACCATGCATACGCATTGTTTTCGTTTGATAATTTAGAAGTCGAATAGTTGGAACCATGCTCTTTATAAATAGAATGTGCTGCAACACCATATTCAGCAATTTCATCCATAGCAGCAGTTCTAATCTGTAGTTCAACACGTTGTCTTGAGGGCCCCACAATTGTCGTATGGATAGAACGATAATCATTCTGCTTTGGTATGGAAATATAATCTTTAAAACGACCCGGGACCATTGGCCACGTAGTATGGATAACTCCAAGAGCACGATAACAATCATTGACCGTTTCAACAATCACGCGAAAACCAAAAATATCAGATAATTGTTCAAAAGATAATGCCTTACTTTCCATTTTGCGAAAAACTGAATAGGATTTTTTCTGACGACTTTTAACATCGGCTTTAATGCCATGCTCGAAGAAAAGTTTTGTCAACTCGTTTTCAATTGTGGAAAGCAAATCACGATTGCGTTTTGATAACTCAGAAAGCCGATTGGTAATCGTACGATAACCTTCTGGATTTAAATAAAAGAAAGAGAGATCTTCTAATTCTTCACGCATATCTTGCATACCCATACGACCAGCAAGCGGTGCATAAATATCCATTGTCTCTTCAGCAATTCGCCGACGCTTATCATCACGCATCACACTAAGAGTGCGCATGTTATGAAGACGATCAGCAAGTTTAACTAAAAGAACACGGACGTCATCAGAAATAGCAATAAGAAGCTTACGAAGATTCTCTGCTTGTACTGCTTTCTTTGACACAAGATCAAGTTTATTAAGCTTTGTAAGACCTTCAACCAATTTACCAATTTCAGATCCAAAAAGCTGATCAATTTCTGCCCGTGTAGCACTTGTATCTTCAATTGTATCATGTAAAAGAGCAACAGCAATTGTTGCTTCATCTAATCGCATATCTGTTAAAATAATAGCAACTTCTAAAGGATGAGAAAAATATAAATCACCCGAAGCACGCTTTTGGCAACCATGCTTTCGCATTGCATAATCGTAAGCTTTATTTAACAAAGCCTCATCCACGTCAGACTTGTAACGTTGAACACGCCCAACAAGCTCACACTGACGCATCATACGAGCATATCCTTTATATTTTTATAACCTAACCCTTATAAACATGCATACTACATCATCAATAAAAGACAAGAAAAAAGATCACCACCACAGAGCAGCGTATATCTATTCCCAAGGACAATTAATAATCGTCGTTCTTTTCCGGTACAACCAAACCTTCTATACCTGCTAAAAGATCTTCTTCCGACATATAATCAAACGAACCAACCTCTTCTTCTGATGAGGTACCTAAAATACCTTCAGATTCACTCGAATGAGAAATAAATTCACTTGCCACTTCTGGCTCATCCACTTCCACATGCTTTTGCAACGAATGGATAAGATCTTCTTTTAAATCAGCAGGCGATAACGTTTCTTCTGCGATTTCACGCAAAGCAACAACCGGATTTTTATCATTATCACGATCAACCGTAATCTGCGCGCCCTGTGAAATTTGACGCGCCCGATGCCCCGCTAAAAGCACCAACTCAAAGCGATTATCGACTTTATCAACACAATCTTCTACCGTTACGCGGGCCATTCACGCCTCTTTCTTAAAGGTTCAAAAACTTCATAATATGTGGAGAGTGTATACAATAATCAAAACAAAACACAAGAAAAACAACACAAAAATTCATATTTTTTTGCTAAAAATGCTCCTTTGAAAGTTTGTTTTTTCTATCAACCATATAAATTTATCAATTTTTCGAAAAAAAACAGCTTAATGTAGATTCATTCAATAACAAAAAATCAACCTCTTGAATGCCCTATTCAAAAAATGAATTTCTTTTAAAATTGTTCGTTTTTGCAGAAATAAAGTGATTTATATTTATCTATAGATTGTTTACAAAAACATAATCCGTTGTATACCCTATAAATCACTCAAAAAGATTTAGGATTAAAAAAATAATTGAAATCTGCCGCCATGAATAGCCAATTAACATCCCTTTGCCCTGAACCTCCGCAAAATTGTAATTTATGCCCTCGCTTACATAAATTCATTTCCGACTGGCGTATAAAAGAACCAAGCTGGTATAATGCACCAGTTCGCCCATTCTTTCCCTATAAAGGCGCAGCAACAACACGCCTTCTCATTGTCGGGCTTGCTCCTGGGTTACGTGGAGCAAACAGAACAGGGCGCCCATTTACTGGTGATTATGCTGGACACTTACTTTATTCCACTTTAAAAGAATTTGGCTTTGCCCAAGGTACCTTTGAAGAAAGAATAGACGATAGTCTTGAGCTGATTGATGCAGCAATTGTCAACTCAGTTCGCTGTGTGCCACCGGAAAATAAACCAACTGGTACCGAAATCAACACTTGCAGACATTTCTTTTCACCTCTTTTAACAAATCTTCCCAAACTAAAAGCCGTTATCACGCTTGGTACTATTGCACACTATTCAACGATACGCGCTCTTAATGCAAAAATTTTAGCCCATCCCTTTGTTCATGGGAAAATAAGTAACATCGGGCGGTTGCGCATTTTCTCGAGCTATCACTGTTCACGCTATAATACAAATACTGGTCGCTTAACGGACGTTATGTTCCATCAGATATTTCAAGCAGCAAAAACATATCTCGATCAATGTTGAAACCCTCTAATACTAAAATCCCCTATTGATACCCTAAAGAGGAATATAAACCAATCCTTATTATCCATATTTTTTTAACAGTCTTGATTTTTCACGACCCCAATCACGTTTTTTTTCCGTCTCGCGCTTATCATAAAGTTTTTTTCCACGTGCTAAAGCAATTTCCAATTTAGCACGCCCTTTTTCATTAAAATAAAGCTTGAGTGGAACAAGCGTCATTCCTTCACGAGAAGTTGCATTAAAAAAACGTGCCATTTCACGTTTTGAAATTAATAATTTACGCAAACGGCGCGGTTCATGGTTAAAACGATTCGCCTGTGTATATTCAGGAATATAACTATTCACTAACCATAACTCCCCATTTTCAAAGCTAGCATAACTTTCAGCAATATTCGCATGATTGGAACGCAAAGATTTTACTTCTGCTCCCTGAAGAACAAGACCAGCTTCAAGATTATCGAGAATTTCAAAATTAAAACGAGCTTTACGATTGTCAGCAACTATTTTTCGTACTGGCGCGTTCTTTTTTTTGTTCATGGCGATACAATATCACTTTATTCTTTAAGAAGACCAGCATGGTGCAGAGCTGCATCAATTATCTTCTTTGTAGTATCCGACAATGGAACAATCGGTGAACGAACTGTATCACCACAAATTCCTAATTTTGCAGCAGCATATTTAATACCTGCAGGGCTTGGTTCAATAAATACTGCGCGATTAAGTGGCATCAAACGATCATTTAATTCCCGTGCTGTTTTATAATCACCACGGGAACAAGCAGCATGAAGCTCTGCACAAAATTTTGGAGCAACATTGGAAGAAACTGAAATACATCCCATACCTCCATGTGCATTAAAACCTAATGCTGTACAATCATCACCAGAAAGCTGTATAAAGTCCTTTCCACATTTCTCACGTTGTTCACTAACACGCTCAATTTTACCTGTTGCATCCTTGACACCAATGATATTTTTAAAATCCCTATAGAGATCTCTCATAGTTTCCACAGTCATGTCGATCACAGAGCGACCAGGAATATTATAAATTATAATCGGGATAGAAATGGCTTTCGCAATAGATGAAAAATGCGTATATAAACCACACTGGTTAGGTCTATTATAATAGGGAGTGACAACCAAGACCGCATCTGCGCCCGCCTTTTGTGCATGTTGCGCAAGCTCTACAGCTTCACTTGTGCTATTTGATCCTGCTCCAGCAACAACAGGAACACGCTTAGCAACCTGCTCAACACATAATTCTATGACCCTCTTATGCTCTTCATGACTTAAAGTTGGTGATTCACCCGTTGTCCCAACAGGGCTTACACCGTTAATACCTTGTGCAATTTGCCACTCAATCAAATTGCAAAATGCTTTCTCATCAATAGCGCCCTCATTATCAAATGGTGTGATAAGCGCAGTCACAGCTCCCTTGAGCATAATAAACTCCCTATAATGTTCTCTTTATTTTTTTAGCGTCTTTATAAATTATCAATAACAGAGCATAATCTTGCTCTATTATCGAAGCAAGATGAATTTCACAAAAGTCTTCACAAGATCAGCATATCTCTCCTTTGATCCGAATATTCTCTTAAAGACCAGCCGTACATTAACCCGTTTTTCATGCTTCTATTCTAAAAATTACGGGGTATTTTCAAAAAGTAAGGTCTTTTTCTATGCGTGTATTTTCCGACTCTCTTTTTGTATCAGCCTTTACTGTATTTATACTGGCAACAACAATTTTATTTTCAAGTGCATTGGCACAAACACACCATATATATAGAAAAATACCAATCCCTTTGATTCGCCCATCAAACTTTGTCATGAAGAAGGATACTTTAAAACCGCTTAAACAAATTCATACAACAACCAGCAATATTTCTACAATCAATAACGCTTCTACGCTCCATCAGCTTAAATCAGGCCTCAACGCACTTTTTAATAACAATATTTCAAAAACAATAACTCTTCGTAATTTAATGGAAAAAAATAGCCTTGATCGCCATATTTTGACATGGGCGATTGCTATATCAAACCAAAACGATATTCCAAGCTTTGAAATATCTAATGCAATAAATGAACTAAAAGAATGGCCAGGCATAGCAACTATGCAACGCAATGCTGAACGTGCTTTTCTCAATGAGACAAACTCCACACACTTGATCATCCAAAGATTTTCTCATCATTTACCTCTTACTGCACAGGGAATGGCTCTCTTCACGAAAGCGCTTGTCACAACTGGACAAATCGTTCGTGCTCGACAAATCATAGCACCGTGGTGGTATAAAACGAAGCTCAATGCAAAAGAAGAAGAACTTATTCTTAAAAATGCAAGTGCTGCGTTGAAGCCTATTGATCACCTGAAACGCATGAAGTTTATGCTTTATGCACAACAATTTGACTCAGCTGAACGCATAGCAAAATTAGCACATGCACAATCCCTTTTTAACGCTTTTATTGCCGTTGAAAAAAACGATTCTAAAGCCATGCAAAAACTACAAGCTGTAGAACAATCATGGAAAAAAGATCCTCTCTTACAATTTATTCAAATTCGTTACCTTCGAAGAACTGGACAGTATAATGCAGCTGCAGCACTCATGATAAAAACACCAAGAGACGCATTAAGTCTTATTAACCCTGATACATGGTGGATAGAACGACGTACTCTTTCTCGTGAAATGCTTGATTTAAATAAACCTAAAATTGCTTATCAACTTGCTGAAATGCACATTGGCTCGACATCTTCTTTAGCAGTCGATGCTGAATTTCACGCAGGATGGTATGCACTACGTTTTCTTCACGATCCTAAATTGGCAATGCGGCATTTTTCGCGTATTCCTCAATTATCTTCTGCTCCTCTTTCAGCATCCCGTGGATACTATTGGATGGGACGAGCAGCAGAAGTTCTCGGAGAACATAAAAATGCCCAAAATTATTTTCATCGCGCTGCCCATTTTAGCGCAACCTACTATGGCCAATTAGCAGCTTCACAGATTAACCAAAAAAAGCTTGAAGTCTCCTTTCCTAAACCCACTATTGCCGAACGACAACGTTTTAACGCACGGAAAGCTATTCAAGCAATTCAACGCCTTGAATCAGCCGGCTATGACAATCTTGCTAAAATTTTTTACAAAGAACTCGGAAAAAAAATAGAAAGTCCTGGCGAATTAGCCCTCTTGGCTGTCATGGCAGAAAAAAATGGTGATTATTATACCAGCCTTAAGATTGGAAAAACTGCTATATCTCAAGGTAAAAATGTTGGTGCACTTTCTCACCCTCTCGGCGCTATTCCAGCATCTGCCAATATTTCTGTGGCAAAAAAAGCACTTATCTATGCTATTGCACGCCAAGAAAGCGAATTTAATCCAACAGCCATATCAAAAGCGGGGGCACAAGGTATACTTCAATTGCTTCCTACGACAGCAAAAGCACTTGCAAAAAAACATGCGATCGCATGGTCAGCAAAAAAATTCAGTAATGACGTCAATTATAATGCTACATTAGGCGCTCATTTTCTAAGTGAACAATTAGACCGTTTTAACGGATCTTACATCTTGTCTCTCATTGGTTATAACGCAGGCTCCAGTCGTGCCGATGAATGGATAAAACGCTATGGTGATCCTCGAGGGCAATCTCTTTATAAAGTGATAGACTGGATTGAACGTATTCCCTATACAGAAACACGCAATTATGTAATGCGTGTCATGGAAAATTATGAAGTTTACAAAACAAGACTCACTGGGAAAGCAGACATTAAAACCGATCTTGTTTCCGGCCGATGAAGGTAATATGTCCTTGACCTACTAAAGCTCGTCGCTTATCCTTCATAGCAGAAGGGAATGGCTATAATCATAGGAATTAACTGCATCTCTCCATTCATACACAACAGTACCTCTAAATACTTATTAAATATAAGCAATGTAAAACATCATCCGAATGGTATAAACTCAACCAGGAAAATCGCAAAATCAGCTAAATATCAAAGATACTCTGATAATTTTGTTTGCTTTTGATGGCGGCGGCGGCGGAAAAGAACCAACACGTTGAAGTGCCACCAACGCTAACCGATTAAGTTCTGGATCACCAGCAAAAATGACAACACGACTGGAAAAAATACTCCCCTGCTCGTTCACTCTAAATTCTAACTTCACCGTTCCATTTGCACGACTGGTACGCTGTCCAACAACATATTTTTTTTGCTTTTCTAACTGCGCCTGTACCTTTGTCAACCATTCCAAAAATAACGCCTCCTCATACATTGCTGCATTACCGACCTGCTTAGTGGTAGACGAACGTGCTTCCTTGGCTTTGTACTGCTTTACAATAGCCTTTGATATCGGTTTTTTGACAGAAATTTTATGCTCAATTTTGTGAGGAACCGGTTCTTCTACAGACTTGAGAATCGTAAAATCATCCTTTTCGTAAGGATGTTGTGGTTCTTCTGGTTGAACTTCATTTACCGCTTCTAATATCTCTAAATCTTGCTCTAAAGGAACAGGCTGCAATAACTCTGGCTCTGTGTCAATATCCAATGAATCTGTATCGGTATCTGATAAATCTGAACTACCATCAAAAGTTATAAACTCTTGCGCAAAAGTTAGTGTAACTATCGGAGAAGCTATACCATTCTTAACACCAGTACTCCGAAAATAAAATTGTGCTCCTAATGCTACATGCAAAGAGAGGGCGCCAAAAAACGCTCCAATCCACAGAATTGGAAACCACCTCGTATTTGCAAAATTCATTGTTTCTTCCATCACTATTCTAATCTAAGCTTATTGCTATATAGGTTTATTAAAACAAGCTGTTTTTAAATTGCAACTTTTTTCTTGACTGATTTTATCATGTTTAATATGGTTTTCTAGTGGTGTTGTGTCTTGTGCTAACATTAAACCATTCTTACTTGGCTGGCTAAATTATGATTATGATCGTCAGTTAGGTGTTTTTGTATGGAAATTCACGTCAGAGAGGGGATTTTTGAGAAAAGGTTATGTTGTATTATGCCAATAAGACGAAAAAGTATCTATAAAAATTGCTTAATTTTAAGTGTGCTATCGGTCTGTATACCTTCATTTGTTTTTGCACAAAACAACGACAAGGAGGCTGTAACTGAACTTAGATCAATACTTATTAAAGGAAAAAAAGTGGAAGATATTTCAAGTTCAGTGAATATTTTGACGGATCGAAAAACTGCTGAGAATATTGATGAAAAACAAATTAGTGATGTCCATGAAATTAGTCGTCTTGATCCATCCCTAGCCTATAATTCGAAAAAAAACAGTTTTGCAATTCGTGGTTTAGATGCAAACCGTGTTCTTATAACAATGGATGGTATTGTTCTTCCATGGCTTAATGATATATTGCGTGGAGATGGTGGAAATACAACGTTTGATCTTAATACTCTTTCCACATTTGATATTATTCAAGGGTCGGATTCTAGTCTTTATGGATCTGGTGCGCTAGGAGGAGTTATCGCTTTGCGCACCATTAATCCTGAAGACCTTATCACCGAAGGAAAAAATTGGGGTAGCCTTATAAAAGGTGGTTATCATTCTGTGAATAATAGTTGGCGCATAGATCAAACTTTTGCTATGCGTGCTCAGCAAACGTTTTTGCTCTTTCAAGGATCCCGCACGGAAGGTAATGAACGTAAAAATATGGGAACCATAGAGGGATATCATGAGGAACGCACACGTAAAAATCCCGCTGATTTTGACCAAAATAATTTGCTTCTTAAAGTTCATCAATATTTCAATGACACCCACCGATTTGGTTTTACCGCGGAACGCTTTGATTATAGCGAGAATACGCATTTATTAAATATGGATAACAGATACTCTCCAGGTTCCATTTATGATCAGGAAAATAAACGCCGTGAACGTCTTTCTCTTTCTTACGACTATAACGGCAACGGAGATGCACTTTTTGATGCATTTCGTGGGCAGCTTTATTGGCTAAAGCAATCAAATAATGATATTACGACTGGATTTCGCGTTAGAGCTCCAAAAGGAGATTATTTGAGAGATAATCTTTTACGTGATACTAATTATGGTTTAAATGCTTACGCTCTTAAAAAAGTGAATATTGGCACTGTAAGTCATACGTTAAAGTTTGCTACTAATGTTTTGTCATCTC
Organism: Bartonella doshiae NCTC 12862 = ATCC 700133; assembly: GCF_000278155.1. Taxonomy (GTDB): domain Bacteria; phylum Pseudomonadota; class Alphaproteobacteria; order Rhizobiales; family Rhizobiaceae; genus Bartonella; species Bartonella doshiae. The sequence continues at coordinate 413,498 of NZ_JH725094.1, forward strand.
AATTTCATCATTATTTGCTGGGTAAAGATAATTGCCATTTGAAAGAAAATGCAGATGGATGCCTCTTTGTGCCTGCTAATCGATCAGATTCACCGGATACAGATAGTTACAATTTTGGTTTGGTTTTTGAAAATGAGATTGGCTTTGCTCATAATCGTTACCGTATAACACCTGGAATTCGTTACGATTGGTATAAACATATCCCTCAAAAAACTTCTTCTTATGAGAAAGCATTGATTTCTGACAAATTTCCCCCAGAAAGAAATGGCTCACGTTTATCTCCTAAATTACGTATGGAGTGGGATATTCGTAATCAAATGACGTTTTATGCTCAATGGGCGCAAGCTTTTCGTGCACCAAGTGTTTCAGAACTTTACGTATCTTATATTAAACCCTCTGCTTATTATGTGAAAGGGAACTCTGATCTTAAAGCAGAAACAAGCAATGGGTATGATATTGGCATAAGATATGGAGATAAAAGCTTCGGTGGTTCACTCAGTGCATTTGTCAATCGATATAAGAACTTCATAGATACCATAAAGAAAGGAGCATCGGACGAATTCCCGCTTGGACGTCGGCAATACATGAATCGTTCGAATGTGCATATTTCTGGCGTAGAAGCAAGAGTATATTTGGCTTTTAATAGTGGATTGCGTAGTAATTTTGCACTTGTCTATTCGCAAGGAAAAGATCTTGATAAAAATGAATATCTCGACTCAATTTCACCTTTAAAAACGGTTATTGGGTTAGGCTATGCAAAAGAATTCTGGGGAGCAGATTTTGTACTTACTTCATCTGCAAAACGTGATAGAGTTGTGAGTGAATCTGACGTCCAAAAAGTTCCTGGATATAACATTATTGATATCTTAGGATGGTGCAAACCACTTGGTGAAAAAGGGCCTATTGTAAGAGCTGGTGTTTATAATCTGTTCAATACAAAGTATTGGAATGTATCTGGCCTTCCTTCAGGAAACGGTGCAATGCCAAATGATTATTATAGCCAACCTGGTCGTAACTTTAAGGTATCGTTCGTGCAAAAATTTTAGTCACTTCTGTTAATTATGGATATCAACGGAGAATTATATCAATAAAAGGGTAAATTATTGTGTTTTTATTTTCATGTCTTTTAAAATGACAGAGACTTAAAGTAGAGTTTTAATTTTTTTGTTAATTGATTTTGATTCTTTCGTTGATAATGGAAATTCATTTTGAGATGTGCTGAACCATTCCTTGGAAATGGTTCAGTTTCTCATCTTAAATGTAAAACTTATAAACGTTAACTAACATTAACTTTTGATCAATAACATAAGGTAAAATCCATGTCGTATACAGCTGAGATGATTATTCATTTGCGTGAAGAAAAAAAAGATATGCGTAACCGTGATTTTGCAGTTTCTATTGGTATATCCGAAGCAGAGCTTATTGCAGCTTATTGCACGATTGGAAAAGCCAAAAGGCTGCACGCTGATATTACGACTCTCTTAGATAATTCTCCTAAACTTGGCACTGTTATGGCATTGACACGTAATGAATATGCTGTTCACGAAATAACAGGATGTTTTGAAAAAATTGTTCAACACCAACATGTTCCTCTCACCCTTGGTGAAATTGACTTACGTATTTTTGCAAAACAATGGAAATTTGCTTTTGAGTATGACGTAATTATTCTTGGAAAGCCTATGAAAAGTCTGCAATTCTTTGATCAACACGGTATTGCTATTTTCAAAGTCTATTCTAAAGACACAACAAATATGGAAGAATGGAGTAAACTTGTTGAAAAATTACGACATGAAGACCAATCATCTGTTCTTGATATTCTTCCTACTCCTACTCCAATTCAAACGGATACATCTGATCTAGATATTGAAAAATTTCGGGATCGTTGGCGACAAATGACAGATGTGCATCAGCTTCACGGAATTCTTACTGAACTCAAAATAAATCGGCATGATGCTGTAAGATATGCTGGGAATGAGTTTGCTGAGGAATTAAAGATAGAATCTGTTGAAATGATGCTTAACCAAGTTGCGCAGCAAAAAATACCTATTATGTGCTTTGTTGGCAACAAAGGGTGTATCCAAATTTTCAGTGGGCAAATAAAAAACATTAAACAAATGGGACCATGGCTTAATGTTCTCGATCAGAAGTTTGACTTGCATTTACTTGTTTCGGGTATTGATAGTGTATGGTATGTTCGCAAACCTACTCGTGATGGTTATGTTAGCTCACTTGAAATTTTTGATAAAAATGGCGAAATGATTACTCAATTCTTTGGTATGCGAAAAGAAGGTCAAGAAGAACGTGAGGATTGGCGGTCTTTATTGAAGAGTTTACCTTCATGTCAAGAAACAGTAGTTGCTTAGAAAGGTAATATTGAGTATGTTTACATTTTTCCCAAGTAGACTATCAAGCCTTATTTTTATTTTTGTATCGCTTTCTCTTTCCTTTTTTTCCCAACATGTAACTGCTGAGCCTACAACGCGTTTTCCTGAAAACGCACGAATTGTTTCTATTGGTGGATCTCTTACAGAAATTGTCTATGCATTGGGAGCTCAAGATCAGCTTGTCGGCCGTGATAGTACAAGCGTTTATCCCAAAGAAGCTCTCAAGCTTCCTGTTCTCGGGTATATGCGTGCTCTTTCGCCTGAAGGTGTTTTATCACTTGCCCCAAATGGTATATTACTGATTGAAGGAAGTGGTCCTCCTTCAACTATTGATATTCTAAAAAAAACATCGGTCCCTATTGTAATCATACCAGAAAACTACACCCGTGAAAGTGTGATAGAAAAAATTCGCCTGGTTGGCAAAGCACTTCATAGAGAAGAGCAAGCAGCAGCATTGATTGAAAAAGTAAGCCGTAATTTTGTGAACAATGATGCACTTTTAGCAAAAGTAACAAAACCAAAGCGCGTTCTTTTTATTTTTTCCGTACAAAATGGACGCGTTATGGCATCTGGAACAGATACAGCTGCTGATAGTATGATAAAGCTTTCAGGTGGTATCAATGCTATCACCGATTTCAAAGGATATAAACTACTGAATGGCGAAGCATTATTAAAATCAAACCCTGATGTTATTTTGATTGTAAAACATAATAGCAGATCCACTAATCTTGAAAAGATTTTAGCTATACCAGCAGTTCAAGCAACAAATGCAGCAAAAAATCATGCCATTAAACAGATGGATATCATGTATCTTTTAGGATTTGGTCCACGCACTGCAGATGCATCGAAAGAACTGATTAATATACTTTATGGTGCAAATCAAAATGGTAAGAGCTGATAAAAATGGTAGATAGTACATCCTAATGCATGCATCTGAAAAAAAAGAGAGTAAAAAAATAGACCGTGCAAATTTGAGAAAGATTGTATTATTAGGTCTCACCATATTCCTCGCCTTCAGTATTTTTGCTGGGATTTTGAATGGTGCTTCAAACGTTTCTTTCTTTGATTTTCTTCATGTAACGCTTACACAAGACTTTTCAGTAAGTAGTAAAACGCTTGGTTATCTCGTGTTTATCGACATTAGGCTTCCCCGCGTTATCTTAGGGTTATTAATTGGATCAGCTTTAGCTGTCTCTGGTGTTCTCATGCAAGGACTTTTCCGTAATCCTCTTGCAGATCCTGGAATTGTAGGCGTATCAGCAGGCGCAGGCCTTGGCGCTGTTTTAGCAATTGTCATTGGTATTGCCTTTCCTGCTTCATTGGCACCTTTCCTAGAACCTTACAACGTTATTATAGGCGCCTTTTTGGGTGGACTTCTCTCAACAATTGTTCTTTATGTAATAGCAACACGTCATAATTTTACCTCTATTGCAACAATGCTTCTTGCAGGTATTGCTCTTGGTGCTTTAAGCAGTGCTGTTGTGGGAACGCTCATTTTTATCGCAAATGACCAACAACTCCGTGATATTACTTTTTGGAGTCTTGGCTCTCTTGCAGGTGCCACATGGTTGAAAGTTTGGCTTATTTTTCCTTTTATCTGTGTTGGCCTTCTTTTTTCGCCCCTTTTATCACGAGCACTTAACGCTCTTGCACTTGGAGAAGCCGTTGCTGGCCATATTGGTTTCCATATTCAGCATATTAAAAATATTGCTATTCTTCTTGTTGCACTTATGTGTGGTAGTGCTGTTGCTGTCAGTGGTGGTATTGGTTTCATCGGTATTGTTGTTCCGCATATTTTACGTCAGCTGATTGGTCCCGATCACCGTTATCTTATTCCCTTTTCTGCTCTTTTGGGAGCGGCATTACTTATTTTTGCTGACACCTTTGCACGCTTAATTGTTGCCCCCGCAGAATTACCAATTGGAATCGTCACAGCACTTTTTGGTGCACCTTTTTTCCTGTGGATCCTTATCTACAAACGAGGAACAAATTTTTCATGATTAAGGCGACTAATATTTGCATTCAACGCGGAAAAAAACAGATTCTCAGCCGTGTCAATCTTCAAGCAAAAAGTGGTGATCTTACCATCATTATCGGTCCCAATGGATCTGGAAAAAGTACTTTTGTCAAAGCACTGAGTGGTGAAATTCCCTATAGTGGAGAAATAACTCTGAATGGTCGCGATGTCTGCCAAACAAAAACTTGTGAAATGGCAATGATGCGCGCCGTGCTACCACAATCAACAACATTGGTTTTTCCATTTTTAGTTAATGAAGTAGTGAGGCTTGGTCTTTCTGCAAACAAACTTATTACCACTAAAACAAAACTAGAAAATCTTTCGCAAAAAGCTCTAGAGCGTGTTGGTTTGGCTGATTATGGTAATAGATATTATCACCAATTGTCAGGTGGAGAGCAAGCAAGAGTACAGTTAGCCCGTGTACTTTGCCAAATATGGGAGCCTGTTTATAATGGAGTTTCTCGTTGGATGATATTAGATGAACCTATTGCAAGCCTCGATATACAACATCAGCTTGTTGTTATGAATATTGCAAAAGATTTTGCCCGTTGTGGTGGAGGCGTCCTTGCTGTTTTGCATGATCTTAATCTTGCCGCACATTATGCTGATAAAATGATATTGCTAAAGCAAGGAGAGATTTATTGCGAAGGAAGTGCTTCCGTTGTTTTGACAACACAGAACCTGCGTGACGTTTATCATTGTTCCTTAAATGTTTCTGAATTACCTAAAACAGATATTCCTTTTATATTGCCACAAACGGCATCTCCCTTATAAATAATCTATTTTCTAGAAGTTTATTTAAATCAAATGATTAAAGTATACAGAAAAAAATAGCAATATGTTCAAAAGTCGTTTTATGACTCTTTCTAAAGCTAGGTGGATTATTATTTTTTAAATATAACTCATCCCTCTATTAAATAAATTTGTTGTGTTCTGTTATTTTAAACACTCTATATTATCAATAAAAAATCAATAACAGACCAATAAAGGTATCTGTGTACATTTCGAAAATGAACTTCAGAATCGACTAAATATACGTCAATGCACTATCTTCACGTAAAAACATGACGCAACATTAGAAGAAAATAAATATATGGTACTAATTTTTGATTTCATAAACGTAAAGATTGTGAACTCAGTAGATCTTAACTTATCGGATTCATTCCCTGCTCAAAAATGAGATTGAGATATAGAATGCCTTTGAGGGAAAAAGCAATAAAAATAAGATAGGAAAAAACTTCTTACTTAAGCATTCGCACAATCTCAAATAATACAAAGCTTTCAGCAACTTGTTGTAGTACTAGACCTTTCTTTTAAACTTTCATAGAAATTTTATCTCTATATTCTCATCATTTTTGTTCTCATGGTAGCTGTTTTCATTTCTAAAAAACAGCAAAATCGTTAAAAATACATCTTTGCGATTGACAAGAGAAATATTTAAGCCAACCATGTTGGTTCTAACAAAAATGCTTTAAGTGGGGGTATCATGCAAATATTATTCAAAATATTGCATCGTTTTTTCAAAATAGAATTTCTTAAGCTTCATCGAAGGATTTTACAATAAAAGACATATTGTATGCCCCCTTTCATTTAAAAGTCATTGTAATAGCTCATTTGGATACATCCCCGTTAACATTGTAACTTGTTTTTAAACTCTTGTGTTTATAAGGAAAAAGTTTGTGCAGAAAAATACTCTATCAATCAATTGTAACCCCTTTCCCGCTTCACGCAAAATTTATCAACAAAGCCTTCTCTTTCCTGATGTCCGCGTACCATTCCGTGAAATTTCATTAACAGATAACAGTGGTGAAAAATCTTTAAATATCTATGATACTTCTGGTCCCTATACTGATCAAACCACAATTATTGATCTTAAAAAAGGCTTACCCGCAATTGGTTCACCTTGGCTCTCGAAGCGAGCCGATACTGAATCTTATCCTGCGCGATCGATCAAACCTGAAGATAACGGTTTTGCCTATGATCAAACCTCTATATCAACCTTTGAACAAAAGCGTCCTATTTTGCGCGCAAAAAATGGCAAAGCAATTACACAAATAGCTTATGCACGTGCAGGTATTATTACTGCTGAAATGGAATATGTTGCTATCAGAGAAAATGAAGGATTAACAATAAAGGACCAACAAAACGCACAATCAGATGGCACATCTGACGGATCAATACCAGAAATATATACTGCAGAATTTGTTCGCAATGAAATTGCTTGCGGACGGGCCATTATCCCCCAAAACATCAACCATCCAGAATGCGAGCCAATGATTATTGGACGTAATTTTCGTGTTAAAATTAATGCTAATATTGGTAATTCTGCAGTTACTTCATCTATGGCAGAAGAAGTTGATAAAATGGTTTGGGCCATTCGTTGGGGAGCAGACACTGTTATGGACCTCTCAACAGGACGAAATATTCATAATATTCGTGAGTGGATTATCCGAAATTCTCCAGTTCCTATTGGGACTGTTCCAATTTATCAAGCACTCGAAAAAGTACAAGGTATTGCTGAAAATTTAACATGGGATATTTTTCGTGATACTCTTATAGAACAAGCAGAACAAGGAGTTGACTATTTTACTATTCATGCAGGACTAAGGTTACCATTTATTCCTCTTACTGTTGATCGTGTAACAGGTATCGTTTCAAGGGGTGGTTCAATTATGGCAAAGTGGTGTTTGCATCATCACAAAGAAAGTTTTCTCTATGAACATTTTGATGAAATTTGTGACATTGCACGCATGTATGATATCTCCCTTTCATTAGGAGATGGGCTGCGCCCAGGCTCTCTTGCTGATGCCAATGATGAAGCACAATTTGCCGAACTTAAGACTTTGGGGGAACTTACAAAAATTGCTTGGGAAAAAGATGTACAAGTGATGATTGAAGGACCTGGTCATGTCCCAATGCATAAAATTAAAGAAAATATGGAAAAACAATTAGATCTCTGTCATGAGGCACCTTTTTATACTTTGGGTCCTTTAACAACTGACATTGCTCCTGGATATGACCATATTACATCTGCAATCGGAGCTGCTATGATTGGATGGTTTGGAACAGCCATGTTGTGTTATGTCACACCTAAAGAACACCTAGGACTCCCCGATAAAAATGATGTAAAAACTGGAGTAATCACTTATAAAATTGCTGCCCATGCTGCTGATCTTGCCAAAGGTTTGCCACGGGCACATCTGCGTGATAATGCCCTCTCACGAGCTCGATTTGACTTTAGATGGCATGACCAATTCAACCTTTCTCTTGATCCAGAAACAGCTTGTGCTTTTCATGATGAAACAATGCCTAAAGAAGCGCATAAATTAGTGCATTTTTGTTCTATGTGTGGACCAAAATTCTGTTCCATGCGTATTTCCCATGATATCCGTGAAGCAGCAGCAATAAACAAAACAAAAAATGAAGGTATGATTGCTATGGCCGAGAAATATCAAAAAAATGGTGACCTTTATGTAGATGTTACTCCTTATCAACAAAAGAAAGTAAACAGTTGAAAAATATTCTTATTAAAGGTGCTGGTGTTGGTGGTTTAACAGTTGCCTATATGTTACAACAAAAAGGCGCTTCTGTTACTGTATCTGCGCCTGTATACTCCCCCGTAGGAACAGCCAGTTGGTACGCAGGAGGAATGCTCGCACCTTACTGTGAAAGGGAAAGTGCTGAACAAATTGTTGAAGAACTTGGTGTGCAAGCAATACAGTGGTGGCGTGAAACTCTTCCAAATCTTGTCATAGAAAAAGGTACTTTAGTTGTTGCACCTACACGGGATATCGTAGAGCTTGAACAATTTTCAGTCCGTACACATCATCATAGAACTATAAATAGTACAGAAATCGCACATCTTGAACCTGATCTTGCAGAACGTTTTAACCATGCACTTTTTTATGAAAATGAAGCACATATTGATCCTCGCATAGCACTTCTCACGTTAAAAGAAAATCTGATAAAAAAGGGAGCTGATTTTGTTGATGTAAAAGCATCTGAAAAAAAATTTGATGTTATTATTGATGCAACAGGAATAGCACGTTTGGGAAAAGATAAAAATATACGAGGTGTACGCGGCGAAATGCTTCTTATACGTAGCACAGATATTAAATTTTCGCGCCCTATTCGTCTCCTTCATCCGCGCATTCCACTTTATGTTGTTCCTCGACAAAACAACATTTTTATGATTGGAGCAACAATGATTGAAAGTGATTCTGATGGAGCAATCTCGGTAAGATCAATGATGGAATTACTCAATGCGGCTTATACATTGCATCCTGCTTTTGCCGAAGCAGAGATTATTGAATCCGGCGTTGGTATTCGTCCATGTTATCCTGATAACTTCCCTTCTGTGTACAAACATGGTAACCATATTTCTATTAATGGATTTTATCGACATGGTTTCCTTTTATCTCCAGAAATGGCAAAACGGGCAATGGAAATGGCATTGGAGTAAAGCATGCAAATATTTGTTAATGGTGAAATAATTCAAACAGAAGTCCTCACCCTCAACCTCTTGCTTGAAGAATTGGGGTATGAGGGAAATTGGTTGGCAACTGCTGTTAATGCTGAAGTTATTCCCGTAGATGCACGAAGCCAATGTGTCTTACATGAAGGAGATGAAATTGAAATTTTAAGCCCAATGCAAGGAGGATAAAACAATGCTTGAGCTTTATGGACGTCAATTTTCTTCGCGTCTTATGCTAGGTACAGCCCAATATCCTTCACCGGCAATCCTTCGTGATGCTATTCACAAATCCAATACAGAAATTGTAACCGTTTCATTGCGCAGAGAAACCGCAAATGGAAAACAAGGTGGACAATTTTGGCAATTTCTTAAAGAACTTGATATAACATTACTTCCCAACACTGCTGGTTGTTACACTATTAAAGAAGCTATCACCACAGCTCAATTAGCACGAGATCTCTTTAAAACGTCTTGGATTAAACTTGAAATTATTGGTAATCCAGACACACTACAGCCAAATATTTTTTCCTTAATAGAAGCAGCGCAAATTTTAAATAGTGAGGGGTTCAAAATTTTTGCTTATACAACAGATGACCTCATTGTTGCTGAAAAACTCTTAGATGTTGGCTGTCGTGTCATTATGCCTTGGTGTGCCCCTATTGGATCTGCTAAAGGACCTCATAATATTGATGGGTTGCGTTCTATACGCGCTTACCTTCCTGATGTTACTCTTGTTATTGATGCTGGTATTGGGCGTCCATCACATGCCGCCATTGCTATGGAACTTGGTTATGATGCGGTCCTTCTTAACACCGCAGTTGCTAAAGCCAGTGATCCTGTTTTAATGGCTGAGGCTTTTTCTAAAGCTGTTCAAGCTGGACGTATGGGATATAAGGCAGGAATTCTCGAAGCCCGTAATGTAGCAGTTCCTTCAACACCAGTCATTGGAAAAGCAGTATTTTCATGAAACTGGATCCCTTTTACCTCATCGTTGATAGTGCTGATTGGATTGAACGTTTGATTCCTCTTGGAGTTAAACTCGTTCAATTGCGTATGAAAAATGAAAAACACCAAATAATCCGCGATCATATCAAGCGCGCAAAAAATATATGCGATAAATTGGAAACACAATTAATTATCAATGATCACTGGACATTAGCAATTGATGAAAAATGCAATTTTATTCATCTTGGACAAGAAGATTTGAGCAATGCTGATCTCCCTGCTATTCGTAAAAGTGGTATAAAATTTGGTATCAGCACACATAACGAACATGAATTAGATATCGCGTTATCTGTTAATCCTGACTATATCGCACTTGGGCCTATTTATCCAACAATCTTAAAAAAAATGAAATGGATGCCGCAAGGACTAGAAAAAATTAAACAATGGAGAAAACACATTGATGCTTTACCTTTAGTTGGTATTGGTGGTTTAACACCGGAACGTGCAATAGATGTTTTGAAAACAGGAGCAAATAGTGCTGCTGTTGTGACAGATATTATCCTCAATAAAAAACCTGAGGAGCGTGTGCAACAATGGATAAAAATGACAAAAGCATGGCGTTAATGTCTTCTATTCTTATTGTTGCAGGTACGGATCCAACAGGTGGTGCCGGTATTGTTCGTGATATAGAAACAGCTACCTATTTTCAAATAAAAACAAATTTAGCAATCACCTGCGTTAACGCACAAGATGATAACCATGTTGCTGAAATTGTTCCAATGCGTAAAAAACTCATCACCGCACAAATGCGTATAGCCCTAGAAGCCAACCAAATACGCGCAATAAAAATCGGTATGACAGGAACCAGAGCCATTATAACTGCAATATGTGATGTATTAAAAGATTATCCTCATATTCCAGTTATTCTTGACCCTGTACTTGTTGCCTCATCAGGGGGAAAACTGACAACGGAAACAATCATAGATATTATGGTCAATAAACTTCTTCCTTACGTTGATCTTTTAACACCTAATAGACAAGAACTCGCTCTTCTTAGCCAAAGTCCATTAGCATCTCATCATGAAGAGGCCATACAACAAGCAAGAAAACTTTTGTCATTTGGAACACGCTCTATATTGATAAAAGGTGGACATGCAAATGGTCCTCTTGCAACTGATATCTTTATTGACAAAAGGAAAATCATAAATATTCCTGCTCCACGTTTAAGAGGAACAATGCGAGGGACAGGTTGTATCTTATCAAGCGCCATTGCAGCACATTTGGCATTAAATGAATCAATGATTCATGCCATAAAAAATGCAAAAGCATATACCCATGCTTTACTTTTAAACCACAATCAGAAAAAGCATTAAAAATTATCATTATATTATGCTGCTATAAAATTTGCTGTATTTTAAATTCGTATATAATGCTTGGTTAGGAATGAATCTGTAGATATAAACAGCGCTTATTTTATTTAGCTTTTAGAAAATCAAACCCGATAAAGCCTCTATTAAGCAGAACAGGCCACCACTATTAAAACAACTTTTAACACTTACACCTTGCTATAATATCATTCTTTAAATATCATAATGGAGAAACAGCATATAAAAATCTGCATACAATCGCAGAGTTTTTTCAACTTTCTCTGTCAAGAAACTCTTTTGTCATTCTCACTCGTAAATTAATAACGAAAATATTATAAAGCTTGAAGAATAATTTTATCTGGTTTATTCGTTAAGAAGTAGATCATTAGAAAAAATAGAATGTTAAACCAGACACCGTGCTCAATCTCATATGAAGAACTCTTAAGCTTTTATAAAGAAAGTGGTGTAGATGCTGTACTCACAGATTTGCCTGTTGACCGCTTTAATCAAGCTGCACTCTCAGAGAAAAAATCAACCCAATCTGTTAACATTTCTTGCAATCAGCAGATATCACAAACTATAAAATTACATGTTCATCCATTGCATACCCCTGATACCAAGCAATATGGATCTTCCGCTCAAGAAATAGCAAAAAATGCAAATACGCTTGATGAATTAAAATCTGCTCTTCTTTCATTTAATGGCTGTTCATTAAAATTGACAGCTAAAAATACCTGTTTTTCAGATGGAACAGCTGGAAGCCCGCTCATGCTTATAGGAGAAGCTCCTGGACGAGAAGAAGATATACAAGGCATTCCATTCGTAGGAAAAGCTGGAATGCTGCTTAACAAAATACTCGCATCGATTGGTTTAACAAGAACCAATGTTTACATAGCCAACACTATCCCTTGGCGTCCGCCAGGAAACCGCACACCAACGCAAAGAGAAGTTGCATTATGCCGCCCTTTCATTGAAAGACAAATTTATTTAGCTAATCCTCGTATTCTTATAGCCCTCGGAGGCGTTGCTATGCAATTTCTTACGGGATCTCAAAATGGAATTATTCGGACACGAGGAAAATGGTTTACTTATGAAAGAGAAGATAAAATACAAATACCTGTTATGCCAACTTTTCATCCCGCTTATCTTCTCCGCACTCCTAGCCAAAAAAAGCTCACTTGGATAGACTTTTTAGAAGTTAAAAATCGCCTAGATAGTCTTGTGTAACTCCTTTATCCTGCTTTTTTAAAAGCACTTCCTCAATTCCTTGCTCTCTTTAATACTCATAGGAAAAAATTATGCAACACTCAGAAATGCCAATTTATCGTCTAGAAGACTATCAACCAACTCCCTATACGATCCCCAGAACACAACTTTACTTCCGTTTAGAACCCACAAAAACCTATGTTACAGCAACATTGTCAATCGAACCTCGTCACAATACAAACGAACTCATACCTCTTGTGCTCTCAGGTGATGAACTTACATTAATTTCTGTTGCTATCAATGGTACAACGTTACCTGAAAATGCTTATCAATATTCTCCTTCACAGATAAAAATTAAGACTCCACCCACAGTTCCTTTTACATTGCAACTGATAACAGAACTCAATCCTGAAAGTAACCGCCAGCTTATGGGACTTTATCTTTCAAATGGTGTTTTTTGCACACAATGCGAAGCAGAAGGCTTTCGTCGTATTACTTATTTTTACGATCGTCCTGATGTTCTTTCTACCTATACAGTAAAAATTGAAGCAGACTCTCAAACAATCCCTATCTTGCTTTCTAATGGAAATCTCGTAGAAACAGGGATTTTAGAAAATAATCGGCACTTTGCTGTTTGGGAAGATCCTTATCCTAAACCATCTTATCTCTTTGCTTTAGTTGGTGGTGATCTTGATAAGTTAGAAGACAATTTTACAACTGTATCTGGACGACGTATCGAACTTGCTATCTATGTGGAAAAAGGAAAAACCAAACGCGCAACCTATGCAATGGATGCCCTTAAACGTTCCATGCGTTGGGATGAACAATTTTTCGGGCGTGAATATGATCTTGATGTTTTCAATATTGTTGCTGTATCCGACTTTAACATGGGAGCAATGGAAAACAAAGGCCTTAACGTTTTTAATGATAAATATGTTCTTGTTGATCCTGAAACAGCAACCGATCAGGATTATAGAAATGTTGAACGTGTGATTGCACATGAATATTTCCATAATTGGAGCGGTAATCGTATTACCTGTCGCGATTGGTTTCAACTCTGTTTAAAAGAAGGATTCACTGTTTATCGTGATCAGGAATTTTCATCAGATCAAAATGTACGCAGCCTACAGCGAATTGAAAATGTAAAAACATTAAAAGCTACTCAATTTGCCGAAGACGCTGGTCCCCTCGCTCATCCTGTACGTCCTCGTCAATATAGCCAAATTAACAATTTTTACACCACAACTGTTTATGAAAAAGGTGCTGAAGTTGTTCGCATGATACGGACTATTTTAGGTCCCTCTCTGTTTCGTAAAGGCACTGATCTCTATTTTCAACGTCATGATGGACAAGCTTGTACAATTGAAGATTTTATCGCCTGTTTTGCTGAAGTGTCTGATCAAGACTTCTCCCAATTCATGCTGTGGTATGAACAAGCTGGAACACCCAATGTAGAAATTGATCATCATTATAGCGATGGCGTTTTAACAATTCATGCAAAGCAATACATTCCTGCAACCCCACAACAAAATACAAAAAAGCCCATGCTTATCCCTATCGCATTTGGGCTTTTAGGACAAAATGGAGAAGCCCTTACTTACGAAACTGATGCAGATATCCAATCAGACATTATGCTTCTCTCCAAGGAAAACCAAACCTTTACATTAAGAGGGATCAGAGAAAAACCTGTATTATCCCTGCTTAGAGACTTCTCTGCTCCTATCAATCTACAAACTTCATTCAATGAAAATGAACTAATTTTTCTCGCCCAAAATGATAGCAATCAAATCAATCGTTGGCAGTCACTTAACCAGTTAATAACGCAGGCTTTGATTCAAGCTATTCAGGATAAAACACAACAACAAGTAGACATGCCTTCTCCTTTACTGAAATTAACTGAGACTATTCTTAAAGATGACAGTCTTGAACCAGAATTTCGCGCATTTTGTTTCAGCTTACCTAGTGAGATTGAGCTTGCCCATATAATTGGTGAAAATATTGATCCAGAACGTATCCACTCTATACGCAATCAATTTTTATCTTCACTCGCACATACGCATCAAGAAATCTTTACAAAAATTTATGCGCAAATGGAAATTAATGAGCCCTATTCACCAAGCGCTGCACAAGCCGGAAAACGCGCATTACGGAATATTACGCTAGACTATCTTTCCATCGCCGAAGCCCGACCAAACCGTGCCGCCACACAATATGCGACAGCCGATAATATGACCGACCGCTTGGCCAGTATAACCATTTTGGTGCGACGCTTTAACGAAAGTGAACAGGCGCAAAATGCCTTAAATGATTTTGAAAACCGCTATCAACATGATCCTTTGGTTATGGATAAATGGTTCTCTATTCAAGCAATGGTTGCGGGAGCATCAACACTTGAACATATTCAAAAACTCATGAAACATCCGCTTTTTTCACAGGATAATCCCAATCGTGTACGTGCTTTAATTGGTGTTTTTTCCTCTAATAACCTAACGGGTTTTAATAGAATTGATGGTGCATCCTATTATTTCCTTTGCCAAATCATTTTGGAAATTGACAAAAAAAATCCACAACTTGCATCACGGTTATTAACAATGATGCGCTCTTGGCAACAGTTAGAACCTATTCGGAGACAAAAATTCGAAAGTGCATTAAAAACAATTGCAGAAGCTCCCCAATTGTCAAGCGATGTAGCGGATATTATTAATCGTCTCCTCGCTTAAAAGAAAAAATATTTTAAAATCAATTTGTTATAATATTTCTTATGCAATAACATAAACACTCTTGTCAATAAACACCAAATCTATAATAAACAGGCTATTTAAGCCTGTTTATAGGTCATATTAATAAGGTTCCTTTTCCCTTCCATATTCCACTTTTATAAAAGTAAAATAACTTTTTCTAAAAAAAGACTGGACAGAAGACTCCTGTTTTGATTCATTGTACTTATGGAGTTACTATGAATATCAAAGCAATTTTAAAATCACATTATTCCATAATTAAAGGAACTAGAAATGGCTAAATTGGACGCATACGATGCGCCAACGGAGGTATATGCTGATTCAAAATCAAGCGCTCAAACTCAAAAGGCGCAGACAGAGTGTACTCATCTGTTTTCTGGTTTCACCTACAAAAAGGTTCTCTTTATTGAGCCTTGGTTGCGACGTTCACTTCCATTAATAATTATGCTGTTTCTTGTTGTATTGGCAACAATTCGCTTTGTGTCAATCTACGATTGGCGTAAAACTCTTGAGAAAAATACGCGTTCTACCATCACTCTCTTAGCTTCTTATATTACCAATACAATTGATCGTGACTCACTTTCCATCACTCAGGAAGGAAAAGTCACCACTCTTTCTTATAATCATTTGCAAAATATTCTTACTAATTTTCGCAATCAAGGTCTTATCAAGACCAGCACTCTTATTGCCATAGTCGATCAAAAAGGCAATGTGCTTGCTTCATCCAGTTCAGAGATATCTTTAGGAAAACCCTTACAAAATTTCACCTCTGAAATCATTGCTTTACAAGCTCTCGGACAACATGCTGGAGTTATGCACATTAAAATAGGTAAAGATACACCTGCTCTCGCTTTATTTCACAAAACAGAAAATGGACAATATGGTGTATTTGTCAGTGAAAAAACACAACAAATGTTTATGGAATGGCGAAAATTTTTCTCGTTAAATATGACCCTTCTCATAGGGACGACTGGCGTTATCCTCGTCCTTCTCTATGCTTATTATAATCAGGTTATACGAGCACGTAAGACAGATCTTATTTCAGAAAAAATTCAAAACCGCATTGACATGGCAATGATGCGTGGACGCTGCGGACTATGGGATTGGAATATGGCAAGCGGACGTGTCTATTGGTCACGTGCAATGTATGAAATGCTTGGCTATGTGCCTCAAGATGCACTGCTATCAATTTCCCAAATCAGCGCCATTATCAACCCAAATGATGCTAATTTTTTTGACATTGCTCAAGAATTAATGAGCGGTAAAAAAAAGCATATCGATATTACTGTTCCCATGCGCCACGCCGATGGTCATTATGTATGGATGCGCATTCGTGCTGAAATCACCGATGAAGAAGAACCCCATTTGGTTGGTATTTCCTTCGATATTAGTGAACAACGTCAATTTGCTGAACAAACAGCGCAAGCCGACCTTCGTATCCGTGATGCGATTGAAAATATTTCAGAATCTTTTGTATTGTGGGACTCAGAAGGACGTTTAGTCATGTCCAATAGCAAATTTTGTGAATATGCTGCTATCCCTAAACAAATTCTACAATCAGGAATTCAACGTGCAACTGTCGAAGCCATGGCTCGTCCTGCAATCAGTGAATATCCCCTCAAAGATGATGGTAGTGGTAACTTCACCAGTATTCGCAAAACTGCTGATGGTTCTTGGCTCAAAATTAATGAACGGCGTACCCAAGATGGAGGACTTGTTTGCATTGGTACGGACATTTCCGAGCTTAAACAACAACAAGAAAAATTTGAAGACAGTGAACGGCGCCTCTTTTCCTTTATTCAAGAGCTTAAACGTGCGCGAGGAAATGCTCAACAACGTGCAACAGAAGTTGAAAAACTCAATAAAAGTCTCAAAGCAGAAAAAGAACGCGCCGAAAGTGCTAATAAAGCTAAATCAGAATTTTTAGCCAATATGTCTCATGAATTGCGCACTCCATTAAATGCTATTCTTGGCTTTTCAGACATCATGTTACAATCCACTTTTGGTCCTCTTGGATCACAACGCTATAAGGAATATATGCATGATATTTACAATTCAGGAACTCACTTGCTAACTCTTATCAATGATATTCTTGATATGTCCAAAATCGAAGCTGGAAGATTTACCATTGATTGCAAGGATATCGATCTTGAACCCATTATCAGTGAAACAGTGCGAACACTTACACCACAAGCTCAAGAAAAAAATATTTCCGTTACAACGAATATTGCTCCAGAACTTCATGCCGAAGTTGATGGCCGTGCTATAAAACAAATTTTCCTTAATATTATCTCTAATGCTGTTAAATTTACACCTTCTGGTGGAAGTATTGATATCTGCACTTTCAAGAAAAAAAATAATCTTATTTTTAAAATTAAAGATACAGGAGTCGGTATTCCTCAATCAGCAATTAAAAAACTTGGGCAACCTTTTGAACAAGTAGAAAATCAATTTACAAAGACTCATACTGGTTCAGGTCTTGGATTAGCAATTTCGCGTTCTTTGGTAGAACTTCACAAAGGAAAACTTGAAATTACCTCTAAAGAATTGAGAGGAACAACTGTGACCATTACAATGCCAATCAAACAAAGTTAAATCCGTTTAAGTACCCTCCATTTGTTCCCGTTGAAGCAAAATCTGTTTCCGTTTTATCCCCCAACGATAACCAGAGATAAAACCATTCTTACACACCACACGATGGCAAGGAATAACTAACGCCAATTCGTTGCATGCGCATGCACGGGCAACTGCACGAAAAGCATTTGGCATACCAATACGCTGTGCTAACTCCTTATAAGAAATGGTTTCTCCACATACTACATGAAATAATTCTGCCCATACTTTCTTCTGGAAAGCTGTGCCATTTATATCTAAAGAAAAATCCTGTTTTCTTACCAACTTAGGAGTTTCTATCATGGTGACAATATGGGCAACTTCTCTCTTAAATGTGTTGTCATAAACTACTTGTTGTCCATCACCAAAGCGTAGCATAAATTCCTGTAATAATTGTTCCGTCGTATCTCCTAAGGCTATACTACAAATCCCTTTGTAGGATTTTGCCACAAAAAGCATTCCTATCGAAGTATCTTTCAAGAAGCATATTCTCTTTTGAGCAATGTTCAGCATGATAACTCTTCTGATATTGTAAAAGATTTCAGAATCAATGGATGCACAAATACTCTTTTTTATATTACTTAATTGATTTTGCATATATTTTTGCAAAACATGCAAACAGAAACTTAGGAATAGACTTTAAAAGTATCTTTACAGTATAGAACTAAGCAAAAATTCCTCTCAAGGAGCTTATTTAGCTGCACTAAACGTCAGAATATTTCAACATTTAAAAATGTTCTTTTTTTATCACATTACAATTGCTAAGATTCAAAAGAAACTTGTCTTTTATGTTCAAGAAGATTTTTGCCATCCAATAAATTCTCTTCTTATAAAATGGAATAAAAGACCCCAGAAAAGATATTTTAAATAAGTCTACACCACTCTTAACAGAGAACAATTTACAGTATATAATTAAAAAAACAAAGCCCCATTCGAAAATGGGGCTTTTTAACAATTGAATCCTGCAATAAACTAAAATTTGTATGCTACACCAACACGAAAATCATTGGTTTTGTAACCAATTTCAATTCTTTCATTTGCAAATTTCTTTTTACCAAAATCTGAGTAACGATATTCTGCACGCAAAATAACATTATCAGTCATGGAAAAATCAATACCACCACCAAGAGTAAAACCAATCATCATTTTCTCTTCATCATGTAATAAATCAGAAATATTCATTTCTCTGCTTGTTGCACCTTCTGCATCTACAAAGGCATTTTTAACCTGTGTATAAGCAACTCCTCCTGCAATATAGGGCAACAGACGCTCAATCGAAAAACCAACTCGTACCCGTGTGGCACCAGCCCATTTTTGCTCTAAAGTATGCTGCATAGCTTTAACACTAGAATATAATGCTCTATTATTTTCCATATTCCTTAGTATGGGTATGTCTTCTTCATCCTCTAATGACCTGCTCACATTTTGTTTCAGCCAATCAATATCTTTTGTATCTTTTTTATTCGACAAAACCACATCTGTATCAGCCCCTATAACAAAGCCACTGTCTATATCAAAATTAAAACCTGCATAAATACCACCTACAAAACCAGAAAGTTTAGGTAAATGCTCTTTATCCACCGGCTCCCATGTTCCCCCGTTCTTATCTTCTGAATAGCTTAAGGCAACCTCACTTAAAAAACCACCAACTTGGCCTCCAAGATAAAACCCTGACCAAGAAAATGGAGAAACTACAACAACAGGCGCCGGTGTCGCTGGAATTATAATATCCGCTGCCCGTGCCGCAGAAACTGAAATTAAAGCAAAAATAGATGTTGTGATTAAATACTTTTTAGTCATAATTGCTCCCCTAAAAGCTAATGTGACACTTAATATTCGGATCGTTTCACATTTTTTTTAAAAAATCTGTAGCAAAAATGTTACAGTTATAAAAAAAATAACATCTTTATTGTAAAATTCAAGAAAACTTTAATAAATAATATTGTTATAATTGTTTAATTTTTTATCTTAAACTATATTTTTTTATTATATTTTAAGATAAAAATACAAAATAAAATTAAAAAGTATACTTTTTAATTTTATGACTACAATATATCATAAATAAATATTTCTTATTTTTCCTCATGCTTTGCGTTTTTCCAATTCTCTGTTAAGGATATTCAAATATCTAAAGGCAATTAAAATAGTTAATTATTAAAAATATCATAGGACTTTATTAAAGTTTTTCTATAATAGAATTTGCTTATCTGATCAAAAAGTAAAGCTTAGTACACTATAAGCTCAAATATATTTGAACTAAAATTTGACTATATTATTTCAATAATAGATTCTTTTAAATTTTTATATAAAACTAAAATTTAGAAATTTACCTAATTTCTCTATCCTGTCTCAAAGAGGTTCTAGGTAATCAATGTAAAGTATGCGTAATAAATTTACCAAATGATATAAGCAGCAAAATAGAATACCTCTTATCAACTTGCATTTATTTTTTTAAGTAACCATATGCAATAACCTTGCAAAATGCTCATAACACCCATTCACTGTTTCAAGATCTTCATAAAAATTGTACGTACCAATTGCCCGGTTTCCTCGATTAATTTTTCAATATGAAACAAATCTGGCTCCCCAACACTGTTTAATAAAAGATCGCTTAATCCAGACGGCATATCATGAGGATTTAGAGATTCATTTAAACAAAGTCGTATCATTTGACTTAAATTTGTATATAAATCATAGGCATGATGAAGATCAGAAATAAATGACTTATTAAGAAAACTGCTTGGCAAGCGCGCTAAAATATCTGCTGTAGTTGCGCCAATTTCAAACGTAATCACATGCGTAATAAGCGCAAATTGGGCAATAAATTCTAAATCCATAATGCCACCAGACATTGTTTTCAAATCCCATCTATTTTCTGGTGGTTTTTCTTTTTCAATCAAATGACGCATTTCACATACTGCTTT
This sequence comes from Bartonella doshiae NCTC 12862 = ATCC 700133, assembly GCF_000278155.1. Taxonomy (GTDB): domain Bacteria; phylum Pseudomonadota; class Alphaproteobacteria; order Rhizobiales; family Rhizobiaceae; genus Bartonella; species Bartonella doshiae. The sequence continues at coordinate 434,166 of NZ_JH725094.1, forward strand.
TGCTACATGCTTCTTGTTACGAGGAAATGCAATAATTGCACATACTTCATCTTCTAACTTTTGTAAAAAATCAGGATCTCCCGCAATACCCCGCGCCCGAGTTAAAGCAAGATATTCCCATATCCACGCTTCCTTGCGATAATATTTTTTGAAAAATTGAAAAGAAACAGCGACAGGCCCCTTATTGCCTAATGGCCGTAATCTTAAATCAACCGTATAAAGAACGCCTTGACTTGTAAGAGTAGATAAAGCCTTAACCAAGTGCTGTGTCAAACGAGTATAATATTGAGAGATATAGAGAGGTTTTTCTCCATCAGAAACTTCTGCATCTTCATCATGTTCATAAAGTAAAATAAGATCCACATCAGAACCAGCTGTTAATTCGCGGCTTCCAAGCTTACCCATCCCCAGTATACCAACATGCCCTCCTTTAATCTTGCCATGAAGACGAGAAAATTCTTCTTGAACCGCAACAAATGTTTTTGCGATCATAAGATCAGCAAGTGCTGTGAGTGCAAAACCCGCTCTCTTTCCAGTAATGGCGCCATTCAAAACCCGAATCCCAATTAAAAAACGTTGTTCATCAGCAAAAATCCTTAAATGATCGAGAAGATCTTCATAAGAAAGCCCCTCCTCGAGGAAATATCCAAGGCGTTTTTCTAAATAAGCCTTTGTTGGTAATTCTGAAAAAATGGCTGGATCTAACATCCCATCAAAAACATGCGGTTTACGCGTAATAATTTCTGCAAGACGCGGAGCAGCCCCCATAATAAGTACTAACATATCTAATAAAGAGGGATTAGATTGCAATAAACTAAAAAGCTGAATCCCCGAAGGCAACCCCTGTAAAAAACTATCAAAACGCAACATCGCTTCATCGGCCCGTTTTGTTGCACCAAAAGCTTTTAAAAGTGCTGGAGTCAATTCCGTTAGTCTTTCACGTGCTTCAGCAGACTGTGTCGCCTTATAACGCCCACAATGAAGTGTCCGCATAATACGACAGATATCGCTCGCTCTTTCAAAACCTAAACGGCTTAATGTTATTAAGGTTTCTGGATCATCTTCTTCACCTGTAAAAACTAAATTGCCAATTTCTAAACCAAGCTCCTGCTCGTTCTCAAATAATGCCGCATAATGTTTTTCCACAACCTGAAGCGTTTTTAATAAATCGCGGATAAAACTGCTATTCTCTTGGTAGCCCATTAAATATGCGACACTTGTGAACTGAGAAACATCATCTGGAAGAAGATGTGTTTGTTCATCTGCAAGCATCTGAATACGGTGTTCAACATTTCGTAAAAAAGCATAACTTTTTACAAGACTCTTTCTCGTTTTCTCACTAATCCACCCAAGCATGTGAAGCTCTGCCAACATTGCAACAGTTTGACGTCCACGTAATTGAGGAAAGCGTCCACCAGCAATTAATTGTTGCGTTTGTACAAAAAATTCAATCTCACGAATACCACCGCGTCCTAATTTTATGTTATGACCATAAGCAGCAATTTGACCATAATTTTTATACGCATGGATTTGACGTTTGATAGAATGGATATCAGCAATCGCAGCATAATCTAAATATTTCCGCCACACATAAGGAGAAAGTTCTTTGAGAAAATTGAATCCTGCTTTTTTATCACCGGCAACTGGACGCGCTTTAATCATCGCTGCTCGTTCCCAATTTTGCCCACGCCCCTCGTAATAACGCAACGCTGTCCTTACCGGTAAGGCCAAAGGAGTTGAACCTGGATCTGGTCGAAGCCTAAAATCAAGACGAAAAACATATCCCTCCGCAGTTCGTTCTTGAATAATACGGATCAATCGACGTACCATTTTAGAAAATACATCAACGCTCTCAGAAAGATTCCCAATATGAGGTGACATTTCATCTATGAAAACGATAAGATCAATATCAGAGGAATAATTAAGTTCTCCCGCTCCTAATTTTCCCATCCCTAAAATGATTAAGCCACAGTTCTTCTCTGGATCATCAAGACTTGATAAACTTATTTTGCCATCAGCATGTGCCTCTCTTAAAAGAAAACGCAAAGCTACACTCAATGCTACTTCGCCTAAGCGTGTTAACCACATACATGAAACTTCATAAGTAAAAACACCACTCAAATCAGCTAAAGCAATAAGAACATGTGCTTCGCGTTTTTTGCGTCTTAAAGACGCCATCAATAAAGTTTCATGAACTGCTTTATTTTTATCAATACGCGCAATATCCTCTATAATTTCGCTTAACCTTGTTTCTATATCAACATCCAATAAGGGATTAAGATACGATGGATTAGCAATCAAAACCTCACGTAAAAAAGGTGATAAGGTCATAACTGTGCTTATAAAATCAATTTGCTTTCCTTTGTTTGAAATAAAGGAAACCAGCAATTCTAAATTTTCTTCCCTCGCGCATTCTTCAAGGTCTTTCAGCCATTGAGAACCACTCTCATCAAGGGGGCATAAAGGGAGAAGCTGTGTTTTTAAAAAAGCATCTTTCATCTATACTCCCTTGAAGAAACATTTATTTTCGATTCCATTGCATCTCACCCAGAAAAGAGATCACTGCCTGTAACGAGAGAAAGTGAAGCAAAAATACTTTTAAGGAAATAATAAAACAGCGCGAAGCCCTGGATTTGCATCTTCAAGTAAGAGTTCACCCCCATGAAGTTTCATAACAGCTTTTGCTATACTTAAACCAATACCAAAACCAGGCTGTGTGCGACTTTCTTCAAGGCGAACAAATCGTTCTGTTACTTTTTCACGCTTATCCGCAGCAATCCCTACACCATTATCACTAACAACAACCAACAAATGTTTACCGCGATATTCCATTGATAAACAAACTTGTACCTTTTTTTCATTTTTAGACGCATATTTAATTGCATTATCAATAAGATTAAAAATTGATTGTGCAACAAGTTCACGATTTAACTTAATCTCTTTATCAAATGTCTCTCCTAACTGCAGCAAAACACCTGATTCTTCAGCAAAAGGTTCATAAAGTTCAACGGCATCTTCAAGAATCAGCTTCATATTCATAGTCTCAAGATGTTCAATTGCGCAACTAGCCTCAATACGCGAAATCATTAAAATAGCATTAAAGGTGCGAATAAGTTGATCCGATTCCGCAATAACCCCATCAAGTGCCTGACGATATTCAAGCTTTGTCTTTTGCCCCAAAAGTGCTTCTTCTGCACGATTTCTAAGGCGCGTCAGTGGTGTCTTAAGATCATGAGCAATATTATCTGATACTTGACGCAAACCGATATTTAATTCTTCAATACGGTCTAACATAACATTAAGATTAGCTGATAATCGATCAAACTCATCTCCTACCCCAGAAACAGGTAAACGTTCGCTGAAATTACCATCCATTAAACGCTGTGATGCAGCCGTTACATGATCAATTCTCTGCAATGCTCGTCTCCCAACAAAAAACCATATGAGTAAAGCCCCCACCACCATCGCAGTAAGAGCAATCATAACCGCTTTACGAATGACTGCTGCAAAACGTTCTGGCTCATCCAAATCCCGTCCGATAAGAATCTTCATGGCATTAGGTAAATCAACAACAACTGCTAAAGCACGATGTTGACTTGTTTTTCCATGCTCTCCAAAACGTGAATACAAAAAAGAATTCGGAATAAAGCCATTATGATTCAAAAGTCCTAACTCAATACGCGCTACATTCCCCGCTAAAATGCGCCCCATAGAGTCAGTAACAAGATAAAGAAAAGCTCCTGGTTGCCGTGAACGGGAATCAATAGTGCGTATTAATAAAGGAAGCCCGCCATAGTTATAAGCATTTTCAATATATCTTAGTTCCTCATGCAAGGCCTGTTCAGTTTGCTCCGTTAATAATGAAGCAGAAAATACTGTCATGTAAACAGAAAGCCCGATTGCAACTAATCCAAACAATAAAATATAAAGAGCTGAAAGCCTTAGCGCAGTTGTGCGCATCACATTGATTAAACGATTCATCTTTTGTTATCTGGTGCTTTCATCATATATCCAGCCCCACGCACAGTATGAAGAATTGGGACATCAAAATCTTTCTCAATTTTTGCTCTCAAACGCGATATATGGACATCAATAACATTTGTTTGTGGATCAAAATGATAATCCCAAACATTTTCTAAAAGCATAGTACGTGTAACAACTTGACCAGAATAGCGCATCAAATATTCAAGTAAACGAAACTCTCTTGGTTGCAATATGATATTTCTCTCACCCCGCCTCACTGTATGTGTTAGTCTGTCCAACTCAAGATTGCCTACACAATAAAGGGTTTCTGCTTCCTTAGGACTTTTTCGCCGTTGCAATACCTCAACACGCGCAAGAAGTTCAGAAAAAGCGTAAGGTTTGGTCAAATAATCATCACCTCCTGCACGTAACCCCGTCACACGATCATTAACCTGCCCTAAAGCCGAAAGAATGAGAGCTGGTGTTTCATTTCCTTTCGCACGCAATTCAGAAATAATAGAAAGACCATCACGATGCAAAAGCATTCGATCAACAACCATAACGTCATAATTTTCCGTACTAGCTAAGGCATATCCAGTATCCCCATCATATGCAACATCAACCGAATGTCCTGCCTCCAAAAAAGCTTTTTCAAGATAACGTCCTGTTTCACGATCATCTTCGATAACGAGTATCTTCATAAAACGCATCTCCGTTATTTTATCAAATCGCGTTGTAGGACAGAAGTCTCTAAAACTTCTGTCCTCTCATGACTTAAATACTACTTTTTTAAAATGGGAAGAGCAACAAAACGATTTTGATCATTTGTGCGCAGTTGTAGGAGTATGGCATTCCGTCCCAACTTTTGTGCTTCCTTAATTATATCTGTAATATCAGACACTTTTTTAACAGACTTATTATTCACCGTCACAATGACATCACCAGGTATTATCCCTTTATCTGCTGCATCTGAATCTGGATCAACATTAGTTACGACCACCCCTACACCATCGTCAGCAAGAGCGACAATCAAACCATAATCTTCCAATGTTTCATCTGCTTCATGACGCCCATTTGAAGATTGTGAACTATCTTTCTTACCTTTATTTTCAGGCATTGAATCAAGTTTAACCTTAATATTGCTTTCCTTACCAGCTCTCCAAATACCTATGTTCACTGTTTCTCCCGGCCTAATATTTCCAATACGTCTTGCCAAATCACGAACATCATTAACCTTTTCATTATTCACTGAAAGAATTATATCTCCTGCTTTAATACCAGCCTTTTCTGCTGGTCCCTTTAACGGATCAGTAACCAAAGCGCCTTTGGCTTCTTTTAAACCCATTGATTCAGAAATTTCCTTTGTTACAGATTGAATCTGAACTCCAAGCCAACCACGCTGAACTGAACCCTTTTCAATAAGCTGTTGCACAACCTGTTTTGCAGTAGCTGCTGGAATAGCAAAAGCAATCCCAACATTTCCTCCAGAAGGAGAAAAAATCGCTGTATTAACCCCAACAACTTTTCCATTAAGATCAAAAGTTGGACCACCAGAATTTCCTCTATTAACCGCGGCATCAATCTGAATAAAATCATCATAAACACCAGTGCCAATATCACGTCCACGAGCCGAAACAATACCTGCTGTTACAGTTCCGCCAAGACCAAAGGGATTACCGATAGCAACAACCCAATCGCCTACACGAAGTGCTGAATCATCACCAAAATCAACATATGAAAATTTTCTTTTGTCATTTACTTTCAATACGGCAAGATCTGTTCTCTGATCTATTCCAATGAGCTTTGCATCCAATTCTGTACCATCATCAAGAACAACAGAATAACTTGTACCATCAGAAATCACATGATTATTGGTCACAATATAACCATCAGACGAAATAAAAAAGCCCGATCCAAAAGCTATCGGACGGATTCTATGAGAACGCGTTGAAGGTTTATTATTAGGCTTACCCCGTTCATAAAAATCTTTAAAGAACCTTTTCAAAGGATGTTGATCTGGTAATTGATCAAGTCCTGGGACATTAAAAAAATCACTCGTGAACCACTCTTCTCTTTTCTTTTTATTACTCTTTACCTGCACTGAAACAACCGCAGGTTTTACTTTAGCAACAATATCTGCAAATCCCTGCTGTTGCATTCCGGAAGTAAATACAGAATTTGCATAGGCCGATGTCGTCCACAAGCTTGCTGCACATTCATTACAAAATAGAGTTCCGCTCAACGTTGCAGAAAAACTTAATGCAACTAATGTTTTAAAGAATTTTTTTTTTACCATTTAGTACATGCTCCTATTCAGTCATATTTCGATCATCATCGATGATCAGTAATAAAACGATAAACCTTACCATTTTCTGTCTAAATTGTTAAAGTTTTGTAAGATTAGATAAATAGCGATACATATTTATCAATAAAGTTGAACGATAAATTGAAATGCTGCATTTTATAAAAGATCCCTCTTAATGCAACAGCCCTTAAATCATACTGTGCTTGTAGCATCTTATTCGGAAAAATATGATACTTGCACCAATGGCGATAATAATAAAAGGTGACAACCATAAAAACCATGTTGTTTTATTAAATGGTGGTTTCAATAAGATAAATCCACCATATCGCTCAACAAGAAAATCAATAATCTGCTCATTGCTATACCCCATTTTTAATCGCTCACGAATCAAAAGCCGTAAATCACGTGCCAAGGAAGCATCTGAATCATCAATTGACTGATTTTGACAAACGGGACAACGTAAATATGCTGAAATATCTCGCGCACGTTTTTCAAGAACGGTGTCCTGTAAAATCTCATCTGGCTCTACAGCCATCCCTAACCGCAAAGGAAAAATAACAATTAAAAAAAGCAAAGTCCAAAAAAATACTTTTTTCATCTCAATAACTTTCCAATAGATTTAATCAAGATGATCTCCGTTTATGCCTCCCTGCACGGAACCAATATCCTAAAAGAGAAAGACACCCTCCTATGGACATCATGAAAGCACCTAACCAAACACATATTATATAAGGTTTCCACCATATGTGCACAACTAATCCTTTATCATCTATACGTCCTGGCGCAATATATAATTGAGATAAGCCATGATTTTGTATACCAACTTCTGTTGTTGCGGTATTTGAGCTTGAATAAAATCGCCTTGATGCCATTACAGGGCGTGGTGCATTTTTGTTTTCATATATATTAAAATGAAACTCCATAGCAGAATAATTTGAACCGACGTTATCACGCACTTCATAAAAATGCAGTGTTTTACCTGCTATTGTAATCATATCCCCTATATGCATAGTTAAAATACGCTCTTGCCCAAAAGTTGCAACATAAACAATCCCGAATAAGGTAACACCTAATCCCATATGTGCTATTGCAGCACCCAAAATAGACCAGGGCAATCCAACAAATCTCTTAACTCGCAGCACCAAAGCTGTTTTGCGGTATCCAGTTTTTATCCAAAGATCCGCTAAACTTCCTAAGAAAACAAATGCTGAAAGTCCAATGCCTAAAGCCGCAAAAATATTCTGAAAAGATGTTGCATAAAATGTGATAAAACAGACTACACAAACCGCTGCGAAAACAAACCATAACCGCTCAAAAACCGCGAAAAAATCACCACGTTTCCATGAAATCATCGACCCAAATGGAACAAACAACAATAAGAATATCATTAAGGACCCACATGTCAGGTTAAAAAAGGCAGCACCGACAGAAATTTTTTGCCCCGTTAATGCCTCAAAAAAATAAGGATAAAGTGTTCCAATCAACACTGTTACTGTTATTGTAATAAGCAGAAAATTATTTAAAACGATAAAAGCTTCACGAGAAATTGGCTGAAATAATCTACCTACTGTCAAAGTAGGGGCGCGCAAAGCAAAGAGAAGAAAAGCTCCTCCCGTAAAGAAAAAGAAAAGAGCAAGAATTGCCCGCCCACGCGCTGGATCAACAGCAAAACTATGAACAGATATTAGAAGACCTGAGCGAACAAGAAAAGCTCCTAACAAAGCAAGAGAAAAAGTAAGAAGAGCTAAAAATAAAGTCCAACTTTTTAATGTCTCTCGCTTTTCAAGAACAAGAGCAGAATGCATAAGAGCCGTTCCTGAAAGCCAAGGCATAAATGAAACATTCTCAACCGGATCCCAAAACCAATAACCACCCCATCCTAGCTCATAATAGGCCCAATAAGACCCAACCATAATACCTAATGTCAAAAAACACCAAGAAAGAAGAAGCCAAGGACGAATCCAACGAGCCCAAACCCTATCAACATCTCCCATAATCAATGCTGCTATTGAAAAAGAAAAACAAAGAGAAAAACCCACATATCCTAAGTAAAGAAGGGGAGGATGAATTGCTAAAGCAATATCCTGTAAAAGAGGATTGAGATCATCTCCCTGTAATGCTGGTGGATTAACACGTAAAAACGGGTTGGAGAGAAAAAGAATAAATAAAAGAAAAGCACTTGTAATCCAACTTTGGCAAATTAAAACAAGTGTTTTAAACTGTTCTGGTAAATGTCCGCTAAACAACGCCATCAATGTACTAAAAAAAGCAAGACTTAAAACCCATAATAACATGGATCCTTCGTGGTTTCCCCAAACTCCAGTGATTTTATACAACATCGGTTTTTCCGAATGAGAATTTTCCACAACATTCAAAACAGAAAAATCCGATACCATATAGGCGTATACAATGACTAAAAATGATAAAAACAATAATATAAAAATGATATATGTAAGGGGAACAACCGTTTGCATCAGTGAACGCTCCCTCAACAAAATACCTAACGCAGGTAAAAATGCCGCCAATAAACTTACTGCAAACGCCGCAGCTAAAAAAATATGGCCAAGTTCAATGAACACGATTGAACTCTTTCTCCAAACGGTAATGTTTATTCAAGCGATCCGCTGTTTCCTTAGACATGTAAATCTCATCATGTTTTGCCAAAATACGCGTACCTATAAAAAAACCCTGTTTATCAAAATATCCCTCTACGATAACCCCCTGCCCTTCACGAAAAAGATCCGGTAGGATACCATTGAAAATAACTTTTTCATGTTTTGCATTATCTGTTACGAAAAAAATAACTCCCATCTCTCCAACATATTCAACAGTCCCCTTTTGGACAAAACCACCTAAACGCAAAGAGCGTCCTGTTAGAATATCTTCTCTCGTAATTTCAGAGGGCATTCTGAAAAAACTTACCGTATTGCGCATTGCATATATGAGAAGGCTTATCGCAATTACTACAACAAAAAGGCATAATAAAATCATAAGCAATCGCTTTTTTTTTCGCTGCTTTAAAATGGTTTTTAATAAAAGAGAATTCTTTAAATATTGCTTGTGCATAGATACTCTGCAAAAATTATTTTTTAATACATTATTTTTTAAGATGCTTCGCATATCTTGCATATGCGTGCAGCTTCTTCTCTAATATCTCTCTCTTTCTCATAATCTCTTCTGATTTAATAATTTTAAACGCGTCCTCATCTTCATCACTTTCTAAAAATTTTTATCGGACAAACCGCGTAATTGAATGATCATGGCCTTCACACGTGACTGCCCTACAAAATCTTTAGGCATTGTATCAAGAAAACTTTGTAAAAATTGCACTGCCTGCGCAGGCTTGCCTGCTTGACGAAGCGCATCCGCTAGCAATAAGCGAGGATAAAAATCATTTGGAACTAAATCCGCAGCCTTTTGAAAAGCTTTTTGTGCTTCTTGCGTAATCACTCCCCCCTCATAACCAACCAATGCCAATCCATACCCTACAAGTCTTGGAGCTGTTTCTCCATTCAAACGAAGCGCATCTAAATAAATGTTTACAGCCTCCTGAAAATAACCCTCTTCGAGATACTCTACTGCTAATGCATCCGCTAAAGTGCCATCATGAGGTGAGCGAAAAAAAAGTACCTGTAGACGAACAAGCCGTTCATGCTTATTGAGCATCTTTGGATCCTTTTCCATTAATTCGCTAAAAAAATAACTTTTAACTTCTGGATTTCCTGTCAAACCGTAAATGCTCCACGTCACAAGAAGAACAAACAAAACACTAAGCGCTTTAAAAGTGCGGATGTTCTTATAATGCGTGCGAAACTTATCAGAATCAACCACATACATATGGTTCCCATCACTCTCAAGAGCTGAAGTTCCCCTTTCTTTCTTTGGAACATAATTAAAACGTAACGAAAGAAAAAGAATACTCGCTAAAAAAATAAGAAAAATTCCTGCTAAAATTAATAAAAGCATATCATTTTTGTACCAATACGAAAATCAAAAACCTCACCAACTTCCCTTCCTCTACGTATGAATACATGGAATATAAAACCACAGAATCCTATTTTTTTCAGGCACAGTATCTCTGACAGCGTAAAGTTTATTACCAATTTTCTCATATATACAAGATCTAAAAATAAAACTTTCTTTTGATGACAAATAAATACATCTTATATCATGAAATGATTTCCTGCTCTATGCACGGGATGCACAAGAATTGCTTTATGCTTATAATTTTAATCTACATATACTCTGAGTAGAAAAATTACCATTTTGGTAACAGCACTTTTGCAGATAACCCGCCTAAGGAAGACCGCGATAAAAAAAGACTTCCGCCATATTCATTAACCATATCTGAAACAATTGCTAACCCTAAACCTGTCCCTGGCTTACTTTCATCAAATCTCCGTCCTCTTTTTAAAGATTCATCAATTTTGTCTTCTGTTAAACCAGAACCATCATCCTCTATAAGAATACTGAAAAATTTTGCTCTCTCAACATGTTGTTCTAAATAACAGGAAATCCGAACTTTTATGCGCGACCATTGTGCTGCATTTTCAATTAAGTTACCTATAATTTCCTCTAAATCTTCTCTTTCACCAGAAAAAACAATGTCACCATCCTCCATAATAAATTGAAATTGTTTTTCAGGATTTAGCTTTTCCATAACCCGCACCAGACGATCAATTACACTGCGCACGGGTGTGTGATAAACAATACTGTCGCATTGTGCTGCAATCCGCGCACGCTTTAGATAATGATTAATTTGGCCTTGCATCATTTCAGTTTGTTCTCTCAATAAAATGGCTTGTTCTCCACACATTTTATCAATCTCATTTATAATAACTGATAATGGCGTCTTCAGTGAATGTGCAAGATTACCAACCTGTGTTCGAAACCGTTCAATAATACGCTGATTATTACTAATGAGAGCATTCATTTCTTGTGCCAACGGCGTGACTTCGCTTAATAAATCTGTATTCACATAATGCACCCTGCCCTCACGAATATCATTCAATGCACGTCGAATATGCTTTAAAGGTTGAACACTAAAGAAAATAATAGCAATGTTTATGAGAACACTGCCTATACCAAAACTCCAAAGAAAAATTTTTAAAGTCCGCTTAAATTCTTCCACTTGTGCATGTGCTTCATCAACATTCCCAACCAAACGAAAACGCGCAACATGATTCTGATTATCAAGAACAACATCACTTTCAATGACTTGTAATGTCTGGCTATTATTCCCCTTTATCCGATAAGAGCGAAAAAATTTGTTATTAAAAGGTACATCAGTATTGCTCGGTGAAAACAGTTTCCCTGTTCCCAACGAGGGAGATGTCAACCTTCCTTGTAGATTATCAGACAGAGCTACAACTTCCCAATACCATCCTGATGTTGAATCTGAATAACGAATATCATCAATCCCAACACTTCCTCTCAAATTGCCTTCCTGTGATACAGTTACTGTTGCAATAAGGCTGTAAAGATGAGCAACAAGAATACGCTCTAGGTTTTGTTCACTGGAACGCCGATAAAATAAAATACTGACAGCAGAAATTGATGAAAGCGAAATCACAACCCATAATGTTGATAAAATCATAACCCGTAAACTAAGAGAGCGACTAACAGAAAAAAACAGCTTCTTAAGCCAGCTCTTATTCTTTAGCATATTCATTAATAACCTGGCATTCTTACACGATAACCCATTCCTCGAATGGTCTCAATTATATCCACCCCAAGCTTTTTACGTAACCGGCCTACAAAAACTTCAACCGTATTCGAGTCCTTGTCAAAATCTTGGTCATAAATATGTTCAATAAGCTCTGTCCTTGAAACCACCCTATCACAATGATGCATGAGATACGAAAGAAGTCTAAATTCATAAGATGTTAGTTTAACTAACTGACCATCAACAAAAACACGAGAAGTCTTGGTATCCAACAAAACTCCACCACAGCACAACGCACTAGTTGCATGCCCTGTAGCTCGACGAATTAACGCTCGCAACCGCGCCATCACTTCTTCCAGATTGAATGGCTTAACAACATAATCATCAGCACCTGCATCAATACCAAGCACCTTATCAGACCAGCTATCTCGCGCTGTAAGCATCAAAACAGGCATGACATACCCCTCTTGACGCCATTTCTCAATAACACGGATTCCATCTATACGCGGTAAACCAATATCGAGTATCACAGCATCATAAGACTCTGTACTCCCTAAAAAATAAGCATCTTCACCATCAAAAGCGCTATCTGAAACATATCCCGCATTTTTTACAGCTTCTGCTAATTGATGATTGAGATTACGATCATCTTCGACAATTAAAATACGCATTACAGCATCTGCTAAATATCAATCGGCGGGAACAAAAACCTCAACACGGCGCAACTTTTCACCATCATGGGCTGGCACAACAACAACAACAACACACAGATCCTTTCCATCCTTAACAACTGATTTTGAGCGCACTAACACTCCTCTCTCTTGAGCAGCAACTTTCTTACCTACTTCCATACACTCAGCTGCCAAAACAGAATCAGCCCCCAGAAAAATTATTATCATCAAAAAAAAGAAAATCTTCTCCATCATAAATACTTCATAATCTATTCTTTATGAATATAAAATGAATAATGTTTTTTTGTGTATCCAAAAACCACGTATAGAGAATAATATCCCTTTTTTCATGAAACAACAATTTTATGCTATCCTTAAAATTGAGTAATCTTAAAACACTTTTTTGATAAAATATGCTAAGATAATTGAAAGAGAGCTGTTTTCAATAAGACATACAGATGAACACTCTTTCTGTAAAATGAAAGCGCCGTAATTCTTAACTAAACGCTTTCTCTGTACACTATAGCAAAAAATTACTTCTACTCCATATAAGTATTATAACTTTGTCTGGTTGTATTACTTTGTCATAGGCTCTCTTTAATGTTTAACTTTTCTAAAAAAAAGAAAATACACCAAAATAAGCCCTTCCAGAGTCCTGCACTCATTGAACTTGATGCATGGTTAGACACAACACTTTATCGCATATGCTCTGCGAAAAGTTACTTTTGGAATAAGACAAAAATTGCTTCACAATATTTTTATATCCGAGGATGGAAACGCTTTATCGTTGAAATTCTCGATGAAACACTAACTTTAGGAATGATCGGTTTTACTCTTTTCACTATCGTTGGTATTTCTGTTTTTGAACTTACAAAACAAGATTGGTATTTTCCTAAGAATTTTTCCATCCTTTTTCTAGACCGCTATGGAAATCCTATTGGTCATCGTGGTGCATTCCCAGCTGTATCTGTCCCTGTCGAAGAAATGCCCGATTATGTTATTAAAGCGGTCCTTGCAACAGAAGACCGTCGTTTTTTTAACCACTGGGGAATTGATTTTCAGGGGATCACGCGTGCAATTTCACAAAATATGCAGGCAAAAAGTGTCGTTCAAGGAGGCTCAACCCTTACACAACAACTGGCTAAGAATTTATTCTTAACAAATGAAAGAACCATAACACGCAAGATCAAAGAAGCCTATCTTGCCCTTTGGCTGGAAGCAAACTTCAGCAAAAGACAAATTTTACAACTTTATCTTGAACGTGCATACATGGGAGGAAATAATTTTGGCATAGCAGCAGCTGCAAAATTTTATTTTGGTAAAGACATACGCGATGTATCCCTTAATGAATCCGCTATGTTAGCAGGCCTTTTCAAAGCCCCAACCAAATATGCTCCTCATAGTCACCTTTTTGCCGCTCAAACACGTGCCAATGTGGTACTTTCTAACCTTGTTAATAGTGGCTTCATGACTGAAAGCCAAATTATAAAAGCCCATCGCCATCCCGCCAAAGCAATCACAAAAATAAACGATAGCCAACCTGACTATTTTCTTGATTGGGCATTTGACGAAATCAAAAAAATGAGTGACCAACTTCCAAGCCATACTTTAATTGTTCAAACTACTCTTGATCCCGACATTCAAAAAGCTACAGAGGAATCAATTGCCTATCATTTACACCAATATGGTCAACAATATCGTGCAACACAAGCTGCTGCTGTCATACTCGACAACAATGGAGCTGTATCTGCAATTGTAGGAGGACTGGATTATAACAAAAGCCAATTTAACAGAGCAACACAAGGCGGACGGCAACCTGGTTCTTCATTCAAACCCTATGTTTATGCAACGGCAATGGAACGTGGACTTTCTCCTTCTACAATAGTCCTAGATGCTCCCATCAATTGGGGAGGCTGGTCACCTAAAAATAATTCTGGTCGCTATCTCGGTAAAATCGATTTAGCAACTGCTTTAGCCTTTTCGATTAATACTGTACCTGTCTATCTTACCTATCAATATCTTAACCGGGATACCCAACCTATCATAAATCTGATTAAAAATATGGGCATTCATGCGCATATCTTATCACATAAAACTATGATTTTGGGAACATCCAATATGACACCCATGGACCAAGCAATCGGTTTCAATGTCTTCGCGAATGGGGGCATGGCTGGAAATTGTCATGGTTTTATAAAAATAAAAACAACAGATGGGCATGTGGTGTGGGACTATGAGCATGACGGTAATAAGCTCCATCGCGTACTCAGTGGGCAATCAGCAGCCTATATGAACCAAATGATGGTTGGTGTCACAACACGAGGATCAGGTAAACGTGCCGCACTGCCGATGACTCTTGTTGCTGGTAAAACTGGAACATCACAATCCTATCGTGATGCGTGGTTTGTTGGATTTACAGGTAATTATACTGGAGCTGTATGGATGGGAAATGATAATTTTTCACCAATGAATCGCGCTTTTGGTGGTGGTGTTCCTGCCATGATATGGCATAGCATTATGCTCTCTGCACACCAAAATATCATGCTCAAACAGCTTTATGGTGTCAAAAACTCTCTCCTCCCCTATCAACCACCAACGCGTTCTTCTAATAATGATTTTGAGCTTACCCCTCATATACCTTCTACACTCTCTCCTGAAACATTGAATATTGTGCGATTAATTAACAACGATATGAAAAAATCGTCCACACTCTCTTTGAAGACAAAAACCATTGGAGCATCAACATTTTAAATTAGAGATATTCTACAATGTTTCCTCAGATTACTTTTTTCCTTTTCATATTTATTTTTTCCATTTTAGGTGGAGTATTAAGTGTTGATTATATGCTTAATTCCTCCAACCATTTTGGAAAATTTACAATTGGAGGATGGACTGCTTACCCACAAGTAGGAACCAGCCAAACAGATCCCTATACTCGCGCACGTACTGCCAAACGAGGTGATATCTCACTCGGAATTACAGAGGGTTTGGTTTTTCAAACTTGGAAAGATAATCATGGACGACCACTACGTCCCTATTGCCATTATTTTCTTAAAGGACACATCCCTGAAGCGCGGCTCTTTACCCTCTATACAGTAGACAGGTCTCTCAAACCATACACCTCCTCCAAAGAAATACCTTTTGAACTCTATACTAACAATATTATCTATGAGCGTGATGGTTCTTTCCACATCAATATCTCATCAACACCGCAAACTGGAAATTGGCTTACAACGATGAGTAAAAAAGAATTTGGACTTATCCTTACTTTATACGATACCTCAATCATTTCAGAAACAGCATTACAAAAACTCACACTACCATTTGTAGAACAAATTCCATCAGGACAAAAAAACTGTGACTAAATTCATTTACGCCGGACTTCTTGCATGCATTGGTGCTATCATTATCCATATTTGTGTTCTCTTTCTCACTCCCTATTATGCAAAAAATACTTTATGGACACGGCTTAAAAAATCTGGAGAATCTTATCAATTTTCTGATTTAGATCCTAATAATCCTCTTCAACAATCTGCTGATCCGCTCTTTCTTCTTAAAGTCTGCAGATTTAATCTCGAAAACGGTCCTGTTCATTTAAAATCATCAAACACAACACAATTCTGGTCACTAGCAGCTTATACACATGACGGGATTATTTTCTACAGCCTTAATGACCGAACAGCCCCTAATGCTACTCTCGATCTTATCATTGGAAAACCAATACAAATCATAGAACTTAAACAATCAAAGACTAAACGTAATAACAATGCGATTTTAGTTGCTAAAAATCTAAATGAAGGTTTCGCTATTTTACGCATCTTTGCCCCTTCTTCACTAGCCAAAAAAGAAGGTGAAGTTTTCCTGTCATCTGCGACTTGTCATATATTTAATGAATAAAAATTCATACAGCTTCCCAGCTGGATAACTATTTTCATTCTGTAAAAATGAACGAAAGTACAAATAGTATTTTCAAATCTCAATCAAGAAAATATTCAAATGAAAAAACAACCTCCATTTCAAAATTTTTAAACAGCTAAACATTTTATTGTGGTAAAAAAGCATTAAAAATAATCCACATAATACCCTTCCCTTAAAACATAAATTTATTTCCTAGATCTGTAGAAGAAAATCAATATATTAGCGATAAATAATATGTAATATAGGAGCTTCATTCTCCCCTAAAGAATATTATTATAGGATAACCTGCCTTTACCCAAAGCATTGACGAAAATAAAGAGCGCAAAGCTTTGGATAAATATACTTATACCAACCGTAAAACATATCATCTGAAATTATTTTAACGTGGAATAACAATTGCACCTCTATAAAGTGGCTAAAATAACTATCGTAAGTTGATCTGACATAAGACAGCCTTGAACTCAAGAATAAGTGCTTTACTTTTGTCATATGATAAGAAAATTATCTGTAAGATATACAATCTGAAAAGAATCTTGCTTCTGATCTGTTGTTGAAGAAAAGAGAACTTCATGAAAAAGCAATATATTAGGTTAACTTCAAGAGCAGCAGTATGGTCCCCTCGTTTTGGTATATTAGCGTTTTTTATTTTGTTATTTTCAATAATTTTGCAACGTTTTTCTGTGATTTATATAGTGGATTTTATGATTTTGATGATAATCTCTGCTTGCTGTGTTGTTATTTCTCTTTTTCTTGCTGTAAAAGCACTTTACGATTTATGGATGTGTGGTGCTCTGGGAGGAATGAAAGCCTTAAAAGGTATCATTTATTCTTTAATAACGTCTGTACCATTGATATTATTGGGGGGACTTTGGTTTGCCTATCCACCTCTTCATGACGTTTCTACTGATACAGAAAAACCACCAGCTTTTTTTCGTACAATACGTCCTAAAAATTCTTTACCACTGAAGAGTACTTTAACTGAACAAGCGGCATTACAAATGTCGAAATGGCCAGAAATGTCGGGACGTCGTTATGATGGCTCACCTGATCGTATTCGCGAATCCGTTCTCAATGTTTTAGAAGCTTATGGTTGGCCTGTTGTTGTTCAACGAGAATTTAAAGGGGAAGAAAATGCGTTTTATATTGAAACGATAGCAAAAACTTTTTATCTCGGTTTTGTATCAGACATTGTAATACGTTTAACCGATGAAGGTAATACGACTTTTGTTGATATGCGTTCTGCTTCACGTTATTTGCCAAGAGATTTTGGGTCCAATGCTACTTTTATTATCGATTTTATGAACGCCCTTGATACAGAAATAGCTTCACTCCCTCTTTCTCAAGATGATGTGTAGCATTTAGATGTATAATAGAATATAAAAAAAATATATACATGAAATCTGTTTTAATTAATATTTGTATATAGAATTTTATATGTTTATTAAAATATTTCTACAATACCAGCATGGCTTCAGAGATATATTTCTAAATATTTTATGAATTATTACCAGCACGCATAGGCCTTATATACAAAACCCTACAATAACCTCTGTTCCATAGCCCAATCTAGTGCCAACTGTTCCACCTATTGAAACACCTTGCAACTTTACTGTGATCGGTAATGCTATAACGAAAACAGAAAGTGTCGCACAGAAGCAAAGAACGATTATCCCCATCGCCAGTGTTCATTTCCTTCAAGAGAAAATACAGATTTCATTGAGAAAATTTTTCTAAAAGAAAGACAGTTTTTCATCAAAGCACTCTTCTTATTCAACTGGACCGCGGTGAAGCATTAAATAAGCGCACATATGTTCAGACTAATATTGCGCTGCAAACTCTTCAAGCACAAATCGTAGTGGCTATTTTAACAATGCTGAATGTAAGCATTAATCCAACATAAACCAAACACAACAAAATCGCTTCATCCCTAATTTATCAAAAACACTCAGAAAAGAATAATCAAAGCGTTATTAAATAATAAGTATAAAACCCGTTTTAGATCTAAAGCGAGATAACTTTTTCACTATCTTTCCTTATTTTTTCTAACTAACGTCCCATCACCCTTTCTTCTCATTTGGTAAGAAATTGTACAAAGATGCACTTACTTCCAACAGTAAGCTCCCCATCAGCCCATCATTTGCTTCCACTATTGTTTCTAAACAGAGTTTCACGCTTTTAAGACAAAGCCTTTAAAATAAAAGATTAAAAATATAAATTATTTTAGAGTAATAACACCATTTTATATCATTAAATGTTTTATTTTTTAAATATTTTTTATTATTTAATATAAATACATTATGTATTAATACTGAAAAAATTTATTTATTATAAAGTAAATAGTTTATATTTGACATATAACAATAAGTTAGCTACAAAACTACAATATAAATTTTCATTAAATTATTTATTATGTTTATCCTTCTTGTTAAGTGGGGAAAAAACATTTGGGGCTTATAAGTTAGGAAAACAGCAATGTCTAAAAAATCTCTTTTATCCTGCACAGCTGCTGCAACAATCATATTGTTGGGCGCACACTTTAACGCGCAGGCTGAAATCCTTAAAGATCAAGAAGGAAAAACAATTACAGAGTCTAAAAAAAGTTACGAGAGTATTTCTGCAACAAACGGTGGAACAATCTATGGTATTGATTTAACTCTCGTAGGTCCTAGTAACCCAGACGGTGCTGGTGTTGTAAGCGCTTACTATAATAGTCACAACGATAACGCACCTAGAAGCACGATTGAGTTATATGGAAATACAACTGTTAAGAGCACTGACAACGGTCTTGTTGCATACGGTAATGGTACGATAAAAATGACCGGCGGTACTATCGATTCAAAATCATCGATGGCAGCGAATGCCCAAGGTAAAAGTGCCTTTATCCAGTTAGATAATGTAACCATTAATGCAGGATACATAGGCCTCGCTATAAACGACAATGGCATGGGGTATATGACAGGAGGATCCATTACTTCTGAAGATGATGGTGTTGATCTCTTTATTAACGGATCTCGTGATCCTGAACTAGAAAGTGTTAAGTTGGAAAATGTGAACATTAATGCTGGCGCACACGGAATAAGTAACAATAATTATAATGTTACTTTAAAAAACGTAACTATTACGAGCAAAATTTCAGCTATATATTCATCTTCCGTTGAAAACTCGCTAATAACGGTATCTGGTGGATCCCTGCAAGGAGATATAAACGGAGTCGAGGCTTCATACAGATCTACAATCATTCTAAATGATCATGTTAATGTTACATCTAATGGTTCTGCACTCTATGCAGAAGACTATAATGGAAAGATCATGATGACCGGGGGAAGCGTAGAGGGAAAAACAGCTGCATTTGCCGTAAAAGATGGCGGGAGGATTGATGTCACAGATGTTTTTTCTGCGAAAGCAGAAAAGAGTGGTATAAGATTTGAAGCACAAGAAGGTATTAGAAATCAATACTCATCATCAGAGATTAATTTGACCAATACAAAGCTTTTTGTTGAAAATGGTACCGGCATTTTTACAAATTCACAAATGGACACAGTCAACCTCAAAAATTCGATGATTTATGCTGATATTTTATTACTAGGCCAGATTACAGAGTATAAACCACCTGAAAGTGGAACAAAACCGCCTAGAGGTATTTTCACCCTGAACGCTGATTCCTCTATTTTAGAAGGTGGAGCAAAAATTATAGATGACCCCACAATGCTTTTAAATTTGAATAACGGTACAAAATGGCTTTTAAAAATCAGTACAAAAGAAAAAGATAAAGATGGCAATCTGGCTAACATTGATCAAAGATCACGCTCTGATGTTTCTATACTTAATCTTAATAATAGTACAATTGCTTTTGATGAGCCAGCAAGAAACTACTATCAAACACTGCATGTAGGATCTGGAAAACTCGATACCACAGCAGTCTATAATGCAACCGGTAATGCAAAGATTGGCTTCAACATAGCATGGAGTGATGGAGCAACACAAATCGCTCAAAAAACTGATCGGGTTATTATTCATGGCGATGTAACAGGCACAACGACAGTCTATTTCACAGGCCAATTAGGAGATGAAAGTGTAGAAGAAGACACTTCTCTTCTTGTGAATACACGCGGCGTTTCGCTTATTCAAGTTTCTGGAAATGCCAAAGAAGACTCTTTTAAATTAATAAATAACTATACCACCATGAAAGGTTTGCCTTATAAATATACGCTAACTGCTTATGGACCAACATCAAGCCATGGGAAAGCCAATATTGAGCAAAGCCTCTTTGAGGAAAAGAATGAAGACTTCTGGGATTTTCGCTTACAAAATGCATTTCTTGACTCTGTCTCACAGGTGAAAGCTCCTGTAGCACAAACAGCAAGCTATATCGTAATGCCCAATGCTCTTTTCACTGCTGGTTTCACTGATATGCTGAAGCAAAGTGCATTGTTAGCTGATACACACACAGCACAGAATTATTCTTTCTTCTTGTCTCCTTATGGCAACACTGCAACCTTAACTTCTGAGCGTGGTGCCCTTAAATATGGCTATAACGCTGATATTTTCTATGCTGCAGCACAAGCAGGTGTTACATCAGCCGCAATAGAAAATAAAGATTTCACCATACATCTTGGGGCTTTAGGAACCTATGGGCAACTCTCCTTCACACCTCAGAATATAGAGGATGCAGATAAGAGCACGCTTAACAAATGGGCCGCTACAGCTTATGGCAGCATACACCATACCAATGGCTTATATGTCGATATCTTGGCTTCCTATGGCATAATCGATGGAAATATCACGACAGCTGTTTTCAAGAATGCAGCAAAATTAAACAACACAACAACATTCAGTGCTTCTGCTACTGTTGGAAAAGAATTTGCTACTGACGCGGAAGGGGTAAAGTTTGAACCACAGGCACAGCTGATTTATCAACAATTGTCATTTGACACCATTAAAGATGCTGATAACCTAAAGATTGATATGAAAAATCCTTCCCAGTGGTTGGCCCGCATTGGTGGACGTTTGAGCAAAACTGTTTCTACTGAAAACAACAATGTCTTTTCCTTCTATGGCAAAGTGAACTTTCTTAAAACTTTTGGAGATGATGGGAAAATCCAGATTGGAGATATCTTTGATCTTGATCCTATGGGAGCCTCACTTGAAGGCGGGGTTGGTATCAATGCAAAATTGTCTCAGAACTTCTCCATCCATGGTGATGTCAGTTATCAGCAAAAACTGCAAAAAACCGGTATTACTGGAGCAAGTTTTTCTGGGGGCATACGCTATCAGTTTTAATCACAAGGATGTTCTTCTTTAAGCAAAACAGCGTGTCACGATATAGTGATAACGCAAGCATATAAGATTATAAATGCGTGTGAAAGCGAACGGTGTTTTCTCATGTGTTTACATAAAAAGGCAGCACACTGTGCTGCTTTTTTTAATCTATGTAAATATTATTCTTCTCCTCTGACCCTTTATCATTGTCTGACAATCGTGTTTCTTAAGAATTAATTATACTTCAATAAAAATATGAATAGAGTTAAATATAAATACTTAAATGTATTTAATATAATTATTGTGTTTTAAGTATTAATTTTTCTTTAAATTTGACATATAACAAAGAATACAATAGAACTATTAAAATATTTATTTAAGAATTATCCATTGTTTATTCTTCTTAGTTTCTTATCAGCGGGGGAAAGGCATTTGGGGCTTGTAAGCTAAGGAAACATCAATGTTTAAAAAATCTCTCTTATCCTGCACAGCAATTGCAGCAATTGCACTGTTTGGTACGCATTCCAACGCACAGGATAAAAATTTTGTTGCGGAAGGGGAAGTTAGAAACCCTCCAAAAGGCGCAACCTATGAAACTCTTGAAGCATTAAAGGGTGGCAAAATTTCTGGTACAGATTTAACGCTGGTTAATGATAAGTTAGACAAAGCTGTAGTATATGCCAAAGATTCTGGCAGTGTAATTGAACTGTATGGAAATACAACCATTCAGCAACAGAAGAGTCCTGCTCCTAATGTTGGTTGTAGGACTCCAGCAGAGAATGACACTTCTTGTTCTGCAGTTCTTTTAGAAAATGGAGCACATTTCAAGATGATCGGGGGGAGCATTACATCTCAAGAGGTGGGTATCACTCTTTTAGGCTCTTCCGATATTACAACAGCCGAGCTTAAAAATGTGGACATAACCACGGATGCTACTGGAATACAATTCTACAATCCCAAGAGTGAATTAACTCTAGAAAATGTGAGGATTAAGAGCAGTGGGGTGGGGAGGATACATGCATGAATACAATAGAATTATTAGAATATTTATTTGAAAATCATCCATTGTTTATTCTTCTTAGTTTCTTATAAGCGGGGAAAAACAGTTGGGGCTTATAAGCTAGGAAAACTTTATGTTTAAAAAATCTCTCTTATCCTGCACAGCAATTGCAGCAATTGCATTGTTTGGTACACATTTCAACGCACAGGCTGAAAGTCTTGTCGCGAAAGGGGAAGTTGCAACCCCTCCAAAAGGCGCAACCTATGAAACTCTTGAAGCATCAGAGGGTGGCAAAATTTATGGTACAGATTTAACGCTGGTTAATGATAAATTAGACAAAGCTGTCGTATATATCGACGGTCGTGGCAGTGTAATTGAACTGTATGGAACAACCATTCAGCAACAGAAGAGTCCTGCTCCTAATGTTGGTTGTAGTGATCCAGCAGAGAATGACACTTCTTGTTCTGCCGTTTTTTTAAAAGATGGAGCACATTTCAAGATGATCGGGGGAAGCATTACATCTAACCAGCAAACAAAGTGGGGTATCTATTTTGGTAATGGAACAGAAACTACAGCCGAGCTTAAAAATGTGGACATAACCACAGAAGGTCATGGAATAGACCTCAACGGCACCAAGAGTGAATTAACTTTAGAAAATGTAAGGATTAACGGCAGTGGGATGGGGATATATGCATCGGGGGTTGAAGATCAAATCACAATGTCTGGAGGCTTTATTCACTCAGGTGGAGGGGTGTGGGTTGATTCAGGCAGTACTGCTTTTCTAAATGATGTTGAAATTATTGCAGAAAATACGGACTTGAATGCACTTTTTGCTATGAATCGTTCAGGTGACAAACCTTCCAAAATCGTGATGACGGGAGGATCCATTAAGACAGAAAACACTGCTTTTTATTTGTTCAACGGTGCACAAATTGACGCTACAGATGTTATTGCAACGACGAAAAAAATTGGCATACATATTGGAAGTAGTCAAGTCAATTTAACCAATACTAAGCTGTCTGTTGAAAATGGTATAGGAATTGAAACCAATGGGTATGGTTCCAATACAGTAAATCTCAAAAATACAGAAATCCACGCTGATGTTTTATTAAGGAACAACGGCGTTTCTACACTCTTAACTGTAGATCACTCTTCTATAGAAGGGAGAGTAGAAACTACAGATGAGGACAAAATAGTCTTTGATTTGAAGAATGGCGCAAAATGGATCATAAAAAACAGTGCATACGAAAAAGACAAAGATGGTCATCTGGTTCATATCACGCAAAGATCACGTTCTGATGTTTCTGTGCTGAATCTTAACAACAGCACTATTGCTTTTGAAAACCCAACAGAAGAGCATTATCATACATTGCACATAGGTACTGGAAAAGCTGGGACAGAAGCAGTCTACAATGCCTCTGGGGATGCAAGGATTGGCTTCAACATAGCATGGGGTGATGAAACGGAAATAATAGATGGTCAGAAATCTGATCGGCTTCTTATCCATGGGGATGTGGCGGGCACTACAACAGTTTATATACAAAGCGATTTGGGGGAGAGAGACAGTGTCGTAAATGCTGGATCCCCCTCGAATGCAGGTGGACTTTCCCTGATCCAAGTCTCTGGAAATGCCAAAGAAGACTCTTTCAAATTAGATAAGGGCTATACCACATTAGGGAGAAAGCCTTATAAATACACGCTAACGGCCTATGGACCAACATCAAGCCATGGGAAAGCCAATAGCGAAAAGAACCTTTTTGGTGAAAAGAATGAAAACTTCTGGGATTTCCGCTTACACAAAGCATTTCTTGACTCAGGCCCTGGTCTCATACCCGTTCCTGTAGCACAAACAGCAAGCTATATCGTAATGCCCAGTGCTCTTTTCACTGCTGGTTTCACTGATATGCTGAAGCAGAGTGCATTGTTAGCTGATACACACACAGCACAGAATTATTCTTTCTTCTTGTCTCCTTATGGCAACACTGCAACCTTAACCTCTGAGCGCGGTGCCCTTAAATATGGCTATAACGCTGATATTTTCTACGCTGCAACACAAGCAGGTGTTACATCAGCCGCAATAGAAAATAAAGATTTCACCATACATCTTGGGGCTTTAGGAACCTATGGGCAACTCTCCTTCACACCTCAGAATATAGAGGATGCAGATAAGAGCACGCTTAACAAATGGGCCGCTACAGCTTATGGCAGCATACACCATACCAATGGCTTATATGTCGATATCTTGGCTTCCTATGGCATAATCGATGGAAATATCACGACAGCTGTTTTCAAGAATGCAGCAAAATTAAACAACACGACAACATTGAGTGCTTCTGCTACTGTTGGAAAAGAATTTGCTACTGACGCGGAAGGGGTAACGTTTGAACCACAGGTACAGCTGATTTATCAACAATTGTTGTTTGATACCATTGAAGATGCTGATAACCTGAAGATTGATATGAGAAATCCTTCCCAGTGGTTGGCCCGCATTGGTGGACGTTTGAGCAAAACTGTTTCTACTGAAAACAACAATGTCTTTTCCTTCTATGGCAAAGTGAACTTTCTTAAAACTTTTGGAGATGATGGGAAAATCCAGATTGGAGATATCTTTGATCTTGATCCTATGGGAGCCTCACTTGAAGGCGGGGTTGGTATCAATGCGCACTTGTCTCAGAACTTCTCCATCCATGGTGATGTCAGTTATCAGCAAAAGCTGCAAGAAACCGGTATTACTGGAGCAAGTTTTTCTGGGGGCATACGCTATCAGTTTTAATCACAAGGATGTTCTTCTTTAAGCAGAGCAGCGTGTCACGATACAATGATAACGCAAGCAATAAGATTATAAATTGCGTGTGAAAGCGAGCGTATTTTCCCCTTCACTTTCAAAAAAAGCTGCACAGCATTGTGCAGCTTTTTTTATTCTGTCAAGGAAATACTAGTCGAATGACTGTTCTCTCTTCACATCTTTCCTACACCATCTAAAATAATTTGTTGATTTACACTTACACCTATTGTTCCTTTAGAGAGGAACAATTTTAAAAGAATTCATCTCACTCAAACCAAATGCAATAAAGTACATCATTTCCAATGTATGCAAAACTCTCAGGAAAAAAGACAGCATACTGTATTGCCTTTTTAAGTCTATCAAACCCGTTTTTCTAAAGTTTTCTCTTTTTCCTTCATAGAAACCCTCCTCTTTAAATCAATCCATTGATTTATAAAAATAATTCATTGTTTTGCATATTGAATGAGAGCTTCGAATATCCTAAGATTCTTTCATTTCAAATCTGTTTATGTTGAATTAACCAAAACCATTTGCTTACACGTTACAGGCAGGATTAGCGTGCGGATAAAAACTGTACGAGAAAGAACTAAAAATACCTCTTATGAATCGCCTTAATGGAAGGACTGTAGCAACATTGGGAGCTGGAAAATAATATGGTGCCGTCTTGCTTTTTCATAAGCATAAAGATGGTGTTGCTTAATGGATTTACTGTTATACCATTCACGAACGCCGTCGTGAATGGGTTTGGGTGTCTTAAGAGATGTCTCTTTAAGGCATGTTCTATAAAAAATAGCTAAGAGAAAATACTTAGCAATAGAAGCAATTAAAAAGCTACAAAAAAGTTCGGAATAGATAAGAAAATACGTTAAAAGAATCAATGGAATCAAAATTCCCGAACTTTTATATAACCTATTAATTTAACTAAATATTGGCTGGGGTACCTGGATTCGAACCAGGGAATGCCGGTACCAAAAACCGGTGCCTTACCGCTTGGCTATACCCCAAAAAAAGAATATGCTGCACAACTGCACCAGCATCTTATAGCGATTCCCAAGATGGTGCGCAATATATGAAAATCAAAGCTCTTACTTTTTTATAATAAAATCTTGTAGCCTTGCCTATATCATTTCTAACAAATTTTGTAGAAATGGACATTTATTAACACATAAACAAATCATACTGTGAAAGAAGTGCCTATTATCTAATCGTTTTTTGTCTTTTTTGTTGCATTCAAATCTACGATATTCAAATGAAATAAAAATAAATGAACTTCGTGTATTGATAGTGCTTCATTTTTTTAAATTGAATTCTTTATTTTCTGTGATTCAATAGTTAGAATTGTATTCGTTATGCCTAAAAACTGGAACAATAACACATGATAAACATAATCGGATAATTACAATAAATTCTATTTTTAACACATTGTCTGATATATGTAGGCTAATATGCGCAAACTATCAATCATCACTCGGCTTATTCTCTTGTTGCAATTCGTGCAAAAAACAATGTACTCTGCAAAAATAGTAATGAACAATCTAATGCACATGCTATTATAAACAGTAGCAATCATTAAATAATAAAGTAACTAAAAAGCATTTACCCAAATAAGTGAAGATATTTTTATGTGATATTTTAGACAGAAACTGACAGTTATTTGAATATATTTTCCATTCTTTAAAAGAAAAGAAAGGCTTGTGTTTCTTGTTCCGTAATAGGTCTAGGAATTTTTAGAAGAAAAATGATATAAGTAACTGATATTTTGTTAATTCAGTACAAATATTCCCTCAAAGTCCTGCTATAAATAAATGATCATTAAAATTAAATTGCTGCAAAAAGTATTCAACATTTGCTTTTAAATGTTGTAAATGGCAAATTAGTTCTATGGAATGAGCTTAACAATCAAAATCGAGGAGATTTTAAATGGCTTTTGAATTAGCTGAGTTGCCTTATGATTATGACGCCCTTTCGCCCTATATGTCACGCGAAACGCTGGAATATCACCATGATAAGCATCATTTCGCTTATCTTACCAATACTAATAATTTTGTAAAAGAATTAGGCTTAGAAAATGAAAGCCTTGAAAATATTGTTAAACAAAGCTTTGGACAGAATGTCGCTTTGTTTAACAATGCAGCTCAATACTATAATCATAACCATTTTTGGCTTTGGATGAAAAAAGATGGAGGCGGCCAAAAACTTCCTGGAAAATTAGCAAAGGCTATTGAAACTGATCTGGGTGGTTATGATAAGTTCCGCACTGATTTTATAACTGCTGCCGGAGCTCAATTTGGCTCTGGATGGGCATGGGTTGCTGTTAAAAATGGTAAACTCGAAATTATGAAAACACCAAACGGTGAAAATCCTCTGATCCATGATGCCCAACCTATTTTAGGTGTTGATGTATGGGAACATTCTTATTACATTGACTATCGCAATGCACGCCCAAAATATCTCGAAGCTTTCGTAGATCGGTTAATTAATTGGGATTATGTTTTGCAACTTTATGAAGATTGTGGATTTTAGCTGTCTACAAAGTTGTTATGCTGTAAAAAGGCTCCGTAATTCATAGCGCTATGGAGCCTTTCAAAAAGACAGATTTTCAAATTAATAAAAGCTTTTTTCTGTTATTTTTAAGATATATGCATAAATATATGCAATCTCTTCCAACCTTGAAAAACGTCCAGCCGCACCTGCATGACCTGAATCCATATTAATGCGTAATAAGATCGCATTATCATCTGTTTTTAAATCGCGTAATTTTGCTACCCATTTTGCAGGTTCCCAATAAGTTACACGAGGATCAGTTAATCCTGCAATCACAAGTATAGGGGGATATTTTTGCGCTTTAACGTTATCATAAGGTGAATAAGAAGCAATAAGATTATAATCTTCTTGTGATTCGAGAGGATTTCCCCATTCTGGCCATTCTGGAGGCGTTAGTGGCAATGAAGCATCTAACATGGTTGTTAAAACATCAACAAAGGGTACATTTGCTACGATCCCAGCAAAATCTTGTGGAGCTATATTGGCGATAACACCCATTAACATGCCCCCTGCTGAACCACCGTAAGCAATAAGACGATCATGAGCAGTGAATTTATTGTTTACGAGATAGCGTCCACAAGCAATAAAATCTGTAAATGTGTTGTATTTAAAGAGATGTTTGCCTTTTTCATACCATTCAACTCCCTTTTCTTTTCCTCCACGAATATGAGCAATAGCATAAATAAAACCTCTGTTAACCAAAGAAAGTACATTACTATTAAAACTGGCTGGAATGGAGATTCCATAGGCACCATAACCGTAGAGTAAACAGGGTGCACTCCCATCAAGAGTGGTATTTTTATGATAAAAAAGGGAGATGGGAATTTTTTCACCATCGTCTGCAGTTACCATAACACGCCGTGTTACATACGCATCTTTATCATGCCCAGAAGGAATTATTTGCGTTTTTAGAAGCGTCCTTTCGCGACTTTTCATTTCATAGTCAAAAACTTGTTCAGGTGTTGTCATAGACGAATAGGAAAAACGAACAGTTTGGCTGTCATATTCTGCAGCACCTTGTAAACCCAAAGAATAAGCTTCTTCTGTAAAAGTAATGGAATGAACTTGTTTGGTAGCACGCTCCATTACTTTTATACGGGGAAGCCCCTCAAAGCGTTCAATCCAAATAAGAAAATCTTGATAAGCATCATGAGATATGATCAAGCATCCAAGCTGATGCGGCACAAAATCTGTCCAATTTTCTGATTGTGGCGTTGCATATGGCGCTACCATAATTTTGAAATCTTTTGCATTATCAAGGTTAGTAAGAATATAAAAAACATCACCACCTTCTGTAAGTGAATATTCAACGCCTTTTTGCCGCTTCCGTACACATTGAGGAACAGTGAGAGGTGCTTCAGCAGGGATAAGCCAAATTTCGGATGTTTCATGATCATGGATATGAATATAAATCACATCATTAAGCTTAGAACTACTTACATTTAGAAAAAATCCTGGATTATCTTCACGAAAAATAAGTATATCTTGTGATTGATCAGTATTCAACTTATGATAATAAAGCTCTGAAGGCCGATGGTTTTCATCCATCTTCATATAGAAGAAGCCTTCCGATTTTGCATCCCACACTATCTGTCCAGATGTATCCATAATTATATCCATACAATCAGACAAAGTTTCCAAATTACGAATTTTTGCCCTATAAAATTCTGATCCTTTATCATCATAGGTCCATACAACATGTGTATGATCCGGCGATACTTGAACTGATCCAAAATTAAAATATTCTTTACCTTTGGCCAAAGCATCACCATTAAGGTAAATATTTTTTTCTCCTCCATTTCTTGGAGTACGAAAATAATGGGGATGTTGACCTCCAGTAATGTAAGAAAATCCATAAGCAAAAGGGCCATGTTTTATAGGAACAGAACTGTCATTCTCTTTAATGCGACTTTTCATTTCTGCAAAAAGCTCATCCTGTAATAATTTTGTATCAGCCATTTGTGCAGATTGATAAGCATTTTCCTTTTCAAGATGATGTCGAATATTTTTATCAAGACAGCTAGGATCCTTAAAAACATCTTGCCAATTAGAAGCACGCAGCCAATAATAGGGATCATCGCGACAAATTCCGTGATACGTTTCTTTATGAATGATTTTTGACGCTTTAGGTGGTTGGATAAATGAATGGGTCATACACAGTCCTATAGTAAAAGATGTCGATGGTTTGGTTATGTTAGAATCACACTTTTTGTACAAGTGCGTAAATCTATCAATTCTACTCAACTGCAAACAGAGAGAGCTGCGTTATTTTCTACAATTATTTTATAAATTCTGTTTTCACAAATTACAGATATTGCTTTTTATGATTATAAAAACGTTTCAATAATTCAATAAAGGAAACTAAACTTCTTTTTTAAACAGTAGAAATAGTTGTTTTAATATAAATAGTTAAATTTTATTTTAGTGGAAACGTATATTTAAAAAATAATAATATTATGCACTTAAAGATAAAAAATTCAGTACTATACTAAAATATAATTATAATTATTTTACTATTCATTATTTTATGATACTATGTATTTATTATATTTATTTTTTTCATTGTGTTTTTTATAATTTTTATGTAAAAAATTTAAGATATATTTTATGTCACAAAAAGCTAGAGTTATTATAAATTAAATATGCATTTAGAAAAATAAACAATAATTTATATAGTTAATTAAAAATATTTAACTTATATATTACATTTTTAAATTTAATATTTTGATTTATAATTTTGATACAAAATAAATAATTTTATGCTATATCATTTTTATATTTAATATATATTTTATATTTTTGCATGATATTTCATAGAACAAAACTATATTACAAAAGGGAAGAAGGTGGTTCTTCTTGTTATATATTATGACAAAAAAAAGGCATTTATTTGATTTTTTTATGTTTTGGCAATTTTATAGAATAATTGAATTGACAAAAAAGATTTTTGTACAATATGAAACCTACGTGCATGGGATCTCTGTATCATGAGTGTGAATGCAATTGATATCTCAATATTAAATTAAAGGAAACAAGAATGGAACATCGTCCAGTCTTAGAGACTGAAAGCAATTTAGTTATTACATTGGTTGCTGATATCGTTGCTGCTTATGTGAGTAATAATTCAATCCGACCGACTGAAGTGCCAAGTTTGATTGCTGATGTTCATGCTGCTTTTGTTAAAGCAGGAAATATGGAATTAGCAGAAGCTGCGGTAGAAAAGCAAAGGCCTGCGGTTAACCCTAAACGCTCAATCTTTCCAGATTATCTTATTTGCCTCGAAGATGGTAAAAAATTTAAATCTTTGAAGCGTCATCTTATGACTCATTATGGAATGTTACCTGAAGAATATCGTGAAAAATGGCAGCTGGACAGTTCTTATCCTATGGTTGCGCCTAATTACGCAAAAGCACGATCAGCTTTAGCCAAGGAGATGGGGCTTGGACGTAAAAGCCAACGAAGAAAGGCAAAATAATCGTGTTTTTTTAGGAATTCGCTTTCTTCTCGTTTGTCTATGATTTTGGGAAAGGGTTGTTTATTGAGAGCTTTGCGTCTTAGTTATTACGATAGTTTGTTTTTTTATAAATAACTCTCGTTGCGGATTCGTTCAATCATCGATTTAAGGCCATTTGATCTCTGTGGTGTGAGATTTTCATTTAAACCTAGTGTTTTGAAAAGTTCTTCAGCATCAGCATCGCGGATTTCAGAAGCTTTTTTACCTGAATAGAAGGCAAGAAGAATGTAAATGAGTCCACGTACAATATGGGCATCAGAATCACCTTGAAATGTTATGGTTGGATTTTCTGCATTATCACGTGAAGATAAAAGCCATACTTGGCTAACACAACCAGGCACTTTGTGAACATCGTTGCGAGCGTTTTCTGGAAAAGGTGGTAATTCATAGCCAAGTTCAATCACATAACGATAACGGTCCTCCCAATTATCCAAAAGAGAAAAGTTTTCTATAATATTATCGATTGTTTCTGCCATACTTATAGTCCTGTCTTATTGTGATAACCATGTTAATGCATTTGGTTGACAGATCAGTCTCTTATTTCTTAGCATAAAGCTAGCACCGAACATTAAATTCCTATATTAGGGTAATGTCGTAGAGCCGTGTTTTTGTGTAGGCTCTTTTACACCCAAATTGGGAGCAGAGCTTTGAGAAGCTTTCATATTTTTGTCATCCAAGATATGTCCAAGATATTCATAAGCTGCTGTAGCACCATAATATGCGCGT
Organism: Bartonella doshiae NCTC 12862 = ATCC 700133; assembly: GCF_000278155.1. GTDB lineage: Bacteria > Pseudomonadota > Alphaproteobacteria > Rhizobiales > Rhizobiaceae > Bartonella > Bartonella doshiae. Next base: position 466,516 of record NZ_JH725094.1, read on the forward strand.
TCACCAAGTGAATGTAAAAAGGATTTACCAACTTTACAAGCTTGTATGTTACGATCACAAAATGTTCCTAAATCATTTAAAGCTTCCTTAAAGGCAATAATTACATTGCTAGTCGTTGTATGCTCCTCTCTTGTTGAAGGAAAATAATTGTTACTTGGCTTTGCTACAAAAAATGAAATAACAACAAAAACAAAAAACAAAAACAATGACAATTTGATTAAAAAACGTATCATGGGCGATCGATATACCGCAGTTACAAATATAAAATATATACTCTTCTTCTTTATAAGAAATTTATAAAATCAGTATTTCATAAAATTTCGTATTCGATTTATAAAATTTGTATCATAAACTCTGTTATAATAAAATATTATACAGCGGTATACAAATATGGTCCATTCTTCTTTTCATAAGCCACTTAACATTAATATTTACACAATAAAACAGTAAATAAAAACGTTGGAGATATATAAGTGCATATGCATATTATAATCATGTGTATAAATACACCGCGATATAAAAAACAAAAAGAATCTTATAGTAGTGAATGAGATTTAGGTCACTGTATGATATATCATCACAATCTCCGCTTTATAAGAAAGTAAAGAGATAAAATTATGAGGGTTCAGTAGAAAAGACTATTATCTTGCAGATATGCAATCACTTCCGTTGAAATTTATTGGATATGTGTGAAAATGATTCATATCAGAATATACATAGCATAATAGATAATCACATTGACCGCATCATTGCTCAAAGATGTAAATGCATACACAATATAAGATATTTGAAAGGAGAGAGAGCAATGACGCAAATGAATTACTTCCGCTAGAAGCAAAAATCACTTATATTCGTTCTTGTATATAAAAAAATTGCAATTGGAAATAAAAATAAGAATAATGGTAAAAAAACGAAAGCCACATAGAGCAAAATCTGTAAAACAGCGTAAATATTACAGCAGTATTGTTGTCACGATTTTTCTTGTCAGTAGCCGTCTACTTTTTTGGATAGCAAGACGTCTTTATTTCTCTACACGCAAAAATTTTTTATTTTTCATTGGTTCCTTTCTTTTCGCTCTCAGTTTTGTATTTGTTTCATTTAATGCTTTATTTTCTCAAATGAAATTTATACCCGCTTTAAATATAGAAAAAAATTCCACTTTGTCAGAAAAAGAAGCAAACCTTCAAACAATTTCTCGCATTGTTTCTGTATCTCCTTTGAAACATTCACGACAAAATTTGCCATCTCTGTCAGAAAACACACTGCAAATGCAAAAAAAACTGGCAAAACTGGGACTTTATGATGGTCCTTTAGATGGAGTAGAAGGACCCAAAACACGTCGTGCCATAGCATTATGGAAACAACAATCTGCCCACAAAATGCAAAATAGTGCTGTAACTGAACCCATAACAGATGAAATTGCGGTATTAATTGAACGTAACGAAATAGAAATGGCAAATGAAACAACAAAAGCTAAAAATTTGCCTCGTTCAAAAGAAACTTTTCTAGATCCTTCTGTTACAGATATTACAAAAGTGCAAAAAGCTTTACGTATGTTTGGCAATCAAGAAATTACTGTCTCAGGTGTAGAAGATCAAAAAACCGTAGAAGCTTTAAAACAATTTCAAAAAATGTTTGAGCTTCCTATAACAGGTAAAGTCGATCACGCAGTTTTGATGAAAATGCGTGAAGTTGGCTTGCTTAATTGAATGCAAGCACTTATCTTATAAAGTTGGTATTAAAAGCATGCAAATCAGGTATCTTTTTTCTTATGCTTCTCTCATAGGCGTGCTCAAAATACATCTTCCTCTCTCCAAATCATATGAATTACAGTATATTCTAGAGACTTTCTTTTGTAAGGGAAGTGGAGAAATGTAATTTTTTTGAGTATAGCACCGCAACCCCACTTTTTAACAAAGCCTATGCCTTTTTTGCAATTGCTGACTGTGCTGCTGCTAAGCGTGCAATTGGTACTCGGAAAGGAGAACATGAAACATAATCTAAATCATTTTCTTCACATAAAGCAATAGAAGCAGGATCACCTCCATGTTCACCACAAATTCCCAATTTGATTTTTGCACGCTGTGAACGTCCACGCTTCGCAGCAAGAGCAATAAGCTCCCCTACTCCATCACGATCAATTGATACAAAAGGATCTTGTTCCAAAAGCCCTTTTTGAAAATAGGTTGCTAAAAAGGGCGCGGCATCATCACGTGAAATACCAAAAGTCGTTTGTGTCAGATCGTTTGTCCCAAATGAAAAAAACTCCGCAGTTTCTGCAATTTTATCTGCCTGAAGTGCTGCTCTTGGAAGCTCAATCATCGTTCCAACCATATATTGAATATTGATTCCCTTTTCCTTCATTACTTCACCTGCAACTTGATCAATACAAGCTTTTACAAAATTAAGTTCAGATTTCAGTGCAACAAGCGGTACCATAATTTCAAGTAAAACAGGCGAATCAGATTTTTGAGCAGCTTCCGCTGCTGCTTCAAAAATTGCTCGCGCTTGCATTTCCGCAATTTCTGGATAAGTAATAGCCAAACGGCATCCTCGTAATCCAAGCATAGGGTTAAATTCATGTAGCTGCTGCGCGCGTTCTGCAAGCACCTCAGCAGAAATCCCCATAACCGCTGCAACATCAAAAATTTCTGCATCCGTTTTTGGCAAAAATTCATGTAATGGGGGATCCAATAAGCGGATAGTAACAGGCAAACCACACATAATTTCAAACAGTTCAGTAAAGTCTGAACGCTGCATTGGCAAAAGCTTGTCCAGTGCCTTACGACGGCCATTTTCATCATTACTTAAAATCATTTCACGCATGGCAATAATACGTTCACCAGAAAAAAACATATGCTCCGTACGACAAAGACCAATACCTTCAGCACCAAAAGAACGTCCCATACGTGCATCAGCTGGTGTTTCCGCATTAGCGCGAACTCTTATACGCCGCATCCCATCAGCCCACTCCATCAATTTTGCAAAATCTCCACAAAGCTCTGGTTGCAACATAGCAACTTTCCCTTTGAAAATCTCCCCACTTCCACCATCAATGGTAATGACATCACCTCTTTTAAAGCTTTGTCCTGAAGCAAACATTGTATGCGTATTATAATCAATCCGAACACTTCCAGCACCAGAAATGCACGGCTTTCCCATACCACGTGCAACAACAGCAGCATGACTTGTCATACCACCGCGTGTCGTTAAAATCCCTTCTGCAGCGTGCATACCATGAATATCTTCTGGGCTCGTCTCTACACGTACCAAAATAACTTTACGGCCTTCTGCCGATGCAGCCTCAGCCTCTTCTGAGGTAAAAACAATTTCACCCGTTGCTGCCCCAGGAGAAGCAGGCAAACCACGCGCAACAACAAAACGCGCCGCTTTGGGATCTAATGTTGGATGTAAAAGCTGATCAAGGGATTTTGCATCAATACGCATCACTGCTTCTTCACGGCTTATCAATCCCTCCTCAACCATTTCTATCGCCATCTTTAAAGCCGCACGTGCCGTTCTCTTGCCCGAACGTGTCTGCAACATCCACAATTTACCTTTTTCAATCGTAAATTCGAGATCTTGCATATCTCGATAATGTTGCTCAAGCTTCTGTGCAATCTGGTACAACCTCAAAAAAGCTTCTGGCATAACTTGTTCTAAGGATGGCTTATTTGAACCTGCGATAATACGCGCATTTTCTGTGATATTCTGAGGAGTGCGAATCCCTGCCACAACATCTTCACCTTGTGCATTCACTAAAAACTCACCATAAAGCTCTTTTACCCCTGTCGACGGATTGCGCGTAAAAGCAACACCTGTCGCTGAATCCTCACCCATATTGCCAAATACCATCGCCTGGACATTCACTGCCGTTCCCCAACTTTCAGGAATATTATGTAAACGACGATAAGTGACCGCGCGCGCTGTCATCCAACTTGAAAAAACAGCTCCAATCGCACCCCATAACTGTTGTTCAGGATCTTGCGGAAAAGGTGCTCCTAACTTATCTTCAACATATGCTTTATAAGAAATAATAACATCTTTCCAATCATCCGCGGTCATTTCTGTATCAATATCATAACCATTGCGCGCTTTTACTTCATCAAGAATCTCTTCAAAATTTGAATGATCCAATCCCAAGACAACGTTAGAATACATTTGGATAAAACGGCGATAACTATCATAAGCAAAGCGTTCATTATTGGCTTGTAAAGCAATTGCTTTCACGGTTTCATCATTCATACCAAGATTAAGCACTGTATCCATCATTCCTGGCATAGAAGCCCGAGCTCCTGAACGAACGGAAAGCAAAAGGGGTCTTTTTTCGTTACCGAATTGGCGTCCTGTTTGTTCACCAATATGTTGAAGTGCTTGCCTAACAACTTCCTGTAATTCCTTTGGATATGACTTATTATGTGCATAATAAAAATTACAAACTTCTGTCGTAAGAGTAAATCCAGGAGGCACAGGTAGACCAAGATTACTCATTTCTGCCAAATTAGCCCCTTTCCCGCCAAGAAGATTGCGCTCTTTTGCGCTTCCTTCTGCACTACCATCACCAAAACTATAAACCCACTTCGTCATGGTAAAAATCCTCCCATATCAGCATAAAAAAATCACTTTAATTAACCGAGCTCATTATGAAAACAATGCCTCGATTTAAAATTGGCTAAACAAAAACATTGCTTTCACAAATGTACAAAATCAATTCTTCCAAAAGGGAAATAGCTACAAATATCAACACACATTTTCTAGAAGGAAAATTATTTTTTAAGAAAACTATCAATCACAGAAAAAAAAGATTCTACTGACATTACACCTTCGTGCATCTTACCATTGATAAAAAAGGTAGGTGTTCCTGTAACGCCAAGCTCTCTTCCGCGTTCAAAAGATGCATTCACTTCCTCTAAAATAGACTGATTTTTCAGACAGGCTTTAAAACTTTCATCCGTAAACCCCGCCATTAAGCTGATTTTCTTCAACGGTGTCACAGCGTCTTTCACAAAAACCCACTCGTTCTGTTTTTGAAACAATATTTCTATTAAAGGAAAATAGCGATCTTCTGGTGCGCACCGCGCCAACATAAAACCTGCCGTTGCTCGCGCATCAAAAGCATACTCCCGAAAAATAAACCTTACTTTTCCTGTTTTGATATATTTTTTACGTATTTGCGGAAGTACATCATTATAAAAGTTTGCACAATGCGTACACGTTAATGAAGCATATTCAACAATCGTTACTGGTGCATTTTCCTCTCCCTCAACTCTATCTTTAACCTTACCTGCCTTAAGGACTTCATCCATATCAACAGTCATATCAATAGTTGAAATGGGTTTAGCACCCCCCGCTAAAACATTAGATATACTAATTGATACAATTGTCATTAAAAGAAAAATTATAGCGAAAGGTAAAAAAGAACGGTGATTTATCATAAACAATACTTTTCTGTTGTTATTAAATGAACAAGAATCCAAATTTATTCATATCGGAAAGATACACGCAAAATATCTTGCTTTATTTATTATTTTTTTCTGCAAAAATGCAACAGCCAAGTTCATACAGTGATTGACGCAAACTGTCATTTTCAATTCCTTTAAGCATTTTTTCTACATATTTTTTATTTTTTTCATTTGAAGCTTGCTTTATCGACAGGCGATCTGTGAAAAATGATATGCGCTTTTGCTCAATCTTGATACGATCAATAGCAATATAACCAAAAAAACTATTAATTCTATGAAGCAACTTATCTGTTTCATGCATCAATTTTAATGCAGCAAATCCTTCACATGCCACTACAAGTGTTGCTGGTTTAAAAACTTCCTCTTGATTTGCGCGACGTTTCCAAATAATTTTTAATGGCATAGTATGTTCACTGATATCATAACCAGCAATTTGTGGCCAATGTTCTATAAGTGCCATATTGAGTCCTGTCCGTTTGCGTAAAACCGGATCAAGCATTTTGGATACCGTCTCAGAAATAGAATAAAAATGGCGTTTTCGAAATTGTTTGCTCATTTTCTAGATCATCATTAAATCATTTGCCGAAATATAATAATTTTTCTTTTCTCCGAGAAATATTACCCAAAAAAATGCATAAAACACCAATAAAATTCGATCTCTACCTCAGCAAAAATCCTATAACAAAGAAATAAAGTAAACCATGAATTATAAAATAAATACTTTTTTCTTTTGCTTTTTTTTGCACCCTATGCTTGAAAATAATCATGCATGAAATTTCTTCGCGCCTCCTTTCTTGGTACGATCAGAAGCACAGGTATTTACCATGGCGCATCACCCCTAAAGAACAATCACAAGGCATTCGCCCTGATCCCTACCACGTTTGGCTTTCTGAAATCATGCTTCAACAAACAACTGTCGAAGCCGTTAAACCTTATTTCCAAAAATTTCTAAAGCTTTGGCCTGATCTCCCTTCTTTAGCAAGAGCCTCACAAGAGGATGTTATGAAAGCGTGGGCTGGCCTTGGCTATTATTCACGCGCACGCAATCTTAAACATTGTGCCCAGCAGTTAATTGAAAACCACAAAGGACAGTTTCCACAGTCCGTAAAAACATTGCGTACTTTAGCAGGTATCGGAGATTATACCGCTGCCGCAATTGCTGCAATTGCCTTTAATCAACCTGTAGCCGTTGTTGACAGCAATGTTGAACGCGTTATAACGCGCTTATTTGCTATTGCCTTAATATTGCCCAAAGCAAAAGCAGAAATTAAAGAAAAAACACAAAAAATTACTGCATTTAACCGCCCTGGTGACTTTGCTCAAGCCATGATGGATTTGGGCGCAACAATTTGTACACCGCGGAAACCATCTTGTTTACTCTGCCCTCTTCAAAGTTTATGTGAAGCAGCCAAAATGCAAAAAACAGAGTTTTTTCCAGTCAAAGCCCCGAAAAAAGAGCGCCCTTTAAAAACTGCTACTGCTTTTGTCATACTTAATGAAAATAGACAAATTTATTTAGAAAAACGGCAAGGTAAAAAATTACTCGGAGGAATGACGCAAATTCCAAATGATATAGAAATTAATCATAAAAGCGGGCTTCAAAATGCACCTTTTATTGCCAATTGGCAATTCAAAGGACAAATCACACATCTTTTTACCCATTTTTCTCTGAAACTTGATGTTTATTCTGTTATTGATATGCGTGAAATGAATCGTGAAAATGGCTGGTGGTGCAATATCAATCATCTTTCTAAAGAAGCACTCCCTACCGTTATGAAAAAAGCCATTTCTATAGCAATTCCTAATTCTTTTGGATAGAATAACTCTTCTCACAAAAAAATTACATATTCAATTGATCGGAAATGATATCATTTCTTATAGAATACCAGTTTTTAACATCTGTGAACGTATTATCATCCTTAAATTATCTATGGACTTTAACCGTCCGTTTTCCTCATAATACCAAAAGGTCCAACCGTTACAGCTTTGCGAATCTTGCGCCTTTCGTCCCATTGCATGTATAGAACCAGCTTCACCACCATGCATAATCGTACCATCGGCTCTTACGATAGCAGATACTTGTTTTTTCCGATCATAAAGAACTTCGCCAGGATAGAGCAAACCTGCTTCAAGCAAACTGTTAAATGCTACACGCGGTTCTGCTTTTTTTCTATCCAAAATCGCCAATTCTGGTCTGTCTAAAGGTTTTACAGCCGCAATTCTCTCACATGCCGCATCTATATAGTCTTGCTCACGTTCAATACCTACGAAATCACGCCCTAGAAGTTTAGCGACAGCACCTGTCGTTCCTGAACCAAAAAACGGATCAAGAATGACATCACCAGGCTTACTAGAAGCCATAATAATACGTGCTAATAACGCTTGTGGTTTTTGTGTTGGATGTAACTTATGCCCTGCCTCATTTTTTAAACGTTCAGCACCAGTACAGAGAGGAAAAAGCCAATCTGAACGCATTTGTAAATCTTCATTTGCAGCTTTTAAGGCGTCATAATTGAACGTGTACTTTTTATCCTTTTGATCTCGAACAGCCCAAATAAGTGTCTCATGAGCATTTTGAAAGCGACGTCCTCGAAAATTAGGCATGGGATTATTTTTGCGCCAAATGATATCATTAAGCATCCAGAAACCCAAATCTTGTAATGCGGTACCAACCCGAAAAATATTATGGTAAGATCCAATAACCCAAAGCGTCCCATTGGGTTTCAATACACGACGACAAGCGAGCAACCACGCGCGCGTAAAAGCATCGTAAGCAGCAAAACTCTCAAACTGATCCCACGCATTATCAACCGCATCAACAAGCGAATGATCTGGACGATATAAAGCACCCTCTAATTGTAAATTATAAGGTGGATCAGCAAAAATCATATCAACAGAATGTTTGGGCAGTTTTTCCAATACTGCAACACAATCTCCCTTGAAAATTTTATTACGCCACGACGTCTGTAAAGAAGTACGAACGAAACCTTTTTTAAGCTGAATAACTGACATGCAATATCCAAAAAATGAACTAAAATTATCCCATAATCAGAATGATTTATAGGCTCGCGTTATTGGATTATTTTGACAAAATATAGTAAATGTATTGTTAAACTCGTTCAAAAATTATATGTGCTCATACGAAATTGAAATTTATTTTGCTCTTTCAGAAAAAATAAGAAATTTTCACACTGGCAAACTCTTATTTTTCTTTCTTTAAATGTTTTGATCACATATCTTTATATTTCATAAAACGAATCAGAGTTATTTTAAAGCATATTTTTATGAAATAAAGTTATTCTCAATAACATTTTCACACGTGTTTTAAACTACAAATCGGTAAAGGAATAGCTTATGCCTCAGATAGATCTCATTATTTTTGATTGCGATGGAGTTCTTGTAGACTCTGAATATCTCGCAGCAAAAATCGGATCTCAATTACTTAAAAAAGCGGGATATGAAATATCTCCTGAAGAGCTGAGTGAGCGTTATGCGGGACTTATTTTTCGCGACATTCTTAAACATGTTGAACAAGAAATAGAAAAACCAATTTCTGCTCATCTCATAGATCAAATGACAAACCTTTTTCGAACACAAATAAAAACTGAATTACGTGCTATTAATGGTATAAAGGAAGCCGTAGAAAACGTTAAATCTCTTTATCCTTATTGTATCTGCTCTAATGCAAAGAGTGTAGATATAAAAGAAATGCTTACTCACGTTGGCCTTTATAACCTTTTTGAAAATAAAATATTTTCTGCACCTGAGGTTGGAACAAAAAAAACGAAACCTGCTCCTGATATTTTTCTTTTTGCTGCACAACAATTACACGCAGCACCACAAAATACTATTGTTATTGAAGATTCTGTTCATGGTGTACATGCTGCAACAGCAGCAGGCATGCGCGTTGTTGGTTTTACTGGAGGATCACACAGTTATCTTAGTCATTCTAATGCGCTTGTAGATGCTGGTGCTGAAACAGCTATCGCCAAACATGCCCATTTAGCGGAAGTGTTAGAAGCAATGTCCATATGGCAAGATCTGTCATAAAAAGAACTTTGAAATATACATAAGCCATATAACCTTTAAATAACAGTTTTACTAAAAGATTTTGTTTATCCTTATTTAAATGTATTTATAATGCGCTATACATCATAAACAGCTCGTATGTATTGTTATCCTATTACCGCCTCCTAATTTCCACTCAATCTAAGCGTTCTTTGTTATAAATAAAGAACTCTAGCTTCATTTCTATAACACAGCATAAAAATAAAAAATTGAAAATGAAACGTTTTTCTCCTTTTGATAACAAAATACAATTAAACGCAATAATCGAATAACGCCTTAATATAAGCTTTTCCTTAATGCAATATCTCTTATAAACAAACACTCTAATCAATAAATCTCATATTTCATTTTTTAAGAACTTATATAATTCGTGAATTTTTCAGACTTTTATCCTCTTTTCTTACTACATATTGAAAACAAAATTGCGCTTTTATCACTTAATCCTATCAAATTTTTAAACACGACTTGTAATATATTTTTGTATAATTGAATTTATTATAAAAGAAATTATAGCCATAAATAATCTATCTACTGCTTTTTATATTAATCTCTCTAAATATTCACAAAATAGATAAATAAAATGTTTTGTTCCTTCTCTCTTCCGTAATTAAGATTTCTTTCTCATCCATACCAATAATTCTTTAACTTAAAACTATCAGCGTATAACCAATCATGTATGTTTCTATATCATACATAAAATATTCAAAATGTATTTTAAAAATTAATACATAAGCTATTTATTATAGATTAGAATATATTATTTTTATAAAGTTACTTAATCAATCTTTTTAAAACTAATTTTTTGTAATTTTTTTATAGTTTCAATCATATTAAATCAAACAAAAATAAGCACAAAACCATTATGTGTTTTTACTATTGCATAAAAATACATAATGGTGTAGATTACGTAGACGGCGAGATTCAATTTGTTCAATTTGTTTATTAAATAAACTAATAATTTTTATTTACTCTCGCTACAACTATAAAGTATTTGAGGTAATAACTATGTTAAAAAATTTTAAAAAATATGTATTAAGTATTTTTACATTTACTTTTTTTCTTTCACAAATTGTAAATGTTAACGCAAACTATTTAAGAAATATTTCTCAGCAAGAGAATTCTACTATTTCTGTAATAGAAAAGGAAAACAATAAAGCAATCAATATGGCTACTCTTTACGCTTCAGATTTCATTTATGGAGTAGGAAATGAAACTACTTCTGAAGGAAAAATTGAAAAAGTAGTCGATGCTCTTACAATAGGAACAGGAATAATGTTTGCTGGATATGCAATAAACCTCATAGGGATGATAATAGGATGGATAAAAGACATAGTGTTAATGTTTAAATAAGCACTTAATATAAAATCACAATATCCACCATTATGGATTTTAACATCTGTTTATTAAAATCCATAATAAATCATTTAAGTACCTGCAAGTGCACAACACAAGCACCATACTCCAGAATCTACACAGCATCCATGAGAATGCTATTAGAGATTAGGAAGTAATTGAGGTGAGATTATGACAAAAGCATTTAAAAATCACGTATTAAGTATTTTTACATTTACTTTTTTTCTTTCACAAATTGTAAATGTTAACGCAAACTATTTAAGAAATATTTCTCAGCAAGAGAATTCTACTATTTCTGTAATAGAAAAGGAAAACAATAAAGCAATCAATATGGCTACTCTTTACGCTTCAGATTTCATTTATGGAGTAGGAAATGAAACTACTTCTGAAGGAAAAATTGAAAAAGTAGTTGAACCCGTTAGAATAGGAAATTTTGGCTTTGGGATGGCAATAGGATACGGAACACAAGTGTTGGGTATGCTATTAGGATGGATAATAGCTAAAATAGCAATACTCATCAAATCTTCTATTTAAAATTGAAGTTTCATAACCATAAGATCTTTTAGTATAAAATGTAAACAATAAAATATGAGAGGTAAAATTATGGTCAAACCATTTAAAAGTCATATATTAAATATTTTTATAATGACTGCTTTTTTTCTTTCACAAGTTATAAATGTTAATGCAAATCATTTAAAAAATGATCCTCAGAGAGAAAATATTTCTGTTTTTGTAGTGGAGCAAGAAAAGAAGAAAGCTGTTAATATGACTGCTTTCTATACTTCAGATTTTATTTATGGAGTAGGAAATGAAGCTACCGATAAAGGAAAAATTGAAAAGGTATTTGAACCTATTACATTAGGAGTTTTCACTGAAATAGGAGCTCTAAGTTTTGGATTCTTAACCGGATCTGTTATGGCTATATTTAGTGCAATAATCGGATGGGTAATAGGTAAAACTAAAGCTGCAAAACCCAACGCTACATGATAATTTAATTATGCTTAGAAATATGCTATAAATTAACATCTAAACTGCAGCCTGCCTTAAATAATAGGCAGGTTGTTTTTGTGCTCTCTTCTGTCTATGACCTTACTTACTAAATAACACTGTGTAACACAAATAATACATGGAAAATGATAATTTAGACTGAATAAAGTTTACTCCAAATGCATAAAATTCTATGAAATTACCTCTTAAAATTCTCTAACATAAATTACAATGTGCCATTTTGGAGAAATTAATTATAAGATGCTTTTTGCATTATACAAAGTAAGAGCAAAAAATAGAAGCAATCAATTTTTCAAGAAAAGTCTTTGATAAATACCGTTCTATATACTATCAATATTCAGGCAACTGTATAAACTCATACAAATTATAAAATAAGCGATTGAATACTAGAAAAAAAATCAGCTATAATAAATTATTTAATAAATATCAATGACTTACATATAAACAACTAAAAGAAATTATGCTAATGCTTTTTATCATTTATATGCATAAATACATAAAGATTCATTCATTTAACAATTTCAATATTGTTAAAAACATGCAATATACAATTTCATTCGTTCACCAAAAAATAAATGAAAGAAAAGATTCATGAAATATATCAGCACGAGAGGTGAGGCTCCTGCTTTAAACTTTACCGAAACTATCATGACTGGGTTGGCTTGTGATGGCGGTCTTTATCTTCCAGAAAAATTTCCTCAATTATCACCCAATGCATTACGAGCGCTCCGTGGGCAATCCTATACAACAATTGCTAAAACTATTCTTTGGCCCTTTGTGAATAATGAGATTGAATATACAACTTTTGAAAATATCATTGCTAATTCTTATGCCACCTTCCGTCATCCAGCAACCTGTCCATTGCTGCAAACAGACACTGATGAATTTATTCTTGAACTTTTTCATGGCCCTACTTTGGCTTTTAAAGATGTTGCAATGCAATTTCTTGCGCGATTGATGGATTATGTACTCACTAAAAAAAACAAACGCGCAACAATTATCGCCGCGACATCAGGTGATACAGGTGGTGCTGCAATACAAGCTTTTGCAGGAAAAGAAAATTCAGACATTTTTATTTTGTTTCCTAAAGGGCGCGTATCACCTATTCAACAGCGACAAATGACCACCGATCACAGCCCAAATGTTCATGCTATAGCCATTGAAGGAAATTTTGATGATTGCCAAGCTCTTGTCAAAGCACTGTTTAATGACCATGATTTTCGTCAAAAAGTAGCGCTCTCAGGAGTTAATTCGATAAATTGGGCGCGTATTATGGCGCAAATCGTTTATTATTTTTCATCTGCTCTTTCCTTAGGAGCTCCTGATAGAGCTGTATCATTTACTGTCCCTACTGGGAATTTTGGTGATATTTTTGCAGGCTATGTCGCAACCCGTATGGGACTTCCTATCGCGCAACTGGTTATTGCAACAAACGATAATGACATTCTTACACGCACATTAATCAGCGGAACTTACGAAATACAACCAATAATCCATACAATATCACCCTCTATGGATATTCAAGTCTCTTCCAATTTTGAACGCCTACTGTTTGAAAGTGGCGATCGTGATCCAGTGTGGATTCGTAATGCAATGGAAAATTTGAAAAAAACAGGACGTTTTAATCTTGATGAAAAACAGCTCAAAAACATTCGTTCCTTGTTTTCCGCTGGAAAAAGTAATGTAGCTGAAACAACACAAATAATTGATAATGTTTATAAGGAAAGCGGATATTTTGTTGATCCTCATACAGCTGTAGCGCTTAAAATAGCACGTGAAAACAAGCAACCGCATATTCCAATGATCGTTCTTGCCACCGCTCATCCTGCTAAATTTCCTGATGCGATTAAAAATGCCTGTGGTATTCATGCTCCATATCCCTCTTGCCTAAATAATTTAATGGAACATGAAGAACATTTTATAAGTCTTGCTAATGATGAAAAAATAGTAAAAAATTACATTTCTTTAAAATCGCATGCATCTTATTGAAGTTAGCAGCATTGTTTCAAATCAGGAATATTCTAATGCCCTTACAATAAAAATATAGGGCTTGTTTAATGGAGTCGTAAATACATGCGTGTAGATATTAGCCGCCTTAGCAATGGCTTGACTATCGCTACATATAGAATGCAACAAATTGATAGTGTTGCTCTGGGAATATGGGTTAAAGTTGGCTCACGCAATGAGACATTCACACAACATGGCATAGCGCATCTTCTTGAACATATGGCTTTTAAAGGAACAGAAAACCGTACAGCCTTTCAGATTGCATCCAATATTGAAGATGTTGGCGGTGAAATAAATGCCACTACCAGTACAGAAACAACTGCTTATTTTGCGCGTGTACTTAAAAATGATATCCCCCTTGCTATTGATATCCTTGCTGATATCTTGATGTATTCAAAATTTGATGAAGAGGAATTAGAACGAGAAAAACAGGTAATTTTTCAGGAGATTGGTGCCGCGCGTGATGTACCTGATGATGTTGTTTTTGATCACTTTACTGAAACAGCCTTCCGTCACCAGTCTCTTGGTCGTTCTATTTTAGGTACACCGAAAACAATTCAATCATTTACATCTGCTGACCTCCATAATTTTATGAATAAACAATACAGCGCAGACCGTATGATCATCGTTGCGGCAGGAGCTGTAGAACATGAAAATTTCCTGCAAGAAGTCGAAAGCCGTCTTAAAACTTTTCGTTCCCATTCAACAGCCCCCCTTACCAACCTTGCAAATTATGTTGGTGGCGACTTTCGTGAATATCGCGATTTAATGGATACACAGGTTGTCCTTGGTTTTGAAGGACGTGCCTATCATGCACGTGACTTTTATGCAGCACAAATTCTTTCAATTATTCTTGGGGGGGGGATGTCATCACGCCTCTTCCAAGAAATAAGAGAGAAACGCGGATTATGCTACTCCATTTATGCTTTTCATTGGGGCTTTTCAGATACTGGACTCTTTGGTATTCATGCTGCCACGGATCAAGAAGGGCTAAAAAAACTTCTCCCAGTTATTCTTGATAAACTCTCTAAAACAAGCAAAAATATCCATGCGAATGAACTTCAACGTGCACGTGCACAATATCGTGCTAGCCTTACAATGTCACAAGAAAATCCAGCCAGCCAAGCAAACCTTATTGCCCGCCAAATACTTCTTTATGGTCGACCAATTCCCATATCTGAAACGATTGAACGCTTAGAACTCATTACTCCTGCAAGGTTAACTGATTTAGCTAACCGTCTTTTTATCAATTCAACTCCAACATTAGCCGCTGTTGGACCCGTTGGTTCTCTGATGAATTTCGATGACTTAACATCAACTCTTTCATCCAATATGAAGTAAACTTAAATAAAGTTTTTTTAACATTTCAGTGCATTCCAATGGGAAAATGCTTTTAAAAGAAGCTCTGAATAATATGCACATGTTTTACAATAAAATTTACAACAAAAATTATTTCTCCTGAATAAGTTTGGGAAATATTGATCAAAGAGCTGTACAAAACTACCAAATTCACGCTTCATGTGATAAGGAGTCCTATGAGCAAAGGTATATCAATGAAATCTAAAAACATATGGTTTAATTTTCCTCCTCTAAGAATGAAATTCCATCAGTTTCAAGCACCATTAAGTTAAATAGATATCCGATTTCTCTTTGTGCAAAATCGTATAACTTAAAAAAGGAACGGTCGCTGATGTTCTGTAAAATAAATGGGAAAAGGTGAATGTGTGTTCTTGAAAAGCTAATTAAAATTAAACATCCTAAAATACTGAGAGTGAAACATTGTGAAGAGTTTGCGTAAAATTATTGACATTATTTTTATTGTAGTAGTCAGCTCTTTCTTCTACTTTACACCTGCACAGGCAGTTGAGCCCGTTAAAATTTCTTCTCAAGATGCCGCTCTTGACCTCTCAAAAGCAATCGAAATTCACCATACGAAAAACTCTATCTTTCAAACAAGTACAGCACCAGGACCAGATGGTATTGTGTGGCGCATTGAAGTACAGGCGAAAAGTGAAAACTTTTCTGGAAACTGGGCTGTATTTTCTCTTGCAAATCCCACGGACGAACAAATAGATCGTCTCATTGTTGCACCCCATTATCGCATGGCACATTCAGGTTTTCTTTGGCCGGACCTTGGATCAGCGCGAATCCAATCCATAACTCCAAGCGAAGGTTTTTCACTTGATCGTCAATCTAGTGCAAACTCAGATATCTTTCGTATTACACTTAACCCCGGTGCGGTTGTCACATTTGTTGCAGAACTTAACTCTGAAAATTTACCGCAAATTTATTTATGGCAACCTGAAGCTTATAAAGATGCAATCAACTCTTATACGCTTTATCATGGCATTCTTCTTGGTATATCTGGCCTTTTAGCGCTCCTCTTAACTGTTCTTTTTGTCGTCCGTGGAACAGGCCTCTTTCCTGCAACAGCAGCTGTCGCTTGGGCGGTTCTTTTTTATATCGGAATCGACTTCAATTTTCTAAATAAATTCTTTTCAGTCACATTAACAACACAACCAATTTGGCGCGCTGGTACAGAAGTAGCGCTTGCCGCTACACTCTTCATTTTTCTCTTTACTTATCTCTGTCTGAATCGCTGGCACTATCATTTTAGTTATGGTGCAATTGTATGGACCATTGCACTATGTGGTCTGGGGGCATTTGCAATTTATGATCCTACCAGAGCAGCTGGAATCGCTCGTCTATCATTTGGCCTCACTACTGTACTCGGTATATTCTTAATCAGCTACTTTTCGATCCGAAATTATGACCGTGCCATCATGCTTATCCCGATATGGTTGCTCATTAGTTTCTGGACTTTTGGAGCTTATACCTGCATAGTAGGATATTTAAACAATGATATTATCCAACCAGCTTTATCTGGAGGATTAGTCCTCATTGTTCTTCTTATCAGCTTCACTGTCATGCAACAAACTTTTTCCAATGATGCTTTCCACGAAGGTATCTTTTCCGACCTGGAACAACAAGTGCTTGCAGCAAAGGGAGCTGGAAATATTATTTGGGACTGGAATGTCGAACGAGACCGCATTGTTGTTCATCCAGATATGAGAACTCTTTTGGGGACTGAAACTCACAAACTCAATGGGTCTATGCGCAATTGGATTTCAGCTTTACACTACGATGACCGTGAGCGCTTTCAAGCCATATTGGATATCATTCTTAAAAATAAAAAGGGACGTATTGATCAAATTTTTCGACTTTCCTCCGGCGGGGGCTATTATCATTGGTTTTCTCTTCGTGCACGCCCAGCAATGCAAAAAGATGGAAAAATTACGCGTGTTATTGGAACTATTGTCAATATCACTAACCACAAAAAATCTGAAGAACGCTTATTACATGATGCGATTCACGACAGCTTAACAGGCCTCCCAAATCAGCAAATTTTCTTCGACAGATTACAAAATTATACCTCTTTGGCTAAAGCAAATATTAAAATTCGGCCTACTGTTTTTATGATTGATTTTGATAATTTTCGTCAAATTAATAGCAAATTAGGTATCGCGGTTGGTGATACTGTATTGCTCATCATAGCACGCCGTTTAAGTCGTCTTATTAATTTTCAAGATACTTTGTCACGTCTTTCCGCAGATCGTTTTGCAATCATTTTGCTTAGTGAAACTGAACCACTGAAAATTGCAGCATTTGCAGAGCATCTGCACAAAACAATCTCAGCACCTATTTCACTTTCAGAAAAGAAAATAACGCTTTCAACATCAATTGGACTGGTTACATGGAGTGAAACGAGATCAACTGCCAAAGACATTTTAAATGATAGTGAATTAGCAATGATTCGTGCAAAACAAATGGGTGGAAACCATATTGAACCCTTTCGCCCAAATTTTCGCACCTTGGGTCTAGAACAAAATACTCTAGGACAAGATGTTCATTTTGCCATAAAACGTAATGAAATAAAAATCCTCTACCATCCTATTCTTAATTTGTCAGATGGGCATATTATTGGTTTTGAAACAATTGTAGAATGGCATCATCCAAATTATGGAAATTTAAATGTCTCTGATTTTATCAAAATCGTAGAAAATGAACAAATTGTTATGGATTTGGCACAATTCATCATCGAAAATGCCCTAACTGATCTTATAAATGTACAAGAAAAATTCTCCCAACAAACTTTCTTTATTTCAATCAATTTACCAAGCGCAGAGATGGTTCATCCTCGCTTCATAAATCAATTACGTTCCACACTTCTTCGCCACCCACTTGATAAAGGACGTTTGATGATAGAAATATCTGAGTTTGTCCTTAGAAAAAATCCTGAACACTCAGCGCATTTTCTTGAACAAATTAAAGTACTTGGAATAAATCTTGCACTGGATAATTTCGGAACAGGTTATTCGTCACTTGCCTATCTCGTTCGTTATCCATTTGACATGGTAAAATTAGATCGTTCGCTTATCTCTATCGATTCACCTAAGAAAAAAATTGTCCTCAAATCTATTATTAATATGGCTACCGATCTTAATTTGCAAATTATCGCAGAAGGTGTTGAAAATGAAAAAGAGGCAATCTTCCTACGCCAAGAAGGTTGTAAATATGTTCAAAGTACACTCGTTACCAAACCAATTGCCGTAGAAGAATTAATCACTCTTGTTCAAAATCACTTCCCTTATACAATTAAAACCTAAGTTCTGTGCCCTCATCTAAGATAGATGAGTAATTTAAGCTTAATCTAGAAACTTCATAAAAGAAAAAGCTTTTCTTAAATCACCAAAGGATATATTCGAAATTTTTTATTTCATTGAATGAATCGACTAAATGGGCTTTTTTATTAAGAAATTTGATAATTGTGCGTTGTTTTTGTTTAAGCAAGAAAATGAAGAGGTTATCACTCTCTACTTTTAATCTCAAATCTTCCTTAGAGGCATAAAATCTTTAAAAAGCACTTAGAAAAGAGAAAACCTTCTACGCATGCCCCATTTCAGAAATGAGATAAGTTGGATCAATCCCCATGCGAATTAAGCTTTCATCATACTTACGGCTTAAATCGCTTTCAAAAAGAACACTGGATGATGCAGAGCTTATCAGCCAGCCATTTGTAGAAATTTCTGCTTCGAGCTGTCCTGCTTTCCATCCAGCATAGCCTAATGCTATAAGAGCACGTTGTGGACCTTGTTCGCAACTAATTGCCTTTAATATATCAATCGTTGCGGTAAAACAAATCTTGTCTGCAATAAAAACGGTTTCTTCACAAGCATAATCATCTGAATGGAGCACAAAACCACGTGAAGGATCAACAGGACCACCGTAACGTACTGGAAACTTTTTTATGGGTTCGGAAAGATCTTTTTTTTGAGAACTGTCTATGATTCCAAGATGAAGCAAGAGCTCTGGGAAATTAATATGGTGCAATTGATTGAGAATAATTCCCATAGCACCAGCATCAGAATGCGCACATACATATATAACAGAACGAATAAAGCGTTTGTCATTCATCCCAGGCATTGCTATAAGTAACTGTCCACTCAAAAAGCCATCACACTGCTTCATCAATCTGTTACTCTCCATAATTCACATATTTAAATTTGGTTCAGTTAGTATAAAAAATAAAACTCTCATGAGAAAAATTCAAATATTTATAAATTTATACAATATCGCAATTTTCTTTCATAAAAAATTCTTAGTTACTTTAAGCTTAACATGCATATTTTTAGGATTCATTAACTGCTTCGTTAGTGCGCAAACAAAACAAAAACAATATCTCTTTGCAACAAATTGGTATGAATCAGATGGTGCTCGTATTAGATTGGCCATCACAGAACCATCTCTTTCTGGAAGAAGAAAAGGCATCATCGAAATTATTCTGAAGCCAGGATGGAAAACCTACTGGCGAAATCCAGGCAGTTCAGGCATGTCCCCCTTTTTTAATTTCAACCAACAAGCCTCTTATGAAATTTTTTATCCCACACCACAGCTTTATGAAACAGAAAATGACTGGTCATTAGGCTATAAAGATGATGTGATGTTGCCCTTTAGTATTTCCGGTTTAAGTAAAAGTCTAAGTGGTACTTTAACTCTCGGATTATGTAATGAAATCTGCCTTCCATTTACTGTTAACTTTGATTTTTCGCCATCAGCTCTCCAAAACAAACGTCTTCCTATTTCTCTTTTAGAAAATGCTCAAGCTGCTCTTCCTGACACAATGCATCATAAATTTAAAATAAGCGCTGAAGCTGAAAAAGACACGAATACCCTTCTCATAAAAATACAAAGTAACAAAAATAACAGACCTTCTTCTCTCTTTTTAGACGGAGGAGAAATGCAAATTGGACGAGCAAAAAAAATAATTCATGATACAGAATATACGCTCTTTAGAGCTCCTATCCATTTCATGCCAAATAAACCAAAGCAAATTATCTTTTATACTATTTCTTTTAAAGATCGTCCCTTCAGTGGAACATTCATACTCCATACACCATTAAACTCTCTTTCTACTCCGCAATAAAAAGAAAAAAACTTCCAATCAATGACCTATGCTAGAATATATCCATTTTCGCGATATTCAGTAATCGCTTTCCGCGCCAGTGTATCTGCGCGCTCATTGTCTGGATGGCCCGCATGTCCCTTAATCCAATGCCATCTAATAGTATGGCGAGAACAGGCATCTTCGAGATCTTGCCATAATTCCCTATTTTTAACAGGCTTTTTTGATGCAGTCCTCCAATTATTTTTCTTCCAACTTTCAAGCCATAAAGATATACCGTTACGAACGTAAACAGAATCGGTATAGAGATCAACCGAACATGGTTCTTTTAGTGCATTCAATGCACAAATAGCGGCCATCAATTCCATTTGATTATTGGTTGTATGCATGTCTCCACCATGAAGCTCACGTTCATGACCATTCCAACGCAGAATTGCTCCCCATCCTCCAATTCCAGGATTTCCCGAACAAGCACCATCTGTATAAATCTCAACGATTTTTTGTTGATTTAACATAGAATTCAAAAACCTAATTCATTTAACGAATCTATATTACTGAAAAAACAAAGCTTGTGCCAATATTCCCAAGGATCTTTCTTCGTTACAAAACTATCTGATGGCGTATTAAACCAATCATATAAGCGTGTAAGTAAAAAACGCAAAGCTGCCCCCCGAGCCAATAGAATAATCGCATTTAATTCTAAAGGAATTAACGGCTTTATTCTTTGATAATTTTCCAATAGCTTTCGTGCTTTGATAAGATTATAAGAATGGTCATTTTCAAAACACCAAGCATTTAAGCAGATAGCTAAATCGTAAGCGAAAAAATCATTGCAAGCAAAATAGAAATCTATAATACCAGAAAGATGATGATTTAAAAAAAACACATTATCATTAAATAAATCAGCATGAATAATACCTGTTGGCAAATTCGATGGCCAATTTTCTTCTAAAAAAGCCAATTCTATCTCAATTTTTTGTCCAAATTTTTCTAACAGAGCATCTTCCTTTACTTGACAACTTTTCCATAAAGGCCTCCAATCCACGAAAGACATAGTATTCTGACGGCTCAATGAAAAATCCTCTCCCGCTAAGTGGAGTTGTGCTAAACTTTTCCCTACCTCACAACAATGATATAAACTGGGTTGGCGGACCCAGGCACCTTCCAAAAAAGTAATAATAGCAGCAGGGCGCCCTGACAATTCACCGATCATGGTTCCATCATTTTGAATCACCGGTTGAGGACAAGGAATCCCACGCTGCCCCAAATGTTGCATAAGACTACAAAAAAAAGGCAAATCATCTTTTGAAATACGTTTTTCATAAAGCGTTAGAATAAACTGTCCCTTTGTTGTGTATAGCATAAAATTAGAATTTTCGATGCCTTCCTCTATACCCTGATAGGAGAGAAGCGTCCCTATTGCATAACGTGTTAAAAAAGCTTTTAAATCATTTGGATAAATATCTGTATAAACTGCCATTATTCTACTTTCTTTGTAAGCACACATTTTTCCTTATTGTCATGTTTAAGCATTTTAGCTTGACCATTAACAAAAGCCACATCTTGAGGTGTTAAGGAAATGTCGCGTAATTCACGATTGACCAAAAATTTCTCTGTTTCTACCACCGTTTCAGCCAATTCTATTGTAACGTCATAACGTTCACGAAAAGCCGCAATAATTTCATCAACAATAATCTCAGGAGCAGAAGCCCCAGCTGAAATGCTTACAACAGAAAGATCTCTTAAACGATCGAAATCAATCTCATCTGCACGTTGAACAAGAACAGGTTGGCGTGCTCCGAATTTTTCTGCAACCTCTACCAAACGCCGCGAATTAGAGGAATTTGGTGCACCAACAATTAAGAATAAATCACTCCCCAATGCCGCTGCTTTAACAGCATTTTGGCGATTTGTCGTAGCATAACAAATTGACTCTGCAGCTGGTGCTTCTAAAGTAGGAAAACGTCTCTGTAAGACATAAAGAATCTTTGCAGTATCTTCAACAGAAAGCGTAGTTTGCGTCACAAATCCCAAGTTATCTGGATCATCCGGCTGATAATGCAAAGCGTCTTCTACCGTTTCTATCAAGGTAACAGCTCCTTCTTCAAGCTGTCCCATTGTGCCTATAACCTCAGGATGACCAGAATGACCAATCAATATAACATGACGGCCATGACGTTGATGCCGTATCGCTTGTTTATGAACTTTAGAAACTAACGGACATGTCGCATCGAGATAAAATAGGTTATAGCGACGTGCTTCTTCTGATACAGATTTTGGCACACCATGAGCAGAAAATATTACAGGTTGTCTGCGATGTTCTTCTGGAATTTCATCAAGTTCTTCAACAAAAACAGCACCTCGTTGCTGCAATCCCTCAACGACATAGCGGTTGTGCACAATTTCATGACGAACATACACTGGAGCTCCATACTTTTTTAATGCAAGAAGAACAATCTGAATAGCACGATCAACCCCAGCACAAAATCCACGTGGCCCGCAAAGACGTATTGTTAAAGGAGGAAGTACAGACATAAATCATCCTGAATATTTATTTACCATATTTAGACAAAGCATCGTTATACATTCGCGAAGCAGTGTAAAGAGAAAAACGAGAAATATTGCCCTCCTGCAATATAAGCAGGCTCCCCCATCATAGCTATATGGTATTCTTGGGAAAAGTTGTTTTACATTTGCTCTTTCATCGCATTGTTTACTAAAGGATGCAAAAATCCTAAACAAGAGCTTCAATCAAAAGCGTTCCGAATATAGCAGCCAAATAAAACAACGAAAAGAAAAACGTCTTTTTTGCCATTAAAATAGTTGCATCATACGTATCAGATTTCCATAAACGGTAGGAAAAATAAATAAAAACAATACTGAAAACTGTTGATGAAATACCATATAAAATTCCTGCAAGACCTGTTATGCAAGGACCAGCGACACTAGCGACCATGAGAAAAGTATAAAACAAAATCTGCTCTTTTGTTGAGCGTTCACCTCGTACATTAGGCATCATAGGAATACCTGCAGCCTCATAATCAAGAGATGAAAACAAAGAAAGAGACCAAAAATGCGGTGGAGTCCACATAAAAATAATTAAAAATAATAGAAAGCTATCAATACTTACCGTTCCTGTCGCAGCAGCCCATCCAATCATTGGTGGAAACGCTCCAGCTGCCCCACCAATAACAATATTTTGTGGTGTAATACGCTTTAGCCAAATTGTATAGATAACGACATAAAAGAAAATTGTGAAGGCAAGAAAAGCAGCCGTGAACCAATTGATGAAAATCCCCATAATTAAAACAGAAAATAAAGCAAGAACCAAACCAAAAACAAGAGCTCTTTTACTGCTGATTTTACCACTAGGAATAGGGCGATTCTTGGTGCGTTCCATGATTGCATCAATATCGGCATCATACCACATATTAAGTGCCCCCGCACTACCACCACCTACAGCAATACAAAATATTGCTAAAAAACCATAGAATGGATTCATCGAAACAGGTGATACAACCAATCCGACCAAAGCTGTAAAGACAACAAGTGACATAACCCGCGGCTTCAATAACGCGACATAATCACCAATACCAGATTTTGGAAGAACTGATTTACCACTTGTAACCGATAACTTTTCCGAGACAGACATTCCGCTCAATGACCTTTTCCATCTTCGTCATCCACAAGAAAATACTGTTTGGTATATAGGAATGACCAGTTAATATCATAGT
Source organism: Bartonella doshiae NCTC 12862 = ATCC 700133 (assembly GCF_000278155.1). Classification (GTDB taxonomy): domain Bacteria; phylum Pseudomonadota; class Alphaproteobacteria; order Rhizobiales; family Rhizobiaceae; genus Bartonella; species Bartonella doshiae. Next base: position 490,611 of record NZ_JH725094.1, read on the forward strand.
GCTTTCACAAACATTTGGCACACTTCTTTCTATATTCATCCATTACAAAGAGAGGAATGTTTCAAAAAAAATGCACTTTTTTAATACACCTATTTAAAAATGTATCATAGAAATAAAATACGTACTACCATACGTTATCAAGCAGTGCTAAAAGCTTTTTTCCTATAAAGCACTGCCTTTTACTTTTGCTTTTCTTTCATCCATATGGATCAATATAGTTGGGTAGATGTAAGTTTTGTGTTAAATTAAGTTTAAAAATGTACTTATCGTACTTATACAAATCTATGCACAATGCATGTGATAGTGATTCGGGTAGGACTTCTGTGATCTTTTATAATTTACTAAAAAGAACTTTCTTTGTTTATGCTATAATTTTTGTACTGTATCATGCCTCTATAAACCATGCACTTGCACAGACATCTAACATCCAAAATATTCCCGCTCCCCAAACCTATGGAGCATGGACAAGAGTTTGTTCTTTGCCACCAGGTACACCCAATCTGCAATGTGAAATTGTGCAAAATGTACAAACACAAAATCGCCATGATATTACCTTTCGTGTTACATTTTATAAACTCCCTAAGAATCAAGGTGCTTTAATGCGTGTTTTTGTTCCGATTCGTGTTGAATTGCGCCTTGGCGTTGGACTTAAAATCGATGATAAGAATATGGGAAAAATGGAATATCGCCGTTGTCTTGGTGACAATTGCGTTGCTGAAGCTTTCCTTAAAGAAGATATACTAAAGCTCTTTTTAAAAGGTAAAACAGCGACTTATTTCATCTTCACAACGCCTGAGCAAGGTGTAGGAGGACTTATTGATCTCCAAGGACTGAGCGATGCCTATGCAACCTTACCAACATAAAAACTCATGCATATATAGTGAAGCCATTTTATTCTTATAACGTGCTTTAACAGAAAAATAGAAATCTTCTAGGTTCCATAAAAATAGGATAACCATTATGAAATCACTGATTGATCATTTTGATATTGCTTCGTCTAAAGTGCAGTCACTGGTACAAGATACACTTCATCATGCTGATGATGGAGAACTTTACCTTGAATATACAGAAAGCGAAACGCTTTTATTTGATAATGGACAACTTAAAAACGGTTCATTTAACCAAGATATGGGATTTGGCCTACGCGCTGTCGCCGGAGACGCTACTGGATATGCACACTCTAATGAATTATCCGCCGCTGCACTTAAACGTGCCAGTGAAGTGGCTAAAGCTATTACTTATAACAATCATGCGGGATCTTATAGTATAGCCCCTCAAAAAACCAACAAGAAACTTTATCCACCACATAATCCTCTTGATGCTCCATCATTTGAGGAAAAAAGTATACTTTTGCAAAAAATTGATGCCTATTTACGGGAAAAAAATGATAAATTGCATCAGGTTACTGTTTCTCTTTCCGGTTCGTTACAGCATGTTGAAATTTTACGTGCTGATGGGCATCTCATTCGTGATATTCGTCCTCTTGTACGACTTTCCATATCTGTTGTTGCTTCTAACGGTAATCAGCGAGAAAATGGCTTTTATGGATGTGGTGGACGACAAACATTTCACCAATTCATTAACGAAGAAAATTGGAAAAAAGCTGCTGATGAAGCTTTACGTATGGCTCTAACAAACCTAGAAGCAGAAGCAGCACCTGCAGGGACATTTGATATTGTCTTAGCCAATGGATGGCCAGGTGTTATGCTTCATGAAGCCGTAGGACATGGTTTGGAAGGTGACTTTAATCGCAAAAAAACATCTGCTTTTTCTGGACTTTTGGGAAAACAAGTTGCTGCAAAAGGTGTTACCGTTGTTGATGATGGTACAATCCCCCAATGTCGTGGTTCACTCACCGTTGATGATGAAGGCACCCCTTCAGGATATAATGTTCTTATTGAAGATGGAAAACTTGTTGGTTATATGCAAGATAGGCTCAATGCTCGACTTATGGGGGTTAATCCAACAGGAAATGGACGGCGTGAATCCTACGCACACACGCCAATGCCGCGAATGACAAATACGATTATGCTAGGAGGAGACAAAACACCTGAAGAAATACTTTCCTCACTCAAAAATGGTATCTACGCTGTTTCTTTTGGTGGTGGACAAGTTGATATTACTTCTGGAAAATTCGTCTTTGAATGTATGGAAGCTTACCGAGTAAAAAATGGCAAAATTGTAACGCCAATAAAAGGGGCAACTCTTATCGGAAACGGGCCAGATGCTATGAAACGTATTACAATGATTGGAAATGATAGTAAACTTGATAATGGTATAGGGATGTGCGGAAAAGCTGGTCAAAACGTTCCCGTCGGTGTTGGACAGCCCCACCTACGAATCAATGATATGACAATCGGTGGAACAGCTCTTTTATAAATTACACAAAATGAATTTGGTTAAAAAAATTTCAGCACATCGAAAAAGCTTTTTCCTTGAAGCTAAAGTTTCCAACTTGTCTTTGCTTTGCGCTTGCTCAAAACAGCAACAATTTCAACATGTGGTGACCATAAAAATTGATCAATTGGTGTGATTTGTTCTACTGCATAACCACCTGCAACAAGAAGAGATAAATCACGAGCAAATGTAATAGGATTGCATGAAATAGCTATCACACATGGAATTTTTGCCTTAGCCAGTTCATGTACCTGCTCTTCCGCACCAGCACGTGGAGGATCAAAAATAACACATTCAAAACGCTCAAGTTCCTTCACAGAAAGTGGACGGCGAAAAAGATCACGTTTCTCACAGGTTACTTTTTTTAAACCCGTTGCAAAACGTGCCGCTGAATCTAAATTTGCTAACGCTACTTCATTATTCTCAACCGCATGAACATTCACCTTTTTAGCCATCCGCAAAGTAAAGGTTCCAAGTCCTGAAAATAAATCAGCAGCATTCTTTACTTTTTTTAAATGGGCCAAAATAATATCGCTTATGATATTCTCTGCTTCATAGGTTGCTTGAAGAAAACCACCTGAAGGTAATTCAACAAGCACATCTCCAAAGGAAACCAATGGCTTTTCTTGTTCAATCAAGATTTCGCCTTCAACAGACAAACGCGTAATCCCACATGAAAGAGCTGCATGCACCATTTTTTGACGAATAAATTCATTACGTACAACACAACCGTTTAAAGCAACATCAAAACCATTTTCAACGTGTGTTATTGTGATGTGAAATCGTTTAGCATGATTGCTTAGAAAAGCGCAAAGCATCCTGATATCATTAAGCTTAGATATAAGCTCTGGACGACTCACTGGACATTCTTCAAGTGCTATAACATCATGAGAAATATGACGATTAAAACCAACTCTATAACCTTTCCGTGTAATGGATGCTGTTAAAGTTATTCGACGTCGACTATAAGGTTTACACTCGACTAAAGGTGACACAACAATATCAAGCCCATACTCTTTCAGTATATCAACAACCCGTTGTCGTTTCCACATGCTATAAGCATCAGGATGCCAGTGCTGAAGTGTACACCCACCACATTCTCCAAAATGCTTGCAAAGAGAATTAATGCGCTCCGGTGATTTTTCCTTCAATGCTATGAGCGTACCATATTTTCCATGAACAGAAATTTCCGCAGACTCTCCTGGTAGAGTAAAAGGAACATAAACCAAGCCATACAAAGTTTTGATGACACCATAACCATTTGCTCCAATATGGTCGATTATAACGCTATCACTCACTCTTGTTTTTCTCCGCGAATAATAAATATTCCAGATTACCATGACTGCCCATAATAGGTGAAGGAAGCAAACCTTTTGCACTCCATCCCGTTTGTGTATTTAGCCAGACAAAGAGTGCTTCAGCAGTCTTTTTAGCCATTGATGGATCTTTCAATATTCCCCCCTTACCAAGCTGCTTACGGCCAACTTCAAATTGAGGTTTTACCAATAAAACGGCTTGCGCTCCCTTTTTCGCCAAAGATAAAGCAGGTGGTAAAGCGAGCTTGAGAGAAATAAAACTAACATCTGATACAATAAGATCAATCTCACGATGCCCAAAATGTTTTGGTTTCAAATCTCTCACATTCATACCTTCTAATAAGGTTATAGCACTGTTACCGGATAAACGCGCATCAAATTGATTATGGCCAACATCAATAGCAATCACATGAGAAACCCCACGCTCTAAAAGAACTTGTGTAAATCCCCCTGTTGATGCCCCAATATCAAGAGCAATTCTTTCAGTTGTTATGACCGGAAACGCTTCGAGCGCAGCAATTAATTTCAATGCTGCACGTGAAACGTAATTTTGCGCAGGATCACAAACTATAATTTCTGCATCATCAGAAATCATTTGCCCAGCTTTTAAAATTGTTTTTCCATCAACTTTAACTGTTTGTCGCATCACTGCATCACGTGCCCGTGAGCGAGTCGTAAAAAAGTTTTTGTCAACTAAAAGAATATCGAGCCTTTTTTTTACGGCCATATATCATACTCGAATTTTTTGCACTGTCCGAATATCACGACCCAAAGCAGTCAAAACCGTATTAACAATACCAACCGCATCAAGTCCAACACGCGCAAGAACTTTCTCTGGTGAACCATGATTCAAATATTCATCCGGAAGTTTTAATGTGCGAACTTTTAAGCCACGTTCTAAAAGCCCTTCTTGTACAAAGAACTGTAGTAAATGCGCTCCAAACCCACCTATTGCACCTTCTTCAATCGTCACCAATACTTCATGTTCACGTGCTAAACGACGCATCAAATCCTTATCCAAAGGCTTTGCAAACCGTGCATCCGCAACCGTTGTAGATAACCCCTCCACAACCAATGCATCAGCAGCTGATAACACTTCTGACATTCGCGTTCCAAAACAGATTAAAGCTATCCTATTTCCCTCACGCAGCACACGGCCTTTACCAATCTCGAGCAATTCACCACGCTGTGGTAAATCCAACCCAATACCTTCACCACGCGGATACCGAAAAGAAATTGGCCCCTGATCATACGCTGCAGCAGTACGCACCATATGCATAAGTTCAACTTCATCAGAAGGCGCCATAACAACAAATTCAGGGAGTGTGGTTAAAAAAACAATATCAAAACTGCCAGCATGTGTTGCTCCATCAGCACCCACAAAACCTGCCCGATCAATTGCAAAACGCACCGGTAATTTTTGAATTGATACATCGTGAATAATCTGATCATATGCACGCTGTAAAAAAGTGGAATAGATCGCAACAAAAGGTTTATAGCCTTCACAAGCAATTCCAGCAGCAAAAGTCACTGCATGTTGTTCAGCAATACCAACATCAAACATTCTTTCAGGAAATTTTTCTGCAAAAGAATCAAGACCCGTGCCTGTAGGCATTGCTGCCGTTATACCTACAATCTTATCATCATGACTGGCTTCCTCTATTAGAGCCTTAGAAAACACCTTTGTGTAAGAAAGAGCATTGCTTTGTATCTTAATTTGTTTCCCTGTCACAATATCAAAGCTATTAACACCATGATATTTATCAGATGATGCTTCCGCAGGTGCATACCCCTTCCCTTTATGCGTTACGATATGTACCAGAACAGGACCATTGGGATATTCACGAACATTTTTGAGAACAGGTAATAGATGATTTAAATTATGACCATCTATGGGGCCAACATAATAAAAGCCAAGTTCATCAAATAGAGTTCCTCCAACAAAAAAACTACGCGCAAATTCTTCTGAACGACGCGCTTTATCCAAAAAGAACTTTGGCAACTTTTCGCTGAACATCTTCACTCTTTCACGTAAATTACGGTAAGAGGGACGAGAAACCAACCGTGCAAGATGAGCACTCATAGCACCAGTAGGAGGTGCAATAGACATATCATTATCATTAAGAATAACAATCAAACGTGCATCCAAAGCACCTGCATTATTCATCGCCTCATACGCCATACCAGCAGACATGGCACCATCACCAATTACAGCAATGACATTTCGTCTCATCTCTGCTTTCAAAGCACTCGCCACCGCCATGCCAAGACCTGCTGAAATAGAAGTGGAAGAATGACCAGCACCAAACGGATCATATACACTTTCGGAACGTTTCGTAAAACCTGACAATCCGTCTTCTTGACGCAGTGTGCGAATTCTATCTCTACGCCCCGTCAAAATTTTATGGGGATAGGCTTGATGACCAACATCCCAAATAATCCTATCCTCAGGCGTATTAAAAACATAATGCAATGCGATAGTGAGCTCAACGACACCAAGCCCCGCACCAAGATGGCCACCCGTTACAGAAACCGCATCAATTGTTTCGACCCGCAATTCATCAGCTAATTGTACTAAATCAGACTCCGGCAATGCCCGCAAATCTTGTGGAAAACAAATACAGTCAAGTAATGGTGTCAACGTTCGAGACAAATAAAGCTCCTTAATATTACCTTATCAAGAGAATAAAAGAAGAAAATTATGTCTTCTATACCCCTTTGTTTATAGTTTCGCACATTTTCTACTGGAAAAACATTCTCTATTTAAAATGATTTATAGATTCTCATCTTTCAATTATTTCACAAAAAATAAACTGCTAAAGTTTTTTCCATATAAATGAGGTTTCTTCGCCCTCTCCCTACATTGCAATGTATCCTCCAAAATCACTGAATATTATTCAGAATCAAGAGGCTCTACACCTTCTGGACAACCTTTATCTGAAAGCTGAATTTTCTCAACTTTAGCTTCGGCCACTTTTAAAAGATTCTCGCAATGTTTTTTAAGAGATTCACCACGCTCATAAATATCAATTGATTGTTCTAAAGGAACATTCCCACGTTCTAAATTTTCAACAATAACCTCAAGCTGCTTCAGCGCTTCCTCAAAACTTAATGTAGTGATATCTCCCTTTTGTATCTCTTTTTCCATATCATCCTCACAAAATATCCGTTCTCGATATACGAATTCCAAACCCTTCTAAACCAACATAATAACGTTCTTTAGAAGCATAAACGATAACAGAACTAATCCCTAAATGTTTTAGAATTTGCGCTCCTAAACCAATTTGACGCCATTCTTCTTCACGTTCAAGCGCCTGTACATGATTTTCTAAACCTTTCATTACCCTTTCTTGACTGCCAATGGCTTGTTGTGCACCAACACCAACAGATCCTTCGCGTAAGTAAACAAAGACACCACGTTTTTCTTTTTCCACCATACGCCGCATAATCGCTACAACTTCTGAAGATTGACCAAAAACATCATTCATAATATTTTCACGATGTAACCGTACAGGAATATCTTCACCGTCACGAATATCGCCAAAAACAATTGCAACATGTTGGACTGATTCCCAAGGAAGTTGATAACTTTGAACAACAGCTGGACCCGCTAAAGTTTCAATATGCATTTCTCCAACATGCCTGATCAACATTTCCTTACGTTGGCGATACGCAATCAGATCTGCAACTGTTATTATGTGCAATTGATTATCTTGTGCAAACTTTGTAACTTCATACCCATGTTTAACACTGCCATCATCATTGACTAACTCACCAATAACACCAACAGGCGGTAAACCGGCCAATTTACATAAATCAACAGCTGCCTCTGTGTGACCTGAGCGCATAAGAACCCCTCCCTCATGCGCAATTAAAGGAAAAATATGTCCTGGACGAACAAAATCACTTGCACCAGCATTTGAATTCGCAAGATTACGAACTGCTAATGTGCGATCGTACGCTGAAATACCTGTTGTTATCCCGTGTTTAAAATCAACAGTCACAGTAAATTGCGTTCTGTGTGTTGAATTATTATCCGAGACCATAGGTGTAAGATTAAACCGTTGTGCTTCTTCCTTTGGCATAGGTGCACAAACAATTCCCGTTGTATGGCGAATAATAAATGCCATCTTTTCTTCTGTACAATGAACAGCAGCAACAGTTAAATCACCCTCGTTCTCACGGTCATCATCATCCGTAACTACAACAATTTCACCACGTTCAAAAGCACGAAGTGCAGAAACAATTTTTTTTTGATCATACGTCATTGATTTACCTTTCGAAGCAACCAACCTGGCCACGATGCCTAAGATAATGGTCAGCAATAGCACAAGCAACCATCGCTTCACCGACAGGAACAGCACGAATCCCAACACACGGATCATGACGCCCCTTTGTTACAACGTTGACTTCATTACCATCAACATCAATAGAACGACGTGGAATCAAAATGGATGAAGTAGGTTTAACAGAAAAACGTGCAACTATTGGCTGTCCACTCGATATTCCGCCTAAAATGCCACCAGCGTGATTAGATAAAAAAATCGGTTTTCCATCACTTCCCATACGCATTTCATCTGCATTTTCTTCTCCCGTCAGATGGGCCGCTGCAAAACCATCACCGATTTCAACCCCCTTAACAGCATTAATCGACATTAAAAAAGATGCAATATCTTGATCAAGTTTTGCATAAATAGGCGCTCCTAAACCTGCAGGAACATTTTCTGCAATAACCTCAATAAGGGCACCAACAGATGATCCCTTTCTACGCAATGTATTAATATAATCACTAAAAACCTGCACCATCTCTGCATCAGGTGTAAAAAAAGGATTGTTATCAACTTCCAACCAATTCCAACGATCACGATTAATATTATGAGGACCAATCGCTATAACAGCACCCCGTACAACCAAACCAGGAACAATTTTACGTGCAAGAGCACCTGCCGCAACACGTGCTGCTGTCTCACGTGCTGAAGAACGTCCGCCACCTCGAAAATCACGAATGCCATATTTAACCTCATAAGTATAGTCTGCATGGCCCGGACGATACTGATGAACAATCGAACTATAATCTTTAGAACGCTGATCCATATTTCGAATCAAGAGGGAAATTGGCGTACCTGTTGTCACCAATGTTGCCCCATCATCTTGAGCTACAACCCCTGAAAGTACCTCTACTTGGTCCAGTTCTCGGCGCTGCGTTGTATATTGGGATTGCCCTGGCCTACGTTTATCAAGATAGGCTTGAATTTCTGAAAGAGTAAAAGCAATGCCCGGAGGGCAACCATCGATAACGCAACCAAGAGCAGCACCATGGCTTTCACCCCATGTTGTTACACGAAACAAATGACCAAATGTATTATGCGACATGTAAAATGACCCGTTTCTTCGTCAAATATACGTAACCATAACGCCTGTCGAGATGTGCAAAAAACTTCCCATCTCCAAATACCATTGGCCATTTCAAGCTCGATTCAATTTCCGTTGCTCAAGAAAATCTCATAAACTAAGATTTATTCTTTAACGACGGAAATATCCGGTGCATCAACAGCTTTCATACCTATGATGTTATAACCTGAATCCACATGATGCACTTCACCTGTAACAGAACGAGATAAATCTGAAAGAAAATAAAGAGCGGAATCCCCAACCTCTTCAATTGTTACCGTACGACGTAAGGGAGCATTATACTCGTTCCATTTTAAAATATAACGGAAATCACCAATACCAGAAGCAGCTAACGTTTTGATTGGCCCAGCAGATAAAGCATTCACACGAATATGCTTAGGCCCTAAATCTACTGCTAAATATTTCACGCTTGCTTCAAGTGCTGCTTTAGCAACTCCCATCACATTATAATTAGGAACAACCTTTTCTGCGCCATAATAGCTCAATGTTAAAATTGAACCTCCCTCCGACATCAATTTCTCTACACGCTTTGTTAAAGCCGTTAAGGAATAAACGGAAATATTCATGGTCATCATAAAATTTGATTCGCTAATATCAACATAACGACCGCTTAATTCATCTTTATCCGAAAAACCAATAGCATGAACTAAAAAATCGAGCTTGCCCCATTTTTGCTCTATAGTTTGAAAAACTGCATCAATAGACGCACTATCAGAAACATCGCAATGACCGCAAACAAACCCATTCACTTCCTCAGCCAAAGGTTCAACACGTTTTTTCATCGCCTCCCCCTGATAGGTAAAAGCAAGCTCTGCCCCTGCTGCATTCGCCGCTTTAGCTATTCCCCAAGCGATAGAGCGATTATTAGCCAACCCTAAAATTAGACCACGCTTTCCGCACAATAAACCATTACTCTTCGCCATCAGCACTGTCCCATTGCTACTCGAAATTAATATTATCCGTCTGCCTATGACATAGGTCAACTTTTTCTTCAAGTCATTGGTTTAAAATCCAATAAAAACTATGCTTTTATATCATATAAATATTAACTTTTTTGCATTTGTAAAAATTGTTCTAATGCTGCATCTCCACCTTCCGGCAACATAATACGAATATGCACATAAAGATCATCTCTTTTACCATTTTTTAGACGTAGCCCTTTCTCTTTCAACCGTAGAACACGATCAGAACTCGACCAAGCAGGAATAGTTAAGACAACACGTCCCTCCAAAGTTTCAACTTCTTCTTTTGCTCCCAAAACAGCATGTTTAAGAGGTACTGGTAAATCAAGATGAAGCGCCCTTCCTTCAAGTCGAAAACGAGGATGTTTTTGAATGTGAATGGTCACTAACGCATCTCCTGCTTGCCCATAGCTCACCTCTTCTCCCTGACCTTTTAAGCGAATAACTTGCCCATCTTCAACATAATCTGGAAGCTTAATTTTTAATTTTTTTCCATTGGGAAAAACAGCTTCTACCTTTTCTGCACCAACCATCTGCTCCAATGTTATTGTAAGAGCAGCTCGAACATTTGCACCTTGTTGAGGCTTATTATATTGTGCAGATTTTGAAAAGCTCCCTCCTCCCCCAAACAAATCACGGAAAATATCGCTTGCATCAAAACCTGCTCCACCTGAAGAACCAAAATCAAATCCTTTCGTTCCTCCTGAAAAAGGATTATGTCTATTTTTAAAACCTTCACCAGTGCCATAGGCTTGATAAAGTGGTTTGCCTTCCATATCAATTTCACCACGGTCAAATTGGGCTTTTTTGTCTTTATCACCTATAATTTCATAAGCTTGATTAATTTCAGAAAACTTTTCTTTAGCCTTTGCATCATCCGTATTGTGATCTGGATGATATTTCTTTGCTAACTTTCTAAATGCCGATTTAATCTCTTGTGGTTTTGCGGTACGTGCCACACCCAAAATTGTGTAGGGATCACGCATATTGACCTCTTTTCATTTTCAAAATATCAACTGACACGTTGTTCAACATCCCTTACAGCTTCTCATCAATCATTTTATAAAATGATTTTCCTTTCTTTATATGTCTATAAAAGAACGAAAATACCAGATAAAATAGGTATTTTATTTTATATTGTTCATTATATCCTATGCGAAAAGAAAAAATGAGCACTTTCTTGATAACAAAATAAATCAACAGAAAACAAAAGATAATTCCTGCAAGCTTGCTGATACTCGGAGATACTATGAACAACAAAATACAAACAAATAGTGATTTGATGCAAACGCAAAAACCTTTTGCACTCTTCGCAAAATGGCTTAAAGAAGCAACAAAAAGCGAGATAAACGATCCGAACGCTATGGCGTTAGCAACGGTCGATGAAACAGGCTTCCCCAATGTACGTATAGTTCTTCTTAAAGACTTTAGTCCCCAAGGTTTTGTCTTCTATACCAACTATGAAAGTTGCAAAGGACACGAAATTTTAAAATCAATGAAAGCATCCTTATGTTTTCATTGGAAATCTCTACGTCGTCAGGTCAGAATTAGAGGAATTGTTGAAAAAGTCAGTCCTCAAGAAGCAGATGCGTATTTCCAATCACGACCACGCGGCAGTCGCATTGGTGCATGGGCCTCCAAACAATCTCAACCATTAGAAAACCGTTTTATTCTCGAAAAAGCAATAGCTCACTATACGATACGTTATGCAATAGGCAATATCCCTCGTCCACCTTACTGGTCTGGTTTCCGTGTTAAGCCACTTTCTATCGAATTCTGGAATGACCGCCCATTTCGTTTACATGATCGTCTCCTCTTTACGCGCGATTCTCCTGAACATCTTGAGTGGAAAAGCCAAAAACTTTATCCTTAATTCACCCTAAACTTAAAAATAGGTAACCTTTTTTCTATAAGGCTAGAGTGAAAATTAAGATTAAATCATTGATTTCAATTTCAATAGAAAAAAACATCTTCTGTACGAAATGTGATTAACAGCAATCTTTTTCGTATTATATCGTTCAAATAAAAAGGATTGTGATGTCCTTATAAGAGCAAAACGTTGTCTTAACAGAAACTCAAGAAATAATGACGCTCAAATCAAAGTAAAGAAGCAGAATATTCTCCACATTTTAACCCTAATGAAATCTAGAAAAATGAGAAATTTGGATTAAAACTAAAGGAGACGTTTCAAACATCTCAACGTTCTGCTTTTCATCCATTTCCAGAAATTGGAAAATGCAACGAAAAACCTGTTTTGTATGGAAAGGTATCTAAAATTGACACAACAAAATTAAAAAATTAATGCAGGCATTTTAAATTTTTATTCCTTTTTGTTTCAGCATTCCATACCCCACGATTCTGACTTCTCGATGACGGTTTTTAAATCATAGGGTAAAATACTTTCCATATACCGCCACACACTAAACCAACAAAAATCAAAAAACCAACAAATGAATTCGATTTGAACAACTTGAGGCATTGTGCACTGTCATCTATATTGATGATTTTAATTTGCATAAACACGTGAATACTTGCAACAAAAAGACCTAAAAAGCTGAGAAGAGGGACTTGTGCTAAATAAAATGCTAAACTGACAAATACTATAAAACCGCTATATAAAAATACCAGCGCGCGCTTTGTGCCTTTACCAAAAAGAAGTGCCGTAGAAAGTACTCCTACAGTAACATCATCTTCCTTATCTTGATGTGCGTAAATTGTATCATAGCCCATGGTCCATAAAATTGACCCTATATAAATAAAAACTGGTGCCCAACCCAAACTTCCATATACTACTGCCCATCCCATCAATGCTCCCCAATTAAACGCAATTCCTAAAAAAAATTGTGGCCAATATGTCACGCGCTTCATAAAAGGATAAATTGCAACTGCCACCAATGATGAAATGCCCAGAAAGAAACTAAACCTATTAAATTGCGATAAAACACCTAAACCAACCAAACATTGCACGAATAAAAAAACTTTTGCCTGAAAGCGACTGACATGACCTGTTGGTAAAGGACGAGACCGTGTTCTTTCTACCTGAGAATCAATTTTATGATCTATAAGATCGTTCCAAGTACAACCTGCCCCCCGCATGGCTATGGAACCAATAAAAAAAAGGGTAAGGTACCATAACCAATTTATTAACATTGATAAAAGAGATAATTGAAACATTTCACAAGAAAGAAACGCCATGGTCGTCGACCAAAAACAAGGCCACATCAACAATTTCCATCCGATAGGCCGATCCCAACGTGCTAATTGGGCATAAAACCACAAAGAGCTTGGAAGAAAATTATAAACCCATTGTTTAGAAGACGCGTCCATAACGCGACCCTGATTTTCACAGGATTGAATATGTGCAATATTTTTACTTTTTTTCATTAAATGATTTCACCTTTAGTCTTGCGATAGAAGCATTTCATTCTTATGACAAGAGAACTAGATTAATCATTTTCTGTAGTAGGAACAAACATGAATATTCTTCTTATCGGTTCAGGTGGACGGGAACATGCTTTAGCATGGAAAATAGCAGCATCACCACTGCTAACAAAATTATATTGCGCTCCTGGAAATCCTGCAACAATGGAATTGGGTGAAAACATCGATTTAAACATTGATGACCATCTTCTCGTTATTGAATTTTGTAAAATACATTTTATTGACCTCGTGATTGTTGGACCAGAAGCACCATTAATTGCAGGTATAACAGATTCCTTGAATCGCGCTCATATCCCTGTCTTTGGCCCTACTCAAAAAGCTGCTCAGCTAGAAGGCTCAAAAGCCTTTACAAAGGAATTATGCCATAAGAATAACATTCCTACAGCAACCTACCAATGCTTTAATGATGCTGCAAAAGCCAAAGCCTATATTCAACAACAAGGTGTCCCCATCGTCATAAAAGCTGATGGCTTAGCTGCTGGTAAAGGCGTTGTTGTTGCCACAACAATGGAAGAAGCATTAAATGCTGTTGATACCTGTCTCAAATGTACAGTAAACAATATAGGAGAAAAAATTGTTGTAGAATCCTTTCTTGAAGGTGAGGAGGCAAGTTTTTTCTGTCTTTGTGACGGTAAAAACGCACTTCCTTTCGGATCTGCTCAAGATCATAAACGTATTGGTGATGGTGATACTGGAGCAAATACCGGTGGTATGGGAGCTTATTCACCAGCTCCCATTATGACCCAAGAAATGGTTGATCGTACTCTCAAAGAAATTGTTAACCCTACTCTACAAAGTATGGATAAAATGGGAATCCCCTTTAAAGGAATCCTCTTCGTCGGATTGATGATAACACAAAAAGGACCCCAATTAATTGAATTTAATGTACGATTCGGTGATCCAGAATGTCAAGTTTTAATGATGCGTCTACAAGATGATATTCTTCCAATTCTTCTTGCCGCGGCCCAAGGAAAACTTGAAAAGAAATCCATTCAATGGTCTGAAAAAACTGCCTTGACTGTTGTTATGGCTGCTAATGGATACCCAGATTCTCCTCAAAAAGGTACTATTATCCGCAATATTGATAAAGTAAATGCTCTCCCGGACGTGAAAGTTTTTCAAGCTGGAACAGCTTTACACAATGGAGAAATCATTGCTAATGGCGGACGCGTTTTAAATATAACCGCAACAGGAGAAACCGTTACACAAGCGCAAAAACGCGCCTATGAAGCTGTTGATTGTATTGATTGGCCAGAAGGCTTTGTCCGCCGCGATATTGGATGGCGCGCCATTGCACGAGAAAGTTAAATCCTTTGAATATTCTTTTTCATGTTTGGATACTTGCACAAAACATAATGTACAATTCTGCTAACCATTCTATATCACTCATGTGGAAAAGACTCTTAAATTTTCCTTTGAAACATAAAACATGGCAATAAGATATTCACGCTCATTACAAAATAAAAAAAGACGCGATCTCTACACATAAAATTGCAATCATATTAACTATCTTATTGCTGTATTTATTGAAATAACCATTCTCTTAATGCATATCCCATCATTAATGCATATCCCATCATTACCTATACAAGGTATTGATTTATATAGATAATTTATCGTTATTCATATTGAATAAGAGACCCGAATATCCTGAGATTCTCTCATTTCAAATCTGCTTATCTTGGATCAATCAAAATCACTTGCTTGCACGTCACTGGCGTGTGGGTAAAAACACTAGAAGAAAGGAGTAAAAATGCCTCTTATGAATCGTCTTAATGCAAAGGCTGTCGCAACATTGGGAGCTAGCAAATATAATGATGGTGCCAGCTTGCTTCTTCACAAGCGTAAAGATGGTGGTGCTCAATGGCTTTATCGTTATACTATTCATGGTCGGCGCCGTGAAATGGGCTTATGTGCCTTAAGAAATGCTTCTTTAAAAAAGCACGTGCTTAGGTAAACAGCGTCATAAAGTTAAAAACATGCCGGCAATAGATTGGAGAGATATACCGGCTTTTTATAAAATACTTTGCGAAGCATCAAGCCTAACACAACTGGCTTTGCGCCTACTTATTCTTACAGGTATTCGTACGCGTCCTTTGCGTCATATCCATAAAGATCAGGTTGAGGGTGATATATGGACAATTCCTGCTGAGAATATGAAGGGAAAACGTGATGCTACAATAGAATTTTGTGTGCCCTTATCAACAGAGACATTAGAAATAATATTCTTTTATCGAATAATCTTATAGTAGAAGATAGCCACTCTTGACAACTTACGAAACTAGACTGGTATTGGTATACTAATATTCTGTTTTGGCTGATGCCAGAAGAAGATCAACGTATTTTTAAAGGCATTTATTGCAAAAAACTGGAAAAACAGGTAGATTTATAGCTAAAAAAGAGCTTATGTATGTATGATAATAGTCTGTTTATTGATATATTTGTCATTCTAAAGGATAAATATTTCTACTGCAATTAAAATCTGGCTTATTTTAAAATTTCCCGCTTTAGCAAGAAATTGAAAGCATATCTTCTTATAAATAATGAGTACGTACGCATTGCTGTCTTCAGGCTAAAATAATACAATCAATATTTACTTAAAAAGCATCTTCTACCCGTTGTCAAGAATAGCAAAATTTACAGCATTTTTGACAAAAATAGGCACGGTTCCCTATTTACTCGTGTTGGCTTTATCCATTCTTATCAAAAAATAATTATACAAAGAATAAATCTAATATTGCATTATGTAATATGTGAAGAACACTATCGCACTAGTGTGAAAAAAGTGAGCTATTTATTGTATTAATATGGCAGATTTTGAGATAATAATTTTTACATTCCTTCTTTTTTAAAAAGAAACTAAGAAAGAAAAATTATTATATTTCTTGATACTGGTCTAAATGTTTGTATCATCATGAATATTTATTTAAGTTTTCTATTAACTTATTAAGAGATTTATTAGAATATACGATTCCTTTAAAGTTCATATCACAAATTTTATTAAATGTAGTGTAACTTTAAACGTAAAAAATTTTAATATCGGATGGTTGATATGAACTCATTTTTCAAAAAGAGTCCATTATCTCTTTTTCTCTCTCTATTTATTTCTAAAGTTGGTGATTCTGCTTATGAAGTTATTTTTATTTTACTTGTCTTAGAATTAACAGATAACTACTTTTTTACAGGTCTTGTGTATTTTTTTCGATTTATCCCTTTTCTCTTTTTTGGCCCTATAGGAGGTTGGTTAGCTGATAATTTTTCTTTGAAGAAAAATATGATCTTAAGTGAATTTGTTAGATTATTAGCCTCATTATTCGTTTTTATAACATATATAACAGGTACTGCACATATTATTGTTCTTATTTTTGCAGCAATATGTACAACGATAGGAAGAAGTATTTTTCAACCAAGTTTTCAAGCCGCTATTCCGAGAATGTTTTCAATAAATGAGCTTACAAAGGCAAATAGCATTGCACAAATTATAGAGGAAACTGCATCCGTCATTGGCCCTTTAGTTTGTTCGGTACTGCTTTTTTTAGCAAATAAATCAGCAGTCCTCATTTTTGATTTTTTTACCTATTTCATATCTATTATATTGTTATTTAATCTCATGAATTTAAATTCAAGTAAGAATAAACCATTCAATTTTATAAAAATTTATCGAGAAACAGCTTCCTATCTTAAATATATTTCTACAGAAAATAATAATTTATTTATTACGCTCGTTGGCTCATCGTTTGCTATTCTCTTTACTGGTGCAATTTTAAGATTTTTAATTCCAGCTTTTGTGCTCTCTGTGGGTGGAGAGGAAAGCTTTGTTAGTTATATTTTTTCTCTCATTGCTGTTGGAACTATTGTAGGTGGTTTGTTATATAGTAAAATTATATTAAATGTTACATCATTAAAGCTCATGGTATTTTGGCTCCTTTATGGGGTTATTCTGTTTGTTATGCCCTTAATAGCAGGACTTTATTTAAAACTCCTTCTCGTGTTAGCATTTGTTTTAGGATTTATTGGTGCATTTGTGGATATTAGTTTAGTCTCAGCTATTCAATTATATTCTCGTCATGAAGATTTTGGTAATAGTTTTGGAACTTTTTCAACTTTAGCGAACTCTGCAGAAGCAGTGTCTGGCTTTATTGCTGGACTCTTTGCACTCGTGGGATTAGTGAGCTCTTTTTTAGCTATGTCTGCATTAATTATTTCAACTGGAATGATTGGAGTTATAAAAATTAAGAAAAATAAAGATATAACACCCCTTAACACTACAGTCGATGACGATCATTGATATATTTGATATTCTACATGCCGTTTTTTAAGATGGTTAGTTAATTATATTTGAAAAAAAATTTATATTCCTAACTGCTTTTTGATGATTTTACGTAGAGTGGTATTAATTTGCCAGATTTGACGACAGTTGCTTTATCTCCAAAAGTAACGAAGTAATGGGAACTTTTGTCTATCCTGTGCATGGGGAAAAAATATAAAATTCCTCTATGTTCTTCCATTCTCCAAATTCTCGAGGATGTTGCGAATCAACGCCTCTATTTAGATCAAAAGTCAAAATAAGCTTAAAGCCCGCAAAAAACGTCATTGTACAGTGACATACTCTAAAAATTGATACGTACTTTCAATGCTCCGCTTGTCAAAAATAAACGCATCAATTTGAATAATAATAAAGCCAATGCATATCAATACTACTGTAACGCAACCTGATTCGCGATCACCAAACGCAATCCTAACGAATTACCATAACGGAGGACAAAGCGCTTTCGTTTAACAGGCAAAGTTGTATAAAAAAATCGACGTAAATCAGAACGATCTTTAACAACTATAACACCATTATCTTCAGTGATCATAAGCATAGGAAGCGCATAAGTATCTGCCCATAAACGCCAATCTAGAAGAACATTATTTAAATCTCTCGAAACTAAAAGTGGAATACAAACTTCTTCATCAGCATGAAACAGCTCTAATGCAACGGCTTTTTCCCCTGAACGCATTTTCACAGTACGTGCTGCAATTCCTTTAAAATGATAAGGTGGTACTAAACGCGACAAACTTGAAAGAGTATCCATTTTAAAAAAAACACCGCGCTCACTTAATGAACAAATCATTCTATTGCCCGTTTTTGATGAAAAATATGTCGTTGTTTGTGGCAAATGGCACGGATCTAACCGAAATTCAAGCCCCGCTTTTGCCTGATTAAAGCATTGATTAGCCATATATAGTTGTCCCAATTTATCTTAATAACATATACCCTCTAACAGCTTTTTCCCACTGGATTATTAAAAGATTCAATAAAAAACAATAGGTTTCTTTTTTGGTTACTAAAATCTAAACAAAAACACTTCCTAAACTTTATTATTCTTGACTTATAGAATTTTTCCAGGATTCATAATCCCTAAAGGGTCGAGTTTTTGCTTAATCCCTTGCATAATGTCCAACGCAACAGGTGATTTGAATGTGCGAAGCTCTTCACGCTTAAGCTGACCAATTCCATGTTCTGCAGAAAATGCACCTTGATAATACATTACTAAATTATGAATACAGCGATTCATGCGTGACCATAACTGCAAAAATTTGACAGAGTCAGCACTAATAGGTTGTGTAACATTATAATGCAGATTTCCATCACCCATATGGCCAAAACAAACAACGCGTGCACCAGGAGCAATATCTTCAACAATAAGAGCAGCCTCAGCTATAAACTCTGGAATAGAAGTAACAGGCAATGCAATATCGTGCTTAATGGAGCCTCCTGCTAACTTCTGTGCAGGCGATATACTTTCACGCAATTGCCAAAAAAAATTTTGCTGTTTTAACGATTGTGCAATAACCGCATCTTCTATCACAGCACCATTTAAAGCCTCTTCCAAAATAATATTTAACACAGATAATGCCTCATTATTACCCCGCAATGACGAAATATTAATCAATACATACCATTCATGCTCTTGCTCAAAAGGAGATTTCTCACATTTCTTATAATCTAAAGCCATTTGCAAACTAAGTTTTCCCATAAGCTCAAAACCAGTCAACATTCCCCCTCCATGACATTGAGCGAGTGATAAAAACTCTAAAGCTTTAGCTGGACTACATAAGCCTACAAAAGCAACTGCTGTTCCTTTAGTCTTTGGAAAAATCTTCAAAACTGCCGCTGTTATAACACCTAAAGTGCCTTCCGCCCCAATAAACAGATTTTTCAAATCATAACCGCTATTATCTTTCTTTACAAAACGCAAATCATCTAAAATACGACCGTCTGGCAAAACAACTTCCAAACCAAGACAAAGATCACGCATATTGCCGTAGGCTAAAACAGCCGTTCCTCCAGCGTTAGATGAAAGATTTCCTCCTATCTGACAGGAGCCTTCTGAAGCCAAAGAAAGGGGGAAAAAACGATCCAATTCATCTACTTTTCTCTGAAAATCCTGTAAAATAACACCAGCCTCCACCACAGCAAAATTACCTTCAAGATTTATACATCTCATCTTGTTTAAGCGTTCCATTGATAAAAGAACACTGTTCCCATTCGCATCTGGCTGTTGACCGCCCACGAGACCTGTATTTCCCCCTTGAGGTACAATCGGTGTACATGTTTGACTAGCCAATTGCATGATTAATGAAACTTCTGCAGTAGAAGATGGTCGTAAAAGCAATGGTGTTTTTCCATGAAAAAGCCCTCGCTCTTCAAGTAAATACGGTGCAATCAATGCCTGATCTGTTATAGCATGCGCTGAACCAACAATTTTTCTAAAGCTTTCAATTAAAATTTGCTCCATCTTCATTTTTCCTTTGGAGCCGCGGCACGTATTAAACGATCATTCATAGCCTCACCCAATCCATAAGACGGAATAGGTTCTACTGCAATACATTTCACTTTGAGTGAATCCAATTGCTTCATGTACTGAAATAAATGGGATGCTGCCTCTTCCAAATGTCCACTCTCACTAAGATTTAAAACAGAAACAGCATTGTTAACACCTGCTATACGCTTAGGACCAAAAGCTAAAAGCGCTTCTCCACTTTCTACTTTTTGTACATTCAAACGAACTGCAGCATTGGGGGCATAATGTGATTTTAACATACCTGGCGCTTCAATTGCTGCTCGTTGATCCAGCCTCTGCAATGATTTTCCCGTGATTTTCTCAATTTCTTCAGCAGAAATTCCCCCCGGACGTAAAAGGTAAATATTTTTATCACAAACCTTAATAATCGTTGATTCAAGCCCTATTCTAGAAGAACCTCCATCAAGTATTAAAGGTACAGAATCCCCCAAAGATGCAAAAACAGCTTGTGCTGAAGTTGGACTAAGACGTCCTGAGTGATTTGCACTAGGAGCAGCTAAAGGCCGACCAAAATATTCTACAACCTCCGCAAAACCACCCTCAGGAAAACGAATAGCCAATGTATCTAAACCAGAAGTGGTTAGAGGATGAATATCATGATGTGCCTTCAAAGGTAAGACAAATGTTAAAGGCCCTGGCCAAAAAACTTCCATTAATCGACGTGTAAGACTATCAATTTCTACGTAACGCTCCGCCATGTCAACACCGCTTACATGCACAATAAGCGGATTAAACTGCGGTCGCTTCTTTGTATAAAAAATAGAAGCGACAGCCTTCCCATTGGTTGCATCACCCGCTAATCCATAGACGGTTTCTGTTGGTAAAGCCACTAACCTCCCCTGTTCAAGAAGTTTAATTGCCTCTTTTATCGAAGCACTATTAAGAGGCAAAATCGTCACGGTGTATCATCCTTGTAATGTTCTTTAAGTGGTGAAAAACTATAACGATGTAATCTCGCAACCGGACCATATTTATTAAGAGCTGCACGATGAACTTGCGTTGCATAACCTACATGCTTCTCTAAACCATAAGCTTTATAAACTTGCCCCGCACATTCCATCATCCGATCACGCGTTACTTTGGCAATAATGGATGCTGCCGCAATTGAAACAGAACGCTGATCACCTTTAATCAAAGCAGTTGCTGGACATGGCAACTTAGAGGGAATATCACGTCCATCAAAGAGTACATAATCCGCTGGTACTGCTAATCCTATAATACAACGACGCATTGCTTCTAAGGTTGCTTTTCTAATATTTGACTGATCAATTGTACGAGCGCAAAGACTGGCAATTGAAATTGCTAATGCACTTTGTAAAATTTCATTATAAAGCCTTTTACGTTGTATGATAGAAAGTCTTTTTGAATCATTCAATCCATCCGGAATATGGTGCTTATTAAAAATAACTGCCGCTGTTACCACAGGTCCAGCAAGAGGACCACGTCCCACTTCATCAACACCTGCTATATGAAAAAAACCTTGTTTCTGCAAATCCAATTCACATGAAAAATCTGGTTGAAAAGGCAAATGAATCATCTTTGGTAAATCACAAATATAATCAAACACACAACAATTTTACAGACGTTCTATTTTCTGAAACTCCTGTAGCAAGCTAAAGCACTTTGGTAAACTCTTGCAACAAATACAGTAATAACAAAATACAACTATAAAATATCCTATACTGTTATTTTATTCCTCTTCTCAAGATTATTCTATTATGTCTCGATTTTATCTGAAAAATAAAACCAAGCATTCTCTTCATGGCACCTAACAAAAATGTTCCAAAACAAAATCTTTATCTTATCTATCAAATATTTCCTAAGGTCATGATAGATTTTACAAACCATTTTGGATACATCGATTTAATAAAAAGAGCTGCTTGCTGTGCTTCTTGCCGGTCTTTAAAAATACCGAAACAAGTCGCCCCTGTCCCTGACATACGGGAAAAAAGAGCTCCACACGCATCTAATGTAGATAATACTTCTGCTAATTGAGGTGCAATTTTTAATGCAGGAGTAAAAAGATCATTACGCGTTTCTTGTAAAACTTCAACCAATGAATCGACTGTTTTTAAAGCCATTGGATCAATTTTCAAAGGAGGGTTATTGCGTTTTTCCAAAGTTTTAAAAATAGCTTGTGTTGCAATTTGCTGACCATGATTAACTAACACCATGGCAACAGAACAAGCCTCTTTTAATCGCATGACGTTCTCACCAATTCCTTTAACAAAAAGAGGCTGCTGATATTCCAACCCCAAAAGACACATAGGAACATCAGCACCAAGAACTAAACTCATTGCTGCTAACTTCTCACAAGAACAATCAAGATTCCATTGTTGACGCAATATGCTCATAACGCTGGCAGCATCACCAGAACCACCACCAATCCCTGAAGCAACAGGTAATGTTTTAACAAGTTGAAAAAAAGCAGGTTTAGCACTTTCAGGAAATGTTTTGCGCATAAAATCACGTGCGCGAATAACCAAATTATCTGAATCAGAAATAAGCCCTCCCGCAAAGGGACCTGCTAAAACAAAATGATCATTTTCACACGGTGCATAACCCAAATAATCTCCGCTAAGACTAAAATAGACCAAACTTTCTATAAGATGATAACCATCAGTGCGCTCCCCCACAACATGCAAAGCTAAATTCAACTTAATGGGTGTAGATATATAAAAATGCCCTGTGAATGAAGCTTGTACATCTGATATCATCTGACGTAATATTCACCTGTATAAGGATCTTTGACTACTGTGCCTCTTTTCGCCATATGGGGTTTTGCTTCTGTACAATAAACATTGCACAAGGCTTTCTGTAATCGCTTCCTAAATAAAAAATAAGCATGACAAGTCATCATACAAAACAAACTGAATGTAATCACTTGTATCATTACAAGTCTTTTTCCTTCTCATACCTCTCTTTAGGCAAAATTTTCAACGAAACTGCACATCGACCAAATCTCTTTTTCTCTCACAAACCATACCGTTGCCAAAGCGCCCGCTCCTGAGCAACCATAACTGCGCTATCAACCGCTGTATAAACCGCATCAGCAGTAATACCTGAAGGCGTTTTGGGTCCTAAAAAACTTTTTGGAGGAGAAATTAATCGCAGTTTTGTATCATGACCAAACCGCTCCTTAATAACAGAGCGCACATCATTCAACCCATCTATCAAACCAAGTTCAACACCTTTCTTTCCGCTCCAAAACATTCCTGTAAAAATATCTGGATCATTTGATAATTTTGTTGCACGACGCTCCTTAACCAAATCGATAAAAGTTTTATGAACTTCAAGTTGCAAAGATTTCAAATGTTCAACATCCGCCTTCTTTTCAGGTTGAAATGGATCTAATGTAACCTTGTTTTTCCCTGCTGTATAAACACGCCGCTCAACACCAATTTTCTTTAGAAGCTCAGGAAAACCAAAAGACGCTGATATAACCCCTATAGAACCAACAATCGAAGAAGGATCAGCAAAAATTTCATCTCCAGCACAAGCAATCATGTAACCACCAGATGCTGCAACATCCTCAATAAAGACAAGAACTTGTTTATTTTTTTCCTCTGCCAAATCACGAATACGCTTAAAAATAAAACGTGATTGCACCGGCGAACCACCAGGAGAATTAACTATAATTGCGACAGCCGGTGCTTTTTTGTATGCAAAAGCCTTATCTAAAAGATTCGCACAACGGCTTAATGAAAGCGTACGTGCTATTGATGACGTTGAATCTATAATTGCCCCATGAAGGCGTATCACAGGAATCTCAAGTTTACCGGAACAAAAACGACATGGAACAAAATTTTTGATAATGTTCATCAAAATAAAATCTCCTTAAATAAATTAAGATCAATCAAACAAAAAAGGGCAACAAAAAGGCAGGACGCGATAACATCCAAAAGCGCCAATAAAAATCCACATTGCAACTAGAAATAAAATCTCGCACAAAATTTAAAGTCTCCCTTTAAAATTAAAGATTCAGTTTCAAATTAAGCAATAAACTGGAAAACACAAGATATCATTTAAAAAGTTCCCACAAGCTTATACACCCATTATTGATCGCATCAATGTGCGGTGAAAAAGCATGACTATCACCTTCATGCATCACCAACGCTGGCAATATCGATAAAGCCGCTCTGCTTCCCCGTTTTGCATAAAATAAAATACGAATTGCTGCCATTGCAGCACGCGCATGTATAGGGATTATACAGATATTACCAAACCGCCCTTCCAAAGCATGCAAAATATCAGTTAGCGATTGTGGACGCGCAATTAACCCTAAATATCCGCCTGGTTTAATAATTGCGGCAGCACTTCGCAACCAATTATCAAACATCGATTCAGACATAACATGCGCTTCGCTCTTTTGTTCATCAGGTGTTTTGCGATCAGCGGGATTATTAAAAGGGGGATTCATAATCGCAAAATCAAAACTATTATCTAGCAAACCAGCTTTTACGCGTGACTTTCCTTTGAAAGTAATATCTGCTTCTAGTAAACAAATTCGGTCAACAAATTTCTCATTTTGTTTTAGCATAAGCG
Organism: Bartonella doshiae NCTC 12862 = ATCC 700133; assembly: GCF_000278155.1. Taxonomy (GTDB): domain Bacteria; phylum Pseudomonadota; class Alphaproteobacteria; order Rhizobiales; family Rhizobiaceae; genus Bartonella; species Bartonella doshiae. Next base: position 515,535 of record NZ_JH725094.1, read on the forward strand.
TTTTTTGAGCATAGGATACCATAAAAGCTGACCGTTCAACTAATGTAACATGAACCTCTAAGCAACGCGAAGCAACTGCCAATCCCGCAGCACCAGCACCAGCTCCTAAGTCAACAACTTTTCCCTTAAAATTATTGGGAACTAAACCAGCTAATAACATAGCATCCATGCCAGACCGATGTCCCCGTTTACGCGGTTGAACCAAATAAAACTTCCCGCGATGAAAACTATCAATTGTTTCATCACTATGATTCGTTGTTTTAACCATTTGAACGACTCATTTTTCTTTATAAGCTGCTGTTTCCACAAAGCTGTTTCAAATTTCCCCACATATTTTTATAACATCAACTTCCCCCACAAAACACTCCTTGCAAATATCCATTCAAGACTTTCACTTTAAAGCAGTATCAAAGCTTGAGTCAAAACAAATCCCCCTTTATGCTACAAACAAAATAGAATGCATATATACCCATTGCAATACTCTAGGAGAAAACATATTGCGTGCTGCTACAAAATTAAATCAAATAACAAATCATCAAAACTCTCTACAATCCCTGATCAATCTTACCAAAAATGATATGGAGCGCGTAAATCAATTCATCCTTTCTATGGCAAAATCAGAAGTTGAAATGATTCCTGAAATTTCCAACCACCTGATTTCATCAGGTGGAAAGCGGCTGCGCCCAATGATTACATTAGCTTCCGCTCATATGTTCGGTTATCAAAGTGATGGGCATATTAAACTCGCAACAGCTGTTGAATTTATGCATACGGCAACTTTGTTACACGATGATGTGATCGATGAAAGTAATTTACGACGTGGAAAATCTACTGCACGAATGATTTGGGGAAATCAAGCTAGCGTACTTGTTGGTGATTTTCTATTGGGACAAGCTTTTAAAATGATGGTTGACGTTGGTTCCATAGAAGCACTCTCCGTTCTAGCAAATGCTGCTGCAATTATTGCTGAAGGAGAAGTGATGCAACTTTCTGCCGCAAAAAATCTAAATACCAGCACTTCAGATTATCTCAAGATCATTAATGCAAAAACAGCAGCACTTTTTTCAGCTGCCGCTGAAGTTGGTCCAATTATTGCCGGTTATGGAGATAAAGAGCGTTCTGCATTACGCGAATATGGAACATTATTAGGATTTGCTTTTCAATTGATTGACGATGCTCTTGACTATGGAGGTTCTGCGCACAATCTAGGAAAAAATATAGGAGATGATTTCCGAGAAGGTAAAATCACAATGCCTGTTATACTTGCATATATACGTGGGAATGCCACGGAAAAAGTATTTTGGAAACAAGCTCTTGAAAACAACAATAATAATGATGAAGCTTTTGAGCATGCGCAACACTTAATAGAAAAATACAATTGTCTCACAGAGACAATAGAACAAGCACGTATCTATGGAAAGCGTGCAACCGATGCTCTTTCTTCAATAAAAAAAGGACCTGCTCACAATGCTCTGATAAAAACTGTTGATTTTTGTATTGCGCGCGTAAACTAATTCTTTGCAAAAAGTATAATATTTCTCACAAAAATTATTGGATATGATTTATAAACTGTACAATCAATTGATTATCTTAAAAAGGATTAGCTCTATGCGCAGCGCAACAGTATCCCGCTTTTTTACTCTCTTTATTGCGGGTATCATGCTAATGCCATCACTAAGCTATAGCAAAATTAATACAGCTATCAATACAAGCTCATTTACAGGCGCTTATTTGGCTGGAAGAATTGCAAATTACGAAAACAAGATAGATCTTGCCATCGATTATTTTCAACAGGCACTTGCTTATCAACCTGATAACATTGAAACACAAAAGGAACTCCTCGAGGTTATGCTCTCCGCGGGTTCTTTCAAAGAAGCTGTAAAACAAGCAAAAAAACTAAAAGAGCAAGATGTTATAACACCTTTTGTTTCCTTGACATTGTCGATAGAAAATCTCATTAGGAAAGATTATAAAAATGCCAGCCTTCTTTTGCAATTAAAAGCACCTCGCATACCCAATAATCCCGTACCTGAATTAATCGGTGCTTGGGCCACATTTGGGTCTGGACAAAAATCGCAAGCAATTGCTGACCTTGAAAAAATCAAAGGACCTGCTTGGTATAATCTTTTTATAAGCTATCATCTTGCGCTCATGAACGATCTAGCTGAAAATACACAGGATGCAAAAAAGTATTTTATTCAAGCGCTCAATAATCGACAAGGCACACTTATAGCTCCAAATACCTATGAACGCATTATCATAGCCTATGCCTCATTCCAGTTGCGTCACAAAATGCGTAATCAGGCTATTCAAACAATTAAGCACGGTGAACAAATGTTGTCAGGACGTGAAGCACTGAAAAATATTCGAGAAAAAATCGAAAAAAGTGCTTCCCTCGAAATGTTGGTTAAAACACCTCAACAAGGAGCAGGTGAAGTATTGTATAATTTTGGGACAGCTCTTAGCCATAAAGATTCAGGGCGAATTGCACGTATTTTCCAACAGTTATCTTTCACCTTATATCCTCAAAATGACGCAACACTATTCCAATTGGCAAACATTTCTGCTAGATTAGGCGATCCTCGTAAAGCTATTAAACTTTACCGTGCTTTACCACCACAATCCCCCTATTATAAAGATGGACAGTTACAGCTTGCATTCCTTCTTGCAGATATTAATCACAATGAAGCTATCAAATTGCTGACATTCTTAAGGAAAAAATTCCCTCATGATCGCCACATTTTGATAACGTTAGCAGCTATTTATATGCAAAATAATAAATTTTCTGAAGCTGCTAAAGTTTTAGATCGTACTATTGTGCAGATACAAAATTTTCAACGAGATGATTGGAAACTCTTTTATCAACGTGGTATTGCTTTTGAACGTTTACAGAAATGGTCACAAGCCGAAATTGATTTACGAAAAGCACTTGAATTTTATCCTGATCAACCACAAATCCTTAATTATCTAGGATATTCGCTTGTTGAGCGTGATCAGAAACTTGAGGAATCATTGCGTATGCTACAAAAAGCCTCGGCATTGCAATCACAAAATAGTTACATTCTAGATTCTCTAGGTTGGGCCTATTATAAGCTTAAACAGTATGACCAAGCTGTTAAGATATTAGAAGAGGCTGTCAAATTACAACCCGAAGATCCAACATTGAATGATCATTTAGGTGATGCTTACTGGCAAGTCGGGCGAAAACGTGAAGCTGTATTTCAATGGAATCATGCAATCGATGGAGAAGCAAAAAATTCCAAAAACATTCAAAAAAAACTGAAATTTGGCTTGTAATAAACAACGGTGCTTGACCATAATCCTATGAAACAATAGACAGGTATAAGACTAATTTTCTGGTTGCTATCTGTTAGTTGATATTAAAGAGTATAAAGCGTGGAATTACCTGAATATCTTAATCCTACACGTTCTTTTCAAGGGCTTATCCTAACTTTACAAAACTATTGGGCCCACTATGGATGTGCAATTCTACAACCTTACGATATGGAAGTCGGTGCTGGAACTTTTCATCCAGCAACAACTTTACGTGCATTGGGACCACGCCCTTGGAAAGTTGCTTACGTCCAACCCTCTCGTCGTCCAGCAGATGGCCGATATGGTAAAAATCCGAATCGTTTACAGCACTATTATCAATTCCAAGTGCTTCTCAAACCTTCTCCACCAAATTTACAAGAGCTTTATATTAAATCGTTACAAGCCATTGGTCTTGATACAAAACTGCACGATATTCGCTTTGTTGAAGATGATTGGGAAAGCCCAACTCTCGGGGCTTGGGGACTTGGATGGGAATGCTGGTGCGATGGAATGGAAGTCTCTCAATTCACTTACTTTCAACAAGTTTGCGGCATTGAATGCGCCCCAGTTTCAGGAGAACTTACTTACGGACTTGAGCGTTTAGCAATGTATATCCAAGGTGTTGATAACGTCTATGATCTCAATTTTAATGGTTTGGATGGAGAAAATCGTATAAGTTACAGAGATATTTTTCTGCAAGCAGAACAGGAATACTCATACTATAATTTCGAATTTGCTAACACCAAAATGCTTTATCAGCATTTTATCGATGCAGAATGTGAATGTATTGCACTGCTTGAAGCTGGAAAACCAAATAAAGAACATGACTTGCATCTGTGTGTTTTTCCCGCTTATGACCAATGTATTAAAGCCAGCCATATCTTTAATCTTTTACAAGCTCGCGGTGTTATTTCTGTCACAGAACGACAAAGTTATATTCTTCGCGTTCGTGATCTCGCACGCCGCTGTGGAGAAGCTTTCTTGCTCACGGAAGCTGGTCAAATACATACAAAAGGAGAAGCCTAATGTCTGATCTTCTTTTGGAACTTTTTAGCGAAGAAATTCCTGCTCGCATGCAGCGAAAAGCAGCAGCAGACCTCAAAAAATCTGTTACAGATCAACTTGTGAAGGCAGGATTAACCTATAAAGCTGCCCGTGAATATTGGACACCCCGTCGACTAACATTAGATGTACGAGGTCTTTCTACACGCTCAAAAGATATCCAAGAAGAACGAAAAGGACCAAATATACAATCACCACAACATGTAATCGACGGCTTTCTACGTACGACAGGACTAAGCGATATTTCTGAAGCAAATATTGCACATGATAATAAAAAAGGTGATTTTTATGTCGCTAAAATCATTAAAAAAGGCCGGAGTGCAGAAGAAATTATTGCTGATATCTTACCTAATATCATACGCAACTTTCCATGGCCAAGGTCTATGCGTTGGGGTGAAGATTCAGCAAAAAATGGAGCATTGAAATGGATTCGCTCACTACAAAACATTCTCTGTATCTTCGGACCAGAAATTGGTGAAACACATGTTATTCCATTTACAATTGGTTCTCTCCAAAGCAATAATGTAACCTACGGTCATCGCTTTTTAAGTAATGGAAAACCACTTCAAATCCGCCGCTTTGATGACTATGTCACTCAACTTGAATCCCATAAAGTCATTCTAGATGCGGAAAGACGAAAAAATATTATTTTGGCTGATGCACAAAATCTTTGTTTTGCAAATGGTTTAGAATTAGTCCAAGATAGCACCCTCTTAGAAGAAATTGCAGGACTCGTTGAATGGCCTGTTGTGCTTATGGGTAATTTTGATAAATCTTTCTTAGATATTCCTCCAGAAATTATTCGCTTAACTATTCGTGCTAACCAAAAATGTTTTGTAACCCGCAAACAAGGCGAAACAATTGAACTTTCCCATTACTTTATTCTTGTTTCTAATATTCTTGCAAATGATGAAGGAAAAGAAATCTCTAAGGGAAATAGTAAAGTTGTCTGTGCTCGCCTTTCTGATGCGTTCTATTTTTGGCAAACAGACCAACATAATTTGCCTGATATTAAACAGTTCGAATCTTCCGCTAAAAAATTTGCTCTTGATTTGAATAAACCTCTTGATCAGAGAATAGCACGTCTCGATCATTTGAATGTAACTTTCCATGCAAAATTAGGAACGCAAGGCGAAAGAGTAGAGCGGATAGCCACCCTTGCGCAGGAAATTGCTCCTTTAGTGCAAGCAGATCCCTTCTTAGCTAAGCGTGCAGCAATTTTGGCAAAAGCTGACTTACAAACAGAAGTTGTCGGAGAATTCCCTGAACTACAAGGACTGATGGGACGAAAATATGCACTTCTTCAAGGAGAAGATCCTCGCGTAGCTGAAGCAATCGAAGACCATTATAAACCTCAAGGACCAACAGATTATATTCCGCAAGAGCCTCTTGCTATAGCAGTTGCTCTAGCCGATAAAATTGACATGCTCGTTGGTTTTTGGCTCATTAATGAAAAACCAACAGGCTCAAAAGATCCTTATGCATTAAGACGAGCTGCTTTGGGAATTATTAGGCTTGTGCTTTTGCGTGACTGGAAAATCAATCTCATGCCACTATTTCATGTAGCAAAAAATCTTTTTTTGCAGCAAAAAAACAAATATGAAACGTTTCAAATAGAAAATACACAATCGCAGAATCAACTTCTCAAAAACACAGAACATATTTTATTAGATCTGTTGTACTTTTTTCATGAACGTTTGAAAATCTATCTTAAAGAGAAAGGCGTACGCTATGACGCTATTGAAGCAGTTTTAAATAAAGATGCAGATGATTTTTTGTTGGTTGCGCGTCATGTCGAAGCACTTATCGGCTTTATCAATACAAATAAAGGCGATAGCTTTTTAGCCGCAGTAAAACGTACTGTAAACATCCTTGAGAATGAACTCCCTAAAAACTCAACAATAGCGGATGATATCAACCCAGAGCTCCTTATTGAAACAGAAGAAAAACAACTTTATCAAGAAATTATAGAAGTTGAAAAAAAGGTCTGTTGTCATATTCACACAGCAAATTTATCACTTGCACTTGATATTTTAGTGCCATTAGGAAAATTTATCGACACATTTTTCGAAAAAGTATTGGTGAACGATAAAAACCCTAATGTTCGCGCCAATCGTCTTGCTCTTCTCAAACGCATTCGCACCATTACGCAAATGTTCGTAGACTTCTCAAAACTTGCAGTCTAAAATCTCAAATTATCACTAACTACAGAAGCAATGAAAATGAAACCCTGCTATTGTTTAACGCTTTTATCATTAAACAAAAAAATAATATGCAAAAATTTTACCTAAAAGCTTCAGGAAATTTCAAAAAATTTGAGAACTAAGCGTAAATAAAACTCGATAATATCAAATAATAAATAATCACTCTTAATTCTGAAAGAAGAGGACTCTTCCTGAAAAGCGATCTTTGTAAACTTATCAAACAGCTACTAATTAAAATATGTTTTCATTTTTGCAAGAGATTCTTTAGAAAGAGATTCCTTCATAAATTTATGTGCTTTATCAGAAGCTACTTCCTTTGCGATAAGCACGCGCGCAGCAGAAATCGCTAAATCAATAGCAGATGAAGAAACCATTCGTATCGCATCGGCCTCTGCTTGAGCAATTTTTTGCTCTGCTAATTTATTGCGATTCTTGACATACTCTTCTGCTTTTGTACGTGCTTCAGCAATAACAGACTCAACTTCACGTTTAGCTGCTGCAATAATCTCCTGCGCATCCTTTTCTGCTTCGGCATGTTTGCGCTGATATTCCGCTAACACTTCCTGTGCTTCTTCACGCAAACGAAGAGCTTCATCAAGCTCATCCTTGATACGCTGTGCACGCGCATCAAGATGTTGTATAGCCATCTTTGGAACTTTGAAATAAACCAAAAGAGCTAGAAAAAGAACTAATCCAACAAAAGCCCAAAAAGTATCTGTCATCCTTGTAATCCTCAGTAATCTGCAGCTTTCACTGCTGAACGAACAGACTCCTTACTGAGATCAACGTCAATCAATTTTTTTACAATCTCAAGAGCTATTTCTTCAGCAATTAAACCAACATTTTGCATAGCCTTATCACGAATTTTTACTATCTTTTCTTCAGCATCTGCTAGCTTTCTTTCTAAACTTTCTTCAATTTCTTTACGTTCAAGTTCAGCTTTTTGTTTTATTTCCTCGCCAGCAGCTCGCGCTATAACATGCGCCTGTGAATGTGCCTCTGATAATTTTCGTTCATAAATTTTGACTACAGCATCTGCTTCCTGTTTCATACGCATTGCCTGATCCAAATCGGATGCAATACGATCTCGACGTGTTTCAATAACACCACCAATACGCGGTACAATCACACGAGAAATGAAGAGATAGAAAAGACCGAAAGAAAGAGCTAACCAAAAAAGATGTGAACCAAAATGCACAAAATCAAAAGGCGGAAACACACGATCTACATGCTCCGATGCATTCCTGATATGTCCTACCGACGTTCCAGAGGTCTGTGCATAAGCGCTGGAAATAAATATCATATCTTACCCTTCAAACAAGTTAGTTACAGCTCCCAATTTAGTTACGGCCCTTTATTTAAAACCAATAATAACTAATTCATGTTTCTTCTTTTAGAAATTAAAAGGGCATACCCGTCTCTCTTAATAAAAAAACAGACATACCCTTTTAAAAATGATTAAACCGCAAAAAGAAGCAACAAAGCAACGAGCAATGAAAAGATTCCCAAAGCCTCCGTCACAGCAAAACCAAAGACTAAACGACCAAACTGACTATCTGCTGCTGATGGATTGCGTAATGCACCAGAAAGATAGCTACCAAAAATATTTCCAAGGCCCAAAGCTGTTCCAGCCATACCAAAACACGCAAGACCAGCACCAATATATTTTGCTGCAAGCACTAATTCCATATCATTCTCCTTTGAAGCGAAATTGCATTAGTTTGACGGAAAACCGCCAGTTTTATTAATGTCCCGGATGAACGGCATCATTAAGGTACATACAAGTTAAAACCGTAAAGACGTATGCTTGAAGAAATGCAACCAAAAATTCAAGAGCAGTAATCGCTACGGTCATGATAAGCGGTAAAATTGAACCACCAACGCCCATGATCCCCACCCCAATCATTGAGACAATAAAACCAGAAAATACTTTGAGAGTAATATGACCAGCAAGCATATTAGCAAAAAGACGAAGTGAAAGGCTGATAGGACGAGAGAAGAAAGAAATAACCTCAATCATCGTAACCAAAGGCAGAATTACAACAGGCACACCACTAGGAACAAATAATTTCAAAAATCCAACCCCATGCTTGTAAAAACCATAACCAATCACAGTCAATATCACCAACATCGCCAATGAAAACGTGATCATAATTTGAGAAGTAATTGTATAAAAATAAGGGAAAAGACCAATAAAATTTGCAACCAAAACAAAAGTAAACAGGGAAAAAACTAAGGGAAAGAACTGCATTCCCTGTACACCTGCCGATTCTCGCAAAGTTGATGCTACAAATTCATATGCCATTTCCGAAATAGACTGCATTCGTGTTGGAACTAATCCACGACTTGATGATGAAATAAAGAGAAAAACTGAAGTTACAACAACAGTAGCCACTATAAACAATGATACATTTGTAAACGACAAATCCATATTTCCTATAGAAATATTAATCAACCGTGAAATCTCAAACTGATGAATAGGATCTGGAGCGTGCGATGTCACTTCAACCTCATTTATCGGACCTTTTATTGGTCCCTTTATCTTTATCATGATCTTGGCGCAATACGCCACCTTGCCCAATTTGACTGTAGGCAACATATCCCACAGACCGAAGAATACTCAATACACCAGCAGCAAATCCAAGAAAAAGAAAGAACACCATTCCCCATGGCGATGAACCTGCTAACTTGTCAAATCCCAACCCCAACATAACACCAACAATAATACTCGCCAAAAATTCACTGGAAAGCTTAATCGCACGTGCCATCCTCCCTTGTGACTCTTCCTCTTTATTCCGGTACTGCCGCTTCTTTAATGCTTTCTTACGCATTAAAGCTAAACCTAAACCTCGTCTACGACATTCTAAATCCTCTGAATGAAGACAATCTCTTCGCTTTTCTCCCTCAGCTCCCTTTCGCGGCACAACGGGTTCGTCGCCCTTTGCCATAATTGGCTCCTTAGTTAAAAAGCAAAGTAAAAATGCATCTCATAAAATCGTGCATAGCATATTGTTCCTGAGTTTATTCGTCAAGACGCTAAAAGAAATCTATCACAATTTATCGCATAAAAACGCTTCTTTCACTCTTAATAACTCTAACCACTCATGCACCTAAAAAAACCATAACATCTTGTGAGATAGCATATTGCTACTTTATTCTCATATCACGACCATAATAATACTATAGAAAACACAACTACTGAAGAAAATTTCATTGTTGCGCATTGTATTCATCACGCATATATAAAAAATTGGTATTCCTAAATCCCACATGCATTTTTAAGATAAAAATAGGACACAAAATAGATATAAACGGAACTTTAAATACGATTACAAACCGCTTATAACAGTCATAAACTTTCTGAACATCTGGACTTTAAGCTTCAAAATTGATGCCTACGAAAATATTTCTTATTTCATACGATAAAATAATCAAACATTCCTTATTGTGAATAAAGAAACCGTTTCTTTTTCTTTTAAAACTTCCTATTAAATGCAAATATAATTCCTTAAAAAAATAAGAAAGTTCATCCTTTTTTGGAACGTTTTGCAAAAGGATTATCCGATGAGTGTAATGATATACGAATTGGTATCCCTAGCATATCAAACGTATCTCGCAGTCCATTAGAAAGGTAACGCAAATACGACTGAGGCATTACTTGTGGTCGTGAACAAGAAATCACAAATCCAGGAGGACGTGTCTTCACCTGTGTGACATATTTAACCTTAAGTCGACGCCCAGAAATAGCAGGCGGAGGGTGGCGCGCAACAATCATTTCAAGCCATCGATTCAATTTACCCGTGGAAATACGACGATTCCACACACGATGCATCATCAAGATATTGTCCATTAATTTATCAATACCTTTACCATATTGTCCAGACAAAGGAACAGCTCTTAAACCACGAACTTGAGGAAGAAGGCGCGCGCATTTTTCATGTAAATCAACCAACGTTGTCTGACTATTTTCAATAAGATCCCACTTATTAAAAGCAATAATGGGAACACGCCCTTCACGAATCACCAGATCAGCAATTTGCAAATCCTGCTTTTCAAAAGGCGCAGTAGCGTCAAAAACAATCACCACAATTTCTGCAAAACGAATTGCACGCAAAGTGTCTGCAACAGAAAGTTTTTCTAATCTTTCTTGAATTTTCGATTTTCTACGTAAACCTGCAGTATCAAAAAGTTTAATATGACGACCGTTCCATTTCCAATCCACAGAAATAGAATCACGGGTAAGCCCAGCTTCGGGCCCTGTCAATAAACGATCTTGCCCCAACATCCTATTGATGAGAGTTGATTTTCCTGTGTTGGGACGACCAGCAACAGCAATCCGAATGGGTTTACTTTCATCATAAATAGGCTCTTTTTCCTCCCAATCACTCACTTCATCACCAACAGATGCAGGTAGAACAACAACATGTTTTTCTTCGCTTTTGCTTTCAAAAGCTTTTTCTTCACCAATAGCAGCAACAATTGCATCACGAAGATCTGAAAGACCCAAACCATGTTCAGCAGATATAGGACAGGGTTCTCCCAAACCTAATGACCAGGCCTCATACTCCGCTCCTGCTGCCGCTTTTGACTCAGATTTATTGGCAACAAGTACTATCGGTTTTCCCGATTTGCGAACCAATGACGCAAAGTTTAAATCACTCTGCGTTATTCCACTCTTCGCATCAAACATGAATAAAATGAGATCTGCTTCATCGATAGCAGCTTTTGTTTGAGAGCGCATACGACCTTCAAGTGTATGATGATCACCCGCTTCTTCTAATCCAGCTGTATCAATTACATCAAAATGCAGATCTTGAAGTGTACCAGCATGCACACGTCGATCACGCGTCACACCTGGCTTATCATCAACCAAAGCTAATTTCAGCCCAACCAAACGATTAAAAAGCGTTGACTTCCCAACATTGGGTCGACCAACTATTGCAATGGTAAGGCTCATCAATTTATCCTTTATTTGCCTTGCCCTCAGCTTGAATAAGTTCAAGCATTATTTGTGCTCGATCAGTTACTCTTGACCCTAGAGCACCTTCTTCAGAAATCTTTTTAAAATAATCAACCGCCTCATCCATTTTATCAGCTTTATAAGCAGCAAAGCCTAGAGCCTCCCTTGCTGACATACGCATAGGATCAATATCATTTGCCATGTCTTTGACACGCTTTTTAACATCATCCAAGGTCCCTGTATCAACAAGAATATAAGCCGCCCGAATTTTTGCAACTTTCTGCAAAATTTGCGGAGCTTTGCTATCAGCTGCAACAGAATCAAAAATCTCTATCGATTTAACAGCATTGCCTTGTTCCATGAATAAAGAAGCCTCACGCAAACGCGCAAGAAAAGGATATCCTCCAAAGTTAGAGGTTTTAACCTCTTCCAATTGCTTCATTGCCTCATCAAAATGACGTGCATCTGCAAGATCAAGACTTTTTACAAAAGCATCTCCAATATGACCGGCTTTTTTCATTTGTTCATGGTGATAAACTTGATAAATAACGATCATCAGCACAAAAATAATGGCTGCAATAACAATCGAAAAACCATAACGTTTCCAAAAAGCAAGTGCCTTTTCTTGACGAAACTCTGCATTAACTTCAGCAATAAAACTATCATACGACATATATTACACCCTAGAAAAATAACTTTCTGTGCTTTTACGCATAAATGAACAAAGATTGTAGCCCTCATTAACTAAAAATTTTAAAATTGCTACCCTTTCAGTTTAAAATCGATATGTATCCGCATCAAAAGTACTTTTGCAACTGCATCACTCAAAAACGATGTTCCTGCCTTTTAGTTCATATGACAACTTTTATCTTTCTTGCTTTTTTATACGTGTAAAAGCTATCATGGACTTCATGTCCAATAGACATACTTGCCTACATATATGCTTTCTATAGCATTCTTCACAGCCTCCGCCCCCTATTTATCCTTAATTATATACACCAACATAACCTTTAACAGATTATAACCTAATTTTTATCTTTTAAAACATCTGTAATCAGCAAAATTAACAAACATGCTCTCACCCAACGTAAAAATAAGATAACTCCACATGAAAGCTTAATAAAACCCCAAATTTAAACAAAACCCGTTATACAAAATGCATTAACTTGTCTTCCCCAATGAACAACTTTTTATGATTAATATTTGTAATTTTGAAACTACTCTCATTGTAATGGCCAAATCCACATAAGCATTGGAACCGCAACAATAACTATTAATATTGCCAATGGAGCACCAAAACGTGGGTAATCACTAAAACGATATCCTCCCGGAGCCATCACAAGCATATTACTTTGATGGCCAATAGGTGTCAAAAATTCACACCCCGCTCCAATCGCAACAGCCATCAAAAAAGCTTCAGGCTTATAATGAAGGGAATGCGCAAAACTTGATGCAATTGGTGCTACCATCATTACTGTCGCCGCATTATTAAAAAATGGCGTTACCAACATTGCCGTCACCAACATAAGAGCCAGTGCACCAGATGGAGGAAAAAAAACTGCTAATTGGCTAAGCCAATGCCCTATAAGATCCGTGCATCCCGTCTTCTCTAGTGCTTCGCTCACAGGAATAAGAGCTGCTAATAACACTAATATTTGCCCATCTAATGCTTGATATAGATCACGTGCTGGCAAAACTCGGAAAATAACCATAGCAACCGCTGCAGAAAAAAAAGAAAATGCAACAGGAACGATTTGAAAAGCCGTAAAAATAATCGCTATTAATAAAATAGCTAACGATATAACACCGTGTCGCAAATTACCAAACATAATATTGCGTTTTGCTAAGGGAAAACATTTCAATTCCCGTAACAAATTTGAAATAACCAGATCCTGTCCTTGCAAAACAATCACATCTCCAAGATGGAAAACAATATCACCAAGCCTCCCCCGTACCCTTTCATGCTGACGACTTAACGCAAGCAAATTCACATCATAGCGATCAAAAAGTGAAAACCTTTTTGCACTAATACCAATGAGAGGTGAATTATGTGTGATGACTGCTTCAATAATATCAATATCACTGTCTTTATCGCCCGCAGCAATAGTTCTTCCCATAGAAAATTCTAGGCGAGCAGAATTAATCACACTATCTAATCCTGTATGTGAGCCTTCTAACAAAACAATATCATTTTCAGAAAAAATAAAATCTGGCAATGGCGAAATAGAGGTTTTATTTCTTATAATTTGTATCACCATGACCTCACCACCCGATGGTTTTACGAGATCAACAATGGTTTTTCCCACAATCGGCGAATGTAGTGGAATACGCACTTCCGAAACATAATTACGAATATCAATAGCGTCATCAAACGATACGCCTGAGCGTGTACGTATAGGTAAACGCCAAGAAAAAAAGACCAAATATAATACACCAGTAAGAGCGACAACTGCTCCAACCGGTGTAAAATCAAACATGGTAAAAGGAGTCCCCACTAAACGTTCTTGCATAGCTGAAATAACAACATTGGGAGAAGTACCTATCTGTGTCATAAGGCCACCCAACAAAGAACCAAATGCCATTGGCATCAAAAAAATAGAGGGTGAAACCTGAGAACGACGTGCAAATTGAAAAGCAATCGGAAGCATGATAGCCAAAGCACCAATGTTTTTAACAAACATTGATAAAACCACCACAGAAATTACCAAAACAGCTAATTGAAGACGTACTGATTGCACATCTGGCCAAATGCGTTGGATCATAAATTCCATTATACCAGAACGCGATACAGCCGTACTGACAACAAACACACTCCCCACAATAATAACAATATCATTACTAAAACCGCTAAATGCCTCCTTCGGGCTGACAAGGCCAACGATGCAAGCAACCAATAACGTACAAACAGCGACAAGATCATAACGGAACCTATCCCAAATAAAAACGACCATCATGACACCAATAATAGAAAAAGCCATGATTTGATTTTCTGTCATGATACCTATCTCTTTGCGTTAGATCACAATAAACAATAACATATCTTTTTAACTGTTCCTATAAATAGCAGCAAGATAAAAGCAGACATAGAAATACTGGGGAATATTTTAGTGATAAACATAATCAGGATCAGCATAGATTTCTCTCTGTTACGAGAGTTTGTTTATAAAATATTGAAATTAAAGAAATTTGGTGACAATTTATAAAAGCGTATTGCCACAAAGATGAGAATGATTCTACATGTATAAACAGGATAGATAATGTTGCCGTACATGCCATACCTGAACATTTGTCATTTCTTAAAGAAATTTGTTTATATCCTCATATAAAAAGCGAAAGAAGAAAAAATGGCCAATTGTAATAATGAACATCAAGGGAAACTAAAATATTGGCTAACCTGTATTATTGGTCTTTTTTCTACTTTGGCAATCATCTTTGTCAGTGGTTTTTATATAGCAAAACCCTATCTTAATAGTTTTGCGAAACGAGAAATAGCACGCCGATCTATAAAAGCAGAAACATTTGATGTTAGTATCCTGGGCAAAGTTAATCTGAAAAATGTTACGCTGCCCGTTCCTTCTGGTGTATTACTTAAAATTGGAGCCATTTCAGCACGTCCTCCTATTTCTTTTATTCCTGGCACTTTTACATTTTATAATGTAGATTTAAAGCATAATGATATTCATATAAAAATTCCCAAGATTTCTATTAATAACGTATTTTTAAAGGAAAAAGATAGCACAATCGCATCGCGCATTTTGCAATCAATTATGCGCGTTGAACTCGCCTCAATTGTTGCTCCAAATATACAACTTTCTGTAGAAAATGGAAATAACCGTATTGAAAAACTTGAGATAAAGGAATTTCAGCTTTCTGGTTTTAGAAGTGGTCGTATTCGTTCTGTTGGCTTTAAAAATATAGACCTTGCAACAAGAGCTGCAAATGGTACCAAACAGATGTATTTGACTGCGAAGAGCAACGCATTTAAAATACATGATATTGATATCAACTACGCTTATTCTCTTATTTTAGGGAAAAACTATCCTACACATCAAGTGAAAACTGTTACTGGTCCTCTTTCTCTGGAAAATGTAACAGTCAATATTTTTGAAGAAGGAGACAAAGAGCAAAATACCTCTTTCTCTTTTAACAAATTTAAAACATCTGGTCTCAAAATAAAACCGTTTGAACACCCCCCTAGGAAACTGATTACAGCTTATCTTAACGCAAAAAAAGAAAATAATCAGGATGCTGAAAAAGCAATACGCAATGGTATTCTTATGAATATCCTGCTCACTATAGCCTCAGCTGATTCTCAAATGAACAATCTTTCCATTGATACGCCGCTGTTTCAAGCAACACTCAAATCATTTCAATTCAAACCAAACCTATGGAAAAGACCTATACCAAAAGGACTTTCTCTCTCTCTGGATAGCTTATCTATTTTACATAAAAAAATAGACTTTGAGCGCCTTAATCTTTCAGGAAAGATAGATATTTCTTATGATGATGAAAAGCGCTTCCTATCTCTTAATGCCCTGTCTTTCAACATAAAAGATATGGGATCTGGAAAAATATCGTCTAAGGTTATTAATGTAGATGAAAAACTTTTCTCTGCTCAAAAAGACTTAATGATTGCTGCCTCTCAAGACATTGGTATCACTGAAATTGACGCCATCTATACGGATTCTGGTTTTATTGATAAGCTTTTTTCTTATCTTACACGAAATTTTAATGACAGCAAACATGATCTCAAACAGGAACTTTATAACGATTTCTATCTGATAATAACGCAGAGCCCCAAAATACTGCTAAAAAATCACGATGAAGCAGAAAAAATTTCAAAGTCATTAGGTGAGTTTGCTAAAAATCCAAAAACATTGGTTATTAAAATAACAGCGAAAGATAACGAAGTTCTTACCTTAGATGATCTCGGAACCGCCTTACAAAAAGATTTTTATACTACTTTGAACAAAATAAATCTTACTGTTAAAAATGAAGCATCACCCTAGAAGGTATATTCTCTTTTAAAAATGATGATCTTATCCACACATCAAGAGCTTTATTCCTATCTCTTCTTTTGTGTGTTAAAATAAGACGTTATAGGTTACAATTTACATAAAAATATTATGAGCAGAATTGTTGATACTTGGAGTTGTTCATGTCTAGCATATCCTCAAATCGCTTGCCAAATCGGGCCTCTCTTGTTACGGATCGGGCGCTCTCTGCCCTTGAGCGTTTTCTTCATATAGAAGCTCTTAGTGGTATTGTGCTTTTATTAGCTGCTGCTGCCGCACTCATTTTTGCCAATTCTAAATATGCTTCTCTCTATGAATCCTTTTGGCATACACCTCTTGG
Organism: Bartonella doshiae NCTC 12862 = ATCC 700133; assembly: GCF_000278155.1. GTDB lineage: Bacteria > Pseudomonadota > Alphaproteobacteria > Rhizobiales > Rhizobiaceae > Bartonella > Bartonella doshiae. The sequence goes on from NZ_JH725094.1 coordinate 532,431, forward strand.
CTTTAACTTTGGCCATTTTACCCTTTCATGGGATCTCCATTTCTGGGTTAATGATGCTCTCATGACTGTTTTTTTTCTTGTAGCAGGAATGGAAATTAGACGTGAAATTTACGAAGGTGCTCTCGCCGATTTCAAACAAGCAACTTTGCCAATCATTGCAGCAATAGGTGGAGTTTGTCTCCCTGCAATTATTTATCTCAGCTTTAACTTAAATAGTGGGCATACACATGGTTGGGCTGTACCAACAGCAACAGATATTGCCTTTGCTCTAGGTATTCTTGCTCTTCTTGGAAAAAAAATTCCTTCTAACCTACACATCATCCTCTTATCCTTAGCAATTATTGATGATATTATTGCTGTTCTCATTATTGCTTTCTTCTACTCAACAAACATTGATCCTAGTGGTTTAACCATTGCAGCAGCAGGCATTGCTTTGGTATTCTTTTTTCAATGGATTGGAATTGCATCCGCATGGCTTTATATTTTGCCTGGTGCCATTATCTGGTGGGGTTTAATGATGACAGGCGTTCATCCATCACTTGCTGGTGTAATTTTAGGTATGATGACTCCAGTTTTACCTACCCGCACTCTTGTTGCTCCACTCACAATGCTCAGTAATGCAATGCAAATTCTTCAAGAAAAAAATCCCAAAACAGACTTGCCTCATATCTCTACCGCATTGAAAAAAATACGTAAAGGGCAACGTGATATTATAGCACCAGTAACGCGTGTTCAAAAAACATTACATCCATGGGTTGCTTATGGTATTATGCCAATCTTTGCCTTTGCAAATGCTGGTGTGAGTTTTGCAAACTTTGATCTAGCTTCAAACAATTCATTCTTAGTTGTTCTCGGTGTTGTCGTCGGTCTATTTATCGGAAAACCTTTTGGTATTATTATCGCAAGCTATCTAGCAGTGAAATTAGGGTTATGCCGCTTACCTCCCCATATGACATGGGCCGGTTTACTATTGATCGGATTTTTGGCGGGAATTGGCTTTACAATGTCTATCTTTGTTTCAATGCTCGCTTTTAAAGATATCGTCTTGCTGGATTCTGCAAAAATTGGTGTTCTTTGTGGATCTGGTTTATCTGCTCTTGCCGGGCTTGGTTATGGGGTCATATATATAAAATATATGAAACGCAATAAAAAAGCAGTTTTATAACTTACAATGAATTAAATACCTATGCGTTTTATTATGCCAACCTTTTTAAAAGCTTGGGTTTATTTTCTGTATATAATAATTTATATCTTATTACAGAAGAAAATAAAAAGCAGCATTTAGCGCATTTTTACTCCTTCATAAATGATGAGTAGTCTTTTTACAAAAGTAGTTTTCCTCTTTCTATACTCATTTTCTCTCATAAAAAATGAAACCCATGAGGAGACTAAAATACAAATATGCATTAGGAATGCGTATTTATTCATGGAATCAGCTTATCAACTCTATTTTGTGCAATTTGCATACGATAATTTTTATAAAGTTAAATTTTGCAGTTTTATAGCCTAAATTGTATACTTACAAACTCAACGGACGCATAACGCACCCCCTTTGCCATAAGATGCTTATTTGGATGGCGTTCTTATTTCCCCGCACATGTAAATACTTTTTTATGTTACTTGAAAACTCTTTCGCGCTAAAAAAACATTACTCCTTATCAAGTCCATAAACAGCATGTAATGTTCTGACAGCAAGTTCAGTGTACGCACTATCAATCAAAATAGAAATCTTAATTTCTGAAGTTGTGATTGCTTGAATATTAATGCCTTTTTCGGCTAAAGCCTTAAATGCTGTAGCCGCAACACCTGCGTGGCTACGCATTCCAATACCAATAACAGATACCTTAGCAAGATCGCTTTCAAATTGGATAACATCAAAACCTATATCTTTACGATTTTTCTCAAGAAGCGCAACGGCTTTATCTACATCTGCCGATGGTACAGTAAACGTCATGTCAGTTTTCGAACCATCTTCAGAAATATTTTGCACAATCATATCAACATTAATCCGCTCTTCCGCCAGGGGTCCAAAAATTGCTGCGGAAATCCCTGGACGATCGGCAAGCCGACGGAGCGAAATTTGCGCCTCATCCTTAGCGAAAGCAATACCAGTAACATTTTGTTGTTCCACAATCTCATCCTCATCGCAAATAAGTGTTCCAGAAGAATTCATTGGATCTCCCATGCCTAAAGCATCGGGATCTTCAAAACTTGAGCGCACGAAGGTACGAACTTTATGAACCATCGCCAATTCAACAGAACGAACCTGTAAAACTTTCGCCCCAAGTGAAGCCATTTCCAGCATTTCTTCAAAAGCGACTTTTGGTAAACGGCGTGCCTTAGGCTCTATACGAGGATCGGTTGTATAAACGCCGTCAACATCGGTATAAATATCACAACGATCAGCCTTTATAGCTGCTGCTACAGCAACAGCACTTGTATCAGATCCACCGCGTCCTAAAGTAGAAATTCGGTTATCCGGAGATACTCCTTGAAAACCAGCAAGAACCGCTACCTGACTTTCCTGAAAACACTGTATTAAAAAAGAACCATCAATATCTATAATACGTGCACAACTATGTGCATTATCCGTACGAATAGGAACTTGCCAACCAAGCCATGAACGCGCGTTCATCCCCATTGCTTGAAGTGTAAGAGCCAACAAACCTGCCGTTACCTGTTCACCAGAAGACACAACCACATCATATTCGTAAGCATCTTTATGCATTGCTGAAGCGTCACGCGTCCACTGAACAAGCTCATTGGTCTTACCAGCCATCGCAGATACCACAACTGCAACTTCATGCCCTGCATCTACCTCTCTTTTGACATGCCGTGCAACATTGTGAATACGTTCAATGTTTGCCACAGATGTTCCACCAAATTTCATGACAATACGCGCCATTAATAATACTCTTACCTTTACGTTTCTTATCTCAAATGATATATAAGAATTAAGATTTTACCAACTGTATCAAAAAATTATTTTTTGACATACCGAATATCTTTCATTTACGCAAGTCCAGTATGATTATGTTAATTTTCCTTGGCTTTGATAAAATTCACCTGACTTAATCATGATTATGAAAAAAACAAAGGACAGCCTCGTGATAAATAAAACGCGTACTACAATTGATCAGAGTGAAATTGATCACTTTTCACGTATCGCTGCAGAATGGTGGAATCCACAAGGAAAATTTCGACCTCTTCATCAATTTAATCCAACACGTCTTGCTTATATTAAAGAAAAAATTTGTTTAGCATTTGATCGTGATCCTGTTTCGCTTTTGCCCTTCGAAAATTTGAAAATCCTTGATATTGGCTGTGGAGGTGGTTTGTTATGCGAACCAATGGCACGTCTTGGTGCTACAGTTGTTGGAGCCGATGCCGCACAAACAAATATTGAAGTCGCAAAAATCCATGCGATTCAAAGTGGCGTTTCTATTGATTATCGTAACACTACTGCGGAAGCACTTGCCGATGAAGGAGAGCAATTTGATATCATTCTCAATATGGAAGTTGTTGAACATGTTGCAGATGTCCGTCTCCTCATAGCAGCCACAGCAAAAATGCTTAAACCCCAAGGGTTGATGTTTGTTTCAACACTCAACCGCACATGGAAAGCTTGGGGATTAGCAATTATAGGCGCTGAATACATTTTACATTGGCTTCCTAAAGGAACCCATAACTATAAAAAGTTCCTAAAACCTCATGAACTTAAAAGCTTTTTGTCACAAAATGCTTTGACTGTTATTGATGAGATAGGCATTATTTACAATCCACTAAAAAATAGCTGGAATCGCTCAAAAGATATGGATGTTAACTATCTGCTTCTCGCAAAACGATCTGAGTAGAAGATATTCTAGAATTATTGTTCGCCTTGCAATAAAGAATCAAGCTTTCCCTCACCATCTAAAGCGTAAAGATCGTCACAACCGCCAACATGATAATTACCTATAAAAATTTGCGGAAATGTATTACGACCATTTGCTCGCTGTACCATTTCTTGGCGAAGAGAAGTTGATGCATCAATATCTGTATATTTTACACCTTTTTTATTAAGCAAATCACGCGCTTTCGCACAATAAGGACAGTTGGGACGTGTATAAAGTACTACTTCTTTCATAATCTTATTTTCTCATATTTTTTAATATAATCAGTTTTAAGTTCCTTTTAAGAATCAGGAAAAATAGAGGCTTCTTTTAATACACGAGAAAATGTTAGAACATCAACTCGCTGTGCGCCTGCATATTTTAATGCTGTAGCAGCAGCTGTAACAGTTGCTCCTGTTGTAAAAACATCATCAATCAGCAAAACAGAGCAACCCTTTAGATAGTTCTTAACTTTATGAGAAACTTTAAAGGCATTCTGTACATTAAGCTTTCGTTCCTTTGAAGATAAACTAACTTGCGGACGTGTATGTTTACAACGTGTAAGCCAGCTAGGTTTTAAAAGTTTTTTTTGCGAAGCAGCAATATAACGAGCAAGCTCAGCAGATTGGTTATAACGCCTCTCACAAAAACGACGAAAATGCAATGGGATAGGAATAATAACATCACAATCATCAATAATCTCGCGCCCAGCATAAATCATCCAATTAGCCATAAAAGATGCCAATTCTATACGATCACCATATTTCAGCCGCGTTACTAAAGTTCTCGCAAGCCCCTTATGAACAATAGCAGAGCGAACGCGTGAAAAAGGAGGAGGATTTTGGAGAGCTTCCCCACTTAAAAAACCATCTCCCATATCACAAACAAAAGGAGTTCCCATAACAGGACAATAAGGTTTTGTAATAAATTGAAGATCCTTCCAGCACTCAGGACAAATTGTACCATAATCAGAAACTCTTTGCTTACATCCTGGACAAATCGGCGGATATAGAATTATTAGTAAGCGCTCAATGAACTTACGAAATATATCCCCGCCATTTAAAGCCATTTCTTGAAAGCATAACATCATCTGTTTGAGCTTTTATAGCTTCCCTGCACAAAAAAATTTCTTTCGTAATTTCTAAATTTAATTCCTTTAAAAACTCTTACTTTTTATAAATTTACTTTTTTACATCATAAACTTGACATAGCTTACACAACATGCCTCCTATCCAACGACACCGTATTACAGATTGAAAGCACACAAAGACATGTCGCATCCTTTAATTTTTGATCATGATCTTATTGAACAATTCCGCAAACGTGCTTTTCAAAAAGCAAAAATGGGACATGACTTTTTATTGTCCCATATGGCCGAAGATCTCTATAAACGTCTCAGTACTGTTGATCGTTTCTTTACGTTAGCTCTCGATCTACACAGCCATACGGATCTTGCAGCAAAAGCTTTAATGAAATCTGGAAAAGTGCGTTCCGTAGAACGCGTTGAAACTGATATACTTTATCAAAGTCATGACAAAAAATTTCACTTACGTCATCGAGAATTGCTTAATTTTCCTCAACATTATTGTGATCTTATCGTTTCGCTTCTCTCATTACAGTTGACCAATGATACCCCAGGAGTTCTCAGCCAGATAAAAAACATTCTTAAACCAGACGGCTTATTTCTTGCCGTTATGACCGGAGCTGGTACGCTCGTAGAATTACGTGAATGCCTCCTACAAGCTGAAATTGAAATCTATGGAGGTGCAAGCCCTAGAATTTATCCCTTTGCCGATATTCGTGATGCAGGAGCTCTTTTACAGCGGACCGGCTTTGCTCTCCCTGTAGCAGACATTGAAAATATCACGATACGCTATAATACAATGTTTGACCTTATCCATGACCTTAAAGCTATGGGAATGCAAAATGCACTCATCAACCGTTCACGACGCCCTGTATCCAAACGCTTTTTCCTCCGCGCAGCTGAAATCTATGCACAACGATTTAGTGATCCTGATGGCCGCATTCGCGCAAATTTCTCTTTCATCTGGCTCTCTGGTTGGGCTCCTCATAAAAATCAACAAAAACCTATACGACCAGGGTCTGCGCAAATTTCTCTTACTGAAGTTTTCCAACCCAAAAAACCATAATCTCACCATAACATCATTTTTCAAAAATACTTTTATCCGTTGCACGAAGTATTTGACTCGTTACAGTTCCAGCCAACATTGAATCACTTACATTTAGAGCTGTACGCCCCATATCAATGAGAGGTTCAATAGAAATAAGTACAGCAACCAAAGAAACGGGAAGCCCCATAGTTGGCAACACAATTAATGCAGCAAAAATAGCACCACCACCAACACCAGCAACACCAATAGAACTCAATGTTACAACACCAACAAGCGTAGCAATCCAAGTAGGATCAAAAGGATTAATACCAACAGTTGGTGCTATCATAGTCGCAAGCATCGCCGGATAAAGACCTGCACAACCATTTTGTCCAATCGTTGCTCCAAAAGAAGCTGCAAAACTCGCAATTGAGTGTGGTACACCAATCCATTGTGTTTGTGCTTCAATATTCAGAGGAATACTTGCTGCACTTGAGCGACTACTAAAAGCAAATGTCAAAACAGGCAAAACCTTTTTGAAAAAACGAAATGGATTAAGCCCTGATAAGCCAAGCAACACACCATGAACCCCAAACATAAGGATAATACCAACATAGGAAGCAATGATAAATATCAGTAAATTCAGAATATTTGCAACATTTGAAGTCGCTCCTACTGTAGTCATAAGCGCAAAAACACCATAAGGAGTCAAGGAAATCACAATACGAACTAACCGCATAACCCAAGATTGTGCAACTTGAACAAACAAAAGCGCTTTTTCTCCCTTCTCTGAATCATCTTTCTTTAAAAGAGTGACCGCAGCCCCTGAAAACGCTGCAAAAATAACAACACCTATGATTGATGTACGCTTGGCTCCACTTAACTCAGCAAATGGGTTTTTGGGAATAAAGGATAAAATCATCTTTGGAATATTCATATCTCCAAGTTGAGAAACATGGGATCCAAGAATACCAGAAACATCTTCCCCTCCATGTACCAAACCATTCGCTGTTAACCCAAAAAAATTGACAACTAAAACTCCAATCAATGCTGCAATAGCAGTTGTAAAAAGCAACATTGAAATTGTAATTACACTCATTTTTCCAACAGCATAAACAGAATGTAAATGTGCTACTGCTGAAAGAATAGAGATAAAAACTAATGGCATAACAATCATTTGCAATAATGCGATATAGCCCTTTCCAACAATGTTAAACCATTCAACCGATTTCAACAGAGTAGGCTCACCCTCCCCATAAATAAACTGCAAAACACTTCCAAAAATCAAACCCGAAATAAGACCCAACATAACACGTAGTGAAATGCTCCATTTCATTTTCTTACTTTGAGTAAGCCATAATAAAAAAATAACAAATAGAAATAAATTTATAAAAAAATTAAATGTCATCGCTTATGCCCACTATCGTTGTGCTTGAGATCAAAAAATAATATGTTGCTTAGAATTAACGTGTAATATCTAAAAATGAAATATAAAGATCGCGATACTTTTATAAAATCATTATTTTTCAATTTAGAAGCTAGAAGAGAATTTTTTGTCTATTAATAGCTCTTTAAAGAAGATAAAAAATCAAATGAGCATATTTCCCTATTATATAATATTTTCAGTCTATGCTAAAGTAAAATATTTCTAATAAGAAATAAAATACAAACAACTTTCATTACATTTCAATCTTAAAAGAAAAATTACACCTTATCACTTGATATGATGCCATCATCTCCTTTACTATTCAAGATAAAAACTTTACCAAACTGCACTAAATAAATAGTCAAGAATTCTATGGCTTTTTTCTTTTGCTATATTAACTCTCATATTGATTCGTGTCGGATATTTTCAGTAGTTTTAATCACTGCTTCTTTTTAAAAACAACCTATTTTACGAAAGATACCCTTACCTTTTATACGTCTTTTTCTAACTTTCAGAGAAAACCTCTTTCCTTCTATTTGAGATAGTTTATTCCGTATCTTCCGTGCCAGAAAAATTCGTTCTGTATACTCAAAAACCGCAAATTTTGAAAAAAAGAAAAAACAAAAAACCTTATATATAGTCCCCAAATTTGATGTTATAAGGCATCGCCACATACTCATTATTTTCTGTGAACACTTTTTAAATTTGTTGCGTAGTGATTATAATGAAAAGGTTTCATGGACAATGTTATCCAATGTAATAGATAACTTACGCTATACATAATTGGATTGAAGAAAATTTCATTTTGGCATACAATACATCAAAGAAGAATGTTTTTTAATATCTTAACCAATGGCTTATCAGCATCAGGCATAGGATATTTATCAAGATCGCCAACAAAAACCCATTTTAAATTTTGTCCCTCTCGTCCTTGTGCAACACCCTTATAATGGGAACAAAGATATAATGGCATTAAAAGATGAAATGTCTCATAGCCATGACTCGCAAATGTTAAAGGTAATAAATCATTTTGCTGAACAAAAATACCGAGCTCTTCCTCTAATTCGCGAACCAACGATGCTTCTGGAGTCTCTCCTTGCTCAACCTTTCCTCCAGGAAACTCCCATAAACCAGCCAATGATTTTCCTTGGGGACGCTCTGTGAGCAAAACATGATTATCTTGATCTACCAATACACACGCAACAACAAGAAGAAGTGAACTTTTTATATTCATACGGCCCTCCAACAGGGATAATAAAAATGATCATTTCTTTTCTCATATCCCCTTGCTCAAAGACGAAAGAGCTAAATACCTCGTCCTCCTTCACAAGGATATACAGAGGTATCCAATGTCAAATTTATTGTGTATCTGTTAACTTCTATAATCACCGTTGATCATAACGTACTCTTTCGTCAAATCACAAGACCAAACTGTCGCCTTACCACTACCTAAACCTATATCAACGCGAATTGTAATATGTTTGCCTTGCATATACGTACCTATAACCTCTTCTCTATACTCAGGATCACGTTCACCATTCTTCGCCAAACGATACTTACCAAACCAAATAGTCAATAAATCACGATCTACTTCAACTCCTGCCTTACCAACCGCCATAACCACCCGTCCCCAGTTTGCATCTTCACCAGCAATGGCCGTTTTTACAAGTGGTGAATTGGCAATCGATAGAGCTATAATCTTAGCAGCTTTGTCAGTTGCAGCACCAATCACATTAACCTCAATTAAATGACGTGCACCCTCACCATCACACACAACTTGTAATGCAAGTTCAAGCAAAAGTGCACTCAATTGTTCTACAAACACCCTGTAACGCGGATCTAATTTACTCGTAAGGCGGGGAAAATTTCCTTCTGCTTTTCCTGTCGCAAACATCATGAGTGTATCTGATGTTGAAGTATCACTATCAACAGTAATTGAATTGAAAGAACCCTGAACTGCCTCTAACAACATGGACTGCAGTATATCCGAAGAAATTGCTGCATCGCTCACCACAAAAGAAAGCATTGTTGCCATATCTGGTGCAATCATACCAGCACCTTTTGCTATCCCGTTAATGGTAACAATTTCTCCTCCATAATTGAATCTACGTGTAGCAAGTTTTGGAAATGTATCAGTGGTCATAATGGCTTTTGCAGCCTCCAACCAGTTCCCTTCTTTTGCTGTTTTTGCCATATCTGGTAGAAGACTTACGATACCTGCAGCCTCCATTGGTTCACCAATAACACCCGTAGAAGCTATAAAAATTTCATTTTCTTTAGCCCCCAAAGCGCTTGCTGCTGCACATATGATTTCATTCGTTGTATGCTTTCCTTTGCGCCCCGTAAAAGCATTTGCATTCCCAGAATTTACAACAACACCCCTTGCAACCCCATGAGGAAGCGACGCACGACAATGTTCAACAGGTGCCGAAGGACATTTTGAACGTGTAAAAACACCTGCTACACTTGCTGGATCATCAAAAATAACAAAAAGAAGATCTGTACGATCTTTATATTTAATTCCAGCTTCGGCTGTTTCTATCCGCACACCAGGTAATGGCGGAAGCTCCTGTATTTTTTGGGGAGACAAAGGTGATATTTTAAAAGTCACAAAATAGTTTCCATAAAAATAGATGAAATCTCATTGCAACAAAATGACTGCAGACAAAATCTCTAACAAACAACTGCTGGGCTCTTTGAACAAAAGAGCCCTATCAAATCGCCCAGCTTCAAAATACTATTATTCGGCTTCTTCTTCATTGGATGTTTCATCCGGAAGCTGCATACCATTTTGGTTAAGCGACTGCATCAGTTTCGTAACATGAGGATCAGGATATTTTACATCTATATTACCGCGCAAATCAGAAATCAGCATTTGGTAACGTTCTTTTATAAGCTGTGTACGCAACATCTCTTTAACATCATCAAATGTAGGAGGTTGTTTCAAACGACGATCTTCTAGCTTAATAACATGCCAACCAAAAGGACTTTCAACAGGCTTTTTAGTAAATTCACCAACTTTTAGACCAAACGCGGCATCTTCAAAAGATTTAACCATTTGTCCATGGCTAAAATAACCAAGATCACCTCCAACAGCAGCTGAACCATCTGTCGAAGTCTTTTTTGCAATCTCTTCAAAGTTTTCTCCTTTAGTTAAGCGCTTAATGATAGCTTCCGCTTCTTTTTTCGTTTTAACCAAAATATGACGTGCTTTAATTTCATCCTCTTTGGGCAAAGCAGCAACTTCCTTATTATAAAGGCTTTCTAAATCGCTATCCAAAATCTTGTCAACAATCATCTGTTTAAAATAAAGCTGCTGCAGAACATTATCACGCATAACTGCCATACGCTTATCATAAGCTTCAGTCTTATCAAGACCTTGCTTTATTGCCGCTTTAGCAAGTACTTGCATATCCAAATAAGCTTTTAAGACTGTTATACGACGTTGTTCATCAGGAACATGTACCAAATTAGGATTTATTTCGAGCGCTAACTCATCCAATTGTCCTGCTGTAATATTCTTCCCATCAATAACTGCCATCACATGAGAGGGAGAAACTGTTTTTTCAGAAGCTTTCTCCAAAGTCTTTAAATCATTCGATGGTGAATTCAAACTTTCTTGGGCAATGACCTCCCAACTTGTGCTTGCCAATAAAGTTGATGCCAAAAACAGCGTAATAAAGTTGAATTTCATAATATACTCCTTAAAAATGAAGGCATGCCCAGGATCATAATTCTTTCTACCATAGCATGTTAATCTCTAAACGTGGACAAATAAATTGGTAATTTTGTTTTAAAAAGCATACACTTTTTTTTATTTTTATCCCTCCTACCCCATCTTATGATACGAAAAAATACGATAATAGAGAAAAATGACATATTACACATTAAATTACTCTGTATTGTGGTAGTTAAATAGCATTACTAAAGTTGACACGATGCGCTTGGACCCTTATCTCTATTTCATAATTGAAGTAGAAGATTTGCGCACCAACCAGTAAGTATAATAATACCATCTGTTGCCAGTTATATTAAATACTTTTTGAGGTGCTGAGTGTGGGGATGATATATGAAATCCCCAACAGTAGTGATAACAAATAAAAGAAAGGGCCAGAAATGGTCAGTTTAGGTGTCTTTACGCGTAAATTTTTTGGTTCCGCTCATGAGCGTCGTCTCAAGCCTCTTCGCCAAAAAGTCATGCAAATTAATGCCTTGGAAGAAAAATTCCTGAAATTAAGTGATGCGCAACTTTGCCAAAAAACTGAAGAGTTTCGTAAACGTCTCACTGAAGGCGAGACCATTGATTTGCTTCTACCAGAAGCTTTTGCTACTGTCCGTGAAGCAGCAAAACGTATTTATGATATGCGTCCCTTTGATGTACAACTCATTGGTGGAATGGTGCTTCACGAATGTGGCATTGCTGAAATGCGTACCGGTGAAGGTAAAACATTAATGGCAACTTTGCCAATTTATCTCAATGCATTAGAAGGAAAAGGCGTTCATGTCGTGACAGTAAACGATTATCTTGCTAGTCGTGATGCTGAGACAATGGGAAAGATCTTCGGCTTTCTAGGGCTAACAACGGGTGTCATTCTTCATGATCTTGATAATGATGCCCGCCGAGCAGCCTATGCATGTGATATTACTTATGCAACAAATAATGAATTGGGTTTTGATTATCTGCGCGATAATATGGCTTTTGATCGCAGTCAAATGGTCCAGCGTGGTCATCATTACGCAATTGTTGATGAAGTTGATTCAATCCTTATTGATGAAGCACGGACCCCTCTTATTATTTCTGGTCCTCTAGAAGATCGTACCGACTTCTATAACCTTATTGATACATTTATTCCAGCCTTAACGGCAGAAGACTATGAAATAGACGAAAAACAAAAAACAACAGTCTTTACCGAAATTGGTACTGAAAAAATTGAGAAAATGCTCGAACAAGCTGGGCATCTAAAAGGAGAAAGTCTTTACGATATAGAAAATGTTGCTATTGTTCATCATATTAATAATGCCCTAAAAGCCCATAAGTTATTTGTCCGTGACAAGGACTACATTGTTCGCAATGGTGAAATTGTTATCATTGATGAATTTACAGGACGTATGATGCCAGGACGGCGTTATTCTGAAGGGCTTCATCAAGCACTAGAAGCCAAAGAGCATGTTGCTATTCAGCCAGAAAATCAGACACTCGCTTCTATCACTTTCCAAAATTATTTCCGTATGTATAGAAAATTGTCTGGTATGACAGGAACCGCTACAACAGAAGCCGAAGAATTCGGTAATATTTATGGCCTTGATGTTGTTGAAATCCCCACAAATTTACCAGTACAGCGTCTTGATGAAGACGATGAAATCTATCGAACAGCAGAAGAAAAATATCATGCTATTGTGCATGATATCCGCCAAGCGCACGAAAAAGGGCAACCCATTCTTGTTGGAACAACTTCTATTGAGAAGTCAGAACAATTAGCAGAACGTTTGCGAAAAGAGGGTATTACTGATTTTAGAGTCTTGAATGCTCGCTATCACGAACAAGAAGCATACATTATTGCACAAGCCGGTGTCCCTGGAGCATTAACCATCGCAACAAACATGGCTGGTCGGGGAACTGATATACAACTTGGTGGGAATGTCGAAATGCGCATCCGGCAAGAATTACAAGATATTCCCGAAGGTCCAGAGCGAACTGCTAAAATTGAAGCAATTAAAAAAAATGTTCAGAAACTCAAGGAAAAAGCATTAGCAGTTGGTGGTCTTTACGTCATTGCAACTGAACGCCATGAAAGTCGTCGTATTGATAATCAACTTCGTGGACGTTCTGGTCGTCAGGGTGATCCTGGACGTTCAAAATTCTTTCTCTCTCTCCAAGATGATCTCATGCGAATCTTTGGCTCTGAGCGTATGGATAGTATGCTACAAAAACTTGGACTGAAAGAAGGTGAAGCCATTATTCATCCATGGATTAATAAAGCCATCGAAAAAGCGCAAAAAAAAGTCGAAGCGCGAAACTTTGAAATTCGTAAAAATTTATTAAAATATGACGATGTCATGAATGATCAGCGCAAAGTCATTTTTGAACAGCGTATGGAAATCATGAACGCAGATGATTTAACTGACATGATTCTTGAAATGCGCAATGAAGTGATTGAAGATCTCGTAGAAACCCATGTCCCACCTGGAACATATTCTGAAAAGTGGGATATAAAAGCCCTACAAGAAGAACTTCATCAGCTCTTTAATCTTGAGATTCCAGTAGAAGAATGGGCAAAAGAAGATGGAATCGCTGAAGAACAAATCTTAGAGCGTGTATCTAAGGCTATTGCCAAACTTGATAACGAGCGTACTGAACGCTTTTCTTCAGAAGTTATGGCTTATTTTCACAAAGCTATATTACTTGAAACCATTGACGCTTTATGGCGTGAACATCTAGTCAATTTAGACCATTTACGTTCTGTAGTTGGTTTTCGTGGTTATGCACAACGAGATCCGCTCAACGAGTATAAAACAGAATCATTTGAACTCTTTCAGACTATGCTCAGAAATTTGCGTAGAATCGTTACTTCTAAACTCATGCGGTTCGAGATCATTCAACAACCAACAGAATCACTCATGCCTATAAAAACAGATGCTAATGCCTCCTCCATTCATGATCAAAACAAAGAGAACTCACCAAGCCTTTGGGCACGAACGCAAGAAAATAAATTTGTTAACCCAAAAGACCGTAATCCCAATGATGTAGCCACATGGGGAAAAGTGGGACGTAATGAGCGTTGTCCTTGTGGTTCAGAAAAAAAATACAAACACTGTCATGGTGCATTCATTTAAAAAGCAAACGATTGAAATGGGTAAAAAGCGAAATTTTGAAAAAGAATTACGCACTGCAGGTTTAAGAATAACGCGTCAACGACGTGTTATTCTTGATATCTTGTCCGACACAAACGACCATCCGAATGCATTTGAAATTTTTCAACGTGCAAACAAAATTGATTCTAGTATTTCACTTTCAACTGTTTATCGAACCATGAAAACATTAGAAGAAAATGGAACAATACACCGTCATACCTTTAGTGGTGGACCTTCTCGTTTTGAGCAAGCAGATAGGCAACACCATGATCATCTCATTGATGTAGAAACAGGACAAGTTATTGAATTTCATTCTGATATCATTGAAAAACTACAAGAGGAAATTGCTAAATCTCTTGGCTATGACATTATTCACCACCGTCTTGAGCTTTACGGAAAAAAACGCAGCCTTTAAAGTAATGCTTTCCTGCGTATAATTAATAAACACCTTATGCCAATAGAATTTTGCATAAGTTTTCCTTAAAAACCTATAGTTTTCATTGGCAAAAGAGTCTTTCTGCTTTATTACCCCTTTTTATATGATGTTATAAAACATCAATTGCCAATATTATCACAAATTAGGCCTATATTATTATGGTTTCTTTGCCACAAGATCGTATGCGACAACTTGAAAAGCGTTTTGAAATAATTGAAAGCCAAATGGCTAAAAATCCCAATGCTGAAACTTATGTAAAGTTAGCTTCTGAATATGCGGAATTACAGCCAATCATCACTTCCATACGAACATTAAATGCTCTTTCCATAGAAATAACAGAGCTAGAAACGATCATTCGTGACAAGTTAACAGATGTAGAGATGCGTATCCTTGCCCAAGAAGAACTCCCACTATTATATCAAAAGGTAGAACAACTTGAAAAAGAGCTCCAAATTCTTTTGTTACCCAAAGATATTGCGGATGAAAAAAATGCTATTATTGAAATTCGGGCAGGAACAGGAGGATCAGAAGCAGCACTATTTGCCGGTGATCTTTTCCGCATGTACGAACGTTATGCCTGTACGCATCACTGGAAAGTTGAAGTTGTTTCTCTTAATGAAGGTGAAGTTGGTGGATATAAAGAAATTATTGCTACCGTTTCAGGCAAGGGAGTCTTTTCTAAACTAAAATTTGAATCAGGCGTTCATCGTGTACAACGCATCCCTGAAACAGAAACAAGTGGACGCATCCATACGTCTGCTGCTACCGTAGCAGTGCTTCCAGAAGCTGAAGAAATTGACATTGAAATTCGTCCAGAAGATATTCGCATTGATACAATGCGTGCTTCTGGAGCAGGAGGACAGCATGTCAATACAACCGATTCAGCTGTTCGTATCACACATATTCCAACAGGAATTATGGTTGTACAAGCAGAAAAATCACAACATCAAAATCGAGCACGAGCACTCCAAATTTTACGTGCGCGCTTATTTGATATCGAACGGCAAAAAATAGAAAGTGAACGTTCAGTATCCCGTAAAAATCAAGTTGGCTCTGGTGATAGATCTGAACGTATTCGTACTTATAATTTTCCACAAGGGCGTGTCACAGACCACCGTATTAATCTCACGCTGTATAAGCTTGATCGCATCCTGGAAGGAGACCTTGATACGCTTATTGATGCTCTCATATCTGATCATCAAACAGCACTTCTTACGGAAATGGATAAGAATGAATGAGTGCTCATACTCTCAATGATACTCTTTTGAAAACACAAAAAAAGCTGCTATATCATGGGATTTTGGAAGCTAATTTGGATGCAAAAATACTTCTTGAATGGGTAACAAAAACAACAGCATCTGATAGAGTTCTAAAACCCAATATGATCCTATCTTCTGAACAAATTATACAATTAGAACACGCTGTACAACGACGGATTGCTGGTGAACCAGTTTACCGTATTATAGGAGCACGAGAATTTTATGGAATATCCTTCGCATTATCTCAAGACACATTAGAACCACGCCCTGATACAGAAACACTAGTGGATCTTGTTTTACCACTTCTCAAAAAACAAGGAGAAAACTTAGGAAAAATAACAATGCTTGATATGGGAACAGGTAGTGGTGCCATTGCCATTGCACTTCTTAAGCAAATTTCTCAATTGTCTGCAGTAGCAGTTGATATCTCTGAAGATGCTCTCAAAACAGCGACAAAAAATGCAAAAAATGTAAAAGTTATTCAACGCTTTACACCTCTTCTTAGTGATTGGTTTGAATCCGTTACAGGTCAATTTGATCTCATTATTTCCAATCCACCCTATATTCCAGAAACAGATATCAAAAATCTTACCAAAGAAGTGCGCTTGTATGACCCATTGCGCGCTCTGATTGGTGGAAAAGATGGCCTTGATTTTTATCGAAAGCTCGCTTATGAAGCTGCAAACTATTTAAAAGAAAAAGGCTATATCGCTGTCGAAATCGGCTACTCTCAAGAAAGAGAAGTTTGTAACTTATTTGAAAAAAATGGCTTTCTGTGTTTAGAAATGCGCGAAGATCTGAATGGTATACCCCGCGCTCTTCTCTTTGCAATCTAGGATTAAAATTCCCAATCGTCATCGGTAGTAGCAACTGCCTTACCAATCACATAAGAAGAACCAGCTCCCGAAAAGAAATCATGATTTTCATCAGAACTTGGAGACAAAGACGCTAAAATAGCTGGATTAACACGACAAACCTCAGGTGGGAAAAGAGCTTCGAAACCCAAATTCATTAAGGCTTTATTCGCATTATAATGAAGAAAAATTTTAACATCTTCCGTTAATCCAATCGTATCATAAAGATCTTCAGTATATTTACATTCAATATTGTAAAGATCAAAAAGCAAATTAAAAGCAAAGTCTTTCATTTCCTGCTTTTTAGCTTCATCAAGTTTTGCAAAACCCAACTGGAACTTATAACCAATGTAATAACCGTGGACAGCTTCATCACGGATAATAAGCCGAATGAGATCAGCTGTATTGGTTAACTTAGCGCGGCTGGCCCAATACATGGGTAAATAAAAACCAGAATAAAATAAAAAGCTTTCTAGTAAAGTTGAAGCAACTTTTTTCTTTAGCGGATCATTTGCTTCATAACGCTCAAGAACTAATCTAGCCTTTTTCTGCAAATGAATATTTTCTTCTGACCATCTAAAAGCTTCATCGACTTCTACTGTTGAACACAAAGTTGAAAAAATAGAGGAATAAGAACGCGCATGTACTGCTTCCATGAACGCAATATTCGTCAACACTGCCTCTTCATGCTCTGTTATGGCATCAGCCAGAAGCGAAATAGCTCCTACGGTGTTCTGAATCGTATCCAAGAGAGTCAGTCCTGTAAAAACACGAATTGTTAGTTTGCGTTCTTCCTCCGTTAGACTTGCCCATGAAGGAATATCATTAGAAAGAGGAACCTTTTCAGGTAACCAAAAATTTCCAGTTAAACGGTTCCAAACTTCAAGGTCTTTTTCATCATGCAATCTATTCCAATTGACAGCAGAAACTACAGGATTTTTGGTTGTAATCTTTGTCATATGATTATCTCCTATAAACTGCACGAAACACAGCCATCCACTTCTGTTCCACTTAATGCCATTTGCCGTAACCGCACATAATAAATACTCTTTATACCTTTTTTCCAAGCATAAATTTGCGCGCGATTAATATCACGTGTAGTGGCTGTATCAGGAAAAAATAACGTTAACGAAAGACCCTGATCAACATGCTGTGTAGCAGCAGCATAGGTATCAATAATTTTTTCAGGACCAATTTCATAAGCATCCTGATAAAAATCCAAATTCGTATTATCCATGTAAGGAGCAGGGTAATAAACGCGTCCAATTTTTCCTTCTTTGCGAATCTCAATCTTTGAAGCAATTGGATGAATAGAAGATGTTGCATAATTAATATAGGAAATAGACCCTGTAGGAGGAACAGCCTGAAGATTACGGTTATAAAGCCCATACTCAACAACAAGATTTTTGAGCTCTTGCCAATCCCTTTGGTCCGGAATCATGATATTATTCCGTGCAAAAAGCTCTTGTACAAGCGCAAACTGAGGCTTCCATTCCTTTTCAATATATTTTGCAAAAAAACGACCGTCTGCGTAAGCTGAATTTTCAAATCCTGCAAACACCTCTTGACGTTCGCGTGCAATCAAATTGGAAGCACGTATTGCATGATACGTTACAGTGTAAAAATAAATATTAGTAAAATCAATCGCTTCTGGAGAACCATAATAAATTTTCTCACGTGCTAAGAACCCATGCAAATTCATTTGCCCTAAACCAATTGCATGACTTTCGGCATTACCTTTCGCAATGGAAGGTACACAAGCAATATCGCTCATATCAGAAACTGCCGTAAGAGCACGAACTGCAGCTTCCACCGTCTGTCCAAAATCATTGCCTTCCATTGCTTTTGCAATATTCATAGAACCAAGATTACAAGATATATCACTACCAACAGTACGATACGTTAAATCCGTTTCCAGCTCACTTGCCTCATTCACCTGTAAAATTTCTGAACATAAATTACTCATATTGATACGTCCAGCTATTGGATTGGCTCGATTGGCAGTATCTTCAAACAAAATATAGGGATAACCGGATTCAAATTGGAGTTCTGCTAGTGTCTGAAAAAAAACACGTGCGCTGATTTTCTTTTTACGAATTTTTGCATTATCAACAAAAGATCGATAGTGCTCTGTCAAAGAAATATCGCTAAAAGGTTTTCCGGTAACACGCTCGATATCATAAGATGAGAAGAGATACATATCCTCATTATTGCGTGCCAGCTCAAAAGTAATATCAGGAATAACTACACCAAGCGAAAGCGTTTTAATTCTCACTTTTTCATCAGCATTTTCACGCTTTGTATCCAAAAATTTCATAATATCTAAATGATGCGCATGTAAATAAACAGCGCCAGCTCCCTGCCGGGCCCCAAGCTGATTGGCATAAGAAAAAGAATCTTCCAAAAGCTTCATCACAGGTAAAACACCTGAAGATTGATTTTCTATTTGCTTTATTGGTGCCCCTGCTTCCCGTAAATTCGTTAAACAAAGCGCTACTCCTCCACCACGTTTAGAAAGTTGTAATGCTGAATTAACCGAACGGCCTATCGATTCCATATTGTCTTCAATACGCAAAAGAAAACATGATACCAATTCACCGCGTTGCTTTTTTCCTGCATTCAAAAACGTTGGTGTTGCTGGTTGAAATCGTCCTGTAATAATTTCATCCACCAAACTCTCAGCAAGAGCCTTATCCCCTTGTGCTAAATATAAAGCTACAAGACAAACACGGTCTTCGTAACGCTCAAGATAGCGTTTTCCATCAAAAGTCTTCAGCGTATAGCTGGTATAATACTTAAATGCACCCAAAAAAGTAGGAAAACGGAACTTAAATTCGTAAGCACGTTTAAAAAGCTTTTTAATGAAAGAAAAATCATACAGTTCAAACAAAGCTTTCTCATAATATCCTTCTTCTATCAAGTAATCTATTTTTTCTTTCAGATTATGAAAAAAAACCGTGTTTTGATTAACATGCTGAAGAAAATACTGCCGAGCAGCAAGCCTATCCATATCAAATTGGATATGTCCATTTTCATCGTAAAGATTAAGCATTGCATTCAATGCATGATAATCTGTAATCTGATGATCTGTTTTCTGTGACTGTTCTATATCGATTGTTTCCAAAATCTTTCCAATCCCTTCTTTACGCAAATAACATCTTCATCAGTGCCACGCAGCTCAAAACGATAAAGGCAAGGTACAAAACACTTTTCAGCAATAATTTTGCTGGCCAAATTATAATAGCGACCGAAATTACGATTTCCACCTCCAATGACACCACGAATTAATTCGCGATTCTCTACTTCATTGAGAAAATGAATAACTGCTTTCGGCACAGCCATTCTCCCTTCACCATCTGCATAAGTAGGAACAACTAATACATAAGGCTCAGCAGCTAACAAAGACGGCTTTTTTTTATCAATTTTTAAAAGTCGCTGACCAAGCTGTGAGACAAAATACTCTGTATTACCCGTTGCACTCGAATAATAAACAACAAGCCCCATTAAACACAAAGACCACTAATCATATCCGGTCTAAAACCAGACCAATGGTTTTCACCACAAACAACTACAGGAACCTGACGATATCCTAGAGATTGCACAAAACTGTATGCTTGTTCATCACGGGAAATATCAACGACACAATAATCAATGCCTTTAGCATCAAAAGCACGACGTGTAGCATCACATTGGACGCAAAATGGCTTACTATAAATAGTGACCGGCATTTTCTTCAACTTTCATAATTCCAAAAGAATCAACTCCAAAAGAGTAGATTTTGACAATCTTATAGATATTCAACAATAATAAAAAAACAGAAATTGTAAGCAAACATGTGCAGCTATACACCTATTCAAAAACACATAGCTCTCTGATGACAGAAATCCCCATCAAATTATTAAAAATTATGATGAGAATAGATAATTATCCTAGAACTTAAATGGCAAATTCGCTCAATTATAAAATAGTCTTTTGTTTGCACTACAATTCCCTCCTGCTATTAAAAAACTAATGATCTTTTGACCTTTAAAACGCATCGAGCAAGCCGTTCTATAAATCTTAGCTTTGCTCTTCATAACAAAAATAAACTTACAAAAACGAAAGGAAATTCCCCCTACAGAGATATTCCTACAGAAATACCGCTTTACTTTTGGTAATATTATCACATTATGGAAATAACTTAGACGCCAAACCAAACACGCTGTACCCTCACTTGTGCTTATTTAGAATCACCAATCATTTTGATACTATATATAGTATACACACTCTCTCTTTCGTCAAGGAAAATTCAATCATTATTTTGAATTTTCCACGATCTTCCCGCTATAATATTCAGCGCAAAAAACATATGTAATAATATAACGATTATTGACAAACGTTATATTATTACATATGTTTTTTTAGCAACATAATCAAAAATGGTATATAGTATGGGTCTTCATTTCGACAATGCAACATTAGGCTATGTCAATAGAGTAACAATAAAGAATTTCTCAGTAAAACTAGAAACGGGCTCGTTGATCGCGATAACAGGAGATAATGGTTCTGGAAAATCTACATTACTTAAAACTGTTGCCGGATTAGTTAGACCTATCAGAGGTAAAATTACAAAACCAAAGAAAAGTCGAATTGCTTATCTTGCCCAACGATGTGAAATCGATAGAACATTCCCAATTGATGTTGAAACGCTCATAAAAACAGGGCTATGGGCTTTTTGTGGATTATGGAAAAATCAACGCCCTTATTATTCTAAAATCCAGTCTGCTCTTGAAATAGTTGGACTCTCAACACTCGCCACGCGATCACTTGATACACTCTCAAGTGGACAATTACAACGAGCCCTTTTTGCACGTATCATCGTACAAGATGCCGATATTATTTTACTTGATGAACCTTTCAATGGTGTGGATCATAATACCCAAAAAGATCTTCTTGCTTTGATCACACATTGGCAACAACAAGGGAGAACAATTCTTACAGCACTTCATGATCCCCTCATTGTACAAGAGCATTTTCCCCAAATGATTCACATTCATCAACAAAAAGCCTTTTATGGAAAAACAATGCTGTTTAATAACAATGTCGACCACAGTATGCTATCTCCCACATCCAACTTTCTCCGTATTAATAGACAAAAGTACTGTCTGCCCCTTAATGATTCTCACTCTATAGGATCATAATACGTGTATACATTTTTCCTTGCACCCTTCGTTGATTTTCATTTCATGCAAAATGCTCTCATTGGTTCGATTCTTCTGTCCATCAGTGCTTGTCCTATTGGAGTATTTTTGATGCTACGCGGAATGAGTCTCACAGGAGATGCTATATCCCACGCTATCCTTCCTGGTGTAGCAACTGCTTTCCTTTTTTGTGGTTTCTCCCTCATATCTATGACACTTGGCGGAATCGTAGCTGGTATCATTGTCACTTTAGCAACTGCCCTTACTTCACGAAACAGCTTCCAAAAAGAAGACGCATCAATGACTGTCTTTTATCTTATTGCACTCGCAACAGGCGTCATTATTATTTCACTTAAAAATGCAACAATTGATCTACTCCATCTCCTATTTGGATCAGTGCTTGCACTTGATACACAGGCTCTTTGGCTAATCGCCACAATAATGCTAATTACCATGTGCAGTCTCTGTATTTTATGGCGTGCACTCGTAGTAGAAAGCTTTGATCCCCTCTTTTTTAAATCACTCTCTCCATTGAGTAAATATGTTCATATATCATTGCTTGGACTCGTTGTGCTGAATCTGGTTGGTGGTTTCCAATCACTAGGGACATTGCTTTCTGTTGGCATTATGATGATTCCGGCTATTTCAGCTCGTTTTTGGCTTTCGCGTCTTGGTCCGATCTGTGTGCTCTCTACTTTTTTTGGAATCACTGCTAGCATCTGTGGTCTTCTACTTTCTTTTCATCTCTCACTTCCCTCTGGACCTGCTATCATCATTGCCGCAGGATTCATTTATTTTCTTTCTTGCTTCATCAGTCCACGGGGACTTCTCGTAACATGGTTTCCCCGTCTCTTTCATAAACCCTGCTCACCCTAAGGAAATAATATGCCTAAACTTGTTCAACAATTTATTCTACTTGGAACTTTGCTGTTGCTTCTCCTTTCTTCATTTTCTGCATCTGCACATAATAAAATCAGAGTTGTCGCAAGTTTTTCCATTCTTGCAGATTTAGTAAAAAACGTAGGAGGCGATTCCATTTCTATATCCACTTTTGTTGGTCCCAATGCTAGTATTCATATTTATGAACCAACCCCTCGTGACGTTCAAGCTCTTAAAAACGCTCATATTATTTTCATCAATGGACTTCATTTAGAAGGTTTCATTGACCGCCTTATCACAGCAAGCGGAACAAAAGCACTTCTTGTCGAAGTGAGTGCCAATATCCCTCCACTTAACATCCAACACCAAAAACATGGTGCACAGGAACATAACCATTACAGTGATATTGATCCACATGCTTGGCAAACTATTCCTAATGTTGAAATTTATGTCAAAAATATTGCTACAGCTTTTTGTAAAATTGACCAACAGTCTTGTGTAAAATACAATAGAAACTCCAGCGCCTATATCCAAAAACTTAAAATAGCACAAGAAACACTTAAAACAAAAATTGCCACCATCCCAAAAGATAAACGTGTTATTATCACATCTCATGATGCCTTTAGTTATTTTGCTAAAGAATATGGTTTTACTATGCTTGCTCCCCAAAGTGCTTCAACAGAAACTGAAGCAACTGCAGCCGATGTAGCGAAGCTTATCAAACAAATTAAAACCAATAAAGCAGCTGCGTTGTTCGTTGAAAATATCTCTAATCCCCGTCTCATAAAACAGATTTCCAGAGAAACAGGTCTAAAAATCGGTGGAACACTGTATTCTGACGCATTATCGAACGAAAATGGTCCTGCTGCAACTTATCTCGATATGATGGAACATAATATTAAAACCATCATTGACGCGATAACGAAACATTAAAACACTTTACAGATTCATAACGCTTCATAATCAATAGGCTTTTCTCCCAACAAGAGCATATTCAAATACTGTACGTTTTTAAAGACAAGGATATTTACTGTTTATCTCCTTGTCTCTTTTTCGTATTTGAATTCTTTCTATTTTTCACTCCACTGTTTACAATTTTCCCATAAGATACGATAGCTTCTACAAAGGAAAAACGGATAAGTCTAAACGAATTCGTTTGACCTTTTCATGGTTCCTGTTTAAATGGGCCAATATATATTTCTGAAATTAAATCATCATGGCATGTTCATGTGTAATACTATAATTTTAAGGGGAACTTTGTATTCCATAACTTCAGAAAGGGAGAACCATGGATCGTTTTTATCTTTCCATAGTAGCATTTACAGTTGCAATCAGTATAGCAACAACGAGTTTTGCACAGACAACAATTAGCTTTTGGCATTCTATGAGTGGCGAGCTAGGAAAACAAACCGAAAGTCTTATTAATGACTTTAATGCAAGCCAATCTAAATATAAAGTTGTCCCTTCATTTCGTGGTGAATATGAAGAAGGTATGATTTCACTTATTTCGGCATTTCGCGGGAAACAACAACCGGTCCTCGCCCAAATCTATGAAGTTGGTACTGGAACCATGATGGCCGCAAAAGCTGCCATTTATCCAATTTATCAACTTATGGCTGACACAAAAGAAGAGTTTGATCCTGCAAGCTATTTGTCTGCTATTAGTGGCTATTATTCTGATGTTCAGGGACGAATGCTATCGATGCCATTTAATGCCTCAACACCAATCCTTTATTATAATAAAGATATCTTTAAAAAAGCAGGTCTTGATCCAGAACAACCACCTAAAACATGGCAAGATGTTGAAGATTTCTCTAAAAAAATTCTTGAAAGTAAAGCAGCAAGTTGTGGTTTTACAATGGCTTATGCTGCACAGTGGATTGGCATAGAAAATTTTTCAGCATTACACAATCTTCCTTTCGGAACAAAAGAAAACGGTTTTGGTGGACTTGATTCAGAGCTTACAATGAATGGACCTTTACAAGTGCGTATGTGGACCGATCTTAAAAAATGGTCTGATCAAGGTATTTTTCGCTATGGAGGTCCTTCTGGATCATTAGATGCAACACCTATGTTTATGACACAGAATTGCGCAATTTTCATGCAATCCTCAGGGTCGCGTGCGGGAATTGTTTCTGAAGCTCAATTTAATGTGGGATTTGGTATGTTACCCTATTATAATGATGTAAAAGGTGCACCTCAAAATTCAGTTATTGGAGGAGCTTCTATTTGGGTTTTAAAAGGGCATTCGCCTGAAGAATATGCAGGTGCAGCAGCTTTTCTTAAATTTCTCTCCAGAGCAGATAACCAAGCCAAATGGCATCAAGTAACAGGATATCTTCCAACCACAAAAGCTGCTTACGAACTGAGTAAAGAACAACATTATTACGATAAAAACGTTGGGGCAGATATTGCCATTAAACAAATCAATCTCAATCCACCAACTGTCAACTCAAAGGGTATAAGATTTGGTAATTTACCGCAAATTCGTTCCATTCTTGATCAAGAACTGGAAGCTGTTCTTAGTGGCTCAAAAACACCGAAAGATGCATTAGATGAAACTGTTAAGCGTGGCAATAAACTCTTACGTGAATTTGAAAAAACCAACCATTAAGGTTTTGTGATTATCGTTAAAGATAAAAAACTCAACCAAATAGTTGAGTTTTTTAGTTCTGCTTTGTTCTCTAAAGCCTCTCTCTAAAAGAGCCCTACGAATGCAAGAAAAACACGTATATTTTAAAAATAGCCTGCTCTCTTATTGGTTAATTTTTCCTCAACTTATTATAACCTTTTTGTTTTTCCTTTGGCCTACTGCCCAAGCAATAAAATCATCTTTTGAACGTGAAGATCCTTTTGGCTTTACCACAACCTTTGTTGGTTTTGAAAATTATGTGACTATTCTTTCTGATGCTGATTATTTAAAATCACTTCTTACAACCGCAATTTTTTCCATTTCCGTTACTATCACTTCAATGGCAATATCGCTTCTTTTGGCTGTTTGCGTTGACCGTGTTATCCGCGCCAAAAAGACCTATACAATGCTCTTGCTCTGGCCTTATGCTGTTGCTCCAGTATTAGCGGGTGTATTATGGTTATTTATCTTTCATCCAAGCATTGGAGTTTTCCCTTTTCTTCTTGAAAAAATAGGTATTGTATGGAATTATCGCATTAACGGTACTCAAGCGATGATCCTTATTGTTATCGCTGCCAGCTGGAAACAAATTTCCTATAATTTTCTTTTTTTTCTTGCTGGGATTCAATCTATTCCACGCTCTCAAATAGAAGCTGCTGCAATTGATGGCGCTGGTCCTTTTAAACGCTTTTGGACTGTCGTCTTTCCGCAAATTTCACCGACAACATTTTTTCTTCTTATCGTTAACATTCATTATGTTATGTTTGATACATTTGGGATTATTGATAGTACAACTTCTGGAGGGCCTGCGCGCGCAACGAGTACTCTCGTCTACAAAGTATATGATGATGGTTTTAGAAATCAAATAATCGGCGCCTCAGCAGCACAATCAACAATATTAATGTTGATGGTTATTATCCTAACGTTTATTCAGTTTCGCTGGATTGAGCGCCGCGTACAATATTAGATTGGGAAATACTATGGTTGAAAATCGTCCTATTTTGAAATTTCTAACCCATTTCACTATTATTGCTGGTATTGTCGTTATTTGCTTTCCAGTTTATGTTGCTCTCATTGCGTCAACCCATAATTCAAGCGCTTTTAGCTCAGGAATGCTACCTCTTTTACCAGGAAATTACACCCTGGAAAATTATAAAACAATCTTTGGTGGTGGCCTTGTAAAACTTGGCTTACCTAATCTCTGGCCGCTTTTAATAAACTCGCTTATTATGGCGCTTGGTATTAGTGTTGGAAAAATTATTATTTCACTTTTCTCTGCTTACGCGATTGTCTATATGCGCTTCCCTTTCCGTAAAACCGCTTTTGCCCTTATCTTTGTCACACTGATGTTGCCTGTTGAAGTTCGTATCATCCCAACATACGCAGTCGTTGCGCATTTAGGCATGATAAACACCTATGGTGGAATGATTATTCCTCTCATTGCCTCTGCAACTGCTACATTTTTATTTCGCCAGTTTTTTCTGACTGTTCCTGACGAACTCTTAGAAGCCGCTCGTGTTGATGGTGCGGGACCATTTAAATTTTTTAAAGATATTCTTCTCCCTCTCAGCAAAAGCAATATTGCCGCTTTATTCATCATTATGTTCATTTATGGGTGGATACAATATCTCTGGCCTCTTATCGTTACTACTGATCAAAAGCATCAAACCATTCTTATTATTCTAAAACAGCTTATTGTCGAATCTCTTCAACATGATCCGCAATGGAATATACTCATGGCAGTATCGGTCGTTGCCATGGTGCCGCCTGTCCTTGTTGTTATCTTCATGCAGCGGCTTTTTGTAAAAGGCCTTATTGAAACGGAGAAATAACGGTGGCCATAATCCAGTTATCAAATATAAAAAAACAATATGACAACGGTATTCTAGTCATTGATGATTTGAACTTAACTGTTGCTGATAGTGAACTTCTTGTCCTTGTTGGTCCTTCAGGATGTGGTAAATCAACCTTATTACGTATTATTGCAGGGCTTGAGCAAGTTACTTCTGGTGAACTCTTCATTGATAATGAGCGTATCAATGATCGTGAACCAGCCGACCGCGACATTGCTATGGTTTTTCAAAATTATGCTCTTTATCCTCATATGACTGTTCGTGGAAATTTAGAATATGGTCTCAAAAACCGTAAAACACCTAAAGACGAAATAAATAGACGCATTGCACATGCTGCAAAACTTTTAGAGATAGAGTCATTTCTTGACCGTAAACCACGACAATTATCAGGAGGACAACGTCAACGTGTTGCAATGGGACGAGTCATTGTACGTCAACCACGTGTTTTTCTTTTTGATGAGCCCCTCTCAAATCTTGATGCAAAATTGCGGGCACAAATGTGTATTGAAATCAAAACACTTCAGCGTTCATTGGGAACAACAAGCCTCTATGTTACCCATGACCAACTAGAGGCAATGACTCTCGCCGATAGAATAGTTGTCATGAACAAAGGAGCTATTGAACAAATTGGAACACCAATGGAAATTTATGACTACCCAGCAACAACATTTGTTGCTGATTTTATTGGCTCTCCTCCTATGAATTTTCTTGATCGCCAAATTTTGGAACAACATTTAGGCCATTCCCTTTCTTGTAATGAAGAGACTGATCTTTTGGCATTTAGACCAGAAACAATTTTGTTAGGAGAATATCCAGATAAAGGACCTGTCTTTCGCACACATATTGATCTTATCAAGCCTGTCGGATCGGGATGCCATGTCTTAACACGTTGGAATGGTGCTATTTTTACTGTTGAAATAAAAGAGCGCCTTACAAACGATTATGGTAAAGAACTAAACTTTACTGTCGCTCATGAGAATTTTCATACTTTTAATAAAACTAATGGGAAACGTACAAATAACAAATAAATAAAGTGAAAATTTTAAGCTTAATAAGAAAAGATAAGAAAATACTTCTTATCTTTTCTTATTAAGCTTAGTTTTGTTAAGAAATATCGTCGCTTTTATACAATAGATATATAATTTCTATTTCTGTGCACGTAATTGTAAAGCAAGATCTGGTTGATCCGTAGTGATATAATGCACTGGCATATCAAGCCAATGCGATAACCGAGCTCTCCCGTTAATTGTCCATACCCCTACAGTAAATCCTGCTTCACGCGCAGCTTCAATAAAATTCTGTGAAGCTATAGAACCGTTTAAACTCAGATCAGAATATCCCAATTGTTTCCATTGAGAAAAAAAACGGCACATATCATCTCCAAAGCTATCAATACACGGACCAGATGATATTCCCGCCTCAATAAAAGGACAAAGACTCGTAGGATCAAAACTGATTGCAGAAACCCGTTCTTCTAAATTTCTATTCTTAATCAATCCAAGTGCTTTTTGCGATAAAATCGTTTCACGCTCAGTATTCCCACATGTTTTAATTTCAAGATGAAGAGAAACATTAGTTGGCACCAAAAGATCAAGAAGCTCTTCTAATAGAGGGGGTGATTCAGTACTTCCTTTCACACGAAGCCTTTTGCGTGTTTCATTATCAATATCATGAATATATCCTTTTTTTCCAACCAATTGTTCCAAATGAAAATCGTGAAATACAACCACTTCACCACTTTTCAGGAGATGAACATCACATTCAATTTCATCAACGCCTAATGCAATTGCATGACGAAATGCTGAAAGTGTATTTTCGGGATAAAGATTCGCACCGCCTCGATGCGCAACAATTGTTTTCTCAGTCATACTAAACTTCATACTTCTCAATTTTAAACAATATTTAGCCAATATAGAATGCAATTATGATTTTGAAAATAAAGTCTAGACTTACAACAATTTTAGGAAATCAGTTATTTGCTTTTCCAAACTTCAAATTCTTAACAGCACTTTTTTCTTAAAATATTTTTATTTTTCTTTAATCATTCCCACTCAATAGTGCCAGGAGGCTTTGACGTTACATCATAAACAACACGATTAATCCCTCTCACTTCGTTAATAATACGTGCTGCAGCCCTGCTTAAAAATTCCATATTATACGGATAAAAATCAGCAGTCATTCCGTCTACAGATGTTACCGCACGAAGAGCACAAACAAATTCATATGTGCGTCCATCCCCCATAACCCCAACCGTCTGAACAGGAAGAAGAACAGCAAAAGCCTGCCAAATTTCATCATAAAGACCAGCTTTACGAATTTCATCAAGATAAATGGCATCCGCTTCACGTAAAATTTCTAATTTTTCACGTGTAACAGCACCTGGACACCGAATTGCAAGGCCGGGACCCGGAAAAGGATGACGGTCAATAAATTGCTCTGGCAATCCTAACTCTCTCCCTAAGGAACGAACCTCATCCTTAAATAATTCACGCAACGGCTCTACAAGTTTCATCTTCATATGTTCCGGCAATCCACCTACATTATGATGGCTCTTAATTGTTACTGATTCACCAATAGCTGAAACACTCTCAATGACATCTGGATACAGCGTACCCTGCGCTAAAAATTCTGCCCCCCCGATTTTTTTAGTTTCTTCTTCAAAAACTTCAATAAAAAGACGTCCTATCGTTTTGCGCTTTTTTTCTGGATCTGTCTCACCCTCAAGAGCATTAAGAAACATATTGGCAGCATTAACGTGAATAAGCTCTATATTATAATGATTTCGGAATAATGTAAGAACTTCTTCAGCCTCATTCTTGCGCAGCAATCCATGGTCGACAAAAATACATGTTAATTGATCTCCTATTGCTTCATGGAGAAGTACAGCTACAACCGATGAATCCACACCACCTGATAGACCACAAATAACACGACTTTTTCCAACTTTTTTCTGTATCGCAGCAATTGCCTTCTCCCTATAAGAAGCCATTGTCCAATTGCCTTTAAGACCAGATATTTCATAAATAAAATTTTGCAAAAGTTTTGTACCATCCGGTGTATGAACAACTTCAGGATGAAATTGTACTGCATAAAAATGCCTTTTTTCATCAGCAATCGCAGCGTAAGGAGCACCTTTTGATGTTCCTATAACATGAAAACCTTCTGGTAAAGCCGTTACACGATCACCGTGACTCATCCATACTTGATAAAAAGATCCTTTTTTCCACACACCATCAAAAAGTGCACTCTCTTCTTGTACCTCTAAAAAAGCACGACCAAATTCACGCTCATGTCCAGCTTCAACCCTTCCACCAAGCTGAGCGCACATAACTTGTTCACCATAACAAATACCAAGAATTGGAATACCTAATTCAAAAATTTCCATTGGAATACGCGGTGAATCACTATCAATAACTGAATGCGGACTACCTGATAAAATAACAGCCTTAGGTCTTATTCGCTTGATCCCCTCTAAAACAAATTGAAAAGGGATGACTTCGGAATAGGCCCCCATTGCTCGCACCCGCCGTGCGATAAGTTGTGTAACTTGCGAACCAAAATCAATTATAAGAACAGTGTCTGTATGCGATGTGCTCATAGAAAACCAATCAATCATTGTAAAAGAGAACTAATGCATTTATGATTTAATCTTTCACTTTTCTCAAGCCTATCAGATTGAAAAAAGGTTATTTTTGTAAAATTTAAGATAAAAAATGCAAAAATCTGTATCAATATTTTTTTTGCAACACAGAGAAAAAGAAACCATCTGTTTTCGTTGTTGCTGGAGATAAAATAAGACCATAATTTGAAAAAACTGGTTGCACTTGCGAAAGATGAAAATGTTTCTGCCAAAGTGTACGTATATTTATTGGATAAAAATTGGAATGCTGTTGAAGAAAATTGGAAATTTGCTCTTCATTCTCGTCGAAAAAAAGAGAACATGTAATATAAACTAAACGTCCATTTGGCTTAAGATATTTTACCGCCTTATGCAAAATCGCTTTCTGTTCTACTTGGCGCTGTCTTACCTGCTCTAGCGTCAAACGCCATTTCGTATCTGGATGCCGCCGCCATGTTCCTGTACCACTACATGGTGCATCTAGCAAAACGATATCCATCTGACCTACTAACGGCTTTAATTCTTCTTTATGCTCTCGTAGCTGTACATTATAAACACCAGCACGCCGGAGACGATCAAAAATAGGAGCCAAACGAACTTTATCTGAATCATAAGCATAAATTTGTCCTTGATTTTGCATACTAGCAGCTAAGGCTAATGTTTTTCCACCAGCTCCGGCACAATAATCCAATACCTGCATACTGGCTTTTGCTTCTACAAGGTCAGCAACAATTTGAGATCCCAAATCTTGTATTTCAAAATGCCCCTTTTGAAAAGCTGGTTCAACTTGAACATTGGGATGACGGTCAAACTTTTCAATCGGTGCAATCCTTAAAGCTTGCGGAAACCACGATAAAGACTGAGCCCCAGTTTTTGCTAATTCTTTAAGCACCTCTTCTGGTATTGCTTTCAAGCTATTCACGCGTAAATCCAAAGAAGGGCGTGTTGCTAACGCAGCTGCTTCAACGACCCAATTATGGGCAAACAAAGAACGTAAATGCGCTTGACACCATTGAGGAACATCACCACGAATATAGTCTGGTGCATCAACCAATTTTCGTTTTTGCCATGATTGACGTTGCCGCGCCCTTAATAACTGCGGAGCAAACCGATCTCCTTCTAACGCCTCATCAACTTGTTCAATCTTCATGTTTCCAGTATCTAATAAAGCACCGAAAACGATATCTCTTATATCATCACTCTCCATACGCCATTGTAAAGAATAACGCCGTCTCAAGACATCATAAACGATTGTAGCAATTGCTGCGCGATCCCCTGCTCCAGCAAAGCGATGAGAAATCCCCCAAGCTTTTAAAGCTTCACCAGCTGGACGATGCCGGATTTCTATCTCATTTAGAATTTCAATTGCTGCCTGCAAACGCCCACCTAAGCGCATTCATTTCTCCCATTGCATTTTTATATAAAATTCTCAACAACCGAAACAAAGAACAAAATGTCCCACCTCACCTCCAATAAAACTTTCTTAAGAATATCCAAAATTTATTTTGAAAGCCAAATGATCCTGATAACAGTTTTATAATATTGAAAACTCTTCATCTCTTATACTCTTTATTTGCATTCCTATCATTCAATACATATGCTCTTCCTCAATACTGCAAAATCAATAGCTATTCCTAAAGCCCTTCTTTTAATTATGTATATATATAAATCGTCCTTCCTTATGACCTCATAACAATCAATCTTCGTAACTCGATATAAACAGTATGCAAAATAAAACTTTTGACATCTTAGCAATGCTTTCTCTTTGAAAAAGTGGATAATAATTTTTTTAAAACCATGAAAATGTTTCTTCTTCCTAGAAAAATATACAGTCACTTTTTAAAAAATGCTTGGAACCACTATTTAGCATACCCGTTTTTACTGTACTGGCCTTAAGCCAGATAATTTAAAAGGAGAAAATAATGAACACTTATAATAATGGGAAAACAACTTCATCTAAAAGCCGCCATAATACAATGCCCTCAAACAATGGAAAGAAATCCGTCCAAAGTGATCAGGCTAACACTCGCCAACGCGCGTCAAAGACAGAGCGGAAAACTACAAAGAGTTAATTTCTTTAATTTTATATAAGCTTGGAAAGAATTGGAACGTTAGCCTCCAATTCTTTCCTTTTATACTCTAAAATTATTGGGCAACAAATCACAAAGAGAAAATAGTAGCTTCCCTATCATTTTCAAAAAGCTCATCTGTCCATATAATATGGCTCTAAGCACTTATGCATCGAGTTCTATGCTTTTAGATATCAAATAGGACCTCGGTAATTTGGACTCTCCCGTGTAATGGCAACATCATGAGTATGGCTTTCATGGAGCCCAGCATTTGTAATACGAACAAACGTTGCTTTTTCACGAAACTCTGCAAGATCCTTTGCTCCTACATACCCCATCGAAGCACGCAATCCACCAGCAAGCTGGTGTAGAACCGATGCTATAGGACCCTTATAAGCAACTTGACCTTCCACCCCTTCAGGAACTAACTTAAGTTCATCACGAACTTCATCTTGAAAATAACGATCCGCCGATCCCCTTGCCATAGCACCAACTGATCCCATACCGCGATAAGCTTTAAAAGACCGCCCTTGATAAAGATAGACTTCTCCAGGACTTTCTTCTGTACCTGCTAAAAGAGAACCTATCATAGCAGCACAAGCACCACCTGCTAATGCTTTAGCAAAATCACCCGAAGCTTTGATTCCACCATCAGCAATTATAGGAATCCCTGCTTTTTCAGCAACTTCTGCAGCACTCATAATAGCTGCAAGTTGTGGAACACCCACACCTGCAACAATTCGTGTAGTACAAATAGAACCAGGACCAATACCAACTTTTATCGCATCTGCACCACTATCAATCAACGCTTGCGTTGCTTGAGAGGTTGCTACATTACCAGCAATAACAGCTGCAGAAAATGGCATTTTTTTAATCCGCTCAACCGTTTCTAACACACGCTGAGAATGTCCATGTGCCGTATCAATCACCAACACATCAACACCAGCATCAATTAATCGTTCAGCCCGCTCAATCCCATCTTTACCAACACTACTGGCAGCTGCTACACGCAAACGTCCTTGAGAATCTTTAGCAGCATTTGGATTCAATTGTGCTTTTTCAATATCTTTGACCGTCACCAAACCAACACAGCGATTTTGCTCATCCACAACCAATAATTTTTCAATACGGTGATGATGTAAAAGATACTTCGCTTCATCCAGTTGAACGTTTTCACGCACTGTGATCAAATTTTCATGTGTCATTAATTCATAGATTTTTTGTTTTGGATCTGATGCAAAACGTACATCTCTATTCGTCAAAATACCAACAAGTCGCCCAGAAGCCTCGCCTTTAGAGCTACTTTCAACAACAGGAATACCGGAAATACTGTAAGAGCGCATCAAAGTTTTCGCTTCTTCAAGTGTTGCATCCGGACCAATTGTCACTGGATTAACAACCATACCAGACTCAAATTTCTTCACCTGTCGAACTTCTTCAGCCTGTTCCGCAGGAGACATATTACGATGAATCACACCAAGACCACCAGCTTGAGCCATAGCAATTGCCAAACGCGATTCTGTCACAGTATCCATTGCAGCAGAAAGCAGTGGCAAATTGAGATTAATATCGGCTGCAATACGCGTTCTAAGATCTACTTGGCTAGGCATCACAAGAGAATGACCAGGTTGTAAAAGCACATCATCAAAAGTTAGTGCCAATGCGCCTGTTCCCGTTTCAACAATCTTTGCCATAGCCAAATTCCTTTTATAATAAAAAAACACCGCAAGTAACTCTAAATTATAGACTGCGGTTCTCATACATCGCGGATTGGCAACGAATTATGCCATGCTACAAACAAAATGAAAAGAAAAATAAATAATTTCTTGATATCTAGTTTCCCAGATCTATACAAAACCTACAATTGTGACTCAATAGGCAACCAACTAACTATTTTTGTAAATGCGCGGCGCCAAAAACTGCTTTCTGGCTCATAATCTATACTATACTGTTTTTCGTTTTCTATAAAATCCCAATAAATTCGATCATTTTCACCAAGACGGAGATGATAACTCATTTCACCCGTTGTTTCTTCAGAAAAAAGCAAATCTAATCTTGCTGTAATTGGTGCACATTCAAAAAGAATGCCCATTTCCGTATTCAATGCAGCTGACCGAGGATCAAAATTTAAAGATCCAATAAAAGCCGTTTTACGATCAACTAAAAAAGCTTTAGCATGTAAACTTGCCTTACTTGACCGAAACAGTCGCAACCCATGCGCATTGCTATCCGGTTTTAACTCATACAGCTTAACACCACTTTTTAATAAAGCTTTACGATACGGTACATAACCACCATGCACAAGAGCTACATCGGTGGCTGCTAAAGAATTTGTAAGAATTTTGACATCAACACCTTTTGAAACCAAGTTGCTAAAATTTTGCGTCCCTGCCCTACCAGGGACAAAATATGGCGATGTAATCTGCAGAGTTTTTTGGGCATCTCCAATAACTTGTGAAAGCGCCTTCATAAGCCAATTGCCGGCTTTTTTGCGTAATACTTTTTCTGGAGGATCAGAAAGAACAACAACTTTATCTGCTAAAAATAAGCGCTTTCCTGTCTGAATAAAACATTCAAGACTAACATGCTCCTTAATATAATCAAGGTAGACTTTTGCAGCCTTTGAATCACGAAATTTTCGTAATTTTTCTTTCCAATAGCTAAGATCGCTCACTCTTTTAGAAACAACCAAAGTATGAATAGGTAAAACAACAGAACTATTCCAAAAGTCATCAAAGATAATTTCCACCTTTTTAACCGATGGACCAATTAACATCAGATCTAAATCTCGGAAATGCGATTCTTCATCAGCATCAAAATAAGAATCTGCAAGATTCCGCCCCCCTACAAAAGCTATTCGACCATCCACAATAAAAGCTTTATTATGCATTCTGCGTGTTACAGTAATTGCCCGTAATATAATTTCTAAACCACGACGCAAACCGCCTTTCCGTGATCGCCCTGGATTAAACATTCTCACCTCAATATGAGGATGTCTATCCAACGCAATATAAGCTGGATCACGTGACTGAGCGTTAATATCATCTAAAAGAAGCCGTACCCGAACGCCACGATCCGCTGCTTCCACTATTTCACTTAATAATAAGCGCCCCGTTAAATCATCGTCCCAAATATAATACATAAGGTCAAGACTACGTCCAGCCTCTGCTGCTCCTATCGCACGAACACAAAATGCATCTAAATTACTTATGATAAGTGAAAGGCCGTCTTTATCAACTCCTAATCCATCTGTTTCTTCTGCTAATTTACTAACTATGCGATCGAGTTTGGTTTCATCTCTTTTAACATTCAAAGCATAAGAATGCTCCCCTTGAGCATTTTTAACAAAACGACCGTAGGTATAGATCGCCAATGTAGACGCAATAAAAAAAAATATAATAAGAGCAGTAACAATCTCTAACAGTGTCAAAGAGGATCAACTTTCCGTTTTTAAACCAACACACCACCACAGATACGAATCATAATATTAAAATAATGATCATATCTTAAATTACGCAATAAACAGAATGCCATTCCTCGCTTAAGAGAATATAAACACCACATAAATGATTGCAAAAATTTAGTTTAAAAGCTGAAAATGATTTTTGCAAAGAATTTTATATATATTGAATTTACAAAATCAACTGCGCTACTTAAACTTTTGTAATGATAATATTCTAAAAATCGGATTCCTTTTCTTCCTTTTTCAAAGACAACTTCACTTTTCTAAAAATCATGCTTCTCTTCATAGAAATTCAATGTAGATTTTACTTCCGTTCTTGATTGTTTACCATCTTCAATTCATCTATTTTACGATATAGTGTAGAGCGTCCTATACGAAGACGGCGTGCAATCTCACTCATATGCCCTTTATAATGT
This sequence comes from Bartonella doshiae NCTC 12862 = ATCC 700133, assembly GCF_000278155.1. Taxonomy (GTDB): domain Bacteria; phylum Pseudomonadota; class Alphaproteobacteria; order Rhizobiales; family Rhizobiaceae; genus Bartonella; species Bartonella doshiae. The sequence continues at coordinate 569,352 of NZ_JH725094.1, forward strand.
TTAACGGCTTTCTCGAGAATATCACGTTCCATCTCAGCAAAAGTGCGTACATGTCCATCAGTATTCAAAAATTGTATTGATTCTTGTTCATATTCTTCTTGTACATCACTCTCAATGATATTAGGAGCACTCATCAATGAATTGCCCATTAATTGTGGAAAATCTCGAACCGTTAATAATGGCCCCTCGCTAAGCAACACTGCACGAAAGAGAAATCTCTCAAGTTCTCCTCGGTTCCCAGGCCAATCATACTGCATAAGCAATGAAAGAGCTGACCCTGCCAAGCCATGCACATGCGATCGCCCTGTTTCAGCAACAATGCGATCAATCAAATGCTGTGTAAGCTCTGGAAAATCATCTCTCAATTCTCGCAAAGCAGGAACACTAATAGATAATTGAGAAAACTGTTCAAACAAACTACGTAAAAAACAATCTTCTTTCACTAAAGCTGCTAATCGCGACGTTGAAATAGCAATGATTCTAAAAGAGGGGAGTTTATCTTTTGTCGTATTTTCTCTTTCTTTAAGGTAATGGGCAAAACGCTTTTGCTGTATGGGCTCGAGTCTATCAACATCACAAAGACACAGTGTCCCCTTTTCAAGAGAAGAAACTAATGGCATAAACTCCTCAAACCACTGGCGATTTTCTTCTTCTGGATCAGCAATGGCTGAACATTGAAAGCGAACAAATTCTCCCTTTGATGCTAACCCCTCGTAGTGAATAATGCGAGCTAATGTTTCACGATTAGTCCCAACCTCACCTTCTATTAAAAGATTCTGGAAAGAAGCCGCGGCTCTCTTCGATTGTTCTAGAACCACCTGCATTGCCTTGCTTTTTATGAAAAGATCAGAAAATTGCAAACGATTCTCATTTTTACGCTGAATATAATGAACCTCTCGTTCCAATGCAGAAATGAGCGCGAGAATATCTAAAGTAGCTCTCAACCGCAATGGTGTAACCGGATGAAGCCAATAATCAATAGCTCCAGCCGCTAAAGCTTTCTGGAGTAATTCCTGATTCTCTTGTTGTGCTATCACAACAAGAGGAATAGAAACACCCGCAACTCTAATCATTTTAATTAAATCACTCACACTCAAATCACTCATGACGATATCAAGAAGTGCGAGCACAATATTTCTACGTCTATGTAATAGATCAATTGTACGAAGGCTACTTTCTGCTTCAATGACACGGTAACCAAGCACTCGTAGCATAGCAGAAATCTCTATACGCCTCGCATAATCTTCACTCGCAACAAGAATGGGACCGACCATAGTTTTAATAATCTCCTTTGAGACTACTGAAGGGCTTAATGTAAAAGTTATTGTAAATCATAAGGAATATTTCACCTCTTGTGCTTCACCAACTGTCAATTAAATACAACATTAAGGCATTTTTTTCTATTTTTTTGCTTTTTCATTGATTTTCATCAAATTTTTCCTATTGACTCACGAAATAATTTAACAATGTTATAGGAGCTGAAGAGGAAAATAACAAAAAGAGTAAAATAAATGAAGCAAATCTGCCGTATTTTATGTCTTACAATCACCACTTTGGTATTAAGTGCTTGTGGTTCTTTGCAACATTATGGACAAGATATACCGGCTGGAATTGATGGTAAATGGGTTGATGAGAATGGTATTATTTCTTCTTTTTATAATGGCACTTTTGAAACGCATGCAGCAGATACAGAAGAAAAATTATCAGAAGGCACATACAATTATGTCACTGCTCAGCAGATAGAAATTGAAATACGTTCTATTCTTCGTGGAACAATATATCGCGTCAATTGCTCAATGTCGCATAATACAATGCAACTTTTCTGTACATCACGTACTGGATCCCAATTTGTTCTTCAAAGAAAATTTAATTAAAAATGCAACTAAACTGTTTTTTATTAAAACATTCATCACTGCAATCATAGTTATATTTTGCATAATTAAGGAATGCTATCAGCTCTTGCGCATAACACTATGCATGTATTTAAAGACTTACACCAGAAGAACCATAAAATACTAACTCTTGAAATTTGTTCGATAAAAATAAGCATCTCTCAATAGCAACAGCTCACACATATTCCAGCGAAAATTACATAACATTTCAAGTTGGTGAAGCAAGCCTTTTTGGTCTTTAGAAAAATAATACCAAATTATCATCCTAGGAAAAAAGTACTTATCTAATCTAATATCATTGTAATAAGTAAAATGCGAAAACATGCAGCATAGCGTATCATAGTATTTCATTAATAGGTTTCATATTAACCATGACAAAACAAAAATTAACCATCATCAAACCCAACGATATCAAAATCTCCACATTTGGTTTTACAATATGTAAAAAACAAATATCATCATAGAAACTAAAGGTCGCAGTAATTTTTGTACCACTATGATCACTCTTCGCAAAAGCAATCGTCACCACATGATCTCTAATATTTTTTATGGTTTAGACTATAATCTCAAAAGAGGAAGAAAAGCTTCAAAACTGCTTTAAAATACTTAATCCCCTTTTTTCTACGTACAATAGCTTTAAACGCCGACGCAGCCATTCCTTTCCAACCCAGCATTAGAAAATATTATATATCTATTATAACCAAGTTGGATAAATAAAATTAAGCCAAAGGACTATACCATTACTCTATTTTAATAGTTTCTAGTAGATTTTTCAATGAAGCAGAAACTTGGCTATGCATATCAGCACGTGCTAAAGAAAATACAACATTGGCTTCAATAAAACCAACTTTAGAACCACAATCAAAAGTAAGTCCTTCTAACTGAAAACCAAAAAAGTCCTGCTCATTTGAAAAACGCATCATTGCATCTGTTAACTGTATTTCATCTCCTGCTCCTCGTTCTTGATTAGAGAGAATATTAAAAATTTCTGGTTGCAAAATATAACGCCCATTTATGTATAGATTCGACGGAGCTGTTCCTTTTGTTGGTTTTTCGACCATTTTTGTGATTTCAAAACCACTTGCAATTTGTTTGCCTTTTCCAACAATACCATATTCATGTGCTTCGCTAGGATCGCATTCCTGCACCGCAAATAATATTACCCCCACCAGTTTTTTCATAAAGACTGATCATCTCAGAAAGACACCCCTTTTTAGCCTGAATCAGCATATCCGGTAATAACAAAGCAAAAGGTTCATCACCAACTAATTCACGCGCACACCAAAGTGCATGCCCTAGCCCTAAAGGTTGCTGTTGCCGAGTAAAAGAAGTTGTACCTGGGAAAGGTTGTAAACTGTGTAAATGCTCAAGCTCTTTTTTTGCCACGCTCGGCAAGAGTTGTATACAACCTTGCGCATCAAAATAATCTTCAATGACTGCTTTATTGCGACCTGTAACAAAAATAAAATGTTCAATACCAGCTTCACGTGCCTCATCCACAACATATTGAATAACAGGCTTATCAACAACAGTCAGCATTTCTTTAGGAACTGTTTTTGTTGCAGGAAGAAAACGCGTACCAAGACCTGCTACGGGAAATACCGCTTTCCGGATTTTACGCACTCTCACCCTCTCAATCCATCATATAGCTTTCTGGCTTATTTATCATATGTCTTTATTAAATAATGAAAAATATATCCTCATTGCTTTAATTGGCATTATAATGGACAGACACAAGATGCAAGAGTATAATGATTTATTGAAAAAATACTTTCAAAATACACAATCTGTTTTAGTTATTCTCATTTACTTGATAACATCATCAATGAGAACCAAATATAAAGGTGAAATCATTGTGTATCAAAATACTAAGCCTTAACGGGAATCTCAAAATGCAAAAAACAGCAACTAAGATTTTTTCTTCTTCAGAAAAATCAATAAATCAGAAAGCTTTTATCATTGCCTTTATCACTCTTCTTTCTGCAATTTTTATGTTTTTTGCATCTTCCTATGCTGAAAATGGTTTTAAAAATTGGGTTAAAGAGTTTAAAAAAACAGCTCTCGCCAACAACATCTCATCCTCTACATTTGACATGGCTTTTAAAAACATCAATGCAATTGATCCAGAAGTTTTAAAAAAAGCCGCATACCAACCGGAATTTGTCGACCCTTCATGGAATTATTTCGACAACCGTGTCCATGAGCTTGCAATTATAGAAGGACAACACCAAGCCCAAAAATGGAAAAAATGGCTTGTTCAAATTGAAAAACGTTTTGGAGTTGATTACAATATCCTCCTCGCTATTTGGTCAATAGAAAGCAATTATGGGAAAGTTTTAGCAAACAAAGCTGTAATGCGTGATACCATTCGCTCACTTGCAACACTAGCCTATGCTGATCCAAAACGCGCAAAATATGCACACACACAGCTAATTGCTGTCATGAAAATTCTTCAAAATGGTGAAATTAAGCGCTCTCAACTTACCGGATCTTGGGCCGGTGCATTGGGACATACACAATTTATTCCAAGCAGTTATCTCACCTATGCCATTGATATGGACGGGGATGGACGACGTGATATATGGACCTCTATTCCAGATGCCCTCGCTACTGCTGCTAATCTTCTCCATATGAATGGTTGGCAGTCTAACCTTCCTTGGGGAATAGAAGTCAAATTGCCGCAGAACAAGAATCTTTCTGAAGATTGGCATACCTTTGAAGAATGGGAAAAATTTGGTGTAAAATATGTAAATGGATATCCTTTTCCCCCATCCTCTGAGCAAGCAATTTTGAAATATCCAGATGGACCTGAAGGACCTATATTCTTAGTAACAAAAAACTTCTTTGTTCTTAAACGTTATAATAACGCAGATCGTTATGCTCTCGCTGTTGCCCTTCTAGCTAACCGTATTGCTGGATATCCTGGATTGGTTCAAGATTGGAAACGCCCGTTTCAACCTCTTACTTTCAGAGAGTGTCAGGAATTGCAATCTCGCTTAGCTAGGCTTGGCTATTACAAAGGAAAAATTGATGGAAAAATCGGAACAGCTTCTCGAAAAGCAATTAAAAATTTTCAACTCCACCATGACTTAGAGCCAAATGGCTACCCAACCCCTGCAGTACTTTTTCTACTACGAAAACAATAACATGGAGTAAATGCTTGTCCCATTTTCGCCCGATATACTTGGTTCTTCTGCTTTTCTCTATCTTTGCTATGGGTGCCATACAACCATCCCCGAGTAAAGCAACAAACTTCTTCAAATGGTTGGCGCAACGTAATAAACAACAAGAGCAACAACCATCGCAAATGATAGAACAAAAAATATACAAATTGCCCCGTAAAACTATTGTACAAAAATCTGTACCAAAACAAAAAGAAGAAAATGTAAAACGCGTTCTTGTTTTAGGGGATTTTATGGCTTCTTCTACAGCCGATGCTCTTAAAAAACTATTTACGCATAAGTATAATATCATCATCATAAATAATACAGTGCCAGATTCTGGTTTAGTTCGAACTGATCATTACTCTTGGAAAAACAATATTTCTAAACTTATCGATATAAATAAACCCGATGCTATTGTCATGATGATAGGTGCAAATGATAATCAACCAATTATAGACACTCATAGCACATTTAACACAGAGCAACCAGAATGGCTAAACATCTACAAGCAAAGAATTATCGAAATTGTTGAAAGCCTTCATACTTCGGGAAAACGATGGATATGGATAGGGCAACCTGCTTTTGGAAATGAAAATTTGACACAAAAAATGAGAATTTTTAATGCGCTCTATAAGCAAGAAGTAGAAGAGGGAGGAGGATATTTTATCGATATTTGGAACAGTTTCATTGATGAACAAGGTCAGTTTTCTTTTTCGGGTTATGACATAAATGGAAATGTCGTTAGACTACGCACTAATGACGGTATCAACTGGACCTCTGAAGGAAAAGAAAAACTTGCCTCTTATTTAGAAAAAAAATTAGAAATCCTTCTCAATGCTCACATTCCATCTTATGAAGACTCATCCTTTATAACTTCTAACACTCCAACACTTAAACGAAAATCACAAAATATTGAGCGCCAATCGCCAATAAGCCTCAATGATATGGCACAACAAAATACCCATTTATTAGATAAAATGGATCAAATCTTCATAAAAAAATCATGGTTCCCCTCAAATGGCCATCAGAAAAACCGAGCTGATAATTTTTCTCTCTTGTAATGTTTTTGAATATTACAATCTGATTTTCGCTATAAACTAAAAGCAAATACAATAAAAATTCCCTATTTATATGTCCATGATAAGGTGAGAACTCACATAAATCTTAACCACAAAAATATAACGGTATGGCCTACACCATACCGTTATCATTATATTTTACAATCCACGTTTTTGAATCATAGCTTCTGGTGAAGGCAAACGTCCCCGAAAAGCTTTATAAAGTTCCTCTGGATCACAACTCCCTCCAGCAGAGTAAATAAAACGTTTCAACCTATCAGCAAGCTCTGAATTAAAAACGTCACCCGTTTCTTCAAAAGCCTGAAAAGCATCAGCATCAAGCACTTCTGACCACATATAAGAATAATAACCAGCGGCATAACCATCACCTGAAAACACATGCGTAAAATGTGGAGGACGATGACGCATAATAATTGTATCAGGCATTTGCAGCTTTTCCAATTCTTTATGCTCAAATATTGTTGCATCAGTTACCATTTCTCCTTGATGAAAAGCCATATCTATTAGGGCTGATGAGATAAATTCAACCGCAGAAAAACCAGCATTAAATTTATGTGCTGATAAAACCTTATTCATCAATTCTTGCGGCATAGGAAGCCCTGTTTTTGTATGCGTAGCATAAGACGTTAATACCTCTGGTACAGTTAACCAATGCTCATAAAGTTGAGAAGGAAGCTCAACAAAATCACGTGAAACTGATGTTCCCGCTACAGAAGGCCATATTACATCAGACAGCAAACCATGCAATGCATGCCCAAATTCATGGAAAAGTGTACGTGCATCATCAAGTGATAAAAGAGCAACTTCTCCTTTAGGTGGTTTAGCAAAATTACAAACATTATAGATAATAGGCTTTTGCCCCCCCTCCAATTTATGCTGCGATTGTAGTTTGCTCATCCATGCGCCAGATCGTTTTGAAGAACGCGCAAAATAATCACCAATAAAATGTCCAAGCAGACTTCCATCAGATTTTTTTACTTCCCACAAACGTGCATCAGGATGCCAAAGTGCAACAGTGTTTTTTTCTTCAAACAAAATCCCAAAAAGTTTTTCTGCGACTCCAAAAGCTGCCTCAATAATGCGGTCAAGTTGAAAATAATATTTAACTTCAGCTGCATCGAAACTAAATTTCTCAGCACGAAGTTTTTCACTATAATAACGCCAATCCCAAGCTGTTAAAGTTTCATTGCTTCCATGATTATTTGCAAAGTTTTGCAATTCAATCTGCTCGCTAACAGCCTTAGCTCTTGCCCGTTCCCATACAGGCATAAGCAAATCCATAACAACATCGACACTCTTTGCCATAGTGTTATCAAGCTTCAAATCTGCAAAAGATTTATACCCCAATAATTTAGCTTTCTCATCCCGAAGTGCAACAATCTCTACAATAATTGCTCGGTTATCATTATTGTCGTTATTTTCACCACGTTTAGACCAAGCTTGAAATGCTCTCTCACGCAAATCACGACGATGAGAGAATTTCAAAAAAGGTTCAACAACTGAGCGTGCCAACGTTAATGCGTAAGCACCTTCATTGCCCCTTTCACGTGCAATTTCCTTCATTGAAGCAACAAGATCATCGGGTAAACCAGACAAATCTGTTTGTTCTAAAAATAAAATCCACTCAGCTTCATCTTTTAAAACATTCTGACCAAACGTAGCGCTTAAAAAAGCAAGATTTTCATTAATTTTAATAAGTCGCTCTTTACCTTTTTCATCAAGTTTTGCACCATTACAAACAAACTTTTTCCACCATAATTCAAGCACGTGTGTTGTTTCACTCTCAAACATGCCCTGCTGTGACTGTTTATAAAGCGCATCTATTTTCGCGAATATTCGTGCATCCATCATAATTTTTGAAGAATACCGAGAAAGTCTTACAACAAATTCTTGTTCTAACTGCTGAATTAATGCATTACTATGCGCACCAGAGCACAAGAAAAATATGGAACATACACGCTCAAGTGCTTTTCCAGAAAGCTCAAAAGGCTGCAAAAAATTTTCAAGCGTTGGTGATTCTTGCCTTGTTGCAATCGTTTCTATTTCTTCTTCCGCTTCTTTAAGCGCCTGTTCAAAAGCGGGTTTAAAATCGTCATCATTTATTGAAGAAAAATCAGGAAGTCCTGAAAATCCCTTCCAGTCCAGCACTGCTGTTTTTGTCATAATATCTCCATTATAAATTTAAAGTGAAACAATTACCTTTACGACACAAATTGATAATACTGTAAAATTATTGTGTGCGCTTCAAATAGCCTTTCAAACCTTTATTGTGTATCAGAAACAAAAAATAGCTTTATTATAGGAGATAAGTAAAAATAAAAATCCCACTGTGTCATATTCATGAAATTGTTTATAGCTTGCGATATATCCTTGACTTTATTTAAAATATTAACAATTGAAAATATAACCGGGAGGGATTTTTTAAATCTTCCATAACTTTTTATCTGTCTTATCCATATATCTGGATTAATCATATTCTCCAACCCTTCGGAAGGTACTTTATCATGACTGAAATCAAAACGACCTTCGACTTCAAAAACTCTTCTCCCGAAACTCTTGCCGAAGAATTAAAAAATCATCATTTTGCTGACTCAATTGATATTATCAATGATCTCGATATCATGGAACGCGTAGCTATTCTTAGTCTTTTACCTCTTGATTACGTTGTTGAACTCTTTGACAAACCAGAACTTGAACAACCAGCAGCTATTCTTGAACTCCTCCCTGTTAATCGTTCTGTCGAAATTCTTGATGGTATGTCCGCTGACGCCGCTGCCGATGTTTTTCAGGAAATGGATAAAGAAACCCGCAAGAAGCTTTATGCATTGCTCAAACCCTTAACGCGTGCTGAATTAAAAAAACTTACAAGTTACCCTGATCATACAGCAGGTGCACTGATGACAACAGAGTTTATAGCTGTTCCCGCAAACTGGAGCGTAAAAAAAACTCTTGAACATATTCGTGACGTTGAACGTACACGTGAAACAGTTTACACAAGCTATGTCATTGATCCTAAAACGGGAATTCTTCTCAAGGCTGTTTCACTGCGTAACCTTATCCTTGCTTCACCTGATGATCAAATTCTAAATGTCTCTACACATGACACCCCCATTACAATATCCCCCTTCACACATCATGAAGACATTGCTCGCCTTTTTCAGCGCCATGATCTTCTCTCTGTACCGGTTATTGATGAAAGTAATCATGTTATTGGTATTGTAACAGTCGACGACGTACTTGATACAATGGTTGAGGAAATGAATGAAGATGCATATAAGTTTGGTGGTATGGAAGCTCTTGATAAGCCCTATATGCAAATCAACTTTCTAGGAATGATGAAAAAACGTGGTGGTTGGCTTGCATTACTTTTTCTTGGTGAAATGTTGACAGCAAGTGCTATGCAATATTTCGAAACAGAGCTTGAAAAAGCCATTACCTTGACACTGTTCATTCCCCTTATAATGAGTTCGGGAGGAAACTCTGGTTCTCAAGCAACATCACTTATTATTCGTGCTTTAGCTTTACGTGAACTCACACTTAAAGACTGGTGGAAGATTATACTCCGTGAAATTCCAGCAGGAATATCCCTTGGCCTTTTACTCGGAATTATTGGAATGATGCGTATTGCTCTTTGGCAAGAACTCGGTATTTATAACTATGGTGAACATTGGATTTTTATTGCCATCACTGTGGGCGCAGCTTTAGTTGGAATTGTCACCTTTGGTTCTTTATCCGGCTCCATGCTTCCTTTTATCCTTAAACGTTTTGGATTTGATCCAGCAAGTGCTTCGGCTCCTCTTGTAGCAACTTTAGTGGATGTTATGGGAATCGTGATCTATTTTTCTGTTGCCTCACTTATTTTGTCTGGAACTTTACTCTAACATGGAAAGCAAAAATATTACACCCTTAAATTAGATCCCTTGATACCGTTCTTATTTTATGGTTTCCAATACTATTTTTATGAAGAGGAAAAACTGTTTAATGAAAGGTCAAGCAAGGGGTCTGTATGAAAAGCAGTTTTAGAAAAAATCAAGACATGCATTTCATGAACTATTTTGCAAAAGCAGGTGCAATACACGAAATTCCTCAATATAATTAATGATGCTGGCTATCATTTGATAAACTGAAAGATAGCAATATATAGTGAAACTTTTGGCCATTCAGGAAGTATATCCGAAAATAAAATTTGACGCAGGTAATAGTGTCTTTTTGAAACACTTGTGAATATGAATAGGGCAATGGCGTAATCCTTCTTCACAAATGCCATATGCTCATTAAAAAGCACCCAAAACGGCTATACGTAATTTCCTTATTGTACAAGGTATTGCTCTAAATGATTTTGAAAACGAATTAAAAGAACATGATGAAAAATGGTGAACACTTTACAGCCTTATAACTTCATATTCGTCTAAACGAATCTCTCTTCCTGTTTCAGAAAAAGACAAAAAAGATGCAACCTTCCCATTTCTTAATTATAAAAAGATAATCAAATTATAAAATACTGGGTTATCTCAATCTCCAGCATAGAATATACACTGAAGTTAGAAGTTGAACACACAAACAACAGCAAAAGCATATTATTATAAAAAAGCTAATTGCTTTCTTTGTCTTAGCGCATACCTCAATGAAATTCTTATCTGCTTATTTTTTGAAAAATCTTTCCAACCAACAAAACATTAAAAAACTTCACAAAAACTACTTTGCCATAAAAATATTTCCTCCTCTTCCAAAATTATAAAAAAGGATGTAAAAGGTTTTTTAATGAGTAAGGTAAGGGACGCAAAGCCTTACCTCAAATGAGATTTCATTAAACGAAAAGAAGAAAATTTATGCAATTGCGTAATATCGCCATCATTGCCCACGTTGACCATGGAAAAACAACACTCGTGGACGAGCTTCTTAAACAATCAGGAAATTTCCGTGATAATCAGCGCACTAGCGAGCGTATGATGGATTCAAATGATATTGAAAAAGAACGCGGGATTACAATTCTAGCAAAGGTGACATCCGTTGTTTGGAAAAATACGCGAATTAATATCGTTGATACACCAGGTCACGCTGATTTTGGTGGAGAAGTTGAACGTATTCTGAACATGGTCGATGGAGCAATTGTGCTTGTTGATGCTGCCGAAGGTCCAATGCCCCAAACAAAATTTGTTGTTGGAAAAGCCTTAAAAGTAGGATTACGCCCCATTGTTGCTATCAATAAAATTGATCGTCCTGATGCACGCGTTGATGAAGTCATTAATGAGGTTTTTGATCTTTTCGCTGCTCTTGATGCAACTGATGAACAGCTTGATTTCCCTATTCTTTATGGATCTGGACGCGATGGATGGATGGCTGAAGCCCCCGAAGGACCAAAAGATCAAGGACTGAGTCCTTTATTTGATCTTGTAACGCAGCATGTCCCTTCTCCTAGTGTAGCAGAAGGACCGTTTCGCATGATTGGAACTATTCTTGAAGCGGATCCGTTTTTGGGACGAATTATTACAGGGCGGATTCATTCTGGCTCTCTAAAACCCAATCAAAATGTCAAGGTTCTTGGACAAGATGGAAAACTTTTAGAAACTGGGCGGATTTCAAAAATTTTAGCATTTCGTGGCTTAGAACGGCAACCTATTGAAGAAGGAAGTGCTGGTGATATTGTTGCGATTGCAGGTCTACAAAAAGGTACCGTTGCTGATACTTTCTGTGATCCTACTGTTAATGAACCCCTTACTGCCCAACCAATTGATCCTCCTACCGTTACTATGAGTTTCCTCGTCAACGATAGTCCCCTTGCTGGAACTGAAGGCGATAAAGTAACAAGTCGTGTCATTCGTGACCGATTGTTAAAAGAAGCAGAAGGCAATGTCGCTCTTAAAATTGAAGAATCAGCCGATAAAGATTCTTTCTATGTTTCAGGACGAGGAGAATTACAGCTTGCAGTTCTCATTGAAAATATGCGCCGTGAAGGATTTGAGCTTAGTGTTTCACGTCCACGTGTTGTTATGCAAAAAGATGAAAATGGAATAACTCTTGAGCCAATCGAAGAAGTTGTTATCGATGTTGATGAAGAATATTCCGGTACTGTTGTACAAAAAATGTCTGAACGTAAAGGCGAAATGGTGGAATTACGTCCTTCTGGAGGTAATCGTGTCCGCCTTGTTTTTTATGCACCAACGCGAGGCCTTATAGGATATCAATCAGAACTTTTAACTGACACACGCGGTACTGCTATTATGAATCGCCTTTTCCACGCTTATGAACCTTATAAAGGAGATATTAGTGGCCGTGTTAATGGCGTTTTGATTTCAAATGATAACGGTGAATCTGTCGCTTATGCTCTTTTTAATCTTGAAGATCGTGGACCTATGATCATTGATGCTGGCGTTAAAGTCTATCAAGGCATGATTATTGGTATACACTCACGCGATAATGACTTAGAAGTTAATGTTTTAAAAGGAAAAAAACTTACAAACATGCGCGCTTCAGGGAAAGACGAAGCTGTCAAATTAACCCCTCCCCTTAAAATGACATTAGAACGTGCCTTATCGTGGATACAAGATGATGAGCTTGTAGAAGTTACTCCTAAAAATATCCGTCTACGCAAACTCTATCTCGATCCGAATGAACGTAAACGTTTTGAAAAAACGCGTTCATCAATTTCAACCTAATTTTATGACTTTCTCAATAAAATATTTTCTTGTATCGCGTTTAATTCTACTCTAGAAAGGATATTTACATGAATATTCAGGAAATACCCATTGGTAAAAATCCGCCAGAAGACATCAATGTTATCGTTGAAGTCTCTGTTGGTGGTCAACCGATAAAATACGAGATGGACAAAAAATCCGGAGCGTTGTTTGTTGATCGCGTCCTTCAAACATCAATGGTCTATCCTGGAAACTATGGTTTTGTTCCACATACGCTTTCAGACGATGGTGACCCAATTGATGTTCTCATTTGTAATACTCGTCCCCTTATTCCCGGTTGTGTCATCAATGTTCGCCCAATCGGTGTCCTTATTATGGAAGATGATGGAGGTAAAGATGAAAAAATCATTGCTGTCCCTACTCCAAAGATAACGCAAAGATATACCAATATTCATGATTACACAGATCTTCCCGCAATTACACTAAAACAAATTGAGCATTTCTTCGGACATTATAAAGATCTTGAACCTGGAAAATGGGTTAAAATTGAGGGGTGGCGGAATAAAGACTGTGCACGCGACTTAATTAAAGAAGCTATTGAGCGTAATAATAAAAGATAACTATATCTAAAGAACAAAGCCTGTTTTTTTGAACAGGCTTTTATTTATTTCTGTGGGTAGGTATATCTCCTAAAGATTTTAATATACCTCTTAACTCTTCTAAATATTCTGAAAAATAAAGTTGTTTGTAGCGTGATGTCACTCCATTCTTAAGAGTAATACAAGAAGATGGGATTTTCCATTGCTTCGCTAAAAATTGAATGAGTGCTTTATTTGCCTTTCCATCTTCAGGAACAGCACGAAGGCGTACAACTAAATATTGCTTTCCATCATCCTTGCTTTCAATCCCCATTATTCGATCAACAGAAGCCTTTGGAATCAGGTGTACAAACAAAATTAAGCCATTCGTATCAACTTGATGAAATATCTTCATTTGCCTTATGCAATATCCCTAAAGATACATAGCCGCATAAGCACGCCACATCAAAATACGAATAAAATAAATAACGATGAATACAATAATAGGTGAAATATCAATTGCACCAAGATTTGGTAAAGCCCGTCGGACAAAGCTTAAAACTGGCTCCGTAATACGGTATAGAAAATTCCCTATTATAGCAACAAAACGATTACCAACATTTATAATATTAAAAAGATGAAGCCAGGAAAAAATGACTCTTGCAATCAAAATATTAATGTAAATATCGCAACTTAGATCAATTACCTCAAGCAATATATAAATCATTCTTTATCCCTCTTTCAATCAAAGAAACAGAAGATCACAAAAAGCAGTGGCGAGTAATTGTTAAGAGCTCTCAAAAAATTTTGAAAAACCCTTATACAATAACCTCGCCCTTTTAGTTATAAGCTTTGCTGCAAAAATACTGAAACTAAAAACGAACTCGAAAGGCCGCTTTTGTTTTTTTATGATTATTTCTGCAAAGCAGTCAAGCGGTTAAGTGCATTGCTAAAACCATTAAGCTGAACGAATAAATCATTCAAAGGTGGTTCACCTGGAGCAGCAATTGTCATAGCTAACTTCAAATGCTTCCCAGCACGTAAAGCCGCTACATGATTTTTGTCAAAAACGATTGGAACAATACAACCTGCTGGTACACAAGTCCGAATACCCGTTTCTATAACAGCTTTTCCATCATCGACTTGTAAACGAACAGGCTTAGAGACTAAAATACCAAAAGGAACTGTTAAATTTCCAGAAACAGCACCATCTGCATTGAGAACAATACTCATTGCCACCACAACACGATTCTGTTCGTTAACTTCCTGACGATGCATAAAACAAACTTTTTTTCCCTCTTGTATACCGCAGTTAATGTTCCATAAACCATAAGTTTCACTTAAGGAAGAAGCTCCATTTGGCAATGTAGCTGTTGTGGCTTTTGTTGCGGCAGGCTTTGAATCCAATGCGAACGCCGCAGAAGAAATACTCAAGAGAGTAAAAATTATAAATAAATTAAATAACTTTTTCATTTTATATTCCAGTTCCTTACATAAAATAGAATCACGCTTACTATTCGCTAATAGTCATACATAATATAAAGCATCTTAAAGAAGAAATAGCTTTCTATAATCATATAGCTTCTGTAATCACCTAAAGCTACCTCGAAATTCGTTAACAACTTTCATATAAACATTCTTTTTAAAAGAAACGACAATTGAAGGAAGGGTTTCTAGATCAGCCCACTTCCATTGGTCGAATTCCGCCTTATTGCCATCTGGCGGCGGATTGATCGCAATTTCAGAACATTCTCCTGTAAACTGAAAAGCAAACCATTTTTGCATTTGTCCACGATACTTATTTCCCAATACACATCCAATAAGTTCTTGTGGAAAATCATAATAAAACCAATTCTGTGCTTCCTTCACAAACTTTATAGATCGGATTCCTGTTTCTTCGTAGAGTTCACGATGTGCGGCATCTAATGGCTCTTCATCCTCATCAATTCCCCCTTGAGGAAGCTGCCAACGACGAGTCATCTCTGTTTCGGCATGAGTACACGACACTAAACGCCGCCCAACCCAAACTTTACCTTCATGATTAAATACAAGAATTCCAACACATCTTCGATAAGGAAGATCCTTCAAATTAATAACTGTATCCATTCAATTTTCCCCTAAAAGCATACGCTTTACGTATTCCTTCTTACTTTAAAATATCTTTATTGGGATCTGGTGGAAACGCCGCATGCGCCATTTCACCCCGTAAAAGCTTATACGCTTCATTTAATTGAATATCATCCTTGGGATCTTTCGGAACAAAAGCAGCTGAACCAGACCCCTTATTGTCTTCTCGCTTCCCTTTGATATGCCCTTTTAATGCAGATTCACCAAGCTTGACATCATACCCCTTATATTGTTCGGGTAGTGGTTGCTCCACAATGATATCTGGAGTGATCCCAGTTCCTTGAATTGAAGTACCAGCCGGCGTGTAATAAAGTGCTGTTGTTAAACGCAAAGCACCATTTTCACCCAAAGGGATAATCGTTTGAACAGATCCCTTACCAAAAGATTGCGTACCTAAAATTGTAGCACGGCGATGATCTTGTAACGCACCAGCGACAATTTCAGAAGCACTTGCCGAACCACCATTTATGAGCACAATGAGGGGTTTTCCATTGGTGATATCCCCTGGCTTAGCATCAAATCTCATCACATCATTCTTTTTGCGTCCACGCGTTGACACAATTTCGCCTTTATTGAGAAAAGCACTTGAGACACTCACTGCCTGGTCTAAGAGACCACCAGGATTAAGCCGTAAATCAAGAACATATCCTTTCAGTTTATCTTGAGGAATTTTAGACTGAATATCTTTAATTGCTGCTTGAAGATTACTAAAAGTCTGCTCAGAAAACTGAATAAGTCTTAAATACCCAATATCTCCCTCAACGCGATATTTTACCGCCTTTACCTTAATTATATCACGAACAACCTTAATTTCTAGTGGCTTATCAACACCAGAGCGAATAATTGTCAATATAATTGGCGTTCCAGGAGCTCCGCGCATCTTATTAACAGCTTCATTCAAAGTTTGACCATTCGTCTGTACACCATCAATTTTTGAAATGAGATCCCCTGCTAAAATACCTGCTTTTGAAGCAGGTGTATCATCCATCGGAGAAACAACTTTAATTAAGTTTTTCTCCATGGTTACCTCAATACCAAGACCTCCGAATTCTCCCTTTGTAGAATCCCGCATATCCTTCGCTTCTTCAGCGTTCATATAAGATGAATGAGGATCGAGCGATGTGAGCATACCATTGATTGCATTTTCAATAAGTTTTTTATCATCTGGAACCGTCACATATTGCGTACGCACCCGCTCAAAGATATCACCAAATATGGCGAGCTGCTTATAAGTATCACCTTCATTATTCGCAGCAACAGACTGCACTATAATCATTGAACTGGCGCCGAGAAATACCCCAGCGACCAAAAGAATAATTTTACGAATCATTTTGGTTCCTTTTTATTTTTTCAGTCCGCCACCAAGGAGTTGGATTTACAGGTTTTCCCTGCTTTCTAAACTCAATGTAAAGCATTGGAGCAACTTTTCCTATATCCGAAGCAACACTGTTTGCAATAAATTGCGTTCCCATCATACCAAGAGGCTCGCCGGAAAGTACAAATTGCCCCTGTGTTACGTTGATTTTCAACATCCCAGTAAGAATAATATGATAGCCTTTTCCCACATTAAGAATGATTAACTGCCCATAAGAACGAAACGATCCTGCAAAAGCAACAAAAGCATCAGCAGGAGCTATTACAACAGCTTCTGATTCTGTTTCAACAATTTCACCAAAGCGTGCAATCTGTGAACTCTTGTCAACATTCTTAATTTTTTTTCCTACAACAGGAAAAAGTAAGGATCCTTTTCGGCTTTCAAAATTATACTGCTCTAATAATTGTAAATTTTTCCGCATCTGTAGCGACACATCAGAACTAAGTTTCGACTGACGATCAAGCTCTAAAATCAATTCTTCCAAAGATTGCGCTTTTTTAGCAAGAGCAATATTTTTTTGTTTCTGCTCTGTAAGTTCTTCTTCCGATCTTTTTTGCAGCTTAGCTTTTTGCTCTAATAAAAGTTCTAGGCGCTTTCGCTGTTCTGCTTGATTTTGCATTTTAACTTTCAGATTCGTATATTCTACAGTAATTGAATTGCTTAAATTGGCTAACTCTTTGAGGTTTACCTTTAAAGCCTGTACCTTTTCTTGCATCTTAGGAATGACAGCCCCTAACAAAACAGAACTACGCATAGAAGCCAACGCATCCTCAGGTCGCGCCATAAGAGCAGGAGGTGGATTCAACCCCATACGTTCTAAAATGCCAAGAACTTCAGAAAACTCAGCGCGACGGCTTTTAAATTTTTGATAAACTTGTGCCCGCTTCTCTATCATTTTTTTAAGCTTTTCTTCCCTTTCAGTAATATCATTTGCACTCTCACGTTCTGCTTTTGCAACTTTTATTAATGCATCAGTTAAAGCACGTTGATCTTTTTTCAAACTTTCAACTTGATGAGTAAGAAAAACAACACGTTCACGTGAAACAGAAATATTTTGGCGAATTTCTATTAACTCTTTATTCGCTTCTATACTACTCACTGAATCTTCAGCATACGATACAGATAAACACAGCCCCATCAAGAGTAAAACGACAAATATCACGCATTCCTCATATAAATAATGCATCTTTCTATGAAGAAGCTTCTTCATTTATCTAACCATTAAGCCTCATCACATAAATTAGAAATGCTTTAAATGGTGTCAGCTAAAACAATATTAATAAATTGCGTAAATAAGTACTAAAAATTACACAAAAATTTTAAAATCGGTGATAAGGGTGATTAATAGCAATTGTTACAGCGCGATAAAGCTGTTCTGTAAGCAATATACGCGCAATTTGATGCGGCCATGTCATAAAACCAAAAGATAAAAGAAAATCAGCCCGCCTTCTTATTTGTTCATTATGCCCATCAGGCCCCCCCAAAGCAATGATGAGATCACGAACCCCTTCGTCACGATAAGACCACAATTTTTCAGCAAAAGCAGATGATGAAACTGACTTTCCACGTTCATCTAATACGATTAATCGACATTTGTTAGGTAAAAACTCAATAAGTCTTCTTCCTTCTTCTTCCATGCGCTGACATGCTGTTTGTGCACGGCTTTCTGGTACTTCCTGTAATGTTTTAAGATGAAACCCTACAGCCTCAGAACTTTTTGCAAAACGATTTAAATAATGGCGAACCAATTCTTGTTCAGCCCCCTTCTTCATACGACCAATAGCAAAAATAGAAATTTGCATGCTAATGCTCCCCGAAGAAGACTGATTTTGTATTGTTTAAATCTGGAGCCAGCCACATTTTTTCTAAATTATAAAAAAGACGAACTTCTGGACGAAAAAGATGAACAATAATATCACCTGTATCAATCAATATCCAATCACCTCCCGCAAGCCCTTCTACACGAGCTCGACCATAACCACTGTCTTTCCAAATGCATAAGAGATGATCAGCAACAGCAGATATATGCCGCTGTGAATGTGCCGAAGCTATAATCATGTAGTCTGCTAAAGATGACTTCCCTTGTATATCAATAGAAACAATGTCTTCTGCTTTTATATCTTCTAAGCTCTTGAGAATAACTCTGAGACCATCAGCTACTGAAAAAAGCTTTTTTTTCACTAAAGGTACAATATCATAAAGGCATTTTTGTGAGATGTTTTTCAGACCAATATCCTTTCTTACTATTTAAAATATAAAAAATAAATACTTATTAAAGAGATTTGCAGAATCTTATAAAATGTTCAAGAAAAATCATTCTCCTTTAAACGAAGATTCGTTGAAGACTGAAAAGATAAAGGTCCATGCAAATACGTCCAAACCGGTGATTTCATAAAAGGTAATCGCCTACTTTCTCTTTCATCCAAACGAAAACAACGGTAAATATGTGCCATAGGAGAGGAGAGTGCAGGCATACGTACCCAAGGACGATCAATAATTGCAATAGGAAACATTGATATGATGTCACGCCATCGATACCAGTGATGAATCGTTGCCAAACTATCTGCACCCATAATCCATACAAAATTTACTCTGCGATAACGAGCGCGAATATAAGAAATCGTATCCAGCGAAACTTTGCTCTCTATAGCTTGCTCAAAACCTGTTACACGAATCTTTGGATGATCAACAAGTTCCAAACTTAATCGCATTCTCTTTTCTAAAGATAGCAACTCTGTACAATCTTTTAAGGGATTTCCCGGAGTTACCATCCACCATAATTGATCAAGACGTAAACGCCGAATTGCCGTTTCAGCAACGAGGAGATGACCCGCATGCGGAGGATTAAAAGAGCCACCAAAAAGACCAACAACATTGGATCTTTCTACATACGGCATGCGATCTTTCCATGGCAAAAATAGCTTTCTCAAGGTCTAATCTGTCCATTTCCTTTAATATGATACTGAAATGAAGTCAGTTGCTCAACACCTATGGGACCACGTGCATGTATTTTCCCTGTTGCAATACCAATTTCTGCTCCAAAACCAAATTCACCCCCATCAGCAAACTGCGTAGATGCATTATGAAGCAAAATAGCTGAATCTAAATCATTAAAAAATTTCTCTACCACTTTCATATCCTCAGCAATAATCGATTCAGTATGTCCTGATGAATAACGCTTGATATGAGCAATGGCTCCCTCAACACCCTCAACAGTCTTAACAGAAAGAATTGCATCAAGATATTCATGTGACCAGTCTTCTTCACATGCCAATTTTACATCTGACATATGAAGAATGATGTCTTCTGTTGCACGAATTTCACAACCCTCCTCCTGTAATGCAACAAGGACAGGAAGAAACTTTTTTAATGCTTGTCGGTCAATAAGAACTGTCTCAACAGCTCCACATATCCCTGTACGCCTCAATTTCGCATTCAGAACAATATCATGTGCCATATTTAAATTTGCTGATTTATCAATATAAATATGACAAAGCCCTTCTAAATGTGCAAAAATTGGAATACGTGCATCAGACTGAACGCGTGCAACAAGACTCTTGCCCCCACGAGGCACAATCACATCTATTGCTCCATCCAATCCCTTGAGCATTTCTCCAACAGCACCGCGATCAGTAGTTCCAACCATTTGAATAGCATCTTTGGACAAACCAGATTGCTCCAAACCTTTTACCAGTGCTAAATGAAGTGCTTGAGCAGAATGAAAGCTATCCGATCCACCACGCAAAATAGCAGCATTTCCAGCTTTTAAACACAAAGCACTCGCATCAATGGTAACATTTGGTCGACTCTCATAAATAATACCAATGACACCAAGAGGTGTACGGACACGACGAATATGAAGTCCATTTGGACGTATCCACTCGCTCATCACTTGTCCAATAGGATCAGGCAAACAAGCAATTTTATAAACACTGTCTATTATTGCATGCAAACGTGACTCATCTAGCTTCAATCTATCAACCATGGCTGCTTTCAAATTATTCTGAACAGCATTTTCTAAATCTTGACAATTCGCTTGTAAAATTTCATCTGATTGAGCCTCTAGACTTAAAGCGATCATTTTCAATGCATTGTTCTTTTGCTCAGAAGAAGCAACAGCTAACGCTGCAGCGGCATAGCGTGCTTTTTGTCCCATATCTTTCATTTGTTCTTCTAAAGTCATCGTAACATCCACTCTGCCAAAACAATAAAAACAAAAGTAACTTTTTTAAACAGTATTGAACAAGTAGCGTACAATCATATCATTACGATGCACCATCGCAGAGCGTGCCTCATACCCAAGAATAGCTTCAATATCTTCACTTTTATGTCCCATAATGCGTACAGCTTCATCTTTGTCATAGCTTACAAGTCCACGCGCAATCTCAACTCCATCTGTACCAACAATTGCAACCGTATCCCCACGCTGGAAATTTCCCTCAACGCCAATAACCCCTGCTGCTAATAACGATTTTCCTGTTTCAAGAGCCCTAATGGCTCCTTGATCAATCGTCAAAACACCAGATGGATCTAAATGACCAGAAATCCATGTTTTCCAAGCATTGACAGATTTCTTACTTGCCGCAAAAAAACTCTTGCGTTCACCTTTGTCAATTGCAGCAAGGGGATTCATACGCTTGCCTGAGGTGATAATCATCGCCGTTCCAGCAGCATTAGCTATTTTTCCGGCCTCAAGCTTAGTCTTCATTCCTCCCCGTGAAAACTCTGAAGCAGCAACATCTGCCATTTTTTCGATATCATGCGTAATGGATGCAACAAAAGGTATAAATTCAGCCGTAGGATCACTATGGGGAGACTTTGTATAAAGACCATCAATATCGGATAAAAGTATTAAAAGATCTGCCCTCACCATTGTTGCCACACGTGCAGCTAAACGATCATTATCACCATAACGAATTTCAGTTGTTGCAACAGTATCATTCTCATTAATAACAGGCACAGCTCCCAAATATAAAAGCATCTCAATCGTTGCACGTGCATTGAGATAACGCCTTCGCTCCTCCGTATCAAATAAAGTGAGCAAAATTTGGCCTGTTTTGAGCCCATGTTGAGCAAGCGCATCACCATAGGTTTTTGCTAACTCAATTTGCCCCAAAGCAGCACATGCCTGACTTTCTTCCAATTTCAAAGCGCCCTTAGGAAGCTGTAGCAATGTCCTTCCTAAAGCAATAGCGCCCGAAGACACCAATAATATCTCTACGCCTCCTTTGTGTAATTCAACAACATCATTGATCAAGCTTTTAAGCCATTCAACGCGTAAACCTGTCTGGGGATCAACCAAAAGCGCAGATCCAATTTTGACCACAATGCGTTTATAATGCGCAAGCTTTTGCAATCCAACAGCCATCTTAATCAACCCTACTATCCCCTATCACTATCCTCTTTACGTGCCATTTCAATAATATGTGCACCAGCCCGCAGCACATTGTCTAATCCCTCACGACTAACCGCAGAAAACATCATAACAGATCTACCCGTTTTTCTTTGCAAAGCCTCCTGTTTGGCTTTACACTCCTCAATCGTAATTGTATCTATCTGACTTAAAGCAATAATTTCAGTCTTATCACTCAGATTATTTCCATAGGCCTCAAGCTCATAACGAACAGTCTGATATGCTTTTACGACATCTTCTTCTTGAGAAGAAACCAAATGGAATAAAACACGACAACGTTCTACATGCCCTAAAAAACGATCTCCAATTCCTACACCTTCATGTGCCCCTTCAATTAGACCAGGAATATCAGCCAAAACAAATTCACGGGTATCAATACGTGCAACACCAAGATTAGGATGCAAAGTGGTAAAAGGATAATCTGCAATTTTTGGTTTTGCCGCCGTTACTGAAGATAAAAAGGTTGATTTTCCAGCATTTGGCAAACCAATAAGCCCCGCATCAGCAATTAACTTCAAACGTAACCATAACGTGCGCTCTTCTCCAGCTTTTCCTGGATTTGCACAGCGAGGTGCCCGATTCGTAGAAGTTGTAAAATGAAGATTCCCAAAACCACCATTTCCCCCTTTTGCAAGACGGTAACGTTGTCCAACTTCCGTTAAATCACAGATTAACGTTTTATTATCTTCTTCAAAAATTTGCGTTCCAACCGGTACTTTAAGAATAATATCATCACCCTTTTCTCCAGTCATGTTCCGACCTTTGCCATGCCCTCCTGTTTTTGCTCTAAAGTGCTGCTGGTAGCGATAATCAATCAACGTATTTAGTCCATCAACAACGAGCGCCCAAACGTCACCACCGCGTCCCCCATTACCACCATCAGGCCCCCCAAATTCTATGAACTTTTCACGACGAAATGATACCGCACCGGCACCTCCATTACCAGAACGAATATAGACTTTAGCTTGATCAAGAAATTTCATAGGAAACGCTCACTGAGGAATCAATTCCTCTACCTCTATAAGCAATGCATTTATTTTACCAGTTTTTCATTATTTATAAAAGAAAAAGCTATTGCTGTCCTTCCGTTTTCCCCTTAAAGTCAAGCGCTAAAAGATAAAGCTCTACAGATTCTGCTCGACTCGCAGGCGGTTTAACATGATGAACTGTTTTAAAATTCTGTTTTAATGTAGTAAGAAGACTGTTTTCTGCTCCCCCTTGAAAGGCCTTTGCTAAAAAAACTCCCCCAGGCTTAAGAACGGAAAGAGCAAAATCAGCCGCAACTTCACATAGATAAATTGTTCTTAAATGATCCGTCTGACGATGCCCTGTTGTTGGGGCTGCCATATCAGAAAGAACCACATCAGGCTTTGTCCCTAAAGCGTCAATGAGTTTCTGCGGAGCATTTGCATGCAGAAAATCCATTTCCAGCATAACAACTCCAGGTAATGGATCAACATGTAAATAATCAATACCAACTACACTGGGCTGTTCATTACTTGACCCAACAATACGTACAGCCACCTGGCACCATCCACCTGGAGCCGCTCCCAGATCAATGATCTTTTGTCCTTTTTTGAGAAACTTATAGCGCTCATTAATTTCTATTAATTTATAAGCAGCGCGTGAACGATAACCATCCACTTTTGATTGATGGACATAAGGATCATTCAGATGCCTCTCTAACCATCGCCGTGATGATGCTTTAATAGTTCCTGCTTTCTTTTTTACACGCTGATATAATTCATGTGATCCTGAACCACCATATCCACCTGTTGGTGTTTTTGTCGTTTTTTTCATCGTTACCCATTATCTCCATATTTTGATAACTGCTAGCGCCTGAATCCTCTCCTTTTCATACGACGACACCATACACCATCGCGCAACATTAGCTCTATCAAAATTCCTTCTCTCACTCCACGGTCAGCAACTCTTAAACGCTGACTGGGCCAAACTTCTCGAATAACATCTAAAATTGCACAACCAGCTAAAACTAAATCAGCTCTCTCTTGTCCAATACAAGGATTTGTTATGCGTTTTTTTACGTCCCATGACAATAGACGTTTTGTCATAAGGGTAATATCTGCATCTCTCATCCAAATACCGTCAACTTGTCGCCGATCGTAACGTTCTAAATTAAGATATATTCCTGCTAAAGTCGTAATTGTACCAGAGGTTCCCAAAAGATGAAACCGCGAACTCTGTGCTAAAGCCCCTAATTTATGACGATCTGAAAACTTATTTAAAAAAAACCGTACATAACTTTTCATCTTTTCAAAATCGTCTAAACTCACCTCTTCTCCCCCAAAACGCTCAGCAAGAGTAACAACACCAACAGGAAGAGAAGTCCAAGCCGTAATCTGTTCAGCTAAACGTAAAGAACGTTTTTGAGAAACATCAAGGAGTACAATTTCCGATGATCCTCCCCCAATATCAAAAAGTACAACTGCATCGGTATTTGGCTCAACGAGTGTACCGCATCCTGAAACAGCAAAACGGGCTTCTGTTTCTCGATCAACAATTTCTAATTCAAGTCCCGTCTCTTCCAAAACACGTTGAATAAAATGTTTACCATTTTCTGCCAAACGACAAGCTTCCGTCGCAACCAAACGATAATGCTTAATATGCCTTTGTTTTAACTTTAAATGACAAATCTTTAATGCCTCAATTGTACGATCCATCGCTTGTGTATTAAGAAAGCCATTATTTACTAAGCCTTCTCCCAATCGTACAATACGTGAAAAAGCATCAACCACTCGAAAACAGCCAGGTTTACCAGGTGTTGCTATAAGCAGACGACAATTATTTGTTCCTAAATCAAGTGCTGCATAAAGAGGCTCAGATTTTGACTGAGAGAACTGTGAAGAAGAAGAAGTTTTTTGACTTTTTGTTTTTTTTATACCTACAACTATTCGACTGTGGAATTCACAAGCTGTTTCCGATTGAACCAGCACCTGTTTCTGTTCCCAACATCTTTTTACCTGCTGTTTCTTTATACCAATAGAATTGGCACACGGTCCTGTTTGTAATAATGCATGATGATTATTTTTATTGCCAATATGATGATCACACAATTTCTCTACTCTAGCATTCTCTGCTCTTCCTCGCTTTGACTCTTTTGAAGTACAGTCTGGAGTCATTTTTCCTTATCCCTTGAGTATTCTCCCCTCAATAAATAAAAACGAGAAATTTTCTCTTCTTTTTATTACTAAAGCTAACGTAACCATGTTGCACAAACTCACCAATATCAAGAAAACACTCTTTATTTTCTATCATAAAGATATTCTATGCCCGCATTATCTAGATGGTTGCAGAATTTTTGAGGTATTTCCGCAAAGTCATATTTCTTTTTATGGACTCGAAACTATAAATTAATCGTTTACATTCATATCCATTTTTATAACTTTCTAGCTTTTCTTTATATAACTAACATTGAATGAAACATATCTAAAAAACTGTCTTATAAAAGTAAGATGGTATTCTAAGATACTCTCTGAATATCATTTTCTCTGTATCTACAAAATACTTGCTAAAAGCTACACAGTAGTCTACCGTTGTAAAGAATAAAGTGCGGCACTCAGTCCTTTAAATGGTACAATAAAAGAAAATGTCTTTCCCTCTTTTAGCTTGTAAGAAATGCGTACTTCCTTCCCCTGCTCTATCTGTTTACTTAAAATTGGTCCTACAGGAGATTGTCCCAAACAAACCATTTGATTACATTGCCTATAATCAATGAGGACAGGCTTCTTAATGCCTTCTACAAACATGCGAATAGGAAAATTTGTATCAGCATTTGGCAATGCTCGAAAAAGCATTACTGCTTGACCATTTTTCGTAGAAGCAAGAGACCAACTAAAAATAGTGTTATCTTTTTCATCACGGACGGTTTGCGTTACATTACATATACCTTGCCTAATACTTTGCTTAACGTCTTTCTTAAACTTTTGTTTTTCATCGCAAATCAAAGTCCAATGATAAAATTGCATAATAATTCGACGTGTTTCACCAGGAGCCCCACTTGGAATAGACAAATGAGGTGGGTGTATTGTATAAACACTCTTATCTTCATCTGCAAAACCTTCGCCCTTACCCAATAAGATAAGGGTGAATAGAATTTTTATCCAGATGTTTCGTTTTCTTATAATAATATTAGTTTTTTTCTTTATCATCTCAGCTTCAGAGTAATTCCTGCTCCTACTCCCCAATGACCACCAGCACTCGTTGCAGAAAGATTAGAGCGGATTTTTCCGTTTTCAGATGTATAACCAGCACCAAGAGCAAATGCGGATTGTCCACGCCATGTGCCACTACCAAATGAGATACTCAAAGATCCTGGGTCGTCGAAGTAACGTAGGTTGGATACTGCTAAACCAATGGCTGCTGCTTGCCTTGCCTCTTTGCGTACACTATTAATGTCATAACTTAAAATATTAAACTTCATATCTGTATATTGCTGAGACTGATCAACAGCATCATCAATGGCATTAATAACGATATTATTCACCCGTTGATCTGTGTAATGCTTTGTTTCATCAAGAACGATCTTCATCTGCTGCTCAGTGTAATCATGCAGTTGACCACCATTAACAGCTTCTTTCGAACCTTTTTCAATGCGCCCATCAGCAACATTATCAATCATAACAGGTTCGCTTTCATTCCCACCTTTTAGAGTGATCTTATTGGTCTTTTTACCATCAGCATCTTTATCATAGTTAACTGCACCATCAGAAAGATTATTAACCGTGTTCTCAATATTATCAACTCTGTTTTCAATATTGAAAACCGTTTCACCAATATCCGTAACCGTAGTGGAAATATTGTCGACTCTGTTGGTAAGATGCTTAACATCTTTTTCAACACCCGTAACACGTTCGTTGGTCTGCCAAAGCTGTCCGCCATTGATTGCATCTTTTGAACCTTCTGCAATTTTACCATCTGCTACATTGATAATCTTACTTTGTTGACCATCATGGCTAGCGTCATAGGCTTTTTTCTGCTCATTCCAATTTAAACCATTAGATGAAACATTGTTTTCGACATTTTGAATGCGGTCGTTTATCTTGGACATACTCTCATTCACGCCGTCAAAAGCACTCTCTACATCATTATGTCTCTTCTTCCCACCAGAGCTACCGTCATTATTGAATTGCGCTATCTTAAAGGTAGGAGCAATCCATTTTCCATCCACATATCCAGCACCACCACCAAAATACGCAGCAAGCTGATTACTCATCAAATAAAGTTGCGAACCATTCACAGCATCTGTTGAGTTAGCAGAAATATCTCCATTGGCAAGAAACTTAATTTTGCTATTGGTTTTTTCCTCTCCATGTTGTGCTACAAATGCCTCTTCTTCCTTGCTCCACAACAAGGCATCCCCTTTGACTTCTTGAGTAATATTATTGATTTTTTGTGTAAAATCATTTGTCACATTTGTTAAATGATCATTCACATTCTTTACATTTGCATCAAGCCCACTCAAAGCTGAGCCAACATCATAGTAGTTAGCTTTTGCTATCTTACCATCTTCAACAATAACAGATAAACTATATTTTGGTCCTTTAAAAGCACCATTCTCGAATGAGGCATCACCACCAAAGTAGTTTGCTATAGCTCCAGATATTTTATTAATCTGACTACCATTGATGGCATCATTCGACCCTTCTGCAATTCTACCAGCTTGTACATTATGGAGAGCAACTGGTGCCGTAGTCTTATCACCACCCAAAGTCACACTATTATAATTAATGGTGCCATCTGCATTTTTATCATAGAGAACTGCAAAGTTATTTGCTTCTTTAATGACCTTAATACTGTCCGTGATATCTGCAATTTCACCATCAAGTTGTTTTTTATTAACGGCCTCATCATCCTTAACTGCTGCTTTCACACCAGAAATTGTTCTCTCTCCACCTGATTTGTTTGCAATATTAATCTCTGTACCATCTATTTCCTTACCGATGGTGATACGATTTGTCTCTTTTTCTCGCTTAACAAGGCTATTGCTTTTTATGGTGTCAACAACATCTGCAATTTGACCATCAAGCTGTTGTTTATTAACAGCGTCATTATTGTTTACAGCCGCCTTCACACCGGAAATTATCCTATCTTCACCCGATTTGTTTGCAACATTGATTTCAGAACCACCTGTTGCTATACCAATGGTGATACGCCCTTCTTCTCCACCATTTTGCTTAACAAGACTATTTCCTGTTATTTGATTTTTTATCTCTTGTAGCTGCGCAAAATTCACTGCATCATTAGGGTCTTCCCCGGCTGCCACTCCTGTAATCTGTTTATTGCCAGCATCAATACCATCCACAGTTATTCTAGCCCCATCAGCAAACATAATGCCATCATCACTCATAGAGCTTCTTCCAGCGGTAACTCGCTTCACTGTAATATTATCTGCTAGATCAAATTTTACATTATTGTCTTCCGCACCTTTTGTAATCGTAAGGTTGTCACTTGCAGCTGACAAATCTACCGTATCTTTTATACCAATGGCTTTAGCATTTTCACCCCCAACAGATAGTGTCCAACCTTGGTCTACGTATGATTGTAACGTTTTTAGCTGTGCAACATTAACGGCATCATGCAATTCAGTACCAGCTGCCACTCCTACAATCTGGCGCGTTTTCTCTGATTTAGCATCACCAACACTCACCACACCTAGCGTACTTTTCCATGCAAAGTTGTCAGACTGTGAAGGACCTTTAATGTAAGGATCATAACCGATAGCGCCAGCAGCAACATCAGCCACAGACTCGCTCCCAATCGCAACCCCTGAATCTACATTCACTTTTGAATAAGCACCAAAAGCTACAGATTTCACACTGTTCGCCTTAGCACGATGTCCAACAGCAATTGATTCTTCGCCCGTCGCTATTGTACGTCCCTCAGGGGGGATCGGGTTATCAGCCCATCTACCTTCACCACCTATTGCAATACTTTTTTTACCTACAGCGTACGCCAAATGACCTACAGCAACAGTAATGCTATTATCCACCTGCGCACCATAACCAACAGCAACCGAATCTACGGCGTTTACTGTTATTTTGGCACCAAGAGCAGTAATATCACTACTATTATGGAGTTTTTCGGACTTTGTTATATCATTACCAAATATGACATTAGTACCCTGTACGTCACGTTGCATGCCTGTATCGCGCTGCATTCTAGCCATAGATTCATTGCGCGAAGGATTCAATGCATCAATAATCGCTGTATTCTCACCATCCTGTGAACTGATGATCAATTTTTTATATTGCCCGCCTGTATCTAATGTTCTTTCCAATGAGTTTTTGCCATCTGCCCTCAAAACATTCACAATAGGATCATCATTACTTATACCAGAAAGGGTTTTGGTTAAAAAATTTGCATTGTCATCAGAAGCGTCAACTTTTGGCATTATTGCCACATTCAATGCTGTTAAATAATTTTCCTTATCACCATCATAGTAATCATACGCAGAGACAATGCTTTGCGGATAAAGCACAGCGGCATTCTTCATACTTTCAAGAGATGCTTTTGTTAAATCGAGATTTGCTGAAAAAACAGGAGAAGCATTCGATAAAAACAATGCCACCGCAGTTCCCAACGAAGCTGCTTTAAACAATGATGATCGATAATGTGAACAAGAAAAACTCAAATCACGCAGATTTTGTGTAGTATATAATTTTTTCATAATCCCCCCTCATAATAATAGATTAAAACACAAAAAAGGTATGCTCTAGAACTCTAAAGTTTTCCTATTTCCCTTGCGTGTTCCTGCTTTTACAGCGTGTTTTAGGACATAAATAAATTAAGACATAAGCTGTTGTTTCTACAGCGCTTTTAGAGAGTAATTAGGGACAGGTTCGTGAAAGTCAATTTAAGGAAGGTAAAAAAAACACTTAATATTAGAATTGATTTCATTTTTCTATCAAAGGTTGTGTGTCGTTTTTAGTTTTGACCTCTTTGAAAGAGATATAATTTTTGTGCCTATTGATCATCCGTTTAGACATCAATTTATTTTTCGTGAATAAGATTTTTTATTTGATTAGAGGATTTATGAAAGCTTTTTACTAAAATGCCCCTGTTTTGATGAAGCAGGGGCAAGGAGCATCTTTAAGAAAAGTTTTTTGCTTCTCTAGTTCAGTGTTAAATTAAGCCAACACCTACACCCCAATCACCACCAGAACTCGTTGCAGAGAGGTTGGAGCGGTTTTTTCTATCCTCAGAAGAAATAACCAGCACCTAAAGCAAATGCAGATTGTCCGCTCTATAAGCCGCTACCAAATGCAAGGCTTAGCTTTCCAGGTGTATCATTGTAACGTAAATTAAACACTGCTAAACTAAAAGCTGCGGCCTGTTTTTTTCTTTCCGTACATTTTCTATGCTATAATTTAAATTCTATGCGACAATTCAAAGCCTCGGACTTCATGTTGGTATAGTTGTTAACACGTTCAACGGCATCATCAATAGCATCGATAACGATATTGTTTACACATTTATCTATGTAGTGCTTTGATTGATCAAGAACGATCTTCATCTGCTGCTCAGTATAATCATGGAGCTGACCACCATTTACAGCTTCTTTCGAACCTTATTCAATGCGGCCATCAGCAACATTATCAATTATAACAGATTCACTTTCGTTGTTACCTTTCAGAGTAGCTTTGTTGACTTTTTTGCCATTTTCATATTTAGCCAACCATCAAAATAAGCAGCAAGTTTATTGCTCATGATATAAAGATGGTTGCTCTTAATAGCATTCGTTGAACCTTCAGCAATCTCACCATCTAAAAGATACTTAAGCTTGCTGTTTGTCTTCTGTCCATCTTTTTCATGACGTGCAACAAATGCCTGTTCTTCATCATCTCATAATAAAGCATCTTTAGAGACACCTTCAATTTTCTGCTTAAAGTTATTGGCTACATTTGTTAGACGATTATTCATACTTTTGACAGCCCTGTCAAAGCATTACCAACATCATGATAGTCCGCTTTTTCTACCTAAACATCTTTAACAATAACAGATAAACTATATTTTTGACCTTTAAAGGCCCCATCCTCGAATGAGGTACATCACCAAAGTAACTGGCAATATCTCCATATATTTTATTAATCTAGCTACCATTGACAACATCATGCGAATTTTCAGAAATTTCTCCATCTTTGACATTATAGGAAGCAAAGCTATTCGCTTCTTTTTTGTAATTTTGAAATTTTCACTTCCAGAAGAAAAATCTACTTCTTGGTTTATAAGAACAGCTTGAGTATTTTTACCGTCAACAGTCAAAAGAAAAATTTCTACCAGATGCTACCCCTACAATCTGTCGGTTTTTTTGCTCAGAAAAATCATTCATGCTAACAGTACCAAGTGTACTTTTCCATTGAGGTTTTTCACTTTCTTTAATATACTGTAAGAGAGGGCTATATCCCACAATACCCTTAGAAATATAAACTATAGAGTGAGCACCTAAAGCTACACCTGTCTCTACCTTTGCCCTTGAATAGAACTCTATAGACAAACTTTTCCGACTTGTTGCATATGCACGATGTCCAAAAGCGCTTGCACCGTGTTTCATAGACATAGAAATACTCTCTACGTTTTAGTATGTTCCTCTGGTTTGTTAGGAGATACTTCAAAGCCTATCGCTAAAGCGCTAGTAGCACTGGCTTTAGCAAAAATCCCTCCTATAGCAATAGTATCCTGATGTGTAGCTGTAGTCTTCGATGTTGGACAAAGAGCAGTAGAATCCTTACCACTTTCTTGTTCTCTGTTACTAACAGTATTAGTATCATAATTTAAGATATCAACTTTAGATCTAGAGCCTAAAACATCCCCCTTATCGATATTATGTGCTTGCATGCCTTCAGCACCGACAGTTACAATAGGAACCAATGCCGTTGAATAATAATCGAATGCTTGATGTTGCGCAGACATAGAAACAGAACCATTAACACCATCTCCCTTACTGCTACACTAGAGCTTGCAGAAGAAACATTCGATAAAAGCGAAATTATTGCAATTTTTATGGCCCCACTTTAAGTAAATTTTGCATTGAATATAAGTTTTTCATAACGCCCACAATAAAAAACTAATAACATATTAAAACATCAAAAAGACATATTTATACTGAAGGAATAATATAGGATTTTCTTACTTTTAAAATGATTTCTGATTTTAAGAAGTATCAATATTGTTTTGAATATTTGTAAACGCTTCGAGTCAAAATGATTTGCCATAATTGTTTTATAACCTTTCTTACTTTAGAGTACATTTCTCTATAGTATGGTTACCAATAGACTAATCTACCATATTTATGATTTATAGAAGATATAATTAAACAGCAAAAAAATTTTCATTATCTACTGAGAGATATATCTCCGTAATACTTTTACCAACTGTATTTAATGATGTGTTCTGTAAAAACATTTGCACTCTTTTACGTCTATAAAAAGCATTTCACCCCTGCCTAATACGACAAGGGTGAAAAAAAGTTTTGTTAAGGTATTTCGTTTCAATGATTAGTTCAGTGTTAAACTTAATCCTGCTCCTATGCCCCAATGACCTCCTGAACTGGTAACAGATAAATTAGAACGGATATCCCCTTTCTCTGATGTATAACCAGCACCAAAAGCTATTGCCGATTGGTTGCGCCATAAACCACCACCAAATGCGACACTTAGTTTTCCAGGTGTATCATTGTAGCGTAAGTTAGACACTGCTAAACCAATAGCTGCCGCTTGCCTTGCTTCTTGACGTACACTGTTAATGTCATAACTTAAAGCTTCAAACTTCATATCGGTATAGTTGTTAGCGCGTTCAACGGCATCGTCAATCGCATCAATAACGATATTGTTTACCCGTTGATCTGTGTAATGCTTCGATTCATCAAGAATGATTTTCATCTGTTCTTGCGTATAATCATGGAGCTGCCCACCATTTACCGCTTCTTTCGAACCTGTTTCAATGTTACCATCAGCGACATTATCAATCATAACAGGTTCACTGGCATCACCACCTACTAATGTGATTTTGTTGGTTTTTTTGCCATTTCTATCTCTGTCATAACGAACAGCATCTTCAGCAATGTCGTTAACCTTATTCTCAATATTGATAACTGTATCACCAATATCACCAATCGTATTCGAAATATTGTCAACCCTCTTATCAAGAATCTCAACATGATTTTCAACATCCGTAATACGCTCATTGGTTTTCCAAAGCTGACCGCCATTAACTGCATCTTTCGAATTTTCTGCAATTATACCATCAGCTACATTGATAATCTTACTTGGTCGACCACCATGACTCGCATCATAGGCTTCTTTATCTTTGTTCCAGTGTAAAACATCTGAATCAATATTATTTTTGATCTCATTAATACGATTATGTATGTTTACCATCCCGCTATTAACACCATCAAAAGCATCAGCAACATTATTATACGTCTTTTCACCAACAGTACCATTTGCACTGAATTGTACAATCTTAAAATCAGGAGCTGTCCATTGCCCATTCTCATACTTAGCACCACCACCAAAATAATTAGCAAGCTGAGTACTCATAAGATAAAGCTGGTTACCAGTAATTGCATCGGTCGAGTTAGCAGCAATTTTACCATCTAAAAGGAACGTAAGTTTACTCTTTGTTTTCTCTCCACCTTTTTGATGAAGTGCAACAAATGCCTGATCATCTTCACTCCAAAGTAAAGCATCTTTAGAGAGACCCTGAATTTCCTCAGTAAAATTATTAACTACATTTGTGATACGGCTATTTACACTTTTGACATTATTATCAAGCCCTGTCAAAGCTGAACCAACATCATAATAATTAGCCTGTGCTACCTTACCATCTTCAACAATAACAGATAAACTATATTTTGGCCCGCTAAAGGTACCGTTATTAAATTTTGCACCACCACCAAAGTACTTTGCAATATCTGTAGATATTTTATTAATCTGGCTTCCATTAATTGCATCATGCGATGCTTCAGAAATTCCGCCATCTTTTACATTCAGGAGAGCAACTGGTCCAACATTTTCCTTACCTCCCAAGGTTACACTGCCATAATTGATACCACCATTTGCATCTTTATCGTATAGAACTGCAGCAGCACTTGCTATCTCAATATCTTTAGAAATCTTCTCTATGCTTTTATCAAGTTGGTCTTTGTTAACAGCTTCATCGCCCTGCTCAGCTGCTTTTACACCGGAAATAGAACGCGCTATCTTGCCATATCCTGCAATATTGATTTCAGTACCAGCTGTTTTCGCACCAATGGTGATAATATTTGATACACTGTCTTGTTGCACAAGATTATTTTCTTTCATGTCAATAATCTTATCATCAATATTCTTGATAGAAATATTCACACCAGTGAAAGCATCCGTAACATTATGATATGCCTCATTATTAATAACAAAGGTTGGTGCTATACCTTCAAGTACATCCGTACTACCACCAAAATATTCCGATGTATTTTGAGCAATTGTTGTCAGCTCATTGGTAATATTCTGATTAATGGTAAAGAGCTGCGAACCATTTACTGCTTCAGTTGATGCTTTAGAGAGTGTTCCGTCTTTCACATCGGAAATTGTACGAGCATCACCATTCTTATTTGCAATACTGATTTTTGTACCACCGGTTGCTTTACCAACAGTGATAAGACCTTCTTCTCCATCCTGCTTAACAAGACTATTTTCTGTTATATTAGTGATTTGATTGTGAATTGCACTAAAAGTATCGTTCACACCTTCAAAAGCATCAGCAACATTATCATAAGGCTTTTTGATAGCGCCATTAGCATTAAATTGGATAACCTTGAAGATGGGAGCATGCCATTCTCCTTCCTCATCATATCCAGCACCACCACCAAAATAATTAGCAACGTCATTTATCGCATTAATGAGATGATTATTAACATGCCTGATATTCATATCAAGCCCTGACAAAGCTGATCCAACATCATTATATTCCCGATGTTCGATTTCCTGACTATTTTCATCAATAGTAGTTATCTGATATCTCGGTTTTCTAAAAACACCATTCTCAAATTTTGTACCACCACCAAAAAATTCCGCTACCTTTTGGGATATCGTATTAATCTGGCTACCATTGATAGCGTCATGCGATTCTGCAGAAATATCTCCATCTTTGACATTACGCAGAGCGACTTGTCCGTCAGTTTTTCCACCACCCAAAGTCACACTATTATAATTAACAGAATCGTCACTGTTTTTATCATAGAGAACTGCAAATTTATCCATTTGATTAATA
>NZ_JH725094.1:604983-670646 GCF_000278155.1 Bartonella doshiae NCTC 12862 = ATCC 700133
TGCTACAGTGTCATTGAGTTGTTTTTTATTAACGGCTTCATCATCATTAACCGCTGCTTTTACACCTGCAATAGTTCGTACTCCATCACTGCCTGTAATATCAATTTTCGTACCACCTGTTTCCTTACCAACGGTGATAGGAGAATTCTCTCCTCCATCCTGCTTGACAAGACTATTTTTTGTAACATTAGTGATTTTATTGTAAATATCTGTGATAGAACTATCGACACCATCAAACGCTTCCGTAACATTATTATATGTTGCATTTTGAACAATAAAATTTGGTTTGACACCATCAATCACATCTGTATTACCACCAAAATATTGTGATACAGTATCAGCATAATCGAAAAGCTGGCTACCATTGATAGCGTCATGCGATTCTGCGGAAATATCTCCATCTTTGACATTACGCAGAGCGACTTGTCCGACAGTTTTTCCACCACCCAAAGTCACACTATTATAATTAACAGAATCGTCACTGTTTTTATCATAGAGAACTGCAAATTTATCCATTTGATTAATAACATTATTATTAATATCTGCTACAGTGTCATTGAGTTGTTTTTTATTAACGGCTTCATCATCATTAACCGCTGCTTTTACACCTGCAATAGTGCGTACTCCATCACTGCCTGTAATATCAATTTTCGTACCACCTGTTTCCTTACCAACGGTGATAGGAAAATTCTTTCCTCCATCCTGCTTAACAAGACTATTTCTTTCTATATTAATGATTTGATTGCTAATTATATCAAAAGTATCGTTTACACCTTCAAAAGCATCAGCAACATTATCATAGGGATTCTTAGTGGAACTACCATCATTGTTGATTTTATAAACGTGGAAAGTAGGACCGTTCCATTCTCCTTTCTCATTAAATCCAGCACCACCACCAAAATAACTAGCAAACACATTGCCCATAGCGTAAAGCTGGGAACCATTTACGGCATCATACGATTCTTCAGAAATATCTCCATCTTTGACATTACGCAGAACGACTTGTCCGTTAGTTTTCCCACCACCCAAAGTCACACTATTATAATTAACAGAATCGTCACCGTTTTTATCATAGAGAACTGCAAATTTATCCATTTGATTAATAACACTATTATTAATATTATTATTAATATCTGTTACAGCGTTATCGAGTTGTGCTTTATTAACCGCATCGGTGTTTGCAGTTCCTGCCATCACTCCTGTAATCTTTTTATTGCCAGCATCAATACCATTAACAGTTATGCTCGGCCCTCCATCAGTAAACATAAAACCATCATCACTCATAGAGGCGTTTCCTGCAGTAACACTCTTTACTGTAATATTATCAGCCAAAGCAAATGTTACATCGTGATCTTCATTTTTTCCGATTTTGATATTCTGTTTACCCTCATCACCAACTGCTTGAAAATTTACTGTATCGTTTGATTTAACAGCCGTAGCATTTCCTTTATTAACAGAAAGTTGCCAAACTTTTTTGCCTGCTTCTTGTACAGCTCTCAGCTGCGCCATATTCACTGCATCGGTATCATCTTCCCCTGCTTCCACTCCTGCAATCTTTTTATTGCCAGCATGAATACCATCCACAGTTATTGATGCCCCACCAGAGAACATAAAACCATCATCACTCATAGAGGCATTGCCTGTAGTGACACTAGACAACTTAAGATTATCACTCAAAGCAAATTTGACTTTTTGCTTATTATCTCCATTTGCCTTTTCAATCGTTAAGTTGTTATTTTTCACTGAAAAATCTACTGTATCACCTGAAGCAACATCTGTAGAATCTCCATCATTAACAGAAATTTTCCAGCCTCCTCCTGCTCCTGCTACGACATCTCTTAAAGCTTTCAGCTGTGCCACATTAACAGCATCGGTATCTTTACTTCCCGCTGCAACATTTGTAATTTGCCGTGTTAATTGTTGATTAGTATTACCAACACTAAAATCACCTGCAGTGCTTTTCCATGCAAGATCATTCTTTTTTGTGAAAGCATTTGTTACAGGATCATAACCAAAAGTATCTTTATCAATACGAGAGACAGATCCTCCACCCACAGCAACACCATCTGTAACACGTACCTGTGCATTTATACCAATTGCAACTGAATGAGCTGTTTCAGCATAAGTATGGGAACCTATAGCAATCGAATTTTTACCTTTCGCTATTACTTTTCTTTCTTGTCCATTATCTGCAGCTTCCCCACCACCTATTGCAATAGCGCCAAGAGCTAGAGCTTCAGCCTTCGAACCTATAGCAACCGTGTAATCCATAGTTGCTTTTGTCAAGGTCCCTAAAGCAACACTGTTTAGACCGGACGCAACTGCAACTCCCCCGATAGCAACTGCAGAGTTACCTGATGCCTCTGTTCCAACACCCATAGCAACACTTGCTCTTCCGCTTGCAAGTGCAGAAACACCAAAAGCTTGCGCCCCTCCAGCCTTTGCAGTCGCGCCTGCACCAAACACCGTTGAATAATTACCCGTCGCGGCAGATCCACAACCGGTAGCAAAAGAATAAACACCATAAGCCTCAGGCATAGCATCAACGATACCATTAGTCGGAGTTCCCATATAACCGCCATCACTGCTTGTTGCTCCATCACCAATCCAATTGACCTGACTAGTGGTAGTACCATAAGGATTGCGACCATAAAATTTTTTATCTTCTATAAATCTATTATATTGCTCTTCCGCAGTTATTCGATTGGTATCTGGTATTCCTTGCTGTTGCTTACCCCCACGTCCAACCACATTATCTACACCGCAGTAATTATCATCACCAGCAAAAACAATACTACCATGGCTACCAAATGGATATATTACATTTGTACCAGTCGTGCTCCTATTTAGATCTCCTGTTATAGAAAGATTCGAAGCATAAACAGGAGATACACTCGATAAGAGTGCAGCCACTGCAGCTCCCAAAGAAACAGCCTTAGCCAAATTTGTTGTTGAATATAATTTTCTCATAACAATCCCTCAAAAAATACTTACATGCAAAAAATAAAGCCCCCAGCTTCATCGCAGCGGACAATAGGAAACCCCTTCGCAAAATCGCCTTTGCGCATCGGAAAACTCAAAAAAAGATAAAAACGCCCATTGATGCTGAGATCTATTGCAGCATCACCATAAATTCTTCAAAAATATATTGGATTTCAAACTAAGATATAGTTCTGTTAATTCAACGAAGACAATAAAAATATATAAAAACTATTATATAATCCTCCCACTTATAAATAATATGATCTGTCTTTCATAAAAACGATATTTAATAAAAGAGTAATTTCTACTTGTTCAAATAAAGCGCATCAATAGAATGGCAATAGTGCAAAGAAATATTTTTTTATTGCGCGGCAAAAATTATTTCTCATAAATACTGAAATACACACTTAATGATGAGATATCCTAAACATACTTTTCTAAAAGATTGTCATTGACCGCTTGATAGCGAAAATGATATTTATTAATTTAGCTTTCATAAAGACATATCAAAAAATGTATTAATCATTCTAATATATCATTTTATTTTATGCTTATTTTTCATAAAAATTATATTTTTTATTACGAATAAGTGATTGTCTTTATATATTTTTTTAATTTAAATGATGATTAAAAATAAGAGAAGAAGGTATGAAAAATTAAGAAACTTTCCTAAAAAACACTATTAGTTACGACTATATATTCGTAATAAAATATTAAGAGATATGCATACGTCTTTTCTGAGACATCTTTGCTTTATATATATTTTCCTCTATTTTTTTGCTCCATGGCAATCAAATTTTACGCTGTTATCATTTATAGATTTATTTGTATTCTACCATTAAAAACTAAAGAGTTTACTTTCTAGATCTCCGAAAAACACAAACGCATTATATTTCCGATATTATAGCTTATAGAAGGATGAATATTTTCAATGATAATAGTTAAATGTTAGCTTCCTTTTGCTTCAATATGCTATTTTATAAATTCATAAGACATGCAAAATATATCGATCTTATCAAAGTAATGCGTATTTTGTTTTAGGAAAGGTAAAAATTTTTCCACGCAAGTGATGTATGCAAGTATCAAATGCCTATAATTGATATTTACACCAAATAATTTCACTTATTTTCAGATGATTTTATACGTGTTACACACGGAGAATATTTTATCACATAAAAAATGCCAATGCATTTATACATATCTTCAATTATATGTATTTTATGAACAATTCCAGATACTTTACAAACCATTCAAATACACCACACAACCATCAGAAATGAATATTTAACTATGATGAAAGATGAAAAAAAAGTTCCTGAATATATTATTCAAACTGCAAAAGAAATTAACAATCAACTAAGTTCTCTCGATTTTCCCTTTTTTCTTTTCGATGCTGACCACGTTCTCAAAAAAGTAAAAATGTTAATGCTGGCATGCAAAAAATCTTTTATCAATATCAATCTTACTGTTTCTCTTCAATCTTGCTTACTTGCAATTTTCTGCAAGCTCTTAGCAGAAGAAGGAGTAAACGCAAAAGTCCGCTCTGCTGATGAGTTTCGAATCGCCTCCGTTACAGGATTCCCCAATAATCGCATCATTTTAAGCGGTTGCTATAAAACTCTTGAAGATCTATCACTTGCAATGGAAAAAGATGCACTTATTCATGTGGGAAGCATTAACGAATTTCATAAACTGAAGATACTCGCCGCAAGTAAAAATAAGCCCTGTGGTGTAAGTATCAAACTCTCTTCTTATAATGAAAAAAAAGATTCCCGTTTTGGAATAACCAAAGAGGAATACATCAAAGATATTTTGCCTTTATTATCCAAATCTGAGACTCTTTATCTTAAAGGTTTTAGTCTCTATATCGATTTTCACTTAGAAAGTTTAGCAAAAACTACAGATGCTCTAAATGACTGGTTTCCCTTTCTTGTTGAACATATGCCACCTTCAGGATATCTTGATATAGATAGCAATTTTCCTATTGGTTCTTTTTTGTCTAATTCTAAACTTGAAATTTCTAATCCAGAAATCTTCTTTCGTACCATTCGTGATGTTTTGAATACCTATGCTCCAGAGATATCTGAAAAATGGAAGCTTACTTTCGAAATGGATATCTGCTTCAACACAGAAAATAGCTATGTCGTAGAAAGAACTTGTTGCAATGATGCGCAAAGTATACAGACTAATCTTAAAAACACTGGAGTTCCTTTCATACATAACAAAGAGCATTCCCTATTATGGTTAGGTAACCATGATACACATCCAAATAATAATGTACAGCTTCCTGCTGATTTGAACTGTTTTGAAAATAAATCCACACATCTACAAGAAAAC
Source organism: Bartonella doshiae NCTC 12862 = ATCC 700133 (assembly GCF_000278155.1). Classification (GTDB taxonomy): domain Bacteria; phylum Pseudomonadota; class Alphaproteobacteria; order Rhizobiales; family Rhizobiaceae; genus Bartonella; species Bartonella doshiae. Next base: position 610,303 of record NZ_JH725094.1, read on the forward strand.
CATGATTTAAAAGAAGAGAAAAGTTTTTTTATAAAAGACTGTCATCCCTCACAAATACAAGCTCTCCATGCATGGACACATAGAAAACCACCTGTGTACATCTGGCTAAAAGGAAGTCTGCACACCGCACGAATGCCCTCCTTCGTTCTATCCAATATCTCCAAAGACTTATTACTCCAAGAAGAAAGCCTCTACGTAGACGATAATATCCGATTAGAAGCACCATCAAGAAAATTTGCCCCTGCACTTTATGAAATTATTGACTTCAATAAAGAATATTTCAGTGCATTTATGGCATGGCCGCGCTTTGTGAAGCATGAAAATGATACTGTCAACTTTCTGGATTCTTGTTTTATCGCACATCAAAAAGACGAAGAAAAAACCTATGTCATTTTGTTCAATGAAAATCCCGTTGGTTTACTTTCTTTCAACAGTATCGACAGTGTAAATAAAATAGGATATATTGGATACTGGCTTGATAAGAGAGTACAAGGAAATGGTATTATTACACGCGCAATAAAAGCACTTGTTGTGTATTATTCTTCGCATTCTATCATTAATCGTTTTGTCATCAAATGCTCCACTGCTAACCAGAAAAGTAATGCTGTTGCAAAACGTTGTAGTTTTGTACTTGAAGGAACTCTTAGACAAGCTGAATATTTAAATGGAGCTTTTCACGACCAAAATATTTATAGCTGGATTCCATCTGATCACTAATACGCTATACTCTATAAATTACATATATCTGTCGTGCAAATTTTTTACCCCTAAAAATTGTTGCTATAAATCACTGCCATAAATATCAGTAAACATAAGAATTTTTCTGCAAAAGCTTGTGCTTATTTGATTTGTGTTCTTGGCATATCTTCTATAATTACTGTGAGAATGCCGTAATAACTTTATATTAAAGGATTTATTTTAATATGATGTTAGCAATTTTAAAAGGATAATACCCTATTATACAAAGCGTTCAAAAACAAATTGAAAAATTTGATGGATTGGCTGATGATTATGATTGCTATCGTCCGCGTTATCCCCTCACCTTATTTAAAACCATGCTGCTTCCTTTAAAGGACAAAAAGCATTTGTCCATCGTGGATGTGGGGGCTGGGACAGGCATTGCATTAGAAGGGATTGTCAAACTTCTTGGAAACGAACACCAATATCATGCTATCGATATATCAACAGACATGATTAAGCAGGGGCAAAGAAAGTTTCCTACTGTGCATTGGTATCAAGGCCAAGCCGAAAGCGTATTGCCCCAAATCGGCGAGGTTGATCTTGTCATTGCGGCGCAAGCGTTTCAGTGGATGGATCGCCCTAAGTTGCTTTGCGCTGTCTCATCCCAACTCCGAACCAATGGTGTAATGGCAGTCATTCAAAACAATCGCGATTTTAATCATAACAAATTTCTAGCCGCTTATGAAACATTGTTAGAGGAAATGAGCCCTAATTATTCACGTTATTACCGTAATTTCGATTTTTTACAGGAAATGAGTGATGGCTTGGGGGTAAATCCAGAAAAGGTTGCTTTACATACGCGCAATTGGACGATGACAATCCCATCCGAAGCCTTTATTGGAATGAGCCGCTCCTCAACTCAAGCCCAACGCGCCATTGCTATTCACCAAGAAGAATATTTTCAACAATTGATTGCATTGATAAGGCAATATGAAGTGCAGGGAAGTTTGGAGCTTTTATATCAAAGTGAACTCTACATGCATGCAAAATAATCTTATATCTATTGCTTCACCACTTTTCGAAGCACCAGAGCAGGAAATGTGCGGAAAATGCACGGCATTATTAAAATAATAAATTTATGTTCTTTTTTACACTAACTTACGAAATGTAGTGAGGTAGTTCGGATTTACTGAAAAACATTAAAGATAATATTATCCATATCAAAATAGATGTTTTTCTTTCCATTTTTCCTAAATTAGCAGAAATTCTTAAAACTACTCCTATTGAAGATGAAACATTCATTTGCGGAAAAAGTAGCAATCAGCTCATCAAAGAAAGTTTTGGCAATCTGTTTCATGAAGCATGTAATGCAGAGGATATTAAAAAATGGACACACAACTTAAGAAAATTAAGAGCAACACGTGCTGCTAATACGGGACTACGATTTTACAAATGAACGTACTTTTGGAATGAATAGAAGATAAAGTAGCATTATTTTATGAAATAACAATCGATAGAAAACGATTAGAAAAAAGAATTGATAGCTAAATTATCATGTGTTTATTGGAATAAACTTTGAATTCACCAAAGTTTATAAAACCCAATTCTTTATAAATACCAATTCCCTCGTTAGATGCTTGCATACCAATAACATGACATTTCTTTCTTTTTAAATGCTCAATAGCAATTTTTGTCATTAATGTCCCAACACCTCTTTTCTGAAAATCTGGATTGGTGACAATATCATACACTCCACCAACTCCATCTGCTTTAATACAAAAACATATTGCTACAGGATTATTATTCATATAACCAACAAGCATCTCTACATCAGAGTCTTTTTTATAACAACGGCCTATTGTTTCATAAAATATAACCGCTTCTTCATCAAAAGGCTCGAATACTGATGCCATAACATTTCCGTAATCTCTAAAATCTTGAAGAGATTCAACTTCCTTGATTTTGAAGTTATCCGGCACAGAAGTAACATGTGAGTCTATATTTTGTGCTAAAGCTGCCATTCCTACCTCTGTTTCAACATGCTCTAAACCCATAGATAAGAGAACTTCATCAACTTTATAATGAGACGAATGCGGTCCAACCCACCAAGCTAAAGGCAATTTTTGTGCATTAAAGGAATCGATTATAGATTTTGCTTGGTCTACAGGTATAGTTTCTTGTAAATTTTTAGCAGAGACAATATTGAATGTATCTGAAGCAAATGTTGAATTAACAGAAGCTCCATTTGGAAAATCAACAACCTTCATTTTAGGGCATAATTTCGGTAAAAAACGTACCTTTGAAAAAAAGTTATTCTCTAACGATAAGTCAATTTTTGATTTGTTTAACATTTGTTCTCTTTGTAATTGCTCATCATTTCTAATTGATCTTATTAATCCTCATAAGCCCTATCTCACCTATAGAAGATAGGTATGTACCACCACAAGGTACTGACAACATATCACTTATTTGCATACCACGAAGTTTCTTATTATCAAGGATACTAGGGTAGCTCAAAAATTGCTCTTCAAAACCTAACGCGTCGATCTCGAAAATTGTTGTTTTATCATTTTTTGCAACTTCTTCATTTATTGTATGCTGTAGAGCCTCAATATCTATTGCTTCGTCTTCTTAAAATTTAACATAAGCTTCACCAAAAAAGGAATGACCTTTAATTGCTTTTAGTTTTGAATTCAGTATTGCTACGATATTACTAAGCAAATGACCTGCAATATGGTAAAGAGCATTTATTAACCTCCTCTCTTTGTCAAGAATGCCGTACACTTTTTGAGCTGCTAGTGTTTTAGTTGTTATGGATTCTTAATGCTTGATTTCATCGCTATGCTCTGCAACGTAGATGACATTAACCTCAAAATGGTCGTTTTTATAACACCATAATCTGAAGACTAACCACCACCTTGCGAATAAAAGACTGTTTTATCAAGGATAATAAAGATGCCTTTATCATCTTTTCCTGCTTATTGAATCAAACCTTCAAAATGAAACTGGTATGTATCTTATAGGTATAATGTTTTAGTAGTCATATATTTACCATTAATTTGTTGTTACATATCAGTATTATCATTGCAAAACAAAGGACAGGTATAACTATAATCATAAAATAAGAATATCCAGACTTATTTATACTAATATTGTCCTGCTATTATCATAAAGTTAAATAGTTACCTAATTTCGAATCCCTATTGCTATTCCGGTTTTTGTTCTCTAAAAAATGAGGAGTCAAAAAAGCCTCGTCGCTCAAAACCCAGGTCAATTAAGAGTTTTAGGACATGCATACCTTCTTCAACCACAGTACTCGCATATATCGAAGAAGGAGAGGGTAAAAATGGAGATTTTAGAGGTAAAATGGTGCAATTGGAGAAAGTGAAGTACGAGTCTCGATCGTCACCACGACCTCTGAAAGAATATGGCAAATCAAGTATTTACTGAATTGCTCCGTCACCTGGGATTCCCCGCAATAACGGCTTCTGGTGACATTGAAAAAATTATCCTTAAAAAATGTGGCGGAGAGAGAGGGATTCGAACCCTCGATATGGTTTCCCATATACACGCGTTCCAGGCGTGCGCCTTCAACCACTCGGCCACCTCTCCAGTGGTTCGCACTATACCCAGAAAGAAATAACGTGCAAGCTTAAACTCTATATTCAAAATACAAAAAACAACTTCATTTACCAAAATAAGATAAGATATCTCTTGAATAACAAGCACATCCTCTTCCTTTAAGAAGTAATTTTTTCCGTGGATAGATACAAAATGAGATAACAGGTTTATTATAAATTAGAAATTTTAATATTTATTGACACTGCTCTTTGTATGCAAACACAATAATTTCCAAATTAATCTGCACACCATGCAGCTTCAAAAATAAAATGATTAATGCCACCGTCAATGTATTCTCAATAATTGCATTCTATAATGAGCAAACCACAAGATAACATTAATCTCGCTCCTCCATAAAACGTGTTTTACGAGAATGATAAATTTCATTCCAATAAAAATGATTTCAATGTAATTGCTCTAACCAAATTGCAGAATTAACACACGCCCTCCTTGCTTAAAATTACTCGTCATTTTATATCACCGCTCAAAGCCCGTACGGCTCGCGCTGTTTCACACTGTAATGCTTTTTCTGCCAAAATTTTCATATCTTCAAAACTATGGGATTGCAAACAAGCTTTTACTGAAGAAATATCACAAGGTATCACAGAAAGTTCATTAATCCCTAGTCCAGTCAAAATCATCGCCGCAAAAGGATCTCCAGCCATACCACCACAAACACTCACCCAACACTCATGTTTTGCTGCTCCCTTAATCGTTTGGGAAATCATACGTAATACAGCCGGATCAAGGTTATCTGCTTCAGACACAAGATAAGGATTTTTCCGATCAACCGCCATTGTATATTGCGTTAAATCATTGGTTCCAATGGAAAAGAAATCAACATACGCGCTCAAAACATCTGCCATAATCGCAGCCGCTGGAACTTCAATCATAATACCAAATTTTAATTTTGGTGCACCAATATCGTTACGAATTTCTTCTGCAATTTTCTTCATAGAAAAAATTTCTGAAACAGACATGATCATTGGAAACAATAGCCATAAATCTCCACCCTCTTTTGCAGCTCGATATAAAGCACGTAACTGAGGAACCAAAAGATCACGACGACGTAACAGAAGCCGCGTTCCCCTAACACCTAAAAAAGGATTATTCTCTTTAGACAAATGTAAGTGTGTAACCTGTTTATCACCACCGATATCAAGTGCACGAATAATTAGTGGCTTATCCCCCACGTCTGCAATCATAGCGCGATATATATCAAATTGCGCATTTTCATCTGGAACACGCGGACTATCTAAAAACAAAAATTCTGTACGCATAAGCCCAACACCTTCAGCTCCCAAATCAAGCGCAATGGGTATCTGGCTTGCGTAATTAACATTAGCCATAATGCGAATTTTTTGGCCATCTGTCGTTTGCACTGGTAATCTACTCACATATATCTCATTGCTACGCTTTTGCGCGACAATACTTATCTGTCTTTGAGCATCTTCAATATCTTCAGAACTAGGATCAAAATAAATGAACCCGTTATCGCCATCAATAATAGCCTGAATATTACCATCAACTGCTAAAATATCAGTACCCGCAGCAACAACCATTGGAATACCAAGAGTGCGCGCTAGAATAGCTGTATGAGACAGTGGTCCACCCCATGCTGTTACCAATCCTTGCACTTTTGTACAATCAAGCTGAGCTGCATCAGAAGGAGATAAATCATCTGTAACAAGAATAACACCACGTGGAATATCATCTAAAAAGAATGAACTATACGATGGATTGATTTCACTTAGAACACGGCGGCCAACATCAACCAAGTTCACAGCACGCGCAGCTAACAAAGGATTATCTATCTTAGACAACATATTAGTAAATTGTCGAACGGCACTGTCCCAAGACCATGCAACACCATGACCTTCTGCTATAAAACGACAGGCTTGAGCTATCAGATTTTCATCTTCAAGCAAAACCATTTGTGCAGAAAAAATTGCAGCAGCATCTGCCCCCATACGCTCTGTGATATCATCAATAACTAATGCCATTTTATGTTTTGTTTTTGTAAGAGCATTTTCAAGACATGCCACACCAACTGCAAAATCAATTGGCTGATCTATTATGGAAATAGCATTCTGCCTTAAAACAAAAACCCTACCAAGCCCTAACCCTGGACTTGCTCCAATACCAGAAATACTTTTTTGCCCTAAACGCGGATGCCAACTATGAAAAATCTTCGTTTGTGCTTCCATTTCTTTCATCACAAATTTTTCACTTATACTCACTTCCTTTGCTACAGAAATTGCATCCTTAAGCAGTTGCACACCTCCTACAGCATCTGTCGAAAAAATGAGAACATCCCCATTTTTGGCTCCTAGTTGCAATAAACCAACTAAATTTTTCATTTCAACGGTATACTGACCATGGCGAACTCTAATAGAATTTTGTGCTTTTTTTGCAAAGTCAACCCAAAGAGAAGCTGGCCGCGCATGAAGACCACTTGGATAATCTAAAGTCCATTCCTGACGTACTGAAAGATCACCTTTAAAACTTCTCTCTGTCTTCACATTCTGACCAAACAAAGTTGTAACAATTTGTTGTTTATCCGCAGTCGTAGAAAGTGCCTCAAGCCGTTCCTTATCAAATAAAAGACACGTCAGTTTTTTACAAATCTCTATGTAGCGATCTGGACGAGCTGCAATAGCTATAACCAAACGTGCTTTATTTCCATCACGCCACTCAACACCCGCAGGAATCTGTACTACAGCAACAGCATCTCTGATAATTAAATCACGATTTTCAACCATTCCATGAGGAATTGCTATACCATTCCCAAACCAAGTATTCGTTATCGCCTCACGTTTGAGCATGCTTGTTAGATAACATTTCTCAACAGCACCGACCTGTACAAGCAATTCAGCAGCAGCATGAATTGCATCATTCTTATGATCAAAAGCGGCTGCAAGTTGTACAGATCTTATAGACAAGATTTCTATGTCATTAGAATCTGCATTCATTGCTTCTGCCTCCTTACCTTTCATCATAAATTTAAACTGCCTCGCATTTGTACATAAATATCTCTGATAAATTTCGTTTCAAAGCCGCATTTCCTAGAATACAAAAATAAACAACTTCACAATGTGATCCATAAAACGATTGGATATCTTGCCCACAGAGTTACTCAAATCATCAAGGTAAATCTGACTCTCTACCATCTTCTCAATAGAAAAATGCCTAGTTTTTTTCGCCAAACCAATTTAAAAATTCTTTAAAAAACGCTTTCATTATCTCAAAATATTCACTCGTCATTATTCCTCAGATAGAAAGTAAAATATTCAAATACTCTGTAACTTAAGATGGATATTTTGAAACCTAGAGCTCCCAAGCAACAACTCGCTTTTATCCGTCTCTGATTCATTAAATGACTACAGACGTTACATGCTTCTTCCTTCCTTAAAATTCTATACAGCTAAAGGAGGTACAACACAAAATCTTAAAGACAATCCTTAATCACACTTGAAGAATTTCTTCTCCTAAATAAATATTGCAATCACACAATGCTCTTTAAGCTCTATGTCCACACGCTCTAAAATATGTATAGAAAAAACAATTCTTCAAATAGCTAAAAAAGCTCCATAAATGATCTTAATTTCCAGGTGTTTCTACGAGCAAGACAACTAAAGTTACAGAATGTAAAGACCTTGCTTTAAATCAACTTTTGCTCACACGTCGGTAAATTTTAACACTCAAAATAACTAATTTAGAAAAATACTTCTAAAGAAGCTGATTGCACACCGGTTATTTCAATATCTTAAAATCAATATCTTCAAACTAAGTCCCCTTCATAGCATAACTTCACTCTAGGTTTACTGAATAGCCCTTCAATGCATAGCACTCTTAAAGCGCATCTTATCAATACTTTTGCATCCCCATTTACACATCGCTTCTCTTTTCAAAAGTTATCTCAATTAATACACATTAGCAATAAAAGCATATACGACTGCTATGAATACCAAATATGCCTAGATATCCCCACTAAAACAACCGCAAAAACCCTTATTAAATTTTCTTATAATCTGCCGAAAACAAATTTGCTGGTTCCTTCTCGCGTATTAGAAGAGAACAACCTACCCTTGTTATTATACATTAAATTATCGGCACATTCCATCATTACATTACTCTCTTCAGCATACATAAAACATTACATCAATTTCTTAGTTATTTGAGGAATAACAATCCACCAACTAGCCTTTTTCCTTTTCCGCATAATCCCCTTACACTTAATCCACAATGTATAATACCACTTATGAAAAAAGGGAAAGATGGCATTCCATCTTTCCCTTTTAATACTAAGAATTTTATGATCAAAGCTCTATGAACTCAGATATCTTGGCATAAGAATATTAAAAATTACTTCACTGCCTCTACCATAGAAATAACTGAGACATATGAACGGTTACTTGCTTTCTTACAAAAAGAAACCTTCCCATCTGATAACGCAAAAAGAGTATGATCTTTCCCGATACCGACATTGTCGCCCGGGTGCCAACGCGTACCACGCTGGCGAACAATAATATTTCCAGCAATAACAGCTTCACCACCAAATTTCTTAACGCCAAGACGTTTTGATTCTGAATCGCGACCATTACGCGAGGAACCACCAGCTTTTTTATGTGCCATGGACGTTCTCTCCTTTAATCTTCTTTACTATTTGACGCTTCAGCCGCTTTCTTCTGTGATGTAGCCTTTTTTTCAGCAGTTTTTTTGGCCGTTTTCTGAACAGAAACAGCAGCTTTTGTTTCTTTTAATACAGCCACATCCTTTTCATTCGACTTTGTAGCTGCTTTTTTAGGTTTTAAACCACCCGTTAAAACTTCTAAAATGCGAAGTACTGTCACTTCTTGACGATGACCACGTGTGCGTTTTGAATTTTGACGACGGCGCTTCTTAAATGCGATAACCTTACGCGCACGTGCCTGCTCCACAATCTCAGCAGTAACCAAAGCACCAGCAACGACAGGCGTACCAACAATTGCATTTTCTTCTTGCCCAACCATCAATACGTCATTGAATTCAACAATATCACCAGCATTTCCAATAATTTTTTCAATTTTCACAACTTGGTTAGCAACAACGCGGTACTGCTTACCACCAGTTTTAATGACTGCGAACATTCTTTACCCTTTCGTTCAATCCAGCTCTTATTTAATCTCCATCTTACCAATAAGAGAAAATAGGCTGCTTTTTATCAGTCGTCACAAATTAAAAGAAGGATAGAAAACACCTTCTCAAACAAAAATATGCGCAGATTGCTCCACGCTTCTATTCTTAGCTTATATGACGGAATTTCCGTCCTCTGTCAATAAAATCTCAAAAAAAAGCAAAAAAGGGTTGTACTAAAAGTAATTGAAGATTATCTACCCGCTATATGCTCAAGTCATGCAAAAATTTTATGGTACTTTCATATGGAGAGATGGCTGAGTGGTTGAAAGCACCGCACTCGAAATGCGGCATAGGGGTAACTCTATCGGGGGTTCAAATCCCTCTCTCTCCGCCAAAGTATCAACTAAAGTGGATACTTCATAATATCTCTACTCCATGCGCCGTGCATCAATATGTGCTAAAAGCCCTAAGGTAGAACTATCACGATTACCCGTTTCGTTGTCTCCACGAATAATACATAGTAATTCATCTGCTAATTCTTTACCAAGTTCAACGCCCCATTGATCAAATGAATTAATATTCATCAAAGTACCTTCAACAAAAATACGATGCTCATAAAGTGCAATAAGACGACCGAGAGTAAAAGGAGTTAATAAATCCTGAACGAGTGTAATACTAGGACGATTTCCCCCAAAACTTTTATGAAGCGCTAAATGATCTACTTCACGCTCATCAATACCACTCTTCACAAGAATATGTCGAGCATCTTCAATACTACGTCCCTTCATAAGAGCTTTTGACTGTGCCAAACAATTTGCTACCAACATATCATACATAGAACGTAAATTTTGTTCATGCCCTTTTATAAATAAAATAAACTCTACTGGAATAACGTCTGTTCCTTGATGCAGAAGTTGAAAAAAAGCATGTTGACTATTTGTTCCTGAATCACCCCAAACAATCGGACCACTTGAAAAAGTTAATGGTTTTCCATTCAAAGAAACTTGCTTACCATTGGATTCCATATCAAGCTGTTGTAAATAAGCCGGAAAGCGCGCTAAACGTTGTGCATAAGGAATGATAGCGCGCGATGCATAACCACAAATAACACGATGCCAAAATCCTAAAAGGGCAAATCGAATAGGAATATTTTCATACAAAGGCGCAGTTTTAAAATGTTGGTCCATCTGCCGAGCACCATCAAGAAATTGGCGAAAATTTCGTCCCCCTATCGCCAACATAACAACAAGACCAATAGCTGACCAAATCGAATAGCGTCCTCCAACCCAATCCCAAAAGCGAAAAATTCTTGAAGAATCTATGCCAAATTCTGCTACTTTATCAAGCGCACTCGAAACAGCAACAAAATGCCTACAAACAGCCTTTTCCCCTAAATGCGCAAGAATCCATTGGCGTGCAATGTGCGCATTGGCCATTGTTTCAGCCGTTGTAAAAGTTTTAGAAGCAATGACAAAAAGTGTTGTTGCCGGACTCAAAACAGACAGAGTATCAGAAATATCTGCACTATCAGCATTAGAAACAAAATGACATTGTGGACCATCATGATAAGGCTTTAAAGCACTTGTAACCATTGCTGGTCCAAGATCAGAACCACCAATGCCAATATTCACAATATCGATAATTCTCTTACCACTGCTGCCCTTATAGCTACCATTGCGGACCATTTCAGAAAATCTTTCCATATCGTTAAGAACATCTTGAATATCCCTAACAAGATCATGATCACCCAACATGAAAACTTCGTCAGCAGCTAAACGTAATGCAATATGAAGAACTGAACGCTTTTCTGTTATATTAATGGCCTTACCCGAAAACATTGCCTCACGTCTGCCTAACACATCTGCTGCAACAGCTAAGTCATCTAGGAGTTGCAACGTTTTAAATGTTACGCCACATTTCGAAAAATCAAAAAGGAGATCATCAAGCCTTAAAGAAAAATGGGAAAAACGCTGCTTATCTTCTGCAAAATGCCGACGAATATCATAGACTCTATCCTTTGTGGCATGTCTCCTTAAAGCTTTCAAAGCTCCCTCAAAGGCTTTTTCGTTTCGAATGGACAAACTATCTACCATGATCTTTATCTCACACGGTTATTGACAATAAAATCTATGCAAAAAATAAAAAAACAGTGAGTTACTTCTTTATTCCAATCAATTTTTACCGAGCACATACAAAATGAAACACTGCAAAAGTTAAAAGGTAAAATTTGAAAACGACATTTTTAAAACAAAGGTCAAAAAACTGTAAAACTCCGCTACCAGATAGATCATCTGACTTGGCTTAATTCTTTTGCTAAACGTAAATTTTCTTCTGCTTTTGATGTTATAAAACGTCCAAGTAAAAGATAAACAACAGGTGTTACATAGAGAGTAACGAGTGTTGCCAACCCTAAACCGCCGACAATAACCCAACCTAAGGCTATACGGGCTTCTGCACCAGCACCTTTTGCTAAAACCAAAGGAAGTCCTCCTAAAATAGCACAAATCATCGTCATACAAACCGGACGAAGACGAATATTAGCCGCTTCTTCTATAGCTTCACGTATGCCTTTCCCTTGATCACGCAACTGATCAGCAAATTCAACAATAAGAATACCATTTTTAGCCATAATGCCAATTAATAGAATTAAACCAATTTGACTATAAATATTAAGGCTAACACCACTTAAAAGCATTGCAATTACCGCGCAACCAAGCCCTAAAGGGACAGTTGCCATGATAATAAAACCTGAAATAAAACTTTCAAATTGCGCTGCCAGAACTAACAGAATAACAATAAGGGCAATTCCAAAAACAACTATAAAATTGGAATTTGTTTCATTGAGCGTCGCAGCTTCTCCCAAAGGAACAATATAATTTCCTTCCGACAGGAGAGGAGACGCAACTTCTTGCACAATCTTATAAGCTTTTCCTAAAGTAAGATCTGGAGAAAAATTTGTGCTTAAAACAGCAGCATTCATGCGTTCTTCCCTTTTTAATTGAGGTGCAATCGCTTTTTCATGCAAATCTGCAATAACAGATAAAGGAACATATTTATTTTCTTTTGTTCTTAAAAAAATATTTTCCAAATCAGTGGGATTGTTGATAGCATCCTTACGCGATGTAAGCTTCACTTCATAAGAATGATCATCGACATGAATGAAACCTATTTTTTTTCCATCCAATACTGTTTGTAATACATCACTGACGTTCGTGATACTAATCCCTAAATCAGAGGCTTTTTCTCTATTAATTTTAATAAAAAATTGCGGTTGTGTAGCATCAACAGAAAGTCGTGGACGAATAAACCGTGAATCCGTTTGCAAAACATTAACAATCTTATCTGCAATTGACTGTAACTTTGTATAATTGTTTCCAAGAATTGCAAATTGTAATCCTTGTCCAGTTCCTGAAGTTCCTAAAGAATTACCTTGTGCAAGAAATACAAACACTGCCGGAAATGATTTAAGCTTTGCATTAATATCTTTTGCAATTTCTTGTTGGCTACGCGCGCGCTTATTCCAAGGAGAAAATAATAAAACCAAAAAAGCTGTATTAGGTGAACCACCAATTCCTGCAATAGAATAACTGTTAGCAACTTCACCAGAATCATAAAACGGTTTTAAGCTTGCTGTAATTTGCTCAACTTGTTCATTTAGATATTGTGTTGAAATTCCCTGTGGCCCATTAATCACCAAAAGAACAACCCCTCTATCTTCTTCTGGTGTTAGTTCTTGTTGCAATTTCATAAAGCCCCCAGTACAGAACGCAAAAAAAACAAGCGAAGCAAAAACAACAGTCCAAGGACGTTCTAAACATTTATGTAAATAATAAGCATAATTTTCACTGAAGAATGCTCCTAATTTATACAAAACAACAAAACGATGTCTCTCTTCTCTATTCCTTTCAATCCGTTCTTTTAAAAAACGAGAAGCAAGCATAGGACAAAGCGTTAAAGCAACAATGGCAGAAAGTAGGACAGAAATTGCTAAAACAAACCCAAATTCTCTAAAAAGCCCACCAACTTGTCCAGGAAGAAAAGAAATTGGCACAAAAACAGCTACCAATGTCAATGTCGTTGCTACAACAGCAAAAAACACTTCTCGCGTTCCTAAAACCGCCGCAGACCGTATACCTAATCCCATATTTCGCCAACGAACAATATTTTCAAGTACGACAATTGCATCATCCACGACAAGTCCCGTTGCTAAAACAAGCCCTAAAAACGTGAAAATATTCAATGAAAATCCTATAAGATAAATCGCCGCAATTGTTCCGATCAAAGCGATTGGAATAGACAAAATAGGAACAAACGTTACACGAATATCTTTCAAAAAAAGAAAAATAACAAGAATAACACTTAGTATAGCAATAAATAGTGCAACCTCAACTTCATGAAGAGCACTTTTAATAAAGATCGCATCATCATTAATAATCTGCACATTTACAGAAGAAGGAAGAACGGTTTTAAGATGATTCAGAACCTCTCTAACACCTGTAGAAATATTAAGACTGTTAGATTGTGCTTTGCGTACAATTCCTAACCCGATCCCTGTCTCTCCATTGATGCGAAGAATAACCTTTTCTATATCAGGCGAAAAGGAAACATTTGCCACATCACCAACGCGTACATGAGGCTTTATCCTCACTTGTTCAAAAGCTTCTGGTGTTGTCAAACGTGCAGTTGCACGTACAACTAAAGCCTGTTTGGAATTGCGTAATGATCCCACAGGTGCATCGGTAGTCATATCAGAAAGAACACGAGAAATATCTGCTACTGTTAATCCATAACTAGCGAGTTTTGCTTGATCAATATCAATTTGAAAAATCTTCGTACGCGCACTATCAACTTGCACATCACCAATACCATCAACAGAAGAAAGCGCATCAATAATTTGATCATCTACAATCGTTGTTAAATCATCGATATTCATCGTTGACGAAGTTACAACAATATACATCATCGCAGATGCATCTGCATCCGCTTTAATTATGAGAGGAGGATCAGCATCTTTAGGTAGAGAACGCGCAATACGAGAAAGAACTTCACGAATATCAGATGCAGCAACATTCAAATCAACACCAACATTGAACTTAATCTGTACACGAGAACGCCCAAAAGAAGACGTTGATGATATCGTTTTGACTCCTGCAATGCGTGATACCGCATCTTCTATAATTTTTGTAACTTCACGATCAATGGTTTCTGCCGATGCGCCAGAAAAAATCGTCGTAACTGTCGTTACTGGAATATCTACATTTGGCAATTCACGTACATCAACATTCATCCATGCTGCAAAACCTGCAATCACAATAAGAGCGTTCAAAACAAAGGTGAAAACTGGCCTCCTAATAAATAATGCAATTATACCACCTTGCTCCGGCTGTACCGTAAGCTGTTCCATCTTAAATTCTTGACTCATTATATATCCCGTCCATTTTCCCCTGGTAATTGCTGTAGTTGGGTATTTGAGCCATGAAAAATAACCCTACTTCCTGGATACAACATCTGTACTCCCTGGATAACGACTTGATCACCATCTTCCAGAGATGCTTTCACAAACACCTGATTTTCTTTATGCTTAATAATTGATACTGGAATATATTCTGCTTTACCCTTTCTTACACGCCAAACAAAGGATTCTCTATTATTCCATTGAATGGCTAGAGGATTAACAGCAGGGAAAGAGTTACCATAGAATTGAAATACGACAGAAAAAGACATACCAGACAAAAGCGTATCTTTTTCATTTTCGATTTCAACTTGAACATGAAGTGTCCGGCTTTCCGAATTTATAACATTATCAACCGCATAAATACGACCAACAAAAACTTTATCTGACTGTGCCGTTAATGTTACTGTTACTTCATCCCCTTTATGAATTCGCAACGCATATCGTTCAGGAACCCATGTATCAACCAAAATATGTTCTCTATTCTCAATACGACCAATTATAGTATTAGGGGTTACAGCATTACCCTCATTAATCGGTAAAATTCCCACAATCCCACTAATCTGTGCACGAATTGTTCGCCGATCAAGATCTAAATCTGCACTACGCAAAACTAAATTTGCATTATCCAATTCTAAGCGTGCAGTAATTTCTTGAACTTCTGTTGCTGTATTGCTGGCGCGCAATTTAAGAACACGTGAAAGTGTTAATGCACTGTTATCACGTTGTATTTTTGCTTTTGCAACCGCTATTTCTTCCTTTTTAGAATCAAGCGTTGCAATTACATCTCCCGCTTGCACTTTGGCACCCGCTGATACAAAAATCTTGTCAACAATACCTGAAGATAAAGGAGTTAACTCCACCGCAGCGAATGCCCGCCCACTCCCAAGAGCATTCAACTTATCATAAAAATCTTGTACTTTTACAAAATCAACAACAACATTCGTTGGTGGATGTTCTATTGGCGCCTTTGAAATATGATGCGATGCTGTCCTATTTACTATAGGAATTAATTGTTTTGAACTCTGTTTTCCGGCCCAATAAGCAATTATGACAACGACAATGAAAAACACCTGCCGAAAGATCTTTTTTGAAAACCCCATACATCTACCCTTACTATTAATTTATCTGAAACAGCTTTAACAGTAATATTCTGGTAGCGCACTTACCCCCACCGCAAAAACATATCTCACTGTTTTCTGACTATCTTTCGTGGATTAAAACGTCAAGTTAACTATCATCCATCTTGGTTTAGACCATTAAAACAAAAAAGAAATATGCAAAAATCCAACTGAAACTGGAAATATACTGTAACCTTTTTTAAAATGTACCACACATAAAGAGATAAATTTTGTATTTCCACTAAGTTTCACTTGCAATTCCTTGATGAAACGATTAGGAACCCCTTGTCGTATGACATAAAAATTAAAAGATGCGCACCCGTAGCTCAGCTGGATAGAGCACCAGACTACGAATCTGGGGGTCAGGAGTTCGAATCTCTTCGGGTGCGCCATCATAAAAATTCCGTTTTTTCAAGGAGTTTTAAAAGGGTAAGGTTTTTCTTGTGCTATATTCTGTAGTGGATTTTTCATGCTATCAGATAGTATATTTTTTTCTTCTTATTGCGAATCGGGACTTCTTTTGAAATCTTTTAGCAATACAAGGTAGTTAACGCGTTTTCATAACACTAAAGAAGCATTTTTGAATATCTCTTTTTCCTCATCACAAGCATTAAAATGCAAAACAAAGTATGCTGCAAATCTTCACCATTAACCCCTTCCCTCAGAGTCCATAACACTTTTCTTAGTCGCTATGTAAAAACCTCATCAATAAACCGTTGGGAAGAATAAAAAATGCAATATTCTTATCCCACTTTTTAGTATCTCCTCTTGCACAGGAAGTGATCGGTCTTTATGCTATCTTAACATATTTTTACATACTATAGATTCTTTTGCCTTATTACAGAATATATTTACAAAAGCTAAATTTAAAGAATTTTTCCTATGCCTAAAACAGATATTGAAATTGCTCGTTCTGCTCAAAAGCAACACATTACAGAAATTGCGCAAAAAATTGGTATTGCACATGAAAACCTCATTCCTTATGGGCATGATAAAGCAAAAATTTCCTCTGCATATATAAAATCGCTCAACAAAAACCCAGATGGGAAACTTATTCTTGTCACTGCTATCAATCCCACTCCTGCTGGAGAAGGAAAAACAACAACAACCATCGGGCTAAATGATGCACTTAATTTTATTGGAAAAAAGACTATAGCCGCCTTGAGGGAACCATCCTTAGGCCCCTGTTTTGGCATAAAAGGTGGTGCTGCTGGAGGCGGTTATTCTCAAGTTGTACCAATGGATGACCTTAATTTACATTTTACAGGCGATTTTCACGCCATTACGGCTGCTCATAATCTTCTTGCTGCCATGATAGATAACCATATCTACTGGGGAAACACTCTGAATATTGATCCACGCCGCATTATTTGGAAACGAGTCCTTGATATGAATGACCGTGCATTGCGTGATATCGTTATTTCATTAGGTGGAGTAACCAATGGTTTTCCACGTCAAACAGGCTTTGATATTACTGTTGCATCGGAAATCATGGCTATTTTTTGTCTCGCTGAAAACCTAGAAAACCTTACTCAAAGACTCAAAAAAATTATTGTTGCCTATCGTTATGATAAAACACCTGTTACAGTTGCTGATCTTAATGCAGAAGGTGCTATGGCTGTTCTTCTCAAAGACGCTATGCAACCTAATCTTGTACAAACAATCGAAAATAACCCTGTTCTTGTTCATGGAGGACCTTTTGCCAACATTGCTCATGGCTGTAATTCAGTTATAGCAACAAAAACTGCTTTAAAGCTTGCCAATTATGTTGTTACAGAAGCAGGATTTGGAGCCGATCTTGGAGCAGAAAAATTCTTCGATATTAAATGTCGACAAGCAGGTATTGTACCAGATGCTACAGTAATTGTCGCAACAATTCGCGCATTAAAAATGAATGGTGGCATAGACAAAAATAATCTGACAATTGAAAATGTCGCCGCTTTACAAAAGGGTGCAGAAAATCTTTTACGACACATTAAAAATATGGAACTCTACGGTATTCCTTGTGTTGTTGCTATCAATCATTTTGATAGCGATAGTGAAGCTGAAATAAGTACATTACAAAAAATAGTTGGAACAACTGGGCACAAAGCTATTCTCTGTAAACATTGGAAACAAGGCGGAAAAGGTGCCATAGAACTTGCACAAGAACTTGTTACTTTGACTGAAAAAAAAGGTACGCATTTTCAATTTTTGTACCAAGACAATCTTTCACTCATTCAAAAAATTAATTGTATTATAACAAACATTTATGGTGGACGCGGTGCTATCATTGCAGATCATATTCTCAAACAGCTTGAACGCTGGGAAAAGGAGGGTTATGGTGCATACCCTATTTGTATGGCAAAAACACCCTACTCTTTTTCTTCTGATCCTACTCAATATGGAGCTCCTGTTGATTTTGAAATTCCTGTACGAGAAGTTCGCCTCTTAACAGGAGCAAGATTTATTGTCGCCATTTGCGGAGACGTCATGACTATGCCCGGCCTACCGCACCATCCTATTGCCGAGAAAATTCATCTTGATAAGAATAATGATATTCAAGGTCTTTCATAAACTTATACCTATCAACGCGTCATAATAATAGAAGGTTATTTATAACAAAAAGAATAGAATTTTTAAAAAGCAATATAGACAAACATGTTATTTATATGATATGGATTCTCTAGTATATGTCTCTTTTAGGCTATACGTCTAAATGGGATTTTGTTTTTTCCTATCATTTATGACACTGAAAAAAAGCAGGATAAATAGTGCAAGTACTCGTTCGTGATAATAATGTTGATCAAGCGCTGCGCGCGCTGAAGAAAAAGATGCAGCGTGAAGGCATCTTCCGTGAAATGAAAATGCGTGGCTATTATGAAAAGCCATCGGAGAAACGTGCGCGCGAGAAAGCTGAAGCTGTCCGTCGTACACGTAAACTTGCTCGTAAGCGCGCGCAAAGAGAAGGTCTTATTAGTAACAGTCGAACTAGTGTTGTAAAGTAGTTCGATCTTACTAAAAAAGCGTGCTTCCATTGGTATGTTATAAGATCTTGTCGGCAATTTAGCAGACAGAATACCTCTAATAGCGGGAGTATATGTATTCTTGTTTTTGTGTAATCTTGTACGTTATGCTTTTTCTTCATGTTGATTGTTTATCGTATTTCTTGTATTGGCGTGGGAATGTGCCCTTTCCTGATAAGAAGAGATAATTTTATTGTGCTCTTAGTACAAAGCTGCAAAAATAATGAATTAGTTATTACCCTCTTAAAAGCATGCGTTGCAATGATGAACGTTAAGCATAAGATATTTTGCTATTGTTTCTCAATGCAATTGTTCTTTTGTTCTTTGCGCGTAACATGTGATAATTTTTATCTGGTGTAAAACATGCTATTTTCCAAAACGACTAATCACATCAAATAGTAAAATGCAAATTACTGTTGCATTTTACTAATACCTTCTATCAAAAACGCACAGCTTTTCCTCTAACTGTTTAAAACAAGCTGTAAAACTCTATGATTTTTTATGTTTCATAATAATTTCAATACTAATACATGCTCATCTCATGAAGCTTATTCTGCCCTTTTAGCGTATTGTAATTCCTCCAATAAGAGTTATTACTTTTTATAACCAAATAGATAAAGATTATAATGCACCTTGGCTCTAAAAACCGCAACTTAGATCTGTGAATACTATACTCACACCACTATACGCCCATTTTAATGGTCTCATCGTATCATTGTGCTGCTTATTTACAATTTTTCCTCAAAAGAATATCTTGACTCACTCCCAATACCATTTCTTGAAAAGACCTATACATCTATCATGTAAGATTCCCAAAAATAATTCTTCACACTTATAAAGTAATAAACTCACCTACAACCTTTATTGCTCCATCCCCAATATTGTATATGCTTTTGCATTTACCGCATTCATAATGTGTTCATCTTTTCCAAAGCTGATTTTCCATACATACGCTGATGCTTTATGAAATCCTATCATTAAACAGTTTTGCATTTTATATTAATAAACAAAAGTATTTTCACAATAAAACAATATTTTTCTTGCCAAATACTCCATCTCTCACGCAAAGAGAACAAAATTACACAAATAACAAATATATTCTAGAAATGCTGCAACAACTATCAGCATTTTTCTTCCTAATTTTATTCTAGTTATATTGATACTTATCTCTTAACTAAATTTCAAATCTCTTTCCTTCTAGCGCTCAAAAAGAGACTAATTGCATTTTATCTCTAACTGTTAAAAATTTATCACTCATTTAAAATAGGAGAGTATGAAATACCTAGTGGTTTTCAGAATTTCTCTATTTTCTACAATTTCCTAATTTTAAATTGCTGATCGCTTGTCCTATCAAATCACCTAAGACGTATAATCAGGAAAAATTACGTCTTTCAATAATTCTTTTCTAATCAACATTTTTTAAATCCAATTATTACATTAAACAAAGCAAACACTTTGTATCTAGAAAATTAATATGAAAGAAATATTATTTCAATGAAACTGTTGCATCCCTATTGTATTCATGAAAAGAAGCATAAAATTAAGTTCAAAAGGAAAATTTCGATCATTCTTTTCATATTTCTCGTTTCTTGGCTTGATTTTTCATTCTAAATAGACAATATGACCCTGGGAGGTTGGTGATGGACGAACTGCTTGCCAACTGGGTCAGGTCTGGAAAGAAGCAGCCCTAACGAGTTCTGGTACGGGTCATTGTACCAGCCTCCTATTTTGCTGTATAAAACATATTTTTGTCGTTTTTTAGCATCACACTTTCAGTTTTTTAGTAAGATTTTGCATATTATTAAGTAAAGGGATTGTTATTGTTTTTAAGAAAATGATTTTATTTCTTAAAGAAATAAATTGATTGAGAAAAAATCCTTTTATATTAGAGTATGATGTTGGTCTGTACTTCTGTATTACTAAGATCGACGCAAAAGAGTTTCAAAGTTGGAATTATTAATGAAAAGTATGCCGAGAGAAACGGCCTATCGTGTTCTTGCTCGTAAATATCGGCCTCAAAATTTTTCTGACCTCATTGGTCAAGAAGCTATGGTGCGCACTCTCACGAATGCCTTTGAAACAGGACGTATTGCACAAGCATGGATGCTCACGGGAATTCGGGGAGTAGGAAAGACAACAACAGCACGTATTCTTGCACGCGCCCTCAACTATAAAACAAAAGATATTGATAAGCCAACAACTGTATTGGATACAATTGGTGAACATTGCACGGAAATCATTGAAGGACGTCATATCGATGTTATAGAAATGGATGCTGCTTCGCACACAGGGATTGATGATATCCGTGAAATTATTGAGCAAATACGTTACCGCCCCGTTTCTGCACGCTATAAAATATACATTATTGATGAAGTGCATATGCTCTCAACACAAGCATTTAATGGCTTATTAAAAACACTAGAGGAGCCACCACCACACGTAAAATTCATCTTTGCTACAACAGAAATTCGCAAAGTTCCTATTACAATCCTATCACGTTGCCAGCGTTTTGACTTACGGCGTATCGAATCAACGACTTTGAGCACGCATTTACGAAAAATCGCACAACATGAAAAGGTAGAAGTAGAAGATCAAGCACTTTCTATGATCGCCCGCGCCGCAGAAGGTTCTGTACGTGATGCACTCTCTATTTTTGATCAAGCAATTGCCCATAGTAATGGCAATGTCAGTGCCGTTACAGTACGCGCAATGCTAGGATTAGCAGATCAAGCACGTATTATTGATCTTTTTGAATTTATCATGAAAGGAAATATTATAGATGCATTGGATGAATTTCGAAGTCAATATGAGGCTGGAGCTGATCCTCTTACTATATTGACAGAATTAGCTGATTTCAATCATCTGGTCACACGTTTACGTTTTACACCAAAGATAGCGGAAGATCTCTCACTTACCGAAGATGAACGATTAAGAAGTTTAGATTTTTCACAAAAACTCTCCATCCCCGTCTTATCGCGAAATTGGCAAATGTTACTCAAAGGTCTACAGGAGGTGAATCAAACCACACGTCCACTTCAAGCGGCCGAAATGTTGCTCATTCGCCTTACACACGCTTCTGATCTACCAACTCTTGATGAGGCTTTAAAAAAGCTTACGCAAGAAAAAGCACCTCTCACAATTGTTCAAAATTCTTCTCATCAAGAATCCAAGCACGAAAATAATACAGTAGAAGAAGCTGAGACATATGCTCATTCTTCCTCACACGTTTCAAACAGGTCACCAAACCAATCTGACATCAAAACATCCTTTGAAAATCAATTAGATCACTCCTTACAATCAGAAGGCTTACTTAAAGCTCAAACTCCTGAAAGTATTAGCGCCTCTAGCACAACAGAAGTTCTTGAAGCCCCTTACTCTTCTACTCTTTCCGAAAAAAATACAAATTTATCACACTCTCCTATGCAAACAGCAAAAGAAATCACCGAGCAAAAAAACATCGTTATTAATTCTTTGCACGATATTATTAAACTCGCTGAACAGCATAATGAAATCTCTTTTAAACTGCTTGTGAAGGAATTTGTTCATCCTGTTGCCTTTGAACCAGGACATATTACTCTGAGACTTGCTGAAAATGCTCCGCGTTCACTTGCTCGGACTATAGAAAAAACGCTCTCTCAATGGACCGGGAAACGTTGGACTATCAACTTTGTCAAAGAAGGAGGAGGACCAACTCTGCAAGAAGAAAGTGTCACTGTCCAAAAGACCCTTTTTTCTCATGCACAAGAAGATCCCGATATTGTAAAAATTCTCAATCATTTTCCAGAAGCAAAAATTGTCGATATTCGTTTAAATAAACAAGAAAATGATCTTGATTTACTCCCCAATACCATTAAAGATGAGGGTAGTATCAATGATGAATGAGGATCCCCTTTCCTATGCGCGATATGATGAATATGATGAAAAAAGCCAAAGAAATGCAAGCAAAAATGCAGAAAATTCAAGAAGAAATGGCTAATTTGCAAGAGATTGGTATTGCTGGTGGTGGGCTCGTTAGCATTACATTAAACGGCCAAAATATCATAACGGCAATTAAAATTGATCCTTCACTTCTTAAACCTGAAGAAGCTGAAATCCTTGAAGATCTTATTATGGCAGCCTACAATGAAGCCAAAACAAAAATTGAAATGGCTATGACAGCAAAAACCCAAAACATGACAGCAGGATTACCGCTCCCTCCGGGTTTTAAACTCCCGTTTTAATGAACCAAATTTTACTTAATCCCTCGGAATAAGAGTATGTCTAAACATGTTTCAGGACCTGAGATCGAACGTCTCATTCAGCTTTTAGCACGAATCCCAGGTCTCGGCCCACGTTCGGCTCGCCGTGCAGCTCTACACCTTATTAAAAAAAAAGAAGCATTACTGGAACCCTTAGGAGCAGCAATACAAACAGCCGTAGACAAAGTCTGCATTTGTTCTACCTGTGGAAATGTCGATACAACTGATCCTTGTTCAATTTGTACAGATCCTCGCCGCGATGATACAACAATAATTGTTGTTGAAGATATTGCTGATCTCTGGGCTCTTGAACGGGCAAGAACTTTAGCAGCACGTTATCATGTTTTAGGTGGACGGCTTTCACCATTAGATGGGATGGGACCTGATGAACTTAACATTGCCTCTTTAATACAGCGCGTTGTACAAAATCCAATTACAGAAATTATTCTCGCTGTTAATGCCACCGTGGAAGGGCAAACAACAGCTCACTATATCACTGATCAGCTTTCTAATTTTTCCGTTAAAATTACTCGACTTGCCCACGGAGTTCCTATAGGAGGCGAACTTGATTATCTTGATGATGGAACTTTAGCAGCGGCCTTACAAGCAAGAACAAACCTTTAAAGCTTTCTTTTTTTGCTTATAATATCTTTTATGCAGGGGAAATTTAAAATGATCAAAAAAAGTCTTTCGCTTCTAAATGATTTTCTTCCTGGTATCCTAGTATGTTTGCTTATATCAGCCTTAGCCTATGGCTTAGAAGTCGTAGAAAGACAGCTTTTTGTAGAAGCATGGCTTGAAAGTCTTGTTTTGGCAATTCTCTTAGGGTCTATTACCCGTAGTTGTTTTGCTTTGCCAACATATTTTCAAAAAGGCATAACCTTTTGTGCAAAAACACTTCTTGAAGTTGCTATTGTTCTTCTAGGAGCAAGTATTAGCATTCACGCAGTTCTTTCAACCGGCTGGAGTTTACTTTTTAGCATCATATTCGTTATATTTATAACTATTATCCTTAGTTTTATTATTGGCCGACTTTTCGGACTTACTTCGCATTTAGCAATGCTAGTTGCCTGTGGAAATGCTATTTGTGGCAATTCAGCTATTGTCGCCGTCGCACCTGCTATCAAAGCAAAACATGAAGAGGTAGCCGCATCAATCGCTTTTACTGCTCTTTTGGGGATTCTTATTATTTTATTCCTACCTTTTTTACATCCGATTCTAAGCTTGTCATTTAGTCAATATGGAGTACTCGCTGGCATGGTTGTCTATGCTGTTCCTCAAGTTTTGGCGGCAACTGCATCCGTATCTTTTATGAGTGTCCAAATTGCAACAGTTGTCAAATTGGTTCGGGTTTTAATGTTAGGTCCCCTTATATTTGCTCTGTCCATTATCTATCATCGTTCAGCCCAAACACGCTTGCGTTGGCATACTCTTGTACCATGGTTTATCATAGGTTTTATTATAATGATGCTTGTCCGTTCAAGCGAGCTTATTCCTGAAACAGCTATATACCCAATCAAGCTGATTGCCCAGGTATTAACTATTATTTCAATGGCAGCATTAGGATTAGGCGTTGATATCCGTTCACTAAAAAAAGCAGGATGGCGCGTTATTTCAGCTTCAACCTGCTCCATACTTATCCTGGGAGCTTGCAGTCTTATCATGATACAATTAAATGATTTAAATCATATAACATTTTAAAAAATGTACTCTAAAAATATCAATGAACCAATAAAATACAAAATCCATTAAGACTTTTGTTTGTTACATTATTTAACTAGAATATTCCTATGCTTATACTTGCTATAGACACTGCTTCAATCTATTGTGCTGTTGCACTCGTTCATAATCGATCTGTTCTTGCACGCGTTAGCGAACGCATGAACAAAGGACACGCTGAAAAACTCATCGGATACATTGCACAAGTCACTGATCAAGCCAACATTACTCTTAATCAAGTACATCGTATTGCTGTCAACATTGGGCCTGGATCATTTACTGGTGTACGTGTTGGTGTTTCAACAGCAAGAGCTTTAGCACTCGCGCTAGAAATACCAGCTGTTGGTATAAGCGCGCTTGAAGCATTAGCAGCGCAAGCAACTGATGAAAATACAGCATCAGCAATCACTGTTGTCATTGAAGCCGGTAAAGGTATGTTCTACCATCAAAACTTCAACAAAGATCTTTCACCTTTAAGTGCACCTCGCTTAAAGACAATTGAAAATATTATTGAAGATTTACCGCAACAAACGAAACTAACCGGTCCAGCAGCTAATATCATTGCTCTGCATATTGAAAATAATAATAAGATAAACAAAAAAATCATCCTAGATCCAATCTTATGCGAAGCTGCTGATATTGTAAGCTATGCTTACCTTTCTGCCAGCAAACAAACACACGACCACCCTAGTCCACTCTATTTACGTAATGCTGACGCAAAACAACAAACCGGTTTTGCCTTACCACGAAAAAAATAATGGCCAAACTTTCCTTGACAAAAGAAAACTTTCGGATTGCTCCGCTACAAGCTGATGATAGTATTCTACTTCATAAAATTCATAAACTTTGTTTTGTTCATGCTTGGAAAAAACAAGTTTTTGATAATTTTTTAACAGATCACTCTATTTTCGGATATAAAGCCTCTCCCATTGTTCAACCTGATAAAATTCTAGGCTTTTGTCTATGCCGTCTCATTCTTGATGAAGCAGAAATTATTACAATTGCTGTCCACCCTCATTACCATCGACAAGGAGTTGGTACCTTGCTTATCGATAATATACTTCTCCATCTTCAGCATCAACGCGCTATAAAATTATTCCTAGAAGTAGAAGAAACAAATCTTTCTGCCTTAAGCCTTTATCAACGTTTTGAATTTCAAAAAATTGCTAAACGCTTAGCCTACTATCCATCGAAAAACAGCCGCACAGATGCAATCGTTATGCAAAAAACTTTTAAGCAAATAGATTGAGATTTACGCAAAAAACATTTAGACATGCGCTATGATGAATAAAGCAAACCCTAAAAACACCTCTCCTGTTGTACCTAAAAAGGTTTTTATCAAAACCTACGGCTGTCAAATGAATGTTTATGACAGCCAACGCATGACTGACAGTCTAAATTCACAAGGTTATGTTACAACACAAACACCAAATGATGCTGACCTTATTCTTGTTAATACCTGCCATATTCGTGAAAAAGCAGCAGAAAAACTCTATTCTGATCTTGGTCGTTTGCGCGTGATGCGTCAAGAACGAGCACCTGACAAGCCCCTGATGATTGGTGTAACCGGTTGTGTTGCACAGGCCGAGGGAAATGAAATCTTACGCCGTGCTCCAACAGTGGATCTCGTCATTGGTCCACAAATGTATCATCGTTTGCCGGACTTGTTAGAACAAGCCAAGCAGGGGAAAAAAATCGTCGAAACAGACTATGCTGTTGAAGATAAATTTGCTCATTTGCCGGCTCTCAATAAACGTGCCGTAAGAAATAGGGGTGTTAGCGCATTTTTAACAGTACAAGAAGGCTGCGATAAGTTTTGCACTTTTTGTGTTGTTCCATACACACGGGGTGCCGAAATATCGCGTTCTGTCGAGCAAATCACCGAAGAAGCGCGCCAACTTATAGAAGCTGGAGTCAAAGAAATTACGCTCCTTGGACAAAATGTAAATGCTTGGCACGGGCAAAATGCTCATGGTAAAACTTGGCGTCTTGGTGATCTTCTCCATCATCTTGCCAAACTGGATGGTTTAAAGCGCTTGCGTTACACAACTAGCCATCCACGTGATATGGATGATAGTCTTATTGCTGCACATCGAGATCTCGATATATTGATGCCTTACTTACATCTTCCTGTCCAGTCGGGTTCGGACAGAATCTTAAAAGCAATGAACCGTCAACACAAAAGTATTCATTATCTTCATCTCATTGAAAAAATTCGTACCGCACGGCCTGATATTGCTTTTTCAGGCGATTTTATTGTAGGTTTTCCAGGAGAAACAGACGAAGATTTTAAAGACACTATCAAACTTATTCAACAGGTAAAGTACAGTTCAGCCTATTCCTTCAAATATTCACCTCGACCAGGAACTGTTGGGGCAACAATGAAAAATCATGTTGACGAAGCGGTAAAAGATGCCCGTCTTCAACATTTACAAATTCTTCTCCTTGAACAGCAACAAGCGTTTTTACGCTCTAAAGTTGGTGAAACAACCGATATTCTGATTGAAAAAGCTGGACGTTACGCGGGGCAAATGATAGGGCGCTCGCCTTGGCTTTTACCCGTTGTTGTGGATACAAAAGCCTCTACAGGCACCGTGATGACAATTCACATTAAAAATGTAAGCTCAAATAGTTTTGTTGGCGAAACAGCAAATATATAACCGCCCTCATCGCTTATTCAAAATACAAAATTTATAGAACTCTTTTATTTTTGAAGAAAGTCATTACATTTAAGGTTCATGCTTTTATAAAAAATAGATTGTTTTTATGAAGTTTATTCGAAAAAATATTCAGCATTTAGTGGATAGAGGAGAATAGGTTGAAAGCTTCAACCGCAAAATTAAAACGTATTAAAGAAAAAATAAGTTCTTGCCCTGAATACACAGATGTCTCAGGAAAAGCAAGTGTAGCAGATGTTCACCATGTTGTTTTAATTTTTGAAAACAATCGATATGCACAAACAGTTTTTGGTAAATTTAATGAAAATCTTGCTTATATTGAACAAAAACTTGGCATTAACATTCATCCACTTGGGAATGAAGTTTCTATTCATGGAAACGCTGCTGCTACAAAACGCACGCAATATGTATTGCAACAACTTTATGAACAAGCCAAAACACATCAAGAGCTAACATTATCAGATACAGAAGACGCAATTGCCATGGCAACTTTTCCACAAGAACAGCAAGAAACCCTAACAACAAAACACATACCAGCGCGATTGAAGACTCATAAAAAAACAATCCATGCCAGAACTCCAACACAAAATGTCTACATACGTGCAATGGAATCTACAGAACTTGTTTTTGCTATAGGGCCAGCAGGAACAGGAAAAACATATCTCGCTGTTGCTCATGCTGCAATGCTCTTAGAGCGTGGTATCATTGAACGAATTATCCTCTCACGTCCTGCCGTTGAAGCTGGGGAACATCTTGGCTTTCTTCCTGGTGATCTTAAAGAAAAGGTCGATCCCTATTTACGTCCACTTTATGACGCTCTCTATGATATGATGCCTGTCGAAAAAGTAGAGCGCATTTTAGCTTCTGGCGTCATTGAAATTGCTCCTCTTGCTTTCATGCGTGGGAGAACACTTCCCCATGCTGCTATCATTCTTGATGAAGCGCAAAACACCACACCTATGCAAATGAAAATGTTCCTCACACGTCTTGGAGAAGGAGCACGTATGATCGTCACTGGTGATGTAAGCCAAATTGATTTGCCTGCCGGACAAAAATCGGGTTTAATCGAAGCAATCCGTATTCTTTCAAACATAGAAAATATTGCAATTATTCATTTTGATGAAAAAGATGTTATACGCCATCCTCTTGTTGCCGAGATTGTTCGTGCTTATGATTATGATTCTAGTGTACAAAATAAAAAAATACCTCCCTCTCGCGACGCATAAAAGAATGAATTCTATTTGTCATGATTACTATTGATATAACTCTGGAAAGCACTGGGTGGAATGATGAAAAAATGCTCTATACTCTCACCGAAAAAGCATTAACAACTACAATGCATCATGTTTCATTGGGAAATGTTGTAAGTGAAGTCAGCTTGCTTTTTACAGATGATCAACATATGGCACAGATCAATGCGCAATGGCGTAATAAAAATAAACCCACCAATGTATTATCTTTTCCTGCTTTTCCTATTAAAGCTGGGGATCCTCCTGGACCTATGCTTGGTGATATCATCATTGCACGAGAAACTGTTGCACTTGAAGCAAAGCAAGAGGGAAAATTATTTCAAGATCATTTGACGCATATGATTGTCCATGGCGCTCTCCACCTTCTTGGTTATAACCATGAAACAGATGATGAAGCATACCAAATGGAAGAGCTTGAAAGAGAAATCCTTCAAAAGCTTTCCATAAAAGATCCCTATACTGAATTATCTTAAAATGATAAAATAATTTTTAAAAATCACTATCACAAATATCCAATTTAAAGCGTTTTATGTCTCCGTTATAAAAAGAAGGTTTAAAAGATTTTAGAATCATGGCAAACAAAGCGAATGCACAAAATAACAATCAAGCATCTTCTGATATTGAAGAACATCCCCCACAGCGAACAAATCATCCAGAAAAATACTCCCTGATAAATCATCTGTTTTCATTTTTACGGGGACGCAATTCTACGTCACTGCGCGACGACCTTACTGTTGCACTCATCGCTGATAATGAAAAAGATACTGCTCTTTTTTCACCTGAAGAACGTACTATGCTGCACAATATCTTACGCTTGCGCGAAGCGCGTGTTGATGATGTCATGATTCCACGTTCTGAGATAGCAGCGTTGGAAATAAACACTCCTCTAGGGGAGGCTCTTAAATATTTTGCGAAAATTGGTCATTCGCGTATACCTGTTTATGTTGAAACCTTAGATGATCCAAGAGGAATGGTTCATATCCGTGATATCCTTAATTATATAACACGCTTTATTACACAGTCAGTGCAAAACGTGCAAACATCCGATTTGCTGCAGTTAAGTCATACAGATTTACATACCCCAATCGGTAACTTAGACTTGGTTCGGTCAGTCCTCTTTGTTCCTAGTTCCATGCTGGCAAGTAAATTGCTAACACGAATGCAAACGACACGAACACAAATGGCTTTGGTAATTGATGAACATGGTGGCACAGACGGTTTAGTTTCTATGGAAGATATTGTTGAATTAGTTGTTGGTGACATCGAAGATGAACATGATAATGTTGACAATGCTATCGTGCGTGAGCCTAATAATAGATGGCTCGTTGATGCACGAACCGAACTAGAAGATGTGGAAAAAGCTCTTGGTCCTCATTTTGTCGTAGGAGAATATGGTGATGAAGTTGATACTATTGGTGGTTTAATTGTTTCCATTCTTGATCGTATTCCTGCAAAAGGTGAAATCGTTGAGGCCATACCTGGCTATCGATTCCGTATTTTAGAAGCTGATAAACGTCGAATTAAGCGATTGCGCATTTTTCGTATCCCAGAAAATGAGAATTTTGAGAAAAATGCCATCCCTAAAGAATAATCGAGCGTTTTTAAATAACTTCATACTTTTTTTATTTTCTGTTACCGGTTGGAAACGGCAAGCGTGGGTATTTCTATGTGGAGCATTAACATCGTTTGCACTTCCACCGTTTTATTTGACTCCTCTCTGCTTTTTTACTTTCCCTGTCTTCACTGTTTTACTTGATGCAATAAAAACCATAGAAAACAAGAAAAAACGTCTTCTCACTTATGCTCTAAGCTGTGGAACCTTCGGTTTTAGTTATTTTATTTGCAGCCTTTGGTGGTTAAGCAATGCCTTATTAACAGACCCTGCTACTTTTGGTTGGGCGGTACCATTTGCTATTTTGTGTCCTCCTATCTATCTCTCCCTTTATTGGTTTTTTGCTGGTTTTATTATTGGTTTGTTATGGACACAAGGAATAGCACGCTTCTTTGTACTAGCTTTTGGGCTAGGATTAGCAGAATGGTTGCGGGCACTTTTATTCACAGGTTTTCCTTGGAATGCTCTTGGTTATACAGCTATGCCAACTCCAATATTCATGCAATCAGATGTAATTGTAGGACTTTACGGAATGAATATTCTAGTTGTTTTAGCCTACAGTTTGCCTACCGTTTTATTAACAAAAGAAAAAAAGAAACCTGCACTTTTTCTTTGCGCATCCCTTATATTGGTCCACAGCGGTTTTGGATTTTATCGCCTCAATACTGCACCCAATATAGCTGATTATCAAAAAAACAGTCATTGGGTACGCATTGTACAACCTTCTATTCAGCAAAACGTAAAATTAGACAATACAACACGAGAAGCTCTCTTTACGATGCACATGAATCTCAGTCTAATACCAAAAGCAGAAACTATTCCAGAACCTGACTTTATCATATGGCCCGAAGCATCCATTCCCTACCTCCTTTTTGATAACTCTAACATCACAATGCGCATTGCTTCTCTATTAAAACCCAATCAATGGGCTATTATTGGTGCTATGCGAGCTAGCAAAGATGCCTCTGACCTACAAACAAAATATTTTAATACAATTGCAGTCATTAACGCCAAAGGTCATATTCTAAACACTTCTGACAAACTGCACCTAGTGCCTTTTGGAGAATATCTTCCTTATCAGGATTTATTTAAAAAAATTGGATTACATGCCCTTGCTGATAATATTGGTGGGTATAGTGCTGCTACTGCACGCAAAACTGTCGTGATGCCAAATGGATTTTCTTATCTTCCTCTTATCTGTTATGAAGCAATATTCCCCAATGAAATGTCTTTTCAAGGTTCTCCTCCTCAAGCAATTATTAATGTGACAAATGATGCATGGTTTGGAGTAACACCTGGCCCGTATCAACATCTTCAACAAGCACAACTCCGCGCTGTGGAATTAGGAATCCCGCTCATACGAGCAGCGAATAATGGAATATCAGCTGTCATTGATTCTTATGGACGAATCATTGTAGCTCTCCAACAAAATGCTGTTGGTATTATTGATTCACCGATTCCATCATCAGTCAGCCCTTTATGGGGCAATGAATACAGGATATTCTCTACTTTTATCTTGTTTATTCTTATGCTACTGTGTCGTTTCGGTTTTGGTTATACAAAACAGCTTAAATGATTGAATGCCCATGTATGTATCATGTTGTGCATATCAGTAACATTGGGAAAAGTGTTACATATTATCTTAATTGTATGGTAAACTGACTTCACGTAAATTTGATGTTGGTTTAGAAGTAAAGTGCTGGAAATAAAGAGTTATATTATGACCGAAACTAGAAAAAAACCAGATCCCATAGATATTTATGTTGGAACCCGTATTCGTTTACGTCGTAACATTTTAGGACTTACTCAGGAAAAGCTAGGTGAAAAACTAGGTATTACTTTTCAACAAATCCAAAAATATGAAAAAGGTACAAATCGTATTGGTGCAAGTCGCCTTCAAGCGATGGCGGAAATTATGGATGTCCCTGTATCTTATTTTTTTGATAAAGGCATTAATACGCAACATGAAGAAGGGTTTGCTGAAAACGATAGTAATTTTATGGATTTTTGCTCCAGTAGTGAGGGAATTCAACTCATGCGTGCTTTCACAAATATATCTGATGCCAAAGTGCGTCGAAAAATTATTGATTTAGCAAAAGCTCTTTCTGAGGAAGATTTGACAAACAAACTATAAAAATACCCTTTCTTTTATTCATTCATAAATCAGCATTGTCGATTTGCTGTAAAATTGGCAAATAGAAGCAATTTTAAGAGACGATCAATAAAAGTATTAGTTTTCTTTTTGAAGGAGTTCCTATGCCGCATCAAGATTATCTTTTTACAAGTGAGTCGGTATCAGAAGGACATCCTGATAAAATTTGTGACCGTATTTCTGATGAAATCGTTGACATGATCTATAGGGAAGCGCAAAAAACTGGCACTAACCCTTGGTTGATACGAATTGCTTGTGAAACTTTAGTCAGTGTGAACCGCGTTATTATTGCTGGTGAAGTACGTGTTCCTGATACACTCTTAAAAAGAAATAAAAATAAAGAGTTTATCTACGATGAAAGAGGATTTCCATGCATTAATCCTTCTCCTTTTCGTGCAGTAGCACGCCGTGCTATTCGTGAAATTGGCTATAAACAAGTAGGATTCCATTGGAAAACTGTTAAAATTGATGTTCTTTTGCGTCCTCAATCAGCAGATATTGCACGAGGAGTTGATTGCGCTATAGATAGGCACGGTGAAGAAGGGGCTGGAGATCAAGGTATCATGTTTGGGTATGCTTGCCGTGAAACATCAGATCTCATGCCTGCGCCGATTTATTATGCCCATAAAATTTTAAAACTTCTTGCCGAAGCGCGCCATAAAGAAGAAGGAGAAACGGGAAAATTAGGACCAGATGCAAAAAGTCAAATAACAATACGGTATAAAAATGGAAAACCTATAGAGGTTACATCTATTGTTCTTTCGACACAGCATTTAGATGAAAGTTGGGATTCAAATAAAGTACGCAAAGTGGTTGAGCCTTATATTCGTCAAGCTTTGCATGATATTCCTATTTCTGATCAATGCAGTTGGTACATTAATCCAACAGGAAAATTTGTTATTGGTGGTCCTCAATGTGATGCAGGACTTACAGGACGCAAAATCATTGTTGATACTTATGGAGGTGCAGCCCCCCATGGTGGAGGGGCTTTTTCAGGTAAAGATACAACAAAAGTCGATCGTTCTGCCGCTTATGCCGCTCGCTATCTGGCTAAAAACATAGTAGCAGCTGATTTAGCAGACCGATGCACCATTCAACTCTCTTATGCCATTGGTGTTGCACAACCCTTATCCATTTATCTTAATCTCCATGGAACAGGAAAAGTCGATGAAAATATTCTCGAAGCTGCAATTCGCAAAATAATGGATCTTTCACCATCAGGTATTCGAAAACATCTTGATCTCAACAAACCTATTTACACCAAAACAGCTGCTTATGGACATTTTGGACGTAAACCTAAAGATGATGGTTCGTTTTCATGGGAAAAAACCGATCTCGTTAAAAAGCTTCAAACGATGATTAAAGCATCATGATTGACCATAACACACGGATGAGTAAAGCTTTTTTCGGTCGTCGACAAGGAAAACGTCTCAGTAACAGTCAGCTTACACGTATAAAAATGTTTCTCCCAATTCTGAACATTAATCTAAATAGTCCTGCACCTTTAGATCTTACCTCCTTGTTTTCCAGAAAAGTAAAAGACGTCCGTCTTGAAATTGGCTTTGGTGGAGGTGAGCATTTGCTTTATGAAATGAAACATTTTCCACAAACTGGGTTTATTGGTGTAGAACCCTTTATCAATGGTATGGCAAAAATGTTGATGTCTTTTGAACAGCACAAAGAACACCAAAATCATCTCCGCCTTTACAATGATGATGCCACACGCCTCCTTGATTGGTTACCTAATGCATCCCTTGATGGAATAGATCTCTTTTATCCTGATCCGTGGCCTAAAAAAAAGCATTGGAAAAGGCGCTTCATAAATGTAAAAAATCTTAACCGTTTTGCTCGCGTTCTTAAAACAGGTAAAAAATTACGCTTTGCCAGCGATATAGACAGCTATATAAATTGGACTTTATACCATTGTATACAGCATGACAATTTTGAATGGAAAGCTGAAAATCCTGCAGATTGGAAAAATCCTTATCCACTATGGACAAGCACCCGTTATGAAACAAAAGCTTTACGTGAAGGGCGAGAACCTGTTTATCTTACTTTTATAAAAAAATAAAATGATGCAATGCTTTTCTTATAAACAACTTGAAAAATTTTAATTTTAAGAGTATCACTAGCTAAATTCTTGGTCTTATGATGAGGAGTGGGCTGTATGGACCCGCTCCTTTTTAGTGTCGTAATATTGATGAAAGCAGCTTGGATAAGGTGTATGAGCGAAACTGAAAAAATAAATGATCTTGATGAACCACGTCTGTTTGAAGAAAATGGCGTTGAAGCACAGGTTGCTGCACATATCATACCTTTACTTAAACCTTTAGGTTTTCGCTTGGTGCGCATAAAGCTTCTTGGTTTAAATGGTTTAACACTTCAGATTATGGTTGAACGCGCTGATGGCTCCATGACAATAGAAGATTGTGAAATTGTTAGTCGAACTATTTCTCCTCTTCTTGATGTCCAAAATGTTATTGAACGTAAATATCATTTGGAAGTCTCATCTCCTGGAATTGATCGCCCCTTAGTAAGAAAATCTGATTTTTTTTATTGGCAAGGGCATATTGCAAAAATTGAAACCAACGTAATAATTGATGGGCGTAGAAAATTTCGTGGGACACTTGCAAATATCACACAAGATGGCTTTACTTTAAATACTGATAAGGCTGCCTATGGAGAAAATGTGTATATTCCTATTCTCTTTGAGAATATCGTCGATGCGCACTTGGTGCTTACCGATGAACTTATTCGTGATACGTTTAAAAAAAATAAAGATTTAAATCAACAATCAATTCCTGAAGATATTCCTAACGTCTCAAAAGAGGCACTTAATTACAAAAAATAAATATCACTAGGATCAACGCCCATCGTGTGGCACAAAGAAGGAGAGAAGCGATGGCTACAAGCGCTAACAGGCTTGAAATTCTGCAAATTGCAGATGCTGTTGCACGTGAAAAATCAATTGACCGTGAAATTGTCATTTCTGCGATGGCCGATGCTATTCAAAAGGCAGCACGTTCTCGTTATGGTCAAGAAACCAATATCCGTGCTGAAATTAATACTAAAACAGGTGAAATTAAGTTACAGCGTCTACTGAAAATTGTTGATGTTGTTGAAGATTATACAACTGAAATCACTTTATCCGATGCACTTAAGCGCCAAGCGGACGCAAAAATTGGTGAATTCTTCTACGATCTTTTGCCTCCCATGGATTTTGGACGCATAGCAGCACAATCTGCTAAACAGGTTATTGTACAAAAAGTACGTGATGCAGAACGTGACCAACAATACGAAGAATTTAAAAATAAAATTGGAGAAATTATTTCTGGCACAGTAAAACGCGTAGAATATGGCAATGTTATCGTTGATCTCGGACGCGGTGAAGCTATTGTGCGCCGTGATGAATTAATTCCTCGTGAATCCTTTCGTTATGGAGATCGTATTCGCGCCTTTGTCAATGATGTGCACCGTGAACAACGAGGTCCACAAATTTTTCTTTCACGCACACATCCCCAATTTATGGTAAAACTTTTTACTATGGAAGTGCCAGAAATCTATGACGGTATTATAGAAATTAAATCTGTTGCCCGCGATCCAGGCTCACGTGCTAAAATTGCTGTTGTTTCGCGTGATGGTTCCATTGATCCTGTTGGCGCATGTGTTGGGATGCGAGGGAGTCGTGTTCAAGCTGTCGTTGCAGAATTGCAAGGAGAAAAAATTGATATTATTCCTTGGTCACCTGATGCTGCAACATTTATTGTCAATGCGCTACAACCTGCTGAAGTTTCCAAAGTCGTTCTCGATGAAGATGCAGAACGTATCGAGGTTGTTGTTCCTGATGACCAGCTCAGCCTTGCTATTGGACGACGTGGACAAAATGTCCGTTTAGCTTCGCAATTAACAGGATGGAACATTGATATCTTAACGGAGCAGGAAGAATCTGAAAATCGTCAAAAAGAATTTGCCGAACGCAGTAAATTGTTTATGGAATGCTTAGATGTTGACGAAATGATTGGGCAAGTTATGGCATCAGAAGGGTTTTCTTCTATTGAAGAAATTGCCTATATTGCTCTCGAAGAAATTGCTTCCATTGATGGTTTTGATCATGAAACTGCAGCGGAGATCCAAAGTCGTGCGCGCGAATATCTAGAAAACAAAGAAAAAGAACTTGATGAAACACGTAAAAAACTCGGTGTTTCTGATGAATTGCGTGCACTTCCTGGAATGACAAATGCTATGCTGGTTGCTATTGGTGAAGATGGCGTGAAAACAATGGAGGATTTTGCGGGCTATGCAATTGACGATTTAGCTGGCTGGAAAGAGCGTAAAGACGGGCAAGTACAGAACTTTTCTGGTATTCTAACCCCTTTTGATATCACACGTGCTGATGCAGAAGCTATGGTTTTAGCTGCACGTGTACAAGCAGGTTGGATAAACCAAGCTGATCTTATTACAGAAAATTCTGTAGACGATAAAACAACAGATGATTTGAATGTGGATACACTTTAAATGAATGAACGGACCTGCATTGTGACAAGAAAAAATGTTTCAGCAAACACGCTGATCCGTTTTGTTATTGGTCCCAATAATCAAATTGTTCCTGATCTTAAATCCAATTTGCCTGGACGTGGCGTATGGGTTTCCGCTCATCGCTCTGCCATTGAAAAAGCAATCAAACAAAAAGCTTTTCATAAAAGTTTTAAAACAGATGTTGAGGTCGCACCAGATCTAGCGCATATTGTAGATACACTCCTGCTGAAAGCTGCTCTTGGAAGTCTTTCCATGGCGCGGAAAGCAGGTGCCGTTGTCACGGGAGCAACCAAAGTTGATACTGCTATCCGCTCTGGTCAAGCCATTCTCGTACTTCACGCTAAAGGAGCTACAGAAGATGGGAAACGAAAAATTGCACAAGCAATCTATACAGTACAACAACAAACAAAGCAGGATATAAAAACCATATCTTTATTTACAAGTAATGAAATGAGTATGGCTTTTGGATCTAACCTTGTAGTGCATGCCGCCTTATTAAATGCAAAAGCTACAAAAGGATTTCTCAAAACGATACATAAACTGATTGCCTATCGTGACGACAAGCACAGTAAGCCTGGTGAGATGACGGTACAAGCCGTGAAGGAAATACAATGAGTGAAAATAATAACGATAAGATAACAGTTAAAAGGACATTGACTTTAAAGCGGTCTGTTCTGGAAACAAGTACGGTCAAACAAAATTTTAGCCATGGCCGTACAAAAGCTGTAGTCGTCGAAACCAAGCGACGTAAAATTGCGCGTCCTGATGAAAAAGCTGAAATACAACAGCCGATTACAAAACCACATGTCGCTTCTCAACGCTCTAAACCGCGATTTGAGGAAACAAAGCCAAATGAACCTGTCGCTAAAAATAATCTCTCATCTGCTGAAATGGAAGCGAGACTTCGCGCTTTAGAGGAAGCGCATATACAAGAAAAAATAATGCGTGAACAAGCTGAAGAACAAGTAAGACGTGATAAAGAGCGTGAAGAAAGTTTACGGCAAGAAATTCAAAAAACAGAGGTACATCAAGAGGAAGAAGAAAGTCCACCTGTACAAGATATTTCTCTGCCCTCTGCTCATCCCCTTATAGAACCGATAGATATCCCTATCACACCTAAAAATTCACCTGTAATTGAAAAACGAAAAGCAGATGAAAATAAAGAAGATGAAAGACATAGTAGACGATCTGGCTCTGTTAAATCAGAAGTTCGTGCACCTAAAATTGTGAAAGGTTCTGATGAACGGCGTCGTGGAAAACTTACCCTTCATAGTGCTCTAGACGAAGAAGGTAGCGCACGTGGACGCTCAATGGCTGCAATGCGTCGCAGACAGGAAAAATTTAAACGTGCACAAAACCAAGAACCAAGAGAAAAAATTTCTCGCGAAGTTATTCTTCCTGAAACCATCACCATTCAAGAACTCGCACAGCGTATGACTGAACGCTCTGTTGATGTGATTAAATTTCTGATGAAACAAGGACAAATGATGAAGCCTGGCGATATTATCGATGCAGATGTTGCCGAACTTATCGCCGTTGAATTTGGTCACACCGTTAAACGCGTACTAGAATCTGATGTAGAAGAAGGCATTTTTAATATCAGTGATAATCCTCAAGAAATGCAATCACGTCCACCAGTGGTAACAATTATGGGCCATGTCGACCACGGAAAAACTTCTCTGCTCGATGCTATTCGAAAAGCAAATGTTGTTTCTGGTGAAGCAGGTGGTATTACACAACATATTGGGGCCTACCAAGTAGAGCAAAATGGTCAAAAAATCACTTTTATTGATACACCAGGACATGCTGCCTTCACCGCTATGCGCGCTCGTGGAGCACGTGTCACGGATATCGCCGTTCTAGTTGTAGCTGCTGATGATAGTGTCATGCCACAAACAATTGAATCAATCAATCATGCCAAAGCAGCTGGTGTACCTATTATTGTTGCAATCAATAAAATTGATAAACCAGCTGCTGATGCGCAAAAAGTACGTACAGAACTTCTGCAACATGAAGTATTTGTTGAAACCATGGGAGGAGAAACCCTGGAAGTCGAAGTTTCTGCTAAAACCGGTCATAATCTTGATAAACTTCTAGAGGCCATTCTCCTTCAAGCTGAAATTCTTGATCTGAAAGCAGATCCAAAACGAACCGCAGAAGGTGTTGTCATTGAAGCTAAACTGGACCGAGGACGTGGATCTGTTGCAACAGTACTTGTTCAAAAGGGAACGTTGTATCCTTCTGATATTATCGTTGCCGGCAATGAATGGGGGCGCGTGCGCGCCTTAATTGACGACCATGGTCGTCATATTAAAGAAGCAGTTCCCTCCACACCTATTGAGATTTTGGGGATGCAAGGAACACCACAAGCTGGTGATCGTTTTGCTGTTGTCACACATGAAGCAAAGGCACGAGAAATTTCTGAATATCGTCAGCGATTAGCACGCGATAAAGCTGTAGCACGGCAAACTGGTGCTCGCGGTTCTCTTGAACAAATGATGACCAAACTACAAACCACTGGTGTGAAAGAATTTCCTCTTATTATTAAAGGAGATGTTCAGGGATCAATTGAAGCAATTGCTTCAGCATTAGAAAAACTAGGGAATGAAGAAGTACGTGCACGCATTGTGCATTCTGGTGCTGGAGGTATCACTGAAAGTGATATTTCTCTTGCTGAAGCTTCTAACTCTGCTGTAATTGGCTTTAATGTTCGCGCCAATAAACAAGCGCGTGATTCCGCCAAAACACAAGGAATTGAAATTCGCTATTATAACATCATTTACGATCTTGTTGACGATATAAAAGCTGCCATGTCAGGTTTACTTTCACCAGAACAACGTGAAACTTTCCTTGGTAATGCTGAAATTCTGGAAGTCTTTAACATTACAAAAATCGGAAAAGTTGCCGGATGTCGCGTTACGGAAGGTAAAATAGAACGCGGAGCTGGTGTTCGCCTTATCCGTGACAATATTGTTATTCACGAAGGAAAACTTAAAACACTTAAGCGCTTTAAGGATGAAGTCAACGAAGTTCAAAGTGGTCAAGAATGTGGAATAGCATTCGAAAACTATGAAGACATGCGCGCAGGAGACGTCATTGAAACCTTCCGCATTGAGCATATTAATCGCACATTATAAAATAATCCAATAACTTTATTCTCTGAAAAATGAGAAATTGTGACAAGGGTGAAATTTCGATGAAAAATGCAGGTCCATCACAACGGCAACTCAGAGTAGGAGAACAAGTTCGCCATGCAGTAGCTCATATACTACAGCGTGGTATTTTACTTGATGATCTCTTGAAAAATATAGTGATTTCTGTCTCTGAAGTGCGCATGTCGCCAGATTTGAAAATTGCCACCTGCTTTGTTTCTCCGCTCAATACTCTTCCTGATGCTTCTCGTATTAATGTTGTAAATGTTCTCAATAAACATAGCCGTTTTATTCGTGGAGAAATAAGTCGCGCGTTGCGACAAATGAAATATATGCCTGAACTGCGCTTTCGACTTGATAGCAGTTTTGATAATTTTTCAAAAATTGATGCTTTGCTTCGCTCACCTGAAGTCGCGCGCGATCTTCACCCTAATGATGAACTTGAGGAATAAAGCATGGCACTGCAACGCAAAAAAAAAGGCCGTTCTGTTTCTGGCTGGGTGATATTTGATAAACCAAAGGGAATGAGATCAACAGAAGCTGTCTCGCAAATAAAATGGCTCTTTAATGCGCAAAAAGCAGGTCATGCTGGTACACTTGATCCTCTTGCATCTGGATTACTGCCAATTGCATTAGGTGAAGCAACCAAAACTGTTCCCTATGTTATGAGCGGTACAAAAACTTACCGTTTTCATATAGCTTGGGGAGAAGAGCGCTCAACAGATGATCTAGAAGGTGAAATAACTCAAACATCTTCTAAACGACCCACACAAGAAGAAATACTTGCCCTTCTCCCTCAATATACAGGTGTTATTTCGCAAATGCCTCCACAATTTTCGGCAATTAAAATTGCCGGTAACCGCGCCTATGATCTAGCGCGTGAAGGTGAAGTCATTAAGATTCCGCCACGCCAAGTAAAAATAGAAACTTTCAAATTAATAGAAACTCCTACCAAAGAGTGTGCTGTCTTTGAAATAACATGTGGAAAAGGAACCTATGTACGCTCCTTAGCACGTGATATGGGGCGTGATCTTGGTTGTTATGGGCATATTGCTGATTTAAGACGTACTGCAGTAGAACCTTTTTGTGAAGACGATCTTATTACATGGGATGCGCTAAAAGCAGTCATGCCACCAAAAAACACAACAAATGAAAATGAAATTTCTTTTAAAAGAAATTTCACAGCACTTGATGAAGTCTTAATTGAAACGAGTACCGCAGTAAAATATCTCTCTCGTTATATTCTTAATGAATCCCAGGCCCAGCGAGTCATGATGGGGAATTCAGTACTCTTACATAATCACAATGCCCCTCTTCTTCTTGATGAAGAAGAGATTTGTACCATCTATAAAAATAAACTTCTTGCTATAGGAACTCTTGACAAAAACCTTTTCAAACCAAAGCGGATTTTTACAACTTAATTCATCTTTGCTTAAAGCGAATCTGTCACCTTTAAGGCAACTGATCAGCAGGAGGCTTTAAATGCATCTCCTTGGCATGCGGTATTGTCTGCCGCTCAATCATGCGATGTACTCTTATCCCGTTTGGCATGCGATTTAAGTTACGCAGAAGTTTATTTACCTCTGCATCTGCTTTTGTACGACGATGATTATGACGTAAATAATCTACCCATGTTGGCATATGATACGCTTCTGTCCAATATTCAGGCCTTTCAAGATCACGTAAAAGAACCCATTGACGAGCGCCATCACGTAAACGAATATGGCGACGACGCGTCATCACTTTGAGAAATTCTTCGAGATCGTTTTCATGAATTTGATAATCAATCATAATCATGATTGGACCACTTTGTGCTTTTAAGTCCAGTAAAAGCTCCGGTTCTCTAAAATGATCAAGCGGATCCAAGTCTATCTGAGGAATTTCCTGAATTTTAAACTTTATCCCTGCAAGAGCTCCAAAAATCAAAAATAGAGAGCAAATACTTAAAGCAACCGTTGGAGAATAACCATCAGCAAACGCTCCCCAGATTGCACTTCCAATAGCCATTCCTCCGTAAGATGCTGTTTGATAAAGTGCTAAAGCACGTGCAACAACCCAACGTGGTGTAGAAAGTTGTACAGATGTATTAAACAATGATAACGCTAAAACCCAACATAAACCCGCTGGAAATAAGGCAAGATGGCTAATAATCAACGAACGACTCATTGCCAAAAAAAAGCAAGAAAAGGCAAAACCAACAAATGCACTTACAATAATAGTCTCTGAACGAAAGTAACACCGTATAGATGAATTAATCATACCAGCTATCATCGCTCCTAGACCAAAACAACCGAGCAATGTACCATAAAGAAATGCACTGCCCCCAAGAACTTTGTGTACAACAATTGGCAAAAGTGCTAAAATTGAAATTGCTCCAATACCAAAAAGGAACGCTCTAACCATAATACTGAGAAGATTAGGCGACATAGCAACATAACGCAAACCATCAGAGACTGCGCCTAAAAGCTTCTCTCGTGGCAGTGTATTGCTTTTATAGTCAGATTTCCATAGAAATAATGCACCAATTAAAGGAATATAACTGATCGCATTAAACAAAAAAGCTGTAGCTACACCTAAAGTAGCAATGATGGCACCACCAATAGCCGGACCAATACTTCTCATCAAATTAAAGCCAACGCTATTCAGACTAACAGCAGCAGGAATATTTTCCCTGCGGACAATATCGCCTATTGTTGCTTGCCAAGAAGGATTATAAAAGGCGGTTCCGCACCCAATCAAAAATGTAAAGCATAATAAAAGCCAAGGTGTAAGAAACCCCATATAGGATAGGATAGCCAAACTCATTGATATAACCATCATTATAATCTGCGCATACAACATAATTTGACGCCGATTAAAATTGTCAGCCAATGCTCCTGCCATGAGAGAAAACATAACCAGTGGTAATGTTGTAGCACTTTGGACAAGCCCAACCATGGAATGCGATGAACTGATCAATGCCATTAACCAGCCTGCTCCTACAGCTTGTATAAGCCCACCTAAATTGGAAATGAGAGTGGTCGACCATAAATTTCGAAATACCGAATTACGAAAAAGTCCTAATGTTGAAACGGTCTGCATCTTTTGCCTCCAAATCGGCATTCTATCGCTTCTATTATCATACACACACTATGCGAAACGGAAATTTTTGTATCAAAAAGATGCATAATTCTTTAAAAATTTTTCATAAAATATTATTAACATCAATATTTCGGAATAAAACTCTCTTTTGAGAATATATGCAATATGTTTTCAAGGGCTAGCATTTTAACCTTCTTTCCTATATAAGTGCTGAAGCAAATAGAGTCTCCGTCTCTTCTTGTTTTTTCGCAGACCCTTGCTGAACGACATCTCGGCTATGGGTGACTTTTGTTTCTTCATTTTTTGAAAGGATAATACGATGTCGATTACAGCTGAACGTAAAAAAGCTCTTGTTGCAGAATACGCAAATAAAGCCGGTGATACGGGATCACCAGAAGTACAAGTTGCTGTGCTTTCTGAACGTATTTCTAATTTGACCAATCATTTTAAATTTCACAAAAAGGATAACCATTCCCGCCGTGGTCTTTTGAAGATGGTGTCTCAACGTCGCCGCCTTCTTGATTACCTTAAAGGAATTGACCAAGATCGTTATCAAACACTTATTAAGAAATTAGGTTTGCGTCGCTAACTAAAAGGAAAATAAGTGGATGATCTTCCTAAAAAATTCATCCACCTATTTCAGCTTGCTGTTTTTAGTTAAAACTTTACAAATGGATACGTAACTATCATGAGGCAAAATTGCTATGTGCTTTGCGTTTAAATTGCGATTTATTTTTCTCTTCTCGCACAAAAGCTGAAGTGTCTTGTTGTTCTGTCCATAGCTTTAAAATATGCTACATAAAATCGGAATGTAATCACTTGAGATGTGAACACTGGCTATTAAGGATGAAAAATGTTCAAAACGCATAAGATAGAAATTGAATGGGCTGGTCGGCCACTCACCATCGAGACAGGAAAGATAGCACGGCAAGCTGATGGTGCAGTTATTGCTACCTACGGTGAAACCATTGTTTTAGCAACCGTTGTATCGGCAAAAAGCCCAAAACCAGACCAGGATTTTTTTCCACTTACCGTTAATTATCAAGAAAAATCTTATGCTGTTGGTAAAATACCCGGTGGCTACTTTAAACGTGAAAACCGACCAACCGAAAGTGAAACACTGATTTCACGTTTGATTGATCGTCCAATTCGTCCCCTCTTTGCTGATGGTTATAAAAATGATACCCAAGTAATTGTTTCCGTTATACAGCATGATCTTGAAAATAATCCTGATATCCTTGCGATGATTGCATCTTCTGCCGCATTAACTCTTTCGGGGATTCCTTTCATGGGCCCGATTGCTGGCGCCCGTGTCGGCTACTGTAACGGACAATACA
The DNA here is from genome assembly GCF_000278155.1 of Bartonella doshiae NCTC 12862 = ATCC 700133. Taxonomy (GTDB): domain Bacteria; phylum Pseudomonadota; class Alphaproteobacteria; order Rhizobiales; family Rhizobiaceae; genus Bartonella; species Bartonella doshiae. The sequence continues at coordinate 655,056 of NZ_JH725094.1, forward strand.
TTCTCAATCCTAACATCGATGAAATGCCTGAGTCAAAACTAGATCTTGTTGTTGCTGGAACAGAAAGCGCCGTGTTGATGGTTGAATCAGAAGCTCATGAATTACCTGAAGATATCATGTTAGGTGCAGTTATGTTTGGACATAAAGGTCTTCAACCAGTTATTGATGCCATCATCAAGCTTGCTGAAGTCGCTGCAAAAGATCCACGAGATTTTGTACCGGAAGATCTTTCGGATCTCGAAAAATCTATGTTGGAAATGGCTGAACAGAACATACGAAAAGCCTATACAATTACTGATAAACAAGAACGTTATGCCGCAATTGATGCTCTTAAAACAGAAATTATCAATAAATTTATGCCGGAAACGGAAGAGGACTGCAAATTTACTGCAGATCAAATTGCAACTGTTTTCAAAAAGTTACAAGCAAAAATTGTTCGCTGGAATATTCTTGATACGGGAAAACGTATTGATGGACGCGACCTTTCAACAGTACGTCCAATCCAATCAGAAGTTGGTATTTTACCACGAACACACGGATCTGCGCTCTTTACCCGTGGAGAAACACAGGCAATTGTTGTGGCAACACTTGGAACCGGTGAAGATGAGCAATATATAGACTCCTTAACAGGTATGTATAAGGAAACATTCCTCCTCCATTACAATTTTCCTCCGTTTTCCGTAGGAGAAACAGGGCGCCTCGGTTCTCCTGGTCGTCGCGAAATTGGGCATGGAAAACTGGCATGGCGTGCTCTTCATCCTATGTTACCAACTAAAGAAGCTTTTCCTTATACCATTCGTGCTGTTTCAGAAATCACAGAATCCAATGGTTCTTCTTCAATGGCAACAGTTTGTGGAACTTCACTTGCTCTGATGGATGCTGGTGTTCCTCTCGCACGTCCCGTCGCAGGTATTGCCATGGGCTTGATTAAAGAAAGTGAACGCTTTGCTATTTTATCCGATATTTTAGGTGATGAAGATCATCTTGGAGATATGGATTTTAAAGTAGCAGGAACAGAGAATGGTATTACTGCTCTGCAAATGGATATCAAAATTGATGGTATTACCGAAGAGATTATGAAGATCGCACTTGAGCAAGCCAAAGGTGGTCGAATCCATATTCTCAATCAAATGGCCAAAGCTTTAACCAGTGCACGTACTGAACTCAGCGAATTTTCTCCACGCATTGAAGTTATGAACATTTCTGTTGATAAAATTCGCGATGTTATCGGCTCTGGTGGAAAAGTAATTCGAGAAATCGTTGAACAAACTGGAGCAAAAATCAATATTGAAGATGATGGTACAATTAAAATTGCTTCTGCTGATGCTAAAACCATTGAGGCAGCAAAACGCTGGATTCATTCGATTGTTGATGAACCTGAAGTGGGTGTTATTTATCAAGGAACAGTTGTAAAAACTGCAGAATTCGGTGCATTTGTAAACTTCTTTGGCTCACGCGATGGGCTTGTTCATATCTCTCAACTCGCATCAGAACGCGTCACCAAAACAACAGATGTTGTTAAAGAAGGTGATAAAGTTTGGGTGAAATTAATGGGCTTTGATGAGCGTGGCAAAGTTCGGTTATCGATGAAAATTGTAAATCAACAAACAGGTAAAGAAATTATATGCGATGAGCCAATAAAAACAGAAAAAGAAAAGTGCGCTGATGAAAGAAATAAATCTGAAAATAAGCGCCATCATCGTAAGAAAAGAGAAGAGTAACTTTTCCTGCTTATATCATGAATAAAATGCCGTCCCAATATTGGAATGGCATTTTTCTTTAAAAGAGCGAGATGTGTTATTATTTTTACCTTTTGAAAGTCACAAACTTCCATATCCAAATCCGAACCAATATTGGCTAGGTTTTGGTTTGACGGAAATTCCCGCTCCCAAATGGATACAAAACTTAGAAGTTATAACACCTTGGCGACAAGATTTTTTAAAATTTGCCAAAGCTCAATTGCGTTGCTCTCCTCAAATAAGTCGTACTTTCACCTATGATGGTGCGCTTTTACACTTAAGCAAATACCGCGGTTTCAACCAAAATTGTTTTCTTGATTTATTAGAACGTGTTAAACCTGGTGGATGGATTGTTATTGCTGGAGAAAAAACTGCTGGTGCTGCTTCAATGATGAAATGGGTCAAAACAATTGTTCCCATTACCGATAAGCTGTCCAAAAATCATGGACTTGTATTCTGGCTTCAAGCTCCACAACATATAGATAAACAGAATATTGCGCATTTACGCTCACCACCACTCAGTTTTGAAAATGAATTTCAAACAACTTCTGGTATGTTTTCACATGGTCGTATTGATCCAGGGTCTGCTGCGCTTGCACTGCATATGTGCAAAGTTATTACTGGAAAAACCGCTGATTTTGGTGCTGGATGGGGCTTTCTTTCTTACGTTGCACTTAAAAAAAGTGAAGAACTCACCGCTCTTGATCTCTATGAAGCGGACTACAACGCTTTAGAAGCAGCAAAACAACACCTCAAACACATTACTACTTCTTTTCCGATTCATTTTTATTGGCATGACCTTGTAAATGAACCTATCACAAATTTGTATGACACAATCATTTCAAATCCACCATTTCACACGCAACAAATCACAGATGTCTCATTAGGACAGCAGTTTATTATAAATGCTGCTAAATCTCTAAGGCCAAGCGGCAAACTGCTTCTTGTTGCTAACCGCCACTTGCCCTATGAGACATTGTTAAAAAATATTTTCCGCACGATCTTGATACATGAAGAAACCCGTGGCTTCAAGGTTATCGAAGCACGCCGTTAAATGAAAACATATAAACCCTTAAAGAATGAAACGTGAAAGATCGACATCAGCAGCAAGATCACCTATAGATTTTCTGACATAGGCAGCATCAACCTTAAATGATGTTCCAGCTTTATCAGGCGCAGTAAAAGAAATTTCATCCAAAACACGTTCCATCACTGTTTGCAAACGACGTGCTCCTATGTTTTCAATCCTTGCGTTTAAATCCACGGCAATATCTGCTAAAGCGTCAATTGCATCATCTGTAATTTCTAAATGAACCTCTTCCGTTGCCATTAAAGCAATATATTGCTTAATCAAACTGGCTTCAGGTTCAGTTAGAATGCGTCGTAGATCTTCCCGTGTTAAAGCATTGAGCTCTACACGGATTGGCAAACGACCTTGAAGCTCTGGCAATAAATCAGAAGGCTTGGAAACATGAAATGCACCTGAAGCAATAAAAAGGATATGATCTGTTTTGATTTGCCCATATTTTGTGGCAATTGTCGTTCCTTCAACCAAAGGCAAAAGATCCCTTTGAACGCCCTCACGTGAAATAGCAGCACCTGCTCCACCATCTCGGGTTGCAATTTTATCAATCTCATCGATAAAAACAATTCCATCATTTTCCGTAACACGAAGCGCTTCTTGAACAATTTGATCCTGATCGAGAAGTTTTTCAGATTCATCATCAATGAGTGGCTTAAAAGCATCCTTTACTGTAGTTTTGCGGATCTTCGTACGATTTCCCATTTTGCCAAAAATATCTGACAAATTCATAATACCCATTTGCGCACCAGGCATACCAGGAATATCAAAAGTTGAAGCACCATTGCTGTTATTATCGGCAACTTCAATTTCTATTTCTTTTTCATCCAATTCACCTTCACGCAATTTTTTACGAAAACTATCACGGGTCGCAGGACTTGCTGTCTTACCAACAAGGGCATCTAAAATGCGCTCTTCAGCATTCATATGTGCCTTTACTTTCACCTCATCCCGTTTTTTTTCACGTACAAGAGAAATAGCAATCTCAACAAGATCACGAATAATTTGTTCAACATCACGCCCCACATAACCAACTTCAGTAAATTTGGTCGCTTCCACTTTAACAAAAGGTGCTCCAGCAAGTTTTGCCAATCGGCGCGCTATACCCGTTTTACCAACACCTGTTGGTCCTATCATCAAAATATTTTTTGGCATAACTTCTTCACGCATTGGTCCATCAAGCTGTTGCCTACGCCACCGATTACGCAGTGCAATAGCCACAGAACGTTTGGCATCATTTTGGCCAATAATAAAACGATCGAGTTCAGAAACAGTCTCACGAGGGGAAAATACAACACACATTCAAATAGCTTTCTCTAAAGAAGATAATTCTGCATCCAATGTTTCAATTATGAAATGATCATTGGTGTAAACACAAATTTTAGCGGCAATCTCCATAGCTTTACGGGCAATGATTTCTGCATTCAAATCCATATCCATGAGTGCCCGCGCAGCTGAAAGAGCAAAATTGCCTCCAGATCCAATTGCCATGACTCCGTCTTCTGGTTCTAAGACATCGCCAAGCCCTGTTAAAGCTAAAGTAATTTTCTTATCAGCCACGAGCATCATTGCTTCAAGACGGCGTAAATAGCGATCTGTTCGCCAGTCTTTTGCAAGTTCTACACAAGCACGCATGAGCTGATCAGGATATTGCTCAAGCTTCGTTTCTAATCTTTCCAGCAATGTGAAAGCATCTGCTGTTGCACCTGCAAAACCAGCAATAACTGCTCCGTTCTTTCCAAGACGACGCACTTTTCGTGCATTGCCTTTCATAATCGTCTGTCCAAGTGAGACTTGACCATCACCTGCCATCACGACTTTGCCATCTTTTCGCACAGTAATAATAGTCGTACCATACATTATGTCTGGCTTATGTTCTGCCATAAGGAGACTCCTTAAATGTTAATTCTTTTCATTAAACATAAAATCTAATTACTATTGTCTTATTTAAGAACATATACAGAAAAACACAATGATTAAGCACAATGCAATTTGGTTGAAATCAAAAAAAATGCTATGCATTTTTGGCAACGCAAATTATTGCTAAATAGTTTTTCAAATAGTTTGCGTTTTTTAAAGGAAAAATTATGAAAAAAATAGCAATAGGAACATTAGGAGGAACCATTGCAATGGCTGCTGACAATTTTGGTCAAATGCAGCCGATATTAACCTCAGATTTCCTCATCCAAAGTGTTCCTGACTTAAATAACGTTGCGGATATTCATGCGCAAACACTAACGCAATTACCAAGTGGATCTATATCTTTTAAAATTCTTTTTGAAATCATAGAATGGGCAACACAACAAGTAAAGGCTGGTGCAGAAGGTATTGTTTTAACCCAAGGTACTGATACACTGGAAGAAACAGCTTTTTTTCTTTCCCTTTATTGGGATAAAGCAGAACCACTCATTATAACTGGTGCTATGCGAATACCCTGTGAAGCAGGCGCTGATGGACCGGCTAATGTTTTGGCAGCAACCCGTGTTGCTGCGCATCCACAAAGTCGAAACAGAGGCGTTTTAGTTGTAATGAATGATACTATTCACTCACCGTATTGGGTTCAGAAGAGCCACACTGTCAAAATTGAGACATTTCAGTCAGGTCCAGCGGGTGTTTTAGGCACTCTTTTGGAAGGAAAACCGATTTATTTTAATAATCGAAATTTTTTCCCTACAAAGTTTGATCTTCCCAAAAACTATGATCACCAAGTTGCACTCCTATACTCCTCTTTATCTTCTGATACACAGTTAATGAAATTCTGCCTTGAAAGCGGGCATTATGCTGGACTAGTTATTTCTGGTTTTGGATCAGGACACTGCAGTTTTGAAGAAGCAGATATCGTGCGACAATATACACAAAAAATGCCAATCATTATCGCTAGCCGCGCTTGCACTGGTTCCACAACCCGCACTACTTATGGATATAAAGGTTCAGAAGTCGATATGATTGCTTCTGGTGTCCTCATGTCTGGTTATTTATCAGCAATCAAAGCGCGTTTACTTTTATGGGCTTTTTTGGCACAAGAGTTATCATTGGAACAAATAAAAGCACACTGGAATGACTGGACTCTCAGCTAACCTATAATAATTATTCATTATCTTAATCTTAAAGAAGAGAACATGCAAAACAACCCGCCCTTTCATCCCTCATCATTGCTTATAGCAAAGAAACTTTTGACCAATAAAAATGATTGATACAGCTCTCTCACAAATTGATCAAAAAGATAACCTGATCAAGCCTCATTCTGATCGATATTCACCTTATAGTGTCTTTACTGCGCAAGAATGGTCTCAATTTCGTGCAAATACACCGCTTACTTTGACCTTCGATGAAATAAAACGTCTACGATCAATTGATGATCCTATTGATCTTGAAGAAGTACAACGCATCTATCTGTCCTTAGCACGTCTGTTATCATACCATGTTGATGCCGTACAGGAACTCTTTCAAAAACGTCAACAGTTTTTACAACGAAAAGAAACAAAAAAAACTCCCTTTATTATTGGAATTGCAGGCTCTGTTGCTGTAGGGAAATCAACAACAGCTCGTATTCTTAAGGAACTTTTGAAACGTTGGACATCAAGTTTTAAAGTTGATCTAATCACAACCGATGGCTTTCTTTATCCTAATGCGATATTGCAGAAAAAAAATCGTATGAATCGTAAAGGATTTCCCGATTCCTACGATATTAAAAAATTACTGAATTTTCTTTCCGCTATCAAAGCTGGTATTGGTAATGTGCATGCCCCACTTTATTCTCATATGACCTATGATGTACTGAAGAATCAAACAGTTACCATTGACCGCCCAGATATTTTAATTGTTGAAGGTATTAATGTTTTGCAAGTCAGTGATCTACCTAAAGATGGAAAGATTATCCCTTTTGTGTCAGACTTTTTTGATTTTTCAATCTATGTAGATGCTGAAACAGAAGTGATCCGTCATTGGTATTTGGAACGTTTTAACCGTTTGCGTAAAACAGCCTTTCAAAATCCTGAATCCTATTTTCATCGTTATGCACAACTCAATGAAAAGGAAGCTTCAGAAATAGCTGAAAAGCTTTGGCAAACGATTAATTTAAAAAATTTACAAGAAAATATATTGCCAACACGACCACGATCTAATCTCATTCTACGAAAAGGAAAAAACCATTTGGTAGAATATGTAGCTCTTCGACGACTATAAGGATCTCATAATATGCCCCTTAATCATATTCATTTCACTCCTACTCGCGTTGATAATAGTTGTCCCATCTTTTTGGTAAGTCCTAAAAATTTAGTTGATTTATCATTTGATACAACAACAGCAGCATGGATGAAAGTCAATGACTTTACCGGAAAAGCGGGGCAAATACTCTTTGTTCCACACGAAACAGGGCACTTGAAAAAAGTTTTATTTGGACTTGGAAATGGTGAGGAGCCATTTATCACAGGACTTCTCGCTAAAAAACTTCTCACTGGACACTGGCATTTAGAAGGTGATGCCTCCCATGAAATAAATACCTATCTTGGATTAGCATTCGGAAGCTATCAATTCAACCGCTATCGCCAAAGTTCCTCCTCAAAAGCACTCTCGATTCATGTCAAAGACACGATTAATCTGGATGAACTTCAGCGCCTTTATGAAACTGTCTTTTTTGTCCGTGATCTCATTAATATTCCAACTAATGATATGAATCCTGACACCATCGAAAAAGAAGCACGTCAATTAGGAGAAGCCTACAATGCTCATGTCGAAAGCATTTGTGGAGATGCCCTCTTAACACATAATTTGCCAATGATTCATGCTGTAGGACGCGCAAGTAACATCGCACCGCGATTAATTGATCTACGCTGGGGAAAAGAAAACCACACTAAAATAACATTGGTTGGCAAAGGTGTAGCCTTTGATACTGGAGGACTTGATATTAAATCAGCCAATCACATGTCACTTATGAAAAAAGACATGGCAGGGGCAGCACATGTTTTAGGCTTAGCGAAGCTTATCATGGATGCTAAATTGCCTTTCCGCCTCCGTGTTTTGATCCCAGCTGTTGAAAATGCAATTTCTGCTAATGCCTATCGACCAGGCGATATTCTCAAAAGCCGGAAAGGTTTAAGTGTTGAAGTTGGCAATACAGATGCTGAAGGTCGGCTTATCCTTGCTGATGCACTCACTTATGGTGATGAAGAAAGTCCGCAATTCATGCTTTGCATGGCGACTTTAACAGGAGCAGCACGTATAGCACTGGGACCAGATCTTCCCGCATTTTACTGTAATGATTCAATATGGGCACAACAAATTGTTCAATCCGCTCACGCTGTTTCCGATCCTCTCTGGCAAATGCCATTTTGGAAACCCTATCAGGAAATGTTATCATCACCAGTTGCTGACCTTAACAATATAGCTGGAAATAATTTTGCTGGCTCTATAATTGCTGCTTTATTCTTGAACTGTTTTGTTGAAAAAACTAAATATTTCGCGCATTTTGATATTTATGGGTGGATTCAAAAAGAAAAGCCTGGCTTCCCTATCGGTGGCTCTGCACAAGCTATTCGTGCTCTTTATTACCTTTTTAAAAACCAAGTTTAATACAAAATATCCACAAAAATGAACAATCTAAATATTCAAAGGCGATTGCTTGCCACTTAAAATTATAACTCTGTGCTTTATCCAAGGCATAAAAATTCATATATTTTCTATCGATCTTTTAAGACAAGCTCAAAAAGAAAGGAAAATAGATGATCTTTAAAGACCCAAGATTGCATGCATTCAGAAATGATCTCGCAGATAAACGTCTTGAAACAGAAATTTCAGCTCAACGTTTTGTTGAAGGTGAAAAAAAACGTGTTAACATAGCTGTTGCTGGCCTGTTTAAAGAAAGTAATAAAAAGAGTGAAAGACAAACAGAGTGTTTATTAGGAGAAGATCTCCTCATCTTTGAACAAAAGGAAACTATGTCGTGGGGTCAATCTCTCAAAGATGGTTATGTCGGATATATTGAAACAGCAGCCCTTTGTACATCATCTATCAAACAAACCCATATCGTTTCAGTACCACGGACTTTTCAATATCTACAAACAGATTTACGCAAACCAATGGAATACTCACTCTCAATGGGAAGCAAAGTAACTGTTGTTGATCAAACAGAAGTTCGTGATGTAATGTATTCTGTTCTTGAAAACGGAAAGGCAATCATTAGTCGCCATCTCAGCCCCATAGGACGGGTCTATGAAGATTATGTTACAGTTGCGGAAACTTTTATCCACACACCTTACCTTTGGGGAGGAGTTAGCGGTTTTGGAATTGATTGCTCAGGTTTGATTCAGCTCTCTATGATGATGACCGGTAAAATGGTTTTACGTGATACCGATATGCAGCAAAAAACCATAGGTATACCACTTACAGACGACGATAAACTTCAACGAGGTGATTTGATTTTTTGGAAAGGTCATGTCGCTATTATGGTTGATCATGAAAATATCATTCATGCAAGCGGCTATTCTATGGATGTTACAATCGAACCATTAGAAGAAGCAATCACACGTATTGCTAAAAAAAATGAATATCCCATAGCAAAACGTCGACCAATTCAAGAAACATAATGCATCTTTCTACACGAGCATAGCAGATACATATTTCTGCTATGCTATTCCTTCATGAAGTTATTTTTCACCTCTTAAAGATAGCAAATTCAATTTTGGATTGCTCTTATATGTAATGAAAAAGACAACTAAATCTTTATAGATTCATTTCTGCCGAATAGGATTATTTTCATGATTTTTTCAGATCTTATATTCAGTGCTCATTTAAAAATCTTTAGCAACTTTTATATGTTTTGGCAAACCTTGAGAAAATGAATAGGATGATATACTGAACAGCTTTCCTATTTTATATGCAAGATTCTGATAAAAAAATTATCATTACGTAACTTTAATCAAATCCATGATATTGTCATATTTTATTATTTCTGACACTCCTCATATGGACCAAAAAACTATATTATACATTGATTTATATAGATAATTCATCATTTTTCATGTTGAATGAGAAACTCAAATATCCTAAGCTTCTCTCATTTCAAACCTATTTATGTTGAAACCATTCCCGTTGCACGTCACAAACGAGGTTGGCGTGTGGGTAAAACTGTACAAGAAAGGAGTAAAAATGCCTCTTATGAATCATCTGAATGCAAGAGCTGTCGCAACTTTGGAAGCTGGCAAATATAATGATGGAGCGCCAGGGCTTGTTACTTCATAAGCGTAAAATGGCGGTGCTCAATAGCTTTACCGTTATACCATTCACGGATAACATGTAAGTTTTATGTAAAAATAACTTACTGTATTTATACATCTTTTTTACAGTGAGGGATGCGTAAATAAAAGTGAGGGAATAGGATTTTCTAACATTTCTCTATAAAGCACGCTTCGCACAATGTTTCTAATGTTTCTTTGAAGTCTGCCAACGCTTCTTGATGTAAGCCATCTAAAAGTCTCATAAATGCAACAACAGTTTCGCGTTGCAACGGAGTAGAAGGCTTTATTATGATGCTTTTTCGACAAGAATAGGCTTCTTTTTTTAAGAGAGAAGCCATAGCTTTATCTAAACCATAAAGCTCTATGATCTTTTCTTCCATGCCAATCGGTACAGATTTTTTGCCAATCTCGACAGAAGATAAAAATGCTACAGATATGTCTAATTTCTTAGCCATATCTAAGAGGCGTTCGGAGTGATCAATGCGAAGTTTCCGTAAAATTTTACCAAAGGGTGTAAGCATCAAAAAAGTTCTATTAGAGAAGAAATATTTCTTCTGATTCTAACAAATCTTTTTATGATTTTCCTCAATTATTGCGAATCAAGAGTTCTTTTCGAGAAGGTTTTTTAGCAAAACCAGAGGTCCAAAGGGTCTCTAATTCTAAAAATTTGACTTGAAGCCATAACGTAGCTACATTATAATAAAGGTTATGAATGGAGGTACCAATCATGAAAGCCGATTCTGTTGTTCGCGCTCGTATCCCTGCTGAAATGAAAAAACAAGCCATGATTACTTTGGAACGCATGGGATTAAGTGCATCAGACCTTATCCGCATAACATTCTTGCGTGTCGCTGAAGAAGGCTGCTTACCTTTCGATGTCAAAGTACCCAATAGCACTACACGTAAAGCTATAAAGGAATTAGATGAAGGTAAAGGTGAAACATTTAAAAACGCTGATGCCCTTTTTAAGGACTTAGGCATTTAATATGCTGATACCTGTTCGTTCAGGACAATTTAAGCGTGACGTGCGCAAGGCTGAAAAACGCGGTAAAAATATGAATAAGCTACGTACATTATTGAGTCTGCTAATTGAAGAAAAACCATTACCTAGACATTACTGTAATCATCGACTAAAGGGCGATTGAGCTGGATGTCATGATAGTCATATTGAACCAGATTGGCTGCTTATTTATAGAATAGAAGGAGATAAATTACATCTTATTCGTACAGGAACTCACTCCGACCTTTTCAAAGAATAATTATATGAAAAACTAAAAGTGCACTAACTTTTGATTATCCACTTTTTGAGGTGTGAGAAGATATTCTCGAGTGCGTCCATGAGACGAGCAAAATCGATAATAAACATAAAAACAATGAATGCTAACCACTTCATGAAGCATGACATCATCTTCAAACCTTAGTAGGTCTCAATCATCTCGTGAAGCAGCTGTTGTTCTTTTTCCGTGAGATCTTGATCTTTGTTGCTTCATTTCTTGACCATCTTTCCAACCACATAAATGTGCTCCCCATTTCGCTCCAACATTGCAACATTTAAAGAAAAATGTTGCTTGTGACCACCTGTATCACCATCAACTATTAACGGTAGTGTTGTAACATCAAGAATTTCTCTTATAGTTGCCATACGGTTACGTAAATTAAGAACTTCTGTATCTGGAAGTCCTCTCAAAGTTGAATCACTCAATGAACTAGACCAAAAAGCATAAAATTTTTTTAATTGCGTTTCCGTTTTGATTGTAATACGTTCAGAAATCATAGCAGAAAGTGGACTATGAACTTCCAGTACTCTTAAACAATGTTTTAAGGAAATTTGTTGTTTTAAGCAGTGTCGTGTTATCATCTTCTATAACCTTTTTAGTTTATTCATATAGCTGCTAACACAGTTTTCGTTATACCTTCTCGACTTATTCCATAATGTGCTAAAACATCTAATTGGCTTCCATTACAAATTGGTTCATCGGGTATTCCTAACGATACAAATCTACATGCAATACCGTATTCCATAAGTAATCTTGCAATGGCATCTCCAAGCCCTCCGTTAATGCTATGCTCTTCACAAACAATGACAGAACGGTGGGATTTGCAAAATTCTAATAGAGATGAGTTATCTAAAGGGCGAATTGTTGGTACACTGACAACTGTTGGTATAATTTCATATTTTTTGAGTTCTTCAGCCGCATCAAGACAAATCTGAACGGTCTCACCAGTGGCAAGAAAGAGAATATCTTTTCCCTTTTGTATAACAGAAGCTTTATTGATATCTATTTTTGAAGAATCTCTATGAATATTTTTAACTGCACGCTTTCCTAAACGTATATAAGCAGGCATAAGACTGCTTAACGTCGAAAGAATTGCAGCCTCCGTTTCTTTATTATCCGCAGGAGCAATGATGCGCATGTTAGGAATAGCACGAAGTGAAGCAAAATCAGAAATAGCATGATGTGTAGCCCCCAGTGCCCCATAGCTAATCCCAGCACTAATACCAATTAATCGAACAGGATTTTCACAATAAGCGACATCTACCTTTATTTGTTCAAGTGCACGCGTTGTCAAAAAACAAGCCTGAGAGACCACAAATGGCTTTTTTCCACATGAGGCAAGACCAGCCGCAATGCCTACCAAATTTTGTTCCGCAATTCCAACTTCTACAATACGCTTTGGATAGCACTTTGCGAATTGGTCAATCTTCCCAGATATTCGTGAATCAGCTGTTAAAACAACAATATCTTTATCAAATTGCGCTATTTTTATAAGAGTTTTATTCAAAATTTCGAGGTTTGAAAACTTCACGGCAGTTTGTGTTTCTTGATGATAATTATCCATATTCATGCTCTCATTAATTGAATTTTTGTCTTAATTTCATTGACAGCAAGATTATATTCTTCATCTGTTGGAACTTTATGGTGCCAAGTTATGTCATTTTCCATGTAGGAAATTCCAGAGCCCTTTATTGTGTTCATAAGTATTACTGTTGGTTTGTCCTTATAAGATGGAGGAGAACCTAAAGATGTCTTCAGTTGTGTTATATCGTGACCATCAATTTCTACAACATGCCAGCCAAAACTTGTAAATTTATCTGCTAAGGGCTCTGTTTTCATTAAGATATCAGTCGTATCAGTAATTTGTAGCCGATTTCTATCGACAACTGCAATAAGATTACTGAGTTTATAATGTGCTGAAAAAAGTGCTGCTTCCCAAACAGAGCCCTCTGTCATTTCGCCATCACCAAGAAGCACAAAAACACGATAAGATTGAGAATTAAGCTGTCCAGAAAGAGCTATTCCTGCGCCAAGAGATAAGCCATGCCCAAGAGAACCTGTACTTTGTTCTATACCAGGAACTTTTTTAGTGACATGACCAATAAAGTCCGAACAAAAGCCTAAATAAGTATCAAGAAGTTGAGGGTCAAAATACCCCATTTCTGATAATACAATATACAACGCTTCAACCGCGTGTCCCTTACTTTGGATATATCGATCGCGATTTGGATCATGGATATACTTTTGATTTATTTGAAGAATATGTTTGTATAAGATATAAATAAAATCAATACAGGAAAGGCTCCCAGCCGTGTGACCAGATTTTGCTTTTCTAATGAGATCAAGTATTTTAAGGCGTAAACGAAGAGCATAAATCGCATCATCAATATCTGCTTTATTGGTTGCATAAGCCATATCTTCTCCCCCCTTTAGAAAATTTATATCATTATAAATCTTTGGTCACATATCCTCAGGCTAATTGTTTGTATCAATATTTATTATAATAAGTAAATTCTCAATTTAATAATAATCAACAACGCCACCATTAACCAATAACCTAAAATGCAAATGATATCTATAACGTAAAGGTAATGGCTTTCTTTGGTCTAATAACAGCATTACTTTTCTAAGTTTGCTTAATTTTTTCCCACGCTTAGTAATTATTTTAAGGTTGCGTTTAAACTTAGCCAATGTCATCAGGAGTAAGTAGCACAATACCAAATTTTGAAGAATTCGTTTGCATACTAATTTCTTGTTTAGCAATCACGCTCGCATCGCCCTTAACAGAAAGCGCATCGGTGTTTAAAACGGTCTCCACACCCTCAACACTTGTGCGCCCTGCGTCAAAGCGAATATTCTTCTCTGCAAGGATAACAGCATCCCCACCAGCCGCAAAATGCCCTCCTTGAGCGAGAATATCACCACCATGCACAGACAAATTATGGGTAGCACTTATCCGCCCTGAATTGCTTATCGTGGAATTGCTGGTATTTTGGCTGGTGATATTGACATCATCCCCCATGATCAAGGCGCCAGCAGAAACAAAGGAGGATCTCTCCTTTTTTGGAATGTAAAGCACTGGCGCATAAACATCCATGCCCTTGACCTGTTGGCGCACATAAATCACCATCGGGGCTTCTAGAGAGGCCAACTGTTCTTCACTTAAAGGCTCACCAAAGGGGAGATTGTGTGCTTTTGCATATTCCGCCCCTCTATCCAGCAAAGTTTTGACTTGTTCAATAGCATCACTTCCAGGAATAAAAGAGCCTTTTCCTAAACCTTGACCAACAAGATCACGCATTTGTTTTTCAATCAGCTGCTTTTCAAAATACGCATCCCCTAAGAAAAAAATCTCCCAACTTGTATGTCTTCAGCCGTTGAATAGTGAGATTGAGGAAACAACCCCGCCATTCCAAGCGAAAGTAAGGATGGCGGATTGTCGGTCATTACAAGCAAGACTTAAGGCTGACATTTGCGACTATTTTTATATTTTTTACAAAACGGGCTATTCAAGCGCCTCTTCACACTTCGTTGCGGGATGACAGCACCTGGACGACATATGGGAAGGTTTTCCGCTTTAAAAGTATAACATGGCCCTCCCGCTCTTGCTACCTCTTCATCTTTATAGCGAAAACCTGATTGAATCATACAAGCATAAATTGTTGCTTTTGCATTAATGCTATTCTTTCTGTTTTCTGGATCAACATCATAAGGCGTTGGCATTCCACATTCTAACAATGCTTTTCCTATCTCAGTAAAATCTGCACCAGGCTTCTCCCACGCACTCAAATACCCTCCAGGAGTTTTATTAAACTGACACCCAGCTATACTCAATAGAGTTATCGCACTTAATAATTTTAGAGTTTGTTTCATTTTTTCCTCTATGATTTAATTCAAGGCTTTTGTTCTAAATGAGATGTACCATAACGCCATGTACACTTATCACTCGCATTTCCAAGACAGGTATGGGAACTTATGGGATTTGTAGCCACTCTCCACCATTCTTTCCACCGGGTACTACCAACAGGCACTGTCTCATAAGTATAGCCATTACCGCCAATAATTCTGCTTACAAAGTCATATCTATGCCCATCAAAACCAATACTCGTTTGTTTGCCACCACTCACATAACCTAACAGACCGGATGCAGACAAAACATTAGCTGCTGGTCCATGGAAACTGATCGTTGTATTGCCAGCTACATCATTTACACCTTCTTGTTTGAAAGAATTCATCATATTAAAGCCTGTCAAACTGCC
>NZ_JH725094.1:670746-674792 GCF_000278155.1 Bartonella doshiae NCTC 12862 = ATCC 700133
AGCCGTAACAGAACTGCCCGTGATGCTAAGGTCAGCTCTGGGCATCATTGTCCTGCGAATAAGCAGAATTTGTACCAGCAAAAATATCCGCTCCAACACCATGGAGGCTGCCTTTATGGGCTTGTATGTCTTCAGCCGTTGAATAGTGAGATTGAGGAAACAACCCCGCCATTCCAAGCAAAAGTAAGGATGGCGGATTGTCGGTCATTACAAGCAGTGCTTAAGATTTGCATTCAGGTGCATTTTTATATTTTTTACAAAACGGGCTATTCAAGCGCTTCTTGACACTGGGCCTCGGGATGACAGCACCTGGACGACAAATCGGAAGGTTTTCGGCTTTAAAAGTATAACACCATCCCCCCTGCCTCCACACCTCTTCATCTTTATAGCGGAACCCTGATTGGAGCATGCAAGCATAAACTGTTGCTTTAGCATTGATGCTCTGCTTTCTGTTTTCTGGATCGACATCATAAGGAGTTGGCTTTCCGCATTCTAACAATGCTTTTGCTACCTCAGTAAAATCTGCACCAGGCTTCTCCCACGCATCCAAAGATGATGTAGAAGGTGTACCTAAGTAACATCCAGCCATACTCAATAGCCATATTCCACCACTTAATAATTTTAGAGTTTGTTTCATTTTTTACTCCATGATTTATGTGAAGGAACTTGTTCTAAATGAGATGTGCCATAACGCCCTGTACACACATCATCCGCACCCCCCAAACAAGTATGAGCGTTGCGAGGATCTGAGAACATATTCCACCATTCTTTCCACCGGGTACTACCAGCAGGCACTGTCTCGTAAGTATAGCCATTACCGCCAATAATTCTGCTTACAAAGTCATATCTGTGCCCATCAAAACCAATACTCGTTTGTTTGCCACCACTCACATAACCTAACAGACCGGATGCAGACAAAACATTAGCCGCTGGTCCATGGAAACTGATCGTTGTATTGCCAGCTACATCATTTACACCTTCTTGTTTGAAAGAATTCATCATATTAAAGCCTGTCAAACTGCCACGACTATGGGCATCAAAATGCAATCCTGTGTTACCATAGCGAGACATCAGATCTTTTGCTTCTTGTGTGGAATTGGTCAAACCCCAAAAGTCATTTTCCAGAAACTTCTGATAGCCTGCGACCAAAAGCTCTGAGATAGCAGAATCCGCTTCGGGGAACACAACAAAATAGAGCGGAGCATTCTTATCCTCCGCATGTTGCTCTGCATAAACAGCCGCCTCATAGGGTGGTGTAAAAATGCCATTGAGGGACACATGCAAGGATTCTTTTTACAAAACGGGCTATTCAAGCGCTTCTTCACACTTCGTTGCGGGATGACAGCACCTGGACGACAAGCCGGAAGATTCTTTCCTTGAAAATTTTCACACCACGTTCCTGCCTCTGTATCTTTATAGCGGAATCCTGATTGAACCATACAAGAATCAATGAACGCCTTTTTATTTAAACTTAACTTTCTATTTTCTGGATCCTTATCATAAGGGGTTGGCATGCCACATTCTAACAGCGCTTTTCCTATCTCAGTAAAATCTGCACCAGGCTTCTCCCACATCGCCAAAGATGATGAAGGAGTTTTATTAAACTGACACCCAGCTATACTCAATAGAGTTATCGCACTTAATAATTTTAGAGTTTGTTTCATTTTTTACTCCATGATTTAATTCAAGGCTTTTGTTCACGATGAGAAGGGCCGTAACGCTTTTGGCATATATCACTCGCATTTCCAAGACAGGTATGGGAACTTATGGGATTTGTAGCCACTCTCCACCATTCTTTCCACCGGGTACTACCAGCAGGCACTGTCTCATAAGTATAGCCATTGCCGCCAATAATTCTGCTTACAAAGTCATATCTATGCCCATCAAAGCCAACACTCGTTTGTTTGTCTCCTCTCAGATATTTTAACATATCCGCTGTAGCTTCAGCATTAGCTGCTGGACCATAGAGATTGACATTTGTTTTACCCGCTATACCCCAAAAACCTTGCTGTTTTAAAGAATGAAACCCATTATACACTGTCATGCCACCACGACTATGTGCGTTAAGCCTCAATCCAGTATTTCCATAGACCTTTACAAGATCCTCTGCTTCTTGTGTGGAATTGGTCAAACCCCAAAAGTCATTTTCCAGAAACTTCTGATAGCCTGCAACCAAAAGCTCTGAGATAGCAGAATCCGCTTCGGGGAATACAACAAAATAGAGCGGAGCATTCTTATCCTCCGCATGTTGCTCTGCATAAACAGCCGCCTCATAGGGTGGTGTAAAAATGCCATTGAGGGAAACATTGACCTTACCATCAGCACCGGCTTGTAAGTGCTGCTTTTCTTCATCTGTTAAATAATGAAACTTAGGGATAGGTTGTCCACGAGCATCTCCTATAGGCACCCCATTTGCATCTATTTCATAGATCACATTGCCCTGTTCATCACGGTCGACCACAGCAAGGGGATGCTCTTTGATAAACATGGTTTTATAGGATTCATCGCTCACTTTAAACCCTTCTTCTAAAAGTTGGGTTGTCATTTCACGGTTTTCATGGACGATGTGTTCCAGCTTGGTGACGTCTAGCTGTTGGACACCCTGATGGGCTGCAACAGTGTTGTGGTTCAGGGAGGCGACGGCTTGCTCAACATCTTGCCCTGTCAATGCCTTCTGCCCAGCTTCATCGGTTAGAATGATTGTAGAAGTGCTGACAGCGGATTTGGTATATCCTTCCTCTGAATCTTTAGCTTTCCAATGATCTAAGACATTTTTGGCAATGTTCTTCCCGACACCATATTTGCCCTGATACATCGGACCACCCACAGCAATACTAAAACCTTGGCTGTTCGCTTGCGCATACGCACTGTTACTGATGTCACGACTGCTAATCCTTCCTGTGGTCAGGCTGTTTTGTTCTGCCGGCGCGGTGCTGGAAATAAGCCCACCTGTCAGCTTTGTTTTATCTTGAACGTTGATATCAAAGCCGCCATCACCAGCTTTGATGCCTGATTGCTCCACAACACTATGATAATCGCTAGAGGATTTATCCTTGTTCAAGGAAACAGTGCTTAAGGCGGCATCATCCTTTTCCCCGCCATTATAACCAAAAGAAACCGATTGTTGCTTGCTGGAACTTTCTCCCGTATCACTGCGGCTGGTAATGGTCAAATCACCCCATACTTCCATTTCTACACGCTCTCCAGAAGCCACAGCGCCTGCCAATGTGGTGTTTCCCCCACTGTTGGTGTAAAGAGTGCCCGTACCAATGATATGGCTGTTCTTCTGGTGAACCGCCTCACCGGAACCCTTCCCTTTACCAAAAGAAGCATTACCCAGCAACCCTGCGCCACCAGTACCATAACTATATCCAATATTCATTGAAGCACTTTGCATGTTGTTTTGTGTGCTTTGCGTGTTTTGTGCACTTTCAAAGGTGATATCTTGCCCTGCTTCCAAGGTGATATTCCCACTCTGTGCATCATTATCCTGCGAATAAGCAGAATTTGTACCAGCAAAAATATCCGCTCCAAAACCATGGAGGCTGCCTTTATGGGCATGCATGGTGAGTGCTCGCCCCCCTTCTATTTTATCGGTCACCGCAGACAATGCATGAGACGATGCCTCTGCCTTCTCTGTCTTAAAGCCCCCTGTAATGCTGCTGGAAATATCAACGATATTGAGAAGACCTTCTTTTGTTGATCCACCACCCTTGATCCCATCATAAAAACCTTTGCCTTTGTCATAGAGATCTTTGCCTTTTAAACCAGCAATGACACCACTGCCTATCTTGTAGATCCCATCCCCATAAACAAAACCTTTTGTCCCTTCCCTGATATCCTGGAGCTTGCCAATAAGTCCAACATTGACAGAACCTGTAAAACCAGCAAAGGACTTTTCATGGGTTTCTTGTGCGTTAGAGGTATCATAGCTTTCTGATAGGGTGATATTATTGCCCGCATCAATGTTGACATCACGATTTGCCGAAACATTTGTCGCTTGTAAATTCACATCATGATCGGCATTAAACTGCACATCTTTGCCC
>NZ_JH725095.1:0-357500 GCF_000278155.1 Bartonella doshiae NCTC 12862 = ATCC 700133
ACCTTCTTAGCGGAAATAGATCAAGACATGAAGCAGATCTTGGCAAGAGCTGCTTAAACCTATGGGGGTGCTCTCTCCTCCCAGCACCCCCACCCTTTCCTAACAACTTTTAAGTAATGCATGATTCACGCTGCGGGTGGATTGTGCGCAAATCAAGGAAATAAACCATGGAAAAGAAATATGAACTTACTGATGAGACAGATGATTTTTTCGGAAAAACTCTTTACCGCATTCGCGCATTACGAGACTTTAGAAATATTAAAAAAGGTGACCTAGGCGGCTTTATAGCAAAAGAAGATAACTTAAGTCATGAGGGCAACTGTTGGGTTTGGCATGATGCCAAGGTTTGTGATGATGCTAGAGTTTACGGAAATGCACAAATATTTGAAAGCGCAATAATTAGAGATAATGCACAGGTTTTCGAGAATGCGAAGGTTTGTGGAGATGCTCATGTTGATCATAATGCGCAAATCTTCGGCAATGCACAAATTTATGACGATGCATATGTTTATGGTCTTGTTTATGACAATGCTCGTGTTTATGGAAAAGCCGTTATATGTGGAAATGCGCACATTTCCGGAGATATTAGAATTCAAGATAAAGTATATGTTTTCGATAATATAGATATTTCTGGTAATTTTGAAATTCGTGGAGAAACTTCAATCATCTCCAAAAGTGAATATTCAACAATCTATCCAAGCTACATAAGCCGTTTTTAACCACACAAACAACTTTTAAACACAAGCGTGATTCACGCCACGAGGGAATTACATCTAAAATGAAGGGGAATAAACATGCCACACCGCCCACCTACTATCACACAACCAGCTATTGCTCGTGCTTTAAGAGAAGCTAAAAAACAAGGATGCGAACTCATAGAAATCAAACCTACAGGGGAATTATTAATTCATATCAATAAAACCACAGCATCAACAACAAGTAATGTTTATAGCATCAACGATTTTCCACCGCTTGAAAACGAGCAAGAAGAATACAGCACCAATAAATCTTGCCCTTCTGTCGATGATATAAAGTTTTAGCCATGCCAAAGCGTCGTCCACCACATCTTGTTCGTGAACGTACACGCCATGGTAAAGTTATATGGTATGTACGTATTGGTCATGGATCACGGTTTCGGATTGAAGGAACCTATGGAACGCAAGAGTTCGTCGATAATTATACGCTTGCCATTAAACAAGCACAAAATGGCATCTCCAAGAAAATAAGACACACCAGACTTACAGAAGGGTCTTTCGATTGGTTATTGCATCAGTATTTACAAAGCATGCAATGGCATAATCAATCAGAATCCACTAAAAAAGTTAAATATCGAATTCTGAATAATATTTCTAAACATATTGGTGATCGTGCATATAAAAGCATAGAAAGACACCATATCCTTGACGCCGTAGACAGAAGGCGGGATACCCCCGCAGCAGCAAAACATTTTTTGACCTCTTTAAACGGTCTCTTTAATTGGGCGGTTGATAATGCCCTTTTAAATAGAAATCCTGCCTTTAATATAAAAGCACCAAAATCTTTGAACAGTGAGGGATTACTGCCATGGCTAGAAGAGGACATAGATAAATATTATCACCGTTGGTCACATGGTACACATGAACGCGTATGGATTGATGTTCTTCTTTATACAGGCTTGCGCCGTGGTGATGCCGTTCGTATCGGCTGGAAAGATGTCAAAGATAATATCATTTATCTCAAAACAGAAAAGAGCCAATTTAAAACAGATGTTTTTCTTCCAATTTTGCCTGAACTAGCAGAAACCCTTAAAATTGGTCCCATAGGTAATGAAACATTCATTTGTGGTAAAGGTGGAAATAAGCTTGTCAAAGAAAGCTTTGGCAACCTTTTTCGTGAAGCGTGTAATACGGCGGGTATTAAAAAATCAGCGCACGGATTGCGAAAATTAGCAGCAACACGTGCGGCCAATGCTGGTGCTACGGTTTCACAAATGAAAGCGCTTTTTGGCTGGACAGAAGATAAAATGGCATCCCTTTATACCAAAACAGCTGATAGAAAACGACTTGCAATAGAAGCAATCAAAAAGCTACAAAAAGGTTCGGGATAGACATAAAATAAGTTAAAAGAATCAACGGAATCAAAACTCCCGAACTTTTATATAACTTATTGATTTTATATAAATATAACGCTCCCACCCCCTCCGCCACAGCACTTTTGTCGTGCTATAACTTATTGATTTTATGTCTGTATGTAGCTTGTCATCGGGTTTTGTATATTTTGACACTAGGTTTTGTACCAATTTATTTTTTTTCAAAGGATTTTTAAGGGGTTCTCAAAGGGTCTTCAAAGACCTTTCAAAAGGTATTTAAAAACTCTTCCATGAATCTTTTTTTCTTCCTCTAAAAGTCGCAATTTGAGATGATGAGTTCTTGAGCCAGAGTCGGATTATTTGAGATGCGGCATTTATAAGATGCAGTGACCTCTTTCTACATAAATTGACTGATAATTTTTCTGTATCCTAAGCACATTATTAAAGAGAGAAATGTTTAAGCAATTCGGTCAACTTAACCGAATTGCTTTTCAGTATGCAATTGTGCAATGTTTGCACCATTGCTCCTTTGAGGAATTGGGTAAACATTACCCTATTGCTGTACTCATGCAGTAGGATCAACTTGATTCTATTGCTCTTTGAGAAATTGGTGCAAGTTGCACCTATTCCTCATCACGATCGATCAAATGGTTAACTTGATCCTTTGATTTTCTGTCACTCAGAAGTTTCCTTTTCTCCTGTTTTGTTTCCCTTGTTTGGTGCTTCGAGTGTAATTTCTGTGGTATAACTGCTTTATTTTTCATAGCAGTGGGTCACGGTGGCGGCTTTCCATGGTTTTTCCTGTCTATTGTCATTACTGATTATGAAGATTCAGTGAAATGATCTCTTTCTATATCTAGATATCACAGTTATCATATTTGAAGGAACATGTTGCTCTATTGGAGAATAGAGGAATTTTTTAATTAATCTCATACAACTGAATTTATTGAATAAACAACGTATTTCACATAGCAATGTGATTAGAGTTAAGGAAATTATAAAACATATGTCATTTTCGTCATCTACACTTATTAACAAAGCTTTACTGTTTTATGGTGTAAGCTACTCAAATACAAATTTTATTAATATATACGTATCGATAGGCCTTTAAAAATAAACCACTTCTAGGTCAAGTAATTGAATCTGTTTCAATCATTAATTTACCTTAATATTTTACAATATATTATTAATATTTAATAAGCTAATATTAATAATAGTATTTTAAAATATCACTAAGTAAGATTAATCAATAATTTTATTAAAGTAAAAAATTATAAAAATATAATTTTTTTCATAAAGAATCTGTTTTCTTAAATTAAAAACACTTTTCATAAAGAAAATACATCCTATATAATTTGTGAAATAGCTGCGGAGATATTTTTATGTTAAATGTACAAACTTCAATGAGACTTACTTATCCTATGAATAAAATGTTAAGACGATTTTCAATAGCTGTTTTTTTTGTATTTTTAATGCCATTTTTAAGTGGTTGTGGATTTAATACTATACCAACAAATGAAGAAAAAGCACATGCAGCATGGAGTGAAGTACTAAACCAATATCAACGCCGAACAGATCTTATTCCTAATCTTGTAGAAACTGTCAAAGCATATGCATTTCATGAGCAAGCTGTTTTTACGAATGTTATTGAAGCTCGTGCCAAAGCAACGCAAGTAAACATTAATGCCGATATGTTGAATAACCCAGAAATAATGCAACAATATATCAACAATCAAGCAAATTTATCAAGCGCGCTTTCGCGTCTTATGGCTGTTGTTGAAAACTACCCTGATCTCAAAGCAAATCAGAACTTTTTAGCTCTCCAATCACAATTAGAAGGAACTGAGAACCGTATTTCTGTTGCTCGCCGTGATTATATAGAATCAGTGCGTATATACAACACTGCCCTTAAAACAATACCAACAATGATTTGGGCAAAACTATGGTTTCGTGATGCTAAACCTATGCCAACATTTACTATTGATACCGATAACCAAAAAACACCAAAAGTTAATTTTAATTAAATGAAATTATTTAGACATTCCATACGACACAGTGTTTTTCTATATTTATGGGCTCTTATGGGGATTTTGTGTTTGTTTTTTGCACTGAAAAGTGTTGCTTGTTCACAAACAAAATTTCCTCCTTTAACTGGTTATGTTAACGATATGGCTCATTTGCTTGATCATATAACAAAAGAGAATCTAGCAAAAAAACTGGCTACACTTGAAGAAAAAACAGGAGATCAAATTGTTATTATAACTCTCCCTAGCCTTTCAGGAATTGATATAGAGACATATAGTAACTCCCTTTTTCGCATATGGAAATTAGGTCAAAAACAGATCAATAACGGTGTATTACTCGTCATTGCACCAAATGAACGCGAAATACGTATTGAAGTAGGCTATGGTTTGGAAGGAGAGTTAACAGACGCTGTTTCCTCAGTCATAATTAATACCTTCATTCTTCCAAATTTCCGTGAAGGAAATTATCAAAAAGGAATTGTCGAAGCCGTTCATGCAATTATCAAAATTATTACAGAAAATGATTCTGATTTTTCTTTTCGAATCAAAGAAAAAGTAAAAGCTGTTGAAGCACAACGTAAACAAGCTGAAAAAGAAGAAATGGTCATCAATACAATTATGTTTTTAGCACTTTTTATAATTGTTGGTTTACCAATTTTAGCAATGATTTTTGGTAAAAAAGTAGGCCCACAAAAATATCTCTGGATGGGTATCATCTTCACACCTTGGTTTTTGAATTTAAATGCTCGCGGTAGATATTCTGGTGGAATATTTGGAAACCATTCAGGAGGAGGAGGTTTCAAAGGTGGTGGTGGATCATCAGGTGGTGGCGGAGCAACAGGGAGATGGTAAAATAAACGCAAATTTAAAGCGTAATGAATAAAATATTGTATTTTCTCTCACTTTAATAAATAATTCCGCATCTTAGTTTATAATTTCTTATATTGATTACAATAAAAACTCTAACGCTAACATAAATATTGCTGATGACATTTAAATCAAAATATATTAGCCGCGATTGCCTACCGCATCATTTTAAAGCATTCCATGGGAGTCCACCGGTAGAATGGAAAATTAGTGATAATTTAGTCGAGTATCCTGAAGCTTTGCGCTATATGCAAAAACATGTAGAAAATATTTTGACGCAAACCGCACATGAACAAGTTTGGCTTTTGGAACACCCTTCTCTTTACACAGCTGGAACAAGTGCCAAAAAAAAAGACCTTTTAGCACCTTATTTGTTCCCTGTGTATGAAGCAGGTCGGGGTGGTGAATTTACATATCATGGACCAGGACAGCGTATTGCTTATATCATGCTTGATCTTAAACGCCGAAAACAAGACATCCGTGCTTTTATTGGTGCACTAGAAGAGTGGATCATACAGATGCTTGCAAAATTTAATATTAGAGGAGAACGTCGAGAAGATCGTGTTGGCGTTTGGGTTAAACGACCCAATTACCCATCAATGCCAAACGATTTCTTTCCCGAAGATAAAATCGCTGCTATTGGCATTCGTGTACGTAGATGGGTAAGCTTTCATGGCATTTCCATTAATGTTGATCCTAATTTAGCACATTATTCAGGGATTGTTCCCTGTGGAATCACAAAACACGGTGTTACCAGCTTTCTTGATCTAGGTTTTCCTGTAACAATGCACGATATTGACATTGCTCTGAAACAAGCATTTGAACAAATTTTTGGCCCAACAATTGATGTTGCCTAAGTGAATTGATTTTTAAATAAAAAACAGGCATAAAGTTTATTTTGATTAAGAATTTATTTTAATGAGGTAAATAATCAAACGCCATGAGCGATAGCAAAAAGGATCTTTTTAGTATTTTAAATAATGCGCAGTCTCGAATAAATACAAACGAAAAGAAACTACGTCCTCTAGTAAATTCAGAAGAGATGGCTTCAAAACAGAATACACAGGAAGATAATTATAATGCCCTTTCTATTCGGGTACTTGAGGGGTTAGAACCCGTACGTTTGCGTCCTGGAATGTATATCGGGGGAACAGATAGCAAAGCGCTACATCATCTATTTGCTGAGATTATTGATAATGCGATGGATGAAGCCGTTGCGGGTTATGCAGACTTGATTGATGTCTCATTAGATAAAAACGGTTATTTAACTGTCACAGATAATGGACGTGGCATTCCTATCGAAAATCATCCGCAAATGCCTAATAAATCTACTCTTGAAGTCATTATGACGCAACTCCATTCAGGTGGAAAATTTGATGGAAAAGCTTATCAAACTGCTGGTGGGTTACACGGAGTAGGAATTTCTGTCGTCAATGCTCTTTCCGACGATATGGAAGTTGAAGTAGCACGAGAACGCAAACTTTACCGCCAACGCTTTTCACGCGGTATTCCTCAGTCTGGATTAGAAGACCTCGGTGATGTTTATAATCGTCGTGGCACACGCGTTCGTTTCCATCCTGATAGTAAAATTTTTGGCGAAAAAGCAGCCTTTGATCCAGAGAAAATTTATAAAATTGCACGCTCTAAAGCCTATCTTTTTGGCGGCGTAAAAATTCGCTGGAATTGTGATCCTATCATGCTTGAAGGAAAACAAAATATTCCTGCAAAAGCTATTTTTCACTTTCCAAATGGACTAAAAGATTATTTGCTCTCATCACTGGAAAAAGAATATCGAGTAACATCAGAAATTTTTTCTGGAAAAATAAAACAACGTAATGGCCATGGTTCCGTTGAATGGGCTATTGCTTGGCATGGTGGTGATGCTTGTATACAATCCTACTGCAATACTATTCCTACCGGAGAAGGAGGAACACATGAAATAGGACTGCGTCAAGCTCTTTTGCGCGGATTAAAATCCTATGCTGAGTTAATAGGAAATAAGCGTGCTGCTATTATTACATCCGATGATGTTATGATTTCAGCAGTTGCAATCCTTTCAATCTTCATAAGAGATCCTGAATTTGTTGGACAAACTAAAGACCGATTAGCAACAATCGAAGCACAGCGTATTGTTGAAAATGCTATACGTGATCCTTTCGATCATTGGTTAACAAATTCTCCACAGGAATCAACAAAACTTCTTGATTGGGTTGTTGAACGTGCTGAAGAACGTGTTAAACGACGCCAAGATAGAGAGATAAATCGAAAAACAGCTGTCCGTAAATTACGTTTGCCTGGCAAACTTGCAGATTGTAGTCAAAACTCTGCAGCTGGCGCTGAATTATTTATTGTGGAAGGTGATTCCGCTGGTGGTTCTGCAAAACAGGCACGAAATAGAGCAAATCAAGCCATTTTACCTCTTCGTGGCAAAATCTTAAATGTAGCCAGTGCCGCACGGGAAAAAATGAGTTCAAGCCAGACAATTTGTGATCTTATACTTGCGCTTGGATGTGGAACGCGCTCCAAATATCGTGAGGAAGATCTCCGATATGAACGTATTATCATTATGACGGATGCGGATGTTGACGGTGCTCATATTGCTTCTCTTCTCATTACCTTCTTCTTTCAAGAAATGCCGGATCTCATTCGTCAAGGACATTTATACCTTGCTGTACCTCCCCTTTATAGAATATCGCAAGGAGGAAAAATTGCTTATGCACGTGATGATACTCATAAAGATGAATTACTAAAAACCGAATTTACTGGAAAAACTAAAATTGAAATTGGACGTTTCAAAGGGCTTGGCGAAATGCGTGCTGAACAGCTTAAAGAAACAACAATGCATCCTCAAAAACGTACATTGCTACGCATTTCTATTGATATGATGGAAATGCAAGAAACTAAAAATATCGTAGAAAGTCTTATGGGAACTAAACCAGAAGCAAGATTCCGATTTATACAAGAAAATTCTACTTTTTCTTCTCATCTAGACATCTAAGCTTTTCTGAACATTCCTTTCAAACCACTGCAGCAGCATCAATAACGCGTAGCTGTGGATTAATCATTCCATTCCAATAATTCAAACTAAGAGTACCAGCCATATGAATCATTTCACCAATATTTTCAGAAAGAAAAGAACCAAGTGGTGTTCCTACAGCACGGAATGCTATTCCTTGTAGCTTTTTTCCTTCAATATTAGAAATGACAAGGCGAAAATGCCCTTTTCCAATTTCACACAAATTAATTAATCGATGAGAGGGAAGAACAAAAATAGGCGTACTATTCCCTGAACCAAATGGACCTGCTTTTTCAATCATCTCAAACAGATCTTTATTAGCACCAGAAGCAGAAAGACAACCATCTATACGCAGAGATCTTTGAGTACGCAACTCAGAAACCATTAAAGAAACTTTTCCTTCTAGCCATTCTCGGAAAGTTTCAATTTTTGCTGATTGGATAGTGACTCCAGCAGCCATACTATGCCCTCCACCTTTTTCGATTAAATTTAATGCTAATGCTTCACGAACAAGTGTTCCTAAATCTATCCCACTAATTGAGCGCCCAGATCCTACGCCACTTCCATCTGCTTTCAAAGCAATTGCAAAAACAGGACAAAAAAAGCGCTCTTTTAAGCGAGATGCAAGAATACCAACAATTCCCGGATGCCATTCTTGATGAGCAATCACAAGTGACAATGGCGTTTCTTTATTTTGGTAAAGGGAATTAATATAAGCTTCTGCTTGTGCTAATTGAATACCCTCCATTTCTTGGCGTTCTTGATTAAGTTCATCTAATTGCTCTGCTATTTTATCAGCTTCAGTTTTATCATCGCAACTAAGCAAACGCGCCCCTAAAGCCTGATCTCCAATACGACCTCCTGCATTAATTCTCGGGCCTAACAAAAAACCTAAATGAAAACTATTTAACGGCTCTCCTATACGCGCAACTTTGGTTAAAGCTGCTATCCCGAGGTTATACATAGAACGAGCAACTTGAAGCCCTTTAACTACAAAAGCGCGATTAACACCTTGTAACGGAACGACATCACATATGGTCGCCAATGCAACAAGATCAAGCATACTTAAAAGGTCAGGAAGCTTTTCTGCAAAGTTTTTCTTCCGCAACAAATGATGAACCCATGCTAATGTAACAAAGACAACACCAGCAGCACATAAATGCCCCTGTCCAGAAAAATCATCAGGGCGATTAGGGTTGACAAGAGCAACAGCTTCCTGATGAACCTCTGACATTTGATGATGATCTAAAACTATAACATCAGCGCCTGCAAGCCTTGCTGCTTTTATTGCATCTGGGCTGTTTGCACCACAGTCAACGGTGATAATCAAATGGGCCCCTTCTTGTACGAGCATTCTCATTGCTTGTTCATTTGGACCATATCCTTCAACAATACGATCAGGTATATAAATTTTTATTTCCATATCAAAATAACGGAAAAAGCGCGCTACGAGTGCTGATGAACAAGCGCCATCAACATCATAATCACCAAAAACAGCAACCTTTTCTTGATTCAAAATAGCTTTAACAATGCGCTCTGCTGCGCATTGCATATCCGTAAAGCTTTTTGGATCAGGCATTAAATCACGCAACGTTGGATTGATAAAAACAACAGCTTCAGATTCATCCACATTTCTTGCAGAAAGAACGCGCGCTAACGCATCTGGAAAACCAAATTTTTGAGAAATAGCGCGCGCATTGTTTATTCCTCGAATATCAAGGGCATCTAACCAAGCCTGACCGCAAGCAGAAGATTCAACATTGAGAAAATAACGGGGGTGCTGCATCGTCGCTCATTTTACAATGAAAGCAAATAAAATACAATCAACAGTTAGAAATAAAGCACTCTTTTGAAATATCCGTTCTAGTTTAAAATATGCATAAATAATACAAAATTGTAGTATTATAATACCTCAACCATAAGGCTCTGTTTTATAAGTTTTTATTTTCTCTTGACGTACATCAAAAGACATTATATCAGAGCAAATAATATGCGTTAAATATCGCTATGGTAACAATTTTCAACGCAAAGCAACAAAAAATGCCCTTAATATGAAAGGGTTTTAATAAAGGATACTTCTATGGCAACTTTTTCACAAAAGCCAACTGAAGTGGTGAAAAAATGGGTTATTATTGACGCAGAGAACCTCATTTTAGGTCGTCTTGCCACATTCGTTGCTAACCGCTTACGGGGCAAACATAAAGCTACATTTACTCCACATGTTGATGATGGTGACAACGTTATTGTCATTAATGCAGATAAAATAGCTCTCACTGGCAAAAAATATACGGATAAAAAATATTATTGGCATACCGGATATATTGGTGGAATCAAAGAGCGCACAGCACGCCAAATTCTTGAAGGACGTTTTCCTGAACGCGTTGTTGAAAAAGCCGTTGAGCGTATGATTCCTCGTGGACCACTTGGTCGTCGCCAATTGAAGAATTTACGTGTTTATGCTGGAAGCCAACACCCGCATGCGGCACAACAGCCCGAAGCTCTTGACGTTGGTGCTTTAAACCGCAAAAACAAAAGGATTGCTTGATTATGGCTGAAATTAATTCTCTTTCTGAGCTTGGTGCAGTAACAAATATTGTAGAAGCCAATGAAAATGTCGCTCCTGTCCATGTGCAAAAGCTTGATTCACAAGGACGTGCCTATGCAACAGGGAAACGTAAAGATGCTGTTGCTCGCGTTTGGATTAAACCAGGCTCTGGCAAAATAATCATCAATAATAAAGAATTTGACAAATATTTTGCGCGTCCTGTTCTTAGAATGATTCTTCGCCAACCAATTGTTGCAACAAATAGGGATACCCAATTTGATATTGTTGCAACCGTTGCAGGTGGTGGACTTTCTGGACAAGCTGGTGCTGTACGTCATGGCATTTCTAAAGCTTTAACATATTATGAACCAGAACTTCGTAAAATTTTGAAGAAAGGTGGTTTTCTTACTCGTGATAGCCGTGTTGTCGAGCGTAAAAAATATGGTAAAGCAAAAGCGCGTCGTTCTTTCCAATTTTCAAAGCGTTAATTTTATGCAATATACAGAGCCTCGTTTTCAACGGGGCTTTTTTGGCAATATAGTCGCAAATGCTTCGTTAACGTTTTAAGTGTTTTTCTACTATTATTATGCCAAAGTCTAATCCAAAAAGCGCTTTATCATTGTCATAAAATGAGGAACGGAAATGGGCTTGGACATATATTCTTCACATCCACTTGCACGAATGCGCTCCTCATCTCCTTTCATAGCAAAGGCGGTTACAGCTACAATAGGAATGAACTTAAGATCCTCATCATCTTTTAGCTTTTTAATTACATCAATTCCTGATACCTCTGGCAATTGAATATCCACAAGGATCAGAGAGGGTGTTGATGAACGAGCCAAATCTAGTGCAAGAAGACCATTACGTGTTTCAACAGTTTCATAGCCACAGGCTTCTACAAGATCACGGAATAATTTCATATTAAGTTCATTATCTTCCACGATCATGACTTTTTTTGACATTAGTATAACTCCACCTTTTCAGATAAAATGAACAAATAGCAATGAATACGCATTACCTCTTAAATAAGATAAAATGATAAAAAAAATTGTAAACTACAAAGAAATTAAATAGCCTGCAATAAAAGTATTTTTTATAATTACAATGATTTCTAACTATTTACCTTCATCAGTTCACAAGAATGGAATCTAATATAATAATAAGATTATATTGCTGTATGTTTTTAGTGGAACGGTATACTCAGTTTATAAATATTTCAAATAAATCTTACATCTTAAGTCATAGAATAGAAATCATGAAAATTTCATCAAACATGGAATCTTTAATAAAAAATAACAAGTTCTTCTTTAAATATGACTTATCATTTCATTATCATAAGCCATCTCTAAATAATCTGCACTCATCTTTTTTTCAAAAATCTCTAGTTCTTTAATTTTTAAGTTAGATTGTAAATCCGAATTTAGTTTTGACAGAATCAAGCATCTTACAAGTAGCAAAAAGAATGGCTTGTACTAATTGAAGCTGGTATAGTTAATTATCGACTACCTTCCAATCATTTTAAAGAAATTGCACTTCACGAACAGAAAATTGATAAGTTTCCAAATGATTACTTCTTCAACCAGCCAGTCAAAGTTTTCAAAAAATGCAGCAATGCTTCCTTATAGTTAGGATACTCTCCTTTCCCTCATTAAAATTTCAAAAGAAAAACAAATTTTGGAAAACCAGATTGGACAGTGCTATACAAGAATAAAAATTTACTATATTGTCTATAATATTTATTTTTTCTTGTCTCACTATTTTTTTAAGCCAAAAATAGCTTTATTAACATACCCTGCTTTAAAAGTTTTTTATTTCTCATCTTCGCTTTAAGATTCTTTTTCAAAGAGATGTGGACTCTCAACAATAAGTTTCTCTCGTGCTTTTTGTAACAGCTTAATAGCTTCATCAATTTTTGACGGAGAATATAAAGATTCTTTCCCACTCAATAAATGTTGCTTCTCCCTACCTTTATGAAAACACTGCATCTGAGATTGAAGGATTCTCATTTCTTGAAAAAAAAGACGTCCAGTTTCTTTAAAACCATTATTAAGTGAGAAAAGTTGATCGAAAATTGATATCAAAATTTGTTTTAAAAAACGTTCATTTTCTTGACGTTTACGATATTCCAAAATAAGCGCATGACTTATCTCATCTAATTGTTTTTGAGTAGAATCAATTTGACGCAATAGGTTCGGCTCTCCCCTTACATTGTCTTTTTTTGCCTTCAAAAGCATTGCATGAATATCTAATAATTTCATTGCGAAATGAGATAAATAATCAACTAATGTAGGCGTATTGGTATAGCGTTTTTGTGCAACCATCATGAACTCACTTAATGACTGGCTTTTACATTTATCCCGCTATTCATTTTTGATTTTACAAAATCATTCTAAAGAAAGTGCTAAAAATATCATTCTTTTACTTATTTATATTTGATAAATAATCTTTACTCTTTTCGCATTTAATATCGAGTTAATGGGGACAAAAGACGTATAGGTGTATAGAGAATAAGATGTGTTGTTTTTTCCAATACACTACTACTATCAGCAAGAATTGCTTGGCTTGGTGATAATTCTGTACCCTGCATAATTGTTGAAGCTAAAGAACCTTCTCGAGAAAGAGCCATCAATGTTGGCGAAGATGCAAAGACACTATGTGTCCCACCATCAACATTGGAAAAATCAAGCACAGCTATACCATTTTTACGGAGCATTTCAATATCGGAACCATCTCCTACACGATGATGTCCCCCCGTAAGACGTCCTGAAAAAGCGAGTGCTGTATCTGAACGAGATACCAAAATAGCAGTCGGTTGAGGTAATTTTTTAATATCATTCAGTTGACGCTCAAATACATCAACATCAATATCTGGCGCAGCCATTAAAAAACTTGTAATACGATGAATTGGTTTATATTTCCCTCTTAATGCTAAAGTTCTAAATGCTTCCATTATGATAAAATTACCCATAGAATGCGCAATAACTGAAATCTGATCAGCATTAGTTTCGCTGAGAAGCGTCAAGAGTTCTATTAATCCATCACGTGCAAAATTTGCGCTATCACGATCATAAATATAAAGGGGAACTGATCCAGCAGATGGCCATGAATAATGTACAGCAACAACATTTAAAGAATAATCGTAAGTAAACTGAGCTGTACGAAATGTACTATCTGCAAAGTTATTATTATAACCATGAATAAAAAGAAAAATTTCCCTTTTTCCTTTTGGCTTTTCTGCTAAATCATTATTCAATTTCCGCTTAAACTGTTCTTTATTCTCGTATTTTTGTAATGCCACTGCTGCAAAATATTTATCGTGAGTAGGTTTATATGCATTTGTTTCCACCATCCCCTTTACATGTTGTTGAGGAATACCTACATCAACGCGATTATAATGTACTTTATTTGACCGCTCTACCCCATAAGGCTGAGAATAGTTATTTTGCATCATACGACTTGTTGCAACATATACTGGAATGATGGCTTTCGGAGGAATTGGTTCACCTGCAACCTCTCTCTGTACTGCGAGCATAGATGGTGTTGCATGTATCCCATGCCAAAGAACTGCGCGCGTTTTACTACATGCTGATAGTAAAGAAAAACAAATAAAGAGTGTCAAATATTTTAATATTGTACTTTTCACCGCAACACCACCAGATCTTATTGAAAAGATTCAAGACTTCACCTCTGCATACCCCAAAAACTCTCAAAACTATTACTAGGAATGCAATAGTAAATAGTACGCAAAAAAAAATCCTCAACAACACGTACTATATTCTCTAGAGTTCACTTTTGTTACAAAGAGCTCAAATGGTGCGGTCGAGAAGACTCGAACTTCCACGGGTTGCCCCACAGCGACCTCAACGCTGCGCGTCTACCAATTCCGCCACGACCGCACGTGGTGAAACCAAATATGTTGGTTTTTTGGCTTTAACAAATCACAAAGAAAGGTACAAGCCTATTTTCACTTTCCCGTAATTTATTTTATCCAAACACCTTATAAACTGATATAAATCGTCAAGACATGAATTTACTATGACCTATGAACCATCATCATAAAATGATCTTGCGCAACTTGATCTTTCTCATAATAACCGTGAAAACTCGTTGTTATCGTTGTTGCGCCATGCTTTTGAATTCCTCTCATAGCCATGCACATATGTTCCGCTTCAATTAGCACCGCAACACCACGAGGCTTCAAATACATTTCTAGAGTATGAGCTATTTGAGCTGTCATCGTTTCTTGTGTCTGTAAGCGACGAGAAAAAACATCTACAATACGTGCAATTTTCGAAAGACCAACAATTTTTGCATCAGGAAGATACGCAATATACGCTTTACCAATAATTGGGATCATATGATGTTCACAATGTGAATAAAAAGGGATATTTTTTACTATTACTGGCTCCTTGTAATCTGAAACCTCTTCAAAAGCTGTACCTAAGATTTCTTCAACCGATTCGCTATAACCGGCAAAAAGTTCATTATATGCTTTGGCAACACGCTTCGGAGTGTCTAAAAGCCCTTCCCGATCCGGATTTTCTCCCACCCATAAGAGCAAAGTACGAACCGCTGCTTCCACTTCTTCAAAACAAGGACGCCTTTTCTCAGATAAATCTGTAGCACCTCCTTTTTTAACGATATTATGCATTTAAAAACTCCACGCCTAATCCTCTACAAAGAATTTGCCATATATCCATTCTATTTTGTATAATCTCTATATAAGCGAATTAAAAGCTTAAACAATTACAACTCTAGAAATTTTGGGTAGGAGCGCATGATTGACAATATCTATAGTGATAAAATCTTTGAATATGCTGCGCATATAAGCAGAATTGGACGTCTCCATAATCCAGATGCAACGTCAAAAAAGCATGCGCACCTTTGCGGCTCAACCATCACGGTAGACCTGAAAGTCAAAAATTGCATTGTTACAGATTTTGCACACGAAGTGCATGCATGTCTTCTAGGGCAAGCATCTGCTTCACTTTTAGCATCCCATGTCATCGGTCAAACAACAGAAGATCTTACTGCGTTACGCGAAATTATTTATTACATGCTCACGGAAAATGGACCTCCTCCTCAAGCTCCATTTGAAGCATTTTCTTGCTTGCAGCACATAAAAGACTATAAAACACGTCATGCATCAACAATGCTCGCCTTCGATGCCACTATAGATTGTATTGAACAGATTGAAAAAAATAAATGCTTAAACTAGACTATAGACAAAGAAAAAAGCAAACCAGAAATTATACAGGCCTTTGGCGCAAAACACCTGGACGATTACTTGGTATTTTTTTGATACGTTTCTATCAAATAACACTTTCCGGTTTTATAGGAAACCAGTGTCGCCATGCACCAACCTGTTCAGAATACACTTATGAAGCAATTGCACGCCATGGATTGTGGGCTGGTGCATGGATGGGGATTTTTCGTATCATGCGTTGTGGTCCATTTGGAACCTATGGCTTTGATCCAGTACCACCTACCCTTAAAAACTCCTGCTGTTTTTATAAGCCTTGGCGCTACTGGAACATTTCTGCCAAACAAAAGAAATAATCCTTTTCTTTTTTCATGCATATTGATAAAAATGAGCATATTAACCTTTATTGATTATCATTAAATTTTTACAAAACCATCCGCAATCGTTGGCGGAACTGGATTAAAGGGGTATTTTATGTCTTGCTCTGTTTCTCTTTCTTTCCCCGATGGCTCAAAACGTAATTACCCCTCTGAAATGACTGGTTTGGAATTGGCTGAATCGCTTTCCAAATCACTCGCAAAAAAAGCTGTTGCCTATAACTTGAATGGAATCACTCGAGATCTATCGGACTCATTAGAGCAATCTGGTCAGATAGAAATTATTACTCGCGAAGATCCACGTGCCCTTGAACTTATACGCCATGATTGTGCACATGTCCTTGCTGAAGCAGTGCAAGAACTCTTTCCTGGAACACAAGTCACAATTGGCCCCGTCATTGAAAACGGTTTTTACTATGATTTTGCCCGTCAACAACCTTTTACATTAGATGATCTCGCCATCATTGAAAAGAAAATGCGTGAAATTATTCAACGTAATAAACCTTTCAGAAAAGAAATTTGGTCTCGTGAAAAAGCTAAAGAAATTTTTTCTGAAAAAAATGAATTTTATAAAGTTGAACTTATTGATAGCATCCCTGAAAATCAAGATTTGAAAATCTATTATCAAGGAGATTGGTTTGATCTTTGCCGCGGACCACACATGCAATCTACAGGTCAAATTGGTAATGCCTTTAAACTGATGAAAGTTGCGGGTGCTTATTGGCGTGGCGATGCCAACAATCCAATGCTAACAAGGATTTATGGCACAGCATTTGCTAATGAAAATGACTTAAAAGCCTATCTACACATATTAGAAGAAGCTGAAAAACGCGATCACCGTCGTTTGGGACGTGAAATGGACTTATTTCACTTTCAAGAAGAAGGACCAGGAATGGTTTTTTGGCATAAAAAAGGCTGGAAAATGTTCCAAAATTTGCTCAATTATATGCGTAGACGTCTTGATGATCACCAATATGCTGAAGTTAATGCTCCACAAGTTCTCGATAGATCACTTTGGGAAATATCTGGTCATTGGGGTTGGTATAAAGAGAATATGTTTAAGGCAATTCCTGCAACGAATGATTGGGATGATGAAACTGTTTACGCTTTAAAACCCATGAATTGTCCTGGTCACGTTCAGATTTTTAAACATGGCTTAAAATCTTATCGTGATTTACCTATGAGACTTGCAGAATTTGGCATCGTTCATCGTTACGAACCTTCAGGTTCACTACATGGTCTTATGCGTGTACGTGGCTTTACACAAGATGATGCACACATTTTTTGTACCGATGAGCAATTAGCTGATGAATGCCTTGATATAAATAATCTAATTTTATCAACTTATGCTGATTTTGGCTTCAAAGAAATTAGTCTTAAGCTTTCAACACGCCCAGAAAAACGCGTTGGATCTGACATGTTATGGGATCATGCAGAAAATATTATGACATCTGTTCTTAAAACTATTGAAACAAAATTTGCAGGGCAAATAAAAACAAGTATTCTTTCAGGAGAAGGTGCATTTTACGGACCAAAATTTGAATATACATTGAAAGATGCTATCGGTCGTGAGTGGCAGTGCGGAACAACACAAATAGACTTTAATCTCCCTGAGCGTTTTGGTGCATTCTATATCGATAAAGATTCAGAAAAACGTCAGCCTGTTATGATACACCGCGCTATTTTTGGATCAATGGAGCGTTTCCTTGCTATATTAATTGAAAATTTTGCTGGACATATGCCACTTTGGCTTGCCCCTGAACAAGTCGTTGTTGCTTCAATTACATCTGAAGCAAATGAATATACAAAAAAAATAACGGCAAAGCTTAAAGCAGTTGGTCTTTCTGCAACATCAGATCTTCGCAATGAAAAAATTAACTATAAAATACGAGAACATTCTTTACAAAAAGTTCCTGTTATTCTGGTATGTGGTAAACGAGAAGCAGAAACAGATAGCGTAAACATGCGCCGCTTAGGAAGTACGGATCAAGTCTCTTTATCAATAGAAGAAGTCATTAAACAACTTACGAATGAAGCAACCCCTCCAGATTTGCGTCGTCTCATAAATAGTTAATGTTGCAGTACAAAATAAAGAATTTATAATAAAGGCAGATGTTTATTGCCGTACTCTATCAAGAACACGTTTACATTCAATTAATTCAAACAGGGTTTCCTGTAACAGTGTTTTATCTGTCTTATCTTTGTAAGCATTAACAGCACCAACAGATTCTTCCTCTTCACTCCGCATAAAACTTAAAAGTCCAAAAGAAGACTTTTTATTAGGTTTGTCACTGGTAGTTTTAGTTGTTTGCCCCACCAGTTTCTTGTCCATTACAACATTCATAGCATTAAGATCACCATTTCCAAATGCAGTAACAAAAGCAATACCATTTTCTTTTAAAAGACGCTGTACACCTTTTATAGTATATCCCTGATCATACAATAACCGTTTAATACCGTTGAGTAAATCGACATCAACTGGACGATAATAACGTCTTCCACCCCCACGCTTCATTGGTTTTATCTGTGTAAAACGTGTTTCCCAGAACCTTAATACATGCTGCGGAAGCCCCAGCAATTCAGCTACTTCGCTAATTGTGCGAAAAGCATCGGAGCTCTTATCCATTCTGTAACACCTTATTTAAAATCCAACAATGATTCTATAATGCTTCATCAAGTTTTTAAGTTCTCAACAAGATTGGTCAAAAATATGATCATATTTAACTCCATTTAAACTAAAAAGTGTTTGCTTAAAACAGAGTTTACAATTCTCTATTATACAAGTTTCTTCAACAAAGATTAAAGATTATAATAGAATTGACTTATGTGATATTACTGTTTTGTCTGGTACGATGTGCATCTAAAATTCTTTGCTTCAATACATTAGCAGCCTTAAATGTTACAACACGTCGCGGTGGAATAGGTGCTTCAATACCAGTTTTTGGATTTCGTCCAACGCGTTCACTTTTACTACGGACTTGAAAAGTTGCAAAAGAAGATAACTTAACGGCCTCACCTCTTATCAATGAATTACAAATTTCATCTAAAACCAATTCAACCAATGCAGCTGATTCAGTATGTGACAAGCCCACTTTTCTACAAACTACGCTCGCTAAATCTGCACGCGTTACTGTCTTACTTGTCATTATAACCACCTATTCAAATATTAAAAATTACAAAATATTTTATACGTTTTATTCAAATATGGTCAAGCAACTACTAATCTACCAACGAATAAGAATTGCTCCCCATGTAAATCCACCTCCCATAGCTTCTAACATAACAAGATCCCCTTTTTTAATTCTTCCATCATGAACAGCTGTTGTCAAAGCCAATGGTACCGATGCTGCAGACGTATTACCATGTTGATCAACGGTAATCACGACTTTATCGATAGAAATTCCAAGTTTTTTAGCTGATGCTTCAATAATACGTTTATTAGCCTGATGAGGTACAAACCAATCTAACTGTGAAACATTCATACCAATTGCTGAAAAACAATTATCCACCACATCCGTTATCATGCCAACGGCATATTTAAAAACTTCTCGCCCTTCCATACGCAAATAGCCTGTCGTTTGAGTTGTTGACGGACCACCATCAACATACAGCTTATCCATATATGCACCGTTAGAGCGCACTTTTGCAGATAATATGCCACGATCAAAAGAAACACCACCCTCAATTTTCTGTGCTTCCAAAACTACAGCACCCGCACCATCACCAAACAAAACACATGTAGTGCGATCTTTCCAATCTAAAATTCGAGAAAACGTATCAGATCCAATAACCAAAATCCTTTTAGCTGCTCCACAGCGTAAATAAGCATCTCCTGTTGTTAAAGCAAAAATAAAACCAGAACAAACAGCTTGAAGATCAAAAGCAAATCCATGACTCATTCCCAAAGCGCTCTGAATCTCAACTGCAGAAGCAGGAAAAGTACGGTTTGGTGTTGAAGTTGCTAAAATAATACAATCAATATCTTTTATTGTAAGACCAGCATTTACAAGCGCAGTTTGTGCAGCTTCTACTCCTAGAGAAACCGTTGTCTCATTTTCATTGGCAATATAACGTTGACGTATGCCTGTCCGTTGAACAATCCATGAATCAGATGTCTCAACAAATTTTGCAATCTCATCATTCGATAAGCTTTTTTTGGGCAAAGCACTACCCACACCGCACACAACTGATCGAATCATTAGAGATTAACCTTTTCCTGAGATTTTTTTACTACTATTATAAATACTTATCATGTGGTCTCTCTATCAATTATAGTTTCATCTTCTTTATCCAAAAATGTTGCTTTATGTTCATGAAAACTCCGTAAATCCGTGGTTATTTTTTGCAAAAGTCCATTTTTAACCATCTCATAACCAACACGGATAGCAGAAGCAAAACCACCAGCATTTGCACTACCATGACTTTTTATGACAACACCATTCAAACCTAAAAGGACTCCACCATTAACTCTATCGGGATCCATTTTATTTTTCAGTGTACGAAAAGCACGCCGCGACAAAAAGTAACCAAGAGATGAAAAAAAAGAACTACGCATAGCAGAGTTTAAGATTTCCCCTATCTGCCGCGCAGTTCCTTCTGCTGTTTTTAGAGCAATATTACCAGAAAATCCTTCCGTTACAACAACATCTACGGTTCCTTTTCCAATGTCATTACCTTCAACAAATCCCTTATACTCTAACCCTTCTAATTGCACTTTACGCAATATCATCCCAGCTTTTTTGATTTCATAAAGACCTTTAACCTCTTCAACACCTACATTTAAAAGCCCAACACTTGGTTTTTCGGTATGATATAAGGCGCGAAACATCCCCGCCCCCATAACCGCCAAATCAACGAGCTGACTAGCAGATGCACCAATCGTTGCCCCAATATCCAGAACAATACTCTCACTTCGAAGTGTTGGCCAAATACCCGCAATCCCAGGACGCTCAGCTTCCGCCATCATTTTTAAACAAAAATAAGACATTGCCATAAGCGCACCAGTATTGCCAGAAGAAATGCAAGCATCAGCTTCACCATTTTTTACTGCCTCAATAGCATGCCACATTGATGATTTACCACGCCCATTGCGAAGTGCTTGACTTGGCTTTTCATCCATACGTGTATAACTTTCTGTAGAATAAAAGCGCGAAATAGAAGCTAAACAAGGATATTTTTCCAAAATTGGCTTAACAGCATCATCCACTCCGTAAAACAAAAAATAAATATTTGGCAAATATTGTTGTACAATAGCTGCTCCCGCAATAGTCACTTCCGGACCATAATCACCGCCCATTACATCCACAGAAATTTTAATCACGCTCGCATATCCCACATCTTTTTTATTAACGCTTTTAAAGCATTTCACAACTTTTGCTACTGAAATCCCCTTGAAGCTATAGGGCAATACAGCTTTGCAGAAAATACTGTTTTTATGACAGTATACAACAGATATTTTTTATGTCTTTATAATCACTTCCAATTTTTTAAAACAGAAAATGGCGATGATTTTTGTTCAACCTCTTCTGAATTTTCTGGCACATCCATATTTATTCCCTCTTTACGCGGATAATGGTTAATTGCCAATTCAAAAAATTCTTCCATGATTGCGCCAACATCAATTTTATCACCATAAAAGATTTCTGGTGTATCTGCTCCCTCTGCATCTAGAAACAATTCGCCTGTGTCCTCTGATGTTTTTGGTTTCATTAATTTTGAATCTTCAGGAACAAAAACAACCTCTATATTTTCACGTAGAATATTCTCTAATGGTTCTAATGTAACAACACATAATTGTACTATACGTGCTTGCAGTAATCCTTTGACACGTACCCCTTGCTTTTTCCACGGTAAAATATGGAATTTACCCTCACAACATTTCACCTCAATCAAATCATGATTCTGAGCTAAATGTGCACATTCTCGTTGATCTGCACAAATGTGCACCCTGATACCTTTAGTTGGTAATGAACGTACTGATATTGGATAAGCCAAAGCAAATGTCATTTGAGAAACATGTTCAATATTCATTGACAACCCCCAGATATAAAGAAAGTATAATACACTGCATTTTGTTGACCTAAAGTAAATTTAATTATTTTTTTCTTTTCTAAAGAAAATCTCTATGGCATACTTTAATTTTATAATAGGGAAGCTCAGTGTAAGCTATGGCAGATTAAGCTATAATTTTAAAAGCTTGGCCGCCTTCTTGCCGTGCGTCTAAATATCATACGTCTAAATTTAAAATGGAGATATCATTGTTTCAGGTGCCCCTCACAGAGGCTTCAATTAAAAAAAAATTATTGGCTGGTCTATTAATAGCAAGCATGCTAACAATTTCCGGTTGTAGTCTTGTTAATTCTTCAGGTTCAAGCCAGATATATAAAGAAGGCTATATCCTTGATAAAAGTGCCCTTGATTCTATTTCTGTAGGATCAAGTCAGGAGCAGGTTATTTTAACTTTAGGAACACCTTCGCTAAAAACAAAATATGATAATGAAGTTTTCTATTACATCTCACAAACTCGATACCGTGGCATGCAATTCATGAAAACAAAAATTATTGATCGCAAAGTTTTAGCCATTTACTTCGACAAAAACAAACAAGTAACTAAGGTTGCCCATTATGGTCTACAAGATGGTCAGATGTTTGATTTCATCACACGAACAACACCAACTCCTACCAAGGAACGACCTTTCTTGCTTAAAATTATTAAAGGCTTATAGGGGCTTTATAAACCTACATTAGAGATTCTTTTTGTCTGCATACAATCCCGATATAATCGGGATTGTATGTTGCCTTTAAGAACGGATTTTTTTTGCCATACTATCAAGCACCGCATTAACAAGTTTTGGCTCATCACCTTCAAAAAATGCTTTTGCAATATCAACATATTCATTCATAACAACCGCGACGGGAACATCTTGACGGTTGATTAATTCCCATGAACCTGCACGTAAAATAGCACGAAGTATAGAGTCTATACGCGAAAGTGACCACTCCGCAGAAAGCTGTTGATGGAGCATAGGATCAAGTTGTTTTTGATCTTTAACAACACCCGTTATAATAGCTAAAAACCACTGAAAATCAGCATCAAGATACTGCTCTCCATCAATTTCTTTTCCTAATCGATAAGCCTCATACTCGGCAGCCGTTTCCATAACACCAGAACCAACCATATCCATTTGATAAAGTGCTTGGACTGCCGCTAGTCTTGCTACTCCACGTTTATTCGCTGGACGAGGAGAAAAATTGCCTTTTCTATCAGCCATATTTAATGATTATCTCCAAATCTCTTTTTTAGAGCGATCATACATAAAGCAGCTTCAGCAGCAAAACCACCTTTATTTTTTTCATTTTGTTCGGCACGCGCCCATGCTTGTCTTTCATCTTCAACAGTTAAAATGCCATTTCCAATAGCCAAGTGCTTATGAACAGTTAAATCCATCAATGCGCGACAAGAATTATTCGCGACAATTTCAAAATGATATGTTTCACCCCGAATAACACAACCAAGTGCAACATAACCATCATAAAATACTGTACGACTTTTTTCGGCAAAAACGATTGCTGCTGGTATTTCTAATGCTCCTGGAACTGTCACAATATCATAGCTTACTTCAGCCTTTTGTAGAGCTCTCATTGCACCTGCAAGAAGTGCATCAGAAATCCCATCATAAAAACGCGCTTCAACAATCAAGAGACGCAAATTCTTATCTATCTCTTTTGTCATAATGAGATCCTATCAGAAAAATTAATAAAAAACCTAGATGTATAGGCATAAATTCTAAATACTATAGTAAAGTTTTAGCCCTATTCATTTTTCACTTTTAAAGTTGGAAAGTTTAGCAACATAACGCGCAAGCTGATCAATTTCTACATTGATCAGATCTCCAACTCTTGCTTGTCCCCAAGTTGTCATTTCAAGTGTATGGCGAATAATAAGAACATCAAAAATACGATCTTCAATACAATTAATGGTCAGAGAAGTTCCATTAAGTGCTATAGAACCTTTGTTTACGATGAAGGATGTCAATCGTGCTGGAGCTTGTAAATGAAAACGCACCGCATCACCTTCATTTTTTTTCTCAATAATCTCAGCCAAACCATCAATATGACCAAAAACTAAATGCCCACCTAATTCATCCCCCAATCTCAATGAACGTTCCAAATTAACAAAAGTTCCTTTCGTCCATTGTGCAAGATTTGTCAAACGTAATGCTTCTTCCCATGCTTCCACTGTAAACCAATTGGTCATCTCCTGCTTTAATCCTCGCTCAACAACCGTCAGACAAATCCCTGAACATGCAATTGACGCACCAATCTCTAAACTCTCTATATCATAGTGCGTAGAAATCTTTAAACGTACCCCTTTTTTTAAGGGTTGGACATCTTCAACACAACCGATATCCGTTATAATTCCTGTGAACATAATGTCTTACGCCTCCATTTATAAAAACAGTCGTTTCCAAACATTCTTCTTTCAACCTCATAAAATTGCGAGAGATAATTTCCAAAATGAGGAGCCTCAATACGGTCTTCACCTAAAATAACGGGCGCATAAAAGCATATTAAATGATCCACGCAACCTGCATTTAAGAACTTTTCCCCTGTCTTCACACCTCCCTCAAGTAAAACGCTCGTGATTCCACGTTGATAAAGTAGCTGTAAAATAGTAAAGGGCTGCATATAACCATTTCTTATTTCTACCGAATATACAGATACACCATATTGTTCCAGTGCATTTTTTTTGCTTTCCTTTGAGAGATTCATAT
The DNA here is from genome assembly GCF_000278155.1 of Bartonella doshiae NCTC 12862 = ATCC 700133. GTDB lineage: Bacteria > Pseudomonadota > Alphaproteobacteria > Rhizobiales > Rhizobiaceae > Bartonella > Bartonella doshiae. The sequence goes on from NZ_JH725095.1 coordinate 24,875, forward strand.
CACAAACGATCCATGTAGGAGTTGTTTTTGCCGTTTGAACAACCTTTGCATTAAGGGGTATAGATAAATCTGTATCTAAAATAATCCGTATAGGAGAACGCATCTCTAGACCTGGCAAACGACAATTTAATTGTGGATCATCTGCCAATATCGTGCCAATACCAACAAGAATAGCATTATTTTGTGCACGTAAAATATGTGTATGAGTACGAGACATCATTCCACTAATTTTTATTCCACCCTTCCCTTTTTTTCCCACTCCATTATCAGCAGAAATTGCCATTTTTAAAGTAACAGTACAACGTTGCAATTTTCTTATACACCAATGTGTGCACAACGTTCCAAAAGCTTCTTCTGCCAAAACTCCCTCAATAACTTCAATGCCAGCCGCACGCAAAAGAGTAATACCACGCCCATTAACCCGTTTATCTAAATCAGCAAGAGCAACAACAACCCGTGAAATACCCGAATTGATGAGCGCATTGACACATGGAGATGTTTTTCCATAATGCGAACATGGCTCTAAAGTCACATATGCAGTAGAACCACGCGCCAAAGGGCCCGCCATCTGTAAAGCCTGTATCTCAGCATGAGGCCTCCCATACACAGCTGTTACACCATAGCCAACAATAGATGTTCCTATACCGTCATCGTTTCGCGCAATTAATGCACCAACAGAAGGATTATCACCTGTAAGACCGACATGACGTTCTGCTAAACGGATAGCTGCAGCCATAAACCGCTCATCTTGTGGTTTTTTATTCATCAAAACAAGATTCTGTATCCGTTATATCTTTTGATAACTCATCTATAACATCGTGAAAATCACTTGCATTACGAAAGTCTCGATAGACAGAAGCAAAGCGGATATAAGCAATATCATCAATGCTTTTCAATGCTTCCATCACAAGGTGCCCAATTTTTTCCGAAGAAATTTCTGGCTCTCCTAAACTCTCAAGCTGTCGTACAATGCCAGAAATCACGCGTTCAATATAATCAGGATCAATATTGCGTTTACGCACAGCTATATCAACTGATCTCATTAACTTATCACGATCAAACTGCTCACATCGACCACTCTTTTTAGAAACCAAAAGCTCACGCAACTGAACACGCTCAAAAGTCGTAAAACGACCACCGCAAAAAGTGCATACACGCCGACGACGAATCACAGCTCCCTCTTCAGCGGGACGTGAATCTTTAACTTGTGTATCCTCATATTGGCAGTAAGGACAGCGCATTTTTATATCCTTAACAGGTACTTAAATAAGAATAAAGAGGAAAATTATTCGTCATCTCTTCCACTTTATTCTTAACAGCCATTTCAACAGCACTATTATCCTCATCGCTTTTTGCCATCCTGAGTCCATCAAGAACTTCTGAAATCATCTGTCCAATTTGTATAAATTCATTTTTTGCAAAACCACGTGTGGTCGCAGCAGGTGATCCTAAACGAATCCCCGATGTTATAAATGGTGTTTCAGGATCAAAAGGAATGCTATTTTTGTTGCAGGTAATATTAGCACGACCCAAAGCCAATTCCGCTTGTTTTCCTGTTAAATTTTTAGAACGCAAATCAACCAATAATAAATGATTGTCTGTACCGCCAGAAACGATAGTAAAACCATTGTCTTGTAATGTCTTTGCCAAAATTTTTGCATTCGCAACAACATTGGCACTATAATCTTTGAAATCAGACTGTAAAGCCTCTTTAAAAGCAACGGCCTTAGCAGCAATCACATGCATTAAAGGACCACCTTGAAGACCAGGGAAAATTGCTGAATTAATTTTTTTTGCTAAAACTTCATCATTTGTTAAAATCAAACCTCCACGAGGACCACGCAGTGATTTATGCGTTGTCGTCGTTACAATATGCGCATATGGAACAGGAGAAGGATGAACACCACCAGCAACTAAACCTGCAATATGGGACATATCAACAATTAAATAAGCACCTATCTCATCTGCAATTTCACGAAATCGTTGCCAATCCCATAAACGAGGATAAGCAGATCCACCTGCTATGATAAGTTTTGGCTTATGTTTCTTTGCAAGACGTTCAACTTGCTCCATATCAAGAAGCTGATCTTCTTGTCTCACCCCATAAGAAACAACATCAAACCATTTTCCTGACATATTGACAGAGGAACCGTGCGTAAGATGACCACCAGAATTTAAATCCAATCCCATAAATGTATCATGAGGCTGAAGTAAAGCCAAAAATACAGCTTGATTCATTTGGCTACCAGAATTCGACTGAACATTAGCAAAAGCAGCACCAAAAAGCTGCTTTGCGCGTTCAATTGCTAATTCTTCAACAATATCAACAAAATGACATCCTCCATAGTAACGCTTTCCTGGATAACCCTCTGCATATTTATTAGTCAAAACCGATCCCTGTGCTTCAAGAACCGCTCTTGATACAATATTTTCTGACGCAATCAACTCAATTTCATGTTGTTGACGCTCAAACTCTCCTCTGATTGCATTAAAGATTGCACTATCAACAGTTTGTAAATCATCATTTAAAAAGCGTTTTTGTGTGTCGTTCATTTGTTGAGTCATAAAATACGTCCTAACATTTTAAAAACAAAGTAATGAACGATAACACAGCAAATCGTGCAAACCAAATATTTTAAACTATTTTTTTATGCAAAATACAGTAAACACTTATCTTATTCTTTTTCCTTCTAAATTATACAATTCTGACTTGGCAAAAATAATTGACGTAAAAAAGATTTTGCATTTTTTCTCACTTTACCTTTATTGTAGCATTGTATCAGAAAAAAAGTCTATAATATCAAAAAAAATCAATAATTAAGCTCATTTATAATGTGGCAACAGAAAACCGATTTAAGGCAAAGATAATGACAACAAAAGTTTTTATTGATGGTGAACATGGAACAACTGGATTACAAATACAAGAACGACTAGCAAAACGTACAGATTTAGAATTACTCTCTCTTCCTCACACAGATCGATATAACATTGATCTTCGACAAGACTGCCTTAATCAAACGGACATTGCTATCTTATGCCTTCCAGATGATGCCGCACGTGAAACTGTTAACAACCTTAGAAATAATAAAAAAATTAGAATTATTGATAGCTCGACAGCTCATCGTACTGCACCAAACTGGATCTATGGTTTTCCTGAAATGACCGCAGGCCAAAAAAAACATATTCAAGAGGCACGCTATGTAACTAATCCAGGGTGTTACCCTACCGGCGCGATCAGTTTAATCCGACCGCTCCGTGAAGTAGGTCTGCTAGACGCTTCTTATCCGATATCAATTAACGCGATCTCCGGCTATACTGGTGGTGGAAAACAATTGATTGCACAAATGGAAAACCAATCTCAACAAAATGATATTCAGGAAAATTATTTTATTTATGGTCTCAATCTTGCACACAAACATATTCCTGAAATTAAAATCCATGGGAAAATCAACCAAACACCTATTTTTTTACCAAGCGTTGGCCGTTTTCCCCAAGGAATAATTGTAAATCTTCCACTACATCGCCATTTATTTACAAAATCAGCTAATTGTTCTAACCTGCGTGAAATTCTTGAGAACCATTACGATGGGCAAAACATCATATCAGTTGCATCACAAGAAGAAACTGATGCACTCACAAAACTCAATCCAGAATACTTAGCACATAAAGATGAGATGAAATTATTCGTATTTGGCAATGAGCGTGAAGGGATTTTCAATCTATGTGCTATATTTGATAATTTAGGAAAAGGCGCATCCGCTGCTGCTGTTCAAAATCTTAATTTAATGCTTTCAAGTTGCTGATATTTTTCCTAACTGATATTCTTCCGGAAACTTTCCAACAGTATGATATGCACCTTTTGTTGCACGCCAATGTGCAACAGAAAAACACAATATTGCTAATGCAACACTTTGATGAATAAGCCCCAAACTTATTGGCACTTCATTTAACAAAGTAATAATACCCAAAAGCGCTTGGAGAACCACCATAACACATATATAAAATGCCCGACGAGTATGTGTTGAATGTGGTACACTTTTTCGTACATACAAAGCATGTATGATTGTAACAACAAACAAAAAATATGCAAAAAAACGATGAATAAATTGGACTGTCAAGGGATTTTCAAAAAAATTGATCCAAACGGGATTATGCGCCAACAATCCTTCAGGTATGATCTGACCATCCATAAGTGGCCATGTATTATAGACCTTCCCAGCATGGAGTCCCGCAACCAAAGCACCTAAATAAATCTCAATCAAAATCAGAAAAACAAGCCAACCTGCAAAATTTTGGATCTTTTTATTTGCTGGTTTTTCTGAATATTCTGCCAATCCTCGAGATAAATAAGTAACAAAAATAATAACAAAACACGCTGTTATAAGATGAAATGCTAAACGGTATTGACTTACACTTGTGAGATTACTTTGTCCAATACCTGAAGCTACCATCCACCAACCAATAGCTCCTTGAAGGGCTATAAGAATTGGTACAATAATAAGCTTGAGTAAAATATTTTTTTCAATACGTTTTGTTGCCCAAAACCAAATTAACCCCAACAAAGCCACAAGACCAACAAGACGCCCAAGAACACGATGCCACCATTCCCACCAAAAAATTACTTTAAACGCACTTAATGTCATATCACGATTAAGCACTTTATATTGTGCTATCTGTTGATACTTGGAAAACTCCTCCTGCCATTGCTCCACACCAATCGGTGGAATAACACCGTGAATTGGTTTCCATTCGGTTATTGATAATCCTGATCCTGTTAAACGTGTAGCTCCCCCCACTAAAACAATTGCCAAACAAAGCAATAAAATAGAATAAAGCCAAATTTGAATTTGTTTTCGATGCTTCTTTTGCAACGGTGTTAAAATACCATTATTCAATCTTTTCATTGCCATTTCTGTTTGCCCCACGTTTCTTTCCAACCACAACTTATTTAAAAATTTAATTATTTAATCTTGGTTATTTTAACCTATCTTGCAATTTTAGCACAAGACAAGAATTCCTGCTATAATAAGCGTTTAATCTTCCCATTAAAACATTCAGAATGTAACCACTCGGTAAACAGTCTTTGGAAACTTACTCACCATCTTTATCATCCAATCCTGTTCATTAAGAACAACACTACAAATGTAATACTCTGTGAATTCTGCAAATTGCTCAAATCCATATTTAGGTTCGCTCGCCATTTCTAAAATGACAAAATCATAATCTTTTTTAAATTCTTGTATGATATGAGAAATATCATTTGAAAATTCTTGTGCACGAACAGAACTTGTTAAGCCTTGGGGAAGAATATCAATCCCCGTGTCATAATCACGATAAATAACATCTTGCAACTGAGCATTTCCAGTTAAAATATCGCTTAATCCTCGATGTGGACCAATCACTTTTTCTATTTGTTGACCAGAAACATCCACCAATAGAATTGTTTTGCGCTCTTTTATGAGATGAAGGGATAATTTTGCAGCTGTCCGCGCAGCTTCCGATCCAATGATTGCAACAACTGTTGAAGCACGCCATTTCAAAAAGTCTGATAATCCTTCCATTGTAACAAAAGTCTCAAGATTTTTTATTTCCTCAGAGACTAAAATATTCTCCTCTTTTTTGAAGCTATTTTCCCTTGATCGACATTCTTTTTTCCCAAGGTGTTTATGAAATAACAACAATCCCCCCAAAAGAGTAACTAAGCTTGCAATTACACTCACAACAATATTTTTTCCATAAAGAGCCATAAAAGAAATTGGTGCTAATGTTGTAGGCATAACTATATGAATCTTTGTATCTTGTAAAAGAGGAATATTCTTGCTGAATTCATTGTTTTGCGCCTCTACCATTGCTGTTATTTCATTTTCTAGTTCGCTAAATATTTGATCTAAAGACTGATATTGATCTTTTGCAAAAAGGCTAATCCTTTTTTTCAGCTGTTCTTCAAAATCTCTTGCAATAACTTCATCGGAATGAATTTGATGTACAATTTGTAAAATTTTATTTTCTAATTGGCGAGAAAGTGTCTTTGATTCCGCAATCATTGCCTTAATTTGAGGATGAGACCAACCTAGTTGTGCAGCCATATGCGCTTTTTGCGTTTCCAAAAGATCACGCTTGGATTCTAACTCAGCAATTGCAGAATTACCTGCAATAAATGACAAAGATAGCAGAGACTGCCCATTTTTACGCATCATCTGAATAGTTGAATTCAGACTCGTTAAACGAATACGCTTTAGCGTTGCTTCCGTTAATTGCATATAAAGATCATTAAGTTCAGTTTGCTTGAAATCATAATGTATGAAGGAATTAACAGCAGAGCGAAATCCCTGTACTATATTGAGTACAGCAGTATTATCATATTGTTGGTTCGCTTGTTGTTTCGTGAAGAATAATTTTTGTTTCTGTTTTATGACTGCTTCTGAAAATGCAGAAAACCAAGTTTCTAGCCCATGTTTAGCTGCTTCCATCGTTTCCGCTTCAAAAATAAGATTAATGAGATTACCATTGCGGGATAAATGGATATTTTCATGTAAACCTTTCTTATGAAAATCATCTGAAATCATGGGTAACGAAAATAAAAACGCAACAACATCATTTTGTTTATCAATTGATAACGATTTCCCTACAGAATCAGACAGTGTAAATGTTAAAGTTGCTCGATAGCCCCGTGGCTGAACAGAATAATATAACCAATTCAAAAATACACATAGTACTACTGACAACAAAACGACTAAAACGCTTTGCGATACTGTATGTACCGATAATTTTTTGTAGCGCTTAAGATTCATTTTTATTTCAACCAGCAAAATACTTCATATTTTTCTATTAAGAGAAAGTAGTAACTATCCTCTTAACTTGATATGATATTATTATGAGAGAGAAAAAACTTAAAATTTCAAAAATATTTAAGCGGTATCTCAAAAAAATTTTAACGCATATTTTGTTTAAGCTGATCTAATTGTTTTCTTGCTTCTAAAGTAAGCACAGCTTTAATAGTAACAGAACCATCATCATGTCCTTCCTGCACGATCTCACCAGCATTTTCATAAAACCAATCGATAAGCGGCATTTCATGAGGACTTAATAAACATGCAATGCTTTGCATTTCTCCAAAGATTCGCTTTTCAATGACTGTTAACAATTGTGACAATCCCTCACCGGTAAGTGCTGATACCATTACGGTAGAATTTAACCGTGTTTTTGCGTTTATCTGCAAAGCGTTTAATACATGCTCATCCAATAAATCAATCTTATTCCAAACTTCTATGATATGCTCCGCATCATCAATATCAATACCAAGACTTGAGAGTACTTCTAAAACATCTTGGCCATGTGCGCGATGATCAAAATCTGACATATCTCTTACATGAAGAATAAGATCAGCTTCGATCACTTCTTCAAGGGTTGCTCTAAAAGCTGCAATCAAATTTGTTGGTAAATTAGAAATGAAACCTACAGTATCAGATAAAAGAATAGCTTTTCCATGGGGAAGAACAACTTTACGCAAAGTTGGATCAAGTGTTGCAAACAACATATCCTTTGCTAATCCATCTGCACCACTTAAACGATTAAAAAGCGTTGATTTCCCTGCGTTAGTATACCCTACTAAAGCAACAACAGGATAAGATGATTTTTTTCTTTTAGCTCTATGAAGAGCACGTGTTTTAACAACTGTTGCCAATTCGCGGCGAATCCGAACGATTTTCTCTTGCAAAAGTCGTCTGTCTGCTTCAATCTGAGTTTCACCAGGTCCCCCTAAAAAACCACGGCCACCGCGTTGTCTTTCTAAGTGTGTCCAACTGCGGACAAGTCTACTTTTTTGATAAGACAAATGCGCCAATTCAACTTGTAAAACTCCTTCTTTGGTTCGCGCACGATCCCCAAAAATTTCAAGAATTAAAGCCGTTCTATCAATAACTTTGCAATTCCATAATTTTTCTAAATTACGTTGTTGTACTGGTGTTAAAAAATGATCTACAATTGCAAGCTCGATATGATACTCATTGATATAATTGGCAAGCGCATCTACTTTACCCTTCCCAAATAAAGTGGCAGGGCGCGGCGCAGAAATATTGATCGCTTCATAATGGACAACGTTTAACCCTATAGCATGCGCCAACCCTAATGCTTCTTTTACCCGAGAAGACACTGAACATTCACGCAAAACATTTTCATTTGTATTTTTTTGGAAAATGGGCACTAAAACAACAGCGTGCACCTGTTTTTCAACCTGCGAAAAAAGCCCCTCTAATCTCTCATTTTCATTTATCATGGCAGTGTAAAACTTTTAAATGGAATAAGAGGTCTATAAAAAACTGACTCGTTTATTCAGAACTTTCACCTTCAAACATCTGTACAGGCTGTCCAGGCATAATTGTGGAAATAGCATGCTTATAAACCAATTGCGCATGTCCATCACGGCGCAAAAGGACACAGAAATTATCAAATGATGTTACAATACCTGTCAATTTAACACCATTTACAAGAAAAATTGTAAGAGAAATTTTTTGCTTGCGAACTGTATTTAAAAATACATCCTGCAGGTGTTGTGATCGTTCTGCCATTATTCTTACGCCTTCATCTCGAATTGCATAAAATATTCGTGCACGCATAACGACTGAAAAATATCCAATTGTCAACGTAGCCACTTCAAAATTTAGCAAAATACTTCCTTATATCGAAAAAAATGTCTCTTTAAGACAATGACCTCCAAAATTCGGAAGTATTTTATCAATTATAGCACTTTTTTTGCCAACTTGAGAAGCGACCATAAAAACACGAAATTCTCTAACATTTTGTTTCCACACATTCTTATTAAAATCTGACTTTTATCTCATACTGATACTGAAAATGCTGCTTGTACATTCATTTCTAATCATGTGCATTTTAAGAAAATATAAGAACCAATTTCTCTTATTAAAAATTAAAAGAAATTGACAAACAATATAATGCATTATCAATTTGTTATGAATAAGAAATTTGAAGCGATACATGCACAAATCTATCCATACATAGTAGAGATTTCTTAAAAACACTGGGCATAACTGCCATTAAATTACCTTTAATATTAATTAATAAAGCGCATAATTTTACAGATACGTTAAAGTTATGAACAGTCTTTTCATTCTTAAAAAAATCAAATATTGCATTGTTTTTATTTTATTTTTTATCATTTTTAATTACGAAACAAATGCTGCGTTAACTTTATTTTGCAAGTTTTCAAAATTTTATCCTGAGCATATTCCTTTCTAAATAATTAACAGCTAGTATATGTAAATATCTGGAGGAGGACGTATCCCTTTTCTATCTGTAGAGTACGAGGTGAGTATGGCACGCAGAACCAAGTTACAAACATTTGAAGTTGAAGTTGAAGAAGCTCTCACAAAAGCTATGAACTTTGATTTTGATAATATGGCAATTGAAACGATATCACCCGATAATTCCGAGAATGTCGTTAATGTGGATGATTTAATTCAGAAGATTGCAAAAGCAGAAGAAGAAATTTTCGCTGAAAATGGAACTTCAACTCTTACCTCGGATATTCACGAGAGCGCTGTTGTTGATGAATCCGTTGTTGAACAGCTCTTTGCCTCTAAACCTGCACATGACCTTTCGGGAGGAACTGTTCATAGTACATTGTTATCTACGCAACTTCTTCCTGCTAATGATGACACAACAATTCCTTCAAATTTTGAAGTTTTAAAACAAAACTCTATCTCTCGAATCTATTGGAGCACAACAGCACTCAGCGCTCTGTGGGCGACAGGAGGTGTTTTTATTGCACATAAGTTAGCTCCTGCTGGGTTAAGTTCTTTATCGAATATTACCGCCTTCATTACATCCCCAACAGGACTTGCTGTAGCGGCAGGAACAGCAATCCCTATCTTAATGTCTTGGGGATTTGCTCAATTAACAAAACGTTCAAATGAATTGCGCAATATTGCTGTTCTTATGACAAATGCTGCACACCGCCTCAATGAGCCACAGCAAATATCTGAAAAACAAGCTATCGCTATAGGACAAACTATTCGTGAAGAAGTAGCTGCAATGAATGAGGGAATTGAACGTACCCTTGGACGCGCGGTTGAACTCGAAGCTATCATACAAGGCGAAGTGCACAATCTAGAACAAGCCTATGCTGAAAATGAATCGCGCATTCATACATTAATCAAAGAATTGAGCAATGAACGTATTGCTATTTTGAATCATGCTGATCGCGTACAATCAACAATTAAAGGAACACAGGAACAACTTAATGATGAATTTGGCTTAGTAACATCTAAAATTGTCACAAACGTTGAAAAACTGGTGCAAACTCTTTCTCAAACCTTACAAAAACAAGGAGAAGATCTTGTTGCAAAACTTTCCTATGCAGGCGATGGCGTAACAAATCAGCTTGTTGAAAAATTTAATGAAACGACAACACAGATTCAGCAAAAAAATACGGAATTCTTTCAAGAATTAGAACAAAGTTTTGATGGTTTCTCAGAACGTTTTGACAATAATGAAAAGCAAATAGAAAAAATATTTAATGAAACAGCTGCTAAAGCTGAAATGCATATTGCTAATATTGTAACGAATATACAAACGGCAACAGACCAGACTTTATACAGTGTTGACAAGAAATTCAAAACACTGAATGAATCCATTATTGATCACAATAACCAATCTCTACAAAATTTTGATGAAAAAATCATGCTCCTCGATGAGCAAGCATACAAACTCTCTTCCAAATTTGATAACATCACTTCAGAAGCGATTGGAGCCTTTGAAAATCGTTTAGAAACGGTTAATTCTTCTCTTAAAAAACAGAGTGATTCTATTATTGAATCCTTTATTGCACGCAACCAAACCCTAGAAGATAATGCTGAAAGACTTGGTGTTTTTTTAGAGTCCCATGTTGCGCAAATCAATGCAAATCTCCAAGAAAGAACAAATGATATTACTGATGTATTCACAAATGGACATGACACTATTCTCTCTGCAATTGACAAAAGCAAAGAAAAGCTGAGGGAAGAAATTCAACATGTTGATAATGCGATTGTTGATATCATACAAGAACGTTCACAAGATTTTAAACTACAGCTTTCTGACCAAACAGCTATAATAGCAGATATGCTCGATAGCGAAAAAAATAAAATCGTTGATACATTAAAAGATCAGATTGATATCTTAGCTGAAAATACTTCAAATATTGAAAAAGTTTTAATTGATAATGTTCAAATTATTGATCAACATACTGAAAATCATCTTGCAAATATTGTTCAATGCACAGAAAAACTACAAGAAGTTATCGTAGATAGCTGCAATACAACGAAAGATGCTTTGGAAGCGCAAGCTAGAAATATTGATATACGTGCTGATGCTTTACGTGACTCTTTGGCTATTAATAGTTTTTCTCTTAATGAAGTTCTTGCAGATCAAGCACGCACTCTCGAACAACGGATGGAAATACTCCATAATCTTATCGCAGAAAGTGATATACGCGTTGATGTAGCTTTGAAACAACAGATAGACTTAGTTGAGAATGCAATTGTTGCCAATAACAAAAACATTACCGAAACCGTTCAAGGGCACATCAAAAACCTCGAAGGTCATACCGAAATTTTAAAGAATACCCTCTCTCAATCTAGCGGTACATTGTTTGAAGCTATTGAAACACGCATAGAATCGTTCGATGAAAATTTGCAGATTCGTACACATAAGATTTTTGAACGCGCGACTACATTAGAGGAAACATTGTCTGAAAAGTTTGGTCAAGTATGTGAAACTATAGAGAAGAAAACATCTACCCTTGAAGAACATTCTGATACTTTAAAAACATCTCTAATCCTCAATAATGAACAAAGTAAAGCGGTTCAAGAAGCGCTGGAAACAAGTGTTGGTAATATACGCATAACATTAGAGGATTCCGTTAACACAGTCACAGAAAACTTGCATAATAAAATTACAAAAGCCTCTGATATCCTTTCTTCTACGAGTGAACAAATACTCTCCTCTGTTGCTAATGTTACCGTAAAAGCAGAAAATATTCTCTTGGAATCTGGTAATCGTATTATATCAAACGTCAAACAAACAGTTTATGATACCAGTGAAAAAGTTCTCTCTGCTTTATCTGAGCAAACAGCACATACTATGGAAGCTTTTACAACAGCTACTCATAATGCACAAGAATTGATGACTGAGACACTTCAGACTTCAACAACAGCCATTGAGCAAGTTCTTAGCGAGCGCTGTAATGTCCTTCATCACTCCATGCAGAATCTTAAAAATAATCTAGGATATCAACTGTCTGATGTCGCTAGTCGTTTAGAGGAAGCAAAAAATCAAACAGCCACTCAAATTTCAGGACATGTTGGAAAAATCACAGAGTTAACAAATCATTTAAATCAAGCAGCGCAAAATACAACTGAGTCAATTGGTTGTTTAACGCAGCATATTAGTGAGCAACTCTCTCTTTCAACACAAGATGCTGAACAAAGAATTTATGCTCACAGTGAATCTTTAGTCAATAGCTTAGCGCAAACCAATTCTGAAACTCTTCAAACAGTGACAGCTATAAAGGAAGATCTTGTCAATAATATCTCATATGTCCTTAAAGAGTTGAATCAATCTGTTTATAATATCCAAGAAAATAGTACTGTATTATTATCAGCAGTCCAAAATATTGACGATCAGTTTAATGAAACTGCAAATAATTTCTTTCGCAATACGCATCAAGTAACAGAGCAATTATCAGCCTCAAATCAAGTATTCAATAACAATGTGGAAGTCTTGCAAGGAATTTCACAAAATACATTTGAGCAAATGAATCATATAACAAACAGTTTCAGTGCACATGCTGAAACGCTTTCTAAAACCATTCGTGTTATTGAACAATCTGAAAATTCACTTACGACAACACTTGAGGAAAAACACAACACACTCTCTACATTAAGCAATGCTCTCATTTCAAAATCTCATGAAATCAATCAATTAATTGAACATTATGAAAATGTTCTCAGTTCAGCATTTGAACGCACTGATGAAAATACACGGACTTCCACACATACACTCCAACAATCTCTTAATCAGCTTGTTAATGAAGCTTCAACACGTTTTTCAGGAGCAGCAGAAAATATACGCCGCTCTGCTGATGAAATTCGTTCAGAACTGTTAAAAATTGATAATGATATTAATGAAAGTGTTCAAAAACTGCCAGAAAAGACAAAAGAAACAACGCAAACAATCCGGGCTGCTTTGAATGAACAAATTACAGCATTAAAAGATTTAGCAAATGTTATACAAAACAGTGATCAAAGGAATAAAAAAGAGCAGTTAATACCTAAAACTTCTATGTCAACGACATTATCAGCACTTGATAAAAAAACTAATATTTTCCCTGAAGTCATTAAGAAGATAGTACCGCCTAAACCTATTTTGCAACAAGATCAAAGTAAAAAAAGGCAAGATAAATGGGTATCAAATCTTTTAGAAAGAGCTTCTCGTGAAGAGGACTTTTATGAAGAAACGGCTGACGATGCTATTTTTTCACCAATACAAACGAAAACACGTCCTGAAAATGGATCACTTCATTCGTTAGCCACTGGTATACTCCGTGCCATCAACCATAATGCTGTTGTTGAGCTATGGGATCATTATCGACGTGGACAAAAAAACATCGTAACAGAGCGCCTTTATACATCAAATGGAAAAATAATATTTGAAACAATAAAGAAAAAATACATGAATGATATTGATTTTAAACGTTCAGTTAATCAGTATATTTTGGATTTTGAAAAACTATTACGTGATGTATCTCGTAGTGCTGGTACTTCTAACTCCGTTCGGAAATATTTAATATCAGATACTGGAAAAGTCTATACCATGCTTGCTCATGCAAGTGGGCGTATTCAATAAGCAATAAAAGTGGAAAATTAATTTTTCCACTTTTTCTTTTTTAGGTGCGTTCATTGTTCATTATCATATAATCTGTTGGCTTAAACTGTAAGCATTGTGCATAAAAATTTAAACAAATAATAAGCTTTGAAAACTTTATGATATTTTAGCAAAAATTATATTTTAATATTATTATCACTTACAAAGAAATGTAGCATCCCCCTATTAGAATAAGCTCCATTACCTTCTGCTTACTCCGCTTTATTTCTTTTATACAAGATATTAAAATAGCCAACTCTCATTTACAAAAAGCTCAATCATAGATTGTCCAACATTCAAATCCTCGTTTATTAAAACATACATTAAATTTTTCTATATATGCTCACTGCTCATTTTCTTCTGCATTAAAGATTTTTTATTCATATATTTTACAAAATTGAATAAACTTCTAATTTTAAAAAAAATCATTTTTATCTCTTGCATTATACTTATAACAAAGAGGCCAAATGAGTAAAAAACTGTTCTTTTCCTATCCTGTTTCTCAAGCATTGCAAAAAAAATAACTGCTTGGTAATGTGATAGCCGGTAATTATTATGAGATTTTTTTAATCTGATTAATTTCCGCAGTTTTTACTAAAGAGAAAAAAATAATTGTGCTAATGTCAATAAACTTATTAATGAGAAAAATGAAGGTCTCTTAGTGTACAAGATCTTATCGTAGATACTCACCCCTATCAATATACACTAACCTGGAAATCGCAAAAATGTCTACAGAACAAAATAGTGATCTCAGTTCACAAAAAGCTGAACTTGATAGCGCTGCACTTTTTTATCACAAACACCCAAAACCTGGAAAATTAGAAATCCAAGCGACAACACCTCTAGACAACCAGCGTGATCTAGCTCTTGCTTATTCTCCAGGGGTTGCTGCTCCATGTCTTGCAATTCATAAAGATCCAAATCTTGCAGCTCAATATACTTCCCGCGCTAATTTAGTTGCGGTTATATCAAATGGAACTGCTGTTCTTGGATTAGGAAATATCGGTCCACTCGCTTCAAAACCGGTTATGGAAGGAAAAGCTGTTTTATTTAAGAAATTTGCGAATATTGATGTCTTTGACATTGAAATTAATGCACAAAATATTGACCAAATGGTGCAAACAATTTCTTCTTTAGAACCTACATTTGGTGGTATTAATCTCGAAGATATTAAGGCTCCTGAATGTTTTGAAATTGAGGAAAAGCTTCGTGCAAAAATGAATATTCCAGTTTTCCATGATGACCAACATGGAACTGCCATTATTGTTTCTGCTGCTGTATTAAATGCTTTAAATCTTGCTGGAAAAAAAATTGAAACTGTAAAAATTGTCACTTCAGGTGCAGGTGCTGCAGCTCTAGCTTGTATTAACCTTTTGATTTGCCTTGGAGCAAAAGTTGAAAATATTTGGCTTAGCGACTTAGAAGGAGTCGTTTATGAAGGTCGCAAAACACTTATGGATCGTTGGAAAGTCAAGTATGCACAAAAAACTGATGCTCGGACTTTATCTGAAATTATTAACGGTGCTGATATTTTTTTAGGAGTTTCAGCAGCTGGTGTTTTAAAACCTGAGTATTTAAAAAGAATGGCTCCAAATCCATTAATTTTAGCACTCGCTAATCCAACACCAGAAATTATGCCAGAAGAAGCACGTTCCGTGCGAACAGATGCAATGATATGTACAGGGCGCTCAGATTACCCCAATCAGGTTAATAATGTGCTTTGTTTTCCTTATATTTTTCGAGGAGCTTTAGACGTCAGCGCGACTGCAATCAATGAAGAAATGAAAATGGCTGCGGTCCATGCTATTGCAACCCTCGCCCGTGAAGAATCTTCCGATATTGCAGCACGGGCATACTCAAAGATTCCTCCTAGTTTTGGACCAGACTATTTAATTCCCTCTCCATTTGATCCGCGCTTAATACTGCGTATTGCTCCTGCCGTTGCTAAAGCAGCAATGGAAACAGGCGTAGCAATTCGACCAATTGAAGATATGGAAGCTTATCGTGACACCCTTAATCGCTTTGTATTCCGTTCTGGCTTAACAATGAAACCTGTTTTTGCAGAAGCAAAGGCAGCAAGACGCAAAAGGGTAATTTATGCTAATGGTGAAGATGAACGAATTCTTCGTGCTGCTCAAGTTGTTATTGAAGAACAAACTGCAATTCCTCTCCTCATCGGTCGCCCGCATGTGGTGAAAATGAGATTAGAACGTTTCGGTTTAAAAATTCGTCCCGGCGTAGATTTTGAACTTACGAATCCAGAAAATGATCCACGTTTTCGTGATTATGTTAATTTATTTTTCCATTATACAGGAAGACGTGGTGTTTCACCCGAAGCCGCGAAAACTATTGTGAGAACATCAACAACAGCTATTGCTGCTCTTGCCGTAATGCGCGGAGAAGCAGATGCAATGATTTGTGGTTTGGAAGGGCGTTTTGCGCGCCATCTTGAATTGATTGAACAAATTATAGGACTTGATCCAAATATTAGTCGTTTTTCCGCTATAAGTTTGCTTATCTCTCAAAATAGAACTCTTTTTCTAACAGATACTTATGTCAATGAAGATCCTTCTGCAGAAGAAATAGCAGAAATGACAGTACTGGCTGCTCAAGAAATTGAAGCATTCGGAATAACACCAAAAGCAGCATTATTATCACACTCAAACTTTGGCTCAAAAAATACAGAAAGTGCGCGTAAGATGCGACGTGCAACAGAAATTCTTTCTCAGTTATATCCTGATTTAGAAGCTGATGGCGAAATGCATGGTGATGCTGCGCTTTCTAAAGTTTTTCGTGATCGTGTTTTTCCTGATTCCCGTCTTAAAAGCGAAGCTAATTTGCTTGTTTTTCCAACACTTGATGCTGCTAATATAACGCTTAATACCGTTAAAAGTCTAACAAATGCTCTTCATGTCGGCCCTATTTTGATCGGCGCTGCACGTCCCGCACATATATTAACGCCCTCAGTCACTTCACGAGGCATCGTTAATATGACAGCTCTTGCGGTCCTTGAGGCAAATAGAACAAAACTTACGAACAAGATAACAAAAAAAAATGAGCTTACAGCTATATAATTGGTGCAGAGTGTTTTTTATAAGAGCAAGGTATAAGAACATATATATTAATAGAAAGAGCTTATCATGTATAAAATGAGGATAAATTTGTTTTAGCCATTTCAGTTACTTTCATTCATTTAAAAAGCAAAAAATAAAATTTCTGTCTTATTGGTTAAAAGTTTTATTGGAACATTTGTTCGGCAATGGTGATTGTGTCATTCATCCTGCATACTTGTAACTTGTATTTATTTGCCTATAGGGCAGCATTTCTTAAAATTATATGAACATATAAAGTTTCAACATAACGAAAAACTAAATCAACATAGTGATTCCCTTTAAAAAGATCCGCAGATATTGTTGAAATTTTTGTATGATAAGACCTTGGATAACAAATAATGATTACATCAATGTCAGAATAGCTAATCTAGCCATATGATTTATAAAGGAAATCACAAGTGTTTGCATCAAAAGATATCAATAATCTTCTTACAATTATTGTAGCATTACGAAATCGTGATAGCGGTTGTGCTTGGCATATAAAGCAAACATCTGAATCCATCATACCTTATATACTCGAAGAGGTTTATGAGGTTATCGATGCTCTTGAGCGAAAAAATCAAATGGATCTTTGTAATGAACTCGGTGATCTTCTTTTACAAATAGCCTACCATGCTACGATTGCTGAAGAAAAAGGCAGCTTTACTTTTGAAGATATTGTTTATGCTATTACTGATAAAATGATTCGTCGCCATCCTCACATATTTGGAAATACAAAGCAAAAAAAGCTTGGTTCTGTGGAAGAAGAATGGGAACGCATAAAAAAAACAGAACAGGATGAACAAAAAGAACTGTGCAAAGAAGTAAGATTATCCACCCCTCCTATAACAAGCATCCTTGCAAAAGTGAAACAAATCCAACCAGCAGATCAAGAGGCACTCGCTTTACAAAAAACAGCTGCTAAAGTAGGTTTTGATTGGGATGAAAGCCATAAAGTTTTAGCAAAAATAGAAGAAGAGCTCGATGAACTTAAAGACGCAATCAAAAATAACAAAACTTCAGAAATAGAAGAAGAATTCGGCGATCTTTATTTTATCCTACTTAATCTTGCTCGTCACTTGAACATCGATTCACAAAAAGCATTAAAAAAAACAAATAAAAAATTTCGAAATCGTTTTACCTATATTGAAGAAAACCTATCCACTCACTCTAAAACATTCGCTGATACTTCCCTGAACGAAATGGAAAATCTTTGGAATAAAGCTAAAAATAGAGAACAAAAAACGTAAGCTCTCATCACCAAAAATTAAAGAACTTTCGATATACTCAATATAATTTTATCATGCTTAATTAGCTTTATGTATTTCATCTAACTGATTTTGCAAAGCAGGACGAAGTTCTACTGATTCACCACATCCACAAGCTGAAACTTGATTAGGATTTTTAAATACAAAACCGGAACGAAGTGTTGTCACTTCATAATCCACCTGCGTTCCTAATAAAAATAAAACCGCATCATGTGCTATAAAAACGCGAGCACCATTTACTTCAACAACATCCGCATTCGGCATCTCCTCTTTTACTAGAGTAATTGTATATTCCATCCCTGCGCAACCACCTTTTTTGATACCAATAAGAATACCACACGCGTCTTTTGCGTTCATAATAGCTTTAACACGATCCACAGCAGCTTCTGTCAAATTTATTACCGAAAAACGGCTCATTTTTTACTCTTTTCCTACTAAACAAACACTCTGAAACAGTCTCATCCACGATGATTTCATTTATCTGATATATTAAAAATAAAACAACAAAATATAAATTGAATTTTTTTTATCTTCTCTTCCCATGATAAAATCTTATATTTAACATATCGGATTTGTGATTGTGTAATCCTAGACTTTTCTTTTTGCGGTTTTTATCCTGTACAAAGACAAAATTTCTATTTCTAAAAAATCAAAAAAGAAAACATCTCAACGCCGCTCTCCCATTCTTATACTTAGAAAACCGCCTGCTTTTTCCAGATTCCAATGGATAAAATGCTGGAAAATTATCCACAATTTAGAAATATACAGAAAGCCTTATCTTATTATCTTCACAATCTACTTAAAATAACGGAATATATATAATAATTGTACACCCGCTATTATTAAGAGGCTATTGTTTAATTTCTTTATCTCAAATTAATAAGATAGAATAATGTGAAAAGCTTCATATTATTCTCGTAAACTCTCTTTAAAATGGAAAGAAAATTTTATATTTCATTTTTTCTCTTGCCTTTAAAGAGACAGTCGTTTAGTCGTTTTGCACAGTTCGGAGCGTAGCGCAGCTTGGTAGCGCACTTGACTGGGGGTCAAGGGGTCGTGGGTTCGAATCCCGCCGCTCCGACCATTCTACCCAAATTACCCAGTGTAGCTTTTTATAGTTTTTACTTGGCATGATAATATTAATAATTGTTTTAGATGAGAGTTTTGTGTTTATCGCCAGTATTTGGCAAACTATATGATATGTCCCCTCTCTTTCTTAGCCCGCTCACAAAATTACTATATACGCTTTACACCTTAATTCTCAATATCATTTTATCACTTTTCTGCTCTTGTATTAAGACGGCTGGTTCATAAGAGAATATATTATTAAGTTATCTCTTACATCAATTCTCTATACAACATCCCTCTGTGAAACTCAGATTAATATTTTGAACATCATCATTAAAAAGAATAACAAAAAAACACAAAACGCGAGAATTTTTCTCGCGTTACTTTGTTTTTTAAGAAATTTACATCGATTCTCTTCTCTCAGAATCTAAACTTATTTTTCATAACTGTTACCATTTTTTACAGTAGGCGGTGATGCCTGCACAACAATTTTTTTCGGTTTTAATTCAGCTGGTGTTTCCCTTTTGAGTTGAATATGAAGAAGCCCATCACCTAGCTCTGCTCCAATAACCTTAACATGATCAGCCAAATGAAAACGCCGTTCAAAAGCACGCGATGCAATTCCCCGGTAAAGAAACTCTCTTTCTTCATCATCTTTTTCAATTCTTCTTTCCCCTTTAACAATCAGCTGATTACAATGGGTTTCGATATCAATTTCACTTCGAGAAAAACCAGCGACAGCCATAGAAATCCTGTAGGAATCCTCAGTTAAACGCTCAATATTGTATGGTGGATAAGAAGAAACATCATCTGGTTGTGTTCTAGAATCAAACCAATTAAAAAGATGATCAAAACCTACTGTTGAACGATAAAATGGTGAAAAATCTACTTGACGCATAATATTGCCCTCCTTTAGAGCGACTAAAATTGACTCACAAAGTTCCCAAATAGCAAACTTGTTCATAAGCCAGCAGTCCCATCATGGCGACTACACTATTCATTTGGTAATAGTTCTTTCCTATTTCAACTCTTTTTTATTTTAATTATTAAACAAATACAGAAGCAATATAACTGTTTCTTAACTCTTCAGCATCATTACATGATTATATGAATATAAAATGCAAGTTCTTTGCTTTATCTTAGCTTGCGTCAAATTGTAAAAATACACCATAAAGGCTGTAAATTGGAAACACCTCTTTATCCCACAAATCGGGATTTTCCTCCTCCTAATATTCATAATGGCTATCTTAAAATAGCTACTGATCGCAAAATTCGTTTTGCAATAACACATCCTGAAATAGAAAAAGCTGAGGGAACAATCGTTATCCTTGAAAGCTATGCAAATGCTCTAGAAGAATATTTTTCATCAATGAATGAAATTTCTAACCGCGGTTTTTCCACAGCAATATTTGACTGGTTTGATCGAAAAGACTCTCAACCCAATAAACACAAACAGAGTCGACATAATTATTTTGATATTAACAATGATCTTCATGACTTAGATAAATTTCTTAAAAATGTTGTGTATCCTAATTGTCCACCACCTTACTATATGCTCACCTATGGTATAGGTGGGATTATTGCGCTTAGTGGATTGGATATCATTAACCACAACTTTAATAGACTCCTCTGCATTTCTCCTCCTTTTGCTCCATTCGGAAATAAAACAAATGGCTTTCAACATAAATTTACACAACTCCTTTCTGATATAGGTTTTGGTTTTTTACCAGCTAAAGGTGGAAAAAAATTAAAACAACAAAAACAAAAAAATATGCAACTTTTACGTACACATAAAGCACTCCTACCTTCTGGTTTTACCATAAAAACTCCTACATCTCGATGGATGGCATCAACACTCAACGCAATCGATAACATGAAAAGAAACTTACTTAATGGACAATTGCAAATTCCAATACTGTTTATTCTGGCCAATCAAGATAATATTGCAAACAATATAGAAGTGCGGCAATTATGCCAACAAACGCACCTGACAAACAGTATTACAATCACGGGTGCTGAACTCGATACAATCATGTATGAAGAAAACTACCGAAAACAATTTTGGGCTGCATTTGATGCGTTTATTTCCAATGCTATTGTCCATAAAGTAAATATCTTATAAACGAAACCATAATTCATAAAAGACCTAACACATTCCAAAATAAAGTACACATATAATATTTATTTAATGCTAATCCCTTATATATAAAAAGTTGTTTGAAGAAACTTCATTCATAGCATTGAGAATTTCTGGGAACACTCACTTTATTTCTCAAATCAACCTATTATTTACAGCGTAAATTCAATTTAATAAATGTAGTGGAATTAGCCTCAATACAACATAACGTAACCATCTCAAGAAAATAAATAAACCATATCTATCCATGATAGATTACTTTAATTTTTAACATTATAGTACTGAAATATAATATTTTATTTAAAAAAATTCTCTAAACAAACTCATCACGCTTATAACACACATCTTATAAAACTACAAAAAAAACAGCTATAAAACTCTCCTCTTCCATATTGCTTTTCAAAAAAAGAAAATCAACATAAAAAAATTCTGATGTCCCATCATTGACAATCGAACATCTCCATAAATTATGCAACTAAGCTATAACCAAAATAAAGGAATTAAAAAAAGAATCGGAAATTAATTATGCTCAAAATAATTCACACATTTCTTCCTTATTTTAAGAACACATACATTATTTCAAATTTAACTAACTTACAACTAATATCCTGTATTCTTGACAAATGTGTAAGAATTAACCATTTTACCATTCATTCTAATTATAAGCGTTTTATCACTTTTTTATAAGTACTCTATATTGTAATAAATTAATGTGGCTAAAAAACTCTGACTAATGGGCAATTGGAACATAATCATGAAACGAATCCTGCTCGCAGAAGATGATAACGATATGCGTCGCTTTCTAGCAAAAGCTTTAGAACGTGCAGGCTATGAAGTCACCGATTTTGATAATGGTGCTAGCGCATATGAACGTTTACAAGAAGAACCATTTTCTCTTCTACTTACTGATATTGTGATGCCAGAAATGGATGGAATTGAATTAGCACGACGTGCTACTGAAATCGATCCTGATTTACGAGTAATGTTCATTACAGGCTTTGCAGCAGTTGCGCTCCATTCGAATAGCGATGCTCCTCCTGATGCAAAAGTGCTTTCCAAACCGTTTCACTTACGTGAATTAGTTAATGAAGTTGAAAAAATACTTATAGCTGCTTAGAAGGAGTATTTTTTTCAAGTTATTTATATCTTATTAAATAGAAAATTAAATTAAGCATTGACGTTTATCATTTTATATGGTGTATGCAGCGTCATTGAGTGGGCGTGTAGCTCAGCGGGAGAGCACTACGTTGACATCGTAGGGGTCACAGGTTCAATCCCTGTCACGCCCACCAGGTATTTTTTACTTATCCTATAACTTGCTGTATTTATACATATTTTTTACAATGAGGGATGCATGAATAAAGTTAAGGGAATAGGATTTTTTAACATTCCTCTACAACGGTAACATTTTTCTCTTTTTTTGCTTCGTCAATTATTTCTAATACTTGTTTGAATACTCTCAAATCCTCTTGTGAAAAAAGAGGAAAGTCTAACGAACATGTCAACAGCTTCACGACTCCATGAATTAGAAAGCTTGATTGTAAAACTCATGCGAGAAGTAGATGCTTCTCTTCTCGAAAGTCAGACTACTCGTTTATTTAAGACATATAGCTCAACAATTTTTTTCTATTCTACATGGAAGAATTTTTTTACAATCACAGAAGATAAAAATGCTATAAAGAGACTTTATTTTTAGCCATATATTATAAAAGACATTCAAAGTGATTAATACAGAATTTGTGTCGGATTATACCAAATGGTGTAAATATATAAGTAGACCTCCTGCATAATCTAAAGAATACAATTAAACTGCTAATGTAGTAAAATACTATTAAAAAACATGAGAATCCTACCATCACACAGACTATAAGCAACCCGTTCTTTATACTAACCTAGCCTAGTAAGAAAAAAATTAAAAAGTTTCAAAAGTAAGAGAGAGCTTTATTATTTTTGACAGTTTTTTCAACCGCCCCAAAGGACGTTCTCCTATTAAATCAGCATAACAGCTCGGAATCTGCAATGCTATATAATCCGTTTTTTTATGCCATGATAAATGAGGCAAAATTCCTGCAGTGGAAGCGCTAAAAAGGTTAGCAATACGCATAGTGCCACCAAGAATACGTGCTTTTTCAATTATGTCTCTGGTTGCTAACTGAAAAATGGGAGAAGTTTTCTCATCAATGAGCAAACCCTCATTGCGAAAAAAAACAGCCAGCGCAGCATAAATGCGCCCATTATGAGAAATTCCTGGATAAGATCCTAACGCTATCTGATTAGCTGCCTCATTCCCTCGATAATCTGGGTGTATACGCCAACCAATATCTGCAAGAAGACAAGCTGCTTTTCGATAACGACATTCATTTTCAGTTTCTAAAATTCCAAAAACTTCAAAAGCATTGGTGGTAAAATCAATAAGTTCTTCAGCTTGCTTTGGTGAACGTGCTCGTAAAACAGCCATTTCCATGCATGCAGCAATTAAAGGATCTGAGTTACGAACTTCTTGTGATAATAGTGAATAAAGAAAACCTTCACGGACTCCAGCACCAGAAAAAATTATTTTTTCAAACCGCAAAGACTGAATAAGTTCAATAAGAATAATCGCACCATAAGATAAAAGCTGACGACGGTTTTTTGAAATAGCTGAAATCCCTTTTATATTGTCAATACTACCACAGGCCACAAGATGTAAGAAATCCTTCATTTCAACTGCATCAACTTCATAACCATGCATAACAGGTAGCTGATAGTTTTTTGTTGCCATATGGAGTTTTGCCAGATTACGCCACGTCCCTCCCACAGCATAAAAACAACGCGCCATATCTTTACGAACAAACTCAGATTTACAAAGTTGTTCATGTACAATCTTTGCAGCAACAGAAATATTATTATTTGACATATATTGTAATCGTAAACCGCCTAAGGGCAGAGTTATCCCCTCACCGACGTCAGAATTAACAATATCAATAAGCTCAAGACTTCCACCACCAAGGTCACCAGAAATGCCCTTTGGCTGATAAAAAGTAGAAATAACTCCATATGCCGAATAAACAGCTTCTTCATTTCCCGAAAGAAGGTATATTTTATTTTGTAAGATGTTTTCAGCATCTTGAATAAATGCTAACCCGTTTTTTGCTTCTCGCGCTGCCGCTGTTGCTAAAGTATAAACCTCATCTGCTCCAATCTGTCGACAAAGCGCACAAAATCGTTTTAGCGTTTGCAGCGCCATTTTAATCGACTTTTCTTCTAAAAACCCAGTTTTTGCAACACCCTGACCAAGACCACAAAGGATTTTTTCATTAAATAAAACTGTTGGGGAACGAACAAGGCCTTCATAAATAACAAGCCTAACAGAATTTGAGCCAATATCTATAACAGCGACAGGTTTATGCCCTTTTAATCGACCCTGAGCATCAATATACGTCATTGGATTTCAGTCTTTATACATTTCAGCTTGCTGCCGATATAATGCAATTAAATGTGAAACAGAAGAATCAAAAGATTTTTCCAACCCTGAAAAACCTGCGTTATCCATAAAATACTCCTGCGCATTAAACGAACTTTCACTTCTTTGCGGCGTTATACGTTTTGATGTTCCATTATCGAGTATAATGAAGCTTTGTTGATTATCAATGATATTAGCCAACATTATTTGTAAAAGAATTTGTTGACGAACTGTTTTACTCAAAACTGGAACCAATATTTCAATACGATGATCAAGATTACGCGGCATCATATCAGCGGATCCCACATAAACAACAGCGTTTTCATTCGGCAAATTTCCACCATTACCAAAACAAAAAATGCGGCTATGTTCAAGAAAACGTCCAACTATTGATTTTGCACGAATATTATCTGAAATCCCTGGAATACCAGGACGCAAACAACATATGCCACGCACAACCAAATCGATCTGCACACCCGCTTGACTGGCGCGATATAAAGCATCAATAATTTCAGGATCAACTAATGCATTCATTTTCATCCAAATAGCAGCAAGATGCCCCTGTTGTGCATGAGCAATTTCTTCTTCAATATGTTTAAGAATACGCCTACGCAATGTTAATGGCGAAAATGCAATCTTCATTGTTTCATTTGGACGCGCATATTGAGCAATGTAATTGAACAGTAATGCAACATCATGCCCAATAGTATCATCAGCTGTAAAAAAAGAAAGATCGGTATAAACTTTAGCATTAACGGGATGATAATTTCCCGTTCCAAGATGAACATAAGAACGACAGCGTTCCCCTTCACGCCTTATAACAAGTGACATTTTAGCATGTGTTTTTAACGTAATAAAACCAAAAAAAACTTGAACACCCGCACGCTCAAGATCACGTGCCCAACGAATATTCGCCTCCTCATCAAAACGCGCTTTAAGTTCTACCAAAGCAGCCACCGACTTTCCTTGTTCAGCAGCATCAATTAAAGCGCGAACAATTGGACTATCATTTGATGTACGATAAAGAGTTTGTTTAATTTCAATAACATCAGGATCGCTAGCAGCCTGACGTAAAAATTGTACAACAACATCAAATGATTCATAAGGATGGTGAATAACAATATCATTTTCACGCATAGCCGCAAAACAATCTCCCTTATATTCACGAATACATCCAGGTAAACGTGGATGATATGGAATAAACTTTAGATCATCACGTGGAACAGAAAAGATTTCCGATACCATATTGAGCGCCAAAAAACCATCGAGAATACTTATACAATCACTAGGAACGGCAAGACGATTCGTTATGAATTGACGTAATTTTTTAGGAATTTTTGTGTCAAATTCAATACGAATAACGTGCCCACGACGACGTCTTTTAAGCGCAGTTTCAAAAAAGTGAACAAGATCTTCAGCTTCTTCTTCTACTTCAATATCACTATCACGAATGACCCTAAATGTCCCAATTTCCTCAACCTCATAACCAGGAAAAATATGATTTATAAAAAGATTAACCACATCTTCAGACGCAATAAAACGAAAACTATTTTCTTCTTGAGGAAGGAGAATAAAACGTCTCAAAGCTGAAGGAATCGGCAATAACACTGTGAGAGAGTGTTGATCAACACAACGTGACAATTGAAGGGCAAGAGAAAGTCCTAAATTAGGAATAAATGGAAAGGACTGAGTAGAATCAAAAGGTAAAGGTGTTAAAGTAGGAAAAACTGTCTCAAGAAAATATTTTTCTAACCATGATTTTTCAGCATCTGAAAGCTTATCGGAAGAAATAATTTCAATATTATTCCGTTTTAATTCGTGACATAAAACGTGCAATTCACGCAGTTGATTATTCTGCAAACGTGAAATTTCAGCTAAAACACAATCAAGTTGCTCCTGCGGTGTACGCCCATCCGCACTACGTACCGTAATACCAGAACGAATTTGAGCCGCAAGACCAGCAACACGAACCATAAAAAATTCATCAAGATTTGTTGCTGAAATGGAAAGAAATTGTAGCCGTTCCAATAAAGGATGTTTCGGATTAGCTGCTTCCATCAACACACGATTATTAAATTGTAGCCATGAAAATTCTCGGTTAATAAATCTTGCCGGATTTTTCATAGTTATATCTGATACAGAAATCTGATTTTCTACCGTCTGTTCCATATATTCTAGCTAATCTTCTTTTATATTTTCTCTCATATAGGTAAATATTGCATATAACGCTTTACGATATCTTACCAATAACTATAAATATCAATGAACAATCTTTCTCATAAGATTTACATTTGATATTTTAAAACCATTTCCATGAGCAAATTATCTTTAAAAGCACCTTGCATTATCATAAGCTTTATTACAAACTAACTCATACAAAAGAGACGATCTTAATCATGCTTTATTAGGCAATTGATTCCGGAGTTTATACGTCATGACTGATCACAATATTCCCCATTTCCAAAATGACCTTGGATATAAAACAATCGAAATTGGTGTAAAAGAATTCATGTGTGTCGGTGCCACACAACCTTTTGATCATCCTCATATTTTTATTGACATGGGAGCAGCTGATGAAAAAATTTGCCCTTATTGCTCAACACTTTATCGCTATCTTCCCTCACTATCATATAATCAAACAAATCCAGCAGGATGTCTCTATTACCCAAGCAATTCACTCTAATGCGTGCTCTGTTTTTTCCATATAGAAGTAATTCATGAACCAGTCACCAATCATTGTTGGAGGAGGTATTGCTGGCTTAAGCTGTGCTTTAGCACTTGCCCATAAAGGAATTGCAAGTACCGTTATCGAAAAGTGTGAAAAACTTGAGAGTGCGGGCGCAGGTATTCAACTTACTCCAAATGCTACATGTCTTCTTGCGCGCTGGGGAATTCTTAATAAACTCATAGAAGTCAGTATGATACCGCATTTTCTTGATTTAAGAGATGGGATATCTTTAAAAACACATCTACACACTAATCTTATCAATCTATCTAAAAAATATTGGAGATCTCCTTATATAACAATTCACCGCGCTAACTTACAAAAAATTTTATACGATGCTGTTATTCAAAATCCTTTTATCAAATATAAAGCAGGTGAAGCTGTTGTATCATCTCCTCAAATAACAACCAACAGCATAAAGATAAAGACAACGAAAACAGAACAGCAGCAATTTTATTCAACATCTCTCCTTATTGGATGCGATGGAGTTTGGTCAACATTACGGAAACGATCACCATTTTATGAAAACGCAGAATTTACTGGCTTTATTGCTTGGCGTGCAACAGCAGAATTTGAAAATCTTCCTAAAAAATTTCGTCCTTTATTACAAAACATGAAGACAATTACAGCTTGGATGGGACCCCAAAATCATCTCGTTGCCTACCCTATTCAATCATCAGCAAAAGTTTTTAACTTTGTAGCCATTACACACGGAGAAAATTCAAAAGAAGGGTGGGCTCATAAAGGCGAGCGAGAAAAGCTTAAATTCCTTTTTAAAGAATGGCATTCTCAAATTTCAGAAATTTTTGACCATATTGATGAATGGTGCTATTGGCCACTCTTTCAAATGAAACAAAATCGTTTTTTAGGTTTAGAAAGACAAGTGTTTGTTGGTGATTGTGCACACGCAGCTTTACCCTTTGCAGCACAAGGAGCTGCTATGGCAATAGAAGACGCTGCCACATTAGCAGAAGCACTCTCTTTTAAAAATCTTTCATTAACTGAATCGCTTTTACTTTACGAAAAAATACGAGCTCCCCGCATTACAGAAGTAAAAAAACGAGGAGATTTCAACAGAGTAGCATATCATGCAACAGGTCCTATAGCAATTGCACGTAATCTTATCATGAAAATCTGCACACCAGAGATAATCATGTCTCGTCTTAATTGGCTTTATATGTACGATGCAATGAAGCTGACAAAAAATGATAGAAAAGAAATTTGTAATAAAAATTTATAAAATGCAAACCCTAAAATATCTCTCGATACGCTCAGCAAAAAGAAGTCTGTTTTTTGATCTTGCTTAAAAAATATTAGCATCTATTTTGAACAAAAATAGGTGGGGCAGAATCTATAATTTCATTCAAAATCCAAACTTTAAACTCAGACAAAAACAAAAAACACCATAGGATCTGAGATTAGACCAACTCCACATCAATAACACCATGAATTGCTTTCATAGCACTTGCTATACGTGGGTTTACCTTATATCGCTTTGGAAGCACAATTTCGACCTCTCGTAATCCATCTTCTTGAATGAGAATAATTCCTACCTCTCCATTTCCGCTAGGATTTAAATTTCCCTCAATTTGTGCAAGTATATCAACTGTTTTTATAAAAAGGCGCATCGTTTTATAATGCTGTGCAGCTTCCTTTTCCAAAGATTGAACTGTCTCAAGACGCAAACTAATACCTTCAGAACGATTTTCTGCACTCACAGTAATGATAACAGATTGTCCAGGCTCTAACATATCCTCATAAAGAGAAAGTCCTTCGGAAAAGACAACAGTCTCATATTGTCCACTTGTATCAGAAAACTGAACAACTCCCATTTTCTTACCAGATTTCGTTTTGCGAATCTGTTTTGCCACAACAGTTCCAGCAAGCCGCGCAGCAGTTGCTCCTCCTTTAACGACATTGACAAAATCACTCCAAGTCTGAATGCGTTTTCTAGTAAGAACTGTCTGGTACTCATCTAAAGGATGAGCAGAAAAATAAAAACCTATTGTTTGAAATTCTCGATGAAGTTTTTCAGCAGGAGACCAAGGAGATACTTGCGATAGAATCAAAGGCTCTTTTAATCCCCCTGTCATCCCAAAGATATCAATCTGCCCACTACAATTGTTATCAAGTATACGAAATGCACGTGCATGAAGAGTTCCAAGGCTCGCCAATAAAACCTCACGTGCAATGTGAAAACAATCAAAAGCACCAGCACAAACCAAGCTTTCCATCGCACGCTTATTAACAATACGAGGATCAATACGCTCACAAAAATCTTCTAGATCTTTAAAAGGCTTATTTCCACGACAAGCTACGATATGATCAACCACCGTATCTCCCACCCCTTTAATGGCAGCAAGAGAATAATAAATGCAATTTTCACCAACCTCAAAAACACGATGAGATGTCTGCACACAAGGCGCAATAATTTTGATACCTAATCTTAATGCCTCACGCCGGAAATCATTTAACTTATCCGTATTTGTCATATCATACGTCATTGAAGCGGCTAAAAACTCAACTTTGTGATGTGCTTTCATATAAGCTGTTTGATAAGAAACAATTGCATAAGCAGCGGCATGGGATTTATTAAAACCATAATCTGCGAATTTTGCCAAAAGATCAAAGATAATATCAGCCTGATCTTTATCAACACCATTATCTACAGCACCACTCACAAAGCGTGTACGCTGTTTCTGCATTTCTTTATGGATCTTTTTACCCATAGCACGGCGCAATAAATCTGCTTCTCCAAGCGAATAACCAGAAAGCACCTGAGCAATTTGCATGACCTGTTCTTGATATACAATCACACCTTGTGTTTCTTTAACCAGATAATCTATTTTAGGATGAATTGAAGCAATTTCTTCTTCTCCATGTTTACGTGCGTTATACGTTGGAATATTCTCCATTGGACCAGGACGATAAAGCGCAACGAGTGCAATAATATCTTCAATGCGATCTGGTTTCATCCCAATTAGTGCTTTACGCATACCAGCACTTTCCACTTGAAATACACCAACTGTTTCTCCCCGTGCCATCATGGCATAAGTCGCTTCATCATTCAGAGGAATATGCGACAAATCTATTTTAATACCTTTCCGTGCAACAAAATCGACCGCCATTTTTAAAACAGTAAGCGTTTTCAAACCAAGAAAATCAAACTTAACCAATCCAGCTTGTTCAACATATTTCATGTTAAATTGCGTCACAGGCATATCAGAACGAGGATCGCGATACATCGGAACAAGTTCTAAGAGGGGGCGATCACCAATAACAATTCCAGCAGCATGGGTTGATGCATGACGATAAAGCCCCTCCAACTGAAGTGCTATATCTAATGTGTGCCCAATAACAGGATCTTTTTTCTTTTCTTCCTCAAATTTTGGTTCATCCTTGATAGCATCAGCCAATTCAACTTGGCTTCCAGGTGTTGCAGGAACTAATTTTGTAAGATAATCGACCTGACGATAAGGTACTTCTAAAACACGGCCAACATCACGTAACACCGCACGTGCCTGCAGTTTACCAAATGTAATAATTTGAGCAACTTGATCACGACCATATTTTTTTTGAACATACTGAATAACTTCTTCGCGTCGCTCCTGACAAAAATCGATATCAAAATCCGGCATAGAAACACGATCTGGATTAAGAAAACGTTCAAAGAGAAGAGAAAAACGCAATGGATCAACATCGGTGATAGTTAATGCATAAGCAACAAGTGAACCAGCACCAGAGCCACGCCCTGGCCCAACAGGGATATCATGAATCTTCGCCCATTTTATAAAATCTGAAACGATAAGAAAGTAACCAGAAAATTGCATACGCGTAATAACTGAAATTTCATAGTCAAGCCGTTTCTCATAATCCGTAATCGTATATCCTTCAGCCAATCCAATTGTTTCAATCCGCATTTTTAAACCAATTTTAGCCTGATTTAACAATTCACTATCTTCTGCTTCTAAAGCAAAATTTGAATCTATAGATTGCTCTATAAAACGCGGCAAAATCGGTTTCCGAACTGGTGTAGCAACATGACAACGTAATGCAATTTCAACACTATTTTCCAGAGCTTCTGGAAGATCAGAAAACAACGCCACCATTTCATTTTGCGACTTTAAATAATGATCTGGCGTCACACGTTTGCGATCAGGATTAGAGACAATTTGTCCTTCTGCAACAGCCATCAATGCATCATGTGCTTCATAGCCTTCCCTATTCAGAAAAAAAGCCTCATTAGTTGCAACAAGAGGAATTTTATAAGCATAAGCTAACTCAAGAAGCGCTGCCTCGACTTTACGATCATAAGAGCCATGCCGTTGTAATTCCACATAAAGACGATCACCAAAAATCTTTTTCAAATAAGTTAAGCGTTCAACAGCTCGTTCTTTCTTATCTTCTGCTAAAAGCAAATTAATAGGCCCTTTATTACCACCAGTCAAAGCGATGATTCCTTCACTGTGTGATAATAGCCATTCAGCTTTAATATGAGGAGAATCTGTATCGCGCTTATCAAGATAAGCACGACTGACGAGACGAACTAAATGAGCGTAACCACTCTCACTAGCAGCCAAAAGAACAAGAGAGCAAAAATCAGAAGCACAGCGCCCTTTTACTAAACGCGAATTATCACTTTCATCATTAAAATCAATTGCAAGCTGACAACCTATAATAGGTTGAATACCGTGAGAAAAACAAGATTGCGAGAACTCTAAAGCACCAAATAAATTATTCGTATCTGTAATAGCAACCGCAGGAGTATGATCAGAAATTGCATGTTGAATAATTTGTGGAATTTTTAAAGCCCCTTCGAGCAAAGAATAAGCAGAATGTACTCTTAAATGAATAAAACGAGGAAGCGTATTCTTATCATCTTGCATTTTATTTTTATCTTCTGACACTCTCACAATTTCCCACAAAAAATAAATGCCACCTTGTAAATATCATCCATTTCGTAACAGAAGAACATTTTAACCTATCATGTACAATTTACCAATTCAGTACCTCATATATCCAAAAGATAATTCAATTTTATTAAGGATAGCATAGTCTTTTCTATTTCTATAATATTGAACTCTATTTTATCTCCCAGTTTTAAGATGAAGAATGCTTAAATAAAGCGAATAAAATAAATTCTATCACTAAAGTAAAAATTAAAATTCCCATAAAAGAAGAATTTTTTATAGTGAAAGCAGAGAGTTATAAATCTCTTAAAAGAGGAGTATCTATAAAAAAAGAGATTAAATTTCAAAGTGTTGTTTTGCAAGGTATAAAAACACAAATCTCTCAAACAACCATACTGCAATAAAAAAACATTTAAATAATAAACTCTTATAAAGTATTAATTATTAAATATTTTTATTTAAATTATATTCTTTAATGATAAAAATATAAAATTTAAAATACACAATATAAGCAAATAAATTGCTTCTCACACGCTTAGTGATTTATCCCCAAAAAGCTTTTTAAATACACTAGAAAAAACAAAAAGAGCGCGTTACATTCTCTTATATGCTTCCAAGCCTGATTACTCCTCTTTTTAACTCTATTCGTACACTTTCTGGGATTACCCCTAAAACTTACAGCTTACTAGCCAAAGTTTTAAACATTAATCCTATACAACGTGATCCTACTCTTATTGACCTTCTTCAATTAATGCCCAATTCTGTCATAGATCGCAGAATGCGACCCGGTATCGCTTTTGCACAAGAAGGAATCACCGTTACTCTTGAAATTTTTATTGACCAACATCAGCCCCCTCCAACTGGACGTAATCGATTGCCCTATCGTATTAGAGCACATGATCAAACAGGTATCATAAATTTAGTTTTTTTTCACGCTCAAAGCTCTTGGCTTAAAAAGCAATTACCAGAAGGAAAAAAAGTCATTGTATCAGGAAAAGTTGAGCGATTTAATGGACAACTTTCAATGGTGCATCCTGACCATATCGCACCAAGTGAGAAATTAAATCAGATTCCCCTGATCGAACCTATCTATCCTTCTACCGCTGGATTGTCCACAAAGACACTAAGGCGTGCTATACAAAATGCTCTAGAGCATATTCCTCTCTTGCCAGAATGGATAGATGAAAACATTAAAAAACAACAAAACTTTTCTTCTTTTTCTATTGCTTTACGGCGAATTCATAGCCCCATAGATCCTGATGATTTAACCTTAGAAAGTGCAGCACGTAGACGTCTTGCCTATGATGAGCTTCTTGCTAGCCAATTAGCTCTTGGGCTTATACGCCTGAAAACCAAATCTCTTTCAGGAATTTCTCGATCACCAACAGGAACATATACAGAAAAATTACTGAAAGCATTACCCTTCCAACTTACAGATGGACAAAAAGCAGCGATCAAAGATATTGCAAAGGATCTCGCTTCACCAGAACCGATGTTAAGACTTCTACAAGGTGACGTAGGAGCAGGAAAAACCGCCGTTGCACTGATGGCAATGGCGCAAATTGCTGAAAATGCAGGGCAATCAGCATTAATGGCACCAACAGAAGTTCTTGCCCGACAACATTTTGCTACAATTGCACCTCTTGCCCAAAAAATCGGCTTACAAACAACTCTTTTAACAGGACGAGAAAAAGGGAAAGTACGCGTAAATATCTTGGATGATATCTTATCAGGACACGCTTCTATTATCATCGGAACCCATGCTCTCATACAAGATAACGTAACTTATAATAATCTTGCTTTAGCCATCATCGATGAACAACATCGCTTTGGCGTACATCAACGCCTTTCTCTAACATCCAAAGGTCAGACACCTGATATGTTGGTGATGACCGCCACCCCTATTCCACGCACATTAGTTTTAACAGCTTTTGGTGATATGGACGTATCACAAATTACAGAAAAACCAATGGGGCGGCAATCAATCACAACAGCAACGCTTTCATTGAAGCGCATTCATGAACTTTTAGAACGAATTGAAATTGCATTAGAAAAAGGAGAAAAACTTTATTGGATCTGTCCTTTAGTGGAAGAATCGACAAATCTTGAACTCACTTCCATTGAAAACCGCTTTACTCTTCTCTCTGAGCGATTTGGCACACGCGTTGGTATGATACATGGAAAAATGTCTACGGATGAAAAAGAAGCAGCTATGGCATCTTTTAAATGTGGAGATATCCGTATTTTAGTGGCAACAACTGTTATTGAGGTAGGAGTAGATATTCCGGATGCTTCAATCATCGTCATTGAACATGCAGAACATTTTGGTCTTTCACAACTGCATCAATTGCGTGGGCGTGTTGGACGAGGAGAAAAAAAATCCTCCTGTATTTTGCTCTATAAAGATCCGCTCACAAAAACAGCAGCAACACGCTTGAATATTATACGCAATACAGAAGATGGTTTCAAAATTGCTGAAGAAGACTGGCGCTTACGTGGAGAAGGTGAGCTTTTAGGAACACGGCAATCTGGTGCACCTGAGTTTCATATAGCCAACCTTGCCGTCCACAGTGCTCTTTTATCAATGGCAAGAAGGGATGCGCGTTTGTTTTTACAACAGGATCCTTACCTTTCTTCAGAACGAGGACAAGCCTTACGTTTACTTCTTTACCTTTTTGGGCGAGAAGATGCGACACGTCTTTTACGAGCCGGTTAACCCTCTCAAAAACAATACAAACAGAACACTTTGCATGGCTATACCTTATCTATTTTCCTGCATTTTTATAAATTTGCACCCCTCTTCTTTCCTATAGCGCCTTAAAAAACAAATTTTTACTCAACAGTGACAGATTTTGCCAAATTACGAGGCTGATCAATGTCCGTCCCCAATAAAACAGCTGTATAATAAGCAATGAGCTGAATAGGTAAAGCATAAATAATTGGTGCAATAAATTCAGGAGTATCTGGCAAAACAATAGTCGATAAAACATCTAGGTTTATTGCTTTTATACCTCTTTTATCCGTAATCAAAATAATACGACCATTGCGTGCTGCCACTTCTTGCATATTAGAAAAAGTTTTTTCAAACCACCGATCATAAGGAGCAACAACAATAATCGGCATTGTCTCATCTACCAGTGCAATCGGCCCATGTTTTAACTCGCCCGCAGCATACCCCTCAGCATGAATATAAGAAAGCTCTTTCAATTTGAGAGCTCCTTCCAAAGCAATTGGATAAGAAGTACCGCGGCCAAGATAAAGTACACCTTTCGCATTCACTAAATCACGACAAATCGTTTCAATCTTGTTCTCTAGCTTTAAAACTTCATTTAAAATCCGTGGAACTTCTGCCAACTGTTGGACCAACTGTTGTTCCATCTTGGCAGAAAGATAACCACGTTGTTTAGCAGCATCAAGAGCTACTGAAGCAAGCGTTGCCAATTGACAAGTAAAAGCTTTTGTTGAGGCAACACCAATCTCTGGACCAGCAAGTGTTGGTAAAACAAAATCAGCTTCTCGTGCCATCGTTGATTGCTCAACATTCACAATTGTTGCGGTTTTTACACCACGCTCCCGGCAATAACGGAGAGATGCCAAAGTATCCGCCGTTTCACCAGATTGAGAAACAAACATTGACAATACATCAGGTGTCATAGGTAGTTCGCGATAACGAAATTCCGAAGCAACATCATTATCAACACTTAAAGCAGCAAAATTTTCAAACCAATAGCGTGCAACTAAAGTTGAATAATAAGCCGTTCCACAGCTTGCAAAAAGTAATCGGTCAATATTTTTCCAATCAATAAAATTTTTAAAGGAACGAACCTTATAAGTTCCAAGATCAAGATAACGCGCTAAATTATGAGAGATAACTTCAGGTTGTTCAAACATTTCCTTATGCATAAAATGGCGGTGATTGCCTTTAGAAACCAATAAAGTTCCATCAAACAATGTTACAATAGAGCGTTTTACTGGTTGGTTATCTGCATCATAAATTGTTACACCCTCTCGTGTCAAAACAGCCCAATCTCCATCTTCCATATAGCTAATATGATCAACAAATGGTGCTAAAGCAATTGCGTCTGATCCAACAAAAAACTCGTCTTTTCCATAGCCAATCGCGAGTGGAGGACCAGAACGAGCAGCAATCATAAGATTGTCTTCACCTTTAAAAATAAGAACAATAGCGAAAGCACCCTGCAATCTTTTCCAACTTGTGCGTACTGCTTCCTGCGGAGAAAGACCACTTTTTAATGCTCGTGTAATTAAATGTGCAATCACTTCTGTATCCGTTTCTGTTTCAAAATTACAACCATCCTCAATCAATTCTTTTTGCAATTCTATAAAGTTTTCAATAATACCATTATGAACAATTGCAAGCTGTTCAGTCACATGAGGATGAGCATTTCTTTCCACAGCGGCTCCATGCGTAGCCCAACGCGTATGACCAATCCCTAGATTTCCTTTCAGAGGTGTTTTTTTTAATTTTTCTTCTAAATGAACGAGTTTTCCCTCAGCACGCATACAATAAATATGCCCCTGATTCACTGTTGCAACTCCAGATGAATCATAGCCTCTATACTCAAGACGCCTCAAACCATCAACCAAAGAGGATGTAACATTTCTATTTCCTAAAATTCCAATAATTCCACACATTTTAAAGCTCCAACTCACATCCCCAATTTATATAACGCCATAAAAAATTCTAACTACCCTCATCTAAAACTTTAAAAAACAAAGTAATAAAAGAAAACACGAAAATATTTTAAGAATAAGCCTACTACACAATTGCCAGACCACCATAAAACCAAGTAATAAATAGAAAATAATTACTTCTTTTGTTTATTGGCCAACAAACGCGCACGCAATTTTGTTGCATAGCCTTCTTTAGTTACTTGTCTTGCTCGCCCTAAAGCTACACTATTCATAGGAACATTTTCAGTGATAACACTACCTGAAGCAATATAAGAACTGTTCTCTATAACCAGTGGAGAAACAAGTGATGAATTAGATCCTATAAAAGCGTTATCACCGATTGTAATTTTATATTTTTGAAACCCATCATAATTACAAGTAATAGTACCAGCACCAATATTAGTATAAGCGCCAATTTCTGCATCACCAATATAACTCAAATGATTAATTTTAGAGGCTTTCCCTATCTTAGCTTCTTTGACTTCACAAAAATTTCCTATCTTTACGGATTGAGCTAATTCTGTTCCAGGACGCAAGCGTGCATAGGGTCCAATCTGCGCATCTTTACCAATCACTGAACCTTCTAGATAACTAAATGCATGAATAACTGCACCAGAGTATACTTTTACCCCCAAACCAAAATAAACATTAGGCTCAATAACTACCCCTGGTTCAATCTCTGTATCATAAGAAAAATAAACACTTTCTGGTTTCAGAATTGTCACACCAGACAACATTAAATCGTGTGCTTTACGTTTTTGCCACAAAGAATCAGCTTCAAAAAGTTCAAGACAGCTATTAATTCCAACAACATTGTCAAAAGGGACTTCAACAACGCGAACATCTAATCCTTCCTGTGCAGCAATAGAAACAACATCTGTTAAGTAATATTCCTGCTTTATATTGCGATTATTAACCTGATCTAAGAGAGAAAGTGCATACTTTCCACGCATAGCAAACATTCCACCATTACAAAAAGGAATTTTTTTTTCTTCTTCATTCGCATCTTTTTCTTCTACAATTGCGACAACTTTGCCATTTTTCTCAAGAAGACGTCCATAACCTGTTGGATCTGGAGGATAAAAACCAGCGATAACAATATCTGCTCCAGCAGTAAGTTGAGCACGAAGCTGTACCAATGAATCTTGTGTAATCAAAGGAGTATCCCCAAAAACAATAAGAATATCATCCACCCCTTTTTGCAAAGCTACACGAGCAGATAAAACAGCATGAGCCGTTCCTAAACGTTCTTTTTGTTCAAAAATCATCGCCTTTTTTACAAATGATTGAACGGCATGCGTAACATCTTTGGCTCCAGCCCCGACAACAACTGCCAATTGTGAAGTACCGGCTAATTCTATTTGTTTTATGACGTGACAGATTAGTGGCAATCCAGCAATTTTATGAAGCACTTTAGGAAGAGGGGACTTCATGCGCGTCCCCTCACCAGCTGCAAGAACAATAGAAAGACAACTTCTAACCATAAAAACACATAAGACTAACGAGAAATCCCAAAAAAAATCATAATATCATGCCAACGAATAACTTCAACATTACTTAGCAAAGGATAATGTTCCAAAAGCCAAAATGAAAGATCCTGCATAGAGCCTGTTAAAAACAAAACACCAGTAACAATCAGAAAAATACCAATAATCTTTTCAACTTTTCCTAGGTGAATACGAAAAACTTTTAAAAATCTCATAAAACTGCTTGAAAATAAAGCCGCCAAGATAAAAGGAACTGCAAGACCTAACGCATACACCCCTAAAAGAACAGCTCCCTCACCCACAGTTTCTTTTGTACCAGCAAGTGTTATGATAGGACCTAAAATTGGGCCTATACACGGTGTCCAACCAAATGCAAAAGCTAAACCAATAACATAAGCCCCTAACGGTCCAGTCGCTGTTTTGTGCGTTCGAAAACGAACTTCACGAAATAAAAAGGCTATTTTAAAAAAACCTAAAAAATTTAGACCAAAAATGATAATGATAATTCCAGCAGCAAATGCAAACCAATCACGATAATAGCCAATGAATTTGCCAATTGTACTTGCACTAGCACCTAAAGCAACAAAAACAGTCGTAAAACCAAGCACAAATGCAATAACAGAAGATAAAAGTGCCCACCGTATAAACCGTTTTCCATCATGTTTTTCTAAACAAAAATCATCAATACCAATCCCCGCCATATAGCATAAATAAGGAGGAACCAATGGCAAAACACACGGTGATAAAAATGATAATGCCCCGGCCAAAAACACACTTACTGTTGAAATTTCTAAAATCAAAACCCTTTATCCATTTTTAATAACGCTTCTGCTTATAAACAACTATCAATTCATTCCTTCATCAATTTGTAACATATTTCGTGCATTTGCCACCACACTTATATCTTCGTCATGACCAGAGATAACCGAAAAAACTTTTTGATAAATTTGATCCTTATTTTTGGCAATCGCAATATACTCACCTTCCGCTAAAATAAGCGAAACATAAGCACCAACTGTTTCATAAATAATATCACCAGAATCATTAGTAATGGACCAGCTTGTATCTGCAAGTGCTTCTCCTCCTTCTTGCCGTACCAACTTTAGAACGATTTGAGCCGCCTGATGTTCAAGAGTTACTTCAGTAATTTTCCCTGAATCTACCTGAATATTCGAGCGAACAATAGCATTAATGGAACCATAATGGGACGCAATATGATAGTGACCAGTTTTCAAACGAACAATTGACTGCGGTTTAACATTTGACAAAATCACACCAGTATCATCGTTTTCTCTCTCATCTTCATATATAGTGAAACGCAATTCCTTTTCATTGACCATACCATTCAGCAACGTACCATTTAAAATAATCCCACCAGCATCAAGATTAAAATTTTTGACAAGCCTCTGCCCACTTTCTAAATTTATATGGTGCATTGCACTTGCATGACCAAATGAGACGTGAACAATATAACCTCCTGGTTCTAAATCAAAATGCGCACTACCACCTTCATAAGTTGCAATCAATGGTAATTTATTATCAACTCCCAAGATTGGTGCATACACCCGCCATATGAGTCCTTTCACAATATCTTCATTGCTGTTTGTTAATCGAGCCCGCAATATGAGTTGGGTTCGAGAAACTAAGTTCTCTTTTTCACGATCTTGAGATTTTAGAATAAAATTTGTTGGTTGTTGTTGATGATAATTCCACTCTCCCATTTTTTGAGAAAATGCACACGTATTCCAGACTGATAAAACCAGCACCAAACATAACCACAAACATCGACGCAATATTTTTGTTAAAATGCCCATTCTCACATTGTTGACCAAAGTAATAATCTTTTCAAGAAGCAAATCACACAATCACCATCCTAAATTGAAAAACTTACACCGCAACCGCAAGATGAAACAGCATTGGGATTATAAATTTGAAAAGACTGCCCTACAAGATCATCAACAAAGTCAATCTCAGCTCCTTCCATAAAGGGATATGAGACTGTATCAATAAAAACAACTGCTCCATCTTTCTTAAAAACAAAATCATCATCTCTACTTTCAGAAACCAAATTATATTTATAAGAAAAACCAGAACATCCGCCACCTTCAACAGAAATACGTAATCCTATTTTATCTGGTTCACCCAAAAGTATCTGTGCAATCCGCTTAGCAGCAGCATCTGAAATATTCACACCCATTTTATATATCCTTGCGTTAAACTATCAAGAAAGAGTATCCCCAGCTAAAGAGAAATTTATAAATTAATATAAAAACCAATCTTAATTTAGGATGAGAATGGAGAACTTGCAATGGATATAAGCAATACTAACTACCAATCTCGAGCAATCTATAGTGCCAATCCGCAAAAAAGCCGTGGTAGATTATTCCATGAAACTATGAATACTATGCGAACACCTTTTCAACGAGACAGAGACCGTATTATCCATTCTAATGCATTTCGACGCCTTAAACACAAAACTCAAGTATTCATTGCTGATGAAAGTGATCACTATCGTACAAGACTTACGCATTCAATAGAAGTTTCTCAGATTGCACGAACATTAGCCCGTGCACTGTATCTTGATGAAGATCTTGCCGAAGCGATTGCCCTTGCTCACGACTTTGGACATACACCTTTCGGACATGCGGGAGAGGATGCTCTTAATGAAGCAATGGTAGATTATGGTGGTTTTGATCACAATGCACAGGCATTACGCATTGTCACAAAACTAGAACAACGTTATGCAAATTTTGATGGTCTTAACCTTACTTGGGAAACACTCGAAGGACTTGTGAAACATAATGGCCCTCTTTTAGGTCCATATGCAAAGAATAAAGAAATTCCTATCGATATTCTACAGTACAATGCAAAGCAGGATCTTGAACTTGATTGCTTTGCTGGACTAGAAGCACAATGTGCTGCTATTGCAGATGATATTGCCTATAATGCACATGATATTGATGATGGTTTACGTTCGCAATTTTTAACGATTGATCAATTCGAAAATGTTTCTCTCACTGAATCATTGTTAAAAGACATAAAAAAAGAACATCCACAACTTGATCAAACTCGCTGTGGTTACGAACTGGTGCGTCGTCAGATAACAATTATGGTCAAAGATGTTATCAAACAATCACGAGAAAATTTAATGCACATCAAACCGACAAGCATAAGCGATATTCACCAAGCAGAACAAACTATTGTTACCTTTTCACCCATGATGACCACTCAAGAAAAAGAATTGAAAAATTTTCTTTTTAAAAATCTTTATTATCACGAACAAGTCCTCAGTCGCCGCAATGCAGCAAAACGCATTGTACAAAAACTATTCGACTGTTATTATAACAATCCGAATGTAATGCCTGAAAACTGGCATATCAAAACAACTCACTTAACAAATCAAGAGTTAGCACGTCTCATTGCTGACTTTCTATCAGGTATGACCGATCACTATGCCCTACGTGAATATCGTCGTTTATTTGACCGTAAAGATAATTTCGTTTAATTGCTTTTGCAATACATAATGGAAGTTAAATATGAATGTCTTTAAAAATTTCGAGAAAAAAATTAAAAAATCACTCGAATCATCTGATATAAAAGGAAAAAATGTCGAGGATTTAGATTTATCAAAAATTACCGTTGATCCCCCACGCGATTCCTCACATGGACATTTATCCACCAATGCCGCTATGGTGCTTTCAAAGTCTATAGGACTTAACCCACGTGCACTTGCAGAGAAAATCGCAGAACTTTTCAAAAATGACTCTTCTATCGACTCCATTGATGTCGCCGGCCCTGGATTTATCAATATCAAACTTACAAAATCATTTTGGCAAGATACAATAAAATCCATACTTGAAGCAGGCATATCTTATGGCCGCATTCCCATGGGGCATGGGAAACGAATCAATGTTGAATATGTATCAGCAAACCCAACAGGTCCTATGCATGTTGGACATTGCCGCGGTGCTGTTGTTGGAGATGTCCTTTCCAATTTGCTGCAATTTGTTGGTTATGACATTACGAAAGAATATTACATAAATGATGCTGGTCAACAAATCGAAGTACTCGCCCATTCTGTGCTGTTGCGCTATCGTGAAGCCCTTGGGCAGAAAATTAATGAAATTCCAGAAGGGCTCTATCCTGGTGAATACCTAGTACCATTGGGGCAGTCACTTGCTGAAGAGTTTGGTGATCAATTACTCACCATGGATAAAGATGAGGCTTTATCTATCGTGAAAGAGCGTGCGATTAATGCAATGATGTCGATGATTCGCAAGGATTTAGCTGCTCTTAATATTCATCATGATATCTTTTTTTCTGAACGCATGCTTTATGCAGACAATGCACGTGCCATTCGCAATACAATTAATAATCTTACTTTAAATGGTTATATCTACAAAGGAAAGCTTCCACCTCCAAAAGGTCAAGATACTGAAGACTGGGAACCCAGCGAACAAACTTTGTTTCGTTCAACTGATGTTGGAGATGATCAAGATCGTGTTTTGGTTAAATCTAACGGTTCTTACACTTATTTTGCTGCTGATGTTGCTTATTTTCATGACAAATTCAATCGTTGTTTTGATGAAATGATTTATATTCTAGGTGCAGATCATGCTGGCTATGTCAAG
The DNA here is from genome assembly GCF_000278155.1 of Bartonella doshiae NCTC 12862 = ATCC 700133. Classification (GTDB taxonomy): domain Bacteria; phylum Pseudomonadota; class Alphaproteobacteria; order Rhizobiales; family Rhizobiaceae; genus Bartonella; species Bartonella doshiae. Next base: position 68,250 of record NZ_JH725095.1, read on the forward strand.
CGACTAGAAGCGATGGCAAAAGCGGTTTCTGGCGATAAAGCAAAATTGAGTGTTTTTTTGTGTCAATTGGTAAAACTTTTTCGTAATGGTCAACCTGTACGTATGTCGAAAAGAGCAGGATCATTTATCACTCTCCGCGAGGTTGTAGAAGAAGTTGGTCGTGATCCAGTACGTTTTATGATGTTGTATCGTAAGTGTGAAGCTCCTCTCGATTTTGATTTTGCAAAAGTAACAGAGCAATCAAAAGATAATCCTATTTTTTACGTACAATATGCAAGTGCACGTTGTCACTCAATCTTTCGTCAAGCGCAAGATACTTTTGATATTGAAAATTTTTCCAATGATACAATGATCACACAACTTAACCGATTAACTGACGACAATGAAATATTCTTGATACGCAAACTTTCCGAATATCCACGCATCATTGAGCAAGCTGTAATTCATAAAGAACCGCATCGATTAGCCTTTTATCTTTATGATCTTGCTTCGAATTTTCATGCCCATTGGAATAAGGGCAATGATAATCCTAAGTTACGCTTTATTCAACCTGCTGATAAAGAACTATCATTTGCTAGACTTGGGTTGATACAAGCTGTCATTCATATTCTATCATCAGGGCTTAAAATAATAGGAGTAGAAGCTCCGGCAGAAATGCGTTGAAAAAGTTCTATAAATACATAAAATGAGGGCTTTATTGATAAACTTTTTCGTGTATTCTTGATAAGAGGAGAGAATTTATAATTTCAAGAATATTCAAAATATAATAAATCAAAATTAACCATTATTTATTGCATGCAAATGCAGGTCATTATATGAGAGAAACTATGAGCGATAACGATCGCAAAGATCCATGCGAAATAAAACAGGGCCATGAATACCATGATCCCTTAGAGAGACTTGAGCAAGGCTTAAATTCAAATGAAAAAAGCGATAAACAAAACACTCAATCTTCATTACAGCCTGATCAATCAATATCCCAATCGCCTCCAACTCCATTCCATGGTGATGATTTTGATCTATCCTTTCTAGAAGCAGAACTTGAGAATAATTTAACCAGTAATTTTCCTTTTGGTAAGCAAGAGAAGCAAGAGGATTTGCACAAAACAAGCAATGAATCAACTTTCGTAGATGTTGAAAAAAGCGTTCACTTTAACCATTCAGAGCAAAAAAAAATTTTATCTGAGAACATATATTCTTCGCCTATCTGTCATGACGAAGAGCAAATTTTGGATGCACTTTCTCCATTACCTATCCAAAAGAATCAATCATCTCAAAAGAAAACAACACCAATCAATGCAGATCCGTTTTTTAAAAAAGATGATTTGAGCGAACAATCACAAAATGCCTTTTCAGAGGAATCTAATAGAGGAAATAACAGTACAATTACACCAACATCCTGTGAACAAGTCAACCGCTTCTCTCAAACGACTTCCCAATACTCAAATGTACAACAAAATTATGATGACAACCAAAGTTCCTATAATACTTTCACAAGTAATCCATATGAATATCCAACGGATCAAGAATATCATACTACTATTTCAAATTCCTCTACCAATGCAAACACGTCTCCTTCATCTTCTTTGGATTCAACACAAACTAATAAACAATCTGATTTAAAAGATTTTCCGCAAAAAGGTTATACGACTAATTATCCCCAATTATACGAAGATAAATTCTCAGAGCAAGAATTTGATGCCGTAAAGATTCCAGAATATAATGATACACATGATCAATATATTAATGTTAATAATGCTGGAAATATTTCTGATCAAAACAATGAAAAAAAGGTTTTATATAACCAAAATCCATTAACTAAAGTACACCCCTCATCAGAAAACTTAAGCAGTATGCGAGCGGATAATTTTTTTGCGCAAAATTATGCGCATAGGGACACACCAGCCCCAAATGTTGACACTTATAAATTTGCAGAGGGAATCGTAGAAAAAACGGGACCAATTATGGTTCCAGAAGTTCCCTATGAAGCACCAGAATATGATGTGCCTACTGATGATCTGAAAAAAGAATTTGCTGATGTCTTCAATGTAGGAAATGTTCCAGAAGAGGATTTTTCTAGGCAACAACAAAATGAAGCCTTCAATGAAATCTTTCATAAAACGATACAAAATTTAGGAGAAGATACATATATAAAAAAGCAAAATACCAACGATTTCCCTACAGACAATACAGAATATTATTCTTCTTTTAGCAAGAATTCGGCATACAAAGATATTAATGAAGTTCCTTCTCATACATCACTAACCTCAGCCTTTAAAAGTTTGATTATTAGTAAAATCTCTACCAGAAGCATTGTCCTTCTGACTTTAATAGTGCTTGGTTATGTTGGTTATTTTCATTTTTTTGTACCATCACAAACAAATGAAAACATACCCATCATCTACGCTGATAATGTGCCTTTTAAAATTAAGCAAGAATCCACAAAAACAGAAAGCGATATTGCGCATAATTTAGATGTTTATAAACAAACAACAGGACAAAATGAAAAACCAGAAAGTACGCAGCAATTTCTTATTGATAATTCTGAAGCAGCTGAAGATTTAATATCATTAAATCAACAAGAATCCACAAGTAATTCATCTTCTTCTTTTGATGGATCTGATGTTGACGACGCCGTTACAGAAGCCATCAATCACACTATTCCAGCGCGAGAAGTACAGACTGTTATTGTAAAACCAGATGGTACAATTACACTATCTCCAGCGCATTACACAGATAAAAAACCTGCTGATAAAACTGAAGAAACAATTGACCAAGCTTCTGTAGAGCAACCTCAAGACACTTCTCAGGCTTCTTCGCACTTTTCTGACACAAAGAGCCAAGATACAGAGCACAATCTTAAATCTGATATTGATCAAATAATAGCAGAAAATACTTTTCCATCTCGTGCTAAGGAAAAAAACAAAAATACATTTATACCTATTCCTTCGCATGCGAAAATTAATTCAGCAACACAAACACATATCGCTTCTAATCTCCCCTTGCCAAACAGAGAAACCATACAAAACTCGGAAAATTATTATGTACAACTCGCATCCCAACCAACGCATGCATTGGCTAAAGATTCTCTAAAAAGAGCCAAATCTAAATTTGGATATCTTATCGGCACGCATCCTTTAAATATTCAATCTGCTCTCATTCCAGGAAAAGGAACCTATTATCGCGTTCGTGTTCAAACGCGAAACCGTAATGAAGCCATAAATCTTTGTGAAGACATAAAAAATTCCGGTGGAAATTGTTTTATTACCCGTTAAAAAGTAGTGCAATGGCTTTACAACTATTGCACTACTCGTTTTGCTAAATAACTGGTTGATTTATTGATTAACTTCAGGAATTAAAATCATATTAGATTTTTCTTGTTCATGCGCTTGAGTTGGCTGTGCTTCTTGGCTTATGCTTTTTTGCGCCTTTTCACCTGAAGGGATTTGTTCATAGAGTGATGAGGTCGTATCTTTATTGCTATTAGGCACTGGAAATGTCGTATTTAAATCGCTCTTCGGAAGAGTTATTGTCTGGCTTGATTCTGTAGCATTATAGTGGGATATGTGTTTGGAGGATTTTTCAAAAAAAGATCCGAAAAAACCAAAAATAAACCACAGAATAAGAAGCGCAAGAATAATAGCAAAGATACCTTTACCAATCAAATTACGCTGTTCACGTTCTATTTTTTTTGCGGCTCTATATTCCTCATATGTTGGGTACTTTCTATCAATCATAGTGAATTCCTTTTCTCAATTCCCTTATTTAGTTATCTAAATGATAAGCGTATATGAAATTATTTTAAGCACTTATTTCAAAAAACACTAAAGATCGATAAAAGTTCCAAAATCCCTGATAAAGCCTAGAAAAAAAATACGCAAATAATGTCAAACAGATACCTCTAGATCTCATTACTTTGAGTTTCATAATAAAACATTGACATGAAGAATTTGCTTATCATAATGCTACAATGAAAATGCTTTACTATTTCTTTAGTCAAGAATACATAGAAATAAAACATTACCCCAGAAGGTTTTACGTATGCAGTCTCCGATATCTTCAGTTCCGTTTAAAATAGAAAAACATCCGTCACCTCTATCAGATGAGGAACGTGAAAAGATTCTTAAAAATCCTGGTTTTGGTCAATTTTTTACAGATCACATGGGGATCGTTAAATGGACTAAAGATAAAGGTTGGCATAATGCTGTCATCTCTCAATATAAATCTTTAGAGATTAATCCAGCAAGTACCGTTCTGCATTATGCGCAAGAGATTTTTGAAGGTCTAAAAGCATATCGTGCAAAAGATGGGCGTATTTTGTTGTTCCGCCCCGATTCTAATGCACAGCGTTTTATGGAATCAGCACAACGACTTGCTATGCCTGAATTGCCAAAGGACATTTTTTTAGATGCTGTTCACCAATTGGTAAGAATTGATCAGAAATGGGTTTCTGATAATCCCAATGCTAGCCTTTACATACGTCCATTCATGTTTGGTAATGAAAACTTTTTGGGAGTTCGTCCTTCTAAAGAATATCTTTTCTGTATCATAGCATCTCCTGTTGAATTGTACTTCAAAGGAGAAGAAAAACCTGTCAGCGTATGGCTTGAAACAGATTATAGCCGTGCTGGTCCAGGCGGAACAGGTGCTGCAAAATGTGGCGGTAACTATGCAGCAAGCTTACTCGCACAAAAAAGTGCAACTGAAAACAATTGTACCCAAGTACTCTTCCTTGATATGGTTGAACATAAATGGATTGAAGAACTTGGTGGTATGAATGTTTGCTTTATTATGGCAGATAATACACTTGTAACACCTGCACTTAGTGGCACTATTCTTCCAGGTATTACGCGTGATTCAATTTTAAAGCTAGCAAAAAAAATGGGTTTAACGATAGAAGAACGTCCTTATTCTTTTGAGTCACTCAAAAAAGATGCACAAAGTGGTTATCTAAAAGAAGTTTTTGCTTGTGGTACCGCTGCTGTTATCACATCAATCGGACGTTTTAAATATAAAAGTGGGGAGTTCACTGTTGGGAATGAAATAATCGGCAAAGTTACAGAACAACTTCGCACACAACTAGTCGGCCTTCAAAAAGGAAATATAGAAGATAAAAACAACTGGGTGCATTCCGTCCAACTTTCATAACAATAAAGGCATATTCAAATATATCTCCTAAAAAAACCATGAAAGCTTTATGGGAGCCTTCATGGTTTTTTGCAGAATACATTCTTATTCATTAATAAATAACAGAGAAAAACTATTCGTCAAACTTTGAATAATCTCTATGCTGCGCTTTTATATTCCGAACCGTACCAGTGTGTGAACGCATCACAAGAGTTTCAGTCTGAATATAGCGTGAGGTGAATTTGACACCAGAAAGCATATTGCCATCAGTAACACCTGTTGCGGAAAACAAAACATCTCCCTTTGCCATTTCTTCCATTGTATAAATTCTATCAGGATTATCGATCCCCATTTTAGCGGCACGTACTATCTTTTCTTCCGTATCAAGCTGTAAACGCCCTTGCATCTGCCCACCAATACAACGCAATGCTGCAGAAGCTAACACACCCTCTGGAGCTCCGCCAATGCCCATATAAATATCAATACCCGTTTCATCTGGATCAGTTGTATCAATAACAGCAGCAACATCACCATCACCAATTAAGCGAATTGACGCTCCTGTTGCACGAACTTCATCAATGAGCTTTGCGTGACGAGGCCGATCCATAATACAAACAGTAATCTGATTAACTGCAACTCCCTTAGCCTTTGCAAGCGAATGTATATTGTCAGCAGGATGAGCATCTATATCAACCACCCCTTTTGGATAACCAGGACCGATAGCAATTTTTTCCATATAAACATCAGGAGCGTAAAGTAAATTACCCTTTTCTGCAATAGCAACTACTGCGAGGGAATTAGCAAGATTTTTTGCACAAATTGTAGTTCCTTCAAGGGGGTCAAGTGCAATATCAACTGCCAACCCATTTTGGAGACCAACTTTCTCTCCGATATAAAGCATAGGAGCTTCATCACGCTCACCTTCACCAATTACCACTGTACCATCAATAGGCAAACGATTAAGTTCCTTACGCATTGCATCTACAGCAGCTTGATCAGCAGCCTTTTCATCACCACGTCCGCGCCAGCCCGCAGCTGCAACAGCAGCACGTTCCGTTACACGTACCAATTCGAGCGTTAGAATACGATCAAGTCCATTTAAAATTTTTTGAGTTGTGGGCATATAAAAAATCCTACTGCATGAGTACTAGAAAAAACATTAACACTCATTATCAAGTATTACGAATAAAGCTTTTTGCAAAGACAAGAGCTTTCCACAAGAGAAAAAATATTCAGATTTCCATTTGTTGTTATAAAATAAATGATCAACTCTATGCCATAGATTCGATACGAATGAACTGAGGCTTTGCGATAAGATAACCATCTTTTTCAATTGCTGCCAGCGCTTGTCGTATATTCACTTCCGTTGTTTCATGCGTTATTAAAATGATTGTTTTTGTTTTTACAGCCTGACCTTCTACAAAAGGCCTTTGAACGATCGATTCTAATGAGATATAGTTATCAGCCATATGCCTTGCAACCGTTGCAAAAACACCAGCACGATCATGAACACTCAAACGAATAAAATAATCACCTGCATGATGAGAGATCTGCGCTTTTTTATGAGGAGTAAGCTCTAATGCTGGACGTCCTAAAACAGGTGCATATAGAAAACCAATACGCGCTTTTGCTATATCAGCTAAATCAGCAACCACCGCTGATGCAGTTGCTTCTCCTCCAGCCCCAAGACCAGAAAGCACCAATTCACCTAATAAGTCGCTTTGAATAGAAAGGGCATTTGTCACACCATGAATCTGCGCAATCATCGATGAGGTTGGCACCATTGTTGGATGAACACGTTGTGCTATTCCAGTATCGGTTTTTAATGCAACCCCTAAAAGCTTAATCCGATATCCCAATTCATCAGCTGCACGGATATCAATTTGCGAAATATTGCTAATCCCCTCAACATATACATCATCTAAAGAGATCTCAGTACCAAATGCCAAACTTGTCAATAAAGCTAATTTATGTGCAGTATCATTGCCACCAATATCAAAAGTCGGATCAGCTTCAGCATAACCAAGCCTTTGCGCATCAGCCAAACAATCTTCAAATGAAAGCCCTTCAGTAAACATCCGTGTTAAAATGTAGTTACAGGTTCCATTAAGAATGCCATAAATCCGCGACACATGATTAGCGGAAAGTGATTCTCTCATTGCTTTAACAACAGGAATTCCTCCTGCAACGGCAGCCTCAAAATTAAAAAAAATGCCTTTTTTTTCTGCATTAATAGCAAACTCCACCCCATGTCGAGCAAGAAGCGCTTTATTAGCAGTAACAACATGATGTCCCGATTCAATCGCTTTCTGAACAGCAGCACGCACAACATCAATTTCACCACCAATTAACTCAACAAAAACATTAATTTCATTAGAAGCAGCCATTTCCACAGGTGAATCGAACCATTTTACACTGCTTAAATCAATTCCACGATCACGGCCCTTATCACGTGCACTAACAGCAACAATTTCGATTGAGCGCCCGCATTGACACGCCAAACTATCAGCTTTTTCGCGTAAAATCCGAACAACTGAAGCACCAACAGTGCCAAGACCAGCAATGCCAACTTTCAAAGATTCTATCATTATCTAACTGCTTCCCCTTAACTTTACTAAAAAATATTTAAATTATGCGTAACACTACGTAAATGATGCTGATAACCAACAGCCATTCTTCTATGCATCCCAATTTCTCTCCTAGTGCAATAGCAACATCTACGCATTTAATAAAAATTTAAGAACGCAAATATGCATATTTTAAAGCATAAGAACCCCTATAAAACTATTAATTCAAATATTGAAATTGTCCCATAAATACATGATAAACTTTCAATTATAAATACGGCATCTTTTTATACATCTTGCCAGCGATAGCAACATAAAGAAGAATTATTTTTTATAGATTTGAGTAACTATAACTATATGAAAATACATTTTATAAGCTCAAAAGAATTTTATAGACATCAGAAACGATAACCTATTCCTGCAAAAAGGAAAGTCTATCCTACCATCTTAGCTACGTATACATTTCACAGCAAACAGAAAATAACACAAAGAATACCCCGCTTTCCAAAACTGCTAATTTATCATTTTCATTTATTAGACGAACTGAAAAAATATCATTCGATTATGAAGCTTCCATAAAAAAATTCCCTATCAACCGTTATTATTATATTTTTCACGAAAAACTTTAAAAAATAAAATAATCTGGTGAAAATAATGTAGGCATATTCAAAGATGATTTTAATAAGATACGTTTTTTTCAAAAAAATGACAAAGGGGGCTTGCGAAGTAAAAAGATCCTCTCTATAAGCCTCATCATTGGTATGCGCCCATCGTCTAGCGGTTAGGACGCCGCCCTTTCACGGCGGAAACAGGGGTTCGATTCCCCTTGGGCGTACCATGTTGTTTTTATCACAAATAACCTATTGATTTTCCATATGTTTTTAAGTGAGAGAATAGGATTTTTAAATAAGGCCAAAATAAAATACTGCATAGGGAGCTATTTTTCATAAAGGCAAAAGCTACTAGTTTATACTGAAAAAGCGAATTCTAAAGAGAGTATCTTAGCAAGCAACTTCAAAATTATAATTCTTTTAATCACATAGAATTTTGATCTCGATTAGCAGTCCATAATCCAAGGACCCAAATGACACTCTCTTCGCAATCTTATAAACAATGTATTTACCTCATATAACTGTAATGAAAATAATAAATTTATCAAATATTTAAGTTTTTTAATAAAAATAAATAAATTCGTATTATGGATAAGTATCTACTTGTCCTCCCGTTAAATAAATTTCTTTATATTAAAAATGATCATGCATTAACAAAACATTACGTAAAAGATATTATTTTCTTTTCAAGATATGCGTTCTTCAACAAAATTTTATATTCTATGGAATAGATATTCTAACAGAATTACGTTTGAGGGCTCCTCTACCATTCCTTGTTTTTACTTTTAATTACAAAACTGAAAGTGCTATAGAATAATATTACTTAAATGAAAAAGGATTTCTAATGGCAAAGATCAAAGTGGAAAAACCTGTTGTTGAACTCGATGGGGATGAAATGACCCGTATCATTTGGAAATATATCAAAGACAAGCTGATCTATCCCTATCTCGATATCGATCTCAAATATTACGATCTTTCCGTCGGGAATCGAGATGCAACCAACGATCAAGTAACGATCGACTCTGCTAATGCTATCAAAAAATATGGGGTCGGCATAAAATGTGCAACTATCACACCTGATGAATCACGTGTCAAAGAATTTAATCTCAAAAAAATGTGGAAATCACCCAATGGCACAATCCGCAATATCTTAGGAGGAGTTATTTTCCGTGAACCTATTATTTGCAAAAATGTACCACGCTTGGTTTCTAACTGGACAAAACCAATTATTATCGGACGCCACGCTTTTGGTGATCAGTATAAAGCAACTGATTTCAAATTCCCTAGCAAAGGCAAACTAAGTATCAAATTTATTGGCGATGACAATCAAGTTATCGAACATGAAGTTTTTGATGCCCCAAGTGCAGGGGTTGCCATGGCTATGTATAATCTCGATGAATCAATTCGTGATTTTGCTCGCGCATCTTTTAATTATGGACTACAACGGAATGTTCCAGTCTATCTTTCAACAAAAAATACCATTCTAAAGGCTTATGATGGGCGTTTTAAAGACATCTTTCAAGAAATATTTGACGCAGAATTTAAAGCTGAATTCGAAAATTGTAAATTATATTACGAGCATCGTCTGATTGATGACATGGTTGCTTCTGCACTGAAATGGTCAGGTGGCTACGTGTGGGCATGTAAAAACTATGATGGTGATGTTCAATCAGATATCGTTGCTCAGGGCTTCGGTTCCCTTGGTCTTATGACTTCTGTTCTCATGACACCAGACGGTAAAATTGTCGAAGCAGAAGCCGCACATGGTACAGTAACACGACATTATCGTCAGCATCAAAGAGGTGAAGAGACATCAACAAATTCTATTGCTTCTATCTTTGCATGGACACGGGGATTAGCACACCGCGCAAAACTTGATAACAATGAGAAATTAAAAAACTTTGCCACAACATTGGAAAAAGTTTGTATTAAAACTGTTGAAGAAGGTTTTATGACCAAAGATCTCGCACTTTTGATTGGACCTAAACAAAAATGGCTTTCTACAACAGGTTTTCTCGATAAAATTGATGAAAATTTCAAAAAAGCTATAAGCAATGAGAAAATTAGTGATAAAGAAAGTTATATTTAATTAGATTTAAAGCTCTGTGAAAGCAGAGCTTTGAATCTTTACTTGGCAAATTCAAATAACTGCCGTATAAAGTGAGAAAAGGCGATTATTATTAAATAGAAAAAACAGTGGAAAAACAAAGCTGGTCTACATTTTTATGGGGTAAAAATGGTATTTGCTTTCTGACGTTTACAGGCGGTGTTATTTTACATGCAACCAACGTTTATATTGTTATTACTATTTTACCCTCTCTGATTAATGATCTCGGCGGTGAATCGTATTATTCTTGGGTAGCGACTGTTTTTATTACAGCTTCACTGCTTGGTACTTCGCTTGCAACAAAGACACTAGGAAAAATAGGTCCTCGCAAAGCCTATGTTATCTCTGGGATTATTTTTACTGTTGGCACTTTTATATGCAGCGTGTCTTCAACTATGCCATTATTTTTGTTCGGACGCTTTATTCAAGGATTCGGAAGTGGTTCCTTGCTGTCCTTATCCTATTCCATGGTACGTATTGTTTTTAATCCATCTTTATGGTCCCATGCACTAAGTATTATCTCTGGTATGTGGGGAATATCAACCTTGTTAGGACCAGCTATTGGCGGCATTTCTATACAATATGGTGTATGGAGAGTATCCTTTTGGATAATCGGCACATTGGCAATAATCTTCTCACTCATAGCTCTTAAAGTTTTGCCAAAAGAAAATGAAAACTCTGTTCCAGCAACTCCTCTCCCCCTCCTACAACTTCTCATACTCGTCTTATTGATTTTCATCATTTCTGCTGGGGGAGCTATGGATACAACAATTATGCAAATCTGCGGATTAATGATCGGATTCAGCCTTCTCTTTGTTCTAGCAAAGATCGAATCATCTACCGTTTATCCCATGCTGCCCCAGAAATCCTTTTCTTTTTCTTCTGAACTTTTTTCTGTTTACACATTAATACTCATTATGACGACAGTTGTGTACAGTATAGAGCTTTATTTCCCCCTTTTCCTTCAAGAGCTTCACGGGCAAAATCCGCTTATTGCCGGTTATATAGCAGCACTCATGAGCTTTGGTTGGACGTGTGGTTCTCTATACAGTGTTGGTGTATCTGCGAAAAAAATTCATAGAATCATTATATATTCTCCCATATTCAGCCTTTTAGGCATAACAATTCTTTTATGGTTTGTTCCAGTAGAAGTTTCTACACCTTTATATATTTTTATTATTTGCTTAGCATTATTCGCAATTGGGATTAGTGCTGGCACAGCGTGGCCACATCTATTAACGCGAATCTTACAATGTGCAAACGATAAAGATGCTCTGCGTGCTAGCGAATCTCTAACATCTGTACAGTTATTTTCAGCTGCTTTAAGTGCAACGTTAGCAGGGATAATCACCAATCTTGCTGGAATTTTGAATCCTGGAGGAATAACAGGGATGATTTTAGCAGCAAAAGCGCTTCTTGTCGTCCTCATCAGTCTTTTATTTTGTCTTGGTATTCCATTTGCCCTCCGCGTTTCTTACAGCATATTGAAAAATCCGACAGGACAAATTAAAAAATGAGCAAATGTCTTTTCCCCCGAAAAAACATTCATAACTGTGACATATATTGATTATTGATCTCGCTTTTCCACATACCATGAAAAACAAAAAATCAATAATCCACATAAAGTTAAGATCCCCCCAAGAATAGCAGTATATTCATAACTATAACCCAACCTTAAAACCCACGCTCCAGATTCCGCTCCAAGAGCGTTAGCAATATTAAAAGCCGATTGCATAAGTGCTCCTGCTAAAATTTGTCCATGTATAGAAACATCCATAATTTTTGTTTGTATAGGGGGCATAGCTGCAAAAGAAGATCCCACAAGAAAACATCCCAACGCTGCAGTAAATGGAGTATAGGATAAAAAGAAAAAAAGAAAAAAAACGAATGCACTCCACAACAGAGCAAAGAATATCATCGGTGAAACACCAATTTTAACAGCCAATTTAGGTCCCAAAAGATTGCCTACAACCATCCCTAATCCAACTAACGGCATAATAAACGGTACCCAATTAAGAGAAACATGAGAAATATACATTAATGTCGACTTAATATAAGTGAAAACAGAAAATAAGCCTGATGCCCCAACCGAAACCATTACTAAAAGAAACCATACCTGCTTTTGCTTTAACGAACTCAGTTCGCGTAAAGGACTTGTTTTGGAAACATCACAAAAAGAAGGCAAAAATACCCCAATAAGCGCACAACATAATAAAGCAATCGCACCCACAAAAATAAAAGCAACCTGCCAACCAATAAGCTGACCAATCCAAGTAGCACTCGGTGCTCCAAAAACTGTCGCAATTGTCAAACCAAGCATAACATATCCAACAGCTTTAGAACGTTCTTTCATTTTTACCATCGAAGATGCAACCATAGTTGCAAGCCCAAAATAAATACCATGTGGAAGCCCACTGATGAACCGCAGTGCCACTAATATGCTAAAATCAGAAAAGAAAGCACTCGCAATATTTGCTAATGCATAAAAAAACATCAAACCTATCAAAACAATCTTGCGTGGCAACCGAGCTGTGGCAACAGCTAAAAGAGGTGCCCCAACTACAACGCCAAATGCATAAGCGGAAACATATTGACCAGCTGTAGGAATATCAACATATGAGCTCTGAGCCATCTCTGGCTGTAGTCCCATCGCAACAAATTCCGCAGTACCAATAGCAAAACTTCCCACTGCAAGAGCTAAAATTGCCAAACGCCGTGTTCTCGAATCAGTCTCAAAAGATGAAAAAGCATATTTTTCACGAGAATTCTTCATTATCACCATTTCTGTACAGCAACATTTTTATCTTGGACACCTATAGAGAACAAATAGACAGAAAATGTTTTTTACCGTCTATACCTCATAGACACCAATAAAGCCTTAGGAAAGTCTCTCATAACAAAGAGAACTGATCTATAATCGTTCTTGTAGCATAGACATAACAGGAATTTATTGTCTCAAACTGCCCTTGCAATAATAACACCCCATAGCCCATTAGTTACTAATATTCCTACCCAAAAAACAATTCCGACACTTTTTACTATTAACCGCTTTGTATTTTCTAAACCAAACTCTAAAGCAGAATATTTTCATATCAATTATATGACGAAACATTTTTGATCACGACATAAAATTCTGCAAAACCTTCAATGAACCGTCCATTTTTTTATACATGCATAAACTGTGTCAATACCTTTTTCTAAAATTTCATCACTAAGAAAAAAATAAAAATATCTTTAAAAATGCAATTTTCATACTTCCTTAAGGGTTCAATAACTCCTCATTAACATTGTTGATTTAAACAGTCATTAGAAACAGAAAAAACTGTTTTCCTCCGGATCAGGTAGCGCGTACCGGAGTTACTGTTTCTTGTATAGTATCATAATTGCAAGAGAAATATATACTGATAAAACTGCGCATTCACATTGAAAGTTCGTGCAGTTTTATGCCTTTTGCGAAATTTTTTATAGCAAGAATAAATAACCACACACACACAAAGAAACGTATAGCATTCCATTACCCTCAGTGTTCCACAAACACTCTTGTATATGGCTTTATTGCCAGTTATTATCGCCCTTGCATCCACAAAGCACAAGTCTCAGAACAAAAATCAGAATAGCACCCTGCTTCAATAGAATCACGAATCCCCTGCATAAGTTGTTGATAATAAAAGAGGTTATTCCAAGTCAACAACATTCCACCAAGAGATTCTCTAGATTTAATCAAATGATGCAAATAAGCACAACTATAATCACTTGCGGCTGGACAAAGCGATTGTGGATCAAGGGGATAAGGATCTTCCGCATAGCGCGCATTACGCAAATTAATCTTACCAAAACGTGTAAAAGCTAAACCATGGCGTCCTGCACGTGTTGGCATAACACAATCAAACATATCGATCCCACGTGCAACGCTTTTTAAAATATCATCAGGCGTCCCAACCCCCATAAGATATCGTGGTTTATCCTCTGGCAAAATCGGACAAGTCGCATCCAGTACGGCTGTCATAACACTCTGCGGTTCACCAACAGCAAGCCCTCCAATAGCATAACCTTTTAAATCCATTTCTTTTAATGCCTGAGCAGAACGCTCACGCAGTTTCATGTTATCACCGCCTTGAACAATACCAAACAGAGCTTTCTCTGGCTGATCACCAAAAGCTTTTTTACAACGCTCTGCCCACCGTAATGAAAGTTCCATAGCAGCTTCTGTTTCTTTTTCGCTTGCAGGTAGTGCAATGCATTGATCCAATTGCATCTGGATATCAGAATTAAGAAGTCCTTGAATTTCGATAGAACGCTCAGGACTCATGTCATAATACGCTCCATTAATATAAGAGCGGAAAATTACACCTTTTTCTGTAATTTTACGGATTCCTGCAAGTGACATAACTTGAAATCCACCAGAATCAGTTAAAATAGGTCGAGACCAACGTATAAATTCATGTAAGCCTCCTAAACGCGCAACACGCTCTGCTCCTGGACGCAACATTAAATGGTAAGTATTTCCCAAAATGATATCAGCCCCAAGATCACGTAGCTGATCCATATACATGGCCTTAACTGTTCCTGCCGTTCCAACTGGCATAAACGCGGGTGTACGAATAGACCCACGTCCCGTTATAATTTCACCCCGACGAGCATATTTATCTTGAGCAATTTTTTTATAATGAAATGTTTTTATCATCACTTTTATCTTTTTGATTACATAAACTCATAACTACCATAAAAAGAAAAGATAAACTTTTCTTCATAACGTCATCATAAGCTTTACAAATTGATTTTCGATTCGCTAAATGCTGTAAACAGCATAAAAGTGAAAAGAGATAAATGAAATTTTATTATCAAATGATCACAACAATAAAAGTAACAATCCGAGCTCCTCAAAAAACTCTTCTGAAATAAAAAAGAATTAATAAGCACAATTCTCTTAAAACACTTAATTCTGATAAACTGGTCAATCGCAATCGATCAACAAATGAGCAATTTTCGAAAGAAAAGCTGAATAAAACTAAGCTTAAGCATAATGTCTTCTTAGCATATAATATTGCAACAATGAGAAATAACGCCCATAAACTTATTACATCTAAAAACGACAAAGTTTAATGCAAAAAATGAACAGAAAAAATCAACCTCTCCCTATCAAAGTAGTGACAATGAATTTATGTTGTACTCATAACAAGATCAGACGCAAGTATTTCTATTGAACAATCTTACAATAAAAACTAAATAGAATTTATACTATTTCGTATCTGCCGCAACTGTAGCTTTGAGAATTATATCGGGATCTATAACAGGTTCACCACGCTTAATTTTATCGACATTTTCCATACCCTCAACAACTTGACCCCACACCGAATATTGGCGATCAAGCCAAGGAGCATCCGCAAAGCAGATAAAAAACTGCGAATTAGCAGAATTTGGATTCTGGCTACGTGCCATAGAAACTGTACCGCGCTTATGAGAAAGATTTGAAAACTCTGCTGTCAAATCAGGTTTATCTGAACCACCCATACCAGCACACGATAAATCAAATTTTTCACCATCCTTTTTCCCAAATTTTACATCACCAGTTTGTGCCATAAATCCTTCAATAACACGATGAAACACAACATTATCATAAGCACCTTCACGCACGAGCTCCTTAACACGTGCAACGTGACCAGGGGCTAAATCAGCAAAAAGCTCAATAACGACTCTCCCTTTCGTCGTTTCAAAAACTATGATATTTTCTAGATCTTTACTCTCATCCATACAATAAACTCCTTTTATTCATTTATCAGCTTGTAAAGTAGCGGAATTAATCACATCAGGATCAGCAACAGATCCATTATTATTTACACTGCCTTTTGTAATTTTATCAACAACATCCATTCCCTTTATAACCTCGCCAATAACCGTATATTGACCATTCAGAAAAGCCGCATCATCAAAACAAATGAAAAACTGAGAATTTGCCGAATGAGGATCTTGCGAACGTGCCATTCCAACAGTGCCGCGTTTAAATGGCTGCTTTGAAAATTCTGCTGGGATATTGGGATAATCTGAACCACCCATACCAACACGTTTAAGATCAAAATTTGCACTCCCCTTTTTTCCAAATTTTACATCACCCGTTTGCGCCATAAAACCTGGAATAACACGGTGAAATACAACATTATTGTAAGCACCTTCTTTTGTTAATTTCTTGATTTGCGCAACATGTTTTGGTGCCAGATCAGAACGTAACCGAATAACCACATCACCATTTTTGAGAGATAAAACAAGCACGTCTGAATCATTTGCTACTACACTCAAGGAAAAAAAACAAAGAACACATGCCAAAATGGCAAAAATTTTAAGATACACAACCATTCTTCCCTAAAGATTGAAACTTCAAGTGCAAAGCACGTGCAACATTTTGAGGAACGAAGGATGCCACATCACCTCCCATAGAAGCAATCTGGCGCACCAATGTAGACGTTATAGCACGTCCAGAAACGCTTGCTGGCAAAAAAATTGTTTGTAATTCAGGTGCCATGATACCATTCATTCCTGCCATTTGCATTTCGTAATCAAGGTCAGTGCCATCACGTAAGCCGCGAATAAGAAATGAAGCACCTATTTCACGCGCCTTATCAACCAAAAGAGTATCAAATGAAATAACCTGTAATCGGTCAGATCCAACGCTTAACAAATCTTTTCCCACTTGCGTAATTAACTCTATACGCTCCTCAAAGCTAAAAAGTGCCTTTTTTTGGGCCTGTATACCTATAGCCACAACGACCTTATCTGCCAAAACAAGACTACCCCGTAAAACATCGAGATGACCGTTGGTAAGAGGATCAAAGGAACCTGCGTAAAGAGCAATTTTCACCATTTTACTCCGTTCCCTTTAAAATTATTTCTCTTCACTAAAATCAATCGTACCAGAATTCTCTGCTTCATCACCTAATTGGCCAGTATCTTCTTCAGATTCAGAAATACGCTCAACCGATACAACTTTTTCCCCTTCAGCCGTATTGAAGATCGTCACCCCTTTGGTTGAACGTCCCGCTATACGAATACCATCAACAGGAACGCGAATGAGCTGCCCACCATCCGATACCAACATAATTTGATCTTGCATCTTTACCGGAAAAGCAGCCACTAATTTACCAATTTCAACTGTTTTAGAGGGATCTGTTGCACGAATTCCTTTTCCACCACGCCCGGAAATGCGAAATTCATAGGAGGAAGATCGTTTTCCATAACCAAATTCACTCACTGTTAAAAGCATTTGTTCGCGTGCATTAAGCTCTGCGTAGCGCTCATCTGTCAATTCCGCTTCGGATCCTCCATCATCTTCATCAAGAGTTAAAATATCTTCAGCATCTGCTCCAGCAGCACGACGTTCACCAACCACACGCTTGATATAAGCAGAACGTTCAACCGAAGTTGCCTCAACATGCTCTAAGATAGTCATCGAAATGACTTTATCACCGTTTGCTAAATTGATACCACGGACGCCAACCGAATTACGACCTGCAAAAACACGAACATCAACAACTGGAAAACGTATACATTGTCCATTCGCCGTTGTGAGTACCACATCATCATGTTCTGTGCACGTTTCGACAGAAAGAATCTCATCTCCTTCCTCATCCAATTTCATTGCAATTTTACCATTACGATTAACTTGAACGAAATCTGATAATTTATTACGACGTACAGTTCCGCGCGTCGTTGCGAACATCACATCCAATTCACTCCAACTTGCTTCATCTTCTGGCAAAGGCATAATTGTTGTTATACGCTCACCTTGCTGTAAGGGAAGCATATTGATCAGAGCCCGCCCGCGCGATTGCGGCGTACCAAGTGGCAAACGCCAAACTTTTTCCTTGTAAACAATCCCACGTGACGAAAAGAAAAGGACTGGTGTGTGCGTATTAACAACAAACAAACGCGTTACAAAGTCCTCATCTTTCGTAGACATACCAGAACGCCCTTTACCACCGCGGCGCTGTGCACGATATGTATTAAGGGGTACACGCTTAATATAACCGCTATGACTTACTGTAACTACCATATCTTCTGACGCAATGAGATCTTCATTATCCATCTCAGCACTGCCAAAACCAAATACAGTGCGCCGCGGAGTTGCAAATTCCTCACGAAGAGAGCTAAGCTCATCCTTAACGATATTCATAATCTGAGAACGCGATGCCAAAATATGAAGATAATCGGCGATATCCACTCCAATTTTATTCAATTCATCAGCAATTTCATCACGCCCAAGTGCTGTCAACCTTTGCAAGCGCAACTCCAGAATAGCGCGCGCCTGTTCTTCAGACAAATTATAAGTATTATCTTCATGAATAACATGACGTGGATCATCAATGAGTTTAATTAAAGGAGCTACATCAACAGCTGGCCAGCGCCGTTCCATTAATTGTGTACGCGCTGTCTGTGGATCAGGCGCTTTGCGAATAAGTGCTATAATTTCATCGATATTGGCAACAGCAATGGCGAGACCAACCAAAACATGTGCACGTTCACGTGCTTTACGCAAAAGATATTTTGTTCGCCGACTAACAACCTCTTCTCGGAAAGAAACAAATGCACGAAGCATATCAAGCAACGCCATCTGTTCAGGCTTTCCCCCATTCAACGCAACCATATTGCAACCAAAAGAAGTTTGCAGTGGCGTATAACGATACAGTTGATTTAAAACAACTTCCGCAACAACATCTTTCTTCAACTCAATAACAACGCGATATCCATCCCGATCAGATTCATCACGCAAATCAGAAATTCCTTCGATGCGTTTATCACGCACCAACTCGGCCATTTTCTCAATCATCGTTGCTTTATTCACTTGATAAGGTATTTCGCTTACAATAATTGCTTGGCGACCATTGCGAATTTCTTCAATATCAACCTTCGCACGCATAATAACTGATCCGCGTCCCGTTTCATAAGCTGAACGGATACCAGAATGACCAAGAATAATACCACCAGTAGGAAAATCAGGACCAGGAATAATTTCAATAATTTCATCAAGTGTTATGCTAGGATTATCAATCAAGGCAATACAACCATCAATGACTTCACCAAGATTATGAGGGGGAATATTGGTTGCCATCCCTACGGCAATACCACCTGATCCATTAACCAAAAGATTCGGGAAACGCGCTGGCAAGACCACCGGTTCACGCTCACGCCCATCATAATTATCCTGAAAATCAACCGTATCTTTATCGATATCGGCTAAGAGCTCTTCGGAAACTTTTTCTAAACGACATTCTGTATAGCGCATTGCAGCAGGTGGATCACCATCAACAGAACCAAAATTTCCTTGACCATCAATCAATGGATTTCGCAAAGAAAAGTCCTGCGCCATACGCACTAACGCATCATAAATTGAAGCATCTCCATGGGGGTGGAATTTTCCCATAACCTCCCCTACAACACCCGCAGATTTACGATATGATTTATTAAAAGAAAGCCCCATCTCATTCATAGCATGAAGAATACGCCGATGAACTGGCTTAAGACCATCACGTACATCAGGAAGCGCACGCGAAACGATCACGCTCATTGCATAATCGAGATAGGAGCGCTGCATTTCATCAATAATACTGATCGGTTCAATACCGATCAGTGCATCACGTTCTGGTGGTGGAATAAGATCGCTCACAGTTTTAGAACTTTCAAAAAAGAATCATTTCATTTTATTTATAGCGAAAAAAACACCAAAATGCTAATTTCTCTCTCACAACAGGGACGAAATTTAACTCTCCTTTTCAACATGTTATTTATTTTAAATTGGGCTGAAAATAAACAGGACTTACTTTCATGAACTATAAAAAACGGAAAATAAAAAACAACAGAGAATAAAAAAATGATAAGCGGACTTTATAAACGTATCAAAAAGGAACATCATCATCTAATTTGTGTGAGAAGTCTTCTCTTGATTGATTATTATTTTGACCAAAAACATCCCTCTGATTTAAGCTATTGTCACTAAAACCACCGCTACCATAACCACTGCTCGACTGGTTTATACCTTGCATTTGCTCTCCTCCACTTACTCCACGTCCATCAAGCATTTGTAATTCGCCTCGGTATTTTTGTAAAACAATCTCTGTTGTATAACGGTCATTCCCATTTTGATCTTGCCATTTTCGTGTCTGCAATTGACCTTCAATGTAGATCTTGCTACCTTTTTTCAAATATTGTTCTGCAACTTTAACAAGGTTTTCATTAAAAATAACGATATTATGCCATTCTGTACGTTCCTTACGCTCGTTCGTATTACGATCGCGCCAACTCTCTGAAGTAGCAATACGAAGATTTGCCACTTGATCACCAGAATTCAAACGGCGAACTTCAGGATCCGCACCAAGATTACCAATTAAAATAACTTTATTAAGGCTACCAGCCATCACATAAACTCCAAAATCTTAATTTGCAAAACTAACGTAAACAGGGTTATTCCCATTTTGATCTTGCCATTTGCGTGTCTACACAATTGACCATCACTGTAAATCTTGCTAACCTTAAAAAAACATAATGCGTTATTATAGCAAAAGATGATAACAACGCATAGTTTATTCCATCACTTTGAATAAAAAGCCGTTTCTTTACCTCTCTTTCCACAGAACTTGCACTTTTTTCCGCTTTAAAACAGTAAAACACGTTGTCATTCTAAAGAAACAACTTTATTTATCTTTAGAAGCTCTCATTTTTGTCACATATGCTTTTTTACATATGCCAAGGATAAAACATGGCTTATCAAAAATACATCTCTATTCGCGGCGCGCGTGAGCACAATCTCAAAAATATTGATCTAGATCTCCCTCGCGACAAACTGATCGTCATAACAGGACTTTCTGGATCAGGTAAATCATCCTTGGCTTTTGATACAATTTACGCCGAAGGTCAACGCCGCTATGTTGAAAGCCTTTCGGCTTATGCTCGACAATTTCTGGAAATGATGCAAAAACCAGACGTCGATCGAATAGACGGACTTTCTCCAGCTATCTCCATTGAACAAAAAACCACCAGTCGTAATCCGCGTTCAACAGTGGGTACCGTCACTGAAATCCATGATTACATGCGCCTTCTCTTTGCACGTATCGGAGTTCCTCATTCCCCCACTACGGGACTTCCTATTGAAAGCCAAACGGTAAGCCAAATGGTTGATCAAATTATGTCCTTACCGGAAGGTACGCGAACTTTTATTATGGCACCTCTCGTTCGAGGACGAAAAGGAGAATATAAAAAAGAACTAACAGAGCTTTTAAAAAAAGGATTCCAGCGCGCTAAAGTTGATGGAAAGTTCTATGAAATCCCCGATATTCCTCCTCTTGATAAAAAGTATAAACATGACATAGATGTCGTGGTAGATCGTATTATTGTAAGCAATGATATTTCCTCTCGCTTAGCAGACAGTATAGAAACCTGTTTACAGTTAGCAAATGGTCTTGCTGTTGCAGAAATGGCAGATCACCCCTTGTCACAAAAAGAAACCACAAAAGAATCCGCTTATAAATCGAAGAATGAAACACACAAACGATTGATCTTTTCAGAAAATTTTTCTTGCCCAGTCTCTGGATTTTCTATCCCTGAAATTGAACCACGCCTCTTTTCCTTTAATAATCCTTTTGGCGCTTGCCCACTTTGCGACGGACTTGGCACTAAAAAAGTAATTGACCCAACAAAAATCGTACCAAATGAAAACCTTACCTTAGAATCTGGAGCGATTGTCCCTTGGTCTAAATCATCTTCCCTTTATTATAGCCAAACCTTGCAAGCATTAGGAAAAATTTACGGATTTAAACTCACAGATAAATGGTGCTCACTCTCCAAGGAAGCACAACATGCCATTCTCTATGGCACAAAAAGAAAAGAAATTACTTTTGTTTGTAAAAATGATCCAGGAAAGCACAAAACAACTCAATATTTTGAAGGAATCATCCCAAATATGGAAAAGCGGTGGAAAGAAACTGACTCTGCGTGGTCACGTGAAGAGATTGAACATTATATGTCTTCTTCACCTTGTCCAGCCTGTCACGGTTATCGTTTAAAACCAGAAGCGCTGGCGGTTAAAATTCAAGGAATGCATATTGGACAAATATCCGAACTTTCTATTTTAAAAGCAAATGATTGGTTTACCGATATTCAACAATATCTGACTAAAAAACAACGTAATATTGCTGCACGAATTTTAAAAGAAATTCGTGAACGCTTGGCTTTTTTAAATCATGTAGGACTTGAATATCTGACTTTATCTCGCAGTTCAGGCACACTATCAGGTGGAGAAAGTCAACGCATTCGATTAGCATCTCAAATTGGTTCCGGTCTTACAGGTGTACTTTATATTTTAGATGAACCATCTATAGGTTTACACCAACGTGATAATGAACGCCTTCTAAAGATGTTACATCACCTGCGTAATCTTGGCAATACAGTTATAGTCGTTGAACATGATGAAGATGCCATTTTAACTGCAGACCATGTAATTGACATGGGCCCTGCCGCAGGTGTTCATGGTGGAGAAATCATAGCGCAAGGAACACCACAAGAAATTATAGAAAATCCATCCTCTCTTACAGGCCAATATCTTGCAGGAAAAATAGCTATTACAGTACCTAGCCAACGACGCAAAATATCAAAATCGAAAACACTTAAAATCATTGGTGCTAGGGGCAATAACCTAAAAAATATCAGTACGCACATCCCTCTTGGAACCTTCACATGCATAACCGGCGTTTCAGGCGGAGGAAAATCAACTTTTCTCATTGAAACTCTTTTCAAAGCTGCATCACGTCATATCATGGGAAGTCATCATAATCCCGAAAGGTACGACAAAATTGAAGGATTAGAATTTCTCGATAAGGTAATCGATATCGACCAATCTCCCATTGGGCGTACTCCGCGCTCCAATCCAGCAACCTATACAGGCGCATTTACCCCAATCCGTGAGTGGTTTTCCGAACTTCCAGAATCAAAGGCCCGCGGATATCAAGCAGGACGTTTTTCATTTAATGTTAAAGGAGGACGCTGCGAGGCGTGTCAAGGTGATGGTGTTATAAAAATTGAAATGCATTTTTTGCCCGATATTTATGTTACTTGCGATGTCTGCCAAGGAAAACGCTATAATAGAGAAACACTGGAAGTAAAATTTAAGGGAAACTCTATAGCGGATATTCTTGACATGACAATTGAAAAAGCAGAAGAATTTTTTCAAGCGATTCCTGCTATTCATAATAAAATGAAAACCCTGATGAGAGTTGGCCTTGGCTATATTAAAGTAGGACAGCAAGCTACAACGCTTTCTGGAGGTGAAGCGCAGCGTGTAAAACTTGCAAAAGAACTTTCACGTAAAACAACGGGACGTACCCTTTATATTTTGGATGAACCAACAACAGGTCTGCATTTTCATGATATTTCTAAACTTCTTGAAGTGCTGCATGAACTTGTCGAACAAGGTAATACTGTTATCGTCATTGAACATAATCTTGACGTCATAAAAACTGCTGATTGGATTATTGACTTAGGACCTGAAGGAGGAGATGGCGGCGGTGAGATCGTTGCGTCAGGACGTCCTGAAGATATTATTAAAGTTCCTACATCCTACACAGGAAAATTTCTAAAAGAAGTTTTGTTACGCACGACAAACAAAAAATAATATGCCTTTTTATACTGCAAGAAAATCTTTTCCAAAAAATATATTCTTTGCCATATTTTTTGACTTTTTGTGCAGAAAGTAATCTGTTGGCACATCTCGCTGTTGCCAATATAATGTAATGCAGTCTAAGAAGACAAAATAACGTTGGAGAAAATTTCAGCATGAAAAAAATTGAAGCCATTATAAAACCTTTCAAACTTGATGAAGTGAAAGAAGCGCTTCAAAAAATTGGATTACACGGTATTACAGTAACAGAAGCAAAGGGTTTTGGTCGTCAAAAAGGACATACAGAACTTTATCGCGGAGCTAAATATGTTGTTGATTTTCTACCCCAAGTAAAAATTGAAATTGTCGTTGCCGATGAAAAACTGCAACAAACCGTTAATGCAATACAAAAGGCAGCTCAAACAAAACATGTTGGAGATGGAAAAATATTCATTTCTTCCATCGATGATGCTATTTGTATCAGCACAAATGAAGCCGGAAACGATGCTCTTTAACAGCTACAAAATTCTTCACCTTTTTTGTCCCCCTCAGTCCCATAAGGAAAATTGAATATGACAACCGCATCAGATATTCTCAAACAGATTACAGACAATGATATACGTTTTGTTGATTTACGCTTTACTGATCCTCGAGGAAAATTGCATCACATCACAATGGACATTGCAGAAATCAGTGAGGACACATTTAGCGATGGCGTTATGTTTGACGGTTCTTCAATTTGCGGATGGAAAACAATCAATGAATCTGACATGGTTTTGATGCCCGTTCCAGAAACAGCACATATTGATCCTTTTTTTGCGCAATCTACTTTGGTCATATTTTGTGATGTACTTGATCCTGTTTCTGGAGAGTTTTATCGCAGAGATCCTCGTTCTATCGCTAAAAGAGCCGAAGTTTATATGAAATCTTTAGGAATTGGAGATACTATCAATATAGGTCCAGAAGCGGAGTTTTTTATCTTTGATGATGTGCGCTATAAAACAGATCCTTACAACACAGGTTTTAAACTCGATTCTAGTGAACTTCCATCTAACGATGACACGGAATATGAGATGGGAAATCTCGGTCATCGCCCAAGAATGAAAGGAGGCTACCTTCCAGTCCCTCCTGTAGATTCCTGCCAAGATATGCGCTCTGAAATGCTTACAGCACTAAAAGATATGGGTATCCGCGTTGAAAAGCATCATCACGAAGTCGCAGCAGGTCAACATGAATTAGGTATTCGCTTTGACACTCTCGTTCGCGAAGCTGATAAGATGCAAATTTTTAAATATGTCGTACATCAAATAGCAAACAGCTATGGGAAAACAGCAACTTTTATGCCAAAACCGGTTTTTGGAGATAATGGTTCAGGCATGCATGTTCATATGTCCATTTGGAAAGATGGAAAACCAATTTTTGCGGGAAATGAATATGCTGGATTATCAGAAACCTGCTTATTCTTCATTGGTGGCATTATTAAACATGCAAAAGCAGTCAATGCCTTCACTAATCCATCCACAAACTCTTATAAACGTTTAGTCCCTGGTTATGAAGCTCCTGTCCTTCTTGCTTATTCTGCACGCAATCGTTCTGCATCTTGCCGCATCCCAATGAGCTCTTCGCCAAATTCAAAGCGTGTAGAAGTTCGTTTCCCAGATCCAACAGCAAATCCATATTTAGCATTTGCAGCACTATTAATGGCTGGACTTGATGGCATCAAAAACAAAATCCATCCTGGACACGCTATGGATAAAGATCTTTATGATCTTCCTCAAAAAGAGCTAACAGAAATTCCTACAGTCTCAGGAAGTTTGCGTGAAGCTCTCGAATCGCTTGATAAAGATCGTAGCTTTCTTAAAGCTGGTGATGTCTTTGATGATGATCAGATCAATTCTTTCATTCAATTAAAAATGCAAGAAGTTTTGCGTTATGAAACCACGCCACATCCTGTCGAATTTGATATGTATTATTCTTCTTAGAAAATAAGAAGTCTCCCTTTTCAATTTAGAAATGGAGGTTAAAATCTCCATTTTTGTGGATATTTTTCTTATTAAAGAACACAAGGTACTTTTTGCTTTTGTGCTTTTCCTTTATAAGGTTATTTGAATCTCTTCAAATCAATTATCAAGGTTTCAAATGCCGCGAATTCGTCTTCTCTTTTTTATTCTTTCATGCATTACTTTTATTATATCAACAGTTTATGCTTATACAATTACAAGTAAAGAACTTACAACTTTTGAAAAAGCAGTATTTGCTTACAGTAAAGCGATTCAAAATTCCGATGCAGAAGCCATCTTAAATGCTATCCCTCCTCAGATTATTGATAGCCTCATTGCCAAAAAAAGTCTTAGCAAATCCCAGTTTCAACAAATCATGAAAAGCCAAATAGAACAGTTGGCGGAAAATTATAAGATTGAAAGTATTACAATCAACCAAAAGAAAAAACGAGAAGGCAAACTCGATAATGATATTCCTTATTTTGTAGTACCTATAGAGTTTGTAACCATAACGAATTCCGGAAAAAAATCCTCTATTCAAACTGAAATTATTGCTCTTCTTTGCAATGAGCAATGGTATTTTATCCGTGGTAATGACGAGGCAATCTTAAACATAACCAATCAAGCATTTCCTGGACTTGAAAAGATACAAATCAATCCCCAGAAAATCATTAAAATACTATGATTTTGAAAAATAAACGTGCGAACATAAACTGAAAAGAATTTGACTTTAAAAGCAAGTAGTAACAATTTTAGCAGCAGTATTAAACTCAACTTTTCTATGGGCTCTGCGCGCCATTGCTTCCTCATCAATGCCCCATTGTTCCATCGTCCAATTTTCATCTAAATGGGCAATATCCCAAGCATGATCTGCATTAATTCTTCTCGCAGCAACAGCAAGAGCAATAAGAGCTGATCCTGTTAAGGTTGTCATTGTATGAAGTGCAGCAAGCATATAAGGAGATTCAACTCGACGTAAATAATTACTTACTGCTTGAATGGCGCCCCGTGATTGTTCAACATGCATAAGCCCTTCTGTCAAATAAAACCGTGCACCAAGTTTTTCTTCTGCCCAATCCAATAAAGGATCCCACAATTCACACTGTCGCTGCACCAACTCTTTTGGTGTTTGCGCACGATAAAAAATCATATCGCATGCAACAAAACGCAATAAATCTTCAAAAACAACCTGCATATCATCAACTATGCCATCAATAACAGTGTTAACAAGACGCGTCATTGGCATTTTTGCTGGATCAATAACCTCTTTTTGACTTTCAAATTCCTCCGCTACCAATGCAGCAAACACTTCTGTTGGTACAAGAAAATGGCGCTTAGCTGGTGTTTTAACTGGACATTCATCCAATAATATAGAAAATCCCCCCTCCTCACAAAAAATTTTTACTTCCCTATAAAATCGTTTTGCTAACATCTGGCATGAAAGCTTTTGAGTTTTATGAACAGTATTATTTTTATCCAATGGCATATCAAAATGATCCAAAATTTCATGCATATTGGTTTTACCTTTGATATTTTCAACAAATCTACCGATTTTCCTAACTTCTACACATCTCAATAAAACTAAAATTAAAAAGTAGAGCGATAGTAATGTTCCTTTGTAAAGAACAAACATAACCAAGGGGAAAGAATCTTACATTAATAAGCAAAATTAACAAAGAGTTTTTTATTTATTGATGGAAATTTGTACGAGGAATTGAAAACCCTTCTCGTCATTTTATGGAAGCAGTTCTTTTTATTTCAAAAACAGGGATGTAATGGTAAGAGTTTTTCTTATATTATGGCAATGTTTTACGACATAATAAGATAAAAAACTATAGAAAGAAAATTTATAAATGATATCCGCAAATTCATAACTAAAAAACATAATTCCTTAATAACAGCCCCCCTTACGAAGAGCTCTATTCGTAACAACTTATACCATGTAAACACCTTATAAAATCTCTATGCAAAACTTGCATCTATCAAAAAGAACAAGCTACAAAAAAATTCTATTATTATCCTGTCTCACCATCATTCTCATTAAAAGCCAAAAGATTAAAGCTTTGTAGCATATGAGGAGGTAAAGGTGCGATAACATCCAATAACCCTCCTGAAGGATGAGGAATACGAATACGACGTGCATGAAGGTGAAGTCGGTTTTGAATTCCCCCTGGTAATTCCCAATTACTATCAGAAAAAAAATATTTTGAGTCACCAATGATAGGGTGATCTATATGGGCGGCATGTACACGGAGTTGATGTGTTCTCCCCGTATAAGGTTCCATTTCAAGCCACGAAAGAGTTCTTCCTCTAGTATCTAAAACGCGATAGTAGGAAACTGCATGGTTAGAATCTGGCTCCCCATGTTCACAAACACGCATTTTATCACCCTGCTCAGTTACTTCCTTGACCATCCATGTTGAAATTTTATCCTGTTTTTTTCTAGGAACGCCTCGTACCAATGCCCAATAAGTTTTTTTTGTTTCCCGCTCTCTAAAAGCAGCCGTCAAAGCCTGCGCAGCACTCCTAGACCGCGCAACAATGAGCACACCAGATGTTTCACGATCAAGGCGGTGAACCAAACGTGGTTTTTCACCTTTTTTATTGCGCCATGCCTCAAGCATACTATCCACGTGGCGCGTCAAACCAGAGCCACCTTGTACAGCTAACCCCGCAGGCTTATTAAAAACAAAAACCTTTGGATCTTCATAGAGGAGCATTTTTTTCAAAACAGTTCCATCATCCTGTCCACGAAGTGTTTTATCCGTTATAGGGAAGCTTTCCTTATCATCAACAGGGAAAGGTGGAACACGCACAACTTGCCCCATGAGAAGACGTGTATCAGCTTTAACACGCCCACCATCAACCCGTATCTGGCCAGAACGGAGCAACTTTTGTAAATATCCAAATCCAACTCTTGGATAATGCACTTTAAACCAGCGATCCAAGCGCATTCCGTTTTCATCTACCTCAACCTGTTTTATTTCGACGCCTACCATAACACTTCCCTTACCAGATAATTCTCTTGACCTGTTTTATGTCTTAAACACAAAAATCCATATCCTATAGAACTGGCTTTATCACACCATATTACAGTCAGTATCTAAAATTGCATTTTCTTACTGATAAAATTTTATTAACTCACAACCTAATGATTATCAGAACTATAACTTTTATACTTGTGATAACTATTGGAGATAATGCCCTGTGTCCTTATTCAAAACCTATGCACGTATTCTTACCTACCTAAACAGAGAAAAAAATACATCTCTTTTAATCTGTTCCGCTAATGTTATATTGGCTGTTATCACTATTGCAGAACCTATTTTATTTGGACGCGTCATTGATTCCATTGCTGAAAAGTCAGATATTGTTCTAACCCTCACGATTTGGGTATGTTTTGGACTCTCACATATTATTGCTTATGTCCTTGTAGCTCGCGAGGCTGATCGTTTAGCACATAGACGTCACTTAGCTGTTTTAACGGAATCCTTTGAACGTATCATTGCCATGCCTTTAATGTGGCATAAACAACGAGGAACTTCTAACGCTCTCCATACACTCTTGCGCGCCGTAGATTCTATGTCAACCATATGGCTTGATTTTATGCGTCAGCATCTCTCAACGCTTGTCGCCTTATTTGTTCTCATCCCCATAGCTTTTCACATGAAATTGGCGTCTTTCAACAGTCTTGGTTGTACTCGCCATCATTTTGTACTGATTGCACGTTTAGTGATGCGAAAAACAAAAGACGGACAAGCCGCTGTAGAATGCTATCATCATAATGTGTGTAAACATGTCAGTGATTCAATCTCTAACGTTTCCATTGTATAAAGCTATAACCGAATAAAGGAAGAAGCTTTAGCACTGAAAAAACATACAAACGATCTTCTTCAAGCACAAAACCCTGTTCTTAACTGGTGGGCGCTGGCAAGTGGCTTAACCCGAATGGCTTCAACCGTTTCAATAGTATGTGTCTTTTTGCTTGGAGCGTTTTTTGTGGCAAAAGGTCAATTACGTGTGGGTGAAGTTGTTGCTTTTGTCGGATTTGCACAATTAATGATTAGTCGTTTGGATCAAATGAGCAATTTTATTAATTTAGCAGCGTCTTCACAAGCAAAACTACAAGAATTCTTTAAAATGGAAGACTTAACCTTTCATATTAACGAACCTGAAAGCTTACCTTCCCTCCAAAATGTTAAGGGTGCAATACAATTTCATCACGTTACCTATAAATTCCCAAATTCTTCTCAAGGTATTTTTGATATTTCATTTAAAATTAAAGCAGGGCAAACCGTTGCAATTGTAGGACCAACAGGTGCAGGCAAAACTAACATTAATCAACTTGTTGCAGCGCGTGTACGACCCCACATTTGGACATATCTCCATTGATGGAATAAATATACGCTCTGTTAATCGCGAATCTTTACGCAAATCTTTAGCAACAGTGTTTCAAGACGCCGACCTTTTCAATCGAACTATTCACAACAACATTTCGATAGGAAGAGCAACTGTAACCGATGAGGAACTTTATGAAGCAGCAAAAATAGCAGCAGCCCATGATTTTATTCTGAAAAAAAACAATCGTTATGACACAATAGTCGGCGAGCGAGGTTCTCAATTGTCAGGTGGAGAAAAACAACGCTTAGCAATTGCGCGCGCTGTTTAAAAAAATGCACCCATCCTTATTCTAGATGAAGCAACCAGTGCTCTTGATGCCGAAACAGAGGCACGCGTTAAAGATGCCCTTGAAAGTATCAGTCATAACCGCACTACTTTTATTATAGCACATCATCTTTCAACAGTACGCAATGCTGATCTTGTGCTCTTTCTAGAACATGGTCACTTAATTGAAAAAGGAAGCTTTCAAGAACTGATCAACAAAGGCGGACGCTTCTACAAACTCTTAAAAGCTAGCGGTTTAACAATCGAGCAACCAGCAATAGGAGAAGATGAAAACGTGTTTCCATTACATGAAGCCATGGCATCATAAAATAACCTCCAACTTTGAAGAAAAAGCTGTAAATCCCCCCTCTTTAAAAAATCTCGAAGCTAAGAAACTAAGTAATAAATCAGAAATTATCCTTCAAGAAAAGCTTTTAACGCCGCAAGTGCTTCATCAGCCTTATTCCCTTCAGGTCCACCAGCCTGCGCCATATCAGGACGCCCACCACCACCTTGACCACCAAGAACACCTGAAACAATACGCACCAAATCAACAGCATTCAACTTATCCGTCAAATCATCAGTAACACCAACAGCAGCACTCCCCTTGCCATCCTCTGAAATACAGATGAAAACGACTACCCCAGATCCAATCTGCTTCTTTCCAGAATCCACGAATGCTTTCAAATCCCTTGGTGAAATATTTCTCACAACACGCCCCATAAAAGAAGTACCGTTGATGACGGTAATATCTTCTTGACCATTTTTCATATCCCCACCATTCAAGGCAATTTTCTTGCGTGCATCATTCAATTCTTTGTCAAGTTTACGACGATCATCAAGCAGAATCCGAACACGTTCTTCTACATCAGCAGAAGAAATTTTTAAAAGGTCAGCAATTTCGTGGATTCGCTCATCTTGGCGACTTAGATGGAGGCGTGCAGTTGTCCCTGTTAAAGCTTCGATACGACGAACTCCAGCCGACACAGAACTTTCAGAAACAATATGAATTAAACCAATATCCCCTGTTCTCTTCACATGTGTACCGCCACAAAGCTCAATTGACCAATTCTTCTTTAATTCCCCTGGTTCAAGCTCATTTCCCATAGAAACAACGCGGACTTCATCACCATATTTTTCACCGAATAACGCCATTGCCCCTTTAGAAATGGCATCATCCACGAGCATAAGTTGTGTTGTTACCGCGCTATTTTGCAAAACAATATCATTTGCTAAATCTTCTATTTTTTTCAATTCTTCTGGTGAAACGGATTTTGGATGAGAAAAATCGAAACGTAACCGATCTGGCGATACCAAAGAACCTTTTTGTGTAACATGAGATCCCAAAACTTGACGCAAAGCTTCATGTAATAAATGGGTAGCAGAATGATTCGCACAGATTTTCTTACGACGAACAGCATCAACTGTTAATTCTACACAATCAGACCTCGATGCCTGACCAGATTTCACCTCCCCAATGTGGATAAAAACACCATCACCCTTTCTTTGGG
This sequence comes from Bartonella doshiae NCTC 12862 = ATCC 700133, assembly GCF_000278155.1. Taxonomy (GTDB): domain Bacteria; phylum Pseudomonadota; class Alphaproteobacteria; order Rhizobiales; family Rhizobiaceae; genus Bartonella; species Bartonella doshiae. The sequence goes on from NZ_JH725095.1 coordinate 100,474, forward strand.
TATCACGCACCTCAAAAATAAAATTTTTACCAGAAATGATACCGCTATCACCAATTTGCCCACCAGATTCACCATAAAAAGGTGTCTGATTGACAACAAGCATAGCTTTCTGACCTGAAGAAATATGATCAACGAGTTTACCATCACACACAAGAGCTGTAAGAATGCCTTTAGCCGTTTCTGTTCCATAACCCAAAAATTCTGTGGCCCCCACTTTATCACGAACAGAAAACCAGATCTTTTCTGTTACAGCTTCCCCAGAACCAGACCAATTGGCACGCGCTTCCTCTTTTTGACGCTCCATCGCTTTATCAAAGGTATCAACATCAACAGATATTCCACGACGCCGCAAAACATCCTGCGTTAAATCAAGCGGAAAACCATAGGTATCATAAAGCTTAAAGGCAACTTCACCATTAAAATGATCCCCTTCTTGAAGATTGCTACTTGCTTCATTCAACAAACCGAGTCCTCGTTCAAGAGTTTTACGAAACCGTGTTTCTTCTAACCTTAAAGTTTCTGAAATCAAAGATTCAGCACGCACCAATTCAGGATAAGCTTGTCCCATTTCGCGAATTAAAGCAGGCAAAAGTCGCCACATCAATGGCTCTTTAGCACCAAGAAGATGCGCATGACGCATAGCACGACGCATAATACGACGTAAAACATATCCTCGACCTTCATTAGAAGGAAGAACACCATCAGCAATCAAAAATGCACATGAGCGGAGATGATCAGCAATCACGCGATGGCTCGCAACAAAATCACCCGTTGCTTCAACCCCTGTTATCTCTTGTGATGCACTGATTAATGCACGAAAAAGATCAATATCATAATTATCATGAACACCCTGTAAAACAGCAGCAATACGCTCTAATCCCATACCTGTATCAATAGAAGGATGAGGCAATTCAACACGCTCTGCCTTACTCACCTGCTCATATTGCATGAAGACCAGATTCCAAATTTCAACAAAGCGATCACCATCCTCATTAGCACTTCCAGGTGGTCCTCCCCAGATTTTATCTCCATGATCATAAAAAATCTCCGAACAAGGACCGCAAGGACCAACATCCCCCATCGCCCAAAAATTATCATTCGTCGCAATACGGACAATTTTTTCATCAGGAAGACCTGAAATTCTATGCCAAAGTTCAGCAGCGACATCATCACTATGATAAACTGTCACCAACAATTTCTCTTTTGGAAGACAAAATTCTTTTGTTAAAAGATTCCACGCAAGAAAAATTGCTTCTTCTTTGAAATAATCACCAAAAGAAAAATTACCTAACATTTCAAAAAATGTATGATGGCGCGCCGTATAGCCAACATTATCAAGATCATTATGCTTTCCACCGGCACGGACACATTTTTGTGCCGTTGCGGCCTGCTTATAAGGAGGCTGTTCAAGTCCAGTAAAAACATTTTTAAACTGCACCATTCCAGCATTTGTAAACATGAGTGTAGGATCATTACGTGGAACAAGAGGGCTAGAAGAAAGAACTTTATGTCCGTTAAGATGAAAAAAATCCAGAAAAGTTGACCGTATACTATTAACACTATCCATATCGTCACCTGTAAAGTACAGCGCAAAACTATAAAAGCAAAATCCGCCTCATTAAATATCCTCTTTGCTACACTCGTAGAGTCAATTTAATCAAAAAGTGGAATGCTTTTTCAATAAAATCGAAAAGTAAATGGTCTCAATACTTTAAATTTTTAAATAAAAATAGAAAGATTTCAAATAAATGAATGGCCGTTAAACAAGCAATTCATCACATCGTTTCATCGCTTTCTGTATTTTCTGACCCTGCATTTTCTAGCAGTTCAATTGCAATCAAACCAGCATTTTGGCGCAAAGCTGCTTCAATCTCAGCGGCTATTTCCGCATGTTCACGCAAAAACTGCTTTGCATTCTCACGCCCCTGTCCTAAACGCTGAGAATTATAAGAAAACCATGCACCAGATTTTTCCACAATGCCAACTTTGACACCCAAATCAATCAATTCGCCTACTTTGGAAATACCTTCACCATAAATAATATCAAACTCAACCTGTTTGAATGGAGGTGCCAATTTATTCTTCACTACTTTAACGCGCGTCTGATTACCAACGATTGCATCCCTATCTTTAATGGATCCAATGCGGCGAATATCTAAACGAACAGAAGCATAAAACTTTAAAGCGTTTCCGCCTGTTGTCGTTTCAGGAGAACCAAACATCACACCGATTTTCATGCGAATTTGATTAATAAAGATAACCATACAGTTAGAGCGAAAAATCGCTGCTGTTAATTTTCGTAACGCTTTACTCATTAATCGGGCCTGCAATCCGGGTAAAGCATCCCCCATTTCTCCATCAATTTCCGCCCGTGGCGTCAAAGCTGCTACGGAATCAACAACCAGCACATCAACTGCACCAGAGCGCACAAGTGTTTCAGTAATTTCCAACGCTTGTTCACCAGTATCGGGCTGAGAAATGAACAAATTTTCTAAATCAACACCAAGTTTACGTGCATAAATAGGATCAAGAGCATGCTCTGCATCAATAAAAGCACAAATTCCACCAATTTTCTGTGCCTCAGCAATGGCATGAAGAGCTAGTGTTGTCTTTCCAGAACTTTCTGGTCCATAAATCTCAACAATACGCCCTTTCGGTAATCCACCAACACCTAAAGCAATATCCAAGGACAACGAACCTGTTGGAATTGTTTCAATTTCAACAACCTGCTCTTTTTGCCCAAGACGCATAATTGAGCCTTTACCGAAAGAACGTTCAATTTGTGAGAGAGCAGCATCGAGTGCTTTTGTTTTATCCACGATTATATCCCTGACCGATTCATAACAACCTAATATCCAGTGTACACTGTTCTTTTAACTTAACCAAAGCCCTGAGTTGAGATTCTCACAGACTATTTCCATTTCTATCATGATATGATGTCCACAAGATCTCATAAATATGCGTAAAAATTTCCTTTTTATCTTACAATACAAATACACTTCAATAAAATACCTTCCTATAAAGGAGAAAAGCTTAGTATATTTATATCTCTCCTGCAGAAAAGAAACAATTTAAATTTCAATACAATGCTTTATACACAAAACCTTCTGATCCTTCTCTAAGCATCTAAGAGATTATAGCTCTTAGTGAATCCTCTGCTCTTAGAACCAAAAACTTGCTATCAATCAAAATGACAGGACATCCTACAATTAAAACCATAATTACAAAGCAGCCTATGAAGCATAATTAAACCAACATTTCTTAAAATTGAATTTTAAGCATATTTGGAATCTTTGCTTAGATAAAAAAGAAAAAATTTTACTCTAAAAATAATAAGATTTTAAAGCGTTGCGTCCAAATTATTTATAAAATTATAACCCTATAACTGATGTAAAAGCAGTTCAAGAATAATAAAAAATCTCATTTCAATTAAAATTTTATGTTTGATTGCCTCGTTTTTTGCGCAATTGCTTCCACCACTCAAGACGCTTCGCAATTTCCCGCTCAAAACCACGTTCTCGTGGTTGATAATAGCTCTGACGCCCAAGTTTTTCAGGAAAATATTCCTGTCCAGAAAAAGCATCTGGTTCATCATGATCATAACGATAACCATATCCATATCCTTCTTCTTTCATAAATTTTGTAGGTGCATTCAAAATATGCCGAGGAGGAGGTAAAGAACCATTTTTGCGTGCACAACGCAGTGCTGCCTTATATGCAAGATATGTTGCATTAGATTTTGGCGCCGTTGCAACATAAAGACATGCTTGAGCCAAAGCCAACTCTCCTTCAGGTGACCCTAAATAATCATAAGCATCTTTTGCCGCATTACAAATGACAAGAGCTTGCGGATCTGCCAAGCCGATATCTTCAACAGCCATACGGACCAATCTTCGCCCAATATAGAGAGGATCTTCCCCCGCATCTAACATACGTGCCAAATAATAAAGCGCAGCATCAGGATCAGATCCACGAACTGATTTATGTAACGCTGAAATGAGATTATAGTGGCCCTCTCGTCCTTTATCATAAATTGGAGCACGACGCTGAATAATCTTTTGCAAAGCAACAGCATCAAATATCTCTCCCTGTCGTGCAGCACACCAAACTTCCTCTGCCAACGTTAATGCTGCCCGCGCATCACCATCAGACATTCTAATCAAAATATCTCTAGCATCACCATCTAGAGGAAGAAGCTTTCCTTCCACTTCTTCTGCACATTTCAAAAGCTTGCTCAAACTTTCATTGTCATGAGGAAGAAACGTCAAAACACGTGCACGAGAAAGAAGAGCAGCATTAAGTTCAAATGAAGGATTTTCTGTTGTTGCACCTATAAGAATGACCGTACCATCTTCCATGACAGGAAGAAAACTATCCTGCTGAGCACGATTAAATCTATGAATTTCATCAACAAATAAAACTGTTCGTCCCCCAGACATAAAGCGAATCCGCGCACTTTCAAAAATCTTTTTAAGTTCAGCAACTCCAGTAAAAATAGCAGACACTTGTTCAAAAATAAAATTTGTTTCAACTGCTAACAAACGCGCCACCGTTGTTTTTCCTGTTCCCGGAGCTCCCCAAAAAATCATTGAACCAATTGAGCCAGACGCAAGCATACGAGAAAGCAAACCATCTTCTCCAAGAAGGTGATCTTGTCCTATTACATCCTTGAGAGAACGAGGACGCATTCTCTCTGCAAGCGGTTTATTTTTATTAACATGAAGATCAAAAGGTGAAGTAAAAAAATCTTTATTCAAAAAAAACCTCAACGAATAAATTGGCGAATGTATATCCCATTACGTTCATATTCTAATTGCCAAACACTCGGACGATCTTGCATAAGAATCTTTTTTAACTGACTGACTGTTTGGATTTTATAGCCATTCAGAACACGTAAAATATCTCCGGGACGAAAAATCCCAGCAGCATTACTCATTTCATCAAGATTGCTAATAACAACACCTTTTGCAGATGCAGGAAGATGAAAACGTCGACTGTTTTGCGGTGTTAAATCCAATATTTCTGCACCAGAAAGAGGACCTTCACCACTAATTTTTTCAGACTTTAAAAATGCAGCCTCAGGAACTGATGTAATAGTTATTTCTGTCTTAAACATTTTGCCATTCCGTAAATATTCTAAAGCAATACTATGTCCAATATCAGCTGTCATCAAACGATACCCAAGGCTATCCGGGCTATCAACACGCATCCCTTCTACACGTAAAATAACATCGCCTACTTGCAAGCCAGATTTGGCAGCAGGCCCCTCTTTATTAACCTCAATGACAAGAGCACCATAAGGACGCTCTAAACCCAGACCACCAGCAATATCAGGAGTGACTCTTTGGAAAGATGCGCCAATATAAGGTGGTACAAAATATTTTCCACCACGCTTTACAGTATCAAGCATCACTTTCACAAGATTTGCTGGAATAGCAAAACCAATCCCAACAGAACCACCTGAACGTGAATAAATAGCCGTATTAATCCCTATTAATTGTCCTTTCATATCAATTAAAGCCCCACCAGAATTCCCTGGATTAATCGCAGCATCTGTTTGAATAAAAAAATCAAAATCAGAAATACCAACACGTGTACGCGCTTGCGCAGAAACAATACCACTTGTAACCGTTTGGCCAACACCAAAAGGATTACCAATTGCTAAGACAAGATCACCAACTTCAACAGCATCAGAATTTCCCAAAGAAAGAATAGGAAACTGAGCACCATTTGAATTAATTTCAAGAATAGCGATATCCGTTGCTTCATCTCTTAACAGCACTTTGCTTTCAAACTCCCGACCATCAGAAAGAGCAACTTTAATTTCATCTGCATCCTTAATGACATGATAATTGGTAACGATCAAACCACGCACATCAACGATAACCCCTGATCCTAAAGATGATTGTGTACGTAAAGGACGGCTATTTTGAAAACGACCAAAAAATTGCTCAAAAAATGGATCACCTTCAAAAGGCGAACGCGCTCTAATTTGTCGAGCTGCATAAATATTTACAACAGACGGAATAGTTTTTTTAACTAAAGGAGCAAATGAAAGAGTAAGTTCTTGCCGTGTTTGTGGAATTTGAGCATATGCACAATGAAACGACATCTGTGTCATCATCACCCAAAAAAAACATAGCAAAAAAGAATGCCTCATAACACGCTCCTTAATAAAATAAACAACTCTTAATACAAGAAGAAGCTCCTCTCATACTCCATAAGCTCATCATTTCTCATTCATATTTATTATTGAAAATAAAAACAACCTATCTGGAAACAAAAATATTATAAAAATCAAATAATTCAATATTTTGTAATCTTTTTTCTGTATTTATCCTGAAAACAAAAAAACTCTGAAATATTCATAAAAAAAACCGCTCTAAAAAGCGGTTTTTAAAATCCTACAGGAAAAGACACTTTATCAGAAAACTTCTTTCTCATTTGCAGCACTCCCCGTGCGCACACGATCTACAGCACCCTTTGCATCAACATCACGATCAACAAATTCTATAACAGCCATGGGTGCATTATCACCGGTACGAAATCCGGCCTTCATAATACGCAAATATCCACCATTGCGCATTGCATAACGCGGAGCAAGTGTATCAAATAACTTGGCAACTTTCCCTGCATCACGAAGTGCTGCAATTGCTTGTCGACGCGCATGCAAACCTCCACGTTTACCAAGCGTAACCAACTTTTCCACAATAGGACGAATTTCCTTAGCTTTTGGAAGTGTAGTCATAATCTGCTCATGCTCGATCAGCGAAACCGCCATATTTGCAAACATAGCTTTACGATGACTAGCAGTCCGGTTCAATTTGCGACCTGAATTACTATGGCGCATGAGCCTTCTCCTTACATTTTAATTTTAATACTGATCTTCATAACGCTTGGCAAGATCATCAATATTTTCAGGTGGCCAAGCAGGAATTTCCATACCAAGATGCAATCCCATACATGCCAAAACTTCCTTAATTTCATTTAATGACTTCCGTCCAAAATTCGGTGTTCTAAGCATTTCAGCTTCTGTTTTCTGAATAAGATCACCAATATAGACAATATTATCATTTTTAAGACAATTTGCAGAACGAACTGAAAGCTCTAATTCATCCACTTTTTTGAGAAGCGCAGGATTAAAAGCAAGCTCTGAAGCGGATTCTTCAACAATCTCCTTCTGTGGTTCTTCAAAATTAACAAATAAAGATAACTGATCTTGAAGAATACGTGCAGCAAAAGCAACAGCATCTTCACCATTCACAGCACCATTCGTTTCAATCGTTAACGTCAATTTATCATAGTCCAGAACCTGCCCTTCACGCGTATTCTCTACCTTGTAAGATACTTTACGAATTGGTGAATAAAGACTATCAACTGGAATAAGACCAATTGGCGCATCATCAATAAAATTACGATCAGAAGGAACATAACCCTTTCCTGTATTGACAATAAACTCCATACGGATTTCAGCATCTTCATCGAGAGTGCAAATAACATGCTCTGGATTCAGAATTTCCATATCCCCAACAGTACTAATATCTCCCGCCTTTACGATACCGGGACCTTCTTTACAAACAACAATACGTTTAGGTCCCTCCTCTTCCATACGAATTGCGATTTCTTTAATATTCAGAATAATATCTGTAACATCCTCACGAACACCCGGAATTGATGAAAATTCATGTAAAACACCATCAATCTGCACAGCAGTAACCGCAGCACCACGAAGCGATGATAATAATACACGACGAAGCGCATTTCCTAATGTTAATCCAAATCCCCGCTCTAAAGGCTCTGCAATTACGCTCAGAACGTTTGGATTATCATGCGCAGAAAATTCAACCTTATTTGGTTTAATCAATTCTTGCCAGTTTTTCTGGATCATATTTTTATTCCCGTTCTTTAGTTCTGCCACCATTCAACCGTAACAGACAATGTGAACATCAGAGAAATCTCCGATAATGAAAAACAACACCCGATTAAACACGCCGCCTTTTCCGCGGACGACATCCATTATGAGGAATTGGTGTTACATCACGAATGGAAGTAATTATAAAACCAACAGATTGCAATGCACGCAGAGCAGATTCACGGCCAGATCCCGGACCACAAACTTCAACTTCCAATGAACGCATACCGTGTTCTTGTGCTTTTCTAGCACAATCTTCCGCGGCAACCTGAGCAGCAAAAGGTGTAGATTTACGAGAACCTTTAAAACCCTGAGCTCCAGCAGACGACCAAGCAACTGCATTTCCTTGAGCATCTGTAATAGTAATCATTGTATTGTTAAATGTTGAATTAATATGCACAACACCTGATGAAATATTCTTTCGCTCGCGACGACGAACACGTTTGGCTTCCTTGGCCATAGTTTTCCTTTCAACGATCTCCTCACTGCCGTAACACCAGCAGCTCCACCTTCTTCGTTCCTGTTAAAAAACTTTAACAAGTAACAAAATACATAAAAAATAAGGTTATTTTTCTAAAAAAAATACTCTTATTTTTTCTTACCAGCAATTGCCTTAGCTGGCCCCTTACGCGTGCGTGCATTTGTATGCGTACGCTGTCCACGAACAGGTAAAGAACGACGATGACGCAATCCACGATAGCAACCAAGATCCATCAAACGCTTAATATTCATCGCGACTTCACGACGAAGATCTCCTTCAACTTGATATCCCTGATCTATTGCTTCACGAATCTGCAACACCTCTGCATCCGAAAGCTCATGAACTCGACGCTCTGCAGGAATGCCAACTTTTTCAGTAATTTCTTGAGCAAATTTTGGTCCAATCCCGTGAATATATTGAAGCGCAATAATCACACGCTTATTTGTCGGGATATTGACGCCAGCAATACGAGCCACGTCTACTCTCCTTGATTATGTTTACAACTACTATAAAACACCTGATGTATTTTACAGACAAAACCGATCCGGTATAAATAATGATCCGAATCCCTTTAGTTTACTGAAATAAATTAAAGCTGCTTTTATAGATTTTACCTAAAAAGTCAATACTTTTCATTTATTTCTAAAAAATTCATTATTTAAGAAACTCTTTAATCACGCATGATACCTCAGTAACATCAATCATTCCATTAACCATCTTCAACAATCCCCGCTCTGAATAAAATTTTGATAATGGGGCTGTTTTCTCATGATATTCAATCAAGCGCTTTTCAAAAGCAACAACATTATCATCTGAACGAACCTGCCCACCAGCAGCTATTGTGTCTTGAACACGTTTTTTCATTCGCTCAATCAACACCTCTCCATCAACAACCAACTCAATAACAGCATCAAGCTGCATCCCTTTTGATTGCAAAATCTGCTCTAAAACTTCTGCCTGTCCTACAGTACGCGGATACCCATCTAATACAAAACCGTTTACACAATCACTTTTATCAATACGATCCGACACAATTTGATTAACGATGCTATCAGGCACCAAAGCACCAGAATCTATAAGAGCTTTAGCTTTTTTACCAATTTCTGTTTCTCTTGCAACAACTTCACGTAGCATATCACCCGTTGACAACTGAGGGATATCATACTCCTTAGTCAACATCTTAGCCTGCGTACCCTTTCCAGCACCAGGAGGACCTAAAAGAATAATTCTCATCTATTCCTTCTACCTCCACGAAGTTTTGACTTTTTAATCAACCCTTCATATTGGTGCGCAACGAGATGTCCCTGAACTTGAGCAACAGTATCAATCGTAACAGTAACAACAATCAACAAAGATGTTCCTCCAAGATAAAAAGGAACCTGCAATGCAGATATCATAAATTCAGGCAACAAACAAACCAAGACGATATAAATTGCACCCACAACAGTGATACGTGTCAAAACATAATCAATATACTCAGCCGTACGCTCACCAGGACGAATTCCTGGAATAAAACCAGAATGCTTTTTCAATTGATCCGCTGTATCACTTGGATTAAAGACAATGGCCGTATAAAAAAAACAAAAAAACGCCATCAAAATCGCATAGACAATCATATAAAGTGGCTGTCCATGCCCCAGAGAATAAGAAATACTCTGCAGCCATTGCGGCATTTTATCAGAAAAATTGTTAATAGTTGCAGGCAACAACAACAAAGATGAAGCAAAAATCGGCGGAATAACACCAGCAGTATTCAACTTCAAAGGAAGATGAGACATATCTCCCTGAAACATCTGATTACCAACCTGACGTTTCGGGTACTGAATAAGGATTCTTCGCTGTGCACGTTCTACAAAAACAATAATTCCAATCACTGAAATAGCAATAAGAAAGATCCCTATTAACAAAAAAGTTGATAAATCAGCTTGACTATGCGCAGTCAAAAGTTGAGCAAAAGTAGAAGGAAGATTAGCCACAATACCAGTAAAAATAATAAGAGAAACCCCATTACCAACACCGCGTGACGTAATTTGTTCACCAAGCCACATCAAAAACATTGTCCCACCAACAAGTGTAACAACAGAAGAAATACGGAACATAACACCGGGCTCTATAACAATTTGAAGCCCTGTTCCTATACCACTTTCAAGAGCAACTGCAATACCAAATGCTTGTAAAATGGCTAGAACGACTGTCACATAACGAGTGTACTGGTTAATGATCTTACGACCTAATTCACCCTCCTTCTTTAGTGTTTCTAACGAAGGAATAATTGAAGTAAGCAATTGTACAATAATTGATGCGGATATGTAAGGCATAATCCCTAATGCAAAAATTGCCATACGTCCAACAGCTCCTCCAGCAAACATGTTAAATAGCCCTAAAACACCAGATGAATGGTGCTCAAATGTTTGTCGTAAAGCATCTATATTAATACCTGGAAGAGAAATATAAGTACCAAAACGATACACAACAAGCGCAGCTAAAGTAAACCAAATACGTTTTTTTAATTCGGTTGCACGCGAAAAGGTACCAAAATTTATATTGGAAGCAAACTGCTCTGCTGCTGATGCCATAAAACGTCTCCAGTCATACTTCAATTTTAAAATTACAAAAGTATAACTCTAAAATTTATATCGTCATACATAAATAAACACAAAATTTAAATATTTCTCCATAAAAAAGCCCATGAATGAAGCATATATGAATTGCCTTCAGACTACCATTCATACCAAAATAAACTTATCCAATAATTTCAGGAAAAATAACCTGACCACCGGCCTTTTCAACTTTAAGACGAGCTAACTTAGAAGCACCGGAAACATTGAATGTAATCTTTGCTTTCAATTCACCATCAGAAAGAAGACGCACACCATTCTTTATACGGCGAATAATACCAGCTTCTTTCAGTGCGATAATATCAACAGGCTTTTCAATATCCAATTTCCCCGTATCAACCGCCAACTGAATACGACCTAACGAAACTTCGTTATAATCCTTGGAAAAGAAATTTTTAAATCCACGTTTTGGCAAACGACGATAGATAGGCATTTGCCCACCCTCAAAACCATTAAGTGAAACACCAGAACGTGATTTTTGCCCTTTTACACCACGGCCTCCAGTTTTACCAATCCCCGAACCAATACCACGCCCAACACGCTTACGGTTTTTTGTTGCACCTTCGCGATTACTCAGCTCATTGAGTTTCATATTCTATACTCCCGCAACCATCAACCTTCATCTATAACGCGAACAAGATGCCGAACTTTAGCAATCATACCCCGCACACAAAGCGTATCTTCTAAAACACGCCGCCGCCGCATCTTATTTAACCCAAGTCCCTTCAAAGTCGCACGCTGAATCTGTGAATTTCGAATTGGACTTCCAATCTGCTCTATCGTCACAGTTTTTCCATTCTGAGATTTTTTCTGAACCATTTTCTAAATTCCTTTTCTGATAATCTCAGAAACTACCCTTCCGCATCAATTAAATTCTGACGACGCGCCTGTAAAGTAGAATATTTTATACCACGTTGTGCTGCAATATCTCTAGGATGCATTTGATGCTTCAATGCATCAAATGTTGCACGCACCATGTTATAAGGATTTGATGATCCTAAAGACTTCGCTACAACATCCTGCATACCAAGAGTTTCAAAAATTGCACGCATTGGCCCTCCAGCAATAATACCGGTACCCGCAGAAGCTGAACGTAACAAAACACGACCAGCACCATGACGACCTTCCAAATCATGATGCAATGTACGCCCAGAACGAAGCGGAACATAAATCATCCCACGCTTTGCAGCTTCTGTAGCTTTACGAACTGCTTCTGGTACTTCACGGGCCTTACCATGACCAAAACCAACACGTCCCTTTTGATCTCCAACAACAACAAGAGCAGCGAAACCAAAACGCCGGCCACCCTTCACAACTTTAGCAACACGATTGATATGAACAAGTCTATCGACAAATTCATTATCACGTTCATCTCTATCATTACGTTCTTTTTGTGCCATTCCTCATTCCTTCTTCTTTTCCGGAAGCACGTCAACAAAGTTCCAAACACAAAACGAAAGGAACCTACGCGAAACATCTAAAACCCTCGAAAAAACATTTTAAAAGTGCAAACCACCTTCACGCGCAGCCTCAGCCAAAGCTTTTACCCTACCATGGTAAACATACGCTCCACGATCAAAAACAACTTCACGAACACCAGCTTCTTTTGCTCGTTCAGCAATTAGCTTACCAACAGCAAAGGCAGCCTCTTTATCAGAACCACTTTTTAAAGATTTCTTTAAATCACCTTCAAGGGTAGACGCAGAAACAAGTGTACATCCCCGCAAATCATCGATGATTTGTGCATAAATATTTTGATTCGAACGATAGACACTAAGCCGTGGCCGACCATTAGAAACCATTTTAATTCTACGACGAATTCGCTGCGCACGACGCTGAATAATATCCTTAGATGCAACCATGATGCAAAATCCTTACTTTTTCTTACCTTCTTTACGAAAGATACGCTCATCTGCATGCTTCACACCCTTGCCTTTATAAGGCTCAGGCCTACGATACTCGCGAATTTCTGCTGCGACTTGCCCAACTTGCTGTTTATCAATTCCAGAAATAATAATTTCTGTCGGCTTAGGAACTGTTACAGTAACCCCAGACGGAACCTTGTAAATGACATCATGTGAAAAACCTAAAGACAGCTGAATATCTTTTCCCTGCAAAGCAGCACGATAACCAACACCATTGATTTCTAGCTTCTTTTCAAAACCATCCTTCACTCCACAAAAAATATTCTCAATCATTGAACGAGACATACCCCATTTAGAGCGCGCATCTTTTGATTTATCACGTGGAGAAACTAATATAACGCTCTCCTCAAATTTAACTAGAACTTCATCATTAACGACATAGCTTAGTTCACCTTTCGGACCTTTTGCTTTAACCAACTGACCTTCAACAGTTGCGGTAACTCCAGAAGGAACTACAATGGGTTTTTTTCCAATACGAGACATTGTTCTAACCTATTCTTCTTCTGTTTTCTTGATATAACTTAGAAAACACGACAAAGGAGTTCTCCACCAACATTCTGTTCACGCGCCTCATGATCCGCCATAACACCTTTAGGAGTCGATAAGATTGAAATACCAAGACCATTTGCCACTTGCGGAAGTGACTTAGCAGAAACATAGACACGACGACCAGGCTTTGAAACACGTGAAACTTCACGAATAGCAGCTAATCCTTCAAAATATTTCAACTCGATTTCAATTTCAGACTTTCCATCGCCTAAATCAATATGGTTATATCCACGAATATAACCTTCTGATTGAAGAACATCAAGAACACGTGCACGAAGCTTCGAAGAAGGCGTAACAACTTTGCCTTTTTTACGAGCAAGCGCATTACGAATACGCGTTAACATATCACCAAGAGGATCTGTCATAGACATTACGTAATCTCCTCTTACCAACTAGATTTAACAATGCCGGGAATATGGCCCACAGAGCCAAGTTCACGCAATGCAATTCGCGACATTTTTAATTTACGATAATAAGCACGTGGACGTCCGGAAACTTCACAGCGATTACGAACACGAACTTTAGCAGAATTACGCGGCAACTCTGCTAGTTGAACAGAAGCCCTAAAACGCTCTTCAAGAGAAACTTTTTGATCCATAACAATCGCTTTCAAACGCGCACGACGTACAGCATAACGCTTCACCATCATTTCACGATGCTTATTTTTCTCAACGGCACTTACTTTGGCCATAACTTTACCTCGCTACATTTGCCGTTACGAACGAAACGGAAAATTAAAAGCACGCAAAAGCTCACGCGCCTCATCATCCGTCTTTGCTGTCGTACAAACGATAATATCCATACCCCAAATTTGATCAACTTTATCATAGTTAATTTCTGGAAACACAATATGCTCTTTAATACCCATAGCAAAATTGCCACGACCATCAAAGCTTTTTGGATTCAGACCACGAAAGTCTCGAACCCGCGGAAGCGCAATCGTAATAAGACGATCTAAAAATTCGAACATACGATCTTTGCGCAATGTAACCTTAGCCCCAAGCGGCATTCCTTCACGAACTTTAAAAGTTGCAATCGAATTACGCGCACGAGTCACAACGGCCTTTTGCCCCGTTATCAATGCCAAATCTTCTGCTGCAAAAGAGGGTTTTTTAGAATCAGCCGTAGCCTCACCAATCCCCATATTAATTACAATCTTATCAACCCGTGGAATTTGCATCTCATTTTTATAATGAAACTTCTCTTGAAGCGTTTTACGAACCACCTCAAAATAATGCATCTTCATACGTGGTGTTAGTTTTTCCTCAGCCATTAATCAACTCTCCCGAACGCTTGGCAAAACGAACTTTATTACCATCTGCATTCACACGAAACCCAACACGCGTAGGTTTACCATCTTTAGGATCAGCAATCGCCAAATTAGATAAATGAATTGAAGCTTCCTTAGAAACAATCCCAGCTTCCTGCTTCTGCGTCTGACGTTGATGACGTTTAATCATATTAACACCACGCACAAAAGCACGATTTTCCTTCGGATTCACTTTTATTACTTCACCACTACATCCTTTATCTTTACCAGATAAAACAACTACTTTATCACCTTTTCGAATCTTTTTCATAATACGTACTCCTTATAACACTTCAGGAGCAAGCGAGATGATCTTCATATGATTCCTACCACGAAGTTCGCGCGGAACTGGCCCAAAGATACGCGTACCGATCGGCTCTTTTTTATTATCCACTAAAACAGCAGCATTGCTATCAAAACGAATAACACTACCATCCGCGCGACGAATATCTTTAGCAGTACGAACCACCACAGCTTTCATCACATCACCTTTTTTTACACGTCCACGAGGAATAGCATCCTTGACGGAAACAACAATAATGTCACCGACCGAAGCATACTTCCGCTTTGACCCCCCCAACACCTTGATGCACATAACACGACGCGCACCAGAATTATCAGCAACGTCGAGGTTCGTTTGCATCTGAATCATAACTGGCTACCTTCTCTTAACACTGATATCCGATTATGCTTTTAACACATCCGGATTTTACTGCCAAATAATGATGAAGCTATTGTTTTCAAATTCATTAATGGAAAACCATTATTAAATTTTAAAAACAATAAACCTAGCTAACTACGCTACACTGTCTTTAACAACAATCCAACGTTTATCTCTCGAAATTGGCTTAGATTCCTGAATAGAAACCTGATCCCCAATCTTGAATTGATTATTCTCATCATGCGCCTTATATTTTTTAGACTGCCTGACGGTCTTTTTGAGAAGTGGATGAGAATAACGACGCTCCACTTTGACAACAACAGTCTTATCACTCTTGTCGCTGACGACAACACCCTGCAAAACGCGTTTAGGCATCTCTTATTTCCTTAAACCTTACTTTCATTTATCTTCTGACGAAGAAAAGTTTTAACACGCGCAATATCACGACGAATCTGCCTAACACGTGCAGTCTTTTCCAATTGGCCTGTTGCTTTTTGAAAGCGCAAATTAAACTGCTCTTTCTTTAACTTAACCAACTCATCTTTTATTTGGTCGAGCGTTTGCGCCCGTAATTTTGTGGCTGTCATCGCTTAACCTCTTTATTCAGCAATACGCTGGATGAAACGTGTCTTAATAGGTAACTTTGCCGCACCTAACCGCAAAGCTTCACGCGCAACATCTTCAGAAACACCATCAAGCTCAAACATAACACGCCCAGGTGCAACACGAGCTGCCCAATAATCCACACTTCCCTTACCTTTACCCATACGAACTTCGGTCGGTTTAGATGTAACCGGAAGATCCGGAAAAATACGAATCCACACACGACCAGAACGCTTCATATAACGCGTAATCGCACGACGTGCCGCTTCAATTTGGCGTGCAGTAATTCGTTCCGGCTCAACAGCCTTCAAACCATATGCACCGAAATTCAAATCAGTACCACCTTTCGAAACACCGTGAATACGGCCTTTGAACTGTTTACGGAACCTTGTCCGCTTTGGCTGCAACATTGCTCTCTACTCCAAATTTTAGCTCAATCATAAAAACTAAGCATTTTCTCGGCGACGACTCGGTGAAGAACCAGAATGATCAACTTCCGTAGCGCGACGCTCTGATGCCATTGGATCGTGTTCAAGAATCTCACCCTTAAAAACCCAAACTTTCACGCCACAAATGCCATAAGCAGTTTTTGCTTCTGCTGTACCGTAATCTACATCAGCACGCAAGGTATGAAGCGGAACACGACCTTCACGATACCACTCCATACGAGCAATTTCAGCACCACCAAGACGACCAGAACAGTTGATACGAATACCTTCCGCCCCAAGACGCATAGCCGACTGAACTGCACGTTTCATTGCTCGCCGAAAAGCAACACGGCGCTCTAACTGTTGAGCAATTGACTGTGCAATAATCGTAGCGTCAATTTCCGGCTTACGAATTTCCACAATATTCAAAGAAGTCTCAGCACTTGTCATTTCCGAAAGCTTACGACGAAGCTTTTCAATATCAGCGCCCTTTTTACCAATAATCAAACCGGGACGTGCCGAATAAATCGTCACACGACACTTCTTATGGGGCCGTTCAATAACAACCTTAGAAATAGCAGCTTGCTTCAATTCCTCAAGCACATATAAACGAATCTTCAAATCCTCATGAAGAAGACGTCCATATTCACCACTATTAGCATACCAACGAGAATCCCAGGTTCGATTAACTCCAAGACGAAGCCCTATTGGATTGATCTTCTGACCCATTACGCGGCCTCCACTTTTTCGGTAACTTCACGAACAATAATAGTAAGATGTGAAAATGGACGCTCAATCCGACTAGCACGTCCACGACCACGAACATGAAAACGTTTCATTACTATTGACTTGCCAACATAAGCCTCTGCAACAACAAGCGAATCAATATCAAGATCGTGGTTATTCTCTGCATTTGCGATTGCAGATTCAAGTGTTTTTTTCACCGTTCCAGCAATACGTTTACGTGAAAATGTTAAATCAGCCAATGCCACATTCACTCTCTTACCACGAATCATTGCAGCAACTAAATTAAGCTTCTGCGGACTAACACGAATCGTCCTAGCAACAGCCTTCGCTTCATTATCTTTAAGCTGGCGCGGAAACTTAGCTTTTCCCATTACTACTTCCTCTTCGCTTTCTTGTCTGCACCATGCCCATAATAAGTCCGAGTTGGAGCAAACTCACCAAACTTATGTCCAACCATCTCTTCGGAAACAGAAACAGGAATATGCTTATTACCGTTGTAAACACCAAAAGTTAAACCAACAAATTGTGGTAAAATAGTAGAGCGACGACTCCATATTTTAATAACTTCATTACGTCCACTTGCACGTACCTTCTCTGCTTTTCCAAGAAGATAGCCGTCAACAAACGGACCTTTCCAAACTGAACGAACCACTTCAGACTACCTTTCTTATTTCTTGCGCTGATGACGCGTACGCATAATAAACTTATCAGTGGCTTTATTTGAGCGCGTACGCTTACCTTTCGTAGGCTTACCCCAAGGAGACACTGGATGACGCCCCCCAGATGTACGACCTTCACCACCGCCATGTGGATGATCAACCGGGTTCATAGCAACACCACGAACATGTGGACGCTTACCACGCCAACGCGATCTTCCCGCCTTACCATCATTAATATTCCCATGATCAGGATTAGAAACAGCACCAACAGTTGCAAAACAACCACTAGATACTAAACGCTGTTCACCAGAGCTAAGACGAAGAATAGCCATACCCTGATCGCGCCCAACTAACTGTGCATAAGCACCAGCTGAACGCGCAATCTGACCTCCCTTTCCAGGTTTTAATTCAACATTATGAATAATTGTACCCACCGGCATACTACCAAGCGGCATCGCATTCCCTGGCTTAACATCAACATTTGAACCAGCAACAACAGAATCACCAACATCAAGACGCTGTGGAGCAAGGATATAAGCCAACTGCCCGTCTTCATAGCGAATTAATGCAATAAAAGCAGTACGATTTGGATCATACTCCAAACGCTCAACTTTCGCAAGCATACCACGTTTAAGGCGTTTAAAATCAACAAAACGATAACTGCGTTTATGCCCACCACCCTGAAAACGAGCAGTAACACGACCACGATTATTACGTCCACCTTTCGATGACAACCCCTCTGTCAGAGTTTTTACAGACTTACCCTTATAAAGACCAGAACGATCTACAATAACAAGCTGACGTTGCCCTGGTGTAGTCGGATTAAAATGCTTAAGTGCCATTATTTTTATCTCCGAACCTCTTAAAGACCTGTCGAAACATCAATAGACTGACCTTTAGTCAGCGTCACGATCGCTTTTTTGACATCACTCTGCCGAGCAACAATACCTTTGAAACGTTTTACCTTGCCCTTACGGACTATAGTATTAACTGCTTTAACCTTAACGCTAAAAAGCGCTTCAACAGCAGCCTTAATCTCAGGTTTTGTCGCTTTCGGCGCAACATTAAAAGCAACTTGATTATACTCAGAAATCATAGTCGATTTTTCAGTAATAACCGGACTAATAATTATATCATAATGGCGAAGGTCTGTCATTTAAAACGCTCCTCAAGAGCCTCAACAGCTGCTTTTGATAAAACAAGTTTACTGCGACGCAAAATATCATAAACATTAATTCCTTGAATCGGCAAAATATCAACATTAGGAATATTAGATGCTGCACGAAAAAAATTAACATCAATTTCTTTGCCATCAATAAAAAGAGCATTATTGAATCCAAGTTTAGAAAAACTAGAAACAAGAGTTTTAGTTTTAGCATCCTTAACACTCAGCTCATCAATAACAATTAAATCATTTGCTTTTAATTTTACTGATAAAGCAAGACATAATCCCAGTGCACGAACTTTTTTAGGAAGATCATGAGCATGACTACGTACCACTGGGCCATGAGCCTTACCACCACCTCGAAACTGCGGCGCACGAGCAGATGAGTGTCGAGCACGTCCTGTCCCTTTTTGTTTAAACATCTTAGCCCCGGTTCGCGATACATCAGATCGACCTTGAGATTGATGTGTCCCTTGTTGACGACGCGCAAGCTGCCAGAGAACAACACGCTGCAAAATATCCTCACGCGGAACAAGACCAAAAATCCCCCTAGAAACTGTTAACTTACCAGCCTCATTGCCATCAAGGGTTTTAATTATAAGATCCATTATTCGGCTCCCTCAGTTTCAGAGGTTTTTGTTACCGGAGCAACCACTTCTGTTTCTTCTTTTGCAAGACGAACACCAGCAGGCTTAGGAACATTATCAGGAAGACGCTTCTTTACAGCATCCTTCACTAAAATCCAAGCACCTTTAGCACCAGAAACCGCACCACGCACTAAAATTAAGCCACGTTCAACATCCGTAGAAACAACTTCAATATTTTGTGTCGTCACGCGCACTTGTCCCATATGGCCAGCCATCTTCTTGCCTTTAAACACTTTACCAGGATCTTGACATTGCCCTGTCGAACCATGAGCACGATGCGTAATTGAATTACCATGTGAAGCACGATGTCCACCAAAATTATGCCGTTTCATAACACCAGCAAAACCTTTACCTATACTCGTACCCGTCACATCAACCCTTTGCCCCGGAACAAAATGCTCCGCTGTAATTTCTGTACCAACATCAAGAAGATTATCGGGGCTCACACGAAATTCCGCTATCTTAGCTTTTGGCTCAACAGAAGCTTTAGCAAAATGCCCACGAAGAGCTTGAGAGGTATTTTTAACCTTAGCAAAGCCTACACCTAACTGAACAGCAGTATAACCATTCTTTTCAACTGTACGCTGAGCAATGACTTGACAATTCTCCAAACGAAGTACTGTCACTGGCACATGTTCACCAGCATCATTATAAATACGGGTCATGCCCAACTTCTGTGCTATTACACCTGAACGCATCGGGTCTGTTCCTTCTATCCTCAAACCTCAGAGCTTAATTTCAACATCCACGCCAGCAGAAAGATCAAGCTTCATCAGCGCATCTACTGTTTGTGGCGTTGGGTCAACGATATCAAGAAGACGTTTATGTGTACGCATTTCAAACTGCTCACGGCTCTTCTTATCGATGTGTGGTCCACGATTGACTGTAAACTTCTCAATCCGCGTTGGAAGCGGAATAGGACCACGGACATTGGCACCCGTACGCTTAGCAGTTGACACAATCTCACGCGTCGACGCATCAAGAATCCTGTGATCAAACGCTTTCAACCGAATGCGGATATTTTGACTGTTCATGCTCTTTATTCCCTGTCACGCAAAACACCTTTACAACAAAGACGTTTTTCAACAATTACTCTGGCTACTCAATAATCTTAGAAACGATACCTGCCCCAACAGTACGACCACCTTCACGAATAGCAAAACGAAGTTTTTCTTCCATTGCAATTGGAACAATCAAAGAAACATCCATAGCAACATTGTCACCTGGCATAACCATCTCTGTTCCTTCAGGAAGAGTAACAATCCCTGTCACATCTGTCGTACGGAAATAAAATTGAGGTCGATAATTCGTAAAAAATGGAGTATGGCGACCTCCTTCATCTTTCGTGAGTATGTAAGCCTCTGCTCTAAATTTTGTATGAGGTGTAACAGAACCAGGCTTTGCCAAAACTTGACCACGCTCAATCCCTTCTCTATCAACTCCACGAAGCAGTGCTCCAATATTATCCCCAGCCTGACCTTGATCTAAAAGCTTACGGAACATTTCAACGCCTGTAACTGTTGTCTTAGAAGTAGGACGAATACCTATAATCTCTATTTCTTCACCAACTTTAATCACACCACGCTCAACACGACCGGTAACAACTGTACCACGACCCGAAATCGAAAAAACATCTTCTATCGGCATCAAAAAAGGTTGATCAATTGGACGATCAGGAGTTGGTATATAATTATCAACTTCACTCATTAAAAGACGAACAGCATCTTCACCAATACTTTTATCTTTATCTTCAAGCGCAGCTAACGCTGAACCCTTAACAATCGGAATTTCAGAACCTGGGAAATCATATTGCAACAAAAGATCACGAACCTCTTCTTCAACAAGTTCCAAAATGTCAGAATCATCAACCTGATCAACTTTATTAAGAAAAACAACTATCGCCGGAACACCAACTTGGCGCGCAAGGAGAATATGCTCACGCGTCTGAGGCATTGGACCGTCAGCCGCGGAAACTACCAAAATCGCACCATCCATCTGCGCTGCCCCTGTGATCATGTTCTTAACATAATCTGCGTGACCAGGACAATCAACATGCGCATAGTGACGCTTCTCTGTCTCATACTCAACATGCGCTGTAGAAATAGTAATTCCGCGTGCACGCTCCTCTGGGGCTGCATCAATTTGGTCATACGCTTTAAATTCACCAAAATATTTCGTAATAGCTGCCGTCAATGAGGTCTTCCCATGGTCAACGTGACCAATCGTACCGATATTAACATGCGGCTTCGTACGTTCAAATTTGCTCTTTGCCATTTGAGCTCTCCATTTTCTGTCCAAACAAAGGACCAAGTTAAAAATTAATCACGTAACCTTAAATCACGCATATTTCTTCTGAATCTCCAAAGCAACAGCCGAAGGAACAGGTTCGTAATGATCAAACTGCATTGTATACTGAGCACGCCCTTGGCTCATCGAGCGAAGAGTATTCACATAACCAAACATATTCGCCAAAGGAACCATCGCATTTACAACCGTAGCGATACCACGCGCTTCAGTTCCTGAAATTTGACCTCGACGAGAATTTAAATCGCCAATAACATCACCAACATAATCTTCTGGCGTCACAACTTCCACCTTCATAATAGGCTCAAGAAGCTGCGCACCTGCTTTTTTTGCACCATCTCGAAAAGCTGCACGAGCAGCAATTTCAAAAGCCAAAACGGAAGAATCAACATCGTGATAACCACCGTCAATCAAAGTCGCTTTTACACCAAGCATAGGGAAACCTGCAAGAGGGCCTGAACCCATAACGCTCTCAATACCCTTTTGAACTCCAGGAATATATTCTTTTGGAACAGCTCCACCAACGACCTTTGATTCAAAGATAAAGTCATCTCCATCATGAGGTTCAAAAATAATTTTCACACGAGCAAACTGTCCCGCACCACCAGATTGCTTTTTATGCGTGTAATCAATTTCCGCAGCTTTTGTAATAGACTCACGATAAGCAACCTGAGGCTGTCCGATATTAGCCTCAACCTTAAACTCACGACGCATACGATCAACAATAATATCAAGATGAAGCTCTCCCATCCCCGCTATAATGGTCTGACCAGACTCTTCATCCGATTTAACACGAAAGGAAGGATCTTCTGCTGCCAAACGACTAAGAGCAACACCCATTTTTTCTTGATCAGCTTTCGTTTTCGGCTCAATAGCAATCTCAATAACAGGCTCAGGAAACTCCATTCGCTCCAAAATAACAGGCTTCAAGGGATCACAAAGTGTATCACCTGTTGTCGTCTCCTTAAGCCCTGCAAGAGCAACAATATCACCAGCGAAAGCTTCCTCGATATCTTCACGAGAATTCGAATGCATTTGAAGCATACGCCCTAAACGCTCCCTTTTCCCCTTCACAGTATTTTCAAGAGAAATACCTTTCTGCACCTTACCAGAGTAAATACGACAAAAAGTCAAAGATCCAACAAATGGATCATTCATAATCTTAAAAGCAAGCATAGAAAGCGGAGCATCATCTGAAGACTCACGCACCGTTTCCCGCTCCGTCTTTACATCAATACCGCTAATTGCAGGAACATCAACCGGCGAAGGAAGGTAAGAAACAATAGCATCCAAAAGCGGCTGAATTCCCTTATTTTTAAAGGCTGTACCACAAAAAACTGGATGGAACTGAACCTCTACGGTTCCTTTACGGATAAGAGCCACAAGCTGCTCATTTGTCGGCATAACACCTTCTAAATAAGCCTCCATTGCAACTTCATCAACTTCAACAGCCAATTCAACCAACTTTTCGCGATATTTCTCTGCCTTTTCCTGCAATTCAGAGGGAATTTCACCTACAGTCGCCACAGCACCAATAGAACCATCCCACCTTAACGCCTTCATTTCAACAAGATCAACAACACCTTCAAACTCATTTTCAGCACCAATTGGCAACTGCAAAACAAGTGCCTTAGCCCCCAATCGCGAACCAACCATTTCTACACTACGATAGAAATCAGCACCTATTTTATCCATTTTATTCACAAAAACCATGCGCGGCACATGATATTTTTCAGCCTGCCGCCAAACAGTTTCTGTCTGAGGCTCAACACCAGCATTTGCATCCAGCAACGCTATAGCTCCATCAAGAACACGCAAAGAACGCTCAACTTCAATCGTAAAATCAACGTGACCTGGCGTATCAATGATATTAAAACGCCGTTTCCGACCATCACGACCTTCCCAAAAAGTTGTCGTCGCAGCAGACGTAATTGTAATACCACGCTCTTGCTCTTGCTCCATCCAGTCCATCGTAGAAGCGCCATCATGGGTTTCACCGATTTTATGATTTTTACCAGTATAGAACAAAATACGCTCAGTCATAGTGGTCTTACCAGCATCAATATGCGCCATAATCCCAAAATTACGATAATCTTCAATTTTATATTCGCGAGCCATTGTACTTGCCTTAAGTTTTAAACAGAGCTACCAGCGATAGTGAGAAAACGCACGGTTTGCCTCAGCCATACGATGCACATCTTCACGCTTTTTAACTGCAGAACCACGATTATGCGCGGCATCCACCAATTCACCAGAAAGACGATCAATCATTGTCGTTTCGCTACGCCCACGTGCAGCAGCAATCAACCAACGAATAGCAAGAGCCTGGCGACGATCAGGACGAACATCGATTGGAACCTGATAGGTAGCACCACCAACACGACGCGAACGCACCTCGATATGAGGAGCAACATTCTCCAACGCCTGATGAAACAAAGCTACAGGATCAGACTTTACCTTGCTCTTTACGACATCAAGCGCACCATAAACAATACGCTCAGCAACGGATTTTTTACCATCAAACATAATGGCATTCATAAATTTCGTAATCACCAAATCATTAAATTTTGGATCTGGGTTAATTTCACGCTTTTCTGCTCTACGGCGACGGGACATTGGCTCTGTCTCTCAATATTGTTTCAGAATTACTTTGGACGCTTCGCGCCATACTTTGAACGACGCTGCTTACGATTCTTGACACCCTGCGTATCAAGCAATCCACGGATAATGTGATAACGAACCCCTGGCAAATCTTTCACACGACCACCACGAATCATCACAACTGAGTGCTCCTGCAAATTATGTCCCTCCCCGGGAATATAACCAATTACCTCAAATCCATTTGTCAAACGAACCTTAGCAACTTTACGAAGAGCAGAATTAGGTTTCTTTGGCGTTGTTGTATAAACACGTGTACAAACACCACGCTTCTGCGGGTTTGCCTGAAGAGCAGGAACCTTATTACGTTTAACCGGCACTACACGCGGCTTACGAATCAACTGATTTACGGTAGGCATGCAACCTTCCTCTTTTTGATCTACGTTTGTCTCACCCACTTGGGTGTTTTCTGTTTTATCTCTTCCGATATCACTCGAAATAACATTAAGCTAACACACAAAATCGGGCACGACTGTCACAAACAGCTTACCCGATAACAAGCAGAGAAGGCAACAGCCTCTTGCACTGGCACTTGCTTTTAATCTTTAAAACAACCCCTGTTTGGATGAATTTTGGAAAATACCCAAAACACACATCTCTTTTCATCGGTTGTGATAGCATCTAATAACGAGAACACATACATTCGTCAAGAACTAAACAACAGAAATTTTGTAAAAATGAAAAGAAATTTACTTTGAAAATTTTTATATTTAGCATTCATAGAACTTCTTGATAAATCAAACTACCGTAGTAATATCCCCTAATATAGTGAAAAGAACTGCAATACCGGGAGTATTTCCATTTATAAAACACCTCAACACTGTAATTTAAAGATTGAACGAATTGCATACGTAATACTTTAAGTAAGATAGACCTCATGAAAATAGTAACGTGGAATATTGCCGGAATAAAAGCACGGCATGAAACATTACACAAATGGCTACAACAAAATCAGCCTGATGTAGTTTGTCTACAAGAAATTAAAAGCACTGATGAGAATTTTCCCCGCGATATAATCGAAGGACTAGGTTATCATGTAGAAACACACGGACAAAAAAGTTTTAATGGCGTTGCGATTCTCTCTAAAAAAACACCCGATGAAGTTATACGTCGATTACCAGGAAATAACAATGATGAACAAGCTCGTTACATAGAAGCTGTTTATTCAACAAACAAAGGCGTTATTCGTATTGTATCCCTCTATCTCCCGAATGGAAATCCTGCCAATAGTGAAAAATATCTCTATAAAATGGAATGGATGAATCGGTTGTACATCCATGCAAAATCATTACTTGCGTATGAAGAACCCCTTGTCTTAGCAGGTGATTATAACGTCATCCCTACTCTATTAGATGCAAAAAATCCTCAAGAATGGCGGAATGATGCTTTATTCCTTCCACAAACAAGAGAAGCATTCCAGCGTATTATGCATTTAGGTTTTTACGATGCGATCCGAAACGTAATAGATCCACCCCCATATAGCTTTTGGAATTTTCAAGCTGGTGCATGGCCAAAAAATAATGGGATTCGCATTGATCACTTACTGCTATCACCAGAAGCTGTTGATCAGCTTATCTGTGCTTATAGCCAAACAGAAGTAAGAGGATATCAAAAACCTTCAGATCATACACCAGTTTGGATCAACCTTAATTGTTGCCTAAAAGACACGGAATCCGTTTCGCTGGGATAACAAAAAAAATATCTCCCCTAAAATAATAAAGTTATGTTACACAGCACACAACAATATAAAGTAAACAACAAACCTAAAAGTGAGAAATCATAATAAAATACAATGGAGGAAATGATGAAAAAATTACTGTTAATGCTTATTACAGCAACCACTATTGGGCTAACAAGTGTTGCCTATGCTGGAAGTGATACACTTGAAAAAATTAAAAAAACAGGAGAGATCACTCTAGGCGTTCGTGAATCATCGGGTCTAGCCTATGCCCTTGGAGATGGCAAATATGCAGGATTTCACACAGAAATGGCAGAGCATATCATTGCCGACATTGCAAAAAAAATTGGTAAACCAATTAAAATCCATTATCTCCCCATCACATCACAAAACAGAATCCCTCTACTGAAAAACAAAACTTACGACTTTGAATGTGGCTCAACAACAAATGATGTTTCCCGCAGTAAAGAAGCAGCGTTTGCTTATACTACCTACGTTGAGGAAGTACGTATTGCTGTAAAGAAAAATTCTAACATTAAATCTCTTGACGATCTAAACGGAAAAACAGTCGCAACAACCACCGGTACAACTTCTGTTCAGCTTATTCGTAAAAATAAACGTGCAAAAAATATTGCCTTTAAGGTCTTGAAGGGAAAGGATCATGGAGACAGCTTCTTATTACTAGAATCTGGCCGTGCAGACGCATTTGTTATGGATGCCTCAATTCTTGCTGGCCATATTGCTAAATCAAAAAATCCATCGGATTATATTATTCTTGATACTGTACTTTCAGTTGAACCCATCGCCTGTATGCTCCGATTAAATGACAAAAACCTCGAACAAGCAATCAACGAAAGCATTGTGCGTCAAATTAAGGACGAATCACTTGAAAAACTTTATGATAAGTGGTTTATGAAACCAACCCCACCTGCAAATACTATTGTCAATCTTCCTTTGTCCAAATCCACGAAATATGCTTGGGAGCACCCAAATAATAGACCTCGGGAAAAATACACAGACAGTAATTTGTAGAATCAAAAAAATAACCACATTCTTTGAAAATTGAGTGTGGTTAATTTTAGTTCATTAAATTCACCCTATGTAAATAGGGCTGGATTTATTGCCTTGTTCGAAATGACTAAATTTAGGAAATAGCAATTAATGGACTTTTCTTTCCTCTGTACAGATGACCTTACCCAAACACTAGTAGCAGGATGTCTTGGAACCCCTGGCATAAGCCATACCTACTTAGATACACTGCTTGATGGCTTAAAAAACACAATTTTCCTATCCATCACCTCACTGATTTTAGCCATATTTTTTGGTGTTATAATAGGAACAATGCGCACTTTACCGAATACTTCCATAATAAATCGTATATTGCGTGCTATCGGCGCTATCTGGGTGGAGATTATGCGTAATATCCCTCTCCTTGTGCAGGTATTTTTATGGTATTTTGTTGTACCTAAAATTTATCCACCAGCGATAAAATTTTCACCTATTCTTTTAATAACATGTGCCTTGGGATTTTTTACGTCTGCGCGCATCGCAGAACAAGTACGCTCAGGTATTGAATCTATCCCTTCTGGACAACGTTATGCGGGAATGGCAATGGGGTTTAGCACCTATCAAATTTATCGCTATATCATATTACCGCGTGCTATACGTACAATCATGCCTCCACTTACTTCAGAAGCAATGGGTATTGTAAAAAACTCTTCTATAGCATTCGCTGTTTCAATAAATGAACTGATGCAATTTCAATATCAAACGATCGAAGAAGTAAGCCATGTTTATGAAAACTATCTCATTGTCACAATTCTTTATATTTTGATCTCCTTATTCATATTCATCATTATGACAATCATTGAGCAAATGCTCAAAATTCCTAATTTTCAAACCGCAGAGCAATAAATATGATAGATTTCATAACCTCCCAGTTTGGATTTTCTTTTCCTTTCAATTTTTCAAACTTCGATTTTTCATTTTTTACTTTTGAAGTGTTCTGTTCTTATATTCTTTCAGGATTGCTTTTTAGTATTTTTCTTACTCTTTTTGCAACAGTATTTGGCCTTATCTTCGGCACACTCTTGGCAATGATGCGGCTTTCCTCCATTAAACTGCTCTCTTGGCTTGCAATAATTTATATAACAGCCATGCGTTCGATACCTCTTGTTATGGTTATCTTATGGTTTTTTGTGCTTTTGCCTTTCCTGACTGGAACATCAATTGGCGCAAATAAATCAGCACTTATTACCTTTACTGCATTTGAAACTGCTTATTTTGCCGAAATTATGCGTGCAGGCATAATTTCAGTCTCGCAAGGACAAAAACACGCAGGACAAGCTCTTGGAATGACATATTGGCAAAACATGTATATTGTCGTTCTTCCTCAAGCCATTAGAGATATGCTGCCAGTCTTTTTGACGCAGGTCATTATTCTTTTTCAAGATACAACTCTTGTTTACGCAATTAGTGGCAATAGCCTTTTGAATGGTTTTGATATTGTTGCTAATAATTTTGGTGTGAAGCAAGAAGCTTATGTCTTGGCAGCTATTTCTTATTTTGTTATCTGTTTTACACTATCGCAGATAGTTTTGTATCTACAGAAAAAGATATCCATTATTCGCTAACAGGAAAAAAAATGTCTACTCATATGATCGAAATAAAAAATGTTTCCAACTGGTATGGCGAAATTAATATTCTTAAAAACTGTACAACCAGCATCAACAAAGGAGAAGTTGTTGTCGTTTGCGGACCGTCAGGCTCTGGTAAATCAACACTAATTAAAACTATTAATGCTTTAGTTCCTTTCCAAAAAGGTGAAATTTGGATTGATGGAGTCCCTGTTCATTCAAAAAAGACAAATCTGTCTAAGTTGCGTAGCCATGTAGGAATGGTATTTCAACACTTCGAACTTTTTCCACATTTATCTGTTGCAGAAAATTTAACAATTGCACAAATCAAAGTTCTAAAACGCAGCAAAAAAGAAGCGCTTGAACGCGGTTTATTATATCTTGAACGTGTTGGACTCATTGAGCATAGACATAAATACCCCGGTCAACTTTCTGGAGGGCAACAACAACGGGTTGCTATTGCGCGTGCCTTAACCATGGATCCACTGGTTATGCTTTTTGATGAACCTACATCCGCTCTAGATCCTGAAATGGTAGGAGAAGTGTTAGATGTCATGATTGGCTTAGCGGAAGAAGGCATGACGATGATGTGTGTAACCCATGAAATGGGATTTGCCCAAAAAGTATCGGAACGTGTTATTTTTATGGATCAAGGAAAAATTCTTGAAGATTGTTCATCAAAAGAGTTTTTTTCTTCCCCACAAGCAAGAACACCGCGTGCACAAGAATTTTTGTCTAAAATTCTCAACCATTGATCATTGCACGATAATCAAAAGAGCTATTTTTGTTACGGAATTACACATAAAAACCCAAACTTTAATATTAGGAGACGAAGAGGCATTGTAATTAAAATATTTAAAAACTATTGTTTTTTAGAATATCTATAACCAGTGACATTGCACTGCGTCTTTCAGATTCGTCACAAATAGCAAAAGCGCGCTCTTGTAGAAGACGAATCCAATCTCGATCTTTTTCATTAGCTTTTTCATAGGCAGCAGTTAACATCGCTACACCACGAACTGTTTTTCCTGCTTGAAACAGCATATTTCCAAGCATTGCTTGAGCAGAAGGATTACCTTTCTTCGCTGAAAGCTGAAACCATCGCGCAGCCTGTACAAGATTCTTTTTTCTTCCTTCTCCTTTTAAAAACATTTCTCCCAAGTAGTACTGAGCTTTAGGATTGCCGTAATTCATAGCAGCTTGCATATAGAGACGAGCAGCATAAGAAGGATTAGATTTTATAGGGGTGTGAGGAATACCCTTTTTTATATAACCCGCAAGTTCAACCAATGCATCAGAAATATAGCTTTCATTTTCTGAACCAATAACAGCGCCTTTTTCAACGATATATGCGAAGAAATGATATGCCTTATAATTATCTTCAGGAACACCATCACCCTCTGCATAAATATGGCCAAGTTTCCAATTGGCACCAATATGCCCCATATTGGCTGCACAACGTAACGCTGAAATAGCTTGATTTATTTGTCCATTTTTATAGGCTAACATACCACGCTTCAAAAAATAAAATGAATTATCGAGAGTTTTATGCGCACTATTGACACCTCTTCCATAAACGATAGAAAGAGCTCCCCCAAAAGCAATAATCATTATGGCTTTTTTCCACACTTTCAATTTATTTATCATTTAGAGTTTCTCCCCCCATCACATTTTTAATTGTTAGATCTACCAAAAATTTTTATACACATACAAAATTTCTTCTTTAAGATAAACACGACATTTTACATAGCATTATTCTAACAAAAAAGGCTAATAAATAAAAACTATCTAAAATGTCAAACTAAAGTAATATTTCTCTTTTCTGTACAATACTTTTTAAGATAAATAATCATTTTGCAATTAAATCTCTTATTACTGTAGTAATGTGATTATTTAATTACTCTGATTTATAAAGCAATAAAATGCACCAATGACAGATAAAAAGAAAAATTTATGTATAGCTTGAAGATATTCTTAACGTGGATAAAAGATATAGTGAAGAAACTGTTAAATATAAAAATAACAAAAATATGAAAAGTACATAAATATGATGACGATATCTTGACTTCATAACCGTAAAAACAACGACAATATCAATTGATATCTCATTATACCGTTTGTGGATGAAAATAAAGAAAGCAAGCAGAAAAACGCCCTTTTAAAGCAAATTTCCAATAGTGTGAGGTTATTTATAAGAAACGCGAGAAAAAATCATAACTATATCAACCGCTCTAAAGCAACGGCTATTTTTTCCTTTGCAGTACGCAACTCTACAAGCCTACTACGTTCAACTTCGACAATTTCTGATTTTGCATTTTCTATAAATTTGGGATTACTTAATTTAACCAATATTTTTTCAATATCTTGCTCAACTTTACTAATGTCTTTCATCAAACGAGCACGCTCAGCTTTCAAATCAATCAGCTGTCCTAAAGGCAAACAAAAAATATCCTCTCCTAAAATCATTTGTGCCGATATAGCTGGAACCTTATCAGAGAAATCAATTGTTTCAATACGTGCTAACTTTTTAAGAAGAACATCATAACGTTGCACACGCTCTCGCGTTACTTTCCCTCCCTCAACAATAACAAGAGGTGCCAGAGTTCCCGCTGGAATATTCATTTCAAAACGCACAGACCTAATTTCACTAACAATATCAATAAGCCAATTAATATCAGAAGCAGCTTCTTCATCTGCAAATGTTACCTCTGGCCATTGTATCAGTGCCAACATATCTGCACGCTTCATAACTGGAGATTCTGTAAGAGACCATAACTCCTCTGTTATATGAGGCATAAAAGGATGGAGAAGTTTATAAACTTCATCTAAAACCCAAGCTGTACATGCTTGTGCTTCACTTTTAGCATCTTCATTTGAACCTTGAAATACAGGTTTGAGAAGTTCCAGATACCAATCACAGAGTGTATTCCAAATAAAACGATAAAGCACAGCTGCAGACTCATTAAACTTATAGTTCTCAATACCAATTGTTACTGCTGTAACAGTCTTAGATAACTCTGTTAAAATCCAACGATTAAGCGCAATCTTTGCTTTTTCTGGTTTAAAATCTGGATCATGTCTAACACCATTCATCTGCGCAAAACGGGTAGCATTCCACAATTTTGTAGCAAAGTTACGATAGCCTGCAATACGAGAGGGATCAAGTTTTACATCCCGTCCCTGTGCCGCCATAATGGCCAAAGTAAAACGGAGCGAATCTGCACTATACTGATCAACAAGTTCCAAAGGATCAATAATATTCCCCTTCGACTTTGACATCTTCGCACCCTTCTGATCTCGGACGAGAGCGTGCACATAAACCGTCGGGAAAGGAACCTCACCCATAAAGTGAAGCCCCATCATCATCATACGTGCAACCCAGAAGAAAATAATATCAAATCCTGTAACCGATAGCGATGTCGGATAAAAAGTAGCTAATTCTGTTGTTTTATTGGGCCAACCTAGCGTTGAAAAAGGCCAAAGAGCTGAAGAAAACCAAGTATCTAAAACATCCTGATCACGAATTAATTGAACCATTTCACCATAATGAGAAAAAGCTGCTGCAAAAGCCTCTTCCTCATTTCTTTCAACAAAAACCGTACCGTCAGGTCCATACCAAGCTGGTATCTGGTGCCCCCACCATAATTGGCGTGAAATACACCAAGGTTGAATATTTTGCATCCAATTAAAATAGGTTTTTTTCCAATTCTCTGGAATAAATTGCGTTTTTCCTTGCTGAACAGCCTCTATCGCTGGCTTTGCTAATTCTACAGCACGAACATACCATTGATCTGTTAAGAATGGTTCAATAGCTACTCCACTGCGATCCCCATGAGGAACAATGTGTGGATGATCATCCACAGCTGCTAAATATCCCCCCTCTTCCATCAAAGAAACAATCCGATCACGTGCAACAAAACGATCAGCTTTATCTAAATGATCTACCAATATTTGTAATTCATCCGACAAGACCAGACCATCAAAAAATGCATCATTTCCATGCAGAAAAATCTCAGCTTTTTGCGTAAAAATATTAATCAAATGTAGATTATTGCGCTGCCCCACTTCAAAATCATTAAAGTCATGTGCTGGTGTAATTTTTACAGCACCACTTCCCTCCTCAGGATCAGCATAAGCATCACCAACAATCAATAATTTACGGCCAATAAGAGGTAAAAGAGCATTTTGACCTATAAGACTTTTATAACGATCATCTTCGGGATTAACCGCAATTCCGGTATCACCAAGCATTGTTTCTGGCCGTGTTGTTGCGACTGTTATAAAAGTCGTAGCATCAAAGGGATCAAACACTTTACCTTCAAGTGGATACCTAAAATGCCACAAATGCCCTTTAACTTCTTTTTGTTCAACTTCAAGATCTGAAATAGCGGTTAACAATTTAGGATCCCAATTAACCAGACGCTTATCCCTATATATCAACCCTTGCTTATAAAGCGTAACAAAAACTTCACGAACAGCCTGAGACAAACCTTCATCCATTGTAAACCGCTCACGCGACCAATCACACGAAACGCCAAGGCGGCGTAACTGATTCGCAATAACGCCTCCAGCTTCATGACGCCATTCCCAAATACGCTCAACAAACTTTTCTCTACCCATTTCTTGACGCGTTGGCTCTTTGCGCTCTGCAAGTTGTCGCTCTACAACCATTTGGGTAGCAATCCCTGCATGATCCATACCAGGTTGCCACAATACATTCTTACCACGCATCCGCTGAAATCGAACTACAATATCCTGAATTGTTGTATTAAGTGCATGCCCCATATGCAATGAGCCTGTAACATTTGGTGGTGGAAGCATAACACAAAAAGATTCTGCACCACTTTCGGAACCCATTCCTGCTTTAAAAGCCTCACGTTCCTCCCACCTTTTTGCAACCCGTCGCTCTATGGAAGCAGCATCATAGTTCTTCTCTAACATTTTCTACTCACCCATAACACCACTGAAAAACGCAACCTATAATCTTAAAAACTGGCCATAGACACCGCAATCCCATTTTCCACAATGGGCTTGCAAAATGTAAATGAAATTCTCATAAAAAACGATAAAACAATCTGTTAGAACTATTTTTTAATTGCTTTAACGATCTCTTCACGCAGAATATCTTCAAGCAAAATAGGCAATTTACTTTGCAACCACTCTGCTATAGCCGGACGTAAAACATCTTTTGCAATCTTTTCTGCAGAAGAAATACAATGAGCAGACAGCTCCACACGACCTGCAGCTATACTTTCTGGACGTGATACAAACATCTCATCATTACGTTCTTTTGTTTTATGAACAAAATGCTGTTCTTCAGAAGAATGTTTCATCTTTTGCATATCGGTACTAACCGCATTTTCTGCTTCTGTATTTTCTTTTTCTTGTGTTAAAGAAAAATCATGATTTTCAGAAGAAAGACCAATACGATCAGCCAAAGCTTTCATTGCATCATCAACTGATAAGGCCGTATCATAAACACCTTCCGATGGTACTGCCGAACGGTCTACTGAAGCATTCACAACAGCGTCTTCATTTGAAAAATGCTCAGACTGAACCGCATTTTCCTCAATTATTTCACGAATAGATGTCAAAATTTCATCCATACTTGGCTCACGTAACACGCTTGAACTCTGTACCATACTTTAAAACCTCTCAAAGACGCAACAACAAACAGAATCACACTCTTTAGTGTAAGAAAAAGAATCACAAGATCAACATACCTACCTGACATTTTCAAATATGATTGTTATAAAGAATGAGCTACGCACAACTTTCTTCATTAAAGAAACAAATAAAATCTCATTGTTCTATTTTTCAACATACCCATCGCTTGATTTTACGATCTTTTAAAGCACAATTCTTGAACAGATTCATGAGTTATTATCATGCTTGTACCTGTTTTAATGGATCGGTTTCACACCCAAATAACTTGCAGTTAATTTACCAATGGAAGATTGAACACCATAACTTGCAATAATAGCATTACGCTCTGCCGTCGCAAGAGCAATTTGCGCATTAATCAACTGAGTTCGAGAATTTAAAACATCCAACGTAGTCGCTTCCCCTACACGGTTTTCTTGGAGGCGACCTTTAAGGGCTATTTCAGCAGCACGTACACTTTCACGATAAGCAACAACAGACGCGCGCGCACCTTCCAACTGAAACCAAGCAGAAGTAAGAGCTTGTCTTATATTACTATATGCCAAATCAAGCTGAAGACGCGCTTGCCCAAGCTGCTCTTTAGACTGACGAATCTGCGCAGATGTACGCCCACCTTCAAAAATTGGAACACTAACAGACAGTCCTACGGATTTAGAAACTCCATCTGCATCATGATCGCTATAAATCTTATTGTAGGAAGCTGTTGCAGAAAAATCAATTTTAGGCAACAAAGCCCCTTCCTTTGCTTTTACATTATAAGAGCTGGCATCAACTAAATATTTTGCATAAAGAATTACTGGATGCGTAGCAACACTAATTTGATAAGCCACATCAAGATTGACTGGTAAATTTTTTGCCGTCATTGGAGGTCTTAATTTTTCAGGATCAGAACCAATAACTTGTCGATAAATTGCCTCTGCTGACTTTACCTCAGCACGCGCTAAACTAAGTTCTGAAACAGCCACAGAACGTGCAGCTTGAGCCTGAGCAAGATCAACACGTGCTCCCTCTCCTACATCGATTCTTGCTTTATTTGAACGAACTTGCTCTTCAAGAGCAGCCAAATTTTCTCTACGCAGATCGGCAATACGACGCGCTTGATAGACATTAGCATACGCTGTAACAGTATCCAGAAACATATTTTGTTCAGCATTACGAAGATATTCACGCTGCGCTTGTAACTTAATCTGAGCAGATAAAAACATATTTTGCGTGATAAAACCGTCAAATAACCTTTGACTCAATCTTACTCCTATAGATCCAGCAGTACTCTGAGAGCCTGCCATAGGCTTACTCCAACCATAACTTCCAATCCCTTCAATTTGCGGCAAGAATCCCGAACGGACAATAACTACATCATCACTTGAAATACGTACAGCTGCACGTTCACTATTCAACTTATAATTGTGTGTATAAGCTTTAGCAAAAGCATCCATCAATGTCTCAGCATACACTGACTTCAATACAAAAATATTCAACGCCAGCAACAAACATACCTGAAGTTTTTTGTTTTTGAATACAATACACACAACCTATAACCCCCAAATTCACTGCACAACTATATTCTATTCATAAGAAAAATAAATGCTAAAATACAAAGTCTGGTGCTTTTAAAAAATTAGGAAGGCTTTTTACAGCAAG
This sequence comes from Bartonella doshiae NCTC 12862 = ATCC 700133, assembly GCF_000278155.1. Lineage (GTDB taxonomy): Bacteria > Pseudomonadota > Alphaproteobacteria > Rhizobiales > Rhizobiaceae > Bartonella > Bartonella doshiae. The sequence continues at coordinate 136,759 of NZ_JH725095.1, forward strand.
ATTAAAAGCACGACGAGCTGAAATAATCCCATCTTCTTTTACATAAATCCGTGCAATACCAGCATTACCGTGTCCTTCAACTACAACAAGACGTCCTCCGTCTTTCATTTGATCAAAGAGAGCCTCTGGAATAAAGTCAACAGCACCCTCTATGAAAATCACATCATAAAGCCCCTTGATTGCATATCCTTGCTCCAATGCCCCATGGATTACAACTACATTATCACATTGATGATGCTCTAAAATCTTAGCTGCTCGTTCCGAAAGAGCTTTATTACCTTCCAATGCAACCACAGATCCTGCAAGTTTTGAAAGCAATGCAGCACAATAACCACTATTCGCTCCCACATCTAAAACAAAATCCGACGATTTCACAGCCGCAAGCTGTAGTAATTTTGCTAAAGATGCAGGCCTCATCAAATAGCACGCAGGCATCCCATTTTGGGCTGGAAATACAATAACATCGGTATCAAGATAACTCAAAGCTTTCATATCTTCTGGTACAAAATCTTCACGCGATACCTTTAAAAATGCTTCAAGAACCGATAAATCCGTTACATCTACTGTACGAATTTGATTGTCAACCATTTTGCGGCGAAGATCTGCAAAATCTGCAACCATAATAAACCTTTTCTCCTACGCATAAAGAACCATAAAAAAACGACAATAATGAGGATTTAAAATCTTTCACTGAGGTGTTACAAAAAAGTAAGCTACAGTCAACAATTAGATTCTAACCGTACTCTTTTTTATGGTAAAGCCTTTTCACTAAGGAAGAAAAACTCGCACGTATCATCCCCTCAAAATCACTTTGACTTAAATAAACTGGAGGCCTCGCCCGGGATCGAACCGGGATACAAGGATTTGCAGTCCTCTGCGTAACCATTCCGCCACGAGGCCTCATCAACAAACGTAGAAGTGTCAAATAAGGGAAGGCAACGCATCCGTCAAGGTGTAGAAATATTCTCTACTCTTTTTTCTTCTTTTTATATAATTTCTAATATTTTTTAAAAAAAAGCAATTTTACTCTTTGCAAATCAGTATTGCTTTGCTATAGCCCTTGCAGTTGCAATAATTGGGCACTGTTCCCCGGTAGCTCAGCGGTAGAGCAACCGGCTGTTAACCGGTTGGTCGCTGGTTCGAATCCGGCCCGGGGAGCCATTTTAATTTTCATTGCACGTAATTCGTTGTTTTTACTCAAATTTTTAAGATGAGGGATGCGTCTAAATCTTCTTGTGAACAAGTATCTAAAACTCTAACAAACATGCGTCAATAGCTTCGCGATTCAACAGGTAAGAAGGCTTGATCGTAAAACTGTTGCGGCAAGCATCTGATTCTCTTCTTAGGAGAGAAGCAGTATCCTCATCTGAATCGTATAATCCTATGATTTTTTCTTACATGCCAACTGATACATCTAATTTCCTAGCCATATCTGAAAAGTACTCTGAATGATCAGAGCGAAGTTTGCGTAAAAGTTTTAGCAAATGATATTAACATCTAAAAAAATCTTTAGAAAGAATAATTATTTCATTCTGTTTCTAATAAAAATCCTCAGATTTTTTCGCGCCACATCACAATCACTTCAGACTCAAGACAAATTTGCCTTTGATATCCTTGAGAGGAGGCGAGCCATTTTTACAAAACCCTTTTCCTCAAAACTCCCAGAGCTATAACACTTTTTCTTTACAAGACAGAATGGCTCTAAGTAGAATAAGCTGTCTTGAGCATCAAAGAAATCAACAACTTGCTCTCAAGAAAAGTCTAATACAGTTGTATCAATATGGTATAGTATTTTTAGCGAAAATATTGTTCTCTTGCTTGAATTCAAACTAAGAAGCAACCAAAAAGAAAAATATTCCTAAGGCATAGTTTATTCACGCTGCTCTCTTCACTGACTTGCGAAAACGAAAAGATTTTGCACGCTTTGCTGCTATTTTTGCCTTCACATGCCTTTTGTTTTCCAATGAAGAATTCTTACCCTGTGTTTGTTCAGCACTCTCTTTGCGATTCACCAAGCGCTTCTGTTCTTTAGTTTTTTTTAAACGAATTTCCTTGCCTTTTTCCTTTTCTCTACCTTCTCGCATAAATGGCTTTTCCGGAAATTTTGCAAATTGTTCTGGAACTTCTTCACGCGTTAATCGCATACAAATCAAGCGCTCCACAGTATGCAAACGCGCCTGTTCCACACCTCCATCAAAAAGCGTTATTGCATCGCCAGATGCACCATTGCGCCCTGTACGACCAATACGATGCACATAACTTTCAGCTTCATCTGGTAAATCGTAGTTAATAACATGACTTACACCTGGTATATCAATACCACGCGCAGCAATATCTGTTGCAACAAGAATCTGCACTGATCTTTCACGAAAAGCTTTTAATGCATACTGCCTAGCATTTTGTGATTTATTTCCATGAATTGTCGCAACAGAATATCCTATCCTTGCTAAATGACGTGTAACAGCATCAGCACCATGCTTAGTCCTTGTAAATACAATAACAGAAGAAAAATCTGGATTTGTCAAAAGTTTAGCTAAAATATTCTTTTTTTCACGCGTAGGCACACAATATAATTTTTGAGTAATTCCCGCAACTGTCGTTCCTTGAGGAACAACCTCTATTCTCACAGGATCACTGAGCAAGCACTTTGCAAGCTCAGAAATTTCCTTTGGCATTGTTGCAGAAAAAAGTGCTGTCTGACGCTCCTTATGCAAAAGCTTTGTAATTTGCCGCACATCATGAATAAAGCCCATATCTAACATGCGATCTGCCTCATCTAAAACTAAAAAACGAGTCTGAGAAAGATCAACATACTTTTCGCGAACAAGATCCATTAAACGCCCTGGAGTTGCTACCAAAATATCCACACCTGCTTCCATACGTTTAATTTGTTTTAAACGTGATACCCCACCAAAAATAAGACATGTTGAAAGATGCGTTCCTTTGGCAAAAAAACGCATTGTTTCTTCAATCTGAACAGCAAGTTCACGCGTAGGAGCTAAGATTAAAGCTCGCGCAGTTTTAGGACGGCGCTTATCTCCTAAAGCCAAAATCTGGCTCAAAACAGGTAAACCAAATGCCAAAGTTTTTCCAGAACCTGTTTGCGCAATTCCTAAAATATCACGCCCTTTCAACATCATTGGAATAGCTTGTTCTTGAATAAGTTTAGGCTTACTCATACCAGCCATGAGCAAATTTTTAATCAAAAGAGCAGGTAAACCTAATTCTGTGAAAACATTTTCTCTATTTAAAGTCAAAATAAAATCTTTCCTCAGTCCAACAACCATAAACAGAAAGCAGACTAAATTCTATCACTCAGAAATCCGCGCAAAAGGAACAAGAGAGATCTTGATATTTTAATTTGTGAAGCAACGCTTGAAACAGCGATTTGCGCACTCCATGAGTATACCTTGAACAAGATAAAGGCGCATAAACCCCGTTTTACAAAGAGTTAAATAACCAAGCCTAAACAGCCTTTTTCATATTATCGTTGGATTATGATAAAAAAGCAAGCACTTTGCTAAATATATTTATCATAAACAAGAATAACACTGCTCTCATCATTTATTTCTTTATAATCATCTCCTTCGGTAAATGCACCTCATTAAATTCAGGATAAATCTCAAGGAAGACGGGATTCTGTACAGTTTTTTGACCACCATAAATTAAATACCATCGCATTTTATCAAAAATTGCCAAAGTTTTATATTGAATAATACGATCTTTTGTCTCCAATTTTGTCGGAATTAAAGCATAGAAAGTACCACTATTAGTCTGTAAATAGTCTATTTTTGTTTCATCTAAATGGTAAGCATCCGCAGGCAAATTCTCAAATTGAATACGCAGCTTTTCAAGTAAATTTTTCCGTAAATCATCCTCTGTTGTATTTAATCGATGCGCCATTTCTTTGTAAAGCCGATCAGGCATATAAGCAGAAATATGCGCAAAATCTCCATTTTTGACAGAATTATTCACATCAACAACTAATCTCGAAAGCTCAGTTTTTTGTACCCTCGTTGGCTCAGATGCGGAACTTTGTTGAACAACACTTAAAAGTAAACCAAGAACAAAATAAATAACAAGCTTCATTCATATATCTCTCATTACGACAAAAATTTTAGTTTTTTAGATAACAAAATCAAATAATGTTTGATCGTCAGTAATATCACGATAACGCCAACCTAATGTTTGAAACTTTTTCTCTAATAGACAAAAATTATCATATTTGTTTGTTTCAATTGCAATCAACACAGAACCAAAACTCCTCGCTGATTTCTTGAGATATTCAAAACGCACAATATCATCCTCTGGAGACAATTGAGCAAGAAAACTACGCAAAGCACCAGGATGTTGCGGAAAACTAAAAATAAAATATTTTCTTAATCCCTGAAACCGCAGAGATCGTTCTTTAATATCTGGTAAACGCTCAAAATCAAAATTACCACCGGAAATAACGAGAAGAATTTTTTTTCCTTTTAATTCCTGAGAAGAAAGGCTGTTAAGTGCATCAATTGATAAAGCACCTGCTGGTTCAAGAACTACACCCTCAACATTGAGCATTTCAACCATTGTAGAACAAACACGATTTTCAGGAACAGTAATAACAGAATCTGGCGCAAAATGTTTCAGCATTGTATAATTTAAAGCACCAATTTCAGCCACAGCAGCACCATCTACAAATGTATCAATCTTTTCAAGTTTAACACGTTTTCCTTCTTTCAAACAAGCAAGCAAACTTGCAGCACCTCGCGGTTCAACAAAATGAATCTTCGTTTTCCAACCACATTCATGTACAAACTTGCTCACACCACTCGCTAAACCACCTCCACCGACAGGTACAATGATCAAGTCTGGCTCACTCTCTCCATTGAGTTTTTTCCATTGCAAAACAGACTCACAAAGGACTGTTGCTTGCCCTGTAATAATGCGGATATCGTCAAAAGGTGGTGCCATTACCCCCCCACTCTCAGTAGCAAAAGTCTGTGCAGCCGCATAACATTGATCGAACGTCTCACCAACTAAACGGATATCAATAAATTCTTTACCAAAAATGCGTGTCTTTTCGATCTTTTGTTGTGGAGTCGTTACAGGCATAAAAATCACACCCTTACGCTTAAAATAGCGACAAACAAAAGAAACCCCTTGCGCGTGATTCCCTGCTGATGCACAAATAAATGCAGCATCTTGAGATATCTGATCAAGCATTTCTGAAACAAAATTGAAAGCACCGCGAATTTTATAAGACCGTACCGGTGTTAAATCTTCGCGTTTTAAATAAATTTCCGCATCGTATTTTTGACTCAGAAAGTCATTTCTTTGAAGTGGTGTTTCAGCAAATACACTATGTAAAGCTGTCATAGCTTTGGTTACATCTTGAATAAATTTACTCATTACACCAATCATTTCATACTTTTTGAATATTATGATGTCTTCTAACGACAAAGTCAGCTATTGTCAGTCAAAAATTTATCAAAAATGAAAAGTTTTCTTTTTATCATTAATTCTTGATTCAATAAAAGATATAGCTTATGAGAGAGCTCTCATCGCGGACGTGATGAAATTGGTAAACATAGCAGACTTAAAATCTGCCGGTCGAAGACCTTGCGGGTTCAAGTCCCGCCGTCCGCACCATTATATGATCAGTTGTGTATATATCTTCCCTTATCTTACAATAGTTTTCCAAATTGTGAAAGACTAAGCGCTTTAAAGCGCATCCCCATAAAGTTTTTATAGTGCTATTAGATAGTACCCTACTAACAGCTACTCCAATTGCGAATCATAGATTCTTTGTGAATAATTTTTTGATTATCGCAATAAAAAGTCTTCACAACTCTTCCTTAACTCATAATAATCATTCAAATTAATAACCGTTTCTCTCCATAAAACAATCATTTATAGAGCAATAATAAAAAAACAAAGATCACACCAAAACAAAACTTTCTAATATTTTATCTTACAAAAGTCATAATTTATAAGCTACACCAAAGCGAAAATCATTTGTCTTATAATCAATTTTAATCTCATCTTTAAATTTCTTTTCACCAAAATTTGAATAGCGATATTCTACACGCATGATAACATTATCTGTCACAGCAAAATCAATACCACTACCAAGAGTATAACCAATCATTGTCTTTGTATCATCCGATATAGCAAAAAACTTCTCTAATCCTGTAACTGTTGTAGAAAAAATATCTTGAAACTGCCCATAAACAATCCCTGCAGAGATATAAGGCATAATTTTCCCCTCAGGAAAACTAAAACGCACTCGTGTAGCGCCGGTCCATTTCTGTTTTAACGTATGAATAACAATTAAACGATTTTCTTCTATCTCTTCTTGATTGCTTATAACCGGGTAAAAAACTCTCTCACCTGTTACTACCTCTTCCTCAACGTGTGTGTTTTCTACAAATTCACTGTCATTGAGTTCATCAAAAATAATACTCGTTTTAGTATTGTTTCGTTCAGAAAAAAATATATCCGCTTCAATCCCAAAGATAAAGCCATCGCCAAGATGAATATTACTACCACCGTAAAAACTCCCTATGGAACCAGAAAGTTTAGGCAAATACTTTTTATCAAGCGAAAACCATTTATTCTTACTATCCTCATTAGGATAGAGAGGAATATCAACATTATGGGTCATTGTAGAAATTTCACTCGAAAAACCACCAATTTGACCTCCAAAATAAAAACCTTCCCAAGAGAAAATAGAAGGAGAAAAAGTAAGGGGAAAATCAACATTCTCTGAGTGTTTCAAAAGCATTACATTTGCTGCTTGAGTCATAGACACTGAAACGAGAGAAAAAACAAACACTGTTATAAAACGTTTTGTATCCATAAACTTATACTCCATCAATATTGTTCAAATATAATAAAAATTATATTTAAAAAATAAAATGCTGTAAAACTTTACGCTGCAAATTATGTATAATATAATAAATATCAATCTTAGAAAATAATAACATTATTATTTGTTTTTATATAAACTTTATCATTAACTTTTATAAAAAATAATATTTGAAAATATCTATTTGTAGAAAAGAATATCTGAACAGTACAGAGCATTATTGATGAAATATAATGATGAATTATTCTAAAAGATATAAGCCACTCAACGAGTATCAACATATATATACATACTTTTCATAAAACATGTATGACACTCATATGTTTCTTACACAGTTAACTTAAATCTTAATAAATAACATTTAAAAAATTAAATAGCTGACTGAAAATAATAATTTATTATTTTTAATGATAGAAAGAATCTAAAATTAAAAACAAAACCTGATTTTATTCTAGACAGTTACTTTCAATATAAAAATACGCAAGATCTTATAGAGACAATAAATGTTTCAAATCCTGCTTATTCTTTTCTCCCAATACCCAATCTCATAGCGATAGCATATCTTTTTACCAACCATTTTCAAATTATGATAAAAACAACGAAGGTAAAAATGAGTTTCTTGCTCTTCTCAATCTATCCGAGAACAAAAATCTTAAACTATTTTATTTAAAAAATGCTCTACCATCACTGATTTCTATATTATCTTCTGGCTTCACTGCAAAACGATCTTTATTGGGAAAAGTAATAAAACAACCCTTTACACAAACTGTAATTGTTTGATTTGCCTTCAACGAAATATTTAAAGGCACACTCCCTTCCACAATGATCAGTGGTTGTAACTTCAAATCAGTATTCCTCACAGTCGCTGCAAAAACTGTCATGGTGAAAATATCCAACAGCATAATCGCAATAAAAATGTGAATACATCTTAGCATTCTAGGATTCCTTCCTCAACAAAACGTTTGTATAATAAAAAACGAAGAGCATTCGTCACCTTAGAAGGTGAAGTGATGTTGGGCACATAAATAGCTAAAGTAAATGAAAGTTTTTTACTATCAAATGCAGTAAAACTTACCTGCGGCGCAGGATTTTTTAAAATTTCCTCTGTTGTAGAAGCAATCTCTAGCAAAATTTCAGCAACATGCTCTGGAACAGCATGAGATGAAACTACGACAGGAATATCAATCCGTCCTACTTTGCTCCGCCTTGTCCAATTACTGACACTGTTATTAATAAGACTTGAATTAGGAATAATAATCGTTTTCCGCTGAGGTGTTTCAAGTTCCGTTGCACGTACACTGATACGTTTGACAATACCACCTACGGATCCAGATTCTACATAATCCCCTATTTTAAAGGGTCTCCCAACTAAAATAATAAGTCCAGATACAAAATTTTGAACAATATTTTGCAATCCAAAACCTATACCAAGTGAAAGCCCTCCCGCAATAAGCGCAAAATTCTTAAGATCCAAGCCTGCCATTGATAATCCTATCAAGGCAGACACAACAATACCACCATAACTTATAATCGTTTTGATAGAATTCCGCACACCAGAATCAAATCCTCCATGCATTAGCACCGTACCATCCAACCAATCTATAAATCGGCGAATGAAGAACCTACAGGCTAAGAAAGCGACAATTCCAGTTATGATAGAGATTAAAGAAATAAATACGTTTCCAATTTGAAAACCAGTAACCAATCGCCATAGTATTGTGCTCAAATCAGCATAGGAAAAACCAAATTGCACAGCAATTGGCATTGTGCAAAATACGATAACAACCAAATTAAGGAAAATACTAATAAAGCCCCCCAACTGATCCATCGTTTTATCTTCTAAATGCAACCCTTTCTGTAAAGCATGCCCAATACTTGTTTTCATAAATTGGCTTTGAGTTCCAAGTGCTTGAGCACTTTGTATCCCTAAATACATTAAAACCAAAAATGCTCCATCAATCACAATTTGCTGCATAATAAAACGTGCTAAACCAACATAGCCTAAACAATCCATCACTATGAGCAATAATCCCAATAAAATAAGAGGAATACGGATATAAAGTGGCAAAAAGGTTAGATTCCCTTCTCCACTATAAGAAGATCTATGCCTAAATTGTAAAGGTACAAATGCGATAATAAATAGCAGAATTGCAACAAGAAAAACAGCAATAAAACTTTTTGCAATTGTTAAGGAAAGAGAAGCAAAAACAACTTGATAAATGCTATCAAGAACCGCATCAAATGCCAAGACTCCACCTAAAAAAGTGATCAAAATTACCAATTGATATGTCGCTGGTGGTGTAATCTTGAGAAGACGCGTACCTCCCATATTCAATGATAAAAGAACAACTGCTAAACGATTTATCAAAAATACCAAAATAATTTGATGCCCAATTGTATAAAATACCGTTGTGAGTTTCCCTAGATCAAAACCAAAACTGTTAAATAAAAAAAACACCAAATAAATGCAAATACCGCACATAAACGAAGGTAGGACAACAGAAATAAAAGCGACTAACAAGCGCTGTAAATAAGATGTTTCCTCATTACTCCTGGCGATCCTGCAAGAGACATGCGTAAGAGCTTTACGAGAAAAATAGAAAAATCCCAAAGCAACCAAAAATGGAATAAAAAAGGAAAAAAATAATTGTAAAGGCTTGAAATAATATACAAATCCCCACCAAGAACTGAACAATAAAACAAAATCAGATGAAGTCTCTTTAGTTTTTTCAACAAGGTGTTTAACCATTGGTACCGAAAACTCAATCCTATGCATGAGCGTTCGTTTAAAAAGTTCTCGAGACTTTAAAATAGCAAGTTCGGCTATTTTATTTGTAACCAAAAAAATTTCTTCAAATCGAAGTACTATATCATTAATTTTTGCTCTTTGTTCTATCAGATGAGAACGCTCATCACTTTGATTTTTCAAACTTTTTTGGTCATCATGAAGTTCTGCCAATTGATCAAGAAGTACAAGAATATCATTGAGAGGAGCACGTAAAATAAATGCTGATTCTAGTGTACGTTTACTAATACCTCTTGCTCGAAACCGGAGCTCAGCTAAAACACGTTCATCTTCTGATTCGTTTTCAAAATCTTTTTCTAAAGTTTTCACATCTTGTTCAAGAGTCATAACAATTGACTGTTGTTGTTGAATAATTTCATCAATTGAGTGAGCTGTTATTGCATTTTGTGATTCTAAATGCCCCCATGCATAAGAACTAAAGACAAAGACAGTCCCCAAAATGAAAAAAAGAATGTGTAATTTTTTTTTAAAAAATGAATACATATCTACCTTATGTATAAAGATCAGGAGCACCCCTCTTTAAAATATGGCATAAGAAAAATATTTTCAACTTTTACAGAATAATCCTATTAAAGCTTCCCCTTATCTTATAATACTGATAAGAAAGGACAGAGTGAGCTGAGATTAACTAAGACAAAGAAGGCACTTCAGTATGTTTTTTTTGCGCCTCTATTGTAAAAAAGAAAAATTTCTCCCTTTAACGACCTGGCTTCTTTTGTCCAGCTTTGGCATGTTACTGGTAAGCAACCTAGGGACCTCTATCCATCTAACGGCGCAATCACATGGCAATAATGTGAATACACCACATACACTTGATTCAGAAAATAAATATACTCAATTGAATATTACAACGACTATAAACAAGGAATTTACAATACTCCGTATAGATCCTCTTGTATTTTTTGATTTTTTTCAAAGCATCTTAATATTGAACATATTATTAATGATCGCCATTGTTATAAACACACGGCTTCATAATCCTCAAACGCAATATTTTGCAAACAAACGTGCCCCCCCTATATTGCTTGAACTATGAAACCATCATCCTATTTTACTCTTGCGTTTCACTTTTAATAACCATTTAATAATCATTAGATTGCCTCTTAGCGGAATATATCATGCGCACACCTAGTTGGTTAACTACTCTTTATTGCTTTATCCTTTTAAGTAGCATTTACGTTGCTTTACCCAATTTATTTTCGCAAGAACAAGTTAAAAACTCAAAGTTTTTAACTGATACTCGTGTAACACTGGGGCTTGACCTTCAAGGAGGTTCTTCCCTCTTACTTGAAGTCGACACCAAAACATTAAAGCGTGATCAGTTACACATGGTTTTAGGTAGTGTACGCAATACACTCCGCGAAAAACAAATCCGTACCTCAAGTGTTCGTATTCTTGAGGATGGCATAGTCGTATCTATTTCCGATCCAACACAAAATGAAAAAACTCTCTCCGCTTTAAAAACATTAATTACACCAATACATAATAGCTTCGGCACGGTAACCAATGACATCGCAATCAGTGCACAAGATGGAACTATTCGTGTGATGTTAACAGAAGCTGGTATAAAGGATCGTATTAACAACGCTATTGAGCAAAGCTTAGAAATTATCCGTCGCCGTATAGATCAAATTGGAGTTACTGAACCAGCTATTCAAAAGGTAGGAAATGATCGTATTATGGTTCAATTGCCTGGTTTACAAAATCCAAAGCAACTGCGTGATCTTTTAGGGACAACCGCTAAAATGACCTTTCATCTTGTCCCTTCAAATGTGGATATAAATAATCCTCCTATAGGTGTTGCAATCCTTCCTGGTTATACTGATGAAACACAACGCTATGCAATTTATGAGCAAATTGCTTTAGATGGAAACGTTCTTAAAGACGCCCGTGCAGGTTTTGATCCACAAATACCAGGACGTTCTATTATTTCATTCACCATGAATGCCGCTGGCGCAAAAATATTTGCAGACATAACACGACAAAATATTAATCGTCCCTTTGCAATCGTTCTTGATAATAAAGTTTTGACGGCTCCAACTATCAATGGCGTCATTCCTAACGGACAAGGTCAAATTACAGGAAATTTTGATCCAAAAGAAGCATCCACTCTGGCGGCCCTCCTCCGTGCGGGTTCCTTGCCTGCACCATTAACCGTAATTGAAGAGAGAACCGTCGGTCCAAATCTTGGTGCTGATGCCATTCAAATGGGACTTTACACTGGCATTATCGGATTTGTTCTTGTTACGATTTTTATTTTTCTACTTTACAGAATCTGGGGGCTCATTGCGAATGTCGCGCTAGCACTACACACTATTTTAACATTTGCCGCACTAAGTCTTCTTGGTGCGACACTTACACTACCTGGTATAGCTGGTATTATTTTGGGGATTGGTATCGCTGTCGATGCCAATATTCTCATCAATGAGCGTATCCGTGAAGAAAGCCGAAAAGGTATCAGTGCCTTTGCTGCCTTGGATCGCGGATTTAAACATGCTTTTGCCACCATTGTTGATGCCAATGTTACAGCAATTATAGCAACTATTTTACTATTTTGGTTCGGAACCGGTCCCGTTCGTGGTTTTGCTGTAACAATGTTACTTGGAATTATCATTTCCATGTTCACCAATGTCACCATAGTGCGCATCATCATGATTTGGGTTGTCCGTAAATGGAAAATTAAAACTCTGCATCTCCACTCTGTTTTCAACGTAATCCCACAAAACACAAGTTTCCATTTTATGAAAGCGCGTTTCATTGGTATTGGCGTTTCAATTGTTTTATCGCTTGTTTCAGTTTTTCTATTTTTTAAACCTGGCTTGAACTTCGGAATTGATTTCATTGGCGGCAGCCAAATGAGTATTACCACAAAAGATCCAACAAACTTGGCAAATTTGCGTTCGAAGCTTTCTACCCTTAATATCGGCGAAGTTACTCTACAAAATATAGATAATGCAAACACCGTGCTGATCCGCATTCAGAAACAAAGTGGCGGCGAAATACAACAAACCTCTGCCCTTGATAAGGTCAAAAAAGCAGTACAAAACATTTATCCGGACGCCAATTTTGATCAAATAGAAGTTGTTGGGCCCAAAATTTCAGGTGAACTTGCTACAGCTGCTTTCACTGCTGTTATTCTCGCCGCAATTGCCATGTCTCTCTATATATGGTTGCGTTTCGAATGGTTTTTTGCAGTTGGAGCAATTGTAACACTCATATTAGATACTACAAAAATGATTGGTTTTTTTGCTTTGTTTCAATTCGATTTCAATTTGACAGCCATTGCTGCTCTTTTAACGATCGTTGGTTATTCTATAAATGATAAAGTAGTCGTTTATGACCGAATGCGCGAAAATATGCGCCTTTATAAAAAAATGCCATTGCGTGAACTTATTGATCTCTCAATTAATCAAGTTCTTATACGCTGTATCTTTACATCGGCCACTACAGTTCTCGCTATGCTCCCTATGGCAATATGGGGCGGAAGTGCTGTCCATAATTTCGCATTCCCTATGGTCTTTGGAATTATTATTGCAACATCATCCTCTATCTTTATTGCTGCTCCTATTTTACTCCTATTAGGAGAATGGTGGAATAAACGAAATAATCGTATCAACACAGAACTAAAATAAAAATGCCAAATTAATTCATATAATATCCCCCTTCATCATTTTCTTATAAAAAACTTATAATCATTTCAATTCATTCATTTTTTGAAAAAGTCGTAAATAATTATGCTTCATGATACACCACTTATTACAACTATTGTTGCGGGGTTATGTTTAGCTTTTCTTTTGGGAATGATCGCTAGTCGTTTACGTATTTCACCACTCGTAGGATACTTGTTAGCTGGTGTTATTGTGGGACCAAATACAGGAGGATTTAGAATAGACTCAGGGATTATCAATCAACTTGCTGAAATCGGCGTTATTTTGTTAATGTTTGGTGTTGGATTGCATTTTTCATTAAAAGATCTTCTATCTGTCAGAGCCATTGCTATCCCTGGTGCCATTGCACAAATGGTGTTTTCTACTTTTCTGGGCTGGTGCCTTGGGCTCATCATGGGATGGGGAATAAGTAGTAGTCTAGTTTTCGGTTTGGCCTTATCAACAGCAAGTACTGTTATTCTGCTACGTGCTCTGCAAGAACGTCATCTTATTGAAACAGAAAAAGGGCGTATTGCTGTTGGCTGGCTTATTATTGAAGACTTAGCCATGGTTCTTATTCTTGTTCTCATACCATCACTGGCAAACATCCTTGGTGATACGAAAAAAGAAGCGCTTGATCCTATTGTTCAATGGTTAGACTTAAGCATTTGGGGAATTTTTGGTCTCACAATCCTAAAAGTTCTTGTATTTATCGCTCTCATGCTCATTATTGGGCGACGCGTAATTCCTTGGTTACTAAAAATGAGTGCACAATCAGGATCTCGTGAATTATTTCGTCTGAGTGTCTTTGCGATCGCACTAGGAGTAGCTTTTGGAGCAGCACATTTATTTGGTGCTTCCCTTTCCCTTGGTGCCTTTTTTGCAGGGATGGTCATGAGTGAATCAGAATTGAGCCATCGTGCGGCTGAAGAATCTTTACCACTGCGTGATGCATTTTCCGTTCTCTTTTTTGTTTCCGTAGGCATGTTATTTGATCCTGGGAAAATATTGACTAACTTTTTCCCTCTCCTCACAACATTATTAATTATCATTTTAGGAAAATCTGCCATTGCTTTTTTTATTGTGAAAGCCTTTCGCTATTCTAATGCGACAGCTTGTACCATTTCTGCTAGCCTTGCCCAAATTGGAGAATTTTCTTTTATCCTTGCGGGCTTAGGTTTAAGCCTTGGAATCTTAAACAACGACGCACATGACTTTATCATTGGAGGTGCGATTCTTTCTATTTTGCTCAACCCCCTTGTTTTTACTGCTTTTAACAAAATTAAAAAATATCTAGAGAACTTGCCTGCAAACACACAAAATACAGAAACAATTATTGATATTGATCTAGAGGATCCTGACAAAGAATTTTTGCCAATAACCGCAAAAACAAACCACATTATTGTGGTTGGCTACAGCCGTATTGGAAAATGTATTGCATTCTCTTTAATAAACAAAGATAAACCTATTGTGATCGTAGAAGAATCAAGACGCCTTGCTGATAAAGCAACGGAAGATGGCTTCGAAGTAATTTGTGGCAATATCATTAAACAAGAAATAATGAACGCAGCGAATATGAGCAATGCATATAAAGTTGTTATTACCATGCGCAGTACTATTGAGGTAGGAGAGTGTATAGTAAAGATACGAGATATGAAGAAAGATATCCAGATAATCACGCATGCACTATCCGATACAGAAACAGCTTACCTTATTGATTTAGGTGCTAATGTTGTAGTAACGGATGATGAAGAAATTGCCTACGGTATTATAGAACATATAATCGGACAAAGGTCTGTAAAAAATATGCATAATTGCGAATCAAGTTTACCCAAAACCTAAATGCAAACAAGAATGGATAAAGAAGCGTGAAACTAAAGCAATTTATGTGGCCATTTATCGGTATCTTAGCAATGCTGATATCTATCCGCATTCTTTATATAAAACTCTCGGCGATTTCTTTTGGTGATGTCTTGGAGCGATTGAGCAATTTAAGTGCACATCATTGGCTATTAGCCGGTTTGTGTTCTCTCTTAGCCTATGCAGCTCTTGCTGGATATGATCGTATTGCCTTGCAGCATCTTGGTCACAAGATTTCTTGGTTTTTCATCGCTATATGTTCATTTACCACCTACGCACTTTCACACAACATTGGTGCTTCGGTTTTTTCTGGTGCCGTTGTGCGTTATCGTGCTTATAAAATGAAAGGATTAAATGGAACAGAAATTGCCATATTGGTAGGCTTTTGTTCTTTTACTTTTGTGATAGGTACAATCTTACTTTTTGGCATTGTTTTGATTTTGCAACCTAATATTATTACTCTCATTCATGGCGATCTTCCTGAATGGCTTGGTACAATGGTTGGTGTCATATTACTCAGCTGTATAGCACTCTACACTTTTGGCAGTTGGCTTCAGTTAAAACCTTTACGTTTGGGAAAAAAAATTCAGCTTTCCTATCCACGGCTAAAAATTGTCATTCAACAACTTCTTATTAGCCCCCTAGAACTTTTAGGAGCTGCAGGAATTATATACGCTGTACTCCCACAGCACACAGATATTCATTTTATTTCTGTGCTTGGTGTTTTCCTAGCATCTTTCACAATAACTCTTCTCTCTAACGCCCCAGCTGGAGGAGTTGGCGTTCTTGAAGCACTATTCATAACAGGCATGCCTAATGTCAATCCAACTGATGTAATTGCAGCACTTATTGTATTTAGAATGCTTTATTTAATTATACCACTTATCATCTCATTATTCGTTGTAGCAATTTTTGAATCTCAGCAATATTGGAAACGAGCAAAAAAAACACCCCCTAGGTAAAAAAGGAAATCGTTTCTTTTCTTTATGCGTACGCATAAAGAACGATAATCATAATGAATTTAAATACCATGCATGACTCAGGCCCCTCTAGCCTCACTTTATCGTTTAAGCATGCATATTTATTGACATAATTTAACTTTGCGTACTTATCATACCTATACTGACAAGTCTGCTAAAAAATAATAGCAGACAATCTCCAAATCTTTTCACAAACCTACATAATGATAAGGAATTTTCTCATAATTTTTTTGACAAAATAATGAGTTTTTACTGCAAAATCAGTGGAGAAATCAGGATTTTAGAGATATTTCTGCGATCCATTTCAACCACTTTAAAATGCAAACCATCAGCTTCAAAGCTTTCCCCCTCATTCGGCAAATGACCAAATCTCCAAAGCATAAATCCTGCCAAAGTAGTATAGCGATCTGCTTCATCAACAAGATTACGCTCAAGATAACCACTTAAACGGCGAATATCAGCATATCCTTCAACAAGAAGGCTACCATCTTCAAGCTTTTCTACTATCACAGGTTCTTCATCATCATCAGGAAAATCCCCTGCAATAGCTTCAAGAATATCTGTTGGCGTTGCAATTCCTTCAAAAGATCCATGCTCATCAACAACAATTGCAAGCTGAATCGAAGAATGCCGTAATTGCTCCATCAATCGTAAAACACTTGTATTTTCATGGACTACTAGAGGTTCTCGCATAGCTTTTTTCCAATTAATCTTTTTGCCCTCAGCTAAATTCAAAAGAAGATCTTTTGTCAAAGCAACACCAACAAATTCGTCTACTTTTTCACGCGCAAGAATTAAACGGCTATGCTTAACTTGTTGCAATTCTTCACGCATTTCATTCTCATTACTATTTAAATCCAACCACTCAATCTCATTACGCGGCGACATAATGGAACGAACAGGACGGTCAGCCAAATCGAGAACACCACGAATCATCTCTTTTTCTTCTGGTCGAAATAGTTCAGAAGCAGCTGCCTGTTCAGCAATAACATCAACAGTCTCGCTAAGATTACCATCTTTGTTTCCCCCTCCTAAGAGCCTTAAAACAGCATCCGCTGTTCGCCCACGTAGATCATTTGTTGTAATCATCTTTTCACGATTACGACGTCCAATTTGATTAAAAGCTTCAATAAGAACAGAAAAACCAATAGCAGCATATAAATACCCTTTTGGAATATGAAAACCAAATCCCTCAACAATGAGAGTAAAACCAATCATCATCAAAAAGCCAAGGCAAAGAATAACAATAGTGGGATGACGATTAATAAAACGCATAAGAGCACCTGATCCACACATCATCACTCCCATAGCAATAATCACTGCTATATACATAACCATGGCCTGCTCTTTAGCAATCATACCTGTTGCAGTAATAATACTGTCTAAGGAAAATACGGCATCAAGCACCACAATTTGAACAATGACCTGCCAAAAAACGACATAAGCAATCCCTGTTTTTCTTTCATGCGTGTCCCCTTCTAGTCTCTCATGTAATTCAAGCGTTCCCTTGGCCAACAAAAACGCTCCTCCTCCAATCAAGATGAGATTATGCCAACTAAATACAAAGGATGAGAATGAAAAAATCATGGTATCGAGATTCATAACCCATCCAATAACCGTAAGAAGAAAAAGGCGCATAACTAATGCTAAAGTAAGCCCTATCAAACGTGCACGATCACGTAAATGCGGTGGTAATTTTTCCGCTAAAATTGCAATAAAGATCAGATTATCTATTCCCAAAACAATTTCGAGAAAAATTAACGTGATCAAGCCAAACCACGCATGGGGATCAGTGACCCATTCCATCATAGTCCATCCTTTAAAAACCTCTTTAACAGCTTAAAAGCGCGCAGCTGACAAAACAAATTCATGAGCTTTCATTCGCACAACTGATTCGAAACATCAAACGCAAAAAAACTGCATCCTAAAACAAGCAATGGCAAAACATTGCTCAAACACACATAACTATTATTGAAAAAATTGACAAAATAGGATGGTGACCTACACCATTTACAACCCCAAGAAGGTCCTTCTGAATTTTTCTCGGGCATTACGCTCGATAATCCTCCAACACCAGTTCCACACACTAATAGAACATTCACCTATAGATTTCTTTATAATGGTTCTCTTTTTATAGAAGATCAAGAGGGTAGAGTATCACATTTTTAAATCTTATAGCAAATTTACTATAGACTCTTCTGTTTTCATATAAAAAAACAATATAATCATCTAGACATCTTCCCTTATGAGCGTTATAGAACCGCTCATTCTCATCTTTTGATGATACTATGGGTGATTAGCTCAGTCGGTAGAGCAGCTGACTCTTAATCAGCGGGTCGTGGGTTCGATCCCCTCATCACCCACCATTCAACTATATCTTACTGAGAATTTATTGATTTTCACATGCTTTTTAAGGTGCGGGATACATAAATAAAAGATTGGAAATAAGATTTTCTAACAAACCTCTACAAAACCCATACAACTTGTCAGAAAGTTTTATATTTTGTCACAAATTTTTGTACCAATTTACTTTTTCAAAGGGTTTTAAGGAGCTCTCAAAGGAGCTTCAAAGACTTTATTAAAGCTTTCTGCCTTTTTTGGCACCAAATTTTGATTCCCACAAATTTTTATACTTTTTGTTGTCAACAATATAATTTGATAAACAGCGCATTTAATGATAAAAAATACATAGAAACAATAAATCATAACCTATTCCTACCTCATCCCATTTGTTCCCCCTTATTACAAACCGAGTATCAAACTACACCTATGTGTACTAGCTTAAAAAGAAAAATGCAGTATGCCATGTCACATATACATTACAAACAACCTGTGCATAAAAAAGCTATTGTTTGATATAGGCTTGTTTTGCTCTCAAAAATGACACTTACAAAAAATTAACATATAACATATGTTATATGTTAAAAGTTAGAATCAAAATTAGTTAATATCGCAAAGGGGGATTGTGTGTTTGCAAACATAGATAAGGTTGTTGAGGAATTAAGACAAAATAAATTTGCCCATATTTCTCCTGAAAAAATCAATATCAGAGCTCATGAAATAACTGACTTAGCCCAACTGAAGAGAAGCTGGGACTATTTACCAATTGATCCTTACATGAAAAAAGGTGACTCCTACAGGAGAAGATGCTTTGGAAAATTTATCGTCGATATAGCCAATAAAACAATAGATTTTGTAGAAGATAATTGTTTTTTTCAGAGCTCTGAAATAAACAATTATGCAGGTGGGATTGAAAGAAAACTACCAAAAATATCAGACGCAATATCATCAAATATTATATTGCACAAAATCATTAAAAACACGCTCAATACTTTTTTGATATATAAAAATAAAGAAAGCAAAGTGTGGGATGTTTTTGTACATCAATTCCGCATTGAATCAAAAAAAGGAATACAAGGAAATCCCACCTGAAGGCATTCATAAAGATGGTCATACATTCATCAGTATGCACATGATTGGCAGACACAATATCAGAGGTGGCACATCCTATATCTATGATGAAAACAGAAAAAAATAAAAGAGATCGTTTTGAAAGGAAACTTAGAGAGCATACTGCTGGATGATATGGAAATGTACCATTCAGCCTCTGCAATTTCGTCAATAAATGATGAAAAAGGTTTCAGGGATTTAATGGTTATCGATTATAGAGAAAGAATCCAATGAAAATTGCGATAACCGATAGAATAACTGAAATAAGTGAATTTGAAAAACCACTGACTGACTTGGGTGCTGAGTTTTATTTTTTCAATACTTTAAATGAAGAAGACTTTCCTACTGAAATTCTGGAAGATATTGATGCTCTCTTGATCTGGCATGCAAAAATAACAGAGAAAACAGCCAAGAAATTGCGTAAATGTAAAATAGCCGTACGCTTTGGTATCGGTTATGACCAAGTAGATTATAAAGCACTTAGAAAGCATGGCGTTGAATTTGCTAATAACCCTTCTTATTGTATAGATGAAGTGGCTGACACTGCCTTAACCATGATTTTGGAGGGTTGCAGGCAAGTCTCTAGACATAATGATTTAGCAAAAAAATATGATAAAACATGGCAAGAAAATAATTTTAAAACATTCCGTTTAAAGCATAAAACCATTGGATTGATTGGGCTAGGTAAAATAGGAAAAGCAACACTAGAACGGTTAAGGCCTTTTGGATGCAAGGTAATTGTCTATGATCCATACATTGATGAAGGTCTTGCTAAATCACTCAACTTCAAACTTCTCGAAGATATTGATTATCTTCTGGAAGAATCTGATGTGGTATCATTACACTGCCCTCTTACAAAAAAAACAACGGGAATGATTAATTCAGCATTCCTCAAAAAGATGAAGAAAAACGGTATCTTAGTGAACACAGCAAGGGGTAAAATCCTGAGTGATTTTGATTGTTTAGAAAAGCATCTAAGGGAGAATCCTGAGTTTCACGTCCTCCTTGATGTTCTCCCTATGGAGCCACCAAGGAGTCACCCTCTTATTAAAGCTTGGCGAGACAATGCTAACTGGTTGTCGTCAAGGTTGGTTATTAACCCACACAATGCATATTTTTCAGAAAGCTCACATATCGATATGAGAAAAGATATTGTTTCCACAGTGATATCTTGCCTATACAAAAAGAAAATGAAAAATTTGGTGGTTTCCTATGATAAATGACATTTACTGTGTTGGACGCAATTATGTTGAACATGTTCATGAACTAGGCAATGTTGTTGAAGATGAACCCGTTATCTTTAGCAAACCGAACAGTTCACTCGTTTTAGGAAATGAAATTTATCTCCCTGATTTTTCCAAAGAAATCCATTTTGAGACTGAAATTGTGCTCAAAATCTCAAAGGACGCTTTCATGGTCACGGAGGAAGAAGCAGAAAAATGCTATGATACCGTAGCAATAGGTCTTGATCTCACAGCGCGGGATTTGCAAACAAAACTGAAAGAAAAAAAGCTTCCTTGGCTTTTATCGAAAGGATTTAAAGGCGCTGCATACGTCTCTAACTTCATAAACAAAGAAAAAATAAACAACCCAATAACCTTTGCAATGAAGTTGAATGGCAAAACGAGGCAACTTGGTAATACGAAAAATATGATCTTTAGCTTTGAGAAAATAATATCATTCTTAAGTCACTACATTCAGCTAAGACGTGATGATATTATATATACAGGCACTCCACAGGGAGTAGGGAAACTTTCTCAGTTTGACAGAATAGAATTATATCTTGAAGATCAATTAATTTCAGAATTAGAAGTAAAATGAATCACCAAATACTCACTTTTTTTATCGTTTCATTTTTTTTAGTCATCTCACCGGGGCCGAATATGGCCCTTATCATCGATAATGCAACGAGATTGGGAAAAAAGAACGCATTTGTAAACGTTTTAGGATTGTGTACAGCAACATATGTGCATGGGGCATTTTCCATACTAGGTGTATCAGTGCTCATTCTCAACAACAAAACGCTGTTTTTTTTAGTAAAACTCATGGGTGGCAGCTATTTATTATACATGGGCTTTAAATCGATTAAATCTGGAATACACAGCTTAAATTCAAAAGAAAGAACATCAACGAATGAAAAGCATGCTACGAATGAAACAAAGCTTTTAACAAGCTACAGAGACGGTTTTCTGACACAAATACTAAACCCCAAAGTATCAATATTTTATATAGCAGCCTTCCCAAAATTTTTGTCTTCTGGCGGTGGCATTAAAAAAGGCTTTGAACTTGTAACCATACATTCCTTCAACATCTTTGCATGGTTTACTGTGATGACCATTTTTATATCATTCGCCAGCTCCGCTTTAAAAAAGCAGAGGATAAAAGGCGCGATTAATATCGCGACAGGATCAGTTTTATCTCTGTTTTCTTTTTTCATTTTCTTTGGATAACTTTATCTTATTTGACAAACTAACAAACAAATCTTTCTATGAATTTATTTGCCTATCGCTAATAATATCGGCATTCTGGGCTCGACAAAAGCTCATACTAGGATTAATTCTTCTTCATTTTTTCTGTATAATTGCACTATGAGAACCTAACGTACTTTTCGAGTTTCAATAAATTAAAATAAACATAGCAGGTTTTCAGTTCATAGCTATCTCTCATACTAATACAGATAATCCAAGTAATCCAAAACAAGATCAAAGCAATGCGATTAATTTGACCAATACCCCTCTCCGTTGAAAATGATCCTGGAATTCTTATTAAAAATCTCACTGATAGCGACATTAAAGATATGATAGATTTATCAATTGGCACAGCTAATCTTAATAATTTAAAGATCCATACGGATGTTTTTTTGAAAGAAAAAGGGAAATTTCTAGAATTCCCGTTTGCAACCTGAAGTTCTTGATTCCAATCCTAACCCTAACGCAACAATACACACTGTTGTGCCACAAATGTCCAGCTACTTGATCTACTAAACGCTCTATTCACTACGGAATCAGCCGATATTGCTAAATAAAACGTGCCTTTAGCTGACATTCGTCCGGAAATCAAAGTCTCTCTTCATTATGACATCGAAAATAACTATAGCACGTATGCACGGATAGGCTTTTCTGGAACCCTTGAGATTCCTTATAACTGTTTAAGACAGCTTAAAAATACTGCCATAATAATATTAAGTCTTCTTACTTAGCCATTTATTTCACCATCTCAGCAACAACTTACAACTTTATACTCAAATATCTGTTGTGTTGTTGTGGAGTGGAATAGATATCCTTATCAGTTCCATATTCTTTTGTTTATCCACATGAAATCATAAAAAATGTTTTTCCCCTTTACTCCTCATTTATATCATGCTTCGATACACCAGTTACTTTTTCAATGTAATTTGAATCTTAAATAATTAAAGGGAACCTCCAAAAAATGAACTATAAACAAAATTTAGAAGATGATCCTCGAAAGAAATTGCAACGGGGATTAGATAACCGTCACGTACAACTTATAGCTCTCGGTGGAGCTATTGGAACAGGCCTCTTCATGGGGTCAGGAAAAACAATTAGCGTAGCAGGGCCCTCTATTATACTCGTTTACGCTATTATCGGTTGCGCCTTATACTTCGTAATGCGTGCTATGGGAGAATTATTGCTTTCTAATTCACAATATCGGTCTCTCGTTGATTTTTCAACTGATATGCTAGGACCAGGAATTGCTTTTTTTGTTGGTTGGAGCTATTGGTTGAGCTGGGTTGTAACTGGAGCAGCAGATATTATTGCCATCATCACTTATATGCATTTTTGGTGGCCAACACTTAATCCATGGGTTGTTGTTTTTTCTTGTATTGGTTTCTTTTTAGTCTTCAATCTCTTTGCTGTAAAAATGTTCGGTGAACTTGAATTCTGGTTTGGTCTTATCAAAATTGTAGCGATTTTAGTATTAATTGTTGTAGGATTTTATATGATCATTACTGGCTTTACCTCTCCCAATGGTACTGTTGCCTCTCTGAATCATGTATGGAATGATGGAAATATATTCCCTCGGGGAATCACAGGTTTTTTTGCTGGTTTTCAAATTGCCATCTTTTCTTTTGTTGGTATAGAAATTGCCGGAACAACTGCAGCTGAAGTTAAAGACCCTAAAACAGTTCTACCAAAAGCAATTAATGCAATACCGGTTCGTATTGTATTTTTTTATATCTTTTCTCTTATTGTGATTATGTCCGTCACACCTTGGGATCAAGTTATTCCAGATAGAAGTCCCTTTGTTGAAATGTTTTGGCTTGCTGGCATTCCGATAGCTGCTGGTTTAGTGAATTTTGTTGTTCTAACATCTGCTGCCTCTTCCGCAAATAGTGGTATTTTTTCTACCAGTCGCATGATATATGGGCTTGCAACGCAAAAAGGAGCACCTCGTGTTTTGGGAAAACTTTCCAAATACCATGTCCCAGCCAACGCCCTGTTCTTTTCTTGCTTGTGTATTTTATTAGGATACACAATTACATCACTCTCCCCAAGTATCATAAGTGCTTTTACAATTGTGACCAGTATTTCAGCTATCGCATTTTTATTCGTATGGTCTGTAATTCTAGTGAGCTATATTGTGTATCGTCGCAATCGCCCCCAACTACATGCTGAATCTGTCTATAAAATGCCAGGAGGTGTTATCGCATGCTGGGCTATTTTAGCTTTTTTTGCTTTTATGCTCTATTTGTTGACATTAGAACATGATACTTTTATAGCCTTTAAATATAGTCTAGTATGGTTTGCTTTCTTAGGCATAACGTATTTTATCTTTCTAAGAAAAAAAAACAGCTAAAGATAAAGAATAAAACCTGTACATAAAAAGCATATCAAAAAAAGGGTAACTAAAGTTACCCTTTTTTATATAGAGCATTGGTTTTTTTAATAGAATCCTCTAGGGGCTTCAATAAAGTTTTTGATTAACAAAAGCACTAGCATTTATACAAAGCAGCATAAAACGGAATTTTCCCCAACTTCCTCTTGAAGCTGAAAAGCACATTAAGTAATCAAAAAATTTTCATAAGTTTTACCCAATGTGCAAATAGCTGAACAGAATTCTTGTTCACAATTTCAGAATAAAAAATTCTACTGTATTTCTCATTTCTTTTGTGCAAAAGAAAAGAAATCTCACCCGTTTATGCTACTAAATAAAAATAAATAACCGTGAACCAACCCTCCAATCCAATCAACGACATCGATATATTGAAATCAAAAATATCCTTCTGAAAATTAATAGCAGAATTTTTCTCTTTATTTCTATCCCCTACCGTAATTAGAATAGTTCATAAAGAAATTATTTCAAAATTGCTTACCGTGAATTTTTTTTAAGAAGATAACAATCCTACACTCTATCTGAAAAAATCAAAAATCCCCCCACCCACCATAACAACTAAAACGATTTGTACTTAATTATAGAGGATAAGTATAATATAAACACATTATTTCACTTCAAATTTTTTCATCCACCTATCGATAATCCTAGCGGTTTCTCACGAAGATTTAGCAGCTCAAGAGCAATTGTCTAATCAATCATAGTATGTCTTCTCATAGCCATCAAAGCTATACTTAAAACTCCGCACTCAAATTCCTGTTACGTTATTTTTCAGTAAAAGAGCACACTCCCGTTAAGTTTACATTCCTTTTCTTTGTCCACATAGAGTCATAAAAAAGCTTTCTTTCCTTTACTCTTCAGCCATATCGTGATTGGATAAGGGGGATTACCTTTTTTCAGGGTAATTTTTATCTTAAATAATTAAAGGGAACCTCTTTAAAATGAACTATAAAAAAAAATTAGAAAAAAAACCTAAAAAAAAATTGCAACGTGGACTAGATAATCGCCACATCCAACTTATAGCCCTTGGTGGAGCTATTGGAACAGGTCTTTTTATGGGATCAGGAAAAACAATTAGCGTCGCTGGTCCTTCAATCTTATTAGTTTACGCTATTATTGGTTGCGCTATATACTTCGTAATGCGTGCCATGGGAGAATTACTGCTTTCTAATACGCAGTATCGATCTTTTATTGATTTTTCAACCGATCTTCTTGGTCCAAGTGTTGGATTTTTTATCGGCTGGACGTATTGGTTATGCTGGATTGTAACCGGGACTGCTGAAATTATTGCTATTGTCAGTTATACACACTTTTGGTGGCCTGAACTCAATTCGTGGATTCCTGTTCTCATAGGTCTTCTGTCCTTTTTAATATTTAACCTCGTAGCCGTAAAATTATTTGGAGAACTCGAATTTTGGTTTGGTCTTATCAAAATCCTAGCAATTTTAGTATTAATTATTGTAGGATTTTACATGATCTTTACTGGCTTTATCTCCCCGAACGGCACCGTTGCCTCCCTTGGCAACATATGGAACGGTGGAAATATCTTTCCTCGAGGCATTACAGGATTTTTTGCCGGATTTCAAATTGTTATTTTTGCTTTTGTTGGCATAGAACTCGCTGGAACAACTGCAGCTGAAGTCAAAGAACCACAAGAAGTTTTGCCGAAAGCTGTCAATTCGATACCAATCCGCATTATTTTCTTTTATATTTTCTCTCTCATTGTAATTATGTCCGTTACCCCTTGGAATCAAATCATTCCAGAAAAAAGCCCTTTTGTAACGATGTATGCACTTATTGGTATTCCAACCGCTGCTGGTTTGATGAACTTTGTTGTTCTAACAGCTGCCGCATCTTCAGCCAATAGTGGTATTTTTTCTACCAGCCGCATGATATACGGTCTCGCAATGCAAAAGGGAGCACCTAAATTTTTAGGAAAACTTTCTAGCAACCGCGTTCCAGCCAACGCACTATCCTTCTCCTGTTTATGCATCTTATTAGGCTATGCAGTTTTATCGCTATCACCAACAGTCATAGGTGCTTTTACAATTGTGACCACAATCGCAGCAATTTTGTTTATATTTGTATGGTCTATAATTTTGATCAGCTATATTGTCTATCGTCGCAGCCGTCCTCTCCAACATGCCGTATCTCCTTATAAAATGCCTGGAGGTATTTTTATGTGTTGGATTCTTCTAATCTTTTTTGCATTCATTATTTATTTATTATCATTAGAAGAAGATACTGCAATAGCTCTCAAATATACTCCAGTGTGGTTTATCTTTTTAGGAATTGTATACTTTATTTTTGGAAAAAAGAGTTTGCAAACGCAAAAACCTGAGAAATAAAGCCTATGTATGAAAAGCATATCAAAAAAAGGGTAACTAAAGTTACCCTTTTCGTAGATAAAGCATAAGAGCTTTTTACATGGAAATTTCTATGGCTTTAATTACGCTCTTTATCAACTAAAGCGTTAGATTTTATCCAAGGCATCATAGAGCGGAGTTTTTTGCCAACTTCTTCGATAGGATGATGATCATTTAAACGCCGCATGCCTTTAAAATGAGCTGCACCAGCTTTATACTCTTGAATCCAATTTGACGTAAATTTACCCGTCTGAATATCCTTCAAAATACGCTTCATTTCTGCTTTTGTTTCATCAGTAATCACGCGTGGACCAGACATATATTCGCCCCATTCAGCCGTATTGGAAATCGAATAATTCATATTCGCAATGCCACCTTCATAGATGAGATCAACAATCAATTTAACCTCATGTAAACATTCAAAATAAGCCATTTCCGGTGCATAACCTGCTTCCGTTAGTGTTTCATAACCTGCGCGAATAAGCTCAACAAGACCACCACAAAGAACAGCTTGTTCGCCAAATAGATCAGTTTCACACTCTTCTTTAAATGTTGTTTCAATCACCCCAGCACGTCCACCACCAAGACCACATGCATAGGACAAAGCTATATCATGAGCATGTCCTGAAGCATCTTGTGCAATCGCAATCAAGCAAGGAACACCGCAACCACGTTGATATTCATTGCGCACTGTATGCCCTGGACCTTTAGGAGCAATCATCACAACATCAACTGTTTTTTTAGGCTCAATTAAACCGAAATGAATACTTAAACCATGGGCGAAAGCAATCACCGCGCCATCACGTAAATGATCATGAATATGCTCTTTATAAATATCAGCTTGCAATTCATCTGGTGTTGCCATCATAATAAGATCTCCCCACTTTGCTGCCTCAGTAACACCAACGACCTCAAAACCATCTGCAACGGCCTTTTTAACTGTTTCCGATCCAAAACGCAGAGCAATTTTTATATTTTGAACACCAGAATCTTTTAAATTTAAAGCATGTGCACGTCCCTGCGAACCATAACCAACAACAACTACTTTTTTTTCTTTTATTAAATTAACATTTGCATCACGATCATAATAAACACGCATAGAAATACTTCCTTATCTTTACATTTAAACTGAATTTCAAATTATTTTAATGCTATGAATAATCCAGCCGTTAATCATAACAATTTGACAGATAATAACCTTTAAATTTTACATAGTGCCTACAAAAACTATGTCCCCCCAAATCTTCCAAAATACCCCTGGATCCCCAAGTAGGCTCCAGCCGTAGCTCTAAAAAACAAAACAATATACAAAACAAGACTTTGAAGAGGAATAAAATTCTACTCTCCGGCACAACGCACCACTGCATCCTTAAAACTAAGATACACTACACAACCATTAAACATGAACCAAAACAGAGTAGATAGCAAGAAAAATTATAAATGACAAAATAAACATATTTGTTTTCTACATTTTAGCGTAAAAAAACATTTTATCCTTCCTCATTATAAAACAGATCATTTGTACAATACCGAATTTCTTATGCTTTATTCTATGTAAACTTTAGAAATTTTTAGATACACTTATTGAACATATCTCTTTCTGAAAACTTTCTAGAAAATCTGTATGAATTTTATCACTTCTTATTAAATCTACCGATTAATACCTACTTCTTTAAAAATACACTTCAGAAATTAACTAGAGTTTTCCCCTCCACAAGCTTAAAACAATAAAATTTACCACTAATCCTTTTAAATTGAATAAAGAGTTATACTAATAGCCGCGTAAAACGTTGAACAGTTTCACGCATTCCATATTCTAATGCATCAGCAATAAGTCCATGACCAATAGAAACTTCATCAAGCCAAGGAATGTAATTAAGAAGAGCAGGCAGATTAGAAATTGTCAAATCATGCCCTGCATTGACACCTAATTGCAGCTCTTTGGCCCTTTTGGCTGCTAAAACAAGCTTATTGAGCTCTTTATCTTGCTTTTCCTTATCATTAAACGCACCACCATATGGCCCAGTATAAAATTCCACACGATCAGCACCAATCGCTTTAGCAATATCAAGACTAGAGACAATAGGATCAGCAAATAATGATACACGAATTTTCTTTTCTTTCAACCGCTTAACAATAGGTGCTAAAAATTGCATATCATGCACAAAATCCCAACCATGATCAGATGTTGACTGAGCTGGATCGTCAGGTACAAGAGTAATCTGATCAGCATATTTTTCTGCTACATCTAAAAACTGTTCACTTGGATAACCTTCAATATTAAACTCAGCAGAAGGAAATGTGCTATTAATTAAACGATGTATATCTGGCAAATCAGAAAAACGAATATGTCGTTCATCAGGGCGTGGATGAACAGTTAAACCTGCTGCTCCAGCAGCAAGTGCTATATGCCCAATATTCGTGATACTTGGCCACGGAAGATTACGTCGATTACGCAAAACAGCAACAGCATTAAGATTAACCGAAAGTTTTACCGCCATGCACACTCCTATTTTTGTCTATAACTCTTAAAGCAAGAAAAAAGATACATTCACCAACATAATCCTAAAAAATAAAATTTTTTATCGAACAATCATTAAACGTTCTGCTGCACGCGTAATTCCCGTATAAAGCCAGCGCGCATACATATCACGAAATGCAAAACTTTCATCAAACAAAACGACATTATTCCATTGAGAACCTTGCGCCTTATGAACCGTTAATGCATACCCATAATCAAAATCATCATATCGCTTTTTTAATTGCCATGAAATTTCCTGATCAGGATTTTCAAATGCTGCTTTTAACAGTTTAATCTTTGCTACCCCACGCTCACTTTCTTCTGGTTTTACAAGAAGATTAATACTTGGTTTAACAGTCTCCTTCTGTGAAGTCATAACCTTCCATAAAGAGCCATTCAACAAACCTTTAGTAGGATCATTTCGCAAACACACCAGCTTATCTCCTGCTTGCGGATAATCTGCTGTAAATCCTTTTAACACACGCAAACGCTGATTATAGAGGTAGCGCGTACGATTAATCCCTACCAATACCTGATCAGCATCCAAAACCAATTGTTGATTAACCTCTTTACGTGTAACAACGCGAGCTTCTCCATAGTCACCATAAGCAATATCGCGTCCTTCACGCACATCCATAGCAAGACGTATAATCGGATTATCCCGCGCTTGCCGATGAATTTCTGAAAGAAGAAAATCTGGTTCTCCGTTAGAAAAAAATCCTCCACCCGATATAGGAGGCAATTGACCTGGATCACCCAGAACAAGAATTGGCGTCCGAAAGCTCATTAAATCACGTGCCAATTTTTCATCTACCATCGAACATTCATCAACAATAATGAGTTTAGCTTGTGCAGCCGCACTCCTCCGATTTAATGTAAATGTTGGAGCAATAGACTTCTTTCCCGTAATTTCATCGGAAACTTCTTCTTCCCCACGCGGACAATAAATCAACGAATGAATAGTACAAGCATTACTGGCGCCTTTAGAGCGCAAAACCTGTGCCGCTTTACCTGTAAAAGCAGCAAACTGAACAGAACCATCAACTGTTTCAGCAAAATAGCGTGCCAGCGTTGTCTTACCCGTCCCCGCATAGCCAAAGAGGCGAAAAAGTGGAGAACGGCCCTCTTTCAACCACGCAGCAACAGCCTTCAATGCATTATCCTGTTCCGGTGAAAATTGCATGGCTTACCAACATAAGATTTGCATAAAAAGAGCAGTATTTTGAAAAAAACCAACTATCAAGAAAAACTTTTTTATTAAGAATTGCTGATACACGCCCATCTAACAACTTTCGTAGCACAATTATCAATTATTTACCCATTACTTTTTCAAGATATTGTAAAAATCTAAATTTTATCTATACATCGATCTTCTTGGTAACACCTTATACTCATCAAATAAAATATCATTTTTTACAACAGTAACACCAACAATGGAATATGCATATCTTAAATTTAAAATAATACCTATATACGCTTTTTCTAACCAAAATTTAGAATGAGAAAAAAAGCATTGCAATTGCAAAACCTTCGCTAGAAAAAATGTCCTTAACAGGATAAGAATAATGTAATTTTATGAATACTATTTTACACAATCACTCAGCTTTCTTGCACATAAAAATAAAGTACATCCACTATTACGAAATAATCATTAAATATATCAAAAACCTTTTGGCAGAAATAGAAATAGCTCTCAACAAAACTACTTAATCCTATGATGATACACCTATAAATTTCCTATCTCCCTCTTATCATGATTTTAATAAATTTACTCTTCATGCTACAAATAAGTTATATCTCAACGAACAAAGAGAGACATCACGCTTATACGAAGCACGCTTTATCTCGCACAAATATGTAGCTTTTTCTGTTCCGACAATAAAATCTGGTTCGTAAATATGGCCTTCTTGGTAGTTTATTATAAGAAAATTGGGACATGCTTTCAGTCCAGCGTAGCACTTCAGGTCCGTCCTCTAGAATATGAGAAAAGTGCAATTCTCCATCTACTGTATCAAACTTTTTCTTTTTGTCGCAATGTTTTAAAGTTTATAAAAACTAACGGATTAATGCTATTCTTATTCTAGAAATAACAATGACATCAAGGGGTATAATTTGTTAATAGACTTGGCGTTATGTCAAAATATCAGCAATGAGATTGCTTTTTGGTTGTTTTAAAAATGAAATAATGAGCTCAAATATTGATGAATGAAACGGGAGATTTAAATTGAAAATATTAATTCCAGATGACTATCAAAAAGCCACCCTAACATTACAGTCTATTACAAAATTAATGAAATCGCATGAAGTGCTTGTTATAAATAATTTAGCTAAAGAATGTGATTTAGAAGATAAGCTCAAAGAGATAGATATTCTTATCTTAATCAGAGAGCGGACTATAGTTGATAGAAATCTTCTCCTGAAACTGCCAAATTTAAAATTAATCTGCCAAACAGGACCTATAGGTTCACATATTGATATAGAAGCTTGTAGAGACTTAGGAATTGAAATATTAGAGGGTGGTGGAGATCCAACTTCTGCTGCTGAATTTGCCTGGCTCTTAATTATGTCTGCGCGTAGAAAACTCTGTAAATCTGTGTCTGATATGAAAAAAGGACGATGGCAAACAACATTTGGCAACCAAATGAAAGGGGCTACTCTTGGAATATTCGGGTTTGGACGTATTGGTAAAATGGTTGCTCAATATGCTCAAGCTTTTGGCATGTCCATTTTGGTTTATGGGAGCGAGCGTTCAACGCAAGAAGCAAAAAATTTAGGTTATCATTTTACGCATTCAAAAGATGAATTTTTTACACGTCCTGACATTATATCCGTACATTTACGTTTAAGCGATAAAACCAGAGAAATCATTCAATTAGATGATCTATTGAGCATGAAACCTCATGCTATTTTTGTCAACACAGCGCGTTCAGCTTTGGTTGAAAAAGGGGCGATAGAAAAAATACTAAGTTTGGAAAATTCAACTTACTTTGCACTGGATGTTTATGACAGCGAGCCAGTATATGAGAGCAAATTATTGCAATCAGATAGAGTTCTTTGCACACCGCATCTGGGCTATGTGACTGAAGAAAGCTTTGAGAATTATATTGAAAAAGCTTGCCAAAATATAGCTTCTTTTATGAAGAACGCTTAATGCCGGCTGAACCAATGTTTGTAAAATTTATCTTATATCGCTAGCGTATCAAATTTGCACTACACATAATAGCTTATTTCCTTAAATTAAGCATATTCCTTAGCTTTCATATTAATACCAAT
Organism: Bartonella doshiae NCTC 12862 = ATCC 700133; assembly: GCF_000278155.1. Classification (GTDB taxonomy): domain Bacteria; phylum Pseudomonadota; class Alphaproteobacteria; order Rhizobiales; family Rhizobiaceae; genus Bartonella; species Bartonella doshiae. Next base: position 169,366 of record NZ_JH725095.1, read on the forward strand.
CGTATTGACAGATTTTTATGTAATCAGCATAAAATACCTAATTTATTGTTGCAAGCATTATTAAAAAAAGACCACTTTATTGGAATACACTTTAATTGGAGGGGCATAGTGAGCAATAATAAATTTATAGAAAAAAATTATTATAAATGGATTGTATTGCTTGTTGCCACTATCGCTCAAGCATCAGCCTGCTTCTTTGTTCAAGGGATTGGTCCTTTAGCTGAATTTTTAAGAAGGATTTCTCGCTTAGTGACTCTCAGATAGGTTTGCTGTCTTCAGCAGCGCAGTTCCTACCTATTATTGGGTTACTTGTAGCTGGCGAATTACTAGACAAGTTTAACGAGCGCTATATTGTTGGAGTTGGCGCGGTCGGCGTTTCTGTCGCTCTTTTGTTGGGAGCAATTGCAGAAAATTATATTGCTCTTTTGGTCTGTTTGCTAATTGTAGGGGGATTTTATAGTTCTGCTCAACCCGGTGGCGCTAAATCTGTTTCTTCATGGTTTCCACAATCGCAACGCGGATTTGCAATGGGAATAAGGCAAGCGGGACTACCATTAGGTGGGGCATTAGCTGGGATAGTTCTTCCTGCTAGTGCGCTTGTCTATGGCATACAAGGTGCGTTTTTGGTCGGTACCATAATTTCTTTTTTAGGTGGATGTATATTTATTATTTTTTATCACTCCCCAGCAAAAGTTGTAGCTATCGTTCCAAAAAGCAAGGCAAGAATTTCGTTCTATGCAAATGTAAGATCTCGTTTTGCGATGTTGGCTGAGCCGCATATGAAGAATATTATTTTTCAGGCGTTTCACTTGTGATCGTTCAATATGTTTTAACCATTTTTATAAGTATTTATTTTTATAGAATCTATCACCTGTCTTTAGATAAAAATGCTTATTTGTTTTTTGTTTCACAGGCTTCTGGTGCCTTAGGAAGAATTATTTTAGCAGCGTGGAGTGATCATTGTAGAAAAGGACGATTTTTTCCTGTCTTGTTTTGCATGATTGCAGTCGTTTTTGGATTTTTAATATTAATTTTGGGCATGAGTGGATCCATAATTTATTTAACTATTTTATCTGCTTGGTTAGGTTTTTTTGGAATGGGATGGTATGGCCCTTGGGTTGCTTATATTGTAGACTCTTCGCCGAAAGAAAGCGTTGGCTTTTCTCTGGGGTTAGCAATGTCTGTCAATCAAATCGCAATTGTTACTGCTCCACCATTATTTGGATTAATACAAGATTTTACAGACACTTATTTACTAACATGGCTGATTTTAATTTTAATTATTGTTTTTTCACTTTTCTTAATAAAAAAGTAGGGAAATATAATTGGGGAGGAAATTATAATGATAAATGAAAATACTTTTGAGTTGAGCAATGTCGAAAGAGACAAACTTTGGGAGGCTTTAGATCATGTTATTTATGATCCATACGGTGGTATTGAATATTCGGTTGAGCTAAAAAAATAGCATTTTCGCTGCTACCATATAGAATATCGACAATTCTTATGAATCAAAAGGTGTCTATTACCCCTAGACCATTTTTAATCTTTGAAAACCTTCCAATTGATAGACAAATTAATACGTCACCTAATCATTATAATTTAGATGCGTCTTGTAAAAGTGGCCATATTAGCGAAAATTTAATTATGATGTTTTCTTTATTGATCGGAGAGCCTTATTCAATTAAATTTGAAGGCGAACATATAGTAAATAACCTAGTTCCTTTAGAGGATAATAAAAAAGATTATACAGGATTAGGATCTGAAGTTGAGTTAGATTTTCATATAGAAAATGCTGCACTAAAATTTATAACTGGTTTAAATTTATCTCCTAAAGGGATACTTTTATCTGGTGTTTGCAATGATGTTGATGGCCCGTTAATGAGAATATCTGATGCATGTCTAGCTTGAAAACTTTTAAGTGAAGAGGATTTGAGTAGCTTAAGGGATAATTTATATATAATTAATGTTCCCTATAGATGGAGAAAAAATGGGGTAACCTCTACAAGTAAAGTGCCCCTCGTTCAAGGGGACGGTGAATTCCCAGATATCAGCGCTGTTTTTTATCCGGGCATGTTAGAACCACAGTCAAAAAAAGCCAAGGACGCTTTAGATCATTTTTATGAAGCTATAAAGGCTGTATCTTTTGGAATTGATGTACAACCAGGAAGATTATTATACATTGATAACAGAATGGCTCTACACTGTAGAGATAAATTTTCTGGATCATTTGATCTTTATGAAAACCCAATGCGGTGGATTCAAAGAGTGTTTGTGTCTGCAGATTTATGGAATCATAGATATGTAGAACAAATAAAAGAAAGAGTATTTGATTTTCAATGTTAATGTACTGATAATGATATGATTTAAGTATTATTCTGGTTTATATATTGACTACACATCTCATATGTATAGATTTCTCCCGCATAATCAGGTGAGGTTACTACCTGATTATAAGCTATGGTGGCCTATTGATTTTCTACGGCTGCATTTGATCTTTGTTATTTTTTCCCTTCCTTTCAAGCCGCTAGGGAGATTCTCTTATCGAGCCCTTGAAAGAGCGATTTGGAGCAATTTCATAATGCAAAACCAGAACATAATAACAAACTTTTCTATTGTTTTATAGGCATGACGGTTTGCATGGTTGCACCCTTCAAGCACGGTGGCTTTTTTTCTTGCACGATGGAATCTTTCATATATGAGACAACATAATTAATTTACAACAGATAATTCAATGTATTATCTAAAGAATGCAACGAAATAGCTATTAATGTGAACATATGAATTTAAAAAACAAACATCGCATACAAATAAATTCAAACATAATTGGGCACACGACTTATAACATTTTTTTAGATGAACAAATAATAATATACCCCATGTCTTTAAACAAAGAATGAAAATCATAAAATGAGCTCTAAGGATAATAGGAACTCTCCACAAAGAAGAGAAAGAGATGAAGCCTCCAAAGACTTCATCATCACCATTCTTCAACTATTTTGTTAATATATTCATTTTATACAAGAATCTTTCCCTCGGAAGAAACAGCATTTGCAACAGCTTCCTCGCTTGCCTCATCGGGTAATAACATCTCATTATGGGCACATCCCGATGGGATCATAGGAAAACAGTTTTCTAAATGATAAACACGACAATCGAAAAGAACAGGCTTATCACTGTTAATCATCTGCTGAATTTTATCATCAAGTTCATCTGGTTTTGAACAATGAATCCCTACGGCTCCATAAGCTTGTGCCAATTTCACAAAATCAGGCATAGATTCGGTATAAGAATGAGAAAGACGATTACCATGCAGCAATTGCTGCCACTGACGGACCATCCCCATATACTGATTATTTAAAATAAAAATTTTCACTGGTGTATCATGCTGAATTGCTGTTGCAAGTTCTTGAATATTCATCTGAATGGAGGCATCACCAGAAATACACACAACAAGCGCATCAGGATGAGCTATTTGAACACCTATAGCCGCCGGAAGACCATACCCCATCGTTCCAAGACCACCAGAAGTCATCCAATGTTTTGGTTCATCAAAATGATAATACTGTGCTGCCCACATCTGATGCTGTCCCACATCCGTTGTGATATAAGCATTCGCATCTTTGGTCAGTGCATAAAGCCGTTCAAGAGCATATTGTGGCATGATAACATCTTTTTTTTCCATATATGCCAATGAATTACGAGCTCTCCAGCGGTTAATCTGCGTCCACCACGCCTCACGGACTTCACTGTTGAACGCTGGTTGCTGTATCTTTAAGAGTTGCGTCATATCTCCTAAAATACAAGCTACATCACCAATAAGTGGCACTTTCACTTTTACGATCTTATTAATAGAAGAAGGGTCAATATCAATATGTATAATACGCGCATGAGGCGCAAATGCATCCAGTCGCCCAGTGATACGATCATCAAAGCGCGCACCAACAGCCAACATAACATCACAATCATGCATGGCCATATTAGCTTCATAGGTTCCATGCATCCCAAGCATTCCAAGCCAATTTTTGCCAGAAGCGGGATAAGCACCAAGCCCCATGAGTGTTGACGTAATTGGAAAATCACCCAGTTGAACTAAATCGCGCAAAAGCTTTACAGCTTCAGGGCCTGATGAAATAACACCACCACCAGAATAAATAACAGGACGCTTTGCTTCTACTAAAAGAGAAACAGCACATTCGATAGCCTTAGTATTCCCCTTCGATTGCGGATAAGAACGCAGAGATGCCAAAACTTGAGGAGCTCTATAAACACCTGAAGCAAATTGCACATCTTTAGGAATATCAATCAAAACCGGCCCTGGACGTCCTGATTGAGCAATAAAAAAAGCTTCATGAATGATTTCCGCAAGATCATCCACATTTTCAACCAAACAATTATATTTAGTACAGGGCTTTGTAATACCAACTGTATCAGCTTCTTGAAAGCCATTTGTTCCAATGATCGTTGTCGCTACCTGACCAGAAAAACAAACAAGAGGTATAGAATCCATAAGTGCATCTTGCAAAGGTGTAACAGCATTCGTTGCGCCTGGACCAGAAGTCACAAGCATAACACCTACCTTTCCAGTACTGCGTGCATAACCTTCAGCAGCATGCCCTGCAGCTTGTTCATGGCGCACCAAAATATGCTGGAGTGTATCTTGGTGATAGAGAATATCAAAAATAGGAAGAACAGCCCCACCAGGATAACCGAAAAGATGTTTAACTCCTTGATCAATAAGAGCTTGGACCACTATTTCAGCCCCCGACATTATTTTTCCGTCTGCACTCTCTTTTGTCCTTGGATGGTCTGTCATTTTTCCCACTCGCCTATTTTTCAGTCAATAAAAAAAGCCCCCGAAGGAGCCCATTACACACAAAAACATATATCGTATGTTCACCCCCCTATTTTGATATAAGTTTATAATAGAAGAAAACTTCCTGAAAGATTGATTTTAATTCTATCAGTGCTATTCGTCAATCAAAAATTATCTTATATTCCTAAAGACTTCTCATTTACAACAATCTTGTTTTTTCTAAATTGTTTTTCAGATTCTACAGTTCTTTTATAAAGAAACGTGCATCCATTTTTCATCAAACTGATGACGAAACCATGTCATCTGCCTTTTCGCATATCTCCTTGTTTGTATTTTCACTGTTTCAAGAGCAGTATCAAAACTTATAGCTCCATCCAAATACGCCACAAACTCAGGCATACCAATAGCCTTCATCGCTGGTAATAAAGGAGAAAGCATCAACTTCTTCATGGCAACAACCTCTTCTAAAGCTCCCATTTCAAGCATAAAGTCTAACCGCTTATGAATACGTTCGTAAAGCTGTTGCCGTGGTGGCATAAGAAGGATTTTTTCTACACAATCTGGTGAAATAAGAGGAAAAGTTTTTTTCTTCTGCCACCAACTGAGCATCTTACCAGTTGCATCATAAACTTCCAAAGCACGTACAATACGCTGACCATCTTGTGAAGAAATTTTTTCAGCAAGAACAGCATCGATTTGTAATAACTGAAGATAAAGGCTTTCAGCACCTTCTTTATCAAGTCTAAATCGCCATTTTTGCCGCACAACATCTGGAATATGAGGAATTTCTGCAATTCCTTCTAAAAGAGCTCGAAAATAAAGTCCTGTTCCACCAACAAAAATAAGTGATTTTGTTGAAAAGCTATTTAAAAGCCTCTTAACATCACACAACCATTGCCCTACTGAATAATGCAAACTAGGATTCACATAACCGTAGAGATAATGTGGAACAACGGCAATATCAGCATCTGTTGGTCGCGCCGTTAAGATATGCAAAACATTATAAATCTGCATAGAATCAGTATTAATGATGATAGCATTTTTTTCTTGAGCCATTTGTAATGCAAGTGTGGATTTTCCACTCGCAGTAGGTCCAGCTATCAATGTAATCGTCCTCTGTGTCACAAATAAAAAACCTTTAATCCACCAATCAACAATTTATTGTAACAAACATGAATAACTTCAAAGAAAAAATACACGCAGAACCTCTATACTGAAAGAAGAAAAATGAACACAATAACAATGCAAAAAGCTCTAAAAACATTCATTTCTTGCTATCATCCTTCAAGAAAAGGCAGAAACTTTTTCATTATTTTGTGAGAATATAAAAAATCTCTCAATGAAACCATTATTAACAAATACACTCTGTACAATCGTAAAAAATAATGCTTAACTTAGCCTACAAAATCAAACATTTTTATCTTTTATATCAATATAGATGGCTATTTTTCTTTATAGTATACATCTTTCTTCCCATGATGCATTCCATATTCCTTGCAACGGTTTTTTCTATCAACTACAAAACAAAATGCAAAAAATACCAATAAATGACTGGTTTTCCTCATAAAAATTTTTCTCTCATTATCATCTTGAAAGATCCCAAAAGTAAATGATTATTTTTCGCATACTTTAAGAATGATCATAAAGGCATAAATGATGAAATACATATTCAAAAATATTAATCTATCATGATAAAAACTCATACAAGGTAATTTAGTTGACGTGTTTGATCTTTTTTTCCTTTTATTAAATATGAAATTGTTAAAGCATCTGCTTCATTATCGTCCTTAAGTGTATATCCTTTAATGCACACTGTCTTCATCAATCTACTTTCAAAGCATTCAAAATCACTGCGTATTTTCTTACTTCTTAAAGAACCTGATAAATTATTAAATTTGCCCAAGAATAAACATTACGGAGCTTTACCTTCTAAGATGTAAAGTTGCTATATTAAAATCATGCCTCTTATTTTATAAAAAAATCATGCGCCACAGTAAAATTATATGGGGGATGTGCGGTGGGTGTGCGTATTGGCTGGAAAGACGCAAAAGATAATATCATTCATCTCAAGACAAAAAAATAAATTCCAAACGGATGTCTTTCTTCTTATTTTACCAAAATGAGCAGAAATTCTTAAAAATACTCCTACTGACGATGAAATATTCATTTGTGGTAAAATTTGAACACATATTTTAAAAGCATAGAACCAAACTGGCATTTAAAAATCAGCCACATGGATTAAAAAAATTAGCAGCAACACATATAGAAAATTCAAGAGCAACAGTATCACAATCGAAAACACTTTTTGGTTAGAGAAATGACAATATGACATCTCTTTGACATAAGAAGTGTTGATCGTAAAAACTTGCCCTTACATTAATAAGAAACTCCCAAAAATTAGGAGTAATAATCAGAAAAATATTGCAGAATCAATAATCAGAAAATCTCTTACAAATACGACAAACTATTAGTTCAATTAGCATTAACTACCATCCATTGGAATCGTAACAACTCGCAACTTTCCATCTGGATGCGCAACAATGAATAAAGCATTTTTGCGTCCAGCTTCACGTAATTTATGAAAACGTTTTTTCACCTCATCAATTGTCGTAACAGCACTTTGATTGATATCAACAATCACGTCACCAATGCGAATACGCTTTTTATCCGCCATGCTATTCTGTGCAACAGATGTCACAACCAATCCCCGAAGCTTGTCAGTAATGGAATATCGCTGACGCAAATCATCTGTAAGTTCAGATAACGTCATACCCATAAATTGCATTGTTGCATTTTTTGATACAGCACCACTTTCCTTATCATCAGATTCTTCTTCTGTATTTTCATTTACATCTGTTTCAACCAAACGCCCTAGTTTAACTTTTACTGCTTTTTCTTTTCCATTGCGCAAGACTGTAATATCCACTACTTTTCCTGCTGGACTTTCTGCTACTAAACGCGGCAAATCACGAGCATTCTTAATTTGGAATTTACCAAAATAAAGAATGATATCTCCAACCTGTAGCTGACTATTATCTACCTCAGCATGTTCTATTTTTCCCGCAACTAATGCTCCCATCGCATTGTCTAATTTTAAACTTTTTGCAATATCCTCTGTCACTGGTTGAATATGAATAGCCAACCAACCACGCCTAATTTCTCCAAAATCACGTAATTGATTGATAACAGAAAGAGCCATATCCGATGGTATAGCAAAACCAATACCAATCGACCCCCCAGAAGGTGAAATAATCGCTGTATTAATCCCGATCACCTCACCCTTTCTATCAAATAACGGACCTCCAGAATTGCCTCGGTTAATCGCAGCATCTGTCTGAATAAAATTATCATAAGGACCAGCATTGAGATCACGATTACGTGCAGAAACAATACCAACTGTTACACTTCCACCAAAACCATAAGGATTACCGATAGCCATAACCCAATCACCAATGCGTACCCTTTCTGAATCACCAAAACGCACGGCTTTTAATTTTTTATATCCTGCATCCACTTGCAGCAGTGCCAAATCAGTTTTGCTATCCTTTCCAAGCAATTTTGCTTTCAGTTTTGTCCCATCGGTGAAATTAACCTCAATATCATCAGCATCAACGATAACATGGTAATTTGTAACGATAAGCCCCTTTTGTGCATCAATGACAAAACCGGAACCTAAAGAACGCACCTTTTGAAATTGGCTCCCTTTTTGACCATCTTTTGGTGTAAAAAAATCACTAAAATATTCTTGTAGCAATGAATCCTCTGAAATAACAGGGACAGAAGTGTTTTCATCCTGTTCGTTCCCATCAACTGTCTGTGTTGTGGAAATATTTACAACTGTCTCCAAAAGCTTAGAAGCTAGATCTGGAATGGAAAGGAGTGTATTTTCTGAAGCCCCCCCCCAAGACCAACTGCTTGGTCCTAGCAGACACAAAACCATACACACAGCAATTTTCACGGTAAAGCGCTTCATAAAAGTATTTTTACCCATAATATTCTTACCCATGTGTCTTTGACAATGTTGCAAAGAACAGCAAAATTTATCTATGAGAATCGGTATAGTGGAATATTATACCACCTTCATCAGGAAGAAAACGGCTACAGCTTACACCTCCTCATGAGTTCATAACCACACTCTATGATTTCACTTACTCTGCCATAAATTTTGGACCAGTCTTATTGATACTATTATTCATCGCAGGTGGAAATTTTTTATTTACTTGCAACGGATGACGGAAATAGAAAAAGAAGTCCTCATTTGGTGAAATCACCATAGGAATGCGTTCCAAATTTTTGTATTGTTCCATTGCCAACCAAAAATCGTAAAAGGAGGGATTAATTTCTCTTGCATTCAGTAAAATACGAATACTTTCAGCTTGACCTTCACCACGAGTAATTTCAGCATCACGCTTTGCAGCTGCTACGATTTCTTCATATTCACGATTAGCTTCTGCTATAATACGATCGCGTTCCTGCTGACCACGAGCACGAATATTTTCTGCAGCAGCCTCACGTTCAGCTGCCATTTGCCTATAAACATCTTCTGAAACAGCATCGGTCAAATCGGTTTTGCGAATACGTACATCAATAATAGTAATACCTAATGAACCAGCATCCACTGAAAACTGTCGCTGAACTTCAGCCATCATCGCTCCCCGTTCATCCGATAAAGCTGCTTTAAATTCTCGCTTACCATAAACGGCACGCAAAGCATCAATAAAACGCGGTGCGAGATTTTCACGCGCAGCAATTTGCGGCCGCCCTGAGGCAATGCGCTGTAAAAACAACTTAGGATCTGTAATACGATAAATAAAGAACGCATCTACTTCATAATAAGCACCACCACGAACTTGCACAGATTGTGTAGGAACATCATAACGTAACAACCGGTTATCTATAACAACCATCTTATCCAAAAAAGGAACCTTAAAATAAATACCAGGATTAGGTTCTACTTTCACAATTTGCCCAAAGCGCTTAATTGCTACTTGCTGACGAGGATAGACAATAAAAATAGCCATCCAAAAGGTCATCAGTATAACAATGATAACACTAAAAATAAACCAGAACCGAGATTGCTGCATAACTAGCGTCCTCCAGAAATGTTAGTATCTAATAATGGTGCAGAACGCTTTGATGTCGTCTTCATTTTTTCTGATGTATGACTACGCAACAACTCGTTCAAGGGTAAATAAGGCACCACTGGAGAATTTGCTTGATCAAAAACCAACTTATTTGGCGAAGAAAGAATACGCCCCATTGTCTCCATATAGAGACGATAACGGGACGCTTCTGGTGATATTGCAGCCTCGCGTGCTATAGCCTGAAAACGCTCAGCACGCCCTGTTGCTTCTTCAACTGTTTGTGCCTTTTCACCCTTTGCAATTTCCCGTGTACGGGAAGCCTCACCATTTGCTAAACCAATTTTAGTAAAACGTACACGATTTCCCTCTTCAATCATTCGCCCACGTTCCTGCTCTGCCTGCTGAACAGAATTAAATGCAGCGGCAACTTTCGTAGGGGGAGCAGCCTCACTAATCGATACACGACTTATTTCAACACCAAGCTGATATTTATCTACAGTCAACTGGATAATCTTTCTGACATCATCAGCAACTTCTTCTTTCTTATCGCGTAAGACATCATCAACTGGACGAGAGCCAATAACTTCACGCATTGCACTCTCAGCAACCTGACGTACTGTGCCTTCCTGATCATTTACATTAAATAAAAATTGCCCTGGACGCGCAATCCGATAGTAAACAGAAAAATTAACATTAACAATATTCTGATCACTTGAAAGCATCAAGCCTTCGCTTTGTTGTTTTTGACCAGACTGCCCACCAATTGCGATTGTTTTTTCTGTTAAAGGCAATTTCATATAGGTTTCTATTGGCCAAAAATGAAAATGCAAACCATCGCCAATAATCCCCGCTTTAGGGATACCAAAACGCAACTCCACTGCTTGTTCATTCTGCTGCACGATATAAAAAGACTGATACAATAAAAAAAACACTGCAAGCAGAAGTGACAGAATAACAAGACCACCCCCACCAAATTGTTTAAACTGATCCTGCCCTTTTCGCAAAATATCATCAATGTTGTGGTGATTACTACCACCGTTATTGCCACCAGAACTGAAAATATTCTTAGTCGGAGTTTTCTTGTCACCACCAATTTTATTTCTATCACCACCCCATGGGCTATTGCCATTTTGATTTGTCCAGGGCATCGTCACCTCTTTTCTAACTGAATACTATTCACTTGATTTTCTAAGAAGTCTTTTCTCTGATTATGATATATTTAACAAACTCCTTTCACTAATAATAAACGATTATTCTCGTTCATAAACTACAAAGCGTGTAGGATGACTGTCTTTATCTCCTTCTGGGATATATTGTGTTTGCACAATAGTCCACTTTTCTTTATCAAAAACAGGAAAAAAACTATCGCCTTCAATGGAAGCTAAGACTTCTGTAAGAAATATTTTGTCAGCAATGCTCAATCCTTGTTGAAAAATTTCACCACCGCCAATAATGAAAACTGCATCCGCACCATTTTGAAAGGCCACCTTTTTTGCAATAGAGCAAGCCTGAGATAAAGAATGAGCGACAACAGCACCTTCAGCTGTAAAAGCATGATTACGGGTAATAACAATATTTGTACGCCCTGGTAAAGGACGACCAAGAGATTCCCAAGTTTTTCGTCCCATAATAACAGGTTTAGCGAAAGTTAAAGCCTTAAAGCGCTGCAAATCTGTCGCGAGGTGCCAAGGCATTGCCCCCTCACGACCAATAACACCATTTTCTGCAACAGCAGCAATCAAATAAATTGGAAAACTCATATTGCTACCGGTGCCTTGATATGTGACTGTGCTTCATAATTAAGTAATTCAAAATCCTCAAATTTAAAAGAAAAAAGATCTTTTACCGCAGAATTTATAAGCATCAACGGTAAAGTATTTGGTGTACGAGACAACTGACATTTCGCCTGCTCAAAATGATTGGAATAAAGGTGAGCATCACCAAGAGTATGAATAAATTCGCCTATTTTCAGCCCACTCACCTGCGCAATCATCATTGTTAACAATGCATAAGAAGCAATATTGAATGGAACACCCAAGAAAATATCTGCTGAACGCTGATAAAGCTGACAAGATAACGTACCATCAGCAACGTAAAATTGAAAAAAACAATGACAAGGAGGTAAAGCCATTTCCTTTATCAATGCAGGATTCCACGCGGACACAATCAAACGACGAGAGTCAGGCGTTTCTTTAATCATAGTCAAAAGATCACTTATTTGATCAATAGGATGCCCTCCAGGATTTGGCCAAGAACGCCATTGATAGCCATAAATAGGACCAAGGTTCCCTTTCTCATCAGCCCACTCATCCCAAATTGATACACCACGTTCCTTCAACCATCCCACATTTGTATCACCTCTAAGAAACCATAACAGCTCATAAATAATCGAACGTAAATGCAATTTCTTCGTTGTCAACAATGGAAATCCGGCTTGCAAATCAAATCGCATCTGATATCCAAAAACTGATCGCGTCCCAACACCGGTACGATCCATACGATCAATGCCGTTATTTAAAACATGCGATAAAAGATCAAGATAGATTTTCATATAAATATTATGGTTGATTCTTAACGTTACAGGAAATAAAAACTTCAAAATTTATAAAAATACAATTCAAAAAATCCTCCTCCTAAACATCTTTTATAGGAAATCATTATTATACGATTGCATTTTGATGAATCAAATCGTAAATAAATTTTAAAAGAAACAAGTTAGGTATAATCATAAAAGGGATAAATTTATGGAGAATGAACCAACTTTAGCACCACATGATACAAGAAAACGTATCTGGGCTATCGTGTCCAGTGCATCAGGTAATCTAGTAGAATGGTATGACTTTTATGTTTATTCCTTTACATCCATTTACTTTGCATCACAATTTTTTCCCTCAGAAGGCAATGTCGTTACGCAACTTTTAATGGCTGCTGGTGTCTTTGCTATTGGTTTTCTTATGCGCCCAATCGGCGGATGGCTTTTTGGCTTCATTGCCGATCGTTACGGACGCAAACGCTCAATGCTTATCTCTGTTTTTATGATGTGTGGTGGTTCGTTCTTAATCGCCCTACTCCCTACCTATGAAACCATTGGAGTAGCAGCGGGAATTCTTTTACTTTTGCTCAGAATGCTTCAGGGGCTTTCTGTCGGTGGTGAATATGGTACAACAGCAACTTATATGAGCGAAATCGCCCTCAAAAATCGCCGAGGATTTTTTAGCTCTTTCCAATACACCACACTGATTGGTGGTCAACTTCTAGCTAGTCTTGTTATATTCATTTTAGCACTTTATCTCACTGAAGATCAGCTAAAAGCATGGGGCTGGCGTATTCCATTTGCCATTGGTGGACTAGGAGCAATTGTTGCGGTTTATCTACGCCGCACGCTCCATGAGACAACGACCAAAGAAAGTCGTTCTAGTGCACAAGCTGGTAGTATTAGAGGACTTCTAAGCAACCACCGAAAAGCTTTTTTTCTAGTTATCGGCTTTACCGCTGGAGGATCACTCACATTCTACACCTATACGACTTACATGCAGAAATATCTGATTACAACCACCGGCTTTGATAAACATACAGCCACAACTGTTATGACTGCTGCGCTCTTTGTTTTCATGTTACTTCAACCTGCATTTGGTTTTATGGCTGATAAAATTGGAACAAGAACTTCACTCCTTATTTGGAGTGTCCTATCTATTATCTTTACCATTCCTGGACTTAATGTGATTGGTAGTACTGATAGTACATGGATTGCTTTATCAGTCATTATTGGAATGCTCTGCATTATGAGCTTTTATACATCCATCTCTGGCATTGTAAAATCAGAAATGTTTCCCGCTTCAGTGCGGGCAATGGGAGTTGGACTCTCTTATGCTATTGCCAACGCACTGTTTGGCGGTTCTGCTGAATATGTCGCGCTTGGATTAAAAGATCTTGGATATGAATCTGTCTTCTATTTTTATATAACCGGCATGATGATTATTGCATTCATTTCTGTTCTCTTAATGCCCGATGCCCGGAAAGAGGGTTATCTTCAAGGTGATAGTATCCATTAAATTTTCTAAACTAAATCAAGAATCCCGATTTTTCGGGCTTCTTGATTATGATAATACTGTAAAATAAATATTTACAATCTATTATAGACACGCCTTTCATATCATAAACATCTCTCGTATCATAAAGGAGCGATATCCTCTTCTTTGATATGAACCATGATGAATAAATTATCCCATGTTATGACCGTATATTTTTCATGATAGTAATAAATCCATTATACTTAGCTTGAAAAACATCAGATCTGTTTTAATTAAGGTCCTCTTTTCTTTATCAAAAATAAGCAAAACATCGTTTCCTTATTTGTCTAATAATGGAAATTAAACCGCATCTATTATCACCAATCAATCCTCTCTCAACACCCCTTTCTAATCTGAATGATCAATGACACCGTTAAAGATACAATAAAAATCAAAACATACCTTCCTATAAATATGAGCACCGTTTTTGTTCTATGACAAAAATAAAAACTGCAAACATCATGGAAATAAGCCGCTTCACCCCTCCCTTTTTTAAAGAAACATCGCAATATGATTGAATTTTTATGGCTTAAACTATAAACAACTTTAAAGAGAAGAAAAGTTATAAATCTAAAAGGGGAATACTTCATGAATAATCAAACAACTTTAGATCCACATGATACAAGGAAACGTATTTTTGCTATCATATCCAGTGCATCAGGAAATCTGGTAGAATGGTACGATTTTTATGCTTACTCCTTTGCATCGGTTTATTTTGCATCACAATTTTTTCCTGAAGATGAAGATATCGTTACACAACTGTTAAAAACTGCAGGAATCTTTTTTATTGGCTTTCTTATGCGTCCAATTGGAGCATGGCTCTTTGGATTCATTGCGGATCGTTATGGACGTAAACGCTCAATGCTTATTTCTGTTTTTATGATGTGTGGTGGCTCTTTTCTCATTGCCATACTTCCTACTTATAAAACCTTGGGAATAACAGCAGCATTTCTCCTCCTTTTAGTCCGCATGTTTCAAGGACTTTCCGTTGGCGGTGAATATGGTACAGCAGCAACTTATATGAGCGAAGTTGCACCCAAAAATCGCCGTGGGCTCTTTGCTTCTTTTCAATATGCAACAACGATCACAGGTCAACTTCTCGCAAGTTTTATAATATTTATTTTATCCCTTTACCTTACTGAAGATCAGTTAAAAGCGTGGGGCTGGCGTATTCCTTTTGTCATTGGTGGTTTTGGAGCAATTGTTGCAATTTATCTGCGTAGTTTTCTCCATGAAACAACAACCCGCAAAAGCCGCTCTGAACAACATTCTGGTAGTCTTAGAGAACTTTTTCGCAATCATAAAAAAGCTTTCTTTTTGATTGTTGGCTTTACAGCTGGTGGATCACTCACATTTTATACATACACCACTTATATGCAAAAATATCTGATCACAACCACGGGCTTTGATAAACAAACCGCAACAACGATAATGACTGCCGCCCTCTTTATTTTTGTGCTACTCCAACCCGTTTTTGGTTCCATAGCCGATAAAATTGGAGCAAGAGCTTCACTCATTAGTTGGAGTACCTTATCCATTATCTGCACCATTCCTGTACTTAAAATGATTGGGAATTCCCATAATGCATGGGCAGCATTCTTAATCATCATTGGAATACTCTGTATTATGAGTTTTTATACGTCCATTGCTGGTATCATAAAAGCAGAATTGTTCCCAGCCTCAATCCGCGCAATTGGTGTTGGATTTGCTTTTGCCATTGGGAATGCACTATTTGGCGGTTCTGCTGAATATGTAGCGCTCGGATTAAAAAATATGGGATACGAATCTGTTTTCTTTTTTTACATAGTTGGTATGATGGTCATTGCTTTTATCGCGATTCTCCTTATGCCAGATATAAATAAAGGAGGATATCTCGATAAAGAAAACCAGAATTATTAAACTTTCTACAGATAAAAAAGCCCAAAAATTGGGCTTTTTTATAATGGATGCATAAACATTTAGCTTTCAACAAAAGTATAAAATCATACAATTTGTACACAAACTATAAATATCATCTCTGAATTTTTGAAACGGTTATTTTAAAACTCTCCTCATTAAAATCCAAGACATCTTAGGCCTATTTTTCAATGCATTCTGTAAGTCTTTGAAAGCCGATGTGATCAGTACAACTCTTTCCCCAATTATAAAAATAATACCTTTAACGTACAGAAATATAAAGTAAAGAAAGGTGTTCTAAGAAGCTTTTATGAAGAATTACCATGATACAATTGGATTTTGGTAATAAAAACCTAAATTGTAATTATAGGGAGCGTAAAAAATTTAAAATAAAAAATAAATTACAAAAACAAAAAGGGGATAACTCAATGAAAAATGCAACAGCTTTAACCCCAGATGATACTAAAAAACGTATTTTTGCTATCATATCCAGTGCATCAGGAAATCTCGTAGAATGGT
This sequence comes from Bartonella doshiae NCTC 12862 = ATCC 700133, assembly GCF_000278155.1. GTDB lineage: Bacteria > Pseudomonadota > Alphaproteobacteria > Rhizobiales > Rhizobiaceae > Bartonella > Bartonella doshiae. The sequence continues at coordinate 185,748 of NZ_JH725095.1, forward strand.
ATGATTTTTATGTTTATTCATTTACATCTATTTACTTTGCATCACAATTCTTCCCTTCAAATGGCGATATCGTTACACAACTGTTAAAAACTGCAGGAATCTTTTTTATTGGCTTTCTTATGCGTCCAATTGGTGGTTGGCTTTTTGGATTTATTGCTGATCGCTATGGACGTAAACGCTCAATGCTCATTTCTATTTTTATGATGTGTGGCGGCTCTTTTATCATTGCCATACTTCCCACCTACGAAACTATTGGAGTAACAGCAGCAGTTCTTCTTCTTTTAGTCAGAATGATGCAAGGCCTTTCAGCGGGTGGTGAATATGGTACAGCAGCAACTTATATGAGTGAAGTTGCCCTTAAAAATCATCGCGGTCTTTTTGCCTCTTTCCAATCTGCTACACTTATTACGGGTCAACTTCTTGCCAGTTTTATTATATTTATTTTGGCACTATACCTCACTGAAGATCAGTTAAAAACGTGGGGTTGGCGTATTCCTTTCGCGATTGGTGGACTAGGAGCAATAATTGCAATTTATCTCTGTCGCTCACTCCATGAAACAACAACAAAAGAAAGCCGCTCTAAAAAACATACTGGTAGTCTTAAGGAACTCCTCACAAAACACAGAAAAGCCTTTTTGGCAATTGCTTGCTTTGCATCTGGAGGATCTCTTACATTTTATACTTGTACAACTTATATGCAAAAATATCTGATCACAACCACCGGATTTGACAAACACACAGCTACAACAATAATGACTGTTGCGCTCTTTGTGTTCATACTATTTCAACCCCTTTTTGGTTTCCTAGCCGATAAAATTGGAACAAAAACTCTGCTCATCATTTAGAGTATCCTCTCAGCTCTCTTTACATTTCCTGGACTGATATTGATCGGGAACACACATAATACATGGGTTGCTCTATCGGTCATTATTGGACTGCTTTGTATTATGAGTATGTATACATCCATCTCTGGTGTCGTAAAATCAGCCATGTTCCCCGCTTCAGTACGAGCGCTAGGTGTTAGTTTTTCCCACGCTATTGGCAATGCAATATTTGGTGGTTCTGCTGAATATGTAGCACTTGGATTAAAAAATATAGGACACGAATCTCTCTTTTACTTTTACATAACTGCTGTAATAATTATGGCATTCATAGCGCTTCTCTTTGTACCGGATATGAGCAAAGGAGGATATCTTCAAAATGAGATTCATTAAACTGTCTATATAAAAATAAAAAAGCCCAAAAATGGGCTTTTTTATAATGGATGCATAAACATGCAGCTTTAATAATATTTAAATTTTATGAAGCGCATTTAATTGTCTAGCAACCAAATAATAAAAAGTCATACGACTTTTTCTCCGATCTTCAGACATCATATCTGCAACTTTTGCAACAGCTATTTTAGCACTTTTTTCATCAGCATCTAATACATCCTGAACCCATTTTTCAACACGTTCTAATTCTTTTGGATCTGACGTAGCAACTAATGATGCATCTCGCTGTTTCATCACCAAAGCTAAACGGTGACTGAGCCGTTCTATTGCTGCTTCATCAGGATTTGGATCATATAATTTAATATCTGCTAGATCATTTGTCATTTTGCGACATCTCCTCTCCAAAAATTGGCAGCTGTATTCTACAACTGCACCATATAGCCTCTAAATAATTAGAGGATTTAAAATATTAACAACCCCCCCCTTTTCGAAAGACTGTTCTTCATCTATATTTAAAGAGCTGGTTTATCAGCTATGGTAATAAATGGACGGTGAAATAAACCTATTGGACCCGGGGGCGGTACCCGGCGCCTCCACCAAAGTATGATTTCTTTTGATCATATTTTGGTGGGGGCGAAATAGGATCGACAAGGGTGTAAAGATCGCTCTTTTACTCGGCATTGTACCACCGTTATCGGGCTAAATGAGTAGTTGCAAATGACAACTATGCGGAAGCACGTCTCGCCGCTTAAGGTGGTGTGAATGCTTCAAATTAAGTCTTAAGCCGTCGCAGGTTTAAGCGGGGTTTGGAGGCACCTGGCAACAGAAGCCTTCACTTTTATAAATATTATTTAATTGATTTTCAGACATAATTTATCATAAAATTTCATACTTTTTTGATTAATTTAAGTGCATTGTAACTAAAATATTGCTAGCTTAAAAAAGCATTTCATTGCACAATATTATGCATATTCATCTGCTACGTGAAACAAGAGGAAAAAACTTCGATGGTTCAAGATCAAATCCGCTACGATATCCTCGTTCAGGAGGCGCTCCGTGGAGTTATCCGTAAAGTTTTATCAGAGGTTGCCAAAGCAGGTCTTCCAGGAAATCACCATTTTTTTATTACTTTTTTGACAAATGCACCAGGAATTAAAATCTCTACTCGGCTTAAAAGTCGTTATCCAGAGCAAATGACAATAGTTTTGCAACATCAATTTAGAGATTTAAGCGTATCAGAAACAGCTTTTGAAGTAACTCTCTCATTTAAAGAAGTTACCGAAAAGTTGGTAATTCCTTTCACGTCAATCCAGGTATTCTATGATCCTGTAGCTGCATTTGAAGCTGCATTTGACCTTCCCTCAAATCTCACCTCTAGAGAAAGTGAAAATTCAGAGAATACTTCATCAAGCACACCTCTTATCCTGTCAGAAAAACATAAAAAAGAAAAAACGCTCACAAAAGAACAAGATCTTAGTAGCAAGAAGGAGTCCTCAAACAATGATAGTAAACAAAGTGCCGATGTTGTTTCTTTAGATTCTTTCCGAAAAAAATAAATAATTTTCTCATGACTGAACTAATTAACCTCCGCCAATTTCGCAAACGAAAAAAGCGTACAGACCAAGCTATTCATGCAGAAGAGAATCGTTATCGCTTTGGAAGAACAAAAACTGAAAAACGCTTTGAACAAAAAGAAGCTTTAAAAGCTCATAAATTTCTTGATCAAAATCGCTTATTGAACAATGAACAAGAGTAGAAAAAATGCATATTATTGATTCTATTGATTGGTCAGAAGCAATTGTGCGTAAGATATCTGTTCGAATTGATGGACATGCAACAAGCGTATCTTTAGAACAACCGTTTCTGGATATTCTTAAAGCTGTTGCACACAAAAAAGGTCAATCTTTAGCCTTTCTTATCACTGATATTGATAGTAAAAGACCACAACAAATAAATCTTTCGGCTTCATTACGCGTTTATGCACTCCATAGTATTCTCAAGTAATCTTTAGTATTTTCTTTTTTTACAATCTCTATTCCCTTATTTAACTGAAGAGATTTTGGCTTTCTTGAAAAAAGTTTTTTTGACCTAGCGCTCAAATAAAAAAAATATTACACAAGGAATGTAATGAATAATTTTTCCGATCATATACCATTTTTTGACGACGAATCTTTTTCCCACAAGCATGAAGATAACTCTGGGGGAATACCCCATACTATAACAGAAAGAGAAAAAACACGTTGTGACTTCGACTATTTAAAAAAACTCAATCCAGAGCAACGACAAGCTGTGATAAACACTGAGGGACCTCTCTTAGTGCTCGCGGGTGCTGGAACTGGAAAAACGCGCGTTTTGACTACTCGTATTTCTCACATTTTGTGCTTAGGACTTGCCTCTTCTAAGCAGATATTAGCTGTTACTTTCACCAACAAAGCGGCGCACGAAATGAAAATACGGATAGGTGAGCTTATTGGTGAAACTGTTGAAGGCATGCCTTGGCTTGGCACCTTTCATTCCATCGGTGCAAAGATTTTGCGTCGGCACGCAGAACTGGTCAACTTAACAAGCAACTTTACAATTCTTGATAATGATGATGTCATTCGGCTTTTAAAGCAACTTATTCAAGCCGAAGGATTAGATGATAAACGCTGGCCAGCACGAAGTCTGGCAGTGATGATTGATTCTTGGAAAAATCAAGGGTTTTCACCTGAACGTATTTCAGAAAGTGAGGCCTATTCCTTTGGCAATGGCATGGGACGCAAATTTTACCGTGATTATCAAAACCGACTAAAAGATCTTAATGCGTGTGATTTTGGTGATCTCTTACTTCATTCTATCTTCATCTTTCAACACAATCCAGACATCCTTCGCAAATATCAATCTAAATTCCGCTATATTCTTGTAGACGAATACCAAGATACAAATACAGCACAACATCTTTGGCTTCGCCTTTTAGCACAAAATTCTGAAGAACAATCGGTCAATCTTTGTTGTGTTGGCGATGATGACCAATCCATTTATGGATGGCGTGGGGCAAAAGTTGATAACATCTTACGCTTTGAAAAAGATTTTCCTTCTGCAAAAATTATTCGTTTAGAGCGTAACTATCGCTCAACGACACATATTCTCAAAACCGCTGCTCATCTAATTTCTCATAATAAAGGAAGACTTGGCAAAACGCTTTTTTCTAATCAAACAAATATTCAGGAAGAAAAAGTAAAGATTCACAGAGCATGGGATTCTCAAGAGGAAGCGCGCGCAATCGGAGAAGAAATTGAACAAGCACAACAAGCTGGTTGTTCATTAAATCACATGGCAATATTGGTGCGCGCTTCATTCCAGACGCGTGAATTTGAAGATCGCTTTGTTGCCCTTGGTCTTAACTACCGCGTCATTGGCGGTCCACGTTTTTATGAACGAATGGAAATACGTGATGCCATGGCTTATTTGCGTGTTGTTGTTCAACCAGCTGATGATTTGGCCTTTGAACGCATTATCAACACCCCTAAGCGCGGACTAGGAGATGCAACACTACGGACCCTTTATGAAAGTGCACGGACACGTGCTATTCCTCTCTTTTCTGCTGCAGCTGAAATCATTGAAACGGATGAACTCAAACCCAAAGCACGCAGCGCTTTGCGCAACATTATTGAAGATTTTCGTCGCTGGCAAAATATGCTACAAAACACACCGCATAGAGAACTTGCTGAAACAATCCTTGATGATTCAGGCTATACAGCCATGTGGAAACAAGATCGTTCACCAGAAGCCCCAACACGGTTAGAAAATCTCAAAGAAATGATCCGCTCCATGGAACAATTTGAAAGTCTTCATAGCTTTTTAGAACATGTTGCATTGGTTATGGATACTGAAAATAATGAAAATATGGATGCGGTTAACATTATGACTCTTCATTCCGCCAAGGGGCTTGAGTTTGAAACAGTATTTCTTCCTGGTTGGGAAGAAGGTCTCTTCCCTCATCAGCGTTCCTTAGATGAAGGTGGAAATTCAGGATTAGAAGAAGAAAGACGATTAGCATACGTAGGACTGACAAGGGCAAAGAAACATCTACATATATGGTTTGTATCTAATAGAAGAGTTCATGGATTTTGGCAATCTGCGCCTCCATCCCGTTTTCTCAATGAATTACCAGGAGAACATATCGAAATAGTAGAAATGGAAACATCTTATGGTGCTTATGGTCAACCGCACTTTAAACAGTACCATCCCTTTGACAATGGTTACACTACACCGAGATGGAAGCATGCACAAAAAAATATTCAGGGAAAAGTTATTGCTCAATCAACTTCTGATACCTCATCAAATTTTTCAATCAATGATCGCGTTTTTCACATAAAATTTGGTTATGGTCGCATTTCAACAATAGACGATCATAAATTAACTATTATGTTTGAGAAAGCTGGAGAAAAGCGTGTACTCGATAATTTTGTAAGAAAAGTTTAACGCACATAAAACGAAATCACCGTTCACCTAAAAACCACTTTTCATGTTATTCTGAACTCTTTTTCCATTTGTGAATAAAGGATTTGATTAATAAATTTTGCATGTCCGGTAATGCATCATGAATTTTATCAAGAAGCCAATCCCACCAAACTATAAAAAAGAAGCTGAATTCCATTATCAGAAAACGCATCCGCAACCGCTTTGCAGAAACAACAGCATAAGACATAATATCTTGCGTTATAGCAACATTTGTACCAATAATTGCATCATACCCAATCAATATACAATGACAACACGTTTTACACAATGTCTTTCACAAAAGTGAGCTATCCAATGCCATATAACTAACAAGAATATTCGTTAGGACGATATGTATTTTATACGTTGAAAAGCATGCCATGGGATGCTCTCTAGCGCATTCACACATACATTGAGATGCAATAGAACAAAAATGTCCGATATCGCTATAAATAACCTCACTGTTACACTCAAAATAAGGAAAATTCCAAACGGTTATATCACGCAAAATCACTCGCTTATCGATTTCCACATAGCGTCCCATTTACAACCAGACAATCGCTCTGTTGTATGAATGCGGGATTCAACGCACGAAATCGGAAATCTTTCTGAATATTCATTCCTCTTCTACCAATTATTTTTCCATGAGTAATAAATGAGAAACATACCACCCAAGTGAATAAAACCAACCATGAAACAGAGATTGCAAAATATACCCATCAATGCTACAATTTCTGGATATTTTAAGAGAGTCAAATTATGAAAAATGTAATACGCATTTTGGGGCTAACAATCGTATTTCTTGCAGGTGTTTTTATTTATGATACATTGAAAAATAAGCCTTTAGGTGATAATTTCACGTTGATTGATTCTAATGGAAATACAATCACTGAAGTTGATATTCGGAGCAGACCTTCAATAATTTTCTTTGGCTTCACCATGTGCCCTGAGAGTTGCCCTACGACGCTGATCAATCTTGATCGATGGCTGACAGCCCTTGGTGCAAAGGCTGATAAATTAGGAGTGTGGTTTGTTACTGTTGACCCTGAACGTGACACGCCAGAAGTACTTCATGATTATCTCGGTAATTTTAGCAATAACATTATTGGTATTAGTGGAGATCCTGAAAAAGTTCATAAAATGGTAGATTCTTTTAACATCGTTGCTGAAAAAGTACCAGGAACAGATGGAAACTACACTTATGACCATACAGCCGCAATATTTTTACTCAAAAAGGGTGGAAAACTCGCCGGTGTTATTCCTTACGAAATCGAAAGAGATAACGATGAATTAAGAGATGAAATTGCCATTGAACGACTGAAAAAGCTGGTTTCAAACTAAATTTAAAAACTGATTTAAGAGAAAAACAGTATGTCACAGCAAATTCGTCTGTATTGTACTGCTTTAAAAAGCGAAGCAGAACAGTTATATGCTCTTGTAGAAACAGCCTTTGATGAAGAAGGATATCCTCTTGCTCTTACAGAAATAGATGAAAAAAGTGCCCTCTATGAGCTTTCGCTTTATGTAGATAAAGAAAACCAAGAGAATGCTTCCAAACGTTTTGCAAACATTCTCACCGTAGATCCTAATAAAATTAAGAGTGAAATTTTACCTGATATTGACTGGGTAAAAAAAAGCCTTGAAGGACTAATACCTATTCATTCAGGACCTTTTTTTCTTTATGGCAACCATAATAGAGAAAACATTCCACCTAATGTATTGCCCATTGAAATTGAAGCTAATCAAGCATTTGGTACAGGGCATCATGGAACAACAACCGGTTGCCTAGAAATGATTGCCAAAGTCGTGCAAAATGAAAATCCACAAAATGCCCTTGATCTTGGTACTGGCAGTGGGGTACTAGCCATTGGCATAGCAAAACTCAAACCTATTGCTATACTTGCATCCGATATTGACCCAATTGCTATTCAAGTCGCACAACACAATATCGAACTCAATGGCGTAAAAGAATATATTACAGCTGTTACCGCAACAGGTTTTGCCCATGATAAAATTGCATCGCGTGCACCCTTTGATCTCATTGTTGCCAATATCCTTGCTAATCCTCTCATTGAGCTTGCACAAGAAATGGCCCAGGCACTTCAAAAAGGTGGATCACTTATACTTTCTGGAATTCTTGAAGAACAACATACCTCTATATTGGAAGCTTATGTCAAACAAGGCCTACAACATATTGAAACATACCACCGTCAAGAATGGGTTACGATACATCTAAAATAAAAGAAAAGGACGTTGTTATGTATCAATCTTTTGAAGCGACAACAAATCCCGCTCATGCTCTTGAGCGTATTAGCTCTCTTCGTAAAGAACTCGATCGCCTCGGACTAGATGGCTTTCTTGTCCCGCGTGCAGATGAACATCAAGGAGAATATGTCCCCCCACATGCTCAACGCCTTAGCTGGCTTACAGGCTTTACTGGATCATCAGGTATCGCACTCATTTTAAAAAACAAAGCCATCATATTCACAGATGGGCGCTATAAACTCCAAGTTCGTCAACAAACTGATCCTGATATTTTTGAGTATGAAGATCTCGTAACTTACCCACCTTCACAGTGGCTTGAAAAAAATGGGCAAAAGCTTTCTATTGGCTTTGATCCATGGCTCCTCACCATTGCCACTATAGATACATTGAAAAATGCATTAGAAATGAAAGCAGGTGGGAAACTTATAACAGTTCAACAAAATCCTATTGATCTTATCTGGCATGATCAACCACCATTACCGCAATCTACCTTATCAGTTCATCCTCTCAAATATGCAGGATGTAATACCGATGAAAAGCTGTCTTTGATTCACCAAAATATCGAAAAAGCCAATGCAGATGCTTTTATTTTCACAGACCCCTCTTCTATTGCATGGACATTCAATATACGTGGCAATGATGTTTCCAACACACCTTTTGCCCTTTGTTTTGCTCTTATTCCCATCAAAGAAGCACCGGCCTTATTCATTAACAGCACAAAACTGGGTACAAAACAGAAACAATATCTGGAACGTTATGCAAAATTATATGAACCAGAACAGCTTATTCCAAAGATCAAAGAGTATGTTCAAAAGGGAACAATTTTTGCCTTAGATCCACGGCTAACGTGCGAAAAATTACGCACCACTATTGAAGAACAAGAAGGCTCTTTTATTACGCTTACTGATCCCGCTGCTTTACCACGTGCCATTAAAAATAGCACAGAACTAGACGGTGCGCGCAAAGCACACCTGCGCGATGGTGTAGCACTTACCCGCTTTTTTTCTTGGTTAGATAAACAAACACCATGCACAATAAGTGAAATTTCTGCTGCTCAAAAATTAGAAGAATTTCGCATAACAACAGCAAAAGAAATGGGAGAAAAACTTGAAGATCTGTCTTTTGATACAATCTCAGCAGCAGGTGCAAATGGTGCCATTGTTCATTATCGCGTGACGACTAAAACAAATAAATTATTGAAAGCTGGTGAACTTTATCTTGTTGATTCAGGTGGACAATATCGTGATGGCACCACAGATGTCACACGTACAATAGCAATTGGAAATATTGGAGAGGAAGAAAAGCGCTGCTTTACTCTTGTTCTCAAAGGCATGATTTCTCTTTCAACCGCGCGATTTCCAAAAGGTACACGCGGACAAGACATAGATGCTCTAGCACGCATTGCCTTATGGAAAACTGGTTTTGATTATGCTCATGGCACGGGCCATGGAGTTGGATCTTATCTCTCTGTTCATGAAGGTCCACAAAATCTTTCGCGCAATGGGTGCCAAGAACTCATTCCAGGAATGATTATTTCTAATGAACCTGGATATTATCGCAAAGGCGCTTTTGGTATTCGTATTGAAAATTTGATGATTGTGAAGCCAGCACAAAAAATTAACGGTGGGGATAGAGAAATGCTCTCTTTTGAAACGCTCACACATTGCCCTATTGATCGTCGATTAGTCCTTCCAGAGCTTTTGACACTGGAAGAGCAGCAATGGCTCAACGATTATCATGCACATGTTTATCAGGTTACTGCACCTTATTTAAATGAAGAAGATAAAAAATGGGCAAAAGAAGCAACAAAGCCTCTTTAAGTGAAGCAGCGTACAATTTTTACTCTTTCTATAATAAAACTCCCCCTTCTCTTTTTTAGAAAAATACAAAATTTTCATCAAAGAATATAAAAACAACTCCTTATACGAATAGTCGTATTTGGAATATTCACAAATCAAAACTCTTCGCAAAATAAGAGAAACCATAACAATCTCAAGAGAAGAAAGGGAATACAGTATTCCTCGTTCTAGCACATAAGCACAAACTATGCTTTACATAAGATAAATGATAATACTGGTGTATTCATCGTTCTTGAATGAAAAACCTTAAACGTAATGTCACGCAATCAGCTGCAACCAAGTTTCTTCATCTATAACCTCAACACCTAATTCTTGTGCTTTAACTAACTTCGAACCTGCCCCAACTCCAGCAACAAGAAGATCCGTTTTTTTAGAAAGAGAACCGGAAGTCTTTGCACCTAATCGTTCTGCCAATGCCTTTGCTTCATCGCGTGACATATGTGCCAAAGTTCCTGTAAAAACAATTATCTTTCCTGCTATTGGTGAAGAATCTATCATCACAAGTTCTTCATCAATAGGTATAACTTCCTTAAGCAAAACAGACAAAACCTCACGGTTATGCGCTTCCTGATAAAAATCAATAATTGCGCTCCCTACCTGTAATCCAATTCCCTCGATACTAGTAAGCTCTATCCAAGCCTCATTGCCTTGTTTATTTTCCTTATCACATGGCACAATCGCTGCCATCACAGCAGTCTCAAAAGCAACATAATTTTGATAGGTGCGCGCGAGACGGCGTGCATTAACCTCACCAACATGGCGAATACCTAATGCAAACAAAAAACGGCTTAAAGGAATTTTTCGGCGTGCATCAATGGCATCATAAAGTTTACGAACTGAAACAGTACCAAAACCATCCATATTTTCTAAACGCGTCAAAGATTTTTCTTGGCGCCGTTGTAAAGTAAAAATATCAGCTGGTGTATGAATACAAAGCGTTTCATCTTGAACATGGAAAAAAAACTCTACCTGTTTTTTCCCAAGTCCTTCAATATCAAAGGCATTGCGTGAAACAAAATGACGAATACGCTCAATTGCTTGTGCAGGACAAATAAGCCCACCAGTGCATCGACGCACAGCTTCACCTACTTCACGAACGGCATGACTCCCACACGCAGGGCATAAGTGAGGAAACACAAAAGCAGAAGCATCTTTTGGGCGCTTTGCAGAAACAATATCAACAATTTGAGGGATCACATCACCAGCACGTTGTACAATCACTGTATCGCCTACACGGATATCACGCCCTTCACGAATTGGCTCTCCTTTATGACCAATTCCCTTAATATAATCCTCATTATGCAAACTTGCATTAGTAATCACCACACCACCAACAGTAATAGGCGCAAGACGCGCAACAGGGGTTAATGCTCCAGTTCTTCCGACTTGAATATCAATGCCTTCCAAAAGAGCCATCGCTTTTTCTGCTGGAAATTTATGCGCGATTGCCCAACGTGGTGAACGAGAAACAAATCCCAAACGCGTCTGGAGCATCAAATCATTAACCTTATAAACAATCCCATCAATATCATAACTTAAAGAATGGCGGCATTCTTCGATATGATGATAATAGGAAATAATCTCTTCTAACGTCTTAAAAACTTTTGTTAATGGATTGATAATAAAACCATATTCTTTTAGCTTTTTTATCATCCTTATTTGGCTTTCTGCTGGCATTTCACTCACTTCACCCCAAGCATAAGCAAAAAATTTAAGCTTTCTACTTGCTGTTACCCGTGAATCAAGCTGTCGTAGCGAACCTGCAGCTGCATTCCTAGGATTAGCAAAAGCTAATTTTCCCTCCCCTTGTTGATTCATATTAAGCTCTTGGAAATCTTCGCGTCCCATATAAACTTCACCACGAACCTCAAGAATATTAGGAAAATTACCTTGCAATACTTTTGGAATATCAGAAATTGTCCGTGCATTCGCAGTGACATTTTCACCTACATATCCATCACCACGCGTTGCAGCCTGTACAAGCCTTCCTTTCTCATAACGCAAAGATAAAGATAAACCATCAATCTTCGGCTCAGCTGTTATTTCCAAAACTTGTGTTTCTGGAAGTCGTAAAAAACGACGAACGCGCTCAATAAATTCACTGACATCGTCAAAACTAAATGCATTATCAAGAGAAAGCATCGCCTGTGCATGAACAGATTTTTCAAACTTTTCAGAAATCGGTGCACCAACTCTATGTGAAGGAGAATCTTCACGAATAAGCTCTGGAAAGAGAGCTTCAATTTCTGCATTACGCCAACGAAGAGCATCATATTCTGCATCAGAAATTTCAGGCTGATCGTTAGTATTGTAAAGCAGATCGTGACGCGCAATCTCTTTTGCCAACCACTCCAATTCACTTTCGGCTTCAAGAACAGTGAGATTTTTTATTTCGTCCTTGTTCATAAAATCTATTCCACATGATGGGCTATGATCATAATAATCTCAACTATTTCTCACGAATAAAATCCAAATGAACACGTGCTCTCAGTATTTATATCGCTTATCAATTATTATTATGAAAGAAGTTTTTGAGCAGCTGCACGTGCTTCTTTCGTAATCTGTTCTCCTGCCAACATGCGGGCAATTTCTTCGGCACGCTCATGTTTTTCCATTTTATGAATCCCTGTAACAAAGCGACCTTTATCATTACTTTCAACCTTTGAAATAAGAAAATGGCTATGCGCTTTCGATGCGACCTGTGGTGCATGTGTAATCGCAAAAACCTGAACATTTTCTGATAAACGCTGCAATCGTTGCCCAATAGCAGCAGCAACAGCTCCACCCACTCCTGTATCAATTTCATCAAAGATCAATGTGGGAGCTGATCCACGATCAGACAAAACAACCTTTAATGCCAATAAAAAACGAGATAGTTCACCACCAGAAGCAACACTCAGCATTGGTCCAGCCCGTGTTCCAGGATTTGTCCGAACCCAATATTCAATACGATCTATTCCCTCAGCAGTTCGCTTTTCAGCATCACTCTGCATTTCAACGATAAATTCTGCCTTTTCCAATTTTAATGCTGGTAATTCAGCCATAACACTTTCCGACAAGTGGTGTGCTACTTCGCGACGTTTGTTTGACAATGTTTGTGCCAACATATCATATTTTTTCTGTGCTTCCCGTGCTTCTTCTTCAAAACGCATCAATATAGTCTGGGCGTTCTCAAAATCAGCAAGCTCAGCATCCATTTTATCACGCAATTGAAATAATTCATCCGCAGAAACCTGATATTTACGAACAAAACCACGAAGAGCAAACAAACGCTCTTCTATTCGTTCTAATTCACCGGTATCAAAATCCAACGCCTGCATTGCCGTTTCAATACCCTCTTGTGCTATTGCAAGTGCATGCAATGCATCATCAATAGATTTCACCACTGGCGTAACGAGCGCTTGCGCTTCAGGAATTTTCCGCTCCAAACGTCTCACCAAATTGGAAAGAACAGGAATTGGCGATTTTGGTCCACTTAAGAGATCATCAGCCTCCTTAATATCCATTGCTACTTTTTCTAATTTAAGCATATCAGCGCGACGCAAAGACAAAGTATCCTCTTCACCAACTTGAAAATCAAGCTTATTAAGTTCTTCTACACACGCACGAAGATAATCAGCTTCACGAATAGCGTTCTCTACTTTAAGACGCTGTTTTTGCAAACGCTCATCATATTCACGCCATGTCCGATAACAATGACGCAAATTTTCCACTTCATCTTCAAGTCCACCAAAGGCATCTAATAACTGGCGATGCGTAGCAACATCAACAAGCGCACGATCATCATGCTGTCCATGAATTTCAACCAACATACGACCAATATGACGCATTAAAGAAACACTAGCCACCTGATCATTGATAAAAACACGACTACGACCATCGCTTGATTGCACACGTCGTAAAATAATATCACCTTCATCATCCAGACCATTTTCACGGATAAGTTGGCGCGCAGAATGTGAAACAGGAACATCAAAAACAGCCACCACCTGCCCTTGCACGGCCCCATGACGCACAAGTGAAGCATCGCCACGCCCACCAAGAGCTAAAGATAAAGCATCAAGCAAAATAGACTTCCCAGCCCCGGTTTCTCCTGTTAAAATCGACAAGCCCGCTGTAAAATGAATATCGAGCGTTTCGATCAAAACAATATCGTGAATCGAAAGCTGTATCAGCATAGAAAATCAACGCGCCTTATTTTTATCACCACTCAAAGCATGTGATATCCAAGAAGATTTATGTTCATGCGGCGATATACTATTTTTCTGTAAGAGATTGTAAGAAAATTTATACCACTCACTTTTTGGATAATTACGTCCTAAAATAGCTGCTGCCGTCTGTGCTTCTTCGTTTAAGCCAAGAGCAAGATTAACCTCTGTTAAACGGAAAAGTGCTTCTTCGATTTGGTTTGTATCGGCATACTCTTCAACCACTGTACGAAATCTTCTACTTGCAGCGAGATAGCGACGACCTTCTTCATAATAACGACCAACCTGCATCTCTTTACCAGCTAGCTGCTCACGTCCAAGACGTATTTTATCTTTAGCATCCTTAACATATTCAGAATTCGGATAACGCTCCACAAGAAGTTGCATAGCAGCAATGGCGCGCTTAGTATCACGCTGATCCCGTGTAACATCAGAAATCCGACGAAAAGAAGAAAGACCAATAATATAATAGGCATAAGCGGAGTCATCTGCTCCCGGATAAAGGGTAATGTAACGCTGAGCCATACTTATGGCATCATCATACTTAGCCCGTTTATAATTTGTAAAAGCCCCCATTACCAAAGATTTACGCCCCCACTCAGTATAAGCATACTGTTTTTCAATCAAAGCAAACTTTTTTGATGCTTCGCTAAGTCGCCCACTTTCAAGATTCGCAAATGCTTGATTATACAAAACATCTGGTGGATCCATTTTCAAAACATATGCGGAAGGATCAAGGGTATTCTTCTCTTTAAATAAACAACCTGCTAATATACAAGTACCACCCAAAAGCATCACACCCAGTACTTTGCTTATAACGTTAGATTTTCTATACGCCATATTTCCGATACATACATGAGATTTTGTCATAATTTTTCTGGTCTCCAAAAAATATTACTTTATAGCAAAAGTTATTTATCAAAGGCCTTTATACCATATCACTTTCAAACCAGCCAACCAATTTAGCAATTAAGATCAACCATCCCCTTAAAAATCAAACAAATTGCAAAAAAATCTTCTCCACTTTAGCTATAAGTAGCTTTTTCATAACATGATTTATTTACCAAAATAGCTTTAACCAATTGCGAATTAATTCTATGTCCACTGCAATACGAACGAAATAGTCCAATAAAAGGTGCACCAAGCAAAGCAGTGTCACCAATTGCATCAAGCAACTTATGTCGAACACATTCATTCTCCCAATAAGGTCCATCTGGATTCATGATCTCATCATCAAAACCGATGATAAGAGAATTTTTCAACGAAGCACCTAACCCTTTTCCAGAACCCCATAATTGTTCCACGTCTTTGATAAAACCAAAAGTACGCGCACGTGACACATTATCTCGAAACCCTTGTGCAGTAAGGTCAAAATTAAAATGTTGCTTACCAATAGCAAAAGAAGGAAAAGAAATCGTTATATCAAAACGGCATCCATCAAACGGCAAAAACTCTGCAACGCCACTAGAATCTTCAACTCGCAACGGCTTTTTTATAATAAAATAAGAACGCAAAGCATTTTGCTGCACAATACCAACTTCTTCAAAACCTTGACAGTATTGCCACGACGATCCATCCAAAATAGGTATCTCATTACTTGAAACTTCAATAACAAGATTATCCAAGTTATAAGCAGCGATTGCAGCCATCAAATGCTCAATCGTTTCAACTCTTATGTCCCCGCATCCAAGCGCTGTTGATAATTTAGTCGCTCCTGTCTGCGATGCATGTGCTGGGAATATATGCTCTGTTCCATCCATACCCAAACGTTTAAAAACAATACCACATCCAACATCAGCTGGACAAACCTTCACAACAGACGGACAACCACTATGAACCCCATAGCCCTTAAATGTCACAGCCTTTTTAAGAGTAGACTGATATTTTTGTATCGGCTTCATCATATGATTCCATCAGAACCCTTTTTAATCTTATAAAACCATAAAAATCATATCTATAGCAAATAATAAACCCGCTATCATAAGCGGGTTTATAAAAAACAAAGAAGTTTTAAAAACGTAGGACATTTTACTGTAGAAAGCTTTTAAGCATCATGGGAAAAATGCTCAAAGCTCCTTCTAACTGATTTTTCTAATTTAATGTGCCTGACGACGCAAAAACGCTGGTATCTCCAACTGATCTTCTTCAGTAATAAAACTACGCTGATCTTGCGGCACATGAGGATGCAACTCACCAGAACGGCGTGGAACATAAACAGAAGCATCTGAAGAAAGCGTCTGAGAATCTTTATTATAAACATAATCTTCTTGCTGTTGAGAAGATCTTACAGCAGGTTCCAAACGGGCCTCAGGTTCAGCTTCCTCACGATATGTCAAACTTTGTTTTAAACGCTGCCAAAGATTGCGAGGACCTTGATCAGCAGAAGATGACCTCTCACTTTGTCCATAAGCAACAGGAGGAAAATCTTTTAACTCTGGCATACGCATCGGTGCTAAACGAGGCTGAACCTGTTGTACTTGCTTTTGCTGTACTTGCTTCTGTTCCACAACCCCTGTCATCTCATCAAGAACATGCGCTGTCGCCTCCATACTCACTGGCGCAGACATAGCTTGCGAAGAACTACGACTAACTTGCATACGCGGCGCATTGGACATCTGTCCATGTACGACACCCGCTCCATAAGAAGCAGTATTTACACTTCGTTGAGCAACAGCATCTGCAGGTTGTGCAAAAATTTGACTTTTGGGACGAAACTGTTCTTCTGTCGAGTTCCCCATTTCTATTTCAAGAGCTTCCATCACTTCTACCATTGACTCAGAACGCAATGGAGATGATTGAGGATGAAAAGAGGTTGGAGGTGTTCCAGGATCACTTTTACGAATTGAAGCGGCAGGTCTTTGAAATTTAGAATGAGAAGTTTGCCCCACATCACTAACTTCACGATCGATACCCGTTGCAACCACGGATACACGAATAACTCCCTCTAGTGACTCATCATCAATGGCACCAAAGATAACGTTTGCATCCGCATCCACTTCTTCACGAATACGATTAGCCGCTTCATCCACTTCAAAGAGAGTCATATCACGACCACCGGTAATAGAAATCAGAAGACCGCGAGCACCACGCATAGAAGTATCATCCAATAGCGGATTTGCAATAGCAGCTTCAGCAGCATTTAAAGCACGCCCTTCACCAGACGCTTCACCCGTTCCCATCATTGCACGGCCCATTTCATGCATCACAGAACGAACATCAGCAAAATCAAGGTTAATGAGCCCTTCTTTAATCATGAGATCCGTAATAGAAGCAACACCAGAATAAAGCACTTGGTCAGCCATAGCAAAAGCATCAGCGAATGTTGTTTTTTCATCCGCAATACGGAAAAGATTCTGATTTGGAATCACAATTAATGTATCAACAGACTTTTGTAATTCTTCAATACCAGCCTCTGCCGTTTTCATACGACGGGCACCCTCAAACTGAAATGGTTTTGTCACAACACCAACAGTCAAAATACCTTTTTCACGAGCCGCGCGAGCAACAACAGGTGCAGCCCCCGTTCCGGTACCTCCACCCATACCAGCAGTAATAAAAACCATATGGGAATCTGCTAGATGATCAATAATTTCATCAATACATTCCTCAGCAGCCGCTTGCCCAACTTCCGGTAGAGCCCCCGCGCCTAAACCTTCTGTAACTGCAGCTCCAAGCTGAATGATACGCTCAGCTTTTGACATAGCCAAAGCCTGTGCATCTGTATTTGCAACAACAAAATCAACTCCCTGAAGACCAGCATTAATCATATTATTCACGGCATTCCCACCACCACCGCCAACACCAAAAACGGTAATGCGTGGCTTCAATTCCGCGATATCTGGCCGATGCAGATTAATCGTCATTTTCTTTTCCTTCTCATAAGACATCGCAAGCCAAAGCGATGAAATTTAACTTCCTGTACAGACCTACTTAAAAACTCTCACGCAACCACTGACCAACACGCTGAAGATATCCACGCGTACCAGTCGATAAATGTTTCACTGCAGATTGCATGGTTTTTTCTTCAAACCCCACTAATTGCGGATAAATTAACAATCCAACAGCAGATGTAAACGCCGCCCCTTTTGCAAGAGAAGGAAGCCTAGAAATACCTAAAGGCCGCCCTATACGAACATTTCTTCCCAAAATAGTACGTGCCATTTCTGGCAACCCTGTTAACTGGCTTGCCCCCCCAGTCACAATAACACGCTTACCAATAATGTGACCAAAACCAGAACGATTCAAACAATCCCGCACCATCTCTAATATTTCTTCAACACGTGCACGAATGATACGACTGAGAACAGCACGCGGATATTGAATTTCACGACGCTCATTTCCAATTTCTGCCACATTAATCATATGTCTATCATCAGAACTTGTCAGAAGCGCAGAACCATAGAGAACCTTTAAACGTTCTGCCTCTGTAAGCGACATAGAGAATCCCCGTGCAACATCAAGAGTCACATGATGCCCACCAACCGCAAGTGCATCCGCATGGATAAATTTCCCATCAGAAAATACGGAAAATGTTGTTGTTCCGCCACCAAAATCGATACATGCAGCTCCTAAATGTGCCTCATCATTCATTAAAACAGCAAGACCGCTAGCAAAAGGAGTTGCAACCATCGCTTCAACGCTCAAATGCGCACGATTAATACAAGTTTCTAAATTACGTAACGATGCTGTTTCTGCTGTTAAAACATGTACATCTACACCAAATAACTCTCCAACCATTCCAATAGGATCAGAAATTCCCTTATCTCCATCCAATACATAAGAGATAGGAATGGAATGTACAACATGACGCTCCGCATCAAAAGCTTTGCGCGAAACATCTGCAAATGCCATACGTACATCACGCGTTGTAACTTCACGGCCATCCAAATGTACTGCACCATTAATAAGAGCACTTTGTAATCGGCTTGAGGAAAAATTCACAATCACCGAATCCACAACCAAACCAGCCATTTTTTCTGCCGCGTCAACAGCTAACCTTATGGATTGTTCTGCTGCAAACATATCCATCACAACACCGGATTTAATACCGCGTGAACATTGCACTCCAAAACCTAAAATTTCCATAGAGTGCGTACGACCATGTAAATAGTGCGCACGCTTCAAAGGACGTAGACATGCAATAAGACAAACAATCTTGCTTGACCCAACATCAAGAACCGTCAAAAAACGCGTCTTACGCGCCCCCATATGATGCGATCCAAGCAACATCATAGGCCTCCTACCTTTTGCGCTTTTAAAATACGCTCTTCTTCAGCCACAGCAGCACGACGTTGTTTCAACGCTTCATCCGACAACAATACCGTAATTCGATCAGAAAGACGCAAATCAATCCGCAAAACATCACGTGAAAAAAGTTCTTGTGCAGTTCCTGATTTAACAAGAGATGCAAGCCTTTCGAGCGCACCATTTTCAGGCAACATAACACGCACACCATTATCCAAGATAAGATCCCAACGCCGATCACCTACACGCATAAAAGCATGAACACGACTATACAATTTGGGATAAGCTGAAAGCGCTTGAATAAACACTTTGGCAGAATTTTGCACACCCCGACCAACCACAAGAGGCAGATTTCGAACGACTCCTCCTTGAAAAGGCACAATGACACGCCCTGTATGATCAATAATATCCACTATACCATCATGTTGCCAAACAGCATATGGTTCACGCTCTACAATAGAGACATGCACTTGGTTTGGATAAATTTTTTGAACAGTAGCAGACTGAACCCAAGCTTGCTGTTCTAGAATAGAACGCGCTCTATCAACATTAAAAGTAAATATGGAAGGAGTAGTATTAAGCCCCAAAAGATTCAAAACATCTTGTTTTACCAAGTGTTTATTGCCACGCACATTGACATTGGTGATTACAAAACCAATATCTGATATCACAGTTTTTATCATACTCTCCAAACGACCACTCGATGAAATCCCATAAAGCAGTGTGACAAAGAAAAGAAACAAAACCGCGAAAGAACCAAAATGACGAGGAATATGAATACGTATAAAGAAAAACGCAAACATAAACCGAAGAAAGCGACGATAAAAACGTGGCAAAGCTGGCACTGATAGTACCATCGGAACATTTGTATTATTAATATTTAACGCATACACGACGCGTCCTCCACCAACCACTGAACAATATCGCCATAAGTACGACCACTCACTTTCGCAATATCAGGGAAAAGAGACGTCGATGTCATACCAGGTTGAGTATTAATCTCAAGCCAAACTAACTCTCCCGCTTCCTCATCAAAACGAAAATCAGAACGACTAACACCTCGACAACCTATCGCTTGATGTGCCGCTAAAGACATTCTTTGCACCTTTTGGTAAATATTTGATGAAAGTTGCGCAGGACAAATGTGAAGAGAGCCACCAGATTTATATTTTGAGTCATAATCATAAAATTGAAAGCACGAATCAGGAAGAATTTCACAAACATCCAACGCCTCATTTCCCAAAACCGCACAAGTAAGTTCACGACCAGGAATATATTTTTCAACAATCACATCATCTGCATAAACCCACTCTGCTCCTACAACAGTAAGAGGTGGTGCAGGATCATGCTCATCCACAATCACAACACCAAAACTCGATCCTTCACACACCGGTTTAATCACATAAGGAGGCTCCATAGGATGAGAGCGTCCAACAGCAAAGCGGCTCATGACAAGAGAAGGAGCAACAGAAACACCAACACTTGCAACAACAATTTTTGCACGCCCTTTATCCATTGCCAGTGCTGATGCCATTACTCCAGAATGCGTATAAGGAATTTTCAAATATTCAAGCAGCCCCTGAATACGACCATCCTCACCAAATGGCCCATGCAATGCGTTAAAAGCAATATCAGGCTGCAATTGTTCAAGAACAGAAGCAATATGACCATCAACATCCACACGACTAACACGATATCCCTGCGCTTCAAGAACATCAGCACAAGCAGTACCTGAAGATAAACTTACAGACCGTTCAGAAGAGAATCCTCCCATCAATACAGCTATATGCTCATCTTTCATAACAGCTTACCCTCCTTTGTACGCTATATATAGACTACAAAAAACCACCAACACCATATACAGAAAAAACTAAGATTTATTCTTGCGAATCAATAGCCTAGCATTTACTCTAATGAATCAGACTCAGCCCTCTGACGCAAGAGTTTCTTTGTTAATTTATTGATTCTTAATAGATTTTTTCATTATCTCTTTGAAATGACTCAATTTTTTATTGTCATTTTTTTGTGGCATTCAATAAATTAATTAAATGGGTCGAAAAAGAAAACACTACGGCCTTGTTCAAATTGACCTATACGCTGTATTTCCCACTGTAACAGATGCGCCGAATGAGCAAAAACACGAGCACGCACTGCTTCACCCAATGCCTCAAGATCATAACCCGTTGCTTGTCCTGTATTAATCATAAAATTACAGTGCATTTCACTCATTTGTGCACCACCAATTCGTAAACCACGACATCCAGCTTCATCAATAACACGCCATGCAGAAATACTTTCAGGATTACGAAAAGTTGACCCACCTGTCTTCTCACGAATAGGTTGCACACTTTCCCGATGAAAAGCAACTTCATCCATAGCTGCTTGAATATCATCTTTATCTCTTGGCTGTCCTTCCAACAAAGCAGCAGTAAAAATGAAATTTTCAGGAACATCACAATGACGATAAGAATAATGCATATCCTCTACATTCAAAACATGACGTTGTCCTTTACGATCAAGGGCATAAACCTCAATAACACACGCCGCCGTTTCAATACCATTAGCTCCCGCATTCATTTTAAGTGCTCCTCCAAGACCACCAGGAATACCATGATAAAAATGAAATCCTGCAATCCCAGCCTTTAAAGCAGCCGCAGCTAAATGTTTATCCGCTGTAGCAGCACCAACTAAAAAGCGCTTTGGAGAAACTTGCTGTATTTGCCCAAAACCTTTTGCCGAAAGACGAATAACAACGCCAGGAATTCCCCCATCACGAACCAAAAGATTAGAACCGATCCCCACAATTGTTACTGGTACAAATTCAGGTAAATTCTGAAGAAAAAAAGCTAAATCAGCTTCATCAGCAGGCTGATAAAAAAGCTCTGCTCGTCCACCAGTACGAAACCACGTCACCTTAGACATATCAACATTAGGTGTAAGTTTGCCTTTTACCCCACTTAATACCGGTTGCAATTGCGCCAATAGCGCCTCACCATCAATGAACTGAAAATTTACCATTGTTATCAAATTCCGCCAATTGGTGAGGCAACGCACAAGCCCATTGTGTGATATTGCCAGCACCAAGAAAAACAACATAATCACCAGACTTAGCAAATGCAGAAACCAGCGAAACAACATCTTCTAAACAATGAATCAAACGTACATCACGATGACCTGCCATTTGAATATGCTCCACCAATTCTTTCGCACCAAAACCAGAAATTGGCTCTTCACCAGCTGCATAAACTGGTGCAATCAACACTGTATCGGCATCATTAAAACAAGCAGCAAAATCATCAAATAAATGACACAGACGCGAATAACGATGAGGTTGCGCAACAGCAATCACGCGCCCTTTTGCACTCTCACGCGCTGCGCGTAAAACAGCTTTTATTTCAACAGGATGATGACCATAATCATCAAATATTTCAACACCGTGCCAACTTCCTATTTGCGTAAAACGCCGTTTTACTCCACCAAAATTCGCTAAGCCCTTTTTGATAGATTCATTTGAAATTCCAAGCTCATGAGCAATAGCAATTGCCGCAGTTGCGTTCGAAACGTTATGCTGTCCTGACATTGGTAAAATTAAATTTTTCAATTCAGTTTCTCGTCCTGTCTTACGCGAACGAATAAGAACATCAAAATGTGTTTTTTGACCATCCATCAAAAGATTTAAAAAACGAACATCAGCTTGTGGATTTTTACCATAAGTAATCACCCAACGATCATCAATACGACTTGCCAACGACTGCACTTCTGGATGATCAAGACATAAAACAGCAAAACCATAAAAAGGAACATTTTCCACAAATTGTCGAAAGGCCTCACGCACAGCACCAAAACTACCGTAATGATCCAAATGCTCCGCATCAATGTTGGTAACAACAGCGATATCCGCAGGCAACTTTAAAAATGTTCCATCACTTTCATCCGCTTCAACAATCATCCAGTCACCATCTCCCATACGCGCATTCGTACCATAAGCATTGATGATACCACCATTAATTACTGTTGGATCCAAACGACCAGCATCAAGAAGCGCTGCGACCATTGATGTAGTTGTTGTTTTGCCATGCGTACCACCGACAGCAATTGCTCGACGAAATCGCATAAGCTCAGCAAGCATTTCTGCTCGTCTCACAATCGGTAAATGCCTTTCTTTTGCAGCTATATATTCAGGGTTTGTTTTTTTTATAGCAGTGGAAATCACAACAACCTCTGCCTTCCCTAAATTTTCACCATCATGACCTATATAAACGTGAATCCCTTTACTTCGTAAGCGTTCAACATTTGCATTATTAGCCTGATCTGACCCTTGAACTTTATAACCAAGATTATAAAAAACCTCAGCAATTCCGCTCATACCAATCCCACCGATTCCAACAAAATGGATAAGGCCTATATTAAGCGGCATTTTCATCAAAAAACTCCTCTTGAATGTCTAATGGATACCGTCCCGCAATTAATGCTTCAGTCATATCAGCAAGACGAATGGTTGCATGAGGTTGCCCAACCTTTTTTGCAGCCAACGCTTGTGTTTCCAATACATGCGGTTCAGTACAAGCTTTTGTTATGAGAGAAGCAAGTCTTTGCGCATTTAAATCTTTTTCTTGTACAATTTGCGCACCTCCCACACTAGCAAGCCGTGCAGCATTCGCAGCTTGATCATGATCTAAAGCGTAAGGATAAGGGATAAGCAAAGCGGGCCGACCAATTATAGCTATTTCACAAACAGATGAGGCTCCAGCACGTGACAAAATAAAATGAGCATGCGCCATACGTTCAGCCATATCATCAAAAAAAGAGGCAACTTCCGCTTGTACGCCCATATCACGATAGATTTTCATCAACCCTACAGCATCATCACGAACCTGCTGAACAATTCGCAAACGTTGACGGTTTTTATTATCAAGCAAAGCAATTGCTTTAGGTACAATTCGTGAAAAAGAAGAAGCCCCTTGACTCCCACCAAAAACTAAAAAATGAAACGGTTCTTCAGAAAATGAGGGAGAATAAGAAACTTCTGCTGCTTTGAGAACAGCCTCACGTACAGGATTACCCGTCAAAACTATTTTATGAGCATAATAACCTGTAGGCGACAACAAACCACCTGCTATTGCACGTACAAAAATTGCCAATGCCCGATTGGCTCGCCCCATAACAGCATTTTGCTCATGAATAAATGTAACACGCCTTGTTAAAGAGGCAACAAAAAGAGGAGGAAAAGTAGGATAACCACCAAATCCACCAACAAGAACAGGACG
Source organism: Bartonella doshiae NCTC 12862 = ATCC 700133 (assembly GCF_000278155.1). Lineage (GTDB taxonomy): Bacteria > Pseudomonadota > Alphaproteobacteria > Rhizobiales > Rhizobiaceae > Bartonella > Bartonella doshiae. Next base: position 210,287 of record NZ_JH725095.1, read on the forward strand.
CAGTTTATAAAAAAGTGTCAACGACTGCCCCATTCCTTTCAACAATGCCCAAAACGTTTTAACCATTGCTAAAGGGTGACGTTGTGCAAATGTTGCCGAAGAAAGAACATGCGTATGCTCTTCATCAAAGCAACGCACAAAACAATGAGCCCTTTTATCTGTTACTAAATGAACATCATATCCACGCCGCCTTAATTCAATAGCAAGTGCTTCCGCAGGAAAAAGATGTCCTCCTGTCCCACCAGCAACCAGAACGATAACTTTTTTATGAGTCATAAATTGGTATCCAAAACAGAAGATGAAGAAAAAGCTGAAAGACGTGCTTCTGGCCAACGACGTGTTAAACTAAGCAAAATACCCATTGAAAGTGCAATTGCCACCATAGAGGAACCACCATAAGAAATAAATGGCAACGTCATACCTTTTGGAGGAATTAAATGGAGATTAACCGCCATATTAATTGCGGATTGAAAGCCAATCATCATCGCGATGCCAGTAATACCAAGACGTGTAAATGAATCACGCGTATTCAACGCTATATACAATGAGCGCATGACAATAAAGCCAAAAAGCATCATGATCAATAAACAGAGTATAATGCCATATTCTTCAGCAGCAACAGAAAACACAAAATCTGTATGACTATCAGGAATAATACGTTTCACCGTTCCCTCGCCTGGACCTCGTCCAAACCAACCACCATTCAAAATAGCTTCACGCCCTACATCTACTTGAAAGGTATTGCCTTCACCTGTCAAAAAGCCATCGATCCGTTCACGCACATGATGAAGGAAAAGGTATGCTAAAACACTTCCTAGAACGCCTAAGATAAGAAATAACAAAATAATAGAAAGAGGCATACCAGCAACAAAAAACAAACCACCCCATGTTGCACTCATTAAAAGCGTTTGACCAATATCAGGCTGTAGAACGAGAAGCACACTACAAAAAACATAAAGTATAGTCGCTAACGTATGACCGGGAATCCCTTTACGCCCCACTTGTTCTGAAAATAGCCAAGCCGATATCACCACGAAAGCAGGCTTCATAAACTCCGAAGCCTGTACAGAAATACCAAACAAAGGAATCCACCGACGTGCTCCTTTTAATTCTGGACCCCAAAATAAGGTTGCAACCATAAGGACAAGCGTCACGATAAGCAAAAGAGCACATAAACGGCGAATATTACGAAGCGAGAAAAAAGAAATCGTAACCATCACAAAAAATGCTGGAATACTAAAAATGATATGCCACCGAACAAAATAAAAGCTATCCGCAATTCCGATTTTTTTTGCAATAGTAGGGCTCGCAGCAAAAGACAACATGATGCCAATACCCATGAGAATCAAACAAGCAGCAAAGATAGAACGATCAATTGTCCACCACCAATTCGCAATAGGATCTCTATCTGCACGCGTAATCATTATATTTACTTCACCTTTTTCATAATTCTGCTCAAAGTGATATGGTTCCCTTTTTTTTAATAAGCACTTCAAAAACTGAATTACACAAAAAAAGATTCCGGAATATTAACGGAAAAGTATTTTTTTAATTCATGCTCATTTTAACTGCTTAACAAGAGAAATAAATTCTTCTCCACGCATTTCATAATTTTTAAACTGATCATAGCTTGCACAAGCGGGTGAAAAGAGGACCACAACCTCTTTTGCCTTACAATACATTGCATCAGCAGCAGCTTCATGCACTGCATTTTCCAAAGTTAAGCTCATAGAAAAAGGAAAAGCAGATTCAATAACGCCAGCAAATTCTTCCGCCGCAGTCCCAATCAAATAAGCCTTGTGAATTTTATGGAAAAAGCTTCTAAGAGAATTAATTCCACCTTTTTTTGCCTGCCCTCCAACAATCCAAAAAATATCATTAAAAGCAGAAAGTGCAGGAGCTGATGCATCTGCATTTGTAGCCTTGCTATCATTGATAAACAAAACCGCCCCTATTTTACGCACCTGCTGCATACGATGCGCTAACCCTTTATAACTTGCTAAATGCTTTCCTATATATGGATCAGTCATTTTTAAAGCATGCAATGTTGCTAATGCCATAAGAACATTTTGCGCATTATGACTACCACGCAATGCCGGTGCATAAGCGAGATCTGCAAGCATCTGACGCTGCCCGTAGCGAACAGAAAAAAGCTTAGTTCCATCCGCATAAAAACCATTTTCAACAAAATGTTCTTTGGAAATTGCTTCAACTGGACGCCCTTCACGAACCAATTGTTGATATAAATCCTGACAAGGCGCATCATCAACAGAAATAAAGGTATGAGCAGCTCCTGCAACTAAACGCCTTTTAGCTTGCATATAATAAGCAAAGCTACCATGGCGATCAATATGATCAGGCGTCAAATTCAATAAAAGACCAACTGTTGGCTGAAGTGATGGTGTAAGATCAATCTGAAACGATGAACATTCAATCACATAAATACGTTTCTTAACAAATGGCTTAAGCGCCAATATTGCAGTACCAATATTTCCTCCCATTTGTACATCATAGCCCATCTGTTCCAAAAGATGGGAAAGTAAAGCAGTCGTTGTCGACTTTCCATTTGTACCCGTAACAGCAACAAACGGTATATCCTGATCGCAAAAACCATGATGCTGTAAAAAATGATTACGTGAACGAACAAATAATTCAATATCACCGATAATTTCTATATCTTTTTGACGTGCCTTCTCAACAACCCAATGGGGTTGAGGATAAGTCAAAGGAATTCCAGGCGCTAAAATCAATGCAGCAAATTCTGACCAATCCTCATACCGAAGATCTTTGGTTGGAATATTTTGCCGAAAAGCTACTTGCACACTAGAAGCATTATCATCCCATGCAACCACTTTTGCACCACCACTAATCAATGCTTGCGCAGCCGCTAATCCTGATCGCCCTAATCCAAACAGAGCAACTTTTTGCCCCTTATAACACGTAACAGAAATCACACTTTCACCGCAATTTAAGTGTTGAAAGCCCAATCAGAGCAAGAACAATAGAAATAATCCAAAAGCGTATCACGATTTGGCTTTCAGTCCAGCCTTTTTTCTCAAAATGATGGTGAATTGGCGCCATAAGGAACACGCGCTTTCTTGTTAATTTGAAATAACCAACTTGAATAACAACCGAGAATCCCTCCAAAACAAAAAGTCCACCAATAAGAGCTAAAACAATTTCATGCTTGGTTGCTACAGCGACAATCCCCAGGAGACCACCAAGCGCCAAAGAACCAGTATCTCCCATAAAAATAGCCGCTGGAGGTGCATTAAACCATAAAAAACCAAGACCAGCACCAACAACAGTTCCCAATAGAACAGCCAACTCTCCCGTTCCTGAGACATAATGGATTTGTAAATAATCAGCAAAATTTATATTACCAGAAAGATAAGCAATCAGAGCAAAAGAAAGAGCAACAACCATCACGGGAACGATAGCAAGCCCATCAAGACCATCAGTCAAATTAACTGCATTACCAGTTCCCACCACCACAAAAGCGGAAAAAGGAATGAAAAACCAACTCAAATTGATGAAATAATCTTTCATGAAAGGCAAAGCTAAACCAGGTGAGCCAACTTGTAAGAGAATAAAAGCAGCAATACCGGCAATAAAAAATTCTAAGCTTAACCGTGCTTTAGCGGAAAAACCCTTTTCCGTTTGTTTTGTGACCTTCAGATAATCATCATAAAAACCAATTGCTCCAAAAGAAAGCATAACAAACAACGAGACCCAGAAATAAATATTCGATAAATTACACCATAAAAGCGCCGATACCACTATCCCGGTTAAAATCATCAATCCGCCCATAGTAGGCGTGCCAGCCTTTTTAAAATGCGTTTGAGGACCATCAGCACGAATTGGCTGCCCTTTTCCTTGCCGTAATTTAAGAGAAGCAATGATACTAGGACCAAACAAAAATACAATGAGCCCCGATGTGAGCATAGCTGCTATAGTACGAAAAGTAATGTAACGAAAAACATTGACGCCTGGAAGCCAATCACTAAGCAAAGAAAAAAACAGCATCATAGCAATAAAAAACCTATTAAAATTAGAGAGGAACTACTTTATAGCGCTCAAGCAGTGCAGCCACAATATCTGATGAATAAAGGCTACGGGATGATTTAATCATAAGCAAATCCCCATTCGAAATTTCTGCAAAAAGAAGCGGTAAAATTTTTTCAGTATTTTCAGCATAATGAACCTTAACGTATGCAGACAGATCAGTAGCTAAAGACTTCATTGCCTCACCAAATAAAAAAACTAAATGAGCACCAGAAAGACAGATTGGTTTTACTAAATCACGATGGAGTTTTTCACTATAAGCTCCTAATTCAAGCATATCACCCAAAAGAGCAATCCTCCTACCACCAATACCAACTGGCCCTGTAGCAAGCAAATCAAGAGCAGCACACATAGATGCGGGATTAGCATTATAACTTTCATCAATTAAATGGAATTTTCCCCCACTTGGTAAAGATAGGCAATAACGAGCACCACGGCCTTTTTGAAGAGAAAAATGACTCAATGAATGTGAGACATAAGCTAAATCAACACCAATAACATCACAAGCAGCAAGAACAGCTAAACTATTTTGTACAATATGTCGTCCAGGAGCGCCAATTTTAATGACCTTATCTTTTCCCCTAATACGTACAATCGTAGAGGAGCAATCCATGGAAAGATGTATTTCCCGTGCTTGATAATCAGAATTTTTAGCCTCCCCAAAACTGAAAATCTGCTTCACACCACATTGTTTTGCCCTTTGGACTAAATAAGAGAAAAAATCACTATCTGCATTTAAAAGAACTACCCCCTCATCATCTAATCCTTCAAAAATTTCAGCTTTTGCATCTGCTATTTCCTGAAGATTTTTGAAAAAACCCATATGTCCCGCAGCAATATGGGTAATCAAAGCCACATGCGGGCGCACCAACTTCACTAAAGGGCGAATTTCATCTTTATGATTCATTCCAAGTTCAAAAATTCCATAATCACTCTCTATGGGCATACGTGCTAAAGTCAGCGGAACTCCCCAGCAATTGTTTAAAGAAGCAAGATTCGCATGAACCTTTCCAACAGATGCAAGCGCATGTTTTAGAGCTTCTTTTGTTGTTGTTTTACCCACAGAACCTGTTATCGCTATAATTTTAGCTTTTGAACGCTTTCGTGCTGCTTGTGCAAGTTTTTCTAAAGCTTGCAAAACATCAGGAACAACAATCATTGGAGCAGATATTTTCTCCATTTCTGCCAAACGATTTTCTGCAACAATAAGAACACCCGCTCCTCGTGCATAGGCTTGCGCAACAAAATCATGACCGTCCAGATGATGCCCTTTAATACAAAAAAAAATATCACCTTCTGCAAGAGTGCGACTATCAATAGAAATACCAGAAAAAAATTCTGGTATACAACCAATTGCACAACCATTAATTGCTGTTATAAGTGCTTGTTTATCCCATAAAGCTGTCATTTTTTCCGTTCCTGTAAAGCATCAATCGCTTTTAAACGATCGGAAAAAGGATATGTTTTTTGCCCTATAATCTGACCACTCTCATGCCCTTTTCCAGCAATAATCAATGTATCTCCAGCTTTAAGCAGCCCCACTGCATAAGTAATAGCTTCACCACGATCTGCTATTTCTATTGCTTTTGGTACAGCTTGTAAAATATCTTTACGAATTTTTTCTGGTTTTTCAGAGCGAGGATTATCATCAGTTACAATAACAACATCAGCCTTATTTTCTGCAATTTTTCCCATCAAAGGCCTTTTTCCTTGATCACGATCACCTCCACAACCAAAAACAAGGATTAAACGTCCTTGCGTAAAGGGACGAACAGAAAGCAATACCTGCTCTAAAGCTTCTGGTTTATGCGCATAGTCTATATAAACAGGAGCATTATTTTCTGTCTTTCCAACCAACTCTAAGCGTCCAGGTGCTCCTTGCAGAATTTCAAGCGAAGCAAAAACCTTATCGGTAGAAACACCTGTTGCAATTGCTAGTCCTGCCGCCATAAGCGCATTGGTCACCTGAAAATCTCCCGCTAAAGGCAGATCGAATGTATAAATATTGTTTTCCACACGACATTCAACACACTGTTTTGAACGTTGATGTTCAACACGATTAATGGTAATAAATTTTCCTTTACGGCCTATTGTTAAGACACGACGACGCGCTTGTGTAACCATCTCAATAACCTGCTGCGAATACACATCATCTGCAAAAATCAGAGCGGGAGCGTTTTGGGGTAAAAGTGTGTCAAATAACCGCATTTTAGCATGCAAATAATCTTCAATACATGTGTGATAATCCATATGGTCACGCCCTAAATTAGTAAAAGCAGCTGCTGCTAAACGCACCCCATCCAACCGGCATTGATCAAGCCCATGCGAAGATGCTTCAAGAGCTGCATGCGTAACACCTTCATTGGCAATTTCATAAAGTAAACGCTGTAAAACCACCGGATCAGGTGTTGTCAAAGAAGCATAATCGTTCCGATGCGGAGAAACCAAACCTACCGTTCCTATACTAGCAGCACATAATCCAACATGAGCCCAAATCTGTCGAACAAACGAGACAACTGATGTTTTACCGCTTGTACCTGTCACAGCCACAACCATCTTGGGTTGAGAACCATAAAAACGCGCAGCCGCCATTGCTAAACTATGACGAACATCACAAACACGTAAAAAGGGAACAGATAAATTTTCAAGAACGACATTATAATCTGTAACGATTGCAGATGCACCACGTCTTATAGCATCATTGATGTAATGCCTTCCATCACCTTTGTTTCCTTGAAGAGCCACAAAAACATAACCCGGAAAAACTTGTCGAGAATCCGCACTTATTCCCGTTATTGCCATTGAAGCAAGACGATCATTTTCGATACATTCTGTAAAAACTTTTCCAAATAACATAACACCACTTTATCTTAATTTTACCATTGTTTAACTAAATTTGAACTGTTCTTTGTGCTTAAAATAGGTTCATATTCTTTTTTGAAATCTGGTTTTATTCCAAGAAAACTAGCGGAACGTCGGACAATATTGGAAAGCATTGGTCCAGCATTAAATCCTGCAGTTGCTGAACGCTGTCCATCCTCAGGTTTAGGCTCATCGATGATTGTTAAAACAATATAAGAGGGATTCTCAATAGGAAAAGCAGCAAGAAAACTATTAAAATTTTTTGTTTTAGAATATTTTCCATTTTCAACTTTTTCAGCTGTTCCTGTCTTACCACCAATACGATACCCTTCTACTTTTGCGTGACGCCCAGACCCAATATCACTATTTAATTTATAAAGATAACGCATATTTTGACTCGTTTTGGCATGCAAAACCTGTTTTGCCTGTTTTAAAGCTTGTTCTTTTGTACGTTTTAAAAATGTGGGAGCAATCAACCAACCACCATTCATTAAAGCAGCAGCACCTACTGCCGTTTGCAAAGGCGTTGTTGCCATACCGTGTCCAAAAGAAATTGTCATAGAATGAATATCCTTCCAATGACGTGGCACAATAGGATGAGCAACTTCCGGCAATTCTGTTGTTAGTCGATCAAGTAAACCAAGTCGTTGCAAAAAACCACGATGTTCATCAACCCCTACTGCCAATGCCTCCTTAGCAGAACCAATGTTAGAGGAATAAATAAAAACCTCCGATAGCGTTAGAGGACGATTTTTCCCATGAAAATCATGAATAATGTACCCACTACTTGCTTGGATTGGTTTTGAAGCATCGATCATACTGTCTAAATGAAAAATATCTGAATCAAGTGCCATCGCGGTCGTAAAACTTTTAATGATAGATCCCATTTCGAAAGTTCCAGCAGTCATCCTATTTAAACGATCACTTTTCAAAGCATCAGCAGGATTTCCGGGATCAAAACTAGGAACAGAGGCCATAGCAAGAACTTCACTCGTATGAATATTTAAAATAACAGCTCCTGCTGCAATTGCTTTATAACGCTTCATCGCTTTAATAAGTTCATCATGCACAATTGTTTGAATACGCACATCAATGGAAAGCTGAACTGGTTTCAATAAAGATTCAGTTGCAAGTCCAGCAGCACGCAGAACACTCAAACCAGCATCATCAATATATTTCTCCATACCTGCTATACCTTGGTTATCAACATTAACCATGCCGAGAATATGCGATGCCACAGATCCACTTGGATAAAAACGACGGATTTCAGTACGAAAACCAATTCCAGGAATACCAAGAGCCATAATTTGCGTCTTTTGCATTGGTGTTAACCCACGTTGAATCCAAGAAAAACTAGACTTTCTTTTTAGGCGTTTATAAGTTTCCTGCCAATTGAGATCGGGCAAAACTGTTGAAAGCAATTCAATTGTTTCATCAACATCAATAATGCGCCGTGGTTCAGCAAAAAGAGAATAAGTTTTTATATCTGTTGCCAATAAACGGCCATTACGGTCAATAATATCAGGCCGTGCAGTCAATTGAAAAATTCCTGGACCTTTTGCTTCTTCAATCTGCCCACCTTCAAATCCATAAGAAATAAGACACGCCCCCATGATGCCATACAAAATAAGAAAACAGAACAAAGAAAAAAGCAAGCGTGGACGACTAGAATATAAACGGCGAACGGAAAGATTAGAAACTTTTAACGGATTATTTAAACGCTTTTTCTTCTTTGAAAAGGAAAGTAAGGACTTCATCACCGCACACCTTGTGGAACAATACCATTCATCTGAAATGTACGATTATTTGCCAAAATATCCTTATTCTCCTCCAAAAGATTTTGTTTAATAACTTCTTCAATTGAATCGTATACCCGTACTGGAATATCTTCTAATTCCACAATTTGGCGAGGCTGAATAATTTCTAAACCAAGCTCTTTTTGATAACGATTTACGAGTTTTTGCATACGTGAAGGCTCTATCATAACAGCCCATTCAGCATAAAGCAAACTCACCATATTTTTTTTTGCAGCAATTTCACGTTCAAGACGTCGAACTTCGCTCATTTGTTTTTGAACATCATATTTCACCTTATAAGTAAGACCTGCCATACAAATCATAATCATCACTAAAATCATATCAAATGTACGAAAAACTGTCATTTTTTGCAGCCCTCAAAACTGGCAATCTCTGCTAAACCAAATAATTTCATATCTGCAGCGTGACTCTCTACCTCCGTACGAATCCCAATACGCAATCTCGCAGAACGCGAGCGAGGATTTTGCTGTAATTCCTCTTTAGTTGCCGTTACCCCTCCTTTAAACAAAGGAAAAAATGTTGCTGGAGTTGTCTCTATTTCAGGAAGATAACGCGATCTCATATGCTCTCCTGAACGGACAGAAAAAAATCTTTTGACCATACGATCTTCAAGAGAATGAAAACTCACAACTCCCAAACGTCCTCCTGCTTTTAAAACGCGTTCAGCAGCAAATAAGCCGCGTGCAAGTTCGCCAATTTCATCATTCACATACATACGCAGAGCTTGAAATACACGTGTTGCAGGATGAATACGATCTCCCGGTTTACGCCCTACCAATGCCTCAATGGCATTGGCAAGATCACCTGTACGCAAAAAAGGCTGAACACAGCGACGTTTCTCAATCATCCGTGCAATGCGCCCTGCGTATCGTTCTTCTCCTAATATCTTAAAAATTCGTGCTAACACATCACTTTTTAAATGATTTACAACATCACTAGCAGTAAAACCAGTTTGCGCCATGCGCATATCTAATGGACCATCTTTTTGAAAAGAAAATCCTCTTTCAGCTTCATCAAGCTGCATCGAAGAGACACCAATATCTAAAATAACAGCATCCACCTTCTCTTCAACAACGCGGTCCAACTGTGAAAACTCCATTTGTATCAAACGAAGCCGTGGAAAAAATTCATCAACAAGCGCTTGCCCTACACAAATTGCATGAGGATCACGATCAAGAGCAAGAACCTCTGCACCCGCATTTAATAGAGCGCGCGTATACCCTCCAGCACCGAAGGTGCCATCAATTACTTTTGCTCCTTCCAATGGTACAAGGCCAGCTAAAACTGACTGTAATAACACTGGAATATGGCGCTCAGCTCTATTACTCTGTTCTATCAAAATAGTCCGTCTTGATTTATGCTTTTCCAAATCAATAAATAACCATTAATGGCAAATGATATTGTGAAATATCCAAACTTCAACTCTTACCTCTATACAATGATGAAGCGCAAGCTAACCCAATACGCATCGTAATGCATTATAATTAAAGAAATATTATGATTTCATTACAAACATGCTTTTATTTGAATACACACCTCAAAAAGGTGCTCTCTCAACAAAACGCACAAACAATGCTTGGTTAATTATAAAAAATATCGCATTAATTATGAAATATCAGTCGGCCTGTAAGCCGGGTTCTGTATGGTAAAGCTTACACTCTACGTGGCAACCATTCATCTGGGACGGATGTTGCCATCCGCCTCATGCAACCTACCCAAATGACTCGCCCGGAAACCGGCTGCAAGCTAAGCCTTGCGCGTCATTTCTATTCGGTCTTGCTCCCGGTGGGGTTTACCTTGCCACATTCATTACTGAATGCGCGGTGGGCTCTTACCCCACCCTTTCACCCTTACCTATAAAAATAGGCGGTTTGCTTTCTGTGGCACTTTCCCTAGGGTCGCCCCCGCCGGGTGTTACCCGGCACCGTCTTTCCATGGAGCCCGGACTTTCCTCACCTGCCGCCTTTAGGCATTGGACAAGCGCGGCTGCCCAGCCGACTGACACACCATTTATAAAACATTTTTCATCAAGTGAAAATAGCACTCTCAAGATATTTTATAGAAAACACATCACTTTCAAGATCATTTTTATTTTAATGAAGCCAGATAAGTTTTCACTTTTAAGCAATATTTTGCCGAAATAGAATTCATTTTTTTTGCAGCATGACCTGCATTATATTTAAGGATCGTGCCACACGTATTCCCACCACTTAGTTTATATGCCCGCGCCAAATAACGCATACCATATTCAAGATTTATCGCAGGATCATAAAGATCTTGCACAGAACCATTAAAACCCAACCCTCGCGCTGTAGAAGGTTTAATTTGCATCAAACCTATTTCGCCAGCAGCTCCTTTTGTACGTGCTTTATAATTACTTTCAACACTTACAACAGCATGAGCCAAATTAACAGGAACTTTATATTTATTCGCAAATTTCTGAATAAGCGCCTCATAAGGGCGAGCATGCATTTTAATTTTAGAAGCAATAATCACAGGCTCCTCACTTGAACCTGCAACATTTAACACGGTGTGCGCCAAACTTATATTAAACAAAAAAAATACAGCACATGCTGCACTTAAAAGAATTTTAAAAAATTGCATTTTTCTTCTCTTCATTAAGTCATTCTCAAACCCTAGCCTCTCTGGCTTTGCAAAGATATTGTACAGAAGAAAAAAGCCAAAGAAGGGCTTGAAAATGGAAATATTAAGACAATTTTAAGATAACTTCTTGCATTATAAACAATTGCTCAACTTACACATTATAAATTTCTAGTTTTTACAAAATAAAGAAACTATAATACATGTTTTACATACTAAAAAAGATGTATCATATTCATAATATGATATACTATACTAGCAATAAATATGTCTTATAGACAACTAAATTCAGAAAATAAAAACAACACTGAAAAGTATTTTATTATTTTTATATAAATTGCTAAACTCTTCTCAAAAGCAATTTCCTAATACAAACAGCAGCATAAACTGAATTTTACCAGATATCTGCCAACATCACAGAAATCTCACAAAAATAGGAATGCCCTCAATTCTCCCAATAGAGGATAAACAAAAACTATAAAATTCGCGCAAAATACCAAAGTGATTTATCTAAATTAATCATTTTACGAACAGCACATGAATATGCACCAACATATTTGTTTTGACTGTATAATACTGCTTAATAATTATCACTTCTCTCTGTTTTAGAGCTTCTATAAAGAAAAATTATAAACGCCCTCAAATACAGATTAACAAAAATTTATATCACTCATCGTAATTCAAATATTTTCTCACACACGATATGATGTAACCATTTCTCATTGTCTGACGCGATTTCACCTTCAGGTATCATATATAATGAACAAAAATCTCAAAATCCGAAAATAAGGAATACTTCACATACTCACCCATCTCCCATCCTCGTATAATATCAAATCAAAAATGGGAACATAATTTACTTGTGCATCTTTCAAAATTCCACAAACAGCACCAAAATATTCTCCTCTAAAACCGTAAATGTCTTCCTTAAGAGATAAAAAAATGATTAAAAATAAGTGTTACCAATGGAAGGATTAGAAATTGCTTTTAACATAGCCATAACAACGGCTTCCCCCAATTTGCGCGCATCTTCACCGCTCCGCCCCTCCGCAAAAGCAGCAGAAACTATATTTCGACGTATTTGTTCAATAAACTTCTTTTGCTGTTGCGAACTCATCTTAGAAAGACTTTCCACAAGATCTGGCCAAGATATTACCAGCCTCTCTATAAGTACTCCCTCTGTTACATTACCTCTATAAGAAATAGACCCATGAGAAGAAAAAGATTTATTAAACAAAAAGTTATAACCCGCAATATTCCGAGAAACAAAAAGACTGGCCCAAAAAATCAAGAATACAAATAAAATAAGCATGATACGACGCCAGAAAAATGCCATTCTATCTCCCCTAAATACTACAACACATAAAATACGCCGCTCATTTTGTGTTTTCTTCAAAGCTGAATAAAGAAAAAATTTTTCTTATATTAAAACATTAGGATAGTAGTAACTGTCAAAAAAACTTTTACGCACTATATACCACAAAATATCAGTGTCTTAAGCACTTTAAAAGTTCCTTTAAGATACTTCACCGAACTTTAATAAAAACCCTGAAAAGCCTGGCTGAGGAAATCCTCAGCCAGGCCAGACAATCTAAGGGATCCACGCGGGGGGGGGGGAGGAGGTTCCCTGATTGTCCTCTCACACCAACCAATACAGCCGATGTAATACCCTGCTATGGAATAAAATGTTCTAAACAACAAGAAATCTTATCATTCTTCACGAAAAAAATGTATAAAAAAAATCATAAATCGCTCAAAAGTGGAAAAAATTAGGCAAAAAATATTTAAAATGATCCAATTTGAAGCAACTTTATTCCGCCATGCACAAATTAAGAATCTATACACATCATAATTTTTATAATTATTTTTTATAAAAATCAGCTATTGTAAAAGTATTCAAAATACAAATGATATATACGAATTATCTCCCATAAAAGAAAAATATATAAACGTAATCGTTCCTTGTTCAACAGTTTCCACTACAAAAATCAAACTGTATATTTTTGAACCGTTTAATTATTGCATAAAAAAATAGAAAATATATGTGCTTATGCACAAACATAAATTACTCTGCTTAAAAAGATAAACAAGCATAACCACAATGGGAATACAAAACCTTGACTGTTACCATGACAATTTTTGAAAACCATCATTCAAATTTCTTAAACTGCCTTTATTATCAATTCTATCCTCGACTAAATGACTATCATGAACATACTAGAGCTTTCAGCCCATTTGTTCCAAATCATAGAGTCTCGTATTCCACAATGACAGCATACTGTTTTGTAAATGAGCAATAAACTTCAGCATTATCATAGCAAACAACAATCAGTGCGAATATTATTCTTCCGCTTTTTCTTACCTAGAATCCCATGAAAACAATAAAATACGAATTCCTATATTCTCTTAAATGTATACGTTAAATGACTGCCGTATAATTTGTTTTTTAAAATAGTATTCATTATACCATCTATACGGCCCATATAGTGAGGCACCAAACAGTACTATATAAAACTATAATGCCTGCATAAAAATAACAGCGCTTTACGAAAAGCATATTTTTGTAGCTTTAACTGAGAAAAGTTATAATAATAGAAAAAATTGTGTAGAATTTATTATACAAATTCTACTACTTTATTTTTTATATCATCCACCAATAAACGTGGATCACGAGCAAGCCAAATCTTAACTTTCAACCCTTTGTTGTTTTCATTTTGCATCGGAAAAAGACAAACCGTTTGTTCTAGAATCAATCCAGAATTTGTAAGCCACTGTTCTATTTGTAAATCTGAAAATCCAAAATGCATATGGTAATGATGAAAATATGAAGACTTAATTTCATGACAAACAAAATCCACAATCAACAAACGTCCTTGAGGACGCAAAACAGCAACAATGTCATTAAGCGCTTTCTGAGGGTTCTCAAGAAAATTCAAAACCCAATGAAAAATTACCAAATCAAAAATTGTATCTCCAACAGATAAATGCAAAACATTGCTATCAAGTGTGATTTCAACAGCATGCCTATAAAGATCCGAGAACAATTTTAAGGAAGAACCTGTGCCTATACCAATATCCAGCATCGTCTCAAATGGTTTATCACCAATGATCTGGCATAAAGCACTTTCCACAATGTGATCTGCAATAGAGGATAACCGCAACGCATCCCACTGCGCTATATTTTTGGAAAAATATTTTTCTTCCTTTTTTCGGTACTGTTTCTTAACCTCCAGCAACCGTTCTAAATCATGCGCTAAAACCAAATCATGCTCTGGTAAAGCTGAAATAACAGCCATCACAATACCATTATCCAAATGACCACGAGAAAGCTTAAAATAAACCTGTTTTTCCTCTTGACAACGCTCAATTAATTGAGCCTCGCATAATAAATGCAAATGCCGCGATACACACGATTGTGACTGGTCAAGAATAAAAGCAAAATCTGATACTGTAAAATCCCCATGATACAAAAGCGCAAGAATACGTAAACAGCTTGTCTCTGCCATCGCTTTCAGCTGCACAATTACCGCATTCAAACTTGCTTTTTTTTCCATAAATATTCCTTAAGATACAAATATACACATTTGTTTATACTTACAGAAAGTCAAGCGGAAGAGACATATATTTTATTTACTGCTTTTCTATAATAAGGTAAAAAATAGGCAATTAAGAAAGAATGAATGACAAACTTCTTTCTATTATAATTTAACAAAAAATAACAAATCCGGTACACCCTAGCATAGTGAAGTATGTTATTTACACTATGCTAGGTATGATGAGGATTATGTATTTTTTTATCTAAAATATAGTGGATGCAAACTTTACAATACAGGACGCCTCCGCCTTTAAAAGGTGGAAACAATACGGCTATCCTTTCATATTTTTTCAGTCAAGCTCAAAATAAACAATTTAACGTGTCAGTGGTTTATAATTTACACGCTTAAGATGAGCAGATTCAGTACCAAAACGACGAATTTTATCAGCCTCGTATTCAGCAAAATTACCTTCAAACCACTCCACATGTCCATTCCCCTCAAAAGCCAAAATATGTGTTGCCAATCGATCAAGAAACATACGATCATGTGATATAATCACTGCACAACCTGCAAAATTTTCCAAGGCATCTTCCAATGCACCCAATGTTTCAGTATCAAGATCATTTGTAGGTTCGTCAAGTAGAAGAACATTGCCCCCCTCTTTCAGAAGCTTAGCTAAATGCACACGATTGCGCTGTCCTCCTGATAAGGAAGCCACCTTTTGTTGTTGATCTGCACCCTTAAAATTAAACGCTCCACAATAAGCACGACTATTTATCTCATACTTACCTAATTTAATAATGTCGTTACCGCCAGAAATTTCCTCCCAAACAGTTTTATCACCCACCAAAGAATCGCGACTCTGATCGACATAACTCATGTGGACCGTTTCTCCGATACGTATCTGACCTGAATCCGGCTTTTCTTGCCCCGTTAACATTTTAAATAGGGTTGATTTTCCCATACCATTCGCCCCAATAACTCCAACAATTCCACCAGCAGGCAACTTAAAAGAAAGACCATCGATTAACACACGTTCACCATATGCTTTGGAAAGATTATCAACATCAATAACAACCTGCCCTAATCTTTCACCAATGGGAATAATGATTTGTGCTTCTCCAGGACGGCGCTCATTTGCCGCCTTAAGCAATTCATCATAAGCTTTAATCCGGGCTTTTGACTTCGCTTGACGTCCTTTTGGGCTAGATGCAATCCACTCTTGCTCACGGGACAAGGCGCGCTGACGAGCAGCCTCTTCACGACCTTCTTGTACCAAACGTTTGGCTTTAGCAGCTAAATAAGCAGAGTAATTCCCCTCATAAGGGATACCTTTACCGCGATCTAATTCTAAAATCCAACCAGTTACATTGTCGAGAAAATAACGATCATGTGTAACCAATAGCACCGCACCGGGATATTCACGCAAATACCTTTCAAGCCATGCCGTCGTTTCGGCATCCAAATGGTTTGTTGGTTCATCTAAAAGCAATAAATCAGGTTGCGACAAAAGTAATTTACAAAGCGCAACACGCCGCTTTTCACCCCCTGAAAGTTTGTTCACATCTTCATTCCCTGGTGGACAACCAAGAGCAGACATAGCCATTTCTACTTGACTTTCTAAATCCCAAAGGTTCTGGCTGTCGATAATATCCTGAAGTTTTGCACTTTCATCCGCTGTTTCCTCACTGTAATTCATCATCAATGCATTATAACGCTCCAAAATTGCCTGCTTATCCGCCACACCTTCCATAACATTACCGCGCACATCTTTACTTGTATTAAGGAGAGGTTCTTGCGGCAAATAACCACAACGCGCTCCCTCAGAAAGCCATGCCTCCCCTGTATATTCCTTATCTAATCCTGCCATAATGCGTAAAATGGTTGATTTACCTGCACCATTGGGCCCCAAAATACCAATCTTCGCATCTGGATAAAAAGACAAATGAATATTCTCTAAAATTTTTTTATTACCGTGAGCCTTGTGGAGCCCAGCCATATGATAGACAAATTGACGTGCCATAAGTTTCTCTTTATGTATTGTGTGGTATTAAAAATTAGGACTTTGAAAAAAGTACTTTTTTAAACTGTGCAACAAACAGCATGCGCATTGCATCACAAGCTTTTCACTTTATACTGATACATTTTTCTTGATCTCACAAGTCCCACTACGGTTCTGAATGCAAAAAAACGTCACATCGAAGAGCAAAAAGCACATTTTTTTAGCTGTACCTGAAACCTGCTATCGAACATCGCCTCTTTTTTCTATACCTAATACAACAGTGTGTTTTTATCGTATTAAGCCAACTTACCAATGCAATATAGTTCCACAAAAAAAAACCATTCTCTATGCCCCTTCTTTTTTTTCTTTGTGGGCTTTACAATACGCAATAGAAAATCCCTCCCTTTTCTCATCACTTCTGTGTCATGGAAAACAATGGACTTCATCCCTTGCTTTGATATGGCTCAAATTGCGTTTACAAAATGACCAACGCCTTATGGGCTCTGATGTCCCAAGTCCGATAATTATGAAAGCGTTGAACAAATATGTAGCGATTGGTAGCCATAATGCGCTACCTATTGGAACTTGGTTACAATACGCGAAAAACTATAAAACAAATTATAAAAACTTATCTATTCCCCTTTTTTGGCTTGATAATTATAAAAGTAATACCAATATCCATGCGATCCTCTCAAAACTTCAAGAGGAAACATAATATTTTAAAGGATAATACCAAAAGTAAATCTCCTACAGGAATATATTTATGGAAAAAAAAGCCTTAATTGTCATTGATGTTCAAAATGACTTCTTACCAAACGGGGCACTAGCAGTACCACAAAGTGATATCATTTTACCGGCTGTCAACAATCTCATAGACCATTTTGATCATGTCATTTTGACTCAAGATTGGCACCCTAAAAAACATTGCAGCTTTGCTTCTTCTTACCCTGAAAAAAAACCTTATGATACGATCAATCTTGACTATGGTCCTCAGATTCTTTGGCCCGATCACTGTGTACAAGGAACAAAAGGAGCAGAGTTTCATCCATCTCTCAAAGTTGAAAAGGCGCAACTAATTCTTCGAAAAGGTTATAATCAAAAAATTGATAGTTATTCCGCATTTTTTGAGAATGATCAAAAAACACCAACAGGCTTAGAAGTTTATCTCAGAGAACATGCTTTTACAAAGCTAGCAATGTGTGGTTTAGCAACCGATTTTTGTGTTGGATTTTCTGCACTTCATGCTGTACGATGTGGCTTTAAAGTTAGCGTTTCGTTAAATGCCTGTGCTGGTATTGATCTAAATGGATCTCTTAATGCAATGCTTAAAACTATGAATGAAGCTGGTATAGAACTTTTAATGATCTCCTAACAACTCTCTTTATTCCTATCATACAACACATAAAGAACGTTTAATTCACAAAGAAACAGCCCATTATTATGTTACTAATTCACGTACTCATTAAAACAACATCTTTCGTTACTCCCAAGCCCATTTCACGACGGAAACCATAAATGCGATAATGTAAAGTCCATTAAGCACCACTGCCTCTACGCTTAAGAAGAAACACGCTCATAAATTTATTGACTCCTAATGTTGCGATACCGCTTGAATTGAGACGGTTTATGCAAAGCATTTTATTCCTATCTTCAATGGTTTTATCTATACACATGCCACTCTTATAATATGCAAATGAATGATTTTTATGATTTCACCATAAAAGGATTTGAAATGAGAGAATCATACAATACTCAAAGTATCTTACTCAATCTATAAATAGAATTATACTGATAAATAATGTGTTGCATCTACCTAGATACAACAGATTTATTTAAATGTTTGCGTTTGAAGCGAAGAGAAGCATAAAATGCCATTCCAATAATACAAACACCCACGAGTCCTGTGAATACTTCGGGAACCGATATAACCGTTTGCAGATACATAATTACTGCAAGTGCTAAAATAGCATAAAAAGCACCATGTTCCAGATAACGATAATGCAACAATGTTTGTGATTCGACCAACATAATCGTCATAGAACGAACGTAAAATGCCCCTATACCAAGACCAATTGCGATAATAAAAAGATTGTGTGAAAAAGCAAAAGCACCAACAACGCCATCAAAAGAAAAAGTAGCATCTAAAACTTCTAGATAAAGAAATGCACCAACACCTCCTTTGCTCATCGTAGTTAAAGTTGTTTTGGGAGCATCTAAAAGCGAACTAACTACTTCAACACCTATAAATGTCAAAAGTCCATAAAGAGCAGAAAGTAAGAATGTTATTTTATCTTCTGTTATAACTTTCTCTGAAAAAAATAAAATAAAAATCAAAATGATAGCAATATCAATCCCAACAAGTGCTCCAAGCTTTTGAGCTGGTTTCTCTATAAAAGCAAGCCAATGCACTTCCTTTTCAGAATCAAAGAAATATTTCAAACTGACCATCATGAGGAAAGTTCCTCCAAAAGCAGCAATCCCCACATGAGCATCTGTTAAAATTGCTGCATAATGATCTGGTTCCCATATTGCTAATTTTACTGCCGCAATTGGATTAATCCAAACAGCAACAGCAACTACCAAAACTGGAAAAATAATCCGCATTCCAAATACTGCTATCAAAATGCCCCATACCAGAAAACGACGGCGCCATAACTGATCCATCCTTCCAAGAATACGCGCATTGATAATAGAATTATCGAAAGATAAAGAAATTTCTAAAATTCCTAAAACACAGCAAATAAAAAAATATTTAAGAAATCCAGCAACACTTCCTGTTTCAAACCAGCCAATAGCCCCTCCTAAAAAGAGGCCAATAATTGTGAAAAAAAAAGCCCATCCAAAATAACGTAATAGGGCCATGATCATTCCTCAAAATTTATTTTTTTAAATTCATCTGCTGTACAAATCAAAAAATTGTGTCTATTAATACAGATAACACATATGGCGAGTTTATATAGAGTTTACCTAAAAAAAAACAAGAGCGAAATCAGTTATATGCGTCTTTCATTTGAAATGAAGAGCATTCTTGAATAGATAGTATACAATACAATGAGTTTAAAAGCACTTTCTATACACGAATAAAGAAAAATAAAGGCTATAAATATTGACATTGTATCATGAGGTATTAATACATAGTGTTCCTTTATCGATCAAAGCATATACCATGATGATTTACTGAGGGAGATAATTCGTGGCACGTCCTGAAACTGAATCAAAAACTATATTTGGAAAACGTTTGCGTTATGTACGCCTCGCTTTAGGGGATCCATCACGAGAAGCGTTGGCTAAAAGCTTTAGCATGACAAAAAACTCTATCGCTTTTTATGAGCGTGGAGAAAGAGAACCAAATCTAAGTGTTTTACAAACATATCGCACAATGTACGGTGTCAATATTAATTGGCTTTTAACCGGACAAGGAAAAATGTTTGACACCGAATATACGAAAGGTGATTTCGACTGGAATTATTTTATTAAAAAAATTGAAGGGCTTGAAGAAATCCTTGCAAACAGTGATCGCGGTGAAAGACTCAATCAAGAAAAAATTGAAAGCTCTTACGAAAAGTTGCAACAATACTTATTAAAACAGGGATCATCCAGTACACTCAGTCCAAAAGCAGCAACGTCTCTAATTGATATGAAGGCGAAAATGGCTAATTCCTACGCTCTTAGCCTGTTTATTGATTTGCTTATTCGTAGCATATCGCAAAAAGAGGTTATTACCAATCAATAAACGTCTACGTAAATCCATAAAAAAAACGAAAAACAAACTGAAACTTTACCAGCATAGAAAGAAATACCAGTATTTTTCTATGCTGATGGATTTTGCACTTTCGCGTAGATTTTATTATTTATATAAAAATAATGGAACGTATTTTAAAAAATAATGAAAAAAAATTCCATTCTAAATAATAACACAGTATCTTAAAATTCAAAAAATCCATTTCATAGTATAAAATACCTATTTTCACTTTATTGACAAAAAATATTTTCTTGTTCAAAATGTGGCTTTCATAAAAGCTATCATTTAGGAGCAAAAAATTTAAAGACGGTATATTGACTGCTTATGAAAGAGACATACCTAATGACTCATAGTCAAATAGGCTAAATACTTATCCTGTAAATTATTGACTATTTTATGAGGTGGAAAACGTGTATTTTGAGGTGTTTCAAGGGGTTCACAATCAATGGTACTGGCGTCTAATCTCGGGAGACGAACAAAAAATTGCTTTTTCTAGTAAGGGTTATCCAACAAAGCAAGATATTCTTACAAATATTGAGCAGATAAAAGAGATTACGCATAAAGCCCTTATTAGAGAATTGCAACCCTAACATTTGTATTCTTAGAGTAAAGTGTTCTGTTTTGTATATTTTTAGGTCTTGTATAGAATCCTGATGATAAATAGAGAGATAATGGTTTTTTTCGTGCGAAAGCATGTTTAATGACAAACATACAAAACAAATGGCCCTCCAAAGCTTTTTTGGGATTCTGTATCTGTTCTTTAAACCGATAGTTTTACTGCGATTAAAGCGATTGGCAAGAAGCAGCTCGCTGCACTTTTAACTAAGTGTTATTGGTGGGACTAAATTTATAAGACTCTGATAAACGTTTACAGAATATATTGCAGCGTTTTAAATTGCAAACACAAAGTTCTAATAATCATTATAATGCAAATGTGCAAAACTATACGTATAAATAAAAATATCAGGCATGGTTAGCAGCTTATCCTTGCTTGCTACTGATATACCCACAGTAAATAGAATCTATCGTCAGTGTATATGTAAAATAGATCTCAAAAGGTTTAAAAAATTCAAACATTAGAAAAGTAAATTTAAACAGCAAAACAGCATACTTATATCTTATAGAAAAAAACAAAAACGATATCTAAGAGAAAGTTTGCAAATTATTATTCACAATAAAGATAGCTATATTCATTAATTACACTCTATCTGTAATAGCCCCTTCTTCCGAAACTGCTAGTTTAATTTTGTTGAATTATGAAAACGTTATTCATAAATCTCCACACCCAAGCCATAAAGCCACATGGACTTAGTATGTCATACCTTACCATACAACGCAGCGTATTAAATCTTCCAAATGAAATAATGGCATACGTATTCCTGTCACTTCTCTCATCCTGAAGAAAAGGTGCTCACAGCAAACCTACACTCTTATTGCCCATCTTTCAAAATTTGTATTTTTCGTAAAAATAACAAGCATTCTGAGAGCTAAATAAATGATAAATCATGAACAGAATTAGTTTTGCACATATCCGGTATCTTTGATTCCTCTTTTCTCTCTATTCCTTTTACATGGCCATCACAAATGATTTATTTTTTCCATTCCATCAGGATAAAAACCATTTTTTCTTACTACTATACAATATTATATATATCAGTTAAGGCTATTTTATCATCAGACACCCCATTCTTCCGAACTAAAGCCTTACCTCGAATACTATTTTTGCGACATATATCACTCCAAACAATCATATATTGATCATAAGCGTTGGTGATACTATATATTATAATAACACAGCAGCATATTCATAATCCTACATATCATCGTCATAACTTTTATATTGCTACCAATAATTCTCTTTTCATAAGCTTAAGCATATTTATCACCCATAATCTTATACCCTCCAAAGATACCTTCATAGAAAAAGTCTACCTCTCTTCGTCACCCCCTTGAATCACCCGTCTCACCATCGGTTTTATATTTCTCAAATTCACCAGTAAATTAATATTTCTTAATTGGATTTATCCTCAGGTTTTATTGCCTCCTGACATTGCTTAACAACGTCCTCACACTGCTTAACTTTTTTCCTCAGTTTTTCAATTGTTTGATCACGCTTTTGTATCACCATATTGTATTCTCTAACCATTCTATTTCGCTCTTCAGTCATCTTCATCGAATCCCTTAAAATATCGTGCCTCATCTTTCTCGCTTCTTCTTGAAGAATCTTAATCTGATTGCGGTAAAACAAAACAAACCGAAATATAATACCGCTGAAAAGCATAACCACCCCCACCATACTCACCGCTATCAATAAAATTTCGTTTACACTCATTTTTATCTCCTTAATTGCCGTTAGGTTAGCCATTTCAACCAATTTATTTTGTTTCCACCCTTCATAAAAAAGAATACAACGCTATATACCAAGTGTAATAAATTACTCTTGGCATTTTCTTTCTATTAAACCACGTTAATAAATGATAAAAAACAATGTCGCGATAGCAGTTCCAATCCATACCATTACGCCAACTTCTTGCACCATATTTGTTGACGTAAAATACAAAAATACAACCAATTTCAAACAATATTAACGATAAGATAAATACAATACGTGCCATACCTGTATCGTTTTTCCTACTTTTTGTGCGTTATGTGAAATATAATCACATATATAAACCTCTCCGTCATCGCAAAAGCTTTCACAAACATAAGTCACGGCATTATCAATCAATTTTGCTTTTTCATAAAACCTTGCAGAATATAAACTAAAGCATTGTCATCAACTTTAAAATTTCTTAAAATATCAGTATAATCATAAATTGCTTCTTGATTGGAAACACAGAAACCCTCATAGATTCAAATATTTTCTAAAGAGTAAGTGATCCTAGAACAGGTGATATAGCATGTATTTGCGCATGAATATAAAATTGGCATCACCACAAATATGGGCACATTTATAAACCATAGCATCAGTAAACATACTTTCTTTTCAAGAAAAAAGTACTTACAACTTATATCACGTTCTGTCCCCCCAATTACGTTCTTGCTTTATAAAACCATCCAAGACACCTTTTCAGTACTTTCAAAATCTCTTAACATATCAATCTTACATACTGTCTAGCCATGTGCTAATTTCAAAACAAGAGAAAAACCAGAGTTTTTTTCTGTGGATTCGTACTTTTTTCCACAGCTGTGATTTTTTCTCTTAAAGCCATAAAACTTCGCTATACTTGTAAACTGCATCATTAATGCAGAAACTTTTACAAATGCCGATGTCGGGGGTATATCTTGATTTATAATGCCGCTGCGTATACTATCGAGATAGTATTTCATGAACACAAAAATGCGTATTTCCGTTGTCGGTAATACGTATCTACCCTGTTACAATCGTGAAACTAGGCAACCATTTTTGTTGATTTGAATCCGAAGCTGTACGGGGACGTTTTGTTACTAATTAAAAACAACTTTGTATCCTTCATAAGCGAAGAGCTACGCATGGATATTTCACACTCCTTTATCATGTATTCTTGGTTTTGTAACGCGATATTAACGCTATAGCGTAAATGTGTAAAGGTCTAAAAATGACAAAGACTAAAAAAGATTGGTTCCAACGCTTAATTGAATTGATAAAAAGTGATGGACGAACAATGATTGAAATAAGCAGAGCCGCAGGCTGTGGACAAAATTATGTACAACAAATGATAAACGGAGGGAAAAGACCTTCTGTGGATAAGCTTATGGCTATTCTTAATACGCTCGGAAATGCTAGCGCCATATATGTTATCACTGGCTTTAACATCTCCGAGGAAGATTTAAAACTCATAGCTTTGATTTCGTCTGGAGATAAAAAGAAGATTGAAGCTTTAAGCATCCTTTTGACTGAGCAAAATTTGTAGAATTCTCTACTCTTTTCAAGATCTCCTGCTTTTGAGCTGTAGATAAAGCCTCCCATTTCACTATAACATCAGGCAAAATTGTCTCAAAGTTTTTGTCATTTTTCATAATTATACTCCATAATAATGACACTCTGTAGTCAAATATTTTAACGCTAAAGCGTTGATATGTCCCCATACCTTAGAAAAAATTATTTGCAATAGGCAGCATGGAAACAGTTATTGCACAAATCAGTTTTTATAAAATCAGATGAAACTCTATTGATTATGTACCATGGTGAGACAAAAAAATATCGTATGGTCTTAGATCTTTTTATAAAAATTAACATTATCATTTTTATCAACAATACTGATAATGCTATTCAGCATCTTGTAAATCGAATCAACAACTAACCAATGTGAAGATATTTCTGCAAATGATGCTACATTTTTTATATGAAAGAACAGAAACAAGGTGATTTTATAGGAAAAATAATAACGATGCGGTATGTACAAGCTATAAACAGGAAAGACTGCCTAAACCTCTGTGATATGCCTTAAAAAAGACCTGTAACCGTTGAATTTTAATGATATCCGCATATAAAATCACAAGCGAGAAAGCCTATAAGAAACGAATCAGAAGAGAATCAAAAAATCTTATAGATTGCTCTGCTACGACAATTCAAATCACAGAAGAATCAGAAACAGCTATTCCTTCCGCAAATATCACAACAAGAATCATCAGCGTATTTTCCTAATAACTCCAAAGAAAAAACACATTTAAAAGGCTTATAATGAAAAAAATTACAAATCTATAAGATAAACAATCAATTCATTATTATGAATAATAATGCCATACCCATACACTGAAAAACTTTGGGAAAGATTTTGGAAAAATAAATTTCAAACAAATGTTCTTATTCACATCTTCCCGCAATGAATAGCCATACTCAAAGTTTAGTCCTAGCAGAGCTAGTACATTTATATACAATACAGAAAACACTCCCGAAAAAAACCTTTAGTAATTTATGAGAAGTTTATCATGTCGCAGACATCAAGAAATGAGCACCAATACATTCCCCTATCTGATTCAAATGGCAACACTCTCACAACACGAAGGGCTTTTTAGCTGAACAAATAACGCTATAATATTAGTGTAAAAGGGTAATGATTACAATAGAATCACTGTATAGGCAATAAAAACACTAAAAAATGAGCATAAAACAATCCGCTGCAAATTTTCATTATATTTATTTTATAAAACGATTGCTTTTAGAAAAGCAGTGGTGGGCCCGGAGGGACTCGAACCCCCAACCAAGCGGTTATGAGCCGCTGGCTCTAACCAATTGAGCTACAGGCCCCACAGGTTGCTTTTCTCTAAACTAAAATGCCCTCTGATACAAGGGCTTGCTTAAATTATAATACATCTTTTTCTCTTTTCTATCGGTTTTTTTTTCTAGTGCCCTAATTTCTTTACAAGAACTTTAAAAAATGAGAAAATATTATACCAACAGACAAAGGAAGAGATATGACGAAAGCAATTTTCCAACCATTTAATCATTATAAAATGAAAGTGGCTATAGCAGCACTATCACTGTTTATCAATTCATTTATGGTACACGCTGAAGAAAGCAAAATAAAAAATGCAACTATTACGGTTACAGCAACCGGTGAAAGTCAAGCTATACCAGATATGGCGATTATTAATCTTGCCATCATTACACAAGATAAAACTGCCCAACAAGCATTAACAGCCAATAATAAATCTATGAATAATGTTGTAAATGCTTTTAAAAACAATGGCATTCAAGAAAATGATTTACAAACATCAGGCTTATCTATTTATCAATCTGACTCTGATAAAAATCACGAAAAAAAGAACAATGAAAAACTTTATCATGTTACGAATCGTTTAACAGTACGCATTCGTGATCTTGCCAATGCTGGTAAAATATTTGATCAAGCAATGGCACTGGGTGTTAATTCAGTTGATGGTATTACCTTTACAAACGCCGATGCAAAGCCCTTTTATCAAGAAGCGCGAAAAAAAGCGATTGCTGAAGCCATTGAGAAAGCAGAAACAATAGCACACGCAGCAAATTTAAAATTAGGAAAGATTATTGAAATCAATGAAAACGATGGCGGCTATCATCCAATCCCACGCCTCATGAGCAGAGCTGCAAATGCAAGCTATGCAGATACAAATTTTTCAGGAGGTGAATTAGACTATCACGTCAACATCACCGTAGTATTTGCTATCGACGACTAAACCACAAGACTACATACATCAGTGTGTGAGACAATTTTATCACCGGCCTTCACAAAGAATACCGGTGATATGCTGTAGGTAATCTTCTTCAGATGACAATTCATCTTCGTAAATTTCTATCTGTCCACGTGCAGAAAAATGTGCTTGATGCACCGTCTGACAATTTCTTGAAACTAGTGGATGCCACCACGCAAGATCTTTTCCTTCATTAACCAGCCTATAAGCACAGCTTTCCGGAAGCCACCGAGCTGTTTTAACAGTTGCAATATCTAACAATATACAATCCGGAACAATTGATTTACGATGGGCGTAATCCTGACATCGGCAAGTTTCCCCATCTAAAAGACGACAAGCAATACTCGTTGCATAGATATCACCAGTATCATCATCTTCTAATTTGTTTAAACAACAACGCCCACAGCCATCGCAAAGGCTCTCCCACTCAAAAACTGAAAATTCTTCTAATTTCTTAGCTTTCCAAAAGGGAATCTTTTTACGCATAAAATTGGCCATACCTTTTTAAAACAAGATAATCTATCAAAAAAAGAAATAAATAAATTGTATTATAATAATTTCTTATCTTTTTATCCCTAAAAAACAACTCTATTTACTATATTACTCCAAAACAATCTCTTCCTTTCATTGCCCCTTAATAGGAAAATGGAAAATATCTTAAAAAAATATTTCATACGAAGAAAATAACACACCAAAATATCCAATATGCACTAACGCAAACATAAACTAACATACTGAATCATAAAATATTTTGTGATTCAAAAAAAGAAGATTAGCCTTACTATAAAAATTGGTAAGCTTGAAAAATACTTCACTCTTGCTCTTTATCTATGTTAAAGAACCATTGTATATGCAGAATAACACCTTAGGATACTGTCTATTATTTTTAGAAACTATGCCATAATTATGTGAATCTATCACCCTCTATGATTTCTAGAACAAATATCGCAACCAAAGAAATTTTTTGATATTAAAAAATTTTGCATCAAACATTGACGCCCCTCCCCTACAACTTTTTCAAAAACCACACAATATGCTCTTCATCGGTTGCATCAGCACATAATGAGTCTTTGAAAATATGCAAAGACTGTATCAAGAATCGAGAAAACTACGCAATTTACGTGAACGGCTAGGATGCTTCAATTTACGAAGCGCCTTTGCTTCAATCTGCCGAATACGTTCCCGTGTAACTGAAAATTGTTGACCAACTTCTTCCAACGTGTGATCAGTATTCATCCCTATACCAAAACGCATTCGCAAAACGCGTTCTTCACGTGGTGTCAGAGAAGCAAGTACACGAGTTGTTGTATCCCGCAGATTTGCTTGAATAGCAGCATCAATTGGCAACAATGCATTCCTATCCTCGATAAAATCACCCAAATGGGAATCATCTTCATCACCAACGGGCGTTTCAAGTGAAATAGGCTCCTTTGCAATTTTAAGCACTTTTCGCACTTTTTCTAACGGCATAGAAAGCTTGCTAGACAACTCTTCTGGAGTAGGCTCACGTCCAATCTCATGCAAAATCTGGCGCGATGTACGAACAATTTTATTAATTGTTTCAATCATATGAACAGGGATACGAATAGTGCGTGCTTGATCAGCAATTGAGCGGGTAATCGCCTGACGAATCCACCATGTGGCATAAGTTGAAAACTTGTATCCGCGCCGATATTCAAACTTATCTACAGCCTTCATCAAACCGATATTGCCTTCTTGGATAAGATCAAGAAATTGCAAACCACGATTAGTATATTTTTTAGCAATTGAAATCACAAGACGCAAATTAGCTTCTACCATCTCTTTTTTAGCAATCGTTGATTCACGCTCACCTTTCTGCACCTGTGTAACAATCCGACGAAATTCCCCTATCGAAATAGCAGTTTCTTGCGCAAGATTCTGTATCTCACTCCGCAAATTTTGAATTTCTTTAGCCTCACGTACTGAAAATTCTTTCCAACCAGGTCCTGGTAAAGTTGCAATATAATGAACCCAATCCGCATCCAATTCACGACCTTGGTATTCTTTTAAAAAATCCTCATGACCAACGCCATAACTGTTAGCAATCCGCTTCAACTTGCCCTCATTATGGATCAATCTCTTATTGATATCATAAAGTTGCTCAACCAAAGACTCAATACGATTTTGATTCAAAGAAAGAGATTTTACGGCTTGCACCAATTCACTCTTTAATTGAATATATTTTTTCTTTTGAGAAGGTGAAAGAGCGCCCTCTTTACGCTCTGCCAAACTGCTCTCAACATGCTGATCTTGTAATTTTCGCAGTTTCACATAGGTCTGAGCAATGAAGTCCAATGTTTCCATGACCTGAGGACAAAGTTCATTTTCCATTGCGGCCAGAGACAAGTTAACCTCATCTTCATCTTCATCTTCATCTTCAATGCTACTATCTCCCGCAATATTCTCCATATTACGTACACTAGAAGACAGTTTTTCTTCTTTTGTTTGCTCAATTTCACTTTTCTCAACAACAGGAGCCTGTTTAGCTTCTGGACCAGCATAAGTCATTTCAAGATCAATAATTTCACGAAGAAGAATGCGCTGCTCTCTTAATTCTTCACGCCAAATAATGAGAGCTTGGAAAGTTAAAGGGCTTTCACAAAGTCCAGCAATCATTGTTTCACGTCCAGCTTCAATTCGCTTAGCAATAGCAATTTCACCTTCACGAGAAAGCAGCTCAACCGCTCCCATCTCACGCAAATACATGCGCACTGGATCATCGGTACGATCTGTTACTTCACGCTTAGTTGTTGTTACAATTGCGTGACTCGTAGCTTCTACTAAATCACCACCCTCTACAGCAACTTCCTCATCATAATGTCCAGGATCAATGTCATCTTCATCGTCCACGACATTAACCCCCATTTCGGAAAACATAGCCAAGATATCTTCAATTTGTTCAGAAGTTACCTCATCAGATGGAAGAACTGCATTCAGTTCATCCATCGTCACATAACCATTTTTTTTGGCAAGTTTAACCATTTTCTTGATGGCGTCATCAGAAAAATCAAGAAGAGGACTGTCCAAACTTGCTTGGCTTGTTACTTCTATATTGTCTTTCTGTTTAACCTTTGTTGCCATACCATAAACTCCACTTGATCACCTCTACAGATTCTACGTGATCAGTTTTTTGCTTCCTTAACTTAGTATATTAACAATTTCTCATATATACTTTTATACTTTCTCTGAGAAGAGAGCTATTGGAAAGATACATTTTGTACACGCCCTTCATTCACACAAAAACGCGGGAAAACTACAGAAGTTTCCCCGACAGCTCTCAGTCTTTCTGAGACAATCTCTGCACCATATAGTAAGAACCAATTTCCCGCTTTTTCTGAAATTCATCCGTCATTCTGTATAAAAATGTCGCTCTACATAAACTTCCTCATACTAAGCTTTAGGTGACTGATTCGCTCCAAAAAAGCGAATCATTTTATCTTATCTTGCTTATTCCCATTCATTTATTCATCCAACCAACTTCCAAATCCTTCAATTAAAGCTTCTGTCGCTTGCATCTGCTCCAATTCTATTTTTATCTCACGAAGCAGATCAAAAACCTCACTCGTAGGATTTTGCACAAGTTTTTCTTCAATATCTTGTAGTCTCTTATGTAGGTGGTATTCTTGAAGATGCAAGTAGAGAGCTTGTTTTAATACAGCACGCGCATCTTCTACAGGGGCTCCAGCAAAGATGCTACGCATACCAATATTTTCCACAAGATGTTTCATACGCTCTAACAGAGCTTTTTGCCCTCTTTCTTCTATAAGAGCAACCATTGTCTTTTTATCATGAAGCTGCTGGCTCCCAAGAATTTCCAACATAGATTGATGGAGCTGCATCAATTGTGTGTTTTGTAACTCCAGCTCAGCAAGAACTTCAAAGTTTTCATACCACAACTCAGGATAATAAGCTAAAATCAGTAAAATAACGGCCTCACGCAAAGGAACAGATTGCGATGAATTACGCACAATGTTAGAATTTACCAACGCAGAAAAAGAATGATCTTTAAAAGACGTGTTTTTGGAGTATTGGTTATACTGCCCTGTTGTTTTTCGCTTCACAAAAGAGGGACGAAAAAAATCAAAGAGCCGTTTCTTTATATCTTGAAAATAATAACGACGTATAGCTTCATCTTTGATAGTACAAATTTGCTGTTTCAGTTGTTTTTCCAATATTGCCCGTGTTTCTGGAGTTTCAAAATTCTTTCCATGGGTAGCGCGCCACCACAAAAGCTCAATCAATGGAATTGATTTCTGCAAAAAAGAAGCAAAAAGTTGTGCACCACCAGCGCAAATAATTTCGTCTGGATCTTTTCCTTGTGGCAATAAAACAAAACGCACAGAAACCCCTGCCTTTAAAAGAGGAAGAACACGATCAGCAACACGAAAAGCGGCTTTTAAACCAGCGTTATCTCCATCAAAACACAAAATAGGGTTATTTTCCATCTGCCATAAAAGCTCAATCTGCGCCTCCGTTAACGCTGTACCCAAAGGTGCTACTACCCGCTCAAAACCAGCTTTAGTTAATGTAATCACATCCATATAGCCTTCAACAACAAGGAGCGAGCGAACTTTTTCATCACCAACGAAGCGGCTATTTTTGCGAGCTGCTGCAGCATTATAAAGTATATTTCCTTTATGGAACAATACTGTTTCAGGGCTATTGAGATATTTAGCTCGCACATCTTTTTCTAACGCACGCCCTCCAAAGGCCACAACACGTCCACGTAAATCTTCAATAGGAAACATAAGACGATTTCTAAATCGATCATAAGAAGTCGTACCATCCTCACTGAATGCAAGAAGCCCACACTCTTCCATTTGTTTCATTGAAATCCCGCGTGCATACAAAACTTCCTTCAAAGCCGTACGCCTTGCTGGAGCAAAACCAATGCGAAAACGCTCTGCAAGCTTTGGGGTCACACCACGCTCATCAAGATAACGACGCGCCTGTACTCCTCCTTTTTCATTTAAGCTGTATTGAAAAAAATCCGTGGCTATTTTCATAACATCATATAAATTAGCCTTTTCCATTTGGCGTTCATAGCTTTTTGGATCTAAGAGAGGGACTTTTATTCCTGCAAAATCAGCCAAACGCTCTACACTTTCTGAAAAGTGCAATCCATCAAGCTCACAAAGAAAAGTAAAAATATCACCGTGCACACCACAGCCAAAACAATAGTAACGGCCTTTACGGTCATCGCAATGAAAACTTGGCGTTTTCTCACCATGAAATGGGCAACAACACCAAAAATCTCCTCGCGAAGGCTTGCTTTTTTGAGGATCAAAGATCACCCTTTGTCCAATAACTGTTGAAATTGGTAACCTAGTGCGAATCTCATCAAGGAAATCAGGCGGAAAACGCATTATCTCTCACAGAGTTTTAAATTTCTTTTTTGCATGTTTAACGACTTTAGAGCATAATTCCAATACTTCATCTTAAAAGATTGAAAGATTTTAAGAGATCTAGCATATTCGATTCAGAAATGGAGAAAGAAAAAGTGATCAAATTTTTTGTTCAATATCCGTTGTTAGAAACTATTTCTTGGCTCATTATTCTTATTATCCTTGCATTTTTAGTCAATTTTTTAGCACGAAGCCTGTTCGTTCATGGAATAAAAAGGCTTTCTTCCTTTCTCCCCAAAGACACAATGGCTGATATTAGAAATGCCATTCAGTATATGGCAAATATTGTTTCAGCTTTTATTCTCTCAACTGGTGTAAATTTTATACCAACATTGCCTAACACATTTAGCACGATTATCCGCAATGTTTCTAATGCTTTTATTATTTTTGTTGTTGTCCTGATAATTTCTTCTCTCCTTAACATTATTAATACACTTTATGAACAACAGCCAACAGCACGGCTCAAACCCATAAAAGGTTATATTCAAATCGCCAAAATTGCACTTTTTACTGTCGCTGCAGTTTTAATGGTAGCTACATTAATTGACCGCTCGCCACTTATTCTCCTATCGAGCCTTGGTGCAATGGCAGCTGTCCTCATGTTGATTTTTCAAGATACATTACTTTCCCTCGTTGCAGGTATTCAAATTTCATCCACCGATATGGTCCGTGTTGGCGATTGGATTGAAATCCCCAATCTTGGTGCAGATGGCGATGTCATTGAAATTGCTCTCCATACTGTCAAAGTCCAAAACTTCGATAAAACGATTACCACAGTCCCCATACGGAAACTAGTAACTGACCCTTTTAAGAATTGGCGTGGAATGGAAGAAGCAGGTGGACGACGTATCAAACGCTCCCTCTTCATTGACCAATCCAGTATCCATTTTCACACGGAAGAAGAACAAAAACTTCTTTCCAGATTTAATTTGTTAGAAAATTATTTCACAAAAAAAATACTCGAAATTAACGAATGGAATGCTCAATTAGATAAAAATCACGATGTGCTAGCCAATAAACGCCGTTTAACCAATATTGGAACATTCCGTGCTTATGTATTAGCTTATTTAAAAAATCATATCAACATTGAACAAAGCATGACAATTATGGCGCGGCAACTCCCTCCTACACCAAATGGTTTACCTTTGGAAGTCTATTGCTTTACCAACACAACCGTCTGGTCAGAATATGAAGAAATTCAAGCTGACATTTTTGACCACCTTTATTCCATTTTACCTAGTTTTGGTCTAAAGATTTTTCAAAATCCAAGTGGTTATGATTTTATTCATGTATTAAAAGCAAAGTAAAATAATAAACTTCTATTTTATTAATTTTTAGATTAACCATATTCATAATAACAGAGAAAGAACAAGTATCATGAATGGTTCATTGGTACTCCTTCATCTTGCAGGTGCTATTTCTTTACTTCTTTGGGCCACACGCATGGTGCGCACAGGAGTTGAACGTGCCTATGGTGACAGGCTTAAATACAAAATGCGCCATGTTATGTCTCATCCATTTTTTGCTGTAAATTTTGGACTTTTTACAGCAATGATTTTACAAAGTTCTACAGCAGTCACACTTCTTGTTGGTTCTTTTGTTGAATCTGGTTTTGTTTCTGGTTTAGCAGGACTAATGGCCGTACGTGGAGGAGAATTAGGATCGGCATTTGTTGTTAAAATTCTCTCCTATGATCTTACAATTTTTGTGCCCTTATGTCTTTTAGTAGGCACTTTTATCTTCATGGCGACTGAAAAACGCAACTGGCGTCAAATAGGGCGGATTATCATTGGTATTGGCCTTTTAGTTTTATCTTTACAAATGATAAGTACAGCCACAGAACCTTTACGTGACAGCGTCATTTTGCCTAGCATCATTAGTTATCTTTCAACGGATCCCGTTTCTACTTTTTTGTTGGCAGCTCTATTGACCTATCTCTTGCATTCATCCATCGCAGGGATCATTTTACTGGTTAATTTTGCTAATTATGATCTTATCCATGCACAATTATGTATTGTGATGGTCCTTGGCGTTAACTTTGGTTCTTCTCTCATAGCGCCACTTTTAACACGCAATTCTTCTCCTAATACACGACTCGTTCCATTAGGAAATCTACTCATGCGTGGAGCCGGATCAATTCTTATCCTTATCTTATTTCTCTCCTTTCAACCATCAATTACATGGCTTGGCAATGACGCTTCTACTCAAGTTATTAACGCCCATATTATTTTTAATGTCTTCATTCTCTTGGCTGGAATACCACTCTCGAAATGGATTCTAAAACTGACCACTAAAATTGTCTACGAAAGTACAAAAAAAACATCAACCGATAAAACTCTTAATTTATCTGATCAAACAGCTCTTGATGACAGCGTTCTTGAACGCCCAACCTTAGCACTTTCTAATGTCATGCGTGAGGTTATCCATATTTGTGATCTCGTAGATATTATGCTCGAAAAAATCATGGGGCTTTATGAGAAACCTGATTCTGATATTATCCATGAACTCAACCAACTCAATGTCATATTGGATAAAAAACATATTGCCATCAAACTTTATCTTGCACGATTAGCTGGGCAAAAACTATCTGATGAAGAAGCCCTTCAAACACAAGAGCTTTTGGGAACTTGTATAAAATTAGATCAAGCAGGTGATATCATTATCCATAATATGCTTATGCAAGTTAAAAAGAAACAACAAAAAAATTTACAATTCAGCAATGACGGATGGAACGATCTTCTTCGCTTCCACGCCATTGTCTTAGCCAATGCCCATATTGCATTTAATGTTCTTGTCTCGCGCGACACACACACCGCACATTTATTGGTGCAGAAAAAAGACCAACTTCGGAATTTAGAAAAAGAGATGAGTCTAAAACATTTTAAACGTCTTCGTGAAGGAGATCTCAAAAACATAGAGTCTTCTAGTCTTCATCTTGATACTGTACGCGATCTCAAACAAATCAACTCCCTTTTAACTTCAATGATCTATCCAATTTTAGAAGCACAGGGACTTCTTCAAAGTTCGCGCTTGCGCAATCCTGTTGAATAATAAACAGTAAAATCTTAACTTTGAAAAGAAAAGTGTTGAACGAAAAAACGGAAATTTTTATTCAAAGAAAAAAACTATCATAAAGATACACATACTGACTAGATTGCGATTATTCTCTCAATATTTTTATAGATCCACTCAACATAATATTTTGCAAAGCATTAAACAAAAACACGTTTAAAAAACATCTCGAGCATTCTTAATATCGTACTAGAAAACCTCTTTTCATACTTTTTGAGCATTAATCTTATTCGATGTCCTCATCGTGCTATTTTAGATCTTATCAAAAATTGTTTAAATAATTGGACAAAATCTGCTTATAAATATACTTACTCATTATTTCAAAATACTTTTGCAGATATTTCTTTTTATGTAAAACTATTGCTAATCTCAATATTTTTTGATATAATAAACGCGCTTGTATGTATTTATATTGGATATGATGCTGAATGCATTTGTGCAAAGTGAAATGTAAATTATAATAAATTTCTCAGCAGCACTATCCTTCCTCCCCCTACGGGCAAAAAGAAACAAGCCTTGACCTTTACAAAGCTTACCCTACTTAAAGTTAACAGTTTAGATTTAGGCAGAATTTAGGCAAAGGAGAGAGTATAATGGAAGACGCAAACATTGGCTGGATTGCAGCTATTATTATTGGTGGCCTAGCAGGTTGGGCTGCGCAGTACCTTATGAAAAGTCAGACAGGGGTATTTTTAAACATTATTTTGGGAATTATTGGAGCCACTTTAGCTAGCTTTCTTTTTGGTCTTTTGGGCGTGAATTTTGCTGGTTGGCTCGGTTATCTTGTTTCAGGTTTTATTGGAGCCTGTATTCTTATATGGATAGGACGAAAAATCCGATCATAAACCGTTTATTCATTTTTAAAAAATGCTTTTTGCAATTGGTGGGGTGTTTATAGCTTATGCTGTGGTAAATGGAAAAATGGTGGTTGGATGCTCAAGATATGATCTTTTGCATCACCATCATCATGTAATTAAGAAAACAGTACCAAAAGCTTTTGACACCGTTGCCGTTGTGTATGCTCTATTAAACAACAAAATATTTCTATATACAAAATTTCTACACTATATTTTAGAGTTCAGTTTTTTTTCATCAAGTTTAAATAACATCGTTTCAAAAACTTGATATCTACAGCACAATAAAGGTAAAAAATAGAATATACCAACGATGATCAAATCTTGCTTATCTCACAGTAATACCAACACAGACAATGAATAAGTATAATAAGAACTAATAACGATGAATAAAAGCTCTCTCGCAAATCTTAAGCCAATATAAACTTCACTAACTCTACGGTCTCACTGAAATTCTCAAATAACCTTTTAAAAGCGGTAGCCGGAAAGTACCTCTCTTAGTATAAAGAGAAGAAGCACGCTAAAAAATCATATCTCCCTTTTTACATATTCCTATTTAAAACCTTGCTGTCTTTACATTTCTACCTTACAATGAGAGATGTCTATTTTATCATCCAGTATGGAATATGATTTTAGATATGGAGTAAAAGGGTGTCTGATTCCAGAGATTCTATCTTACCACCCATAAAGTGGTTATCCGATCAAAATCCTTCAATACCAGAAAGTTTTCGCAATTGGCTAATGGAATCGGGATCAATGACTCTGCGATTGAAAAACTACTGCACTTGCATCCATGTTGAACCACAACGTGAATGCTTTATTACACGTGATCAATTGCAAGAAGAAGCAGAACATCTTCCCAATAGTGCGCGTTACTGGTTACGCGAAGTTATACTGAGAGGAGATGATCAACCTTGGCTCTTTGGACGTACTGTAATCCCACAAGAAACTCTCTTTGAACACAATCAAGAAATCATGAGTTTGGGGACCATACCACTGGGAAACTATTTATTTAACAGCGGTACATTAACCCGCGATTATATTCATATCGGCCAACAAGATGCATTATGGGCACGCCGTTCTCGTCTACGACTATCAGGGAAACCATTATTGTTAACTGAGCTTTTTTTAACAGCTTCACCACTGTACACAACAAACCCCACATAAATGGAAAAAGCAGATACTTAGAAACAGGTAGAATGTAAATAAACTATCTTATTTCCTTATGAGCGAATAGAAGCCTAACTCATTAAATTAAAAGTATTCTTTGCTATACTTTTAGACGATGACTATCAGCTTATAAACAAAATTCTCATTCTATCTCTACATTTTGATATAGCTGTTGATAATAAAAAATACTTCCAGATACCCTTTATTACTTAAAAAGATTTATTTAATTTTTCACACAGATTATTACACACCTCAGAAAAATTCATTTGCCCCGCATAACGTTCCTTGAGCCAAACCATAACCTTCCCCATATCGCGTAACCTTGCTGCCTTAGTTTGTACTAAAGCTTCATAAAGAACATGTTCAATTTCCATTTCATCAAGCTGACTGGAAAAAAACTCACGAATGATTGACATTTCCGTATATGTTTTCTCTGCTAATTTCGAACGACCAGTTTCTTTATAAATCTGTACTAATGCCTCACGCTGTTGAAACATTTTAACTAAAAGAGACATCTAAATCTGGTAATCATCTATCTCTAACTTTCCTTCTCCACGACAAAGTATAATGATCTCTAACCGCAACACCCATTAAACGAAGTGTAGCAAGACGTGTCTTATCCTGGATCTTCAAAGCAACTTTGAGCGCCACATCAATTTGGTCACACAACGTTGATTTACTCAATTCTGTTCAAGAAGAAAAACAGCTTCTAACCAATCTTTCTACATCTTGCAATGCATAATAAAATAATTAGTATTCTCAACTCTTAGAAAATCTAAAAAAGAGGACTTTACCTCTTCATGGAATAGACCTATACTCCCGGTCTCAAGCGAAACATTGCAAAAACACTATACACAACATCTGTTATAGTTGTGCTTTTTGTGTAACGTGGATTATTATACCTTTCAGAGAATGAATTGTGGGCGCACACTATGACACAAACTATACCTTCCTCTAATCCTTGGAGTGTAAAAAAACCGACAGCTCTCTTGGTGCTCGCAGATGGAACAGTTATTGAAGGAAAAGGAGCGGGTGCGACAGGTATTGCTGAAGCTGAAATTTGTTTCAATACTGCTATGACAGGTTATGAAGAAATCCTCACAGATCCTTCATATACACAGCAAATCATTAATTTTACTTTTCCTCATATAGGTAATGTTGGTGCAAATAGTGAAGATCTTGAAGATCTCACTCCCATAAACTGCCATGGTGCAGTCGGTGCGGTTTTCAAAGCGGACATTACGAATCCCTCTAATTACCGCGCAAATGAAAATCTTCATCAGTGGCTCAAAGCACGTAAAATTATTGCACTTTGCGGTATTGATACACGTGCATTAACTATTCTTATCCGTGAAAGAGGTGCACAAAATGCCATCATTGCACATAATCCCAATGGAAATTTTGATATCCCTTCTTTACAAGAGCGTGCACGAAAATGGTCTGGTCTCGTTAATCTAGATCTTACGAAGGAAGTGACATCACATCCTTTAAGACAATGGGATGAAAAGACGTGGCTATGGGATAAAGGATATAGTACAAATAGTGTGCACAATTTTCATATCGTTGCAATTGACTATGGCATTAAGCGCAATATTCTTCGCCTTATGGCCACACAAGGAGCACGCATTACTGTTGTGCCTGCACAAACAAATGCAGAAGAAATTCTGGCAATGAATCCTGACGGTATTTTTCTTTCCAACGGTCCTGGAGATCCAGCTGCTACAGCTGAATACGCTGTTCCAACTATAAAAACGCTCATCGATCGCAATTTACCACTTTTCGGAATATGCCTTGGTCATCAACTTCTTGCTCTTACGATTGGCGCAAAAACCACAAAAATGCACCAAGGACATCATGGTGCCAACCATCCTGTTAAAGATCTTAACACTGGAAAAGTTGAGATCGTATCAATGAATCATGGTTTTACTGTAGATGCAACATCTCTACCAAAACATGTCCAAGAAACACATATTTCCCTCTTTGATGGTTCAAATTGCGGTATTCGAATCATTGGAAAACCGGTTTTTTCTGTTCAACACCACCCGGAAGCCTCTCCTGGACCACAAGACAGTCACTATTTGTTTCAGCGTTTTTCTGATCTTATTATGGATTATAAAAAAATAGCTTAATCAAAGTAATTTATCTTTTAAACTTAAACTCCCTTTTTCAAATTATATCTCTTTGCTGCGCACACATCTGTTACTTTTGCATACACTCAAAGAGTGTAATCTGC
Source organism: Bartonella doshiae NCTC 12862 = ATCC 700133 (assembly GCF_000278155.1). Lineage (GTDB taxonomy): Bacteria > Pseudomonadota > Alphaproteobacteria > Rhizobiales > Rhizobiaceae > Bartonella > Bartonella doshiae. The sequence continues at coordinate 249,820 of NZ_JH725095.1, forward strand.
TTATAAAATGATAAACTTTTCATTTTTGTATTGTCTCAGAATAATATCTTTTTTCGCTCGAATCCTAAGTCCTGAGAGATTAACGTACTCGTAAAACAAAAACTATCGTCGTAATGACAAGTACAAAAAAGCTTCCCACAAAAGGAGCACCAGAAAAATGCAACAATGTATCTTCATGTGTAAACTGTTCAAAGAGAAGCATATAAAAAATAGGACCAAATATTGAACTTAATGAAAGAACAGATGTCATTGCTCCCTGCAATTCTCCTTGAGCATTTGCTGGAACCTGTGCTGAAGCGATAGCGCGCATAGGTGCGTGAACAAGGTATTCAAGCATTGTACATGCAGACACCACATAAACCATCCACCCTTGTGTTGCACATGTATAGCCGAGCATAGCAGCCGATGCGAATATAAGTCCCACCATCGCAATAGACCAATTACTCCATCGTTTAGAAAAATAAGGCAAAACAAAAATGATCACAAGAAACTGCCCCATACCGAAAACAGTATAGGACAATCCAATAGACAAGGTGTCCCAATCATAACGTTCTTTAGCAACAAATGCCCAAATACTTGGCCATACAGATTCCGCAAACCAGTAAAGAAAAAAGACTAACAACACCCAAAGAACCGTTGGATATTGCTTCATTTGCAAAAATGCCCCTAAAGGATTTGCACGTTTAATATCAAAAGAACGCCTATTTTGCACAGAGAGAGTTTCTGGAAGCATAACCCATGCAAAAATAAAATTAATAAGTGAAAAAATAGCTGCAAAATAAAACGGTATACGCGGACTAAATTGACCTAAAAAACCACCAATAAACGAACCTAAAATAAACCCCAATGCAGACGCAATTCCTAACAAACCAAAATTGCGCGTACGTGTTTTGTCATCAGATATATCGGCAAGATAAGCTGTACAGATTGCAAAGCTCGCACCACTTACCCCAGATAGAAGACGCCCTATAAACAAGATAGAACAACTCCACGCTAAAGCACATATGAAGTTATCAAGAGCAAAACTAATAATAGAAATAAGCAAAATAGGACGACGACCATAACAATCAGAAAGATTACCAATAACAGGAGCAAACAAAAACTGCATCACTGAATAAGCCACAAGTAATCTCCCTCTTTCCAACGAGGAAGTACCAATATCCTTTCCTGTCAATTGAGCGAAATATTCAGGTAAAATAGGGCTAATGATTGCGATACCAATAATATCCAGTACCAAAGTAATGAAAACTAAAATGAGCCCACGTTGGACAAGTTTAGAATTGAGCTTTTGATCTTCCATAGCATACACACTGTTTTGTATACATACTATTTTCTCCGTTACCTTTAGATCCATCCTATTTTAGAAGCTATTACATAGCACAAATTCTTCTAGCATAAAACGATAACAAAAAATTCGAGAAAGGATGAGCTAATATAGAGCATTTCAACATTTTTTAAAGCATCACGATCCATTTTATTAATCAACTTTAGCACAGCTTGCAAAATAATTATTATCAAAAAGTTCAATGAAATCTTAGCTATAACGCATTATACATCATAATGAAAAAACTTTAAAACATTAAGATAGTTCTCTCTTCCATGCACATGCTCTAGGATCAAAAGAGCATCATGAAAATATATAATATCATCCTTAATACCCCATATGATGTTCGCAGAATATTGCACCCTAAAAACTCTTTACAGCCAATATTGTTAAGAAAAATCACCAGAATAATCTATTATTAAACATGCCATTTCTCCCTATACAAATGCACCATTCCACAATACGCTTACTAAAAGAGAAATATCACGAACAATACAAATGCATAAAGGGATATAGCAACGAACATAATAGTAAATAAGCATCGTATCATACTATGATATGCGCTTCATAACGTGCATACAAAACCTCTTTAAAACATTAAAGAATTTTCATTTTTCGTAAAGGATTACTTGTATTTTCTCACCCCATTATTTTTGTTTTCATGAAAAAAAACAGGGAAAAGGTATTTTAGTGCTTACTTTCTTTATTTATTAACCTATAAAACAGCGTTAGCCTCGAAATTTAAATATTCAGCTTACTGCAATAGCGCACGAATGTTTATCATAGGAAAAAACCATGCCAAAACGCACAGATATAAAATCTATTCTTATCATTGGAGCAGGACCTATTATCATTGGTCAAGCATGTGAATTTGACTATTCAGGTACTCAAGCATGTAAGGCGTTAAAAGAAGAAGGCTACCGAATTATTCTGGTTAATTCCAATCCAGCCACCATTATGACAGACCCAGATTTAGCCGATGCAACCTATATTGAACCCATTACTCCTGAAATAGTGGCTCAAATTATCGCTCGCGAACGCCCTGATGCCCTTTTACCAACAATGGGAGGACAAACAGCGCTCAATACTGCCTTATCATTAAAACGTATGGGAATTTTAGACCGTTATCATGTTGAAATGATAGGCGCAAATGCTGATGCTATTGATAAAGCTGAAGATCGTGCCTTATTTCGTCAAGCAATCGCAAAGATTGGTTTAGAAACACCGCGTTCTATGTTAGCCAATGCGACTGAACTTAAAGAAGAAAACCGCCGATTACACGCAAAAACGCGCGATGAACTTAAAGCAAAACTTTCCGGCGATGCGCTTAACCAAGCCCTAGAAGAACTTGATCACTATTGGCGTCAAACAGAAGCAGACCGGAAACAACATTATATAGCACATGCCACAGCAAAAGCAGTTCAAGCTCTTGATACTATTGGCCTTCCAGCCATTATCCGTCCTTCGTTCACGCTTGGAGGTACCGGTGGTGGCATTGCTTATAATCGCTCTGAATTTTATGAAATCATTGAACGCGGTCTTGAAGCTTCACCCACCACTGAAGTTTTGATTGAAGAAAGTGTTTTGGGATGGAAAGAATATGAGATGGAAGTTGTTCGCGATAAAAACGACAACTGTATCATCGTTTGTTCAATTGAAAACATCGATCCTATGGGTATTCATACCGGTGATTCCATCACCGTAGCCCCTGCCCTCACCTTAACTGATAAAGAATATCAGTGTATGCGCAACGCTTCAATTGCGATACTGCGTGAAATTGGAGTTGAAACCGGTGGATCTAACGTACAGTTTGCTGTTAATCCTGAAAATGGACGCCTCATTGTTATTGAAATGAATCCACGTGTTTCCCGTTCCTCAGCTCTTGCCTCAAAAGCAACAGGTTTTCCAATTGCTAAGATAGCAGCTAAACTAGCAGTCGGATATACGCTTGATGAATTAAAAAATGATATCACCGGTGGTGTAACACCAGCGTCATTTGAGCCTTCTATTGACTATATTGTTACCAAAATTCCTCGTTTTGCTTTCGAAAAGTTTCCTGGTTCATCTCCTGTCTTAACAACAGCAATGAAATCTGTAGGGGAAGTTATGGCAATCGGTCGTACTTTTCAAGAATCTCTACAAAAAGCTCTCCGTGGACTTGAAACAGGTCTTACCGGTCTTGACGAAATTGTAATTCCCGAACATGCTGAAGGTGATGAGAAAAATTCCATACGCTCCGCCATTGCAATCCCGAGTCCTGACCGTCTGCGTTACATAGCCCAAGCAATGCGTATGGGGTTACCCCTGAATGAAATTCATCAAATTAGCAAAATTGATCCATGGTTTTTGGAACAAATCTCCTCCATAATTGAAATGGAGCAGCGTATTCGTATCCATGGATTACCCAAAGACACAGATAATCTACGTATGTTAAAAGCTATGGGCTTTTCGGATGCACGATTAGCAACCCTGACAGGCCAAGAACCCGATAATATTGCTGCTTTGCGTAAATCGCTTAATGTTAAACATGTTTTTAAACGGATTGACACTTGTGCAGCTGAATTTTCTTCACCTACAGCATATATGTATTCAACATATGAGGTACCCTTTGCAGGCATCGGATACTCAGAAGCACGAATTTCTGAACGCAAAAAAATTGCCATTTTAGGTGGAGGGCCAAACCGTATCGGACAAGGCATTGAGTTTGATTATTGTTGCTGCCATGCTGCTTTTGCTCTGCGTGATGCAGGCTTTGAAGCAATTATGATTAACTGTAATCCTGAAACAGTTTCAACTGACTATGATACGTCGGATCGTCTTTATTTTGAATCTTTAACAACAGAAGATGTTCTTGCTATTTTAGAAACAGAACAGAAAAAAGGAGAATTGGTTGGAGTCATTGTTCAGTTTGGCGGACAAACTCCATTAAAACTAGCAAAAGTACTAGAAAAACATCACATTCCTATTTTAGGAACTTCACCCGACGCCATTGATTTAGCAGAAGACAGAGACCGCTTTCAAAAATTATTATTCAAGCTTCATTTAACACAACCTAAAAATGGTATTGCCTATTCAGTTGAACAAGCACACCTCATTGCCCATGAACTAGGATTTCCATTGGTTGTACGTCCCTCTTATGTTTTAGGGGGGCGTGCTATGCAAATTATCCGAGATGAGCGTAGTTTGCAAAATTACTTGCTTGAAAATGTACCTGATTTGGTATCAGAAGATATCAAAGCACGCTATCCTAACAATAAAACCAATCAGCTCAATACACTACTCAGTAAAAATCCACTTTTATTCGATACCTATCTGACAAAAGCAATTGAAGTTGATGTTGACTGTCTGTGTGATGGAAAAGAAACGTTAGTCGTTGGTATTATGGAACACATTGAAGAAGCAGGAATCCACTCTGGTGATTCAGCCTGTTCTTTACCCGTACGTACGCTCTCAAATGAATTGATCATTGAATTAGAACGTCAAACAAAAGCGTTAGCAGAAGCACTTCATGTTCGTGGTTTGATGAATGTGCAATATGCCATTAAAGATGATACAATCTATGTCTTAGAAGTTAATCCTCGTGCTTCACGTACTGTACCATTCGTAGCAAAGACGATCGGTCGTCCCATCGCTAAAATGGCCACACGCATTATGGCAGGAGAAACGCTCCATGATGCTCTTCAAGCTTATGGAGGATTACCCTCTTCACAACAAAAACAGCGTATTGCTGTCAAAGAATCCGTTTTTCCTTTTGCACGTTTTCCAGGTGTTGATACGCTTCTGGGACCGGAAATGCGCTCAACCGGTGAGGTAATGGGACTTGATTATGAATTTGCCCTTGCTTTTGCTAAAGCCCAACTTGGAGCTGGTGTTGAACTTCCAAAAGAGGGAACTTTATTTGTTTCTGTAAGAGATGAAGACAAAAAACGCATCTTAGAACCTGTAAAACGTTTAACTGAACTTGGCTTTTTGGTTTTAGCAACAAGTGGAACACAAAAATTTCTTACCGAACATCATGTTAAGGCAGAAAAAATCAATAAAGTACTAGAAGGGCATCCCCATATTGAAGATGCTATTCGTAATCGACAAATTCATTTGATTTTTAATACAACCAACACAGCCAGTGCTATCTCAGACTCAAAATCATTACGCCACGCAGCGCTCATGCAAAAAGTCCCCTATTATACAACAATGGCTGGAGCTGAATCTGCAGTACAAGCTATCGAAGCACTCAAGAAAAGTAACCTTGAAGTGCGCGCGTTGCAAAGCTATTTCACTTAGAGTTTTTCCACGTCACAAAAACTACTCTCTTTTATACCCTCTCAATCTTTTCTTTATATAAAAGTATAGATTAAGACTTGCTTTTTATCTTAAAAACCTTTATATGGAATCTATCGAATTTTCGGTTATGTGACTTTCTTTCCTGTGCGATCTGCACTTTCGACGAAACTTCTCCCACCTAATTTCGATCTAAAGGCGTATTGGAATATTTTGGTTTCAGTACATAACATTATATATTCTAAGGAGTTTCCTATGTCTACAGGAACAGTTAAGTGGTTTAATACAACAAAAGGTTTTGGATTTATTCAGCCTAGTGATGGAAGTGCAGATGTATTTGTGCACATTTCTGCTGTCGAACGTTCTGGCTTAAATAATCTTAATGAAGGGCAAAAGATTTCCTATGACGTTCTTCAAGATCGTCGTTCGGGGAAATTTGCTGCTGGTAATCTTACAGCCCTTTGATCTTTCGATCCTGTAATATTCTTTAAAAAATCTTCATCTTTACAGATGGAGATTTTTTTATAAAGTGAAGCACTCTTTCTCTCTCTTGCATAATTGTCACGTCTTCCTCGCCCTTCACCTAAAGCTTTCATAAAAACAAAAAACAGTTTCCTTAAGCTATCTAAGAAACAGTGCAACAAAATCTGTATCTGAAATAAAATTTCCTAAAAATTTTTTCACAATTTCTTATTGCATACAACGTAATCTCTTATAGAATACTTCTAACTTAACAATCGCTTGCTTGTACTATATAAGGATAGAATTATGGCTTTTATCGCCGATAAGCTTTCTCGTATCAAACCTTCTGCAACAATTGCAGTTTCCCAAAAAGCACGTAATTTAAAAGCATTAGGTCGTGATGTCATTGCTTTAAGCGCTGGTGAACCAGATTTTGATACACCAGACAATATCAAAAATGCTGCTATTGAAGCTATTCGACAAGGGAAAACAAAATACACACCCATATCAGGTATTCCAGAACTGCGCCAAGCAATTTCTACAAAATTTAAAAGAGAAAATAATCTTACTTATAAACCAGAGCAAATTATTGTTGGCACCGGTGGTAAACAAATCCTCTTTAATGCATTTATGGCGACTTTAAATAAAGGAGACGAAGTTATAATTCCCTCTCCTTATTGGGTTAGCTATCCAGAAATGGTATCTTTAAACGAAGGTATACCTATCTTTGTAGAAACAAAAGCAGAATTTTCTTATAAACTTCAACCGGAAGAACTAGAAGCTGCCATTACAAACAAAACCAAGTGGTTTCTTTTCAACTCTCCTTCTAATCCGTCAGGTGCCGCTTATACGCATGATGAATTAAAAAAGCTTACGGATGTTTTACTAAAATATCCTCATGTTTATATCCTTACTGATGATATCTATGAGCATCTAACATATGAAGATTTTACCTTTGTCACTCCAGCAGAGGTAGAACCAAAACTTTACGACCGTACACTCACAATGAATGGCGTTTCTAAAGCCTATGCCATGACGGGTTGGAGAATCGGCTATGCAGGAGGACCAGAAAAATTAATTAAAGCTATGGATATCATTCAAGGACAACAAACATCTGGTACAAGTTCCATTTCACAATGGGCAGCGGTCGAAGCACTCAATGGACCACAGGATTTTATTGCTCAAAATAAAAGAATTTTTCAAACACGCCGTGATCTCGTTGTTTCCATGCTAAACAAAACTCCTGGCATTCACTGTCCAACGCCTGAAGGCGCCTTCTATGTTTATCCTTCTTGTGCAAAACTCATTGGAAAAAAAACACCTGATGGTAAAGTGATCAATCATGATGAAGACTTTGTGGTAGAGCTTCTGGAAGCAGAATCCGTTGCTGTAGTCCAAGGCTCTGCCTTTGGACTGGGACCAGCATTTCGTATTTCCTATGCAACATCAGAAAAACTGCTTGAAGAGGCTTGCTTACGCATTCAACGTTTTTGCAATAATTTACTCTAGAATTCTAAGTATTATCTGTCATGCAAACTTTGTAGTTAAATGTTAGGATATCTAATTTTCTCGACCACTGGGTTATAATATACAGAAATAATTCTATAGAGAAATGTATTTTAACAAAATTGCACAGGAATATATGCTGCTACCAAAATCAAAGAAGTTTTTAGCTATTCTTTCCAAATGAATGAATACAAGGAATTTTAAAGAAGATATTCATAAAAAATACATCCTTATCTTCTTGCTCTAATGAAAGGTAAACCATTAACTGTTATAACTTTATGAATAAAGAATTCTTATCACATACTTATAAGATTTGCACGTACTTAGCCATTTATGACCTGTAACATTTTACATCCATCAATGTTATAACCTGATAAGTATAAAACTTTTCTACTTTACAAAAGCTATCATAATAGCAAATATTTTACAAAGCTTTGAAAGCAAATTTTAGGACGCATAAATATTTTTCACATTCATAATTTTTTACAACCTTGTCCTTATCATCCCCCTAATAGCTAATAGAGATCTTTATTTTTAGATACTTTTTCAGAATAAAAAAAGCCGGACAAAAAGTCCGGCAAATTGAGAAGATCCACAGAGATAAAATCAATCTTACAGATCCTCATAAGGGAACACTCAAGAAAATGCAATGGGAGGCAACATAATCAAGAGATGCTATTTTATGTCACTTTATAGAGCAAAGCACAATAAAGACTTAAGCGTACCTGCTATGCAATAAATACATAGCTTTAAAAAGACCATTCACGTGCTTTTAAGAAGATATAATCACGAAAAGCATTAAGCTTTGCCAAATTTTTAAGAGCCTCCGGATAACAAAAAAAGGTATCAAAGGAAGGAATATCAACCATATCAGGGAAAAGACGCACAAGTCGCTCATCATTATTCACGATATAATCAGGCAGTACAGCAATACCAAAATCACACATAAGCGCTGTCTTGATTGAAATAATATTATTGATTTGTAAAACTGGGACCCGTGAAGATCCATCACTTCTTCCAGCTTTTTCCAACCAGTTCAAACCAGATAAATAAGATGGGACAGGTTCACCGTATGAAATAATACGATGTGCATCGAGTTCAGATAATTTTTCTGGTTTACCGTAATTGACAAGATAATTTTTTGAAGCATAAACATGCATATGAATGGTAAATAATTTTCTTTGTATAAGATCTGGCTGTTGTGGTTGGTGTAAACGAACAGCACAATCTGCGTGGCGCATCGTCAAATCAAGCTCTTCATCAGCAAACAAAAGTTGAATCCGCATATCGGGATAAAGACTCAGGAATTCAGGCATACGCTCCACAAGCCACCCCGCCCCCATGCCAAAGGTTGATGTAACGCGCAACTGTCCTGTTGGTTTTTCGCAACTTTCACTCAATTTAGAGCGTACATTTTCAAGCTTCATCAAAACATCATGCGCCGTACGATAGAGAATTTCACCCTGCTCTGTAAGAATTAAGCCACGCGCATGGCGCTGAAACAGGGATACACCAACTTCCTGTTCTAAAGCTGAAACTTGTCGTGAAATTGCCGATTGTGATAAATGCAACTTTTGAGCAGCATGCGTAAAAGAACCCGCCTCTGCCGCAGCATGAAAAACTCTCAATTTATCCCAATCCAATGGTAATGTCACGATTACTTTTACCCCTAATTTCTTTCATTTTTCTGATAGATATCTCTTTTTGACATTCTATACAGACAAGCTCAAAAACTGTTCTGCCTCCAATGCTGCCATACATCCTCTCCCTGCTGCTGTAACAGCTTGGCGAAATATGTTATCTACAACATCTCCCGCAGCAAAAATACCAGAAACGCTTGTGGCTGTTGAATCTGGCGCAGTCCATAAGTATCCACCTGTTTTTTGTTTCAATTGCCCTTCAAACAAAGAGACAGCAGGATCATGTCCGATAGCAATAAATACCCCCTCTGTATCCAGGTTACTCTCTTGACCAGTTTTAATATTTTTAAGACGTACTCCTGTTACCACAGCTCCCATTGGAGCATGCGCCGGTAAACCAACAATTTCTTCTACCACATGATCCCAAAGAACGCGTACATTATCACGCGCAAACAATCTATTTTGTAAAATTTTCTCCGCCCGAAAATGATCCCTCCGATGAACCACGCTTACACTCTTGGCCAAATGCGATAAGTAAAGAGCTTCTTCAACAGCTGTATTCCCTCCTCCTACAACAATGACATCCTTACCACGATAAAAAAAGCCATCACACGTTGCACAAGCAGAAACACCCCTCCCCATAAATGCCTGTTCGCTTTCTAAACCAAGCCAGCGAGCCTGCGCACCCGTAGCGATAATGAGCGCATCACAACAATACTGCGTTCCTGAATCTGCGTATATGGTAAAAGGACGCTTTGATAAATCAGCCTTTGTGATAATATCATAGATAATTTTTGTACCCATGTTTTCGGCTTGTTTTGCCATTTGTTCCATCAACCATGGTCCTTGAATTGGATCAGAAAAACCTGGGTAATTTTCAACTTCCGTTGTAATTGTCAACTGTCCACCCTGCTGTAATCCAGTAATCAAAACCGGACTAAGCATTGCCCTTGCTGCATAGATAGCTGCTGTATAACCAGCGGGCCCAGAACCAATAATAAGCAGCCGAACATGCGATTGTACCATAGAATCTCTTTCGTTTTTTATTGCTTTGTTATTCTATAAATTATAAAGAAATTCAGCCTTAAAAAAAACGTTTTTCAACAGCTTAAATTATGGTGTATACATATTTCTTTTCAAGTTTCATGAGAAGGACTAAAAGTCAGTTTATTAAGATATACTTCGTATAAAAATAAATCTTCGTCCCATCAAAGAGAGGTGTAAATTCTCATGAGCACAAAATTGTAACAAAAGAAAAAGATAGGGAACAACCATTTTTCAATTTATTATCAATGTCTGTGCACGTTTTGCGTTAATTATGGGAGGAGCAATGCTTTTGCCTGCCTTTGTAGATTTGCACAACAATAACCGCGATTGGATGGCCTTTCTCTACTCTTGCATCATAACCACTATGTTAGCAACACTGATTCTCTTGGCAACAAGAGGCGCAACCTGTCGTTTTTCTGCACGGCTTGGTTTTATGCTTACTGTTTGCCTTTGGCTAACAGGAAGTGTTGTGGGTGCCTTACCTCTTTATCTTTCTTCTCTACCAATTTCTCTGGCAGGAGCGATTTTTGAATCCGTTTCTGGAATCACAACTACAGGCTCCACAGTAATCACTAATCTTGATAATTTATCGCGAAGTATTTTGTTGTGGCGTTCTATCATATGCTGGATTGGAGGTATTGGCTTTATTGGTTTAGCCTTATTACTTTTGCCTTCACTCCGTGTTGGCGGAGTACAGCTTTTTCATATGGAATCATCCGATAAATCTGAAAAGATATTACCGCGCATTAACCAGATTGCCAATGGAATTATCATAGCTTATGTTGGACTAACATTTGCTTGTATGCTCTCCTACTTCGCGTCTGGTATGAGCTTATTTGATGCCATTAACCATGCAATGAGCACAATAGCAACAGCTGGATTTTCAACTCACGATGCTTCTTTTGGATATTTTTCTGCTAAACCAGCCATTTTAATCGTGTCAACAATCTTTATGTTGCTCTCCGCTTTACCTTTTGTGCTTTATGTTAAATTAGTACTGCCTGGTCGCTCTAAACGCTTCATTGATACACAAGTAATCGTTTTTCTTAATATTGTATTCCTCTTCAGCTTTGCTCTAGCAGCATGGCTACGATTTCATGATCACCGCACTTTCCATTGGATTTTCCTTGATGTCATTTTTCACCTTTCATCTATCATAAGCACCACCGGCTATAGCGCTAAAGATTATCAACTTTGGGGACCTTTTGCTCTCGGAGTTTTTTTTATTGTTTCTTTTACAGGTGGTTGTGCTGGTTCTACTTCTGGGGGCATAAAAATTAATCGTTTAATTATCCTTTGGCGTATTGCTCAAACAAATATGGAAAAACTTCTTTTTCCTAACGTAGTGGTAAAGGCACGTTACGATCACACAAATATATCAAATGATGTAGCTAAAGCGGTTTTATTTTTTGTATGCCTTTATATGTTCTGTCTTCTTATCGGCACTGCACTTTTACTCACAACTGGTCTGGATTTTACATCTGCTTTTACCGGTGTCTTAACTGCTCTTTCCAATATTGGCCCAGGTTTTGGAAACATTATTGGCCCTGCTGGAAATTTCTCTACCATTAATGATAATGCCTTATGGATTTTGAGCTTTCTCATGCTCGCAGGACGTCTTGAAATTATCACTATATTCGTACTTTTTATCCCTGCTTTTTGGCGTGAGCAATTTTAATGCATGATATTCTATTTTTGTAATAATCAGAAATTGAAACGATAAATAAACCATTATGCATCATTGAATGCTAGAAAGTAAATAATGATGCCCAACTTACATCTTCATAAACGTAAAGATGGTGCTGCTCAGTAAATTTTACCTTATACTATTACAGGCAGCATCATGAAATAGACTTTGAAAACAATAAAAATCTCTCTTTCAAAACACTAAACCAATATTTTATATAATACTGCTGATTATTTAAAATGCATTTAAACTGTAATCGCATAATACCAATGCTAAAAGGTCTCTACAAAGCATCTCAATAATACAGGGTATATGCCAAAAACGAAATACCTCCCTCTCGGACTTTTTTAAAGTCCGAAAAGGTTCTTCAAAGCAAAAATGAAAAAAATCTTAATTCCCAAAACTCAAAAGAAGAAACACATACCCTCTGTTCTTACGGTAATGAAATGCACTGAATATTACGGACATTACTCTTGAAAACATATTTACAATTGAGGAATATGATCTCTGTTTTTTTGAGAGGCATATGCATAATATTTTAAATATACTGCACCTTAATAATTTCATAATTATGTGCACCACCTGGTGCGTTTACCTCAATCACATCTCCCTCTTGCTTACCAATGAGTGCGCGTGCAATAGGTGAGGAAATAGAAATTTTACCAGTTTTGACATCAGCTTCTTGATCCCCAACAATCTGGTAAACTTTTTTCTCTTCAGTATCCTCATCCAAGAGTTTAATAGTAGCTCCAAATTTAATTTTATTGCCTGAAAGACGAGAAACATTAATAACTTCCGCCCGCGCAATATAATCTTCAAGCTCATTTATACGCCCCTCATTATGGCTTTGCGCTTCTTTCGCAGCATGATATTCAGCATTTTCTGAAAGATCCCCATGCGCGCGCGCTTCAGAAATTGCTTCAATAATTCGTGGACGTTCTTGTTGTTGACGCCAACGCAGCTCTTCTTTAAGACTTTCAAAACCAGCTGTAGTCATCGGAACTTTTTCCATAATCCGTCCCTTTCTGTTACACGGAAGGTTTAATAAAAATATAAAAAACGGCTTCCAAAATCACTTTTGGAATCCGAAAACCACAATTTTACTTATTATATAGTACAGCATCCCTATTTTCCATATAAAAATAACAAGGAAGCCAAAGCATTTACTAATTACATTAGAAAAACGTTAGTATTGTAAAGTGTTAAACGTCTAACAAAACCTGCCTCATAAAAGGAATGAATGTTTATGAAATCGTGCGTAACAACAAACTTGTTTTATCAAAAAACTCAAAGCTTTTAGATGCCTATAGAAGAAACAATTGTATTTTTTGTATTTTATCATACTCTATCTAACATACAAAGAACCTTGTATGAAAAAATAAGAAAAGGAAATCTCTAAGGAAACTTAGTGCAAAAAAAATGAAAAATTTGATAATCTTTTTTGTATTTGGCTCTCTCTTTTTAACCACAACAGGATCAAAAGCTACTGATGCTTTTGCCATAAAAAATCTTAATTTTAGAGAGGGACCAAGTATGCGGTATGCACTTCGTGGTTTAATTCCTGCAGGTCAGTTAGTATTTGTCCAAACCTGTAGAGGAAACTGGTGTTACATAAAATATAACGCTCAAACAGGGTGGGCATCGTCTCGATATCTATCATTTAAGGATGGAAATGATCTTTATCGCGCATATACAACACCTTCAATTTACAGTACATATGGTCATTATCAATAACAACCGTACTGAACCTATAACAACTTCTCTATTGCTGTAAACAAAATGGTCAATACAAATAACAACCACAAATGCCATAACACTTAAAAAGTACAAAAATACTTTCCCTAAAATGAATCGAATATTTTATGACATCTCTCGTAGACTGGAACAAAACGGATATAAAAAATGCTTTTTCGTTCTCTTTATCACATTGTAGAATATGACATCTCCTTTTAAAATACGCACATGTCTCTCTTAAAGGATAACAAAAATGAAAAATGGTGTGACAGCAACAGTTGAAGCTCTTTCTGCTCTCATTGCTTCAGGTAATCCTCTTTTTAAGAATGGCGCATTATGGACACCCCACCGCCCTGCTCGTCCTGAAAAGTCTGAAGGTGGCATTCCATTTCAACTCGAAACACCCTTTGAACCTGCGGGAGATCAACCTAAAGCCATTAAAACTCTGGTTGAGGGAATTCAAAAAGATGAGCGTACGCAAGTGCTTTTGGGTGTTACCGGCTCAGGAAAAACCTATACAATGGCCAAAATCATTGAAAAAACACAGCGTCCAGCTCTGATTTTAGCTCCCAATAAAACTCTAGCGGCGCAGCTTTATGGGGAATTTAAAAGTTTTTTTCCCCATAATGCCGTCGAATATTTTGTTTCCTATTATGACTATTATCAGCCAGAAGCCTACGTTGCACGCTCTGATACCTATATTGAAAAAGAATCCTCAATTAATGAACAAATCGACCGTATGCGCCATGCTGCAACACGTGCTGTCCTTGAACGTGATGACGTCATTATTGTCGCATCTGTATCCTGTATCTACGGAATTGGTTCAGTAGAAACTTATACTGCTATGACCTTCAAAATAGAAAAAAGTGATAAACTCAATCAACGGAAATTAATGGCCGATTTAGTTTCTCAACACTATCATCGACAAGATATTAATTTCATTCGTGGTTCTTTTCGTGTTCGAGGGGATACAATTGAAATTTTCCCTGCCCACCTTGAAGATCGTGCTTGGCGTATTTCGCTCTTTGGCGATGAAGTAGAAACAATTACGGAATTTGATCCTCTAACGGGTCAAAAAACAGGTGACCTTCAATCGATTAAAATTTATGCCAACTCACACTACGTAACACCACGCCCAACACTCAATCAAGCGATGAAATCGATCAAAATGGAACTCGCTCAACGCCTTGATGAATTGAACGCAGCTGGACGTCTTTTAGAAGCACAACGTTTAGAACAACGTACAATTTTTGATTTGGAAATGTTAGAAACCACCGGCTCATGCTCTGGAATCGAAAATTATTCACGCTATTTAACAGGACGAAAACCCGGAGAACCACCACCGACCTTGTTCGAATACATTCCAAACAATGCTCTTGTTTTTATCGATGAAAGCCATGTAACCATTCCCCAAATTGGAGGCATGTATCGAGGTGACTTTCGAAGAAAAGCAACCCTAGCAGAATATGGGTTTCGCCTACCTTCCTGTATGGACAATCGCCCTTTACGCTTTGAAGAATGGGATGCGATGCGCCCACAAACTATTGCCGTCTCTGCAACACCAGGACGCTGGGAAATAGAACAATCTCACGGCACTTTTGCAGAACAAATTATTCGTCCAACAGGGCTCATTGATCCGCCAACAGAGGTTCGTCCAGCAAGCAAGCAAGTCGATGATGTTGTGAATGAAATTCGTAAAACAATTCAAAAAGGCTACCGTACATTGGTGACAGTTCTCACAAAGCGTATGGCCGAAGACTTAACTGAATATCTCCACGAACAAGATATTCGCGTACGCTATATGCACTCTGACATTGATACATTAGAACGCATTGAAATTCTACGCGATTTGCGGCTTGGCACCTTTGATGTCCTTATCGGTATCAACTTGCTCCGAGAAGGCTTAGATATTCCAGAATGTGGCTTTGTTGCCATTCTAGATGCCGATAAGGAGGGCTTTTTGCGCTCTGAAACTTCCCTCATACAAACAATCGGACGTGCTGCACGTAACGTAGATGGCCACGTTATCCTCTATGCAGATACAATCACAGGCTCCATAGAACGAGCCTTACAGGAGACACAAAGACGTCGACAAAAACAAATAGCCTATAATGAAGAACACCATATCACACCCAAAAGTATCAAAAAAAATATCGGAGATATTCTCAATTCAGGCTATGAAAACAACCATATTCGCACAAGTATCCCTGATGTCATCGAGAAAAAAAATATGGTTGGCAACAATTTAGCATCTCATATTAAACACCTTGAAAAATTAATGCATGAAGCAGCTGCTGATCTCAACTTTGAAGAAGCAGCGCGACTTCGTGATGAAATCAAACAATTACAAAAGATAGAACTAGAAATCGCTGAGAACCCCTTAACACATCATAGCGAACAATCCACACTCTAAAAAAGCAGACAAATTTAAAGAGAATGTTTTATATATATCAAAAAATTACTTACAATATATTATCTTTATACAATGATACTCTGATATCGAACTCAAAATATTATTTAGCATCACAAGAAAATATTCAAACAGGACACTGTTCTATAACACAAATAAAGTAAAACAATACTTTATCGTAGGACAATAAGCTTATGATAAAAAATGATAACCTTTATTCATATACCTATTATTCAATTTACATTGTATAAAGTGATACAAAAAGTATCCCTAAATAAATAGTTTATATTCCATAGTAAAAAATCGTGGACTCTCAATACAAACTTATTAATTAACCTCAAGCAGAGTACATTAATTGAGATCAAAATTCTGTCATGATTTTATTTTATTGTACCCACGATAGGTTTAACTAAATGAATTTTCATTTGTTTTGTCACAATAAAGTCCAAAATTATTCAGGCTCTATTCAGTTTGAAACGTGTAGGATGTGAAAAATACGAATTTACACAAGGAGCATCATTATGAAAAAGGTGATCAAGCTAGCGGTATTATCAGCAATGTCAACTGCAACCGTTTTCATGCCGCTAAATACAACGCTCGCGGATATAGCATGGTATCAAATGAGTGAAATGAAGAAGGAGTCTGGTTTACCGTCTCGCAATTTTAGCTCCCATTATTTTCATAGTAAACATCACTCTTTTGATGATCCCCACAAGCGTCATTATGTCAGCCATAGCTGGAGAGAACAACAACATCATCATGTTGAAAGCAAGACATATCATTATGTCGAACGTAAAAAGACAAAACACAGTAATATTCAAGGAGATGCTTTAGCATTGGGCATTCTTGCTCTTGCAGCAAGTGCAGTTCTTAATAAAATTTTTAAAAAACCAGAACAGCCACAAATTGTCTATCAAGCCGCACCACAAAATCAAGTGATTTATCAAGTGCAGCAAACGGTGGAATATGAGCCAGTACAACAATCATTAGAATCTGATTGGCTTAACTATTGCAAGAAAAAATACCGTTCCTTCAACCCTAAAACAGGGACTTTTCGAGGCAGTGATGGCTTAAATCATGTCTGCTATGCTCCAGTAAATTGAATTAACCAAATAAATTGAATTAACATTGAGAAAAGCCCGCTCTAAAGTGGGTTTTTGATAACCTTCCCCTTTAAATCTCTTGAAGAAAAGGATTCTATTGACGTTCATAGCCTATGCTACTTTTGAGACCATACCCACAGATAAAACAAATATCATCGCCTAAGGGCAAAACTTTTTCTCGAAGAGATTGCATCAATTTTTCATGGGAACAAAATGGGATGCGATGCGCCCACAAACTATTGCCGTCTCTGCAACACCAGGACGCTGGGAAATAGAACAATCTCACGGCACTTTTGCAGAACAAATTATTCGTCCAACAGAGCTCATTGATCCACCAACAGAGGTTCGTCCAGCAAGCAAGTCGATGATGTTGTGAATGAAATTCGTAAAACAATTCAAAAAGGCTACCGTACATTGGTGACAGTTCTCACAAAGCGTATAGCCGAAGACTTAACTGAATATCTCCACGAACAAGATATTCGCGTACGCTATATGCACTCTGATATCGAACTCAAATATTATTTAGCATCACAAGAGAATATTCAAACAGGACACTGTTCTATAACACAAATAAAGTAAAACAAGACTTTATCGTAGGACCATAAGCTTATGATAAAAAATGATAACCTTTATTCATATACCTATTATTCAATTTACATTGTATAAAAAGTGATACAAAAAGTATCCCTAAATAAGGAATTTATATTCCATAGTAAAAAATCGTGGACTCTCAATACAAACTTATTAATTAACCTCAAGCAGAGTACATTAATTGAAATCAAAATTCTGTCATGATTTTATTTTATTGTACCCACGATAGGTTTAACTAAATGAATTTTCATTTGTTTTATCACAATAAAGTCCAAAATTATTCAGGCTCTATTCAGTTTGAAACGTGTAGGATGTGAAAAATACGAATTTACACAAGGAGCATCATTATGAAAAAGGTGATCAAGCTAGCGGTATTATCAGCAATGTCAACTGCAACCGTTTTCATGCCGCTAAATACAACGCTTGCGGATATGGCATGGGACTTTACTCACTCTATCACGAGAGACATAGATGATATGATGAGGAAGATGCGTAAAGAAAGAGATGATGCGACAAGGGAAATTGATAAGAAAATTGATGATATCTGGCGTTCCCGTTTTTCTAACTCCCGTTGTTCTGATAGAAAACGTGGCTTTTTTCCTGATGATTTCCAAAAGTTTATGGATGATTTCGACGGCTGTTCTAATGACAACGACAAAAGCAAGAAACAACAACAACAACAACATCATCATCATCATCATCATCATCATCATCATCATCATGTTGAAAACAAAACATATCATCACATTGAGCGCAAAAAGACAAAACACAGTAATATTCATATAGACAACTCAGGAGATGCTTTAGCAGTGGGTATTCTTGGTACAATTTTAAAAAAACCAGAACAGCCACAAGTGGTTTATCAAATAGTACCACAAAATCAGGTAATTTATCAAAAAGTTCCGCAAAATCAAAGAGTTTATCAAGTTCAGCAAACGGTGGCATATGAGCCACTCCAGAAATCATTAGAATCTGATTGGCTTAACTATTGCAAGAAAAAATACCGTTCCTTCAACCCTAAAACAGGGACTTTTCGAGACCGTAATGGTTTGGAACACATTTGTTACGCCCCAATAAATTAACTTTTGTTCTACTAAAAAAGTCTTAAATGGCACAAAAAAACGCTTCAAAGCGTTTTTTTGTTTGCTCATATATTAAAATCTTGAAGAAAAGGATTATTATGGCGCTCATAGCCTATGCTACTTTTAGGACCATGCCCACAGATAAAACAAACATCATCGCCTAAGGGTAAAACTTTTTCTCGAAGAGAGTGCATCAATTTTTCATGAGAACAGAAGGGGAAATCAGTGCGTCCAATAGAACCACGAAAGAGCACATCACCCAAGAGAGCTAAGCGTTCTTTTTCATTGAAATAAATAACATGACCAGGAGAATGTCCTGGGGTGTGAAAAACTTTAAACACATGTCCAGCAAAATGAACGCACTCACCATCTTCTAACCATTGGTCAGGAATACAGATGCAAGCATCAGTGATGCCGTAATTTTTTGCGCTTTCACTCACGGCATCCATCACAGGCTTATCATCGCGATGTGAACCGATAATTTTTACATTAAGCGCTTCTTTCGCTTGCATTGCTGCTCCCACATGATCAAAATGACCATGTGTTATCCAAATAGCCTCAACGATAACACCATTCTTTTCGATTACGTCTTGAATCTGCGGCCAATCACCACCGGGATCAACGAGAACCCCCGTTTTACATTCACTATCAAAAAGCAAAGTGCAATTTTGTTGGAATGTCGTAACTGGAATAATATGTATATTAAGACTACCCATAATATCCTTTTCAAAAATAACTTTTTTAAATTTATAAATAAAACTTTCTCTCCTTTAAGGTAAAGGTGCTGCTCGACAGCTTTATACAACTTATGTAAACTTGCATTTTGTGTAAACTAAATTTTTGTCAAGGTTTTTAAGAATGTCCGATCATATTCAAGTTTTGTGTGATGACGCACCTCACCTTCTTGTGATTGATGACGACACTCGTATCCGCAATCTTTTATTTCAGTTTCTCATTAAAAATGGATTTCGTGTTTCAGTTTCAGCCAATGCTAATGAAGCAAGACGACTGTTGGCAAGTTTAGATTTTGATCTTCTTATTATTGATGTCATGATGCCTGGTGAAAACGGTATTGATCTTACTCATTCACTCCGCCAAACAAAAGATGTTCCTATCTTCATGCTAACAGCTTTATCAGAAATAGACAATCGTATCCATGGCTTAGAAGCGGGTGCAAATGATTATCTTGCTAAGCCTTTTGACCCTCGTGAGCTTCTCCTTCGTATCAATGCCATTTTACGGCGTGGTTTTCCCCCTCACCACCCCAAAATTGAGCAGATCGTTTTTGGACCTTACATATTTTCAATTTCACGGCGCGAACTCAAAAAAGGGGGAGAAATTATTAAATTAACAGATAAAGAACAAGAAATGATGGTCATTTTTGCCGAAAATGCAGGCGATACAATTCCGCGCCATAAATTTGCGACCGATGACAGCAATATAAGTGAACGTGCCATTGATGTACAGATCAACCGCCTTCGTCGTAAAATCGAAAAAAAACCAGCACTGCCTATATGAATCCAAACCGTGCGAGGAATAGAGTACAAACTCTCTATTGAATAGGCACAAGAATGATCAAACCTTTAAGATTTTTTCTTCGATGATTAACGAAAAAAATGCCTAAACGGTTTTATACTCGCTCTTTGATCATTATTATCGCTCTCATGGTACTTCTGCAAACAGTCATTGCTTATGTCTTTATGGAACGCCATTGGCAAATAGTAACCGAGCGTCTTTCAATGACTGTCGTGCATAACATTTCAGCCATTATTGATATTCTTGAAAACATATCCACAACAAGATAACTATGAAGATATCAAGCGTATTGCACAACAACGTATGGGATTAAACATTTCTATTCTATCTCATACCTCCTTACCCCCCTCCAGGACCTAAGCCATTTTTTGCAATTCTTGACTATTTTTTAAGTGAAGAAATCACCCGCCAAATTAACCGTCCCTTCTGGATCGATACCGTAGGAGATTCTGATCTTGTTGAAATCCGTATCCACCTTGGTCACAACATCTTACACGTCTTTGCTCCACGCAGCCAAGCCTATGCTTCCAATACTGCTATTTTTTTTAAGCTGGATGGTAGGAACAGCTCTTGTTTTATTGCTGATAGCAATTTACTTTTTGCGCAATCAAATCAAACCCATTCAACAATTGGCTGAAGCAGCAGAAAGCTTTGGACGTGGTTGTCCTTTACCAAAAGGATTATCAATCACAAGGAGCTGATGAAGTCCGTCGTGCTAGCATTGCTTTTTTACGTATGCGAGAACGTATTGAACGCCAAATCGAACAACGCACTATGATGCTCTCAGGAGTAAGTCATGATTTAAGAACCATTCTTACACGCTTTAAACTTCAACTAGCATTAGTAAATACAGACTTTGATATTAAACCGCTTGAGCAAGATGTAAGTGACATGCAAAACATGTTAGAAGATTATCTTGCTTTTGCTCGTGGTGAAGGAAGTGAAAGTGTCAAAACTTTTGATTTAAATGCTCTTATGCAAAAATTCTCTGCGGATGCTCATCTTCACAAACGTCAATTTTCCTACACTATCGAAGGTCCTACAAAGATACAAGCATGTCCCTATGCTTTCACCCGCCTAGTCAGCAATCTTGTATCAAACGCATTTCGCTATGTGAAGACTGTTAAATTAACAGCTGTATCAAAACAAGAATCTTTCATTATGACTATTGATGATGATGGACCCGGCATTCATAAAAATATGCGTATAGAAGTCTTCAAACCATTTTTTAGACTTGATAAAGCACGCAATCAAGATGCAAGTGGGACAGGACTTGGCCTTTCTATTGCTCAAGACATAGCACGCAGCCATGGTGGCAATATTCAATTAGACGACAGCCCATTAGGAGGATTGCGCGCTACTCTTGATATTCCCCTATAAGAAATATCATAATTTGTCTCTTCATAAAAAACATTTAACAGACTTTGTGATTTAAGCATTTCCTACAGTTTCAAACAAAGTATATTGCAGTGCTTTGTAAGCACTTTCTCCAGCCCAAGCAACCATTTGAAAAGCAACATAATAGCTTTCGCAAACTTTAAGCGCGTGTATCAACAATGTTTCAACCTGGACATGAGACGGATGCACTCCACCAGCCAAAAGCAAACCCTGCCGATAAATAACTGAATTATCCTCTTGCCAATAATCAAAATGCCCCAACAACAACTTTTCATTAATTGCAAGCAACAAGCGATGGACTTCTGCAGTTCTAGCATTTTCGATACAAAAATCAAAGGCACAAGCCAAATGAAGAGCTTCCTGCTCTTCCATCCATGAAAACGCAAGGTGGTAATCTGCCCGTTTCCCTTCAACGCAAACACTAATTTCATCTTGTGCATCCCGTTCAAAGGACCAATCATATTTACAGGCAATCTGTTCGATACAATCAACAGGATGTTCTTCTCTATCTGTGGCGCGAAATGCAAGCCTCATCATTAATCCTCAATAATTTAACAACTCGTCAACAGAATAAAAATGTCTAAACCGTAACAACATTGTGCTACAATCAAAGCCCTTACACCAAACAAACACACATTAAAAACATAGACTACACACATCGTACTGGGAATTAAATAAAACATTTCCCACAGCAACGAACTTGATCACAAAAACGAATCATCAAGTTTTTTCAGTGTATTGATACAATTTGATAGTGCTAGCCCCCTGATTTAAAAAAAAACACTTTTTTATAAGAGTCAAACCAAAA
Organism: Bartonella doshiae NCTC 12862 = ATCC 700133; assembly: GCF_000278155.1. Lineage (GTDB taxonomy): Bacteria > Pseudomonadota > Alphaproteobacteria > Rhizobiales > Rhizobiaceae > Bartonella > Bartonella doshiae. Next base: position 272,426 of record NZ_JH725095.1, read on the forward strand.
ACAAATAAAAAATCTGCTCTAACAGACTCATGATTAAGCATTTTTCGGCTTTATACATCTTATTGAAAAATTGGGGATATTTTTACAGAAACTATCTTATTGTTTGCGTGTCCGCGTTTTTTCCAAATCATCAAGGCGCTTTTTCAAATCAGCGTTGTCGGCATGTGCCTTCAGAACACTTTCCTTAAACATTTCAAATTCTTCGCGTGGAACAAGATCAAGTTTATTGGCTATCTTTTCAGCCTGTAAACGAAAAGCTGTTCCAGCTTCACGCCGTATACCTTGTGCAACATCAAGTGCATCGGTTGCTAATTTTGCCAATTCATCAAGAATGCGATTTGATCCATTACGCATAACATTTTCCCTTAGTTCGAATTACTGATGCACGCATTATAGCGCATTTTCATAACATTTAGATACCGTATTTGTTCCTTTTATCATATCGATTTTACCATACTATACAAATTTACTTGCATCTTTTTACACTTCTTTTGCCATCATAAAATTTTGCCACTATAATACAGTGAAAATCTACCACATCCCTGACTTGACCATTATACATTGATCTGTCATTTCTGAGCGTCATGTAATCTCTAAATGTAAAGTGCCTACTCATGAATGATCCTTGTCCAACCATTGCTTTTCCAACTTTTCTCGATCCCGTGTTTGTTCATTTAGGCCCGATAGCTCTTCATTGGTACGGACTTGGTTATGTTGTAGGTATTCTTTTCGCGTGGTGGTATGCACAGAAATTATTAAAAAAACAATCTCTCTGGCTTGCAAACAGCCCTCCTATGAATAAAGAGAAGATAGGAGATTTTGTTATTTGGTCTGCTATCAGTGTTGTTGTTGGTGGACGTTTAGGACAAGTGCTTATGTGGGATCCTATCTATTACTTTAACCATCTAAATGCCATTATTGCAGTATGGGATGGAGGTATGTCTTTTCATGGAGGACTCATTGGTATTATCATTGCTATGATCTGGTTTTCTCGTAAAAACAACATTAAAATATCTGCAATGTTTGATATAATTGCTGCAGGTGCTCCTATAGGCATCGGTATTGTACGCATATGCAACTTCATTAACCAAGAATTATGGGGAAATATGACCACTGTACCTTGGGCCGTCTGCTTCCCTCAAGATCTTGACTATTTACCGCGTCACCCAAGTCAAATTTATGAAGCTTTCATGGAAGGTTTTCTTCTCTTCATTATCTTATTCATTCTTATTTTTGCTTTCAAAGCATTAAAACGCCCTGGTGCTGTAGCTGGAACATTTATTATAGGCTATGCAATCGCCCGAAGTATTGCAGAAATTTACCGTGCTCCCCAAGAAGATCCTGAATGGTTTTCTAGCCTTTTTCATTCCACTGGATTTACCTATGGTATGGCTTTATCCCTGCCCATGATTCTTGTGGGCATTTACCTTCTTTTCCACGCCTTCAGACACAAATCTATAACATAATGGTGACCCTCAAAGAAAAAATTAAAGAAATTATTGCACGCAATGGACCAATCACTATTAGCCAATATATGACGTTGGCACTTACCGATCCTCAATTTGGTTATTATCAAACACAAACACCCTTTGGACGAACTGGTGATTTTATTACCGCACCTGAAGTAAGCCAATTGTTTGGAGAGATGATTGGCATTTGGACTCTTGCAAACTGGAAAGCCCAAGGTTGTCCCAGCCCTTTTATTCTTGCTGAAATGGGCCCAGGACGTGGAACTCTTATGGATGATATTTTGCGTACCATTCAAAAATTATCCACTGTCGCCTTCAATGCTGCTGAAGTTTTTCTTATTGAAATAAGTAAAAACCTTGCAAAAGAACAAAAAAAACGTCTTTTATCTTATAAAAAACAAATCCATAGCGTTGAAAGTTTTGATCAAATTCCTTCAAAAACTCTCTTCTTAATAGCCAATGAGTTCTTCGATACACTCCCCATCAACCAGTATATTAAAGTCAAAGGAGAATGGAAAGAACGTCGCATTACAATCAACCAAGATGGAAATTTCATATTTATCGCTGACCCACGAAAACTTCCTTCTTTTTGCTTACAATCCTACTTTTTTGAAATACCTGATGGAACAATTTTTGAACATGCACCCTCACGGCATCAATTAATGCAACAAATCAGCAACCATTTGGTACAAATGAACGGTTCTGCTTTGCTTATCGATTATGGTGCTTCTGATCTTGCATTTGGTGATACACTGCAAGCAGTCTCAAAACATAAATTCCGTGATATTTTTGATGCTCCCGGTGAACATGATTTAACATCACATGTTGATTTTTCCTTTTTAAAAAAAATAGCCCTTGAGCAAGGCTGTTTTGCTGAAATCTTCGAGCAAGGAGATTTTCTTTTAAAAATGGGACTGTTAGAACGCGCAGCACAGCTTGGAGCCAATAAAAGTGTTACATTGCAAAACAAAATTCGCCAAGATATTGAACGATTAGCCGGCCCAAATCAAATGGGCAAATTGTTTAAAGTCTTGTATGTGAGTGATAAAAATATACCATTACCTCCTAAATTTTGATTACCAATAATAATGCTCCCAGCAATAATACGCATTGACAAATATAAACATCTCACACACCATTCTCACTTTAAAAATAACTATCCACATAAGGCGCTTTTATGAATCCTATGCTTCATCCCATCCTTGCAAAAGATCTTTCTGCTTTACACCCGCATGGGATAAGGCATGGTTTTTTTACACGGAAAGTTAGTATTTCAAAAAGCCTTTATCAAAGCCTTAATATTGGACAAAGCTCAAATAATCATCCTAAACATGTTGCAAAAAATCGCATTTTAATCGCCGATTATTTTGGTGTTGAGATGCAAAATTTAATCACTGTCAATCAAGTACACTCTTGTGAAATTGTCTTGGTTAATCAAGCTTTTATTGAAGAACCTCCTAAAGCAGATGCTCTTGTTACAACCACGCCAGAACTCATAATTGGCATTCTTACAGCAGATTGTGGACCAATTCTATTGGCCGATCCACAAGCAGGTGTCATCGCCGCTGCACACGCCGGTTGGCGAGGGAGCTTAAATGGCATTGTAGAAAAAACAATTTTTGTTATGGAAGAACAAGGAGCTAAAAGACAATCAATAACAGCAGTTCTTGGCCCTTGTATTGGTCCCTGCCACTATGAAGTGACGGATGAATTTTACAATCAATTTATTGATTGCCATAGCCAATACCAAAAATATTTTATAAAAACAGACAAAGTAAATCACTTTCGCTTTAACCTATGGGCATTCATTATAAATCAACTAAAAGAAGCAGGGGTTCATGCTTCTTGTGTAGAGCTTTGCACCTACCATGATGAACAGCGTTTTTTCTCTTATCGCCGTGCAATACATCGCAATGAACCTGATTACGGCCGACAAATTTCTGCTATTATGCTAAAAAAATAAAAGATGAATATTTTTTTGCCTCAAAAAATACCAAACCAGCAAAACAAAATGTATCCCCAAATGACAAAACAATAGTTTTTTGCGGTTTTTTCATAAAAGATACTATTAGCGTACATAGCACAAAGGCTTTGGCTATGAAAATTGCAGTGTTTTTTATTTTCAATTATTTAATGGTAAGAACTTGTTATAAGATAATTTCAAAAACAAACTCCTCACTATTTGCCTCAAACATAAAATATCACGCACATTAAAGCTGTTCTTTTATAAAGAAATCGCAAAAATCTTCATCAAGATTGGATTTGCAAAATAATTAAATAAAATGTCTTCACTAAAACAACACTTTTAAAATATATTTTTCATACACTTACAACAATAGAAGAGCTTTATTTCGCTGAATAGATAAAGAAAAATACTAATAAACAAAAAATATCACATACACCAAAATATTCAAAAACAAACTTGCAGAAATAAAAGCCTACCTCTGTTATCTACACTGTCTTTAAATAAATAAGATAAACGCATACTCAAATTGAGTTCTGAAACAAAATCAACATTTAAACCAACTCTATGATTCAGCAATAAAACATAACATGCCTCTTTAATAAAAAGAGATAAAATTGTAATTTTTGTAATTGTTTCCTTGCAATCTGATAACAAAAGGTTAAAAACCGTATCACATCCTACGGTGATTATTCAGAGGTTTATCATGAAACTTTTCTGCGGCAATTCTAATCCATGCCTTGCTGAAGATGTTGCGAATTATTTAAACATTCCTTTAGGTAAAGCAACTGTGAAACGCTTTGCTGATCAAGAAATTTTCGTGGAATTACATGAAAATGTACGCGGACAAGATGTGTTTGTTTTGCAATCCACATCCTATCCAGCCAATGATCACTTGATGGAATTACTCATCATGATTGATGCGCTTCGCCGTTCTTCGGCACGTCGTATCACAGCTGTTATCCCTTATTTTGGTTACGCCCGCCAAGACCGTAAACCTGGGCCGCGTACTCCCATTTCCGCAAAACTTGTTGCCAACCTGATTACTGAAGCAGGAGCTCATCGCGTTTTAACTTTGGATCTTCATGCAGGGCAAATCCAAGGTTTTTTTGATATTCCAACGGATAATCTTTATGCTGTTCCAGTCATTTCTCGCGATGTCAAGATCCACTACCCCCTTGAAAATGTAATCGTTGTCTCACCTGATGTCGGTGGAGTGGTACGCGCACGCTCCTTAGCCAAGCGCTTAAACAGTTTGCTGGCGATTGTTGATAAACGTCGCGAACGCCCAGGCGAATCAGAAGTTATGAATATTATTGGGGATGTATCCGGAAAAGATTGTCTTTTACTTGACGATATTGTTGATTCAGGTGGAACTTTATGCAATGCAGCAAGCGCTCTTCTCAAACATGGTGCAAATAGTGTGACAGCTTACATCACACACGGCGTTCTTTCTGGAAATGCTATTGAGCGCATTACGAGTTCAGAAATGAAAGAACTGGTCATTACGGATTCAATTATGCCAACAACAGCAATTGAGAATGCCAATAATATCCGTGTTTTACCAATTGCCGACCTGATTGGAGAAGCAATTGCAAGAACAGCAGCTGAACAATCTGTCTCAAGTTTATTTGGTTAAACAGATCCCTTAGGATCTCCCGGTGCTGTTTCTATACCAAGATCAGGAAAAGCTATAATGCGTTGACCGCTAAAATGCATACAAATGACAATCAATCCGCGCTCCTCGAAATAGGTTAAAAGCCTGCGTGCGCGACTTAAAGAATGAGTTCCATAAAGACGCGCCAAAAGAGCGTCAGATGGACATGGTTTACCAGTTAACGCTGCTTGTGCCACATTCAAAAAAACACCCTGAACATCATCTTCCAAACTTTCTGATATATGCAAAATGTGTTTCCAATTTTCACTCACAGCAGTTTCTTCGTCAATAGCAGCCTGTGCGATAGCTAATTTGCGCCGAAATTGCGAAAGATTCAAGGAAACTCCAGACATACCATGAATACGGCAACGAACCAAAAAGTCTTGATAAAGTACTGCCGTTGAACGATAAAAAGCCTCAGGATCCTCAATAATTTCCTGAATAACACGTTCTACCTGTTTCTCACGGTCAACAATAGAAAGTTCAGGAAATAAGCTTGATTCTTTTTCCAAAACCTCTTGTTTTTTATGTACAGCTTCTTCTAATATTTCATGGATTAATTTTTCTTTCACAGGTTCTCGTGACTGTTTAAATGAAATTAAAACTTCCTCCGGTGAAGCAGTAAAAACGAGTTCTTTTACATCGGCTCTTTCTGTTGGAAGCGGCATTAGTTTTGGGCTAGAAGAGCGCGCCAATGTTTCAACAGGACCAACAATAATTGGTAAAGAGCGCCTTGATAAGGCTGGCCCTAAAGCAATAAAATGACCACGTTCAAGATCTCTAAACATTTCAGCCTGACGGCGCTCCATTCCCAAAAGATCAGCAGCACGTACCATATCGATATCCAAAAAAGTCCGTCCTATTAAAAAATTTGACGCTTCAGCAGCCACATTTTTCGCAAGTTTAGCCAAACGTTGCGTAGCAATGACACCGGCAAGACCACGTTTGCGCCCTCGACACATAAGATTAGTCATAGCACCAAGAGAAATTTTTCGTGCCTCATCAGAAACCTCTCCTGCTACCGCTGGTGCAAATAATTGTGCTTCATCAACCACAACGAGTATGGGATACCAATAATCACGCTCCACATCAAACAATGCACCAAGAAAAGCACCAACAGCACGCATCTGTTGCTCAGTATCCAAACCTTCCAGATTAAACACCACAGAAACCCGATGTTGGCGAATCCTATGGGCAATACGTGTCAGTTCTTGTTCGCTCCGTTGAGCCTCAACAACCACATGGCCAAATTTATCTGCCAAAGTCACAAAATCACCCTCTGGATCAACCACACAATGTTGCACCCATGAAGAACTTTGTTCAAGAAGACGACGAAGAAGGTGCGATTTTCCTGACCCAGAATTGCCTTGCACAAGAAGACGTGTTGCCAACAATTCTTCAAGATCAACGAGTGCTGGCATAGATTCACACAAAGCATTAGATTCTGCCATTTCACCCAAGGCAATCTCAACCTTCATAACATCTCCAGTATTTCATTTTAAATCTATCACCTAATATTGGTTTCTTCCATCTATATGATACTTGTAACATTTCCTCATTCTTAACGGTAGGAATCATGGATTTTTCCCACAACTCTTGCATCTACCAAGAGTTTGAATTATAGAGAAAGTCTCTGCGTAGACACCCTTGGAGGCAACGCAGAATGGAGCAATCGCTATTTTACAGCGCATATCTTCATATCCATACAGAAACTGTTGTTAGTTTTTGATGGATCTCCAATCATATAAAAGGACTTAAATTATGAGCAAAAGCTATACTCTTAAGGCCGAAATACGCGAGCGGGTTGGTAAGGGGTCCTCCCGTGAACTTCGCCGCAACGGTCTTATTCCAGCTGTCATTTATGGTGACAAACAACCCCCTTTGGCAATAGCAATTCCTTACAAAGAAGTTTTCTACAAAATTCATGCCGGTGGTTTTCGTACCACTGTTGCAACTATTGCGGTTGGAAAACAGAAAATTTCTGTTCTACCAAAAGATTACCAACTGGATCCTGTCCGTGACTTTCCCATGCATGTGGACTTTTTGCGTATTTCAGCGAAATCCATTGTAGATGTAAACATTCCCGTACACTTTCTCAATGAAGAGATAGCTCCTGGAATTAAACAAGGGGGTGTTTTAAATATTGTTCGTCATGAAATTGAATGTACCGCTCTAGCAAATGCTATTCCTGAGGCAATTGAGATTGATCTCTCCAACTGCTCTATTGGTGATTCTATTCATATTTCAGCAGTGCAATTGCCACAAGGTGTTACACCAGTGATTCAAGATCGAGATTTTACTATTGCAACCATTGCAGCCCCTGCTGGCATGAGTGCAGACAGTGAAAACTCAGAACAAGAGAATAACGAAAACAACGAATAAATTTCCATAGGCGGGAATTGTTCCCGCCTTTCCTTTATATAGAAGAACATTTACTAACTCCCCATACTTCACTGAAAGCGCACATGTGGCTCATTGCTGGTCTTGGTAATCCTGGTTTACAATACCAAAATAACCGACATAATATCGGTTTCATGGCTATTGATGCCATTTACCAGCGCTTCTCTTTTTCTCCATGGTTAAAAAAATTTCATGCTGAAATCTCCAATGGACTGATAAATGGTGAAAAAATCTTTCTTATAAAACCTCAAACTTTTATGAATCTTTCTGGTCAAGCTATTTGTGAAGCCTTGCGATTTTATAAATTAGACTTAAAAAACTGTATTGTAATTTACGATGAGTTAGACTTACCACCCGGAAAAGTGCGCGTAAAAACTGGCGGAGGAAGTAACGGACATAACGGTATAAAATCTATAGATACCTACTGCGGCACTGACTACAACCGTATACGTTTAGGAATTGGACATCCTGGTTCTAAAGAACTTGTCCATCAGTATGTTTTAGGAAATTTTACAAAATCCGACCAAGAGTGGTTGTCCTCCATCTTAGATGCAGTCGCAAAAAACATTCCTTTCCTTATAAAAGGAAACAACAGTCTCTTTATGAATAAAATCTCACAAGAAATGAAAAATTAAAATCTGTGATAACTGTTCATTTCTTAAGTCTATAAAATAAATCAAGCCTAACTGCTACAATTTGCGTTTTTTTATAAGATATTAATTTACAAAAGGTGAATTTTCATTTTTTTCCGAACAAAAATACCAAATACAATAAGATTTTTCTATTTCAAATTCTTACATTCAGTATCAAAGCTTGCTTACAAGACACAAGAAAAATCTACATGTAGAAAGAAATCATTTAAGAATGAATTAAAATATCCTTTATAGAGAAACCATCTAAAAACAAGGCATTTACACTATTGAAGAGCTGGTAAAGAGAGTTATGATAGTAGCTCATGACTTGATAAGCGTAAATAGGATAAAAACACCTATTTCTCTAACGCAAACCTGTACATAAGTAAAATAAATAGCATACTATTTTTTAGAGCACATTATATCTTTGGAAAAGCATGATCTCATTAAAGGAAATGATATGATTTATTGATTTTATTTATCATATCTTTCCCTACATGTGCATAGCGCTCCTCTTAAGAAATAAAAGCGCTACACAACAAATCATACCTTACCCAAAAACCAAAAAGCCTAGTCAAACCTGTATATCTTTAGAATTAAAAGAAATCACTTGGGTTGATGGTTGACTGTAATGGATCATACATACCTCTTTGTTGACTTAAAATATGGTCTTCTTTTCTATTATTCTCCAGTACCACCACACGCGAACCAGCAGGGACACGATCATACAGGTCAATGATATCTTGATTGAGCAAACGAATACATCCACTTGACATAGCATGACCAATTGACCAAGATTCATGTGAACCATGAATGCGGAAGAGTGTATCCTGCCCATCCTTAAAAAGATAAAGGGCCCGTGCGCCTAATGGATTATCAGGTCCTGGTGGCATGCCCTTCCCTAAATGACCATAACGTTCTGGTTCTCGGGCCATCATTGCCGCTGTAGGTACCCAATATGGCCACCGACGCTTGCGCTGTATAACCCCCTCACCATCAAATGCCAATCCCTCTTTGCCAACACCAATGCCATAACGCAAAGCTTGCCCATTTTCACCAATAAGATAAAGGAAACATTCCTGAGTATCTATAACTAATGTCCCAGGAGGATAAGGTGTATGATAAATCACTTGCTGACGCCAAAATTTTGGATCAATTTCTGCGAGATCAACAGCAGGTAATAAATAGGGTTCATTCGTTACAGGTCCATACAAGGACTGTATTTCTTCTGGGATGTCCCGAACCTGTTGAGAGGCAACAAGCGACATATTTGACTGATGAGTAGCGCATCCAACCAAAGCGAGAAGGATTGCACATAAAAAAACACGACAAGACAACACTCTTATATTTTCTCCAATTAATTCCTATGAAATTTTGCATACTATAAAAAACTTAGTACAGTATTAACGTTAATTTGGAAATCTTTTAATAATAACAAGAGTAACTCTGATGAAAATATAACTCTTTTTGGCATAGTTTTTTTCTTCTTGACAACAACAGAAGACTATAACTCTTTTTAAAATATGCTATAGAAATGTGCAAGAAACGTTATCTTGACTATAAATCAACAGAGAAGAAGGGCACCTATGGGTTTTAACTGCGGTATTGTTGGACTCCCTAATGTTGGGAAATCAACCCTTTTTAATGCATTAACAAAAACAGCTACAGCACAAGCTGCTAATTATCCTTTTTGCACAATCGAACCCAATACCGGTGAAGTTGCTGTTCCAGATTTTCGAATGAAAAAAATTGCATCTATAGCCGGTTCAAAAGAAATCATCCCCACACGCATTAGTTTTGTTGATATTGCCGGACTTGTGCGAGGCGCATCAAAAGGTGAAGGTTTAGGAAACAAATTTTTAGCCAATATTCGTGAAGTTGACGCTATTATCCATGTTTTACGTTGTTTTAAAGATGAAGATATCACCCATGTAGAAGGACGAATTGATCCTGTTTCTGATGCTACAACAGTTGAAACAGAACTAATGCTCGCAGATCTTGAAAGTCTTGAGCGGCGAATTGTACAAATCCGCAAACGTGCAACTGGGAAAGATAAGGAAGCTGTGACAATTCTTCCTATGATGGAAGCAGCTCTAAACTTATTACAAAAAGGAAATCCTGTTCGGTTATTACTCAAAGATATCTCCTCAGACGAACGCCACGTTCTTGAAGGTTTGAATCTTTTAACTTCCAAACCAGTACTTTACGTTTGTAATGTCAGTGAAAATGACGCTGCTCATGGAAATAGCTTCACCCAAATGGTTGAAAAAATGGCAATAGAGCAACATGCGCAAAGTATTGTTATTTCTGCTTCTATCGAAGCTGAAATTTCCCAATTAAGTGACGCAGAAGCTACAGAATATCTTAGTGCTCTAGAACTCTGGGAACCGAGTCTGAATCGCCTCATTCGCTCTGGTTATCATTTGCTTGACCTCATTACTTATTTCACATGTGGACCTAAAGAAACGCGTGCATGGACCATTACGCGTGGTACTAAAGCTCCCCAAGCAGCTGGCGTAATTCACTCAGATTTTGAGCGTGGCTTTATTCGTGCTCAAACCATCAGCTACGAGGATTATATTGCTCTAGGTGGAGAAAACGGTGCAAAAGAAGCAGGAAAAGCACGTGATGAAGGTAAAGAATATATTGTACAAGATGGCGATATCATACTGTTTAAGCACAACACTTAAGATACATTCCACTTAACCCTCTTATATTTCTTTAAAAAACCAAAGCATATTTTATTGTAAATTTGTTCAAAATTTTCAAAAAACATTTTGAATCACAAACAGTGCTATCAACTTATAGATAGCACTGTTTCGATAGAAGGGAAAATTAGCGTGCCCAACGTCCTTCATATTTAAATGTAGGAGCTTCCTTTAAAGAATCCTTTGTCGCGTTGATAATAATTTTCCATTTACCATAATCATTTATCATCTGGGTTGTTTCTGGAGAAACGACCACATAACTCTCGCCTATACCAAGGAAACCTCCAACAGCAATAACAATCCCTGCCATGTTATTCTCACGCAGAATAATATCTCTTACTTCACCAATATTTTCATTTTCTATATTGTATACACTTGCACCAATAAGGCTTGAAGCAACAAAATCCGTTGCTAAAGGCGTAACATAACGCGCAAACATATCTTTCCCAACCTGTACAACACCTGTTGAAGAAATTTTTTCAGATTCAAAAGGTACTGCAAGAGACTGAGCATAAGTACTAGAAGCCATCAAAACTGATATAAGAGTAGTAAATGCAATTTTTCTCATTCTAACATCTCCGTTTTTACTTTACAAAGCCTCAATGCATCATAACCGGATTTGTTCCCTACATTCCTTTTAAGATTTATGCCTATCGCTTCTTTCTCTTCAATCTTTGACTTTTTCCTCAAATCTTTCTTCTAAACCACGCCAAATCCGATCTTTTACAATATAAACAAGCCCCCCCAAAAAAATTAAAAACAAGATTACACGAAAACCTGTTTTCTTACGAATCTCCATATGAGGATCAGCAGTCCACATCAAAAAAGCAGAAACATCACGCGCATAATGTTCAACCGTTTCTGGAGTTCCATCCTCATAGGAAATAAGACCATCATCCAAGGGAGGAGCCATAGCTAAAGCATTATTGGCAATAAAATACGGATTATACCAAAAACCATCAGCAATTTTTGTATTCTCTGGTGCCTTCTGGTATCCCATTAAAAGAGCTGTAATATAATCTGGTCCAGCAGTATTGTAATGAGTCAATATATCAGAAATCAAAGCAGGAAATGGCAAAGAAACGGCACGTGCACGCGCCATTAGTGACAAATCTGGAGGATAAGCCCCGTTATGAATGAATCTTGCTTCTTCTTCATTCGCAAAGGGAGAAGGAAAAGAGTCTGTTGCAATACCAGCGCGTTTAAAAAATTTCCCTTCTCTGTTAGGACCGTCACGTATTTCATACTGCTTAGCAAAGGTTTTAATTTGTTCTTGATCATATCCAAGCGCCTTCAAATTGCGAAAAGCCACATATTTTAACCCATGGCAACGAGAACAAACTTGTTTATAAACTTTCAACCCACGTTGTAATTGTGCCTTATCATACACACCAAATGGACCTGAAAAACTCCACTCCTGTTTTTTAGGAACGCGCAAGGGAAAAGAAACGAGCTCTTCTTTCTGATTGGAAGCAAAACAAGCGATACCCTGAAAAGAAAAGCTCATCACAGCTATAATAATCAATTGAATAAAAGCATTTACCATAATCTGTGTTTTTTCTGTCGCATATCTTCAGTAATCGAACTAGGAAGAGAACAACTCTTTTCAAAAATGGGAAGGATCGGCAAAATAATTAAAAAGAATATAAAATAATAAGCCGTAGCCAATTGCATCCATAAAAGAGTATCCTGATTAATTTCTCTAGAACCAAGCCAACCAAGAATAATGATATCAATAATCAACGCCCAAAAGAAAACTTTATAAACAGGCCGGTATCTTGCAGAGCATATTGTAGAACGATCTAACCATGGAACAAAGAACAAAACAAAAAACGAACCTGCCAATATTATAATGCCCACAAAAGTTGATGAAAAAACACCGATATTAAAAGTTATGGCATGAAGCATAGCATAAAAAGGCAAAAAATACCACGCTGGGACAACATGAAGAGGCGCTTTTAAAGGATCAGCAACGCTATAGTTTTCAGTGTGCCCCATATAATCTGGCATATAAAACAAAAACCAAGAAAAAAAGAGTAGAAAAATAGTAATAGCAAAAATATCTTTTATAAGTGCATAGGGTGAAAAAGGAACAGTTTCCTCTTCGGATTGTACCTCAAGGCCAGTGGGATTACTCTGCCCAACTTGATGGAGAGCCCAAATGTGAAGGATCACGAGAAAAATTAAAAGAAATGATAAAAAGTAATGGAAAACGTAAAAACGATTAAGTGTTGGTTGTCCCACGCCATAACCACCAAGAAGTGCATCATGCAACCACATCCCCACCAAAGGAATTGCTTTTACAAGACCAGCAACTACTGAAGCAGCAGAAGAAGACATCATCCCCCAAACCAATACAGAACCAAAAAATGCTGTTGCCATCATAACTATGTAAATAAAAATGCCTGTGATCCAAACCATTTCTCGCATATTTTTATAAGAACCATAATAAAGCCCGCGCGCCAAATGGATATAGAGAGCGATAAAAAAAAATGAAGAACCTACACAATGCCATGGACGAAAAAGCCAGCCAAACTGCCCCTCACGGCTAAAACGTTCAGCGGTTTCGAAAGCCAAATGAACATCTGGAACATAATGCAGTGCCAAGACAATACCAGTCAAAAGCTGTGACACAAGCATAATGGTCAAAATACCACCAAATGTATAAAAATAATTAAGATTACGTGGAACAGGAAAAATCACAAATGCATTGTAAAATAAGCGAGGAAGAGGCAAACGCTTATCCAACCAACGAGCAATAACACTTTTGGGAGAATAAGGAGGAAATTTTCTCATAACTTCATCCGATTTTCAATAAAGTATCAGAAAGAAACTGATAAGGTGGAATTGCTAAATTATAGTTCGCTGGTCCTGAACGTACTCTTCCAGCCGTATCATAAACAGATCCATGACACGGACACAACCACCCCCCAAACCTCCCTGATTGACCAAGCGTTACACAACCAAGATGTGTACAAAGGTTAATAAGAATAAGCCAATTCTCACGCCCTTCACCAGCAGAACGTGCAAAATCTGTCGCTTCTTTTTCACCTTCAAGATTAGGATTTCGTGCTTGAGGATCTTTCAAAAGACTTAATTCAACAGTACGCGCTTCAGCAATTTCTTTCGCAGTGCGGTTACGTATAACAACAGGCTGTCCACGCCACTGAACTGTTACAGACATACCTTCTTCAATACCAGAAATATCAACTTCAACAGAAGAAGATGCCAAAACACTTTCATCAGGGCATATCTGACGAATAAGAGGCCACGCAACAGCACCGATACCAACCGCCCCCGTAAGACCTGTTAGTAAAAACAGAAAATCCCGCCTCGTTTGTTCACTCATTATCTCAACTAAAGAGCCTATTCCTTAAAATATTTCTCTACCATATTCTCTTTTACTGTACAATGCCTGATCCTTCAATTTTCTAAATCACAATGAAGATCCTAAGAAAACTCCCTGACACATATATAATATGTTCTCTTACCATTGAAGTTACCATATTGCTTGTTGATCAATAAAGATTCTTAAACCTTTACTCAAGAAAATCGAGTTTACTCTCCCATTGTCTTATATTTTTCTTGTATTTTTAACACTTTTTCATATTTTGACTCTTTGACTTTTTAATATTCAAAATTATCTACTCTGTTTTTAGCTATACCTTCAACATATTCAAGACTTATAAGAGAATATCATTATATTATTACATGGATTATTGTGAATGAGCTGACACCCATATAACATCAACAACCTTCTCATGCTTCAATATCTTTCTTTTTCACTCAGCACATAAATCTTGAACATCAAACATAATTTACACAAAACTATTCTCTACAAATAAAGCTGAAATTTCTTATCCAATCTGCTTTAATACTTCATAGAAATTTAAAAAATTGATATTAAAAAGCGATAAATGCTTTTTTCATAATTGTCCTCTCCTAGCCACTATCCTTATTGCTAATAAAAATCTTGCGCATGTAACAGCACTTTGCAAAAATAGTCCTTTCTCCTTCTGAAAAAAATTGTCATCTTTAATCATAGGCATCTTTCACTAATGTCACTCTGCTCACCTCATAATAAACTTAAGAACGCAGCTTTTTTCCTGAAATCCAAGGTCAATAGCAACAAAATATAAAAATTCCTATACTCCTTTGTAAGATATTTCTGGAATCTGCCACAGAGCTCCTTTACAAACGATTAGGATCAAATCATGTTACAAAAAGCTAAATGAGAGTTGAGGCGTATGACACTTCACATTGCTCTTTTTCAACCTGACATCGCTGGGAACACAGGGACAATTTTACGCCTTAGTGCATGCTTTGGTTTACATGTACATATTATTGAACCCGCAGGTTTTAATCTATCAGATCGTAACCTTAAACGTGCGGGTATGGATTATCTTGAATATGCCTCGCTAGAAAAACACATTGATTGGCAACATTTTATAAATTCTGTAAAGCATTTTAACCGTCGTCTTTTACTTTTAAGCACAAAAGCAGCAACATGCTATACAGAAATAAACTACCAGAAAAACGATATCCTGCTTTTTGGCCGTGAATCGGCAGGAGTTCCTGATTACGTCCATAAAGCCAGTGATTATTCATTAACAATTCCCATGCAACCACACGCACGATCTTTAAATCTAGCAATAAGCGTAGCTATAACAACCGGAGAAGCTCTTCGCCAAATTGGTTATTATGAAAGATGAAAAACTTGATAAAAAATTTTATTAATGCCTTACATTTATTAATAAAAATACCAATACATTGCTCATAATAAACAATTGTCAAAATAAAGTCAGCGCATTTTTTGCATTCTAATCTATTAAGAGCATTAAAATCGTATACTCCTCAATGACACTTCCTAAATAAGCAATAGAGTAGCTTTGCAAATTATTAGGAGAAAATTATACTCTAGAAAACTCAATTCAGCTGAACCATATCGTACTTCATCAAATGATTTTGGCTATAACATGCAAATTTCTATAAAATAAGCAGCTGAAAAAATAATTATGAAGCCCTATAAAGAGAAAAAATTAATATTATAAATTAATATTTTCTAATAATGCATTACGATCTATGATAAATCCGCTTTCAACCCATATCATTTCTAACTCTTTGAGTTTTTGTCCTAAAAGTACACCTTTAGCCAAACCTTTTTCCAGTAAATCCTTACCACTAATAGGAAAAGTTGGAATCTTCCATTTTTGAGCAAAGTGATAAAGCCTGATATAATCTTCTGCTTTTTGCGAAGTGCCACCACCCTCAAGAGTATTAAAATATGCAGCTGCTACAGATAAAGATAATTGATCTAAAACCGGCTGCCTACCATGAAAATAAATCAATTTTTGCACAAAAACCTCTGAACAGTTTTTGCGAATTATCTTCAATTCTGCCCATTTTTTTAACCGCATTGCCTCATTGTTAGAGAAACGCAAACGCTGTGCCATCTCATGAAGACGAACAGGATCAGGAGGAAGAAGGCTTTCTAGCCGCAACAAAGGATCAACCTTCCAACCAAAAGTCTGTTCTGCTTTCACAAGAAAGTGGACCGCATCAATCCCCCATTTTTCTGTTTCAGGGAAAATCAGTGTTAAAATTCCGCTTTGGCGCATCCATAAAAGAGCACGTGTTGGATCTGGAGCAGCAAGAAGTTTTTTCATCTCATCCCAAATACGCTCTGATGAAAGCTTTTTCAGACCTTGTTTTAAAAAAACGCATGCTTTTAGACCTTGCGCATCAGGCCGCCCCGCTCCATACCAAGCAAAAAAGCGAAAAAACCGTAAAATACGCAAATAATCCTCGCGAATACGCTTTTCTGCAATGCCGATAAAGCGAACTGTCCGACTGGCAATATCGTTTAATCCTCCTACAGCGTCATAAAGGTGGCCATCTGCATCACAATAAAGGGCATTAATTGTAAAATCTCGCCGTTCAGCATCTTTTTGCCAATCACGACCGAAATCGACTTTTGCATAACGACCATCCGTTTCAATATCAGAGCGAAGAGTTGTAACCTCATAAGAACATGATTCAGTAACCACCGTCACCGTACCAAAAACAATACCAGTAGGAATGGCTTTAAACCCCATCTGTTCTGCACGTGCTATCACCTGTTGCGGCAAACAGGTTGTCGCAATATCAATATCACTAATAGGCTGCTCCAATAACTGATTGCGCACCGCTCCTCCCACAATACGCGCCTCTTCACCATCCAGAGATAAAACGCGAAGAAGCGTTTGGATATCACTATGCTGCAACCACTCAACCTGCTTGAAATTTTGCCTTATCTTCACCCTTTAACCCTTCAAAAATGTCCTTCTTCTCTGAATGGAGAATTCATATATTCCCAAGACAATCCTTAGACAACATACCCTGTTAATTCCCCCCAAAAAGCCTTTCTCTTCATACATGAATATAAAAAAACAGCGTATGACTCTTCTTTTCTCCTTATTTTCTGCTACAAATTATAAAATATCCATTATCATACAAAGAAATTATCGATTTTGCGACAAGCGCCTTAAGGAAAAAATATGAGTCAGAACGATACATTATCCAATTCTACGAAAAAGGCTAATATCAATCATGAAGCCGAAATGATTATTGGTGATATTGATGCAGCACACAAAGAATTGTATATTCTGCAACAAGAAATTGATAAAGTTATTTTTGGCCAAAATCATGTGATCGAATATGCTCTCATAACCATTTTAGCTGGCGGGCATGCTCTTCTTGTTGGCGTTCCAGGACTTGCAAAGACACGTCTTGTTGAAACAATAGGAACAGTGTTGGGACTTGATGAAAAACGCATCCAATTCACGCCTGACTTAATGCCATCAGATATTATTGGTTCTGAAATTATGGATTCTGACAAGAATGGCAAGCGCTCTTTTCGCTACATTAAAGGCCCTATTTTTACCCAGATTCTCATGGCCGATGAGATTAATCGCGCTTCTCCCCGTACACAATCAGCTCTTTTACAAGCTATGCAAGAATATCACGTTACTGTTGCTGGAACGCGTTATGATCTGCCACAACCTTTTCATGTGCTTGCCACACAAAATCCTCTCGAACAAGAAGGAACCTATCCCCTTCCCGAAGCACAACTGGATCGCTTTTTAATGCAAATCGATATTGATTACCCTGATCTAAATGCAGAACGACGTATCATTTTAGAAACAACGAAAGAAAAAAGCAAAAAGGCAAAACCAATTTTATCAACCCAAAAGCTACAAAAAGTTCAAAAAATCGTTCGAAAAATGCCAATCTCAGAAAATGTTATTGAAGCCATTTTGAAGATCGTCCGCTCGGCCCGTCCCCATAAAAACAATAACCTTGCAAATTCTTATGTCGCTTGGGGACCTGGTCCTCGAGCCTCACAAGCACTTTCACTTTGCGCTCGTGCCCGCGCTCTTTATTATGGACGTTTAGCACCCTCACTCGATGATATTGAAGCATTGGCTCACCCTGTATTACAGCACCGCATGGCACTCAATTTTTCTGCACATGCTGAAGGCATAACCATCAAAGATGTTATCAATAATCTTGTGAAAGACTCCCTCTAATGGCCATTGGCAAAAAAGTTTCAAACAAACCTCCACTATCACTCGCCACCAAGCTACACAGAGATGTTGCCAATATGCCGTATCTTCTTTTACAAGCGCACCGTATAGCCAATACGCTGTTAACCGGATGGCATAAACGGCGCAAACACGGGAATGGAGAAAATTTCTGGCAATTTCGCCCGTATGTTGAAGGAGAATCTATTACACGTATTGACTGGCGACGTTCAGCACGGGATGAACACACCTATTTACGTGAACACGAATGGGAAATGACACAGACAGTTTGGCTTTGGCCTGATCAGAGTAAATCGATGCATTATTGTTCACGCTTTTCCAAAAATTCTAAAGGCAATTATGCGATCACTCTTTCCTTAGCATTAGCAATACTTCTTACACGTAGCGGTGAACGTATTGCTATCCCCAATTTAATACCCCCCACGATGACATCCAATGCCATAGAACGCATGGCTCTGGCGTTGGGAAATCATCAAAATGAAAATCTATTTCCAGATTTTTCAACAATTACGCGATTTTCACATGCCGTTATAATGAGTGATTTTCTTGACCATCCTGAAAAGACCATCCAACATTTAACTGTTTTATCTACAAAGCAGGTCACTGCTCATTTAATTGAAGTTGCTGATCCCGCAGAAGAAATTTTTCCCTACAAAGGTCGTACAGAATTTTTTGATCCTGAAACGAAAGAAAAACGCGTTTTCGGAAAAGCAGAAGATCTTCGTGAACATTATTGCAAACTGTATCAAGCAAGACGACAAAAATTGATAAATTTTTGTGCACGCCAAGGATGGAGCTATCACGTAAGCACAACTGATCAACCTTTAACAGAAATCATTTTGCAGCTTGCAAAAAAAATGGGTGAATCTTCATCTTATACCAGGAGGTCACCTTGAGTTTTTCTGCTCCCCTGCTTTTATTAGGACTTTTATCCTTACCAGTTATTTGGTGGTTGTTGCGGAGTACCCCCCTCTCTCCACGTCAAGAGCTCTTTCCTCCTTTGCTCTTTCTGCCCAAAACAACTACTCAGCAAGAAACAACAAACCATATGCCTTGGTGGTTGTTGTTATTACGATTAACTATAGCAGCACTAATTATTATTGCTTTAGCGCGTCCCACATGGAATCAAAAACCAATTGTATTTTCTAAATCTCAACCACTCGCACTCATAATTGATAATGGATGGTCCTCTGCAGAAGAATGGAAAAAACGTATCACGGTCGCAGAAAACCTCCTCACACAAGCCGCCAAACAGAAAAAAAATATTTATCTTCTTGCAACAGCTGAGAATGATCCCTCCAATGTAGTCCCCCTACCCGCAGAAGTCATAAAAACACACTTAACGCATTTACAGCCACGCCCGTGGCCTGTTAACCGCATGCGCGCTCTGAAAAAACTAATGGAAATAAACAAAGGAGAGCCTCTTGATATTGCCTACTTAAGTGATGGATTACAAACAAATGAAGATGAGCAAACTTTTGCTCTCATTGAACAATTAAAACCCGAAACATTCTTATGGTATTTAGCTGATATTTCCGATCTCACTGGCATAACTGCCATAGAAAATAACAGTGGAAACATGATAGCATATGTTACCCGTGCAACCACATATAATGAAACTCCAATCACACTTAGCCTTTATGATTCAAACAGCCAACTTCTTGGCCATTTTTCAAAAAACTTCCTTAAGGGAGAAAAAACAGTTCTTGTTCCTTTTAACTTACCACTTGAATTACGCAACGATATTGCATGGATAAAAATTGATAACCACGCCCATGCTGCTGCTACTTTCTTAATGGATAGCCATAATCGTGTGAACCGTGTTGCTCTTCTTTCACCTGATATCAATGAAATAGTACAGCCTTTGCTTTCACCGTTCTATTACATCATCAAAGCATTACAAGGCCACACACAGCTTATAACAGCCGGTGGAAGAGAACTTTCAACTGATATTGATTATTTGCTCAAACAAAATCCATCTGTTTTTATTATGGGTGACATTGTAAACATGTCACAAGAAGCAGAAAAAAAGCTTTCTGAATTTGTTGCTAAAGGAGGAACACTCATCCGCTTTGCGGGAGAAAATCTAAGTACAGCAGAACATCCAGATAGTCTATTGCCAGTGCCACTGCGTCCTGGAAAACGCCTACTTGGAAATATTATGTCTTGGACGAAACCACAAAAACTTGCACCTTTTGCAAAAAATAGTATCTTCCTTGATCTTCCTTTTCCAGAAGAAGTCACTGTTTCACGCCAAATTCTTGCAGAACCAAGCTTTGATCTTTTTGAAAAAACATGGCTTAGTCTTGCTGATGGAACCCCCCTTATTACAGCAGCTGGTCATGGCAAAGGCACACTTATTTTTATTCATATTGCACCTGATCCTACATGGTCAAACCTCCCTCTTTCGGGATTTTTTACACAAATTCTGCAAAAACTCATCACATTGAGTTCCTATGAAGATAAGATACATATTAAAAAAAGCCCAACGATGCAAAATCCTTGGCGAACAATGACTGCAAATGGACAGCTACAAATACCTCCCCCTTATGTTGTTCCACTCGTCATTGATGGGCATAACCCAATTCTTCCTTCTTATCATACCCCACCTGGACTTTATGGTGTAAAAAACAATTTTTATGCACTCAATCTCTTAAACAATTCATCACGTTTTATAAAGCAATCCCCATTGCCTCCATCTTTAAGAGCAAAGCCTCAATCTTATAATACAAAAGAAAAACATCTTATTGGCCCACTTTTAGGATTAGCTATTTTATTATTCGCTTTTGACAATTTTCTCATGTTATGGATGGGAGGGACTTTTTTTCTCAATCGGAAAAATAACATGCTTCTTATTCTTCCTCTTACAATAGGTTTTACCGCATTATTTTTATATGTTCCAACTGTTCACGCACAAGACACAAAAAATGATGACGAAATCATAGCACAAGCCGCGGGCGCTACGCATCTTGCTTACGTCATAACCCATAATCATGAAATCGACACAACGAGTAAAAGTGGTCTAGAAGCCTTGAGTCAATTTATCGCAGAGCGGACAATGCTTACGCCAAGTTCGGTAATAGCACTTGATCTCGATAAAGATGAGCTCGCCTTTTATCCTCTCATTTATTGGCCAATTGATGCAAATAGTCCGATCCCAACACAAAAAAGTCTAGAAAAAATAAATAGCTTTATGAAATATGGAGGCACAATTTTATTTGATACACGCGATCAGATAAATACCAACTTCAGTCTTGAAGGAGCAGCTACTCCAGCTACACAAAAATTACGCACCATCTTAAAAGAATTAAATATTTCTACTATTGAGCCAGCATCAACTGATCATGTTATTTCACGTTCTTTTTATATTATGCCAGACTTTCCCGGCCTCTATCGTGGTTCACCTTTATGGGTTGAATCATCATCCATAAATAAAAAAAGCAAAAATTCTCTTGCCTCCGGTGATAATGTTAGTTCACTCCTTATCACCGCAAATAACTTTGCTGGTGCTTGGGCTTTAGATGAAAAAGGAACATGGAAATACCCGCTTGTCCCCAATGATCCGATGCAACGCCTATGGGCATTTCGTGCAGGATTGAATATCGTTATCTATGTACTCACAGGAAACTATAAAGCTGACCAAGTTCATGTTCCTGCACTTTTAGAACGCTTTAAAAAAGAAAGAAGGCAATGATACCATTCATCACTTTCCAGCCTTTTTTGCCATTCTTTTGGATTTTCCTCTTAAGTGGAATATCTCTTTTCTTTATCGTAATCAGCTTCATTACACAGCGGAAAGGATCTTTATTGCGTCTGCTGGCTTTCTGTACTTTGATCCTTGCTTTGCTAAATCCAATGATCATAAAAGAACAGCGTGAACCACTCAAAAGCATTGTAGGCATTGTAATTGACCGCAGCAAAAGCCAAACATTTGAAACACGAACAAATGACACTGATAAAGCACGTCTACAATTAAGCAATATGTTAGCGCGCTATCCACAATTTGAACCACGTTTTATTGATGCTGGAAAACTTGATGATACACAATATGCACCTTCAACGAATTTGTTTCATGCTTTAACACAAGCCATATCTGATATACCACAATCTCGTTATGCAGGAACAATTTTGATCACCGATGGACAAGTGCATGACATTCCACCACTCTCAAATCTCCACCATAAAGCGCCAATCAATGCTCTGATAACAGGGCGATCAAGTGAATTTGATCGCCAAATCAAATTTATTTCTCCTCCTCGTTTTGCCCTTATCAATAAACCACAAATGCTTTCCATTTTGGTGGAAGATAAAGGCCAGTTCCAAGAGTCTCTACCAACGCAAGCAAATATTACTGTAAGTGTTGATGGCCAAGAAGTTGGACATTATTCTGTTACACCCGGTATCATTTTTCAAACGGAAATCACACTTACTCATACTGAAAAAAATATCATCCAAGTTGCAACCGATATGTATAAAGGTGAATTAAGCTTTGAAAATAACCGAGCAATAACAACCATTGAAGGAATCAGAGAAAATTTACGCGTCCTTCTTATTTCAGGAGCACCTTACAATGGGGAACGTACATGGCGTGATCTTTTAAAAGGTGACTCCAATATTGATCTTGTTCATTTTACTATTTTGCGCCCTCCCCACAAAGCAGACAATACACCATTAAGCCAATTATCTCTTGTCGTATTTCCTACAACAAAGCTCTTTGTTGAAGAAATTGATAGCTTTGATCTCATCATTCTTGATGGCTACCAACACTCTGCTGCACTCCCCTTAATTTATTATGATTATATCGCCCAATATGTACAAAAAGGTGGTGCCTTACTAATGGTAACAGGTCCTGAATTTACCCAAAAATCTTCGCTTGCGAACACACCTTTAATCAGCATTCTACCCGCACTTCCCAGTGGTGTTATCATTCAAAAACCTTTTCGTCCTGCACTAACGAAAGAAGGTAAACGTCATCCTGTCACAAGAGGTCTTGCAACAACTGCTTATCCAGCTTCTCAGTGGGGGCAATGGTTACGGCAAATTGCTATCCAAAATGAAAACAAAGGCATAACCCTTATGAAAGGAGCTGATGAACAACCACTTTTACTTCTTTCTCATGTTGGTAAAGGACGTGTAGGCATGTTACTTTCCGATGAAAGTTGGCTTTGGGCACGAGGTTTCGATGGCGGAGGTCCATATGCTGCTCTTTATCGTCGAGTTGCCCATTGGCTTATGAAAGAACCAGAACTTGAAGAAGAGAGATTGTATGCTACCAGCAACCATCATCATTTAACGATTCGTCGCCAAACACTTAAAGATCATCCAGAATCAGCTGAAATAACTTTTCCTTCTGGAAAAAAAGAAAATATTCCTCTCACAAAAGAACAAGAAGGTGTCTTCACAGCAGCTGTTAAAACTGATGAAATAGGGATATTTACCATCCAAAATGGCGATCTAACAATACTTTCTTCAATAGGTGTGTTTGACAATCCAGAATTATCTGACTTAATTTCAACAAAAGAAAAATTAGCCTCTATCAGTAAACATACAGGAGGAAATATCACGCGATTACACAAAGAAGGAAAAGAAAGCATTAGTATTCCTCCTATTAAACTGCTTAGATCACAAGCAGAACACATATCTCCCCTTCCACATTCAATTGTTTTGAAGGAAGCAACGGAAAGTCGTTTAATCCGTACCTTCTCTTTTCCTATCTTTTCTGGTTTCTTTGCCCTCCTCTCTTGTCTTTTACTTTTTAGCAGCATGTGGTATCGTGAAAGCCGTTAAAAAATTTTGAGAATTTATTGCTATAATTTAAAAATGTAACGCATATAGCATATAGAAAAACAAGAACATGTAGTATTGTATCTTCTTTTTATCATTTAAAAACAATGAAGCATGAAGCTCCAAAAAGCTTTTTTATATCTTCTAAGACTGTTTTTTCATTTCATAATCTTCTCTTGTCTCAAAATACACAGGCTTGTCTTATATTCTTTTTTATTGCCTAAATTGTTTTCAACGCTATGCTAACATCTATGTTTTATCTTGCTCATATATCAGATGTGCATCTTTCACCTCTGCCCCAACCTTCCTTATTTGAACTTTGTGGGAAGCGCCTTACTGGCTATCTTAATTGGCAAAGAAAACGGAAGAAGCAATTGGCAACAAATGTCTTAGAAACTTTAATGAATAGTTTGAAAAAGACAAACCCTGACCATCTCGTAATCTCTGGTGATCTTGTCAATCTTGCTCTCGATCAAGAATTTGAACAAGCACGTTGCTGGTTGCTCAACCAAGGACAGCCTCAAAATATTTCTTTAACCTTTGGCAATCATGATGCTTATGTGCGTGGAGCCTTTCAAAAGGCATGCATTCTCTTCAAACCTTGGATCGAAGGTGACCTCCCTAAAAAAAATGCCCTTTCCTTTCCTTATATACGTATTCGTGATAATATAGCCATTATAGGTGCTTCTTCTGCTATTGCGACACCGCCTTTTCAAGCGTCTGGCTATTTTGACAAAATGCAATCACAAATCTTGTCAGAACTTTTAAGTGAAGCTGCATCGCACAATCTTTTTCGCGTTGTCATAATACATCATCCTCCTTTTCATCATGCAACCTCTTGGCATAAAAAATTATGGAATATAGAGCGTTTTCTAAACGTGATCAAACGCCATGGTTGTGAACTTGTTCTACATGGGCATACCCATTTACCCACATTGAATACCGTTGAAGGAAAACGGGGGAAAACTCCCATTGTTGGAGTTGCTTCGGCATCACAAGCCTTTGGTGATAAAAAACCACCTGCAGGCTTTAACTTATTCGCTATTGAGCGTGCACATCATCAATGGCATTGTCAATTACAACGTTATAATATCATTAATCAAAAAAATGAAATTGCATGCACTGAAACAATCAATCTTTAAATATTTTATAAAAACAGTCGTCCCCAAAATGCAAAAGAAAAGCAAAATCAATAATAAACAACCATTGTATTTTTGATATGCGTGAATAGGCGTGATATCACTATCTTGAAATACAATGCTTTTCGGTACTTAAAATAGTTGAAAAAAATCTTTTTATATAAAAGGAATCATAGTTGTACCTGGTGGCAACTTCGCCTCATCTTCAGGCTCAACATGAATAGAAACACGCACATTATTAAATTCTTTTTGAAGAACATCTTCAATTTTATCACAAATCTGATGTGCTTCTCCTACCGACATTATAGCAGGTACAACTAAATGAAACTCTATAAAAGTAACTCTACCAGCAACACGTGTAAGCAAGTCGTGTACTTCAATTGCACCATGTGCATTTGCAGAAATAAGTTCACGAATCCGCATAGTTTCATTCAATTCAACACCGACATCCATTAATCCCTGAACAGCACTGTTAATTACCTTCCAACCTTGCAAAAGAATATTGATAGCAACTATTATTGCTAAAATTGGATCCAAAATACCCCATCCCCCCATAAAACCAGCTATCAGACCAATTAAAATCGCAAGTGAAGTAAAAACATCTGTGATGAAATGCACTCCATCAGCCTTAAGAGCCGGTGAACGATAGATCTTTCCCTGCCGCATAAGAAGCCAACCCCACATAAAATTTATAACACTTGCGATAAGATGAATAACAAGCCATATTCCAGGTTTTGGCAATAATTTAACGGTCGAAAGAGCCGCCCATGCTTCTCTTAAAATGACAATTGCCGCAATAATTATCAATATCCCTTCAAGAATAGCGGAAAAATACTCCACCTTATGATGTCCAAAAGGGTGATCATGATCTGCTGGCTTCATACTGATTTTAACAGCCCACCATGCGACCAATGCAGCAAGTATATTTACGATTGATTCCAATGTATCAGAATAAAGTGCAACAGAACCAGTGATATGATATGCCCAATATTTCAAAGAAAAAACGATACAAGCTACAAAAATAGAAAAGAGGGTTAATCTTTGTATATTGATTTTTATATTCATAACCCCATACCCTTTTCTTTCCTCAAGCAAAAGAACATTTTCAATCATATCATTGATATTTCTGATATAGCACCACTCTCAAAAAAGCGACAAAAATAATAAACAGGCCTCAGCTTCCATTATCATTTCCAGCAATCGTTATGTACTATAAAACGCAATGAATATAATAACATGGATATCACTCAAACAAAAAATGTCTAAGAAAAACCACTTAATTTTTTTATGCTCAAATAGGATACAATTACATACCATCTCCCAATATTTCTACAGTCATCAAACCAGTCAATATATCGATACCATCCTTACACACAGCACCAAAGACCTATTAGTATTGCGTTGCGCCTTTACTCCTCTATTGTAAAAATATTATTCGCTACAATAAAACACTTTCAGAAAAGGGAAAATACAAACTATTGTTCCTAAAAAAAAGAATCTGGGCATTGGGGACCCAGATTCTTTTCCCTTAAAAATAAGGGCATACAGGAAGCTTAGGAAATAGCGGGGACCTAAACCCCTGTTCCCGAGAAAACAATATGTCATACCGCACTCGGTACCTTTAACATATATCAATAGTTGTATTATGTCAATACAAATTCTACCACTGGTTTTAAAAATAATATAATTTTTTATCTCTTTCTTGAAAACAAAGCAAAGATTTAACATTCAACTATTTAGAAAAAATAACGTAGAATCCACGTATGCATTCGAATATCATAACACTCTATAAAAAAGTAATTTATACTTGAAATCTTATCACACTAGCCGTAAAAGAATTTTCTACGCAAAAACATCAATTCATCACTGATAGCGAAAAATATATTATTGGCATTGTGACACTCAAAAGAATTTTTTGCCTTTTTGTTGCAGATAGTAACGAAATATCTTCTTAAAATTCTGCAAGTTCTATATATAATTGTGTAATTTATAGTAATAACTCATCTTTTTATATATTAAAAAACTTCAATACAGTAAGATTATTTTATTTCAAATACTTTAATCCAGAATCATAAAAATTTTTTTACACATCATAGATGGAATGAACGTGTAAACAAAAATCGTTTAAACAAAAAATGAACGCATCCCTTATAATTTATTTAATATAAGAAAAAGTAGCGATATAAAGAGCTAAAAATAATGATGTAGGTTTATTACTACATAAACATAAAAATCGAAAGCATAAGCAACTTAATCTTCATTCCTTCAAAAATCTTGCAGCGAATATTTTACCAATCTTGATCAGCTGGGCGAAAGATGAAAACATTCTAATCTGTAAAAACTCCCATAAGCGTAATTCTTTTATTTATAAGAAGAAGTAGCTGTTTCAAGTTCTGAGGAAACAGAAGTTTTTGTTTCTAGATTGCACAAAATGCGTTTCAACATAACCTCCGTACCAGCAGCCCGTTCGGAATGGGTAACAAAACCTCCCCCAAGAATACGTGCTCCATCACCATTTCCATCATAGAGAACACAGGCTTGTCCTGGTGCCACACCATTTTCGTGTTCCAATAAATCAACAGAAAAATTCCCTTCTTTATAATGCAAGCGAGCAAGATGAGGAGGACGTGTTGAACGAACTTTTACAGCTACCTCAACACCCTCAGAGGGAAAATTATCCAAGTGTTCATCACCAAGCCAATTCACATCCCGTAAAAAAAGCTTATGTGTTTCCAACATTTCACGCGGACCGACAATAACACGTGCGTTTTCCACATCGAGATAAACCACGTAAAGCGCTTCACCAGTTGCAACACCAATACCACGACGCTGTCCAACAGTATAATTAACAATTCCCGAATGTTTTCCTAAAACCTGTCCATCAATATGCACAATAACTCCAGGATTAGCAGCTTCTGGACGCAGTTTTGTGATCACATCAGAATATTTCCCTTGTGGAACAAAACAAATATCCTGACTGTCGTGTTTATTGGCAACAACAAAGCCCATTTCTGCTGCTATTTCACGAACACGTGCTTTTGAAAGATCCCCTAATGGAAAACGCAAATAATCAATCTGTTCTTGTGTCGTTGCAAAAAGGAAATAGCTCTGATCACGATCAGCATCAAGAGGACGAAAGAGTGCCCGATGAGCACCGTGAAAACGACTACGAATATAATGGCCTGTTGCCAAAGCATCCGCGCCTAATTCACGTGCAGTTGCTAATAGATCAGCAAACTTGACAGTCTGATTACAGGCCACACATGGCACAGGCGTTTCTCCATGCGCATAACTTTCTGCAAAAGGATCAATTACAGCTTCACGAAAACGTTTTTCATAATCAAGCACATAATGAGGTATCCCCAATGTTTCTGCTACACGACGTGCATCTTCAATATCTTGTCCAGCACAACATGCTCCTACACGATGAGTTGCAGCACCATGATCATACAGTTGCAATGTAATTCCAACAACATCATAGCCCTCTTTTTTCAGAAGACCCGCAACAACAGATGAATCAACACCCCCCGACATTGCAACAACAATACGAGAATTTTCAGGCCGTCCTGGCAAGTCAAGACTATTCAAAAACATATATTCATTCTCTATTTAATCTACACCCATTGATTTTGGCTAATATTCTTATGCACACTATTCATGACCACTTTATATTGTTTTTTTATACTTTGCACAACCAATCGTGGCATCACTTTCTACGAAGAAACTGCAAACGCAAAAAGAATGGTGAAAATAAGGCATAATGAAAATCCTTTTAATTTAACAAAGATAAAAGTAGTATGATAGATTATTTAACATATTTTATGCCATATTTTTATATATCAGCTTTACTTTATTAACCTTTTATTTAATGCATTTAGCTTTTTTTTAAATTTCATGTTTTACAAACGAATCACGTCCTTGCCTAAATTAGAGAATAGAATGACTGATTTAACAAAAACACAAATGAAATATGTTATTGGGCCAGATGGAAGTCCACTCACAATCGCCGACCTACCACCAAAAACAACAAGGCGTTGGGTAATTCGCCGCAAAGCAGAAGTTGTTGCGGCTGTCAGAGGCGGATTGTTAAGCCTTGATGAAGCATGTCAACGCTATACTTTGACCGTTGAAGAATTTCTTTCATGGCAAAGTTTAATTGATGAACACGGCTTAGCGGGATTACGGACAACAAGAATTCAACGCTACAGGCATTAATAGCCATTGCAAAATGCTCTTAGTAAAACAGCCAAATTTTTTATGTGATTTGGCTGCTTTTTTGCTTTCAGTACATAATTGACTTAAAGAATCATTCTTTAAACTTCGACTTTTATTATCCAGTCATTGAGCTAGAATGAATCATAATATGACCATCGTTTACTACAGTTTCATTTTCCCGTGCCTCAAGAATTTGTATACGTTGCAATTCGGCATCGACCTCACGTAAAGCAATTTCAGCATTTGTTTTTTGAAGCTGTAAATCACGAATTGAGTTTGCAAGATTATCGCGCCTTTGCCGCATTGCACGAGCAAAAGCGGAATAAGCAAAATGATGAATATCACTGTTTCCAGATTTACGTTCTTCATTAATAATTTGTGCTTCCAGCTCTAATACCATTCGCTCAAATTCTGTGATCATCATCTCAAGCTGTGCAATCTCACGACGCTTCCCCCGCACTTGGAACATCTTCAATCGCACCATATTTTTACGTTGCTTCATACTCACTACTCCTTGATTGCGCCAATAAAACATGCGCATTCGCACACTTATACATATCTTTAGCTACTATTTTTTGACAAAAATAAACCACTGAAATTATCTTTTTCCCTTTCTTAAAGCATTTGCGGACATAACCTGCTTTAAGAACAATAACCATTTCTTTGCTTTTCATTTCCACTATAAAATAAAGATATTTAAAGCTCGGTAAATAAATACTAAAATTGTAAAAAAGGAATTTGAAAAAGTCTGTTACAAGATTTTTTCTAAAGTGAAAAATGAGTAAAAAAGCATTGTATTTTTCATCAAGTGGAAAAACATGCGAGTTTTCTAAAATAATTTTGTTAACCTCTTTCAAAAATAAAAATATTTTGTTAACCACTATCATAGATAGTGGGGGATTCAGTGGTGATTGTTGCGCGTACTACTGAAATGTTCATAAGCACTTTTGCTATAAGTGTTTAGTTTCATGAATTGTTTTTTATCAGCAGTGGTTCGATCTGCTTATAAAAAGGAGCTCCATTTGATTCAAGAGGAGCAAAGTGAGGGATCTAAAATGCGCGTATTATTAATTGAAGATGATAAGGCAATGACTCAAAGCATTGAGTTAATGCTAAAGTCAGAGAATTTTAATGTTTATATCACTGATCTAGGTGAAGAAGGAGTCGATTTAGGGAAGCTTTATGATTATGATATCATTTTGCTGGATTTAAATCTTCCTGACATGTCAGGCTATGATGTCCTACGGACCCTAAGATTAGCAAAAATCAAAACTCCGGTCCTTATTCTTTCCGGAATGGGTGCCGTTGAAGACAAAGTACGTGGTTTTGGCTTTGGTGCTGATGATTATATGACAAAGCCTTTCCATAAGGATGAATTAATCGCACGTATTCACGCGGTTGTTCGTCGCTCTAAAGGCCATGCACAATCAATCATTGTTACCGGAGATCTCACCGTTAACCTTGATGCAAAAACAGTTGAAGTTGCTGGTCATCCTGTCCATTTGACTGGAAAAGAATATCAGATGCTAGAACTTCTATCTCTACGCAAAGGCACTACACTCACCAAGGAAATGTTTCTCAATCATCTCTACGGTGGTATGGATGAACCAGAACTAAAAATTATTGATGTTTTTATCTGTAAACTGCGGAAAAAATTAGAAGCAATATCTTCTAACGTAAACTACATTGACACAGTTTGGGGACGTGGTTACGTATTGCGTGATCCAGTTGAAGAGAACATACGTAAAACCGCTTAAGCAATAAAAATGCATATTATAAAATCAATGCACATTATAAAATCTCGGAATATAGCGGGCCGAGATTTTTTTTGTTACCATAAAAGGAGTTCCCCAAAAAATCTCTTTTATAGATAAGAGTGTTATAGTTTAAGAGGCCTCAATATTACTGTTTTGTGATATACTATCGCCACATGCGGGGAAAACTTACCTTACAAGCATAATCAAATTATCTTTTTTCGATATGGCTTAAACAGCTTTATTAAAGATTCTTTGTACTTTCTAAAATAATACGATTATCAGCTTCATTTATAATATTTATTTTCATATCTTCCATTTCAGCAAGTAACATTGTGTAATAAAATTGAATGACATGGGCATCAATAGGTTCTTCTTGAATTTCTCCATTATATAAAGCAATAAAATGAGGAGGAATACGCAGAGTTTTACCGCAAATCTCAAATTGAAAAGAACGTCTGCCCTCTTCTTGTGAAATCATAACAATGATTTCACCACCACGAGACACTGTTGCGTTTGCAATCAATAACAAATTAAGCAAAAGTTTCACTTCATTTTTTGGCAAAATAAAAGCAGGAGCTTGCCATTTTAAAGTTGCTTTTTCCTCTTTCATATATTGTTGAGCAACCTGCTCAGCATTAGACGTATCTATTTGCGCCCCACTGGCTCCTGCAAAGCCAAAAGCCAATCGGGCAAACTGTAGACGCGCAGAAGCACTTGCAACAGACCAGCGCACCAATTGCAGCGCATCTTCATCAGCCCCTCCCTCGTCATAAAGCTCCATTGCATTTTGAATAGCACCAATAGGAGAAATCAAATCATGGCAAATACGACTACAAAGTAAAGCAGCAAGATCAATAGACTTCAAAGAAACAGCTAATGTCATAATGACTGAAAACTCCTAAATTGAAAAACAAAATTCATTCTAAAGCAAAACTCTTAACATCCAATGCATACTTAACAAAAACATTATTTTTTTAGAAATAAATTAAAGAATTTCAATAACCTTTCAATAACCTTACGACTTATTTTTTATTTCAATCACATGAAAAACCTAATATGATCCTCTTTATGTGTAACTCTAAAAGGAAAAACTCCATGGCTCTCTCTCTTCTGGTGCGTTGGTACAAAAGTATCATAACTTTAATCTTCCTTTTATTTATAACAGTAAGCGCTGCTCATGCTCAGTATCAACCAATGGATCAACACGAACCTCATTATTCATTACAGGAAATCATTGATTCTGGTCATACTTTTTTCGGGAAAACTGCCAGCGGTGTAGCAATAGCAATTAAAAATATTTTTTCGCGATATGGTCATCCAAATGCCTATATTTTAGGGGAAGAAGCTTCTGGCGCCTTTTTTGCAGGATTAACCTATGGTGAAGGGCAAATTTTTACCAAAAGCTATGGTCAGCGTAAAGTTTTCTGGCAAGGTCCCTCTGTGGGATGGGATTTAGGTGGTCAAGGCTCCCGTTTAATGATCCTAGTTTATGATCTCAATAACGTAAATAATTTATGGGGACGCTATGGCGGTATTTCAGGATCGGCCTATTTAATTGCAGGTATTGGTTTTCACGTACTCAAACGCGATAATGTCTTGTTAATTCCAATACGAACAGGAATTGGAGCACGTCTTGGCATTAACATAGGATATTTAAAATTAACATCCAAACCAACATGGAACCCATTTTAAATAGTTACAGAAAAGGGGAATTATGCTTATCCAATCATTGCTTTTTTTTATTCTTGGAGTTGCCTCTACTTCTTGGTTGCTGGTACTTTTTTCTCCCCTTATTTGGCGCAGAGCCCTTCACCTTGCACAGAAGTTTGTTTCTGCACAAATTCCATTATCGCATATTGAAATACAAGCAAACTACGATTTTCTCTGTGCCCAACATGCAGTGGAATTAGTGCGCAACGAACAAAAATATAAATCTTTGCAAAAAAAATACGCCCAACAGAAAATGCAATTAGGCCAAGCAACGGAACAGCTTTATCGCTTACTTCTTCCCACACAATCAGCCTCTTCTTCCCATGAAAAAGAAACAATAGAAAAAAAACAAAATACTCTTACAAAAAATACTTTTATTATGGAAATCAAAACTATGCGTAAAAAAATTGCACACTATCAGCAACGTTTAAAAGAGATTCAAAGTAATGAGCTTGATAGCGCTGCTAATCAACAACTTATAGATAAGCTACGTGAAGAAACAAAAGAACTCGCAGCAACATTAGCTGCTCAAATAGCACTCCAAGAGGGTGAAACATCTCCCATCAATACATTGATCCAAAATTCTAAAGACGATAACGATCTTGCATCCTGTATTCGCCAAAAAATAGCTAACAGCAAAAAAACAACACCCTCTCGGTAGAGATCTTTACACTAACTCAGCATGAATATCTTAATCAACCGCATTTATGTTGACTGAATTTTACATAATACAACACTTTATTATCATATGGAGAAAAGAAAACTAAGATATGATCTCTTTATATAAACATTACTCTACAACAAACAACCTCGTACAATTTTTACTTTCTTTTTAAGAACAATCTCTCAAAATACCTTCAAAATCTTATTCCAACATTGTGCGCCATTATAGCTAAAAGCTTTCTCAAAATAAAAGCATTCTCTTAAGAATGATAAAAATCTCTTATTTTCTGGATAATCGTATTCTGATCACTTTGCGTCAAATAAGGATGCATTGGTAAACTTAAAACACTGTTTCCTAAAGACTCAGAGACAGAAAGAGAATCTTTAACATAAGAAAAGTGCTTATAAGCAGGCTGTTGATGTAATGGAGTTTTGTAATAAATCATCGTAGGAATAGAGTTTTTCTGTAAATAATCCTTTAATTTATCACGTTCTTCCACCTTAATGGTATATTGTGCATAGGAACAACGAATATTCTCTCTCATTTCTGGAACTATTATAATATCTTTCAGACCATCAAAATAACGTTGAGCAATCGCCACACGCTTTTCCATCTCCTCTTCAAAGATAACAAGTTTTTCTAACAAAATTGCAGCTTGAAGAGTATCGAGACGCGAATTCATACCGATCCGCACATTGTCATATTGTGTTTCACCTTTCCCATGAAACAGGATAGAACGCAAAAGCTTTGCCAAATCATCATCATTGGTCATCATGGCGCCACCATCGCCATAACACCCCAATGGTTTTGCGGGATAAAAACTTGTTGCAGCCACATTGCCAAAAGCTCCGCACATAGTATTACCGCTTCTTCCCCCCATCGATTGCGCAGCATCTTCGATAACGAAAAGATTTTCCTCTCGCGCTACTCGAGCAATTTGCGCATAATCAGCAGGAAGCCCAAATAAATCAACAGGAATAATTGCCTTTGCTTTAAGACGCCCCTCTTTTTTAATCATTTTGATTGCTTCACAAAGTTTTTCAACATCAATATTGAATGTATCGGGCAAAACATCAACAAAAACAGGTTCAGCCCCCACCAACGCAACAACCTCAGCAGTTGCAGAAAAAGTGAAGCTAGGACAAAAAACAGCATCACCTAGACCAATATTTTTAGCCATGAGGGGCATCTTCAAAGCATCAGTTCCATTGGCACACGCAACCACATGTTTCACGCCAAGATAATTTGCCAATCGCTCTTCAAACTCTGTTACTTCCGGCCCCAAAATATATTGACCACTCGCGACCACACGTGCAATTGCAGAATTAATTTTATCTTCAATACGTGCACGCTGCATTTTAAGGTCGATGAATTGCATATTAACTCCATTAATCATCACAATAATGCAAAAATACTACTTAAATCTATTTTATCCATGATAATTGATATGAGCAGCAGTTAAAATCCGTAGAACAGCAACCGCTTCCTTACCACCTGTACGGGGTAATCCACGTGTCTCAATACAATGAAGAAAATGCTGTAATTCATTAGTAAGTGGCAGCTCTTCACAGATATTTATATAATCTGGTTCGTCAGAATTAAAAGCCCATTCTTTATTTTCTTTCCAAACAGAAAAACGATGCAACGCTAATTTGCGGCTCCACGGTTCCATATCATCAAAAACAAGCATAGCATTTGTACCAACAACTGTTAAACGCCTTTCACGATAATGACTAAGACGTGAAGCAAAAAGATGACTCTTTACACCATTTGGAAATACCATATGAACATGTGCAAAATCAGAAAGTTTATCAACTACAGTGGCCCCCTCTCCGCGAACTTCAGAAGGTTCACAACCTGTCAAAGCCAAAATCATTGAGAGATCATGAGGAGCAAGATCCCACAAAGCATCGCTTTGTGTATGAAATTTTCCGAAGCCTAATCGATGAGAATAAATATAACGCACATCCCCCAATTCTCCCTTTGCTACCAATTCACACATTTTCTCAAAAGCAGGGTGAAATCGCAAAATATGTCCCACCATAAAAATACGTCCATGTTCACCAGCAGCCTGCACTTGACGTTCAGCATCAGAAATATTCAAGGCTATTGGTTTTTCAACTAAGACATCTTTACCATTTTTAACAGCACGCAGAACATTTTCTGTATGAAATTGCGGAGGCAATGCCAATACCAATGCATCAATATCTTTATGAGTAAAAAGATCGTCAGGCGCAATAACATTAACACCATACATGTTTGCAAAGCTTGCAGCACGATCAGCATCAACATCAGAAACTGCTGCTAAAACTCCAAAACTCTGGAGTGTTCGTATATGATTTTTACCCCAATAACCGCAGCCTAAAACCGCTACACGTAGCGTCATTTTTATGCCTTACCTTATTAATTATGTGAATAACTATACTTCTCTATATTCCATATCGAGGATAAAATAGAATGACAAGAGAAAAGCTTAAAAACGATGCTTGACATCTTACTATTCTACCTCTTATATCCGCAGAAGATGAGAGAGGATGAGTTGTAATCGTATTTTTATTTTGGCGGAGTAGCTCAGTAGGTTAGAGCAGAGGAATCATAATCCTTGTGTCGGGGGTTCGAATCCCTCCTCCGCTACCATTACTGTAGCTTGTCATCGGGTTTTGTTGTTGTAGCTTTGTAGCTTGCCAGCAGGTTTTGTATATTTTGACACTAGGTTTTGTACCAATTTATTTTTTTCAAAAGATTTTTAAGGGGTTCTCAAAGGGTCTTCAAAGGTCTTTCAAAGGTTATTTAAAGACCCTTTAATGCATCTTTTCTCTTCATCCTAAAAGTCGCAATTTGAGATGATGAGCTCTCGAGCCGCAGTCGGATTATTTGAACCACATGTATAGGATGTATTCACCTCTTTTATCTTAAATTGGCTAAAGGTTTTTCGGATCTCAGGCACATCATTGAGAGAGAGAAGAAACTTCCCCTTTAATTGTGCAAGCAGTGTGGACATCGTCTGATAATTCTCCCGCTTAAACAAATCCTTTCCGTAGTAATCCTCAACACCAAAATAAGGCGGATCAAGGTAAAACAAAGTGGTCGGCCGGTCATAGCGCCTGATAAACTCAGACCAGTCTAAATGTTCAATGGTCACACCCGCTAAGCGGCGGTATATAAGCTTTAATAAGCCTTCAAGTTTGAAACTGTTAAACCGTGCACCACGATTAGGATCAACGCCAAATGTTCGTTTAGCCACCTGCCCAGCAAAACTCAACCGCTGGAGATATAAAAACCGCAAAGCCCGCTCTAAATCTGTCAGGGTCTTTGGATCTTGTAGAGCGAAACGCTGAAACGTCTCACGGCTGCTTATCTGGAACTCCAACAGATCCATAAAAGGGTGATAATGGCGTTGCAACACCCGAAAAAAATTCACCACATCACCTGAGCGGTCATTGATGACTTCATATAAGGGAATCAATTTCCTCCTGAAGAATATTCCCCCCATTCCAACAAAAGGCTCAGCATAAGTGCGATGGGGAATGCCTTCAATGATTTTGATAATGGTTTTTGCCAACTTGATTTTGCCACCAACATAAGCAGCAGCTGGTTCCGTAGGATCAACAGATTTTAATGTTTCTTTACAAAGTGTATCCATAATTTTTTAACACTCTTTCATCTATATTAGCCATCTTCTCATTGCTTTAAGTGATAAGAAGTGGCTGCGATGTTGTGTTATCTTGCATCGGACGGGTTTGTCGCTAAACTATCCCCGTTGGCTGGGCAACCAGCCCAGCCTCTATTCTTTGTTGCTTTCTTTTCCCTTGTTTGGAGCTTCGAGGCTGATTTCTGTTGTGTAACCGCTTTGTTTTTCATAGCAGTGGGTGACAGTGGAAGCTTTCCATGGACCATTGATTTCGCTACGAAACCCTTGCAATAAAAGAGGCTGGTCGGCCATGATTTCTGGTCGCCCCGCAAGGGTCAAAGAACCACTGCCCACAGCACGACAAAGTCGGTCTGATTCTGAGACCGCCGCTGCTAGCGCCTCTTCCTTGCTGGTGTAACAAGTGCGCAGACGCCGCACGGGACCGCTAAAACCTGTCTGATGCTTGACTTGGCATTGCTGCCCTTTTGAGCGATCAAAATAAGAAACTTCAATGGTGCCATATTGCGTACGTGGCTCGAGGGTAAATTCCCAGCTGGAACAGTCATGTTTATGAATGTCGAGGGCTGGTAAATTCTCTCCGCTTAAAAATAAAAACTTATTGTCCTTGATCAAAAAACGCGCCCGCATGCGGTCGGCAAGGCGGGTTAAAAAATCAACAGCCGATTGATCTGTACGAATCACATAAGGCAAAGGTTGTTTGCTAAACTGTGGACTGACCTTTGCTTGATAACCATGGCGTTTGGCTAAGGTTTCAACAATCTCACCAACAGTTTTGTGATCAAAATGCTCACTCGCCTGTTCTTTGAGCTCTTGACGCATCGAGGCGCTTTTGCCACAAAGCCGCAAAATCTCTCCATCACGGCTACCTGAACTTACAACCGACTCCACAACAAAACGCCCCATAAAAGCACTGATGCTGTTCTCATAGCCAAAGAGAACCTGCAGCGCGCTGTTGCTCTGTGGAACTTCTAAATCATTGCCACTATCGTCAAATTCTGCTTCAAATGTATCGGCTTCATTACCGGCATGGTCCGTAATGGTTGCGGTTAAAAGACGCTGGTAAAAAACCTCATGAACAGGTTTGTCTCCCACCTTGACCACAATAAAGGGGTGTGTACGCATTAATCCCATAACCGCTTCACCATGCCTTTAGGATTAGACAACACAAATTCAGGCAAAATGATCTTCAAGCCCCGCGGCAAAAGTACACCATATTTGGCTATCTCTGGATTGGCTTTCAGTGTGGCTTCACAATAACCGTTCAGTGCCCCAACTTGAGAACGATTTCCTAAAACAGCCATGACATGGTGAAAGCAGATGAGGTCTAAGCTCATATCCTCTAACTCTACAATAACGTGCTTTTCTGGTATCTTCATTGCATATACCCTCGGGGTTTGCCCCCATCGAAAAAGGGTAAAAGACTGATGGAATAGCGGATGCACTGTGATTGACCAGAGCGGCTGATATAGTCGTGGTCTTTACTGATACTGGTGATCACCACGGGTCCATGGAGAATAACACTATAGGTCGTATCATTGACCCAACGAAGCATCTGGACCGGCTTTGCTCTTCGATTTGAACTTTTGCCAATGTTCAGACAAATCAAAAGCGGCAGTGATAATGTTTTTCCAATGCGTAATGGTGGTGGTATCGGCACCAAAAAAGCGCATGACGGCTTCAAAGGCACGACCAAAAGCGTGTGCTATTCCCCGTGCAAAATCAAAAGGGTAGCGCAATGTGCTATCCTTTTATGTGATAAAATCTGTTTTCTTACAAAGAATCGCTTTCTCTTTTAAGAATAAAAACAGTGCAACAATATCAAAAAAAAAATCATATACTTTATAAGGAACTTGTATGTTTATAATGGGTTACATCTAATAAGATTAAAATATTATAACTAAAAAATTCTCTCAGAAAACTTATAGTGACAAAATCCTACAATATAAGGATAAAAATACCTTTTCTCTTATATAAAACCTATCACGCTCTTTATTCCCTATGAACAATCGGCTCAATACTTGCTTCAAAAAACATCTTTGTATAATCATGCTGTGCACGTAAATTACGCAAATCATCATTGCTAAGTTCTTCTAAAATAATTCCTTTATGCATAATGCCAACACGTTCACAGATGTGTGCAACAACAGCAAGATCGTGGGATACCATCAAATAAGTGAGCTTTTTTTCCTCTCGTAACGACTTCAACAAATTTAAAATTTCAGCTTGTACCGACACATCCAATGCAGATGTAGGTTCATCAAGTAACAAAACCTCTGGCTCTATAATTAAGGCACGTGCAAGAGCAATACGCTGACGTTGTCCTCCAGATAACTCATGCGGATAACGATAAAGAAATGAAGAATCTAAACCAACGGAATTTAAAGCATCATGCACTCGCTCTTTTTGATTATCCATACCATGAATTTTGAGAGATTCAAAAAGGACAGTATGAACCATTTTTCTCGGATGAAGTGAAGCATAAGGATCTTGAAAAACCATTTGAATACGACGTAGAAAATTCTTATTTCTTGTTTGTGC
The DNA here is from genome assembly GCF_000278155.1 of Bartonella doshiae NCTC 12862 = ATCC 700133. Taxonomy (GTDB): domain Bacteria; phylum Pseudomonadota; class Alphaproteobacteria; order Rhizobiales; family Rhizobiaceae; genus Bartonella; species Bartonella doshiae. The sequence continues at coordinate 312,297 of NZ_JH725095.1, forward strand.
CACTTCTTTTCCATCAAAAATGACCCGCCCACTATAATCTGAAATAAGCCCAACCAATGTATTCAAAATAGTTGATTTTCCACATCCTGATTCACCAATCAAACCATAAGCTTCACCACGTTTAATATGAAAGTTGACATTTTTAACAACTGTCACTGCCTTTTGCCTATCCCCAAAGGTGACAGATAAATTAGAAACATCAAGTATATTCTCATAATTGATCATGGGAAATTCCTTTAACACCATTCACAATCGTAGAATCATGTAACCAATCAGGATCACGCTCAGGAACAGCCAAAACATCAACAGAATTATCAAGCCGTGGCAAACTAGCCAGAAGAGCCTTAGTATAAGGATGACAAGCATGCGACAAATCAGATGCTGGCAATTCTTCTAATATACGACCAGCATACATAACCAAAACACGATCACAAAAATCAGAAATCATATTCAAATCATGACTAATAAAAATAAGCCCCGTTCCAGACTTAGTCACGAGCTCATCCAACACTGTTAAAACTTGGCGTCTTACTGTAATATCAAGCGCAGATGTTGGCTCATCGGCAATAATTAAATCAGGTTTAGGAATGAGCATCATCGCAATCATTACACGCTGCCCCATACCTCCTGAGATTTCATGAGGAAATAACCGCATCACATGCTCAGGATTACGAATATGTACAGATTCCAACATAGAAATTGTCTTTTCCCGCGCCTCCACCTTTGAAACACGATAATGAATACGGTAAGCTTCCATAACTTGATCACCAATCCGCACCAATGGATTAAGTGAATATTTCGGATCTTGCAAAATCATCGAAATACGTCTTCCTCGAATGGTGCGCATTTGAGATTCAGGTGCTGCCAACAAATCTATACCACTGAAGCGCATTTTCTGGGCTGTAACGATTGCTGATCTCGGATTCAATTTTAAAATCGCCCGCCCAGTCATTGATTTTCCAGACCCAGACTCTCCAACTATTCCGATTTTTTCTTTTCCTACAGAAAAACTAATACCACGCACAGCCTCTGAAATCCCACGCGGTGTAGGAAAAGAAACACATAAATCTTTTATCTCTAATAATTTTTTATCCATTACGCGGGTCCAATATATCACGAAGCCCATCACCTAAAAGGTTAAAACCAAGGCTTGTAAATAATATTGCACAACCTGGTATTGCTGCTAACCACCAACTTGTCATCATAAATTCACGACCGGTTGAAAGCATGACACCCCATTCAGGAGTTGGTGGTTGAGCACCTAGACCTAAAAAACCAAGACCAGCAGCTGTCAAAATAATTGCAGACATATTTAATGTTAACCAGACAATCACAGAAGGAATGCACATCGGCATGATATGTAATAAAATAATACGCCAAGCAGATGCTCCTTGTAAATAAACTGCTGAAACATAGTCAAAAGATCGTATTGTCAAAGTTTCAGCACGCGCTAAACGTGCTATCGGCGGCCACGCTGCAATTGAAATTGCAATTGCAGCATTTTCAATACCTGGTCCTAAAGCTGCTGAAAAAGTAAGTGCTAAAATTAAACTGGGAAACGCAAGGAAAATATCAACAATACGCATACAAACAGTATCAACCCATCCCCCAACATAACCAGAAACAGTCCCAACAATAAGCCCTATCGGCCCAACAATCACTGTAGTTAAAAAAACGATATAAAGAGTGATACGCGCTCCAAAAATTAAGCGACTAAAGATATCACGCCCTAATTCATCCGTTCCAAAGTAATGCATTATAGATGGTGGCTGCAATCGATGAGCAAGATCATTACTGACAACGTCATGCGTAGCAATCCAAGGGGCAAAAATTGCACATAAAACAACAATAAAAATAATAGCTATGCCCAATAAGGCAGAAAGATTACGAGAAAACCTGACCAATTTGTGATAAATTTTTTGTATATTTGCCTGCGTTACTGACTGTGGAACAGATCCACTTAACCAATGTCTCAAAAAAGACACCGAATGCGGTTTATTGTGATGAGTCGTTGTCATATTCAACGTGTCCTTGGGTCAAAAATGCGATAAAGTAAATCAGAAAATAGATTAATAGCAACAAAGAAGCATCCCACAAGCAGCGTACACCCTACAACCGCGTTCATATCTCCTGCCAAAAGCGCATTGGTCAAATAGCGACCAAAGCCTGGCCAAGCAAAAACTGTCTCCGTCAACACAGCACCTTCTAATAAAAAGGCATAAGAAAGTGCAACCACAGTAATAATCTGAACAAGCGCATTACGAAAAGCATGGCCCCAAACTGTTCTTGCCCACGACAATCCTTTAACGCGCGCAGTAATGATATATTCCTGATTCAACTGTTCAATCATAAACCCACGAGTCATACGACTAATATAAGCCATCGCACCGAAAGCAAGGATTAAAGCTGGCATGATGATATGGCTAAAAACATTACCAAATGCTTCCCATTGCCCTTGCGTAGCGGTATCCCAAAGAAAAAAGCCTGTTTTTGGTTCAAAGGAATATTCATATATAAAATCAATACGCCCTGGACCGCCAATCCAACTAAGCTTAGCGTAAAATACAAATAGTGCCATCAATCCAAGCCAAAAGGTTGGCGTTGAATAACTCAGCAGTGTAAAAATACGAACAAAATAATCAATAAATGAATTGCGATACATCGCTGCAAAAACACCAAATGGAATACCAAAACTCGTACCGATAAGAATAGCAACTGTCGCAAGCTCTAACGTCGCAGGAAATACACGTGCAATATCCTCTAAAACAGAGCGCCCAGAAGTCAAAGCATCACCAAAGTCAAGCATAAAAATATGTTTAACATAACTACCATATTGGACAATTAATGGCTGATCAAAGCCCAATTTATGGTACATTATATCATAAGCTTCCTGACTAACATTATCACCAAGAATGGCAAGAATGGGATCTAATGGAAGAATACGACCAATAAAAAAAGTAATCGTTACCAAACCAAGCAACGTCATAAAAACTGAAATAAGTAGCTTTAATCCATTGAAAAAAAAATCCCATAACAGATTTTTCTGCTTCTGTGATACTGCACTTTCAACTTCCGAAATTGGTGAAATCATTACCTCCCCTTCCATAGCGACAAAACATAAAGCTAACTCCTTGATTTATATAATCAGATATTCCCTTATCGGGCATTATATACAACCTTTATCGTAACAAGATTGCATCTATTTTTCCGTTTCATTGTAGTAAAGCCTAAAACTATTCCAAACCCATTTTTTCACCTCTGGTCTCATACCAACGGTGTAATATGTCTGAAATAAGTAAGCCATAGGACCATGATCAAGCATATAATACTGTAAATCCCGATACAATGCGAGACGCTTATTCTGATCTTTTTCAAACCAAGCATCCATCACCATTTTATTGACCTTTTTATCATAATAACCAGCTCGTAAAGCCAAATACATACCAGGCTTTTGAGTAAAGGTTGGATCAGGATTAAAAGCACTATGTAAGGAAGAAGGATGCCCATCAGGATCAGAAGATCCCCAACTCATAATAGCCATATCATAATGTCCACTACGAACACGACTTAACAATTGAGCCTGGGCCATTTTTTCAATTGTCAGTTCAATTCCAATTTTACGCGCATTTTCTTGAATAGATTGAGCAACAGAGGACATATAGGAAAGACTACCAATTAAAAGGTTAGCTTTAAAGCCACTCGAATAACCTGCCTCAGTTATCAGCTGTTTTGCCTTTTGCAAATTCAAACTAAACGGCATTCCTTCTTTCTCATCCAAAGCGCCGGGGATACCCAAAGGCATATAACTTGCACGAGGAACTGCGATACCCTTTAAAACCGTTTTTCCAAGAGTGTCATAATCAACGAGATAACGCAAAGCCAACCTAACTTTTTCATGGGATAAGGCTGTATTTCTATTATTTAACGACAAATAAACAGATTGCGGCCGCAAAATACGGACAATTTTTATAGGCCCCCCCTTTTTTTCAATATCTAAAATATCTTCGGAAGAGAGATCTCGCGCTATATCTACATCACCTTTTTCTAAAAGCAATCTCTGACTTGCAGATTCAGTCACATGAAGCACTACAATCTTTTCAGTTTTTGGAGTATCTCCCCAATAATGTTGGGTTGCTTGGAGTACAACCCGCTCTCCCGGTATCCAACGAGCTAATTTATAAGGACCAACACAAGCCGAATGCGACGTTAAATATTTATTCCCCATATCGCCATTAATACTATTTTTCTCAAGGAGTTGCCTATCAAGTATAGCGGATGCATACGATTGTGCGATCACAGTTAAAATCAAAGGGATAGGATAAGGTTTATCTAATTTCAATTGTAAAGTTGTATCATCAAGAGCTTGAATGCCAGTTTCAACATTATCTTTCGTAAAGCCATAATTTACCAAAGATTGAGCATAACTCAGCCCTAATTTAACAATCCGTTGCATTGACCATGCAAGATCTTGTGCTGTCGCCTTTCTTCCATCCTCAAATTTTAAATCATGACGAAGATGAAAAACAATTTTTTTTCCATCATCCAAAACATCCCAAGACTGAGCCATAGCAGGACGGACTTTTGTAGGATCATTCTGGTCATACTGTACCAACGCACTACAAATATTGGTCAATAATTCACTTGTCACTGTTTCAAGTGCTTGTGCTGGATCAAAACTGCTAATTGAATCAATATTCCATGCCAACACCAACGTATTTTGGGATGGGACAGCCAAAGCCAATGAAGCACTCAAATAACTAACCGCTCCCAACAAAATACAAAATTTCTTAAGTATTTTTTTTTCTTTCATCTTATCCTTTTCCTATAGCGAATCTGAAAAAATGCTTTTTCAAATTCAAAAATTATAAATTACTTAATAAATCTTAGCAAAAGACTTTGAAACATCACTCTAATACAACCCAACAACCTGTATACTGTCAAATTGATAAAATACAGAAAAAACTTTCTTCTGAACAAGCAATACGCTCACACGGGCAATATCTCAACTCAAAGCCCTCAATTCCACATTGCTGAAACCAATGATGGGTAGAGGAATTTCCTATCCTCTACCTCACAACCTTTTCTTTATTTACTTCACATTGTTCATTATATACTTATTTTTCAATAGCTTTATAAAAAATACGTGGAGAGCTATTCCAAACCCATTTTTTAATATCAGGTGTTAAGGCAACAACACTATATTTCTGAAAGATAAAAGCATAAGGTCCTTTTTGCATAAGTTCGCGCTGCAAATCAGCATACATTTGAGCCCGTTTCTGAGAATCTTTTTGAAACAATGCATCTTCAACCTTTTGATTCAAATTTAAATCTAAATATCCATAATGCCAACTAGGATAGGCTGTATTTTTAGCCTCAAACCGATTATCAGGATTGTACACAAGACGTGAAGCCATTGTATGAGGATCAGTAGAGTCATTATTCCATCCAACAAAAATAGTATCAAAAGCACGTGCATAAAGTTTTGAAAACAACTGTGTTCCTGCTAAACGCTCAATTTTAAGACGCACACCAACCTTGACTGCATTATCTTGGATAGATTGAGCAATTGGCAAAGCGTAAGGAGATGTTCCAACCAAAAAATTCGCCTCAAATCCATCGGGATAACCGGCCTCAGTTAAAAGCTGCTTTGCTTTTTGAAGATCAAGTTTAAAAGGTTGCCCTTCTTTTTCAGCTAAAGCACCAAAATTACCAAGAGGAATAAAGCTTGCACGTGGAATACCTATTTCTTTAAGCACTGTCTTTCCAAGACCTTCATAATCAATAAGATAGCGCATTGCCAAACGCACTTTTTCATTGGCAAATATAGAATTTGTCATATTGAAACCCCAAAACATCATGGATGGCTCCAACACTTTTTCAACCTTAATATCTGTTGTGGCTTGAAGATCTGCTAAGTCCTCAGGTTTTAAATCACGTGCAATATCAATATCGTGTTTTTGCAACAATAAACGTTGTGTTCCTGGTTCCGCGACATGGCGGATTAAAATCTTCTTAAGTTTAGGTGTTTCCCCCCAATAATGGGAACTTGCACGTAATAAAATGGATTCTCCAGAACGCCAACGACTTAACTGATAAGGACCAACACAAGCAGTCTGTTACTAACCATTTTTTTTTCTTTGATCCCATACTGAGCAGACCTCAATATCCACCCCAAAACAATCCCATATACAATGAAGAATGTCATGAATAACAGCGTCTCTTACTGATGTCACAACACCTATCATTTAAAATATATAAGACAAAGTCTTTCTTTGCTTCATCAAATAAGCCTCCATCCGCAGCTTTCTTTCTATTATTTCCCCAGACGAGTTATCAAAATCCCATTCTGGCTGTTAAAAAAACTCAATGACAATTTGATATTTTGATGATCCCAGATGAGTGGTGTATACTTACCAGAAGTAATTACTTTTATTCGTGACACTTCCATCCTTTCTCGAAGAAGAAATTTGAATTTTTAATTACATACTAAATAATAGCTCCTTATCACGCCTTATTATTTTTAAAATCAAAGGGAGCTATAACTATAAATACAATCACCACAGGTGCCTGACATCTCCCCATACAACCCGCACATAACTAAACTTTTCTTCAACAACACATTATCCCCCGATCTTTCAGAAAAAGAGCGCTTTACTATATTCGTCTTTCGTTGTTCCTGTTTTGTCAACAAAAATTACTATTTTTCAACGTATAGGAGTTGAAAATTTAAACCTCTATACCTATGCGGTTATACTTTCTTAAGAATGAACAATATCCCTCTAAAACTGTGTATCTTGAAATCACATTCTATACACAACATATTAGTTTGTTAGAGGACGAACTTCGATGTACTGCAAAATTCTTAAAAGATAAAAAACGCGGAACACGATAAATATCTCTTATTATCCATAAAAAATCTAAAAATATCTCATAAATTCATGAAAGGAATACAGAATACTATGAAAATACCACGAAAAATGCCAATAGAACACGAGCGCGTTTCAGAAACTAGCACAGATGTTACACCAGTATTACAAGGTGGCAAACTTGAAAGAGAAGTAAAGAAAAACAAAAGAAAACGCTAATCTCTGTTTTTTTATGATAGTATCACCATATAGTATACCGTTGTAGTATAACTTATTCTAAAGTGTATCAAAATGAACAAACGAAAAAAGATTTCCCATTCTTTACATGCATTTTTGGGAGAGACGTTAGGGCGCATTACATTAAAATTGCTTACTCTTTCACTTCTCGTGGGCATCGTGATGAATTTTCTTGGATGGACACCTCAGAGTCTTTTGCAAACAATAACGAATTCTTTAAAGTCTTTATGGGAAACAGGCTTCATAACTTTTTCAAACCTCTTCCATATGATCACAATGGGAGCAGTTATTGTTGTGCCTATTTTTCTCTTTTTACGCATTTTTCATAAAAGATAACTTCCCTAGAATTTTTCTTCTATAATTATTAATCTTTTCGAAAAATCAAACGGCATAAAAAACCTGTACTTACAGCCACAAACACAGCAAGAATACCATATAAAAAACTGTACTTATGCGCTACATGGAAAATTGTATAAGCAATATGTGCTTTAACAATTTCAAGCGTTGTGATCGCACTATCAATAAAATTCCCATCACGAAAAAGATAAGCACGAACCTTATAATGTCCAACAGGAATGTTTGCCGGTAACTGAAAATGTGCAGTAAAAAGTGTACCAGAACCAAAACGGACACCACCTACATCCTCATAATAAAGTTTTTTGGCTTTTTGTAATTTCACAAGCTCATTGCGAAAAGTTTGTATTTTTTTCTGATCTTGCTCATTCGTCTGCAACGGAAAATAGGATAGTCCTAAACCCAAACGCTTATAATTTTCAGCACTGGTAATATCTTCAATCTCACGCGTTGTTACCATTGAATAAAAAAGAGGAGCATTTTTGAAAATAAAGGAATCAGCGTTAACCCAAACTCCAGCATTGCGTTTTTTTTCCCGCATAACCATCGCACGCGTTTGCCCCTCCAAGGTCACAACAATATCATAACGATTCTGTTGAGAATACAATGGATTGATATTTTCTAAAACACCAGCAATATAAAGATCACGACCATCAAAATGTGCATCAACAGTAATTGTATTTGTTGTTACGATAATTTGAATGGTTTCATGATCAACTTGATCAATATGTACTGCTTTTGCACCAACAGGTGCCCATGTAAAAAAAGGAAGAACACAACAACCTGTAATAACGGATAAAGAAAACAATTTGCCCATTTTTATCTCATAAGAATATCCAGAGAGAAAAGATTATCAGGACGTACAAATAATTGAAAAGCAAGACGCATACAGATAATCAACACCAAAAATGCAAGCGCCATGCGCAATTGTTCAGCCTTTAATTTTCGTCCAGCCCGCGTTCCATATTGTGCACCAATACTTCCACCAAGCATCAGTAAAAAAGCCAAAACAATATCAACTGACTGGTTAGTTATACTTTGCAAAACTGTAGTAAAAGATGAAACAAATGTAATCTGAAAAAGAGACGTTCCAATCACCACACTGGTCGGAACACGTAGGAGGTAAATCATCGCTGGTATCATGAAGAATCCCCCACCAATACCCATAATAGAAGACAACAACCCAACAATTAAACCAATTCCTAAAACTGGAATAATGCTTACATATATCATCGATGTCCGAAAACGCATTTTTAATGGCAATTTATGGACCCAATTATGACGACCTGCGAGACGAATACTAACTTTTTTTCCTTTACGCTGGCGTAGCATATCACACCAACTTTCAATAATCATTAAGCTTCCTATACTTCCAAGAAGAACCACATAAAGCAGCGAAATCATGAGATCTAATTGACCCATTTTTTTTAGAAAAGAGAAAATCTGAATCCCAATTAAAGATCCAATTCCCCCTCCAATCGCTAAAAGAATACCAAGTTTGATATCAAGAGTACGCCTTCTAAAATGTGTAATCGCTCCCGTTACAGATGATGCAATCATCTGATTAGCCCCAGTTCCAACAGCGATAGCAGGAGGAATATTATAGAAAATTAACAAAGGTGTAATGAGAAAACCACCACCAATTCCAAAAAGACCCGAAAAAAAACCCGCAACCACCCCCATACCAACTAAGATCAGCATATTGAGTGATATTTCAGCAATTGGTAAATAAATACTCACTTACAGAACCTTCAATTATAATTTGAAGTTTTTTGAATAATTTCAAAGCCCTTTTCAAATAATCTCTACTGAAAGAATAATTTTAAACGCCGTACACACCTTCGTAAAACCACACATTAACATACATATCCCTCGCATCTTCTAACCTATCAGCATAAAATCAAAAAAACGGACTCCTTAAAAAGCTATAAAAACATAACGGTATCGCTACCATAAATGCAATGGTTAAAAGATAAGCAAGAATTTTTTTGACAGAATAACGTAAAAATAAGGAATCTCCTAAAGTCCCTGCCTTTAAAAAAGGACCAGAATAATTATTTTCAACACAACAATCAGATTTTTGAATATCAGAATGGCTCTCTTCTATTATAGAATGCCCAATCATCCTCTCCGTTTCCTCTACAGAAGGTCCCATCACACTATCTTTTTGTAAAGAACGCTCATTCCCTTGTTGCGATGTATTTACGGCATTTTCCTGGATTGGAGGAATATTATTTTGTCCCAAAGAATTTAACACCTTTTGAAATGAAAAGCTTTTTTGATTTTCCTCACATGTCATATTGGCAAGATGATGCACAACAGAATCAAGCGATTTTGAACGAGACATATGCCGTGTTATTGCTGCTTCTTCTAAACTTTTCTTTTCATTATGGAAGTTTTGAAGAAGCGTTTTTATCTGTTCTAAATATTCAAAAAGCATTTTTTCTTTTTTACGACGAATATAATGTTCCGCTAAAATTGCGCGACTAATATCATCCAAATAAGATTTAAAACTTTCTTCTACAGAACTCTGCCTAGTCAAATGACCTGGGGAACGCTTCATCTGCATTTGTGCGTAAACAGAACGTAATTTTTTAGCAATGTCCGTCATCGTCATTTCAGCAGGCATGCGCACAGCCTTCTTTTGCTTAGAAACAAAAGAAGAAGGCTCATCACAACTAACTTGCTTTATAGTATGACTCTTCGTATTCACGAACACTACCCCTCATTTATCTTTTCTTTTATAAAGAATCGCACGAATAAATGAGAGTATGTTTTATTTTGGTAAATAGAGCTTTAAGAGCTTTCAGAAACATTGAAAAATTTTCTATTGAATTTTTCTTTTTAAAATTTGAATTGAAAAACTGTTTTTGCTGTTTTGACTATTCTGCTATGACGTGAAACACTTACTGTATCCCTGTCTATTAGCAAAAAAGTGGAACGAAAAAAGGACAGCCTCATTTTGTTCTTCATAGACCTTACTATTTTGAATCCCTTTTCGTAAAATTATTTTACAAACTATAACAAATATATACATTGAAAATGCAACAGCTGTGATTTTTTTACTTTTTATTCAAGCAAAGCAGGCAATTATTAAAACGCAAAACAAAGCAAAAAAGAAACAAATAATAACGGTGAAAGAATACAAACAAACAGAGAAAGCTCCTATAATTCAAAACCCAATTATAGGTGAGATTCAGTTTTAAACGAGTTGGTTTCTTATGCTTATTACGATAAACTTGTGATCATATAAACAAAGAGGATCATCATGAAGATAATTGTCGCTGTCAAACGTGTTGTTGATTACAATATCAAAATACGTGTCAAACCCGATAACACAGGCGTTGATTTGTCCCATGTAAAAATGTCTATGAACCCTTTTGACGAAATTGCCATAGAAGAAGCAGTCCGCCAGAAAGAAGCCGGAAAAATTTCAGAGGTTGTTCTTGTTTCAATTGGAACAGAAGCAGCACGGGAGACTTTACAAACAGGGCTTGCAATGGGTGCTGATCGCGCTATCCTTATAACAACTGAAAAGACGCTTGAACCTTTAGCAATTGCTAAAATTCTTAAGGTTATTGTTCATGAAGAAAAACCCGATATGGTCTTTTTAGGCAAGCAAGCCATTGATGACGACAGCAACCAAACCGGACAAATGCTTGCAGCCCTTCTTGGTTGGGGACAAGCAACTTTTGCCTCACATCTAACGATAGAAGGGAAGCAGGCGATAGTTACCCGCGAAGTAGATAATGGCACCCAAACCATTTGTTTTCCTCTTCCCATAGTGATGACCACCGATCTGCGACTAAACGAACCACGTTATATTTCTCTTCCTAATATTATGAAAGCAAAAAAGAAAACTATTGAACAAAAAGCTCTTGCTGATCTTGGCTTAGAAACACGAGCACGTTTAACGGTCTTAAGTATTGAAGAGCCACAACCCCGAAAATTTGGTGTAAAAGTGGCAAATGTAGCAGAGCTTGTCAGTGCATTAAAACAAACAAGACACATTTAACATTCACTAACTAATAGATCCAAAGCAACAATATACAAAAGGGCAAAAACTTATGGCAATACTTTTATTGGCCGAACATAATATAGAAGAAACCGCAAAAGCACTTACCGCCGCTCGTGCAATTTGCAACATTATCGATATTTTGGTTTGTGGAACCAAGATTCAAGAAATTGCCGAAAACAGTGCCAAGCTCGCCGATGTGCGACAAGTACTTATTGCCGAAGCTGATTATTTAACACACCAATTGGCTGAACCTGTAGCAGATACGATTGTCAACTTAGCAAATGACTATAATGTAATCATGGCGGCTTCCAGCAGCACCGGAAAAAATGTGATGCCACGCGTAGCTGCACTTCTTGATTCGATGCAAATTTCAGACATTGTCGCTATCATTGCACCCGATACTTTCAAACGACCAATTTATGCCGGAAACGCAATTGAAACGGTACGTACCACAGACCGTCAAAAGGTCATAACAGTCCGTACAGCCTCTTTTACACCAACCCCAAAAAACAATGATGCTTCTCCCATAAAAACAATAACACCAGCGCCCAATCCAAATCTATCTTCTTTTTTAAAAGCGGAAATTAGCAAAAGCGATTGTCCTGACATTACCTCAGCACGTGTTATTGTATCAGGTGGGCGTGGTCTTGGTTCACAAGAGCAATTTATGGCGCTCCTTTTGCCTCTTGCAAACAAATTAAACGCTGCCTTGGGTGCCAGTCGAGCCGCAGTTGATGCGGGTTATGCCCCCAATGATTGGCAAATTGGACAAACAGGAAAAGTTGTTGCCCCTGAACTCTATATTGCCGTCGGTATTTCTGGTGCAATTCAACATTTAGCTGGTATAATGGACGCACAAGTGATTGTCGCCATTAATCAGGATGAAGAAGCCCCTATTATGCAAATTGCTGATTACGCTCTTGTAGGCGATCTTCACAAAATTATTCCTGAATTGGAGAAAGCTTTATAAACCATGAATGCACCTATGCATCACCAACGCGAAAGCATGGAATTTGATATAGTGATTGTGGGAGCGGGACCCGCAGGACTATCCGCAGCAATTCGTTTAAAACAAATTAATCCCGATCTTTCTGTCACAATTGTTGAAAAAGGTGCTGAAGTTGGTGCACATATTCTCTCTGGTGCCGTTATCGATCCCATTGGTATCGATACACTCTTACCAGAATGGAAAAATGACTACGATCATCCCTTCAAAACCCCTGTTACCGATGACCAGTTTTTTTTGCTAAAACCAAAGCATGCAACAATATTTCCCAATATTTTTCGCCCTAAAATTTTATCGAATGATGGTTGTTATATTGTTTCTCTTGGAGATGTTTGCCGCTGGTTGAGTAAAAAGGCCGAAGCACTCGGCGTTGAAATCTACCCTGGTTTTGCCATATCACATACCATTGAGAATAATAACGGGGCTATCATTGGTGTTCTAACAGGAGATATGGGACTTAAAAAAGATGGAACTCCTGGAAAGAATTATATGCCTGGTATGGCTTTACTGGCAAAATACACTCTCGTTGCAGAAGGAGCACGTGGCTCACTTACAAAACAACTAATACATAAATTCGATCTCAGTAAAAACCGTGAACCACAAAAATTTGGTCTTGGGCTTAAAGAGCTTTGGGAAGTTGAATCGCCAAAACACAAACTCGGTTTAGTTCAACATTTCATAGGCTGGCCATTAGATAATGAAACCGGCGGTGGTGGTTTTCTTTATCACCAAGAAAACAATTTAATTTCTGTCGGCTTTGTTGTGCACTTAGATTATAAAAATCCTTATCTCTCTCCTTTCGAAGAATTTCAACGTTTTAAAACACATCCAAAACTTTATGAAATCTTCAAAGATGCAAAATGCCTTTCCTATGGTGCACGTGCTATCAACGAAGGTGGTTGGCAATCTGTACCAAAACTGACCTTTCCAGGTGGAGCACTTATTGGTTGTTCTGCAGGCTTTGTTAATGTCCCTCGTATCAAAGGATCACATAATGCCATGTTATCTGGTATCTTAGCAGCCGATAAAATTGCTATAGCTCTTGCACAAGGACGCGCCCATGATGAAGTAAAAGAAATCGAAGAGCATTGGCGAAAAAGCCCCATTGGCAAAGATCTTTACAAAGTACGCAACGCCAAACCGCTCTGGGCACGATATGGTACAAAATATGGAATCAAGCTTGCCGGTTTTGACATGTGGTGGCAACAACTGTTCGGGTTTTCCTTATTTAGAACCCTCTCCCACGGAAAAGAAGATTACGCATGTCTTGAACCAGCAGGAAAATTTCAACCTATTGCTTATCCAAAACCAGATGGTATTGTCACCTTTGATCGTCTGTCCAGTGTTGCGCGTTCTAATACACACCATGAGGAAAACCAACCATGCCATTTGAAAATAATCTCACAAGAAAAACAAAAAAACTCAGAATATATAATCTATGGAGGACCTTCCACACGCTATTGCCCTGCTGCTGTGTATGAATGGTTAGACCATAATAATCACGAAACTTATGTAATAAACGCTTCTAATTGTATACATTGTAAAACATGTGACATTAAAGATCCCAATCAAAATATCAATTGGACATGTCCTCAAGGCAATGATGGACCTCTTTATCCCAATATGTAACTCCAGTTCCTTCCATAAAAACGACAGCCTATAAAATGTAATGATAAGAAATTTTTTTACAAAGAAAAATACACTTGATTTCGCAGTTCTCTAAAAAATATACACATCGTCGCTTCAAACCTGTTTGCATCAAAAAAATAATTCAAAAGAAAAAACGAGAATATCTCTAAAATAATATGTTACCATAACACCTCAAAAAGCAATCTTTGAAAATATTGACAAAGCTTTTTAATTTGTTGATGAAGCATTCATCTTTTGCAAAGTAGTCTCAAGGGCCGTAGTTAAAGCCTCCCTCCCCCCGTTATGAGTAAAGCAGTTTGATAAAAGTTCATTTGTTCCCCCTTTCGTTGAAAAATCTTTTTCAAGTGATGCAAAGTTAAGAGGTTCAGCGCCATTAATTGCTTTCATTTTGCGCATTTCATCAGTAAGATTTCCAAACATCATAGCAAGAAAATCTGCTGACTGCTGTTTTTGTAATCCCTGTGTCATAAACCATTGATGTGCTGTTTCTATAAAATTAAAATAAACCCCCATTAAAGAACCAGCTGTCATGAAAAGATTAAACTGTTCTTCCGTATCCAATACTACTGCACCTCCCAATGCATCAAATAAAGCGCGCAAAAATGAATTATCTGGATAAATTGGCGTCAAATGTTTGCATTCTGCAACAAAAGGAAGTGGAACAGCACGATAAACCTGATGATTGATCCACGCTTCAATTTCTGCTGTTTTTGCCATAGCAAGCACGGAAACAACAAGTTGTTCTGGACAAAAATGAAGAGAACGCAAAATCTCTTCTGCAATTTGGTTGGGAAGACAAAGAAAAACACAATCGCTCATATCTAATAATGCTTGATTATTTTCAGCAACCATAACTTTATCATACTTGTGTGAAAGCTTCTCAGCTATCTGCGCATTGCGTGGTGAAACAATAATTGAAGAAACATCAAAAGCACTCATCATTAAGCCATCCACCATGGAAGCACTAATTTTGCCTGTTCCTAAAAAGCCAAGTCTCATTTCTTCTCCTTACTTCATCATTTTAAGACACGAAAAAATACATAAAAAAAGCAACGCATAACATAGCAAGAACAATCAATTCAAATAGGTTTTAGGCCCATCAAAAAGATGTAAAAACCAACGAACTAACAGCCATTGCCAACAAACTGTGCCAAAATTTATTTCATAACTGTTTGATCTCACACTTTACAGGACTCGAACTATTGTGCATTTTCTCTCATCACTATGCGCATAAAAATGAAATATTGCTCATTTCCCTCGAAAAATCATTACGTATTAGACGTAAAAAATGCTGGAATATGATGTGGCAAACGCCATGGCAAAATAGCAATAAAATCAAAACGCACAGATAAAAGAGCATAATCTTTTTGTCGTGCTAACCAAATATCAGCCGCCGCCTCAATACGCCTTTCACTCATCCGAGAAACCGCAATCATTGCTTCAGCCAGTGTGGAGCGTGCTTTGACTTCAACGATTAAAACAAGATTTCCACGTCGCGCAATTAAATCAATTTCACCACATTTCGTTTTAAAACGAATTTCAGCAATGTGAAACCCTTTGAGTCGCAACCACCAAGCAGCCCATTTTTCAGCACGAACACCTCGATAAAAAGATTTTTGTCTGCGTTCTCTTTGCATCACCTTACACATTCTTCAAAAAAGTCAGCCGTTGAAAAAGTTCCTGCTTTTTTAAACCTGTTTTTTTTGCCGCCAAAGCAGCCGCTTTAGCAGCAGAGTATGTACCAGCTAATTCTAATAACATTTCATCAATCTCTTGACTGCTTATCACTTCTAAAGAAAAAACTGGTTCTCCAACAAGAACAACAATTTCTCCACGAATGCGCACTTGTTTACTGTAACTTTCGAATAAGTTTCTTAAAGTAGAAACATCCACTGTTTCAAACTTTTTCGTTAATTCACGACAAATTGCTGCAGGCCGATCAGCAGAAAAAACAGAGACCATATCCTGCAAAGTCTCAATAAGACGATGAGGCGATTCATAAAAAACCAAAGTAGCAGGAATAGCTTTTAATTGTTCCAATCGCTTTTGCCGCTGTATCTTACGTGCACTCAAAAAACCTGCAAAGAAAAAACTATCTGTAGGAAACCCCGTCGAAACAAGAGCAGCCAAAAGAGCAGATGCACCAGGAATTGCAATGACTTTATGGCCAGCTTTACGTGCCTCTTCTACCAATCTAAATCCAGGATCAGAAATAAGTGGTGTTCCAGCATCTGATACAAGAGCCACAGTTTTGTTGTCTGCCAAAGCCGCTAATAACCTTGGTCCTGCTTTTTGCACATTATGTTCATGATAAAGGAAAAGCTTTTTTTGAATTCCATAGCGTTCCAACAAAACACGCGTTACCCGCGTATCCTCACATGCCAACATATCAACGCCTGCAAGAATTTGCAAAGCACGAAGTGTTATATCTGCAAGATTTCCAATAGGTGTAGATACTAAATACAGTGCTGGCTCTATGACAGGTGCAGAATAAGCATGAGCACCTATAAAATATGCTTTCTCACGCATGCCATTCTTTCATAATAAAATAACCTCTCTACATCAGATCTCATAGCCTTAACCGTCATCATCCGCCATTTCTATTAAAATGTTCTTTGCACCCAAAAACAAAACTCACAATCATAAAATGTCTTTCTCTAACATCCAATATTTTTTAAGCATCATAACCCACTTTAATCAGCATAATTGCGTTCAGCAAAATACATTTTTATCTGACAAAGTCATATCAAACAACTTTACACAAAACCTTTTTTAAAGATTCAAAGTAAGAATGAGTGAAATTGTCGCCTCCAACTCCATCATTTTAAGAAGGCAATATTTTAGAAACTCCTATAATCCTCATTTTGAATCAGCCTCGTCCACACATTGTCAATAATATTCTCAACGCTAATATAAAATGCACTTTCTTACAGGAGTAACAAAGCAACACACTGATTTATAGTCATGATTCATCATTTTGCACATTGCAATTAATAAAAAGCATTTGCTTTTGCACCACGTCACAAACAAAACTGATATGTAGGTAAAACTATTAAAATAAGGAGTCAAAATGACTCTCACGAACCGTGTAAATACAAAAGGACTATCATAACATTGAAAACTAGAAAATATAATAATGGTATCAGATTACACCTTCATAAGCAAAAAATATTAGTAATCAATGGACTTGTTTTATATTATACTACTCACAAAAACGCTGTTGTGAAATAGGCTTGGTAGGTAATGAAAAATGTCTTTTCAAAACAAACACGTGAATAAACAATACGCCCCACATTGTTGTTAAAAAATATGAACCTTCAGCACTAAGAGAGCTTAATCTTATTATATTCCCAATTTTGTAATATTTTCTATCGTCTTTGCAAAGAAATGATTAATATTCCAAAAGTTCATACTGAAAAGTACTTTTTGTAAAGAAATGAAATCGTTTAAAATGCTATCTCTCTACAAACACAACAGAGAGATTATATAAAATAGGTATCATAGCCCAATTATATGACAAATTTTTATATCTTTAATTTCTGGAACAGTCTCACTTAAGAAAGTGCAGCGCATACACACTGAAATGATCATAAAACAAGTACTTTATATTCTTCAATTCTTGTTTATTCTTCTATATAAAATACAAATTTAAGAAAATTTGTATTTTATTTGATCAATAATTGCACGGTAAATCTTAGCATACTCTTTGCCACCATCAGCAACAAAAATAGGCATTCCCTCATCTGAAGAAGACCGTAAAATTGCATCAAGAGGCACTTCTGCTAAGAAAGGTACTCCTCGGCGTTCTGCTTCTGCATGCATACCACCGTGGCCAAAAATATCGTAACGTTTTTGCGTATCAGGAGCAATAAAATAACTCATATTCTCAATGAGTCCCAAAATAGGAACATCAACTTTCATAAACATTTCTATCGCTTTACGCGCATCAACCAAAGCAAGATCTTGCGGAGTAGAAACGATCAGTGCACCTGTTAACTGTACTTGTTGAGCAAGCGTTAATTGCGCATCTCCTGTCCCTGGTGGCATATCAACCACCAAAACATCAAGAGGATCCCATGAAACATCTCTGAGTAATTGAGTCACAGCTGCCATTACCATAGGACCACGCCATACTACCGGCTTTTCTTCTTCAACCAAAAATCCCATCGACATCAATTTAAGACCGAATTTTTCAAGAGGTTGAATTTTTTTTTCACTAATAAACTGCGGCTTTTGATGCACCAATCCTGTCAAACGCGGCAAAGATGGACCATAAATATCAGCATCCATCAAGCCCGTTTTAAAACCAGCATCCTTTAAAGCTAAAGCAATATTGATCGCCATTGTAGATTTACCAACCCCTCCTTTGCCAGAAGCAACTGCAATCACATGCCGCACACCTTTTATAGGCATTTTTACTGGCAAGAGATTTGCTCTACGTTTTTGTGCAGAAAAACCTGTATTTCTAGATATCTGAGAAGAAACTTTCGGTTTTTTTTCTGCCGTAAGTGTAACAACAACAGACTCAACGCCATCCAGATCACCCACCACTTCTTCAGCAGCTTTGCGCAATGATTCCCATTCTTGCACACACCCATCAGGAACTGTAATGGAAAAGAAAACCTTACCATTAACAATCAATATTTCTGAAAGAAGTCCTAGCGATACAATATCGCTTTCAAAATCCAATCCTTTGACTTTATGTAAAGCATTACGGACAACCTCACTTGTAATAGGATTCATATTTTTCCTCTCTATACAAATGCCAAAGAACATAGCAATAAAAACAAAAAGCACTTCAAATGAATCACCTAAAAGTTTCTCACTTTACAAGAAAGATAAAATATAAATATTTTGTGCCTTATTCTTTTTAACACTAAACTAATCCCAAATGAAAACACATAACAGGTAAAATTTATTATAAAATCCCACGAACATGTTTTTCCCAACCATCACTTTTTAAGAATCTTCCCCTAAGCGCTTTTATAGCCAAAATTTAAGCAAATCTTCATATTTAAAGGGAAAAGCAATTATCTCAAACGAGACTTTATCATAATCAGACAACAACAAGATATCACTTTTTACGCAATAGACCTGCTAAATCTAACCGCTTTTTTAATTTTCTGTGATATGTCTGTCTTTTGTGCAACAAAAATTCAAAAGAAATATTTGTAAAATTAATCACTATTTTCTTTTATTTTCAAAGTATGATAAACGAAATGAACATTCGTTCATGGAGCTTTTTTGTATTTTTTCAAGAGAGAGAAAAATAATCTAAGATTGACTTTTTTTGTGTTTTTCCCTATGAATAGGCAATTATTCTAAGAGGAATAAAATTGTTTATCTTGCACATAACTGCCCATAAAACTTAAGAAGGGCCGCACTCCGCGGTATTTAAATAAATGAAACGTACTTACCAACCCTCTAAACTTGTTCGTAAACGCCGTCATGGATTTCGTGCACGCATGGCAACAGCTGGTGGACGTAGAGTTATTGCTGCAAGGCGTGCTCGTGGACGTAAGCGGTTATCCGCTTGATCATTTAAATTTTCACAACAGTTGAATATTGTTTGTTCTTTCTGCGTTGTGAAACTTTCGTTGTAAACTTTTAATATCTGCTTTTGCAGGTGGTTAGTGGAATTGCAAAGCGCTTTTTATGAAGAAAAAACATCCCTGCCGCATTCGCAAGAGAGCGGATTTTTTGGCTGTACGCACAGGAGAAAAAAGACGTGGTCCCTTATTTCTTCTCGAGGTTAAGTCCCGTGAACAAACAACGGATATAGAGTCTGTTTCTGTTCCGCGTATAGGTTTTACTGTTACACGTAAAAATGGTAATGCTGTCAAACGTAATCGTATCAAAAGACGTTTGCGTGAAGCGGTAAGGGTTGGTTTAACAAATAATATGGAAGCAGGAACAGATTATGTCATTGTAGCACATCCCGATGCGCTCCATGCGTCTTTTACGTCTTTAATTAGTGAATTAAACCGGCGGATAAAGCCAAAAACAAAACACCAACAACGGCAACAAGGTAATACGAATGGAATATAACCGCAATTTCTTTATCGCCATTGGATTGTCTTTTGTAGTACTTACCGCATGGAATTTTTTGTACGTTGCTCCCAAACAGGCCGAGTTACAAAAAAAACAAATCATTGCACAACAATTGGCTAAGCAACAGTCAGAAGCGGCTTCCACAACCAATACAAATTTTTCTAATGTCACACCAATGCACGGATCTGTTCCTGTAATTGCTCATCCAATGTCTCCTGAAATGCGGAGTGCTGAATTAGCAAAAACAAACCGTATTGCAATCAAAACTAGTGAACTTGAAGGCTCCATTAATCTTATTGGTGCGCAATTTGATGATCTTCTGCTAAAAAAATATCGCCTAACAGTAGACAAGGGATCACCAGAAATTGCTTTGCTGAACCCTAAAGGCTTCTCAACAACTTATCTCGCTGAATTTGGTTTTACAAGTTCTTCCTTGCCAGCAGAAGCCTTACCGCAATCTGATACACAATGGCAAATAGAGGGAGACAATACGACACTTACCCCTTCAACACCTATAACTTTAATTTACAATAATGGAAAAGGACAAATTTTTCGTCGCACCCTTTCCGTTGATAATCACTATATGTTTACCATTGAGGATTCTATCAGCAATGAAAGTAATAACCCGATATATCTTTCATCCTATGCGCGTGTTGCACGAGCAGCTCCACCAGAACATACAAATGCAACCTACTTACTCCATGAAGGCATGATAGGTATTGCAGGTGATTCACTTAAAACTGAAAAATATAAAACCTTAGCAGAGCTTAGTCCTAATCCTGATAATGGTCAGAAAAGTATGACTTTCTCAAAAAATATGGGAGGCTGGATTGGTATTACCGATAAATATTGGGCTGTAGCAGTTATTCCTCCACAAGATAAAGAATACACAAGCCGTTTTATTTATTTTGATCGCCTCAATACGCACTATCAATCTGACCTATTAGGAACACTTTTAACGATTGCCCCTCATGAAACAAAAACTGTTACAAATCGTCTTTTCGCGGGTGCAAAACGAGTTGAAATCATTAATCACTATCAAAACGATCTGCAAATTAGGAAGTTTGGCCTTTTAATCGATTGGGGTTGGTTTGATTTCATTACTAAACCTATGTTTTCCCTTATTGATCTCCTTTACAAGCAAACAGGCAATTTTGGTATTGCTATTCTTCTTGTCACAGTGCTCTTGAAAACGCTTCTTTTCCCGTTGGCAAATAAGTCTTACAAATCAATGGCACGTATGAAGCTGATACAGCCAATGCTGCTGGAAATAAAAGAAAAATATTCAAATGACCGAGATAAACAACAACAAGCGATGATAGAGCTGTATAAAACCCAGAAAATTAATCCTCTTGCGGGTTGTTGGCCAATGTTGGTTCAATTTCCGATATTCTTTGCCCTTTATAAAGTTCTTTATATTACCATAGAAATGCGGCATGCACCTTTCTTCGGTTGGATTCGTGATTTAGCAGCACCTGATCCCACATCTATTTTTAACCTTTTTGGCCTTTTGCCTTATACAATTCCAGCGTTTCTTATGCTTGGTGCATGGCCTTTTATCATGGGGATCACGATGTTTTTACAAATGCGTATGAACCCAGCACCCCAAGATCAAACACAAGCTGTAATCTTCGCATGGATGCCTGTTGTATTTACTTTTATGCTTGCTTCCTTCCCTGTTGGTCTTGTCATCTATTGGGCATGGAACAATATCTTGTCAATAATTCAGCAAGCTATCATCATGAAACGTCACGGAGCAAAAATTGAGCTTTTTAACAATATAAAAACTATGTGGCAAAAATCACAAAAAAAAGAAGTGCGTGAATGACAAAATGTCCTTCCCTTACTGGAATTTTTTCTCGCAACTGGATTTTCATTCGTGGAGTACCAACGATAAGTTTTCTTCCTCCTGAAGGACCACCAGAAATCGCATTTGCTGGGCGTTCTAATGTTGGAAAGTCATCTTTGATCAATGCTCTTGTCCAACAGAAAGGTCTAGCGCGTACTTCAAATACACCGGGTAGAACGCAAGAGCTAAATTATTTTGTGCCCGATGGGTTTAGTGGACAACCAAAAAATCTTCCTCCTTTGGCACTTGTGGATATGCCAGGTTATGGTTTTGCTAAAGCCCCCAAAAATCTTGTTGATGCTTGGACACATCTGGTCTTTAGCTATTTGCGGGGGCGAACAACACTGAAACGTGTCTACATTTTAATTGATTCACGTCACGGTATCAAAAAGAATGATGCAGAAGTTCTGGATCTTCTTGATAAAGCTGCCGTCTCTTATCAGGTTGTTCTAACCAAAAGTGATAAAATCAAATCAAATGTGCTCGAAAAACTAATCATAAATACAAAAACAAAGCTTCTCAAACGCCCAGCAGCTTACCCTGAACTTCTTGTAACATCTTCAGAAAAAGCGTTAGGTTTAGAAGAATTGCGTACAGCTATTTTACAAACGATCATATTCTAGTTATTAAGAAATTATTAAACATAATTATGAGCAACCGCTAATAATCTTGTGATTCCAGTAAAGCATCTTTATAAAAATTTTTGTTATTTTAAAGAATTTTTATTAACTCTGTTTTATAGTGTAGACTATGTTGACACTTTTTCATTCACCCCTCTCTTCTGCTTCTCGCTTCATACGTCTTATTCTTGGAGAATATGGCGTAGCCACGCAACTGATTGAAGAACATGAATGGGCAAGAAGACACGAATTTCTTGCACTTAATCCAGCTGGAAATGTTCCTGTACTTCTCGCTGAATACGAATTTCCAGTATCAGGGGCTGCTGTTATCTGCGAATATTTAGATGAAACACGCGGAAATCTGCGACAAAACAATAAATTTTTTCCAGAAAATCCTTTAGACCGTGCTGAAGTCCGCCGTCTCAACGATTGGTTTTTAAATAAATTTGAAAACGAAGCTGTGCGCCATATTGTACGCGAACGAATCTATAAACGTGAAATGCCGCTCGCCATTGGAGGTGGTGCTCCCAATTCACAAATTTTACGCAACGCGCGTGCTAATATTCTACCGCATATGAACTATCTCAATTGGCTCTGTGCATCTCGCGATTGGTTAGTCGGCTCTACATTATCCTACGCAGATCTTGCAGCTGCATCTGCTATTTCTGTTCTTGATTTTCTAGGAGAAATCGATTGGGAGCAATCTCCAGCAGCTAAAGACTGGTATATGCGTATCAAATCGCGTCCTTCTTTTCGCCCTCTTTTAACAGACCGCGTCCGAGGAATTGTGGCAAGCCCTCATTATGCAGACCTTGATTTCTGAATATCTTTTTTTGACAAAAGTAAAGGCAATATTGAATATCACTGATAATATATTTTTACACTAACAAAATCTTATCTATTTATATACCCCATGCGTTATGCCCTAACACCTGTAAAAAAAGAACTGTTGGAAAGAAGAAGAGAATTTGCCTATAAAAAATAAAGTATCATAAGGAGGTAGATATGCGCCTTACAGTTGTTGGTGCGAATGGCAAAATGGGACGTGAGCTCATTACAGCTATCCAGAGTAGAACGGATGTAGAACTTTGTGGTGTACTTGTCCGCAAGGAATCACCTTTTGTAGATAAAGATGCCGGCACATTGATTGGTTCAAATCTTCTTGGCATTCGCATTACGGACGATCCTGAAAATGCCTTTTCTAACACAGAAGGTATTTTAGATTTTTCTCAGCCACAAGCCAGTATTCTCTATGCCAATTATGCTGCTCAAAAAGGCCTTGTTCATATTATTGGAACAACTGGATTCAGCAAAACAGAAGAAGCACAAATTGCAGACTTTGCGAAATATACAACTATTGTTAAATCCGGAAACATGAGCCTTGGAATTAATCTTTTGGCAAACCTAGTCAAGAGAGCAGCCAAAGCATTAAAATCGGATGATTTTGATATTGAAATTTATGAAATGCATCATTCCGGTAAAGTTGATGCTCCTTCTGGAACAGCTATTCTCCTTGGAAATGCAGCAGCCGAAGGCCGCAATGTTATACTCAAGGACGTGCATGTCAATGAACGCAATGGCTATACAGGCGTACGTAAAAAAGGCGAAATTGGTTTTTCTTGTTCACGAGGTGGAACCGTTATTGGCGATCATAGCGTAATTTTTGCTGGTTTAAATGAACGCATTATTCTTTCACATACAGCACAAGAACGCTCTATTTTTGCCAATGGTGCATTAAAAGCAGCTTTATGGGCAAAGAGCCATGAAAATGGACTTTATTCAATGTGCGATGTTTTGGGACTACGTGAAGAGTTTTAAATATTCAATGACAAACACAGGAAATTCATAATGGAACGCATCCTTGTATTAATCCGTCATGGACAAAGTGAATGGAATATCAAAAATCTTTTTACTGGTTGGAAAGACCCTGATCTATCAGAACAAGGTCATGCAGAAGCGATAACAGCAGGAAAGAATCTAAAAGCAGCTGGCTTAAAATTTGATATCGCTTATACATCTGCTTTACAACGTGCGCAAAAAACAGCTCGGCATATTTTAGAACAGATGGGGCAATCTGATTTGAAACTGATAAAAACTCCAGCATTAAATGAACGTGATTATGGTGCTCTCTCTGGTTTAAATAAAGATGAAGTTCGTCAACAATGGGGAGAAGAGCAAGTGCAAATATGGCGCCGCTCCTATGCTATTGCTCCCCCTAACGGAGAAAGCCTACGCGATACTGGTGCACGCGTTTGGCCTTATTATCTTTACCATATCCAACCGCATATTTTGCGTGCTCGAACTGTTTTGGTTGCAGCACACGGCAATTCTCTTCGTGCTCTTATTATGGCACTTGAAGGACTTAACCATGAGGAAATTATATCTCAAGAACTAGCAACTGGTATCCCTATTATTTACAGATTCAATCCTGACTCGACAATTACATCAAAGACAGTTATCAAGCCTTAAGTTCCCATAATTATGGTGGATATAAAAAATTTGATTCAATATTTTTCAGCTAAAAAATAAACTCTTTTTTCCCTCCTCACTCTGAAGGATAAAGCTTCTTATCCTCCACTAATTTGTAATCAGATTGCTTTCTCTCGGTGAATTTCTTTATTAACTACTAATGCGATTCATTTCATAGGATCTACAAATAAATTCTGCTCTGAATATTTCGTTCAACTTTACCTTTTCTTTGCCATTTCACACTCAATTATTGCAAAAGAAAACAATGTTTATTGCACAACAAATAATTTTATTGACAGAGCTACTTCATAAGCTTAGATGAATTTGAAGCCCAAATGGCGGAACTGGTAGACGTGCAGGTTTCAGGTACCTGTGCCGCAAGGCGTGGAGGTTCGAGTCCTCTTTTGGGCACCATGCTCTTTTTTATTCAAAATAATTTATTGATTTCCCATATATTTTTTAAAATGAGGGATGCGTGGATAAAAGTGAGGGAATAGGATTTTCAAAAGCATCTCTATAGTCTGTTAAAAATAAAGGCTTTTTCAAAGTTTTTGCTAGTTTTTCCAAATATCCAAAATATTTACACTTTCTAAAAAATTACTTAACTTTCTGGCAATCGTTATTTAATCAATAGATTTACGCCCTAATACAATAAAAAACTTTTACCCAAATTCGTCCCGCAAAAAAAGACGTGCTTAAATATGCTGTACTCGTTAATCCATGGATTTTATTTGCACCGTATAGATAGATGAAAAAAGCTCATTTTTCTCAGGGCTTAACCCAAAATAAAAGCAATATATTTCTGGCATCATCGGCGCTGTGTCTTTCAGCAGAAGAATATTTTCAAATTATTAAGCCTCCTCTCTTTATCTTCCTGTAAAATTTGCACTGTCTTATTATCTTGTTTTACAAACCGTAACTTTTTTCATGTGTATTTTGATCACTATGAGGTAGATACACATCCTCATAAATCTCTATGAGAAAAAAGTCATCCTACAATGATCAACAGCAAAATAAGATTTATACCTCCCTGTCTATTCACACATCTACATTATAAAATATGATTATTATATTGAGTAGTAGATAAAATGCATCTTGTTGTTACATAGTGAAAATAAAACCCATAAATTGAGAAAATGGATCACAATACACACGAATACAGCAAATACAAGAGTTGTACAAATGAAATATCCGGTATCACTTACACCAAAACTGCTCAAAAAATACACGAATCATAAAAAAGCAATCAAAAAAAACAATAAAATGTGAGGAGGCAAAAAGAAAATGAGTGAAAAAAAGACTTAAACCACATGCATAACACATAGATCCATTTGTTATATGGCGGAGAGGAAGAGATTCGAACTCTCGAGAGCCTTTTGAGCCCTACTCCCTTAGCAGGGGAGCGCCTTCGACCACTCGGCCACCTCTCCAAGAGCAGTGCATAAACGCTAGCAACAGAAAGTTCAAGACATTTTCGATTTTTTTCAAAAATATCTGTGCTTTTCCTTTTTAATAATCCAATAAGAAAAAATGAATAAACAAAGTGTGCTTTTTTTAACACATTCACTCAAATAGTACATGAATGCCTCCCAAAAAGGCAATTTCATATTTGTATATCTTAAAAAGAATAGATAAGTGTAGATGGAGTCGTTAAACAACGCACATCCTACTCCTCCTTTAATTAAGTGGAGCAAAAATATTCCCTAATGAGATTAATTATCTTTCACTGGAGATCCGCTATGAATATTAAGTCTTTATTTTTAAGCTCTACTGTAGCTTTTGTAGCAATTTCTGGAGCGCAAGCCGCTTCTCAAGCGATTGCAGAACCAAAGCCGATGGAGTATGTTCGCCTTTGTGATGCATATGGTAAAGGATATTTCTATATTCCTGGAACAGAAACTTGTATACGTATATCAGGAAATGTTCGTGCTGACTTTAGCGGTGGTGACAATATTGATGCAACAACCGATGAAGAACTAGAGAAAGCTAAAGGAACCTATGGTGCATCATCACGTCTAACTCTTGTTTTTCAATCTGCTTCTGAAACAGAACTAGGAACCCTTCGTTCCTATGCACGTTTTTCCTCAACTTGGAGTAATGGAGCAAACAAAAATGGTGGGCAACTCGCAGCCGCTTACATAGAGCTTGGCGGTTTTCGCATAGGTCTTGATGATACAATTTTTAACAGTTGGACCGGTGGCTATGGAAACGTTATAAATGACGACAGCATAGCACCTGCAGGCATAACAAGAACCAATTTTGTTTCTTACACCTTTAGTGGTGATACTGGTTTTTCAGCAATTATCGGAGCTGAATTAGGAAATAGTTCTGGTTCTGGAACAGAAACGTATTACTATATCAATAAAGATGATAACGTTGCTGTAATTACTAAAGAAGGTGACTATCCCAAACTAAGTAAAGGGGTAGATGATTATACGCCAAATTTAGTTTTCGGGATGAAATTTATCCAAAAATGGGGCGGTTTTTCAACAGTTGCTGCTTATGATTCTTACTACAAAAAATGGGCTGGTAAAGTACGTGCAGACTTCAATGTTAACGATCGTCTAAACCTCTGGATAATGGGTGGTTATAAAAACAATATTGATTATTACATAAGCAAGGAAAATGTACTATCGCGGGCCAATACAACGATCTATGCGAACTGGGGAGAAAAATGGGCTGCTTGGGGTGGTGCAACGTACAAACTTACTTCCAAAATAAATCTCAACGCACAAGTTTCTTACAGCGCTGTAAAAACTTTTGCAACTTCCGTAAATATTGCATACACGCCAATTCCAGGCTTCATAATTACTCCTGAAGTGACCTACGTTTCCTGGAACGATGACCGAAGATTTAAAAGTGCAAATGAGACAACATATACAAATGCTCTAAATGGAAAAAGTGCTTTGAAAGCTATGATCCGCTTCCAACGTTCATTTTAATTCTTTTAGAAACAACATTATAAAAACTGGCAACATTTGTTGCCAGTTTTTATTTGATAAAATAAACTATAATAAATAATCGTAAAAATATTTATTTCGTAAAAACATTCCAAGCAAATTAATAAGATAAATGCGCATAAGCATATTTAATAGCTTTACTTACCTTATTTAAATAAGATAGATTGTAATTATCAAGTATTCGTTATTAAAATTTATAGAAGTCTTCGGCAAAACCAAAAAAAATCTTGCTCTCTCTTTAAAGTAATAAACCATAAATCGTAAAAATGGCTACGCTCAAGATTTCCCTATAACTTTAGTATCTCTTTGAAAAGATCTCAAAAATATCCACCAAGAACAGTAATGTATATTTTTCGGAATGACATAAAAGCATGATACTTATATTCCTTAGCTATATACCTTACTAGCTTTCCTCTTTCTATTATTGTTAGAATCTATCCATAAGCACTGATAATATGTCTTTTTGACATGAGAGTGTGCCGGAATGAATATACATAATCCACACTGTCTTTTTAAAGACCATTTTAATGCGCTATGCTCTTTTAACGAGTAACTCTCCCTAACTTCAAATGTATTTCTTTAAAATGAAAAACGTACAAAAATAAAGAAATAGAACTTTACAGTATAGTTCTATAAACCATACTTTTTCTTCCATTTTTTCATTAATTTCTTTACATATAATTTTTTTCATGGTCCAATGATTTTTCTTCTTTCATGTAAACTACATCGCTCAAAAAATAGAAAATAAAGACTGTAAAAATGATACGTCTTTTAATTAAGATGCGTTAAACGCGTGTGACGGAAAATATTTATCGATCAATGCATAAATAATTGCTGCAGTTTCAATATCCAAAATTCCATCATACTTTTCTTGACGAAAATGCAACTGAAATGCCCTTATCAAATCTTTATATCCACCTTCAGTATACGCAGCAGAAATATCGTATCCATAACAATTTAGCTTAGCTAAAATATCCTCTTTAGTTGGAAAGCTCTTGCAAAACTGCTCTTGATAGTGAGCTTTTAATTCATCATCATACCATGCTCCTATGCCTGCCATATACAGTTCTTTCCACGGGAAAGCTGCTCCAGGATCACTCTTCCTTCCAAGCGCAATATCACTATGGCCTACTACATCCGTTGGCATAATATCCGGATACCGTTGAAGAATATTCAATGCAAGACTTTTAAGAGCATCAATTTGTGTTGGGTTATAAGGAGGAAATGCAAAACCTTTATTATTATCAGTAACGAAATTAGCGGTCTCAAGCTGAGGAGTCGTACCACAAGCACTCCTCTCCTCAGTCCATGAACCAATATCAGCCTGCACTACAGACTCATCTTTATTAACAGGATTTAAAACGGATACATCTTTTAAAGCCGCTTCAACATACGTCTGCTCAATACAATCAAAATGACCACTCGCTAAATTGACTATTTCAATCCCAATAGACGTATCATTTAGATTACTACGTCCTGCCCATGAACTAACACCAGCATGCCACGCACGTTCATTTTCATCAACCAAATTAAAGATACGCATATCCTTAAACCCCGCTTCAATATATGTCTGCTCTGAAGGATCAGGAACAAGATAGTGTGCACTAACCTTTTCTCCTGTAAGCGCCATAATCGAGGCTTTAAAATCAAGAGCCGTATAATGCATAACGAGAAAACGAACGCGACGATTAAAACTCTTGACAGAACGATAACTGTTGTAATCAATCTGATACATAAAAGCCCTTTCTTTTTTGCTTAAAAAGACCACTGCGCATCACAACAGATAGGACACGAACTGTTAAAAAATGCAATGAACTTCCTATCTAGATACTAAGAATTACGCCTAAAATTTGTTCATCAAAAACATTGACACTCTTATCAACAATTAAGACACATTTTATTTCTCTCCCACACACGCGTAAAATGTTTTTAACCGCATTCACAAACACACCGCATTAAATATTTTCCCCAAACAAATTCCTACAAATTACCAATCGAAAGGAAAACAAAGGCGTAAAATGATCACTCCTTAAATTTTCACGTCTTATAGAAAAAATAATTCTTCCTGTTATCACATTATTATCAGATAACTGAACGGCACATATTCGCAATAAACTCTTCACAGACATATTTTTCAATAAAATTTGCAAAGCTTTCCTGTAAATGACACGACTTCTTGTCTTTTCACAACATTGCTTTTTGATTTACAAAGAATCTTAATTATTTACAACGCTTGAGGCACATGAAATCTCTGGATCCCTTGTCATCAGCTCTATGAAATAGAACATATTGATTTATAATAATTAATCATTATAAATATTGAATGTAGCGAGCCTAATATCGTAAAGTTTTTCTTAATCTTGAATCAAGTCAAAGTCATTTAATTACACATTAAAAGAAAGTTTAACCTATAGATAAAAACCACTTAAGAAAAGGATCAAAATACTTCTTATAATAGAACGTTCAATAATTTGAGCAATATTTTTACGTCCCCATAGAGGTTCATTTGCTTTTCTCAGTTTGCAAAACTCTTTTTAAAACCAACCAAGCTGCATATTCTTGTAAGACGGCACCTAAAAGTGGTCGCGTATAGGGAAAAGTTACACGATCATCACCATAACCTTTCATCCGTATAGTCATCGTGGCATGTCCAAGGCTTTCTTCTTGATTTTCTAATGTCTCGATAGAAGGCTCTAGGCTCACTTCAACCTCAAGCAAAGGAATATCTTGTTTACCTTTTTCTATGGGCTGAAAATATTTTAAAAGGCATGGGTCATTGGCAGACCAATGAACCTCAACGTGCATTGCTAATTGTTTACAAGCAGTAGTAACTTCTGCACCAACCAAATAGGGGTGAAAATGATTTTCAAATTCTTCCACGAAATGTTGTCCCAAGGGCGCTTCTGATTGACCAACCAGTTGCACAAGAACATAGGGGCTTTTCCATAAAAAATGCCGTTCAAATGACCCATTTTCAAGATGATCATCAACCCACTGCGCAATGGTACTTTCATCAATTCCAATCAAAGTCCATGCATACCCCGCACGCGATACAAAAGAATATTTTTTCTTATTTTGTTCTAAATAATTCTCTAAAAGCGCAAGAGCCTGTGATGGTGGACCAGGCAAAACAACAAGCGTACTTCCATCGCAAGAGAGATAAAACCCTGGAGCTGTGCCCGTAGGATTATCAAGCACGGTTGCTGTCTCAGGAAACAATGCTTGACGCGCATTACTCTTATCCGCCGTAATCCCTAATCGTTGTAATTGACCTTTTATTGTTTGCCAAACATCTTCGTGATGTAACAAAGGCTGCTGCACGGCTTTTGCAACTGCATCACGTGTTATGTCATCTGATGTTGGTCCCAATCCCCCACTGATAATGATAAGATCTTCTTGTCCAAGACAAGCAACAACAGTTTCACTGATTTGTTGTAATTGATCAGCGCAAACAAAATGACGGGTGACTTGAATATTTCTCTTATTCAAGCTCTGACTCAAATCCTGCAAATTTGTATTCAAATATTGCCCTGAAAGGAGTTCATCACCAACAGTAATAATCGCCGCCCGACAAACAGAGACAGGATTCACAAGAGCATTGCGAACAGCTTCAGCCATTTGACGCGTAGAGGCGCCCCCTCCAAGATCATAAGGTACAGTTTTTCCAACACGAATAACCTGATCAACACTCTCAGATAATTGTTGTGCTGCATCTTTAAAGCCTAAATGTTCTAAGAGTAGAGCCGTGGTATAAAGCATCGCGGAAGGATTTGCTTTATTTTGTCCAGCAATACGTGGTGCACTGCCATGCACAGGTTCAAAATAAGCCATTTTGCTTCCCACATTTGCACTAGGAGCAAGCCCCAATCCCCCCATTACTCCAGATCCAAGATCAGAGAGAATATTGCCAAACATGTTTTCAGCAACAATCACACCAAACTGCTCTGGCTTCGTTGCAATCCATAAAGCAACCGCATCAACATTATGAATATCTGCTTCAATTTCCGGATAGTTTTGCGCAATTTTCTCAAAAATTTCTCGAGAAAATTGTCCACTTTCTCTCATAACATTGGGCTTATCAGCAAAAGTAACGCGCCTCAAACCATATTCCCGTGCATAAGAAAAAGCATATTCAAATAACCGCTCTAAACCAAAGCGTGTCTGCAAACGGACTGTCCACGCAGCTTCCTCAAGCCCATATTTTGCCAAATTGGGATGTCTTAACCAAGCGGCTGTTTCAGGAGTGATACCCCGAAAATCCAATCCAGCATAAAGACCTTCACTATTTTCTCTGATAACACAAAAATGAAAAGGTTTTTTCGGACCAAAGATGTATCTGACAGGGCGTATATTTGCAAACAACCCTAATTTTTGGCGAAGTTGAAGTACAGGAGAAACATAGGCAAGATTTTTCTCTTTTAAATGCGGTTCCAGTTCTTTTAAAGCCGCTTCTTTTCCTTTACTGGTCACAGCTCCAAGTAAAATCGCATCACTCTGAGTAATTTTTTGCCAAGTTGCTTGAGGAACAGGATCTCCTTCCTGTTTCCAACATTCAAAACCAATATCACCATAAGTAAACTCTATTGGCAATTGAAATTGCTCTAAGACCATCAGCGCAGCATCACAAACCTCTGGTCCTATCCCATCACCAGGTAATGCAAGAACTTTCTTTTTCATAATCCCCCTATCCATTCATCAATGACTGCATCCGTCATTGTAGGATTATCCTCCCACAAACGCGTACCAGCACCAGAGATAATCTTATATTCATGGTTCAGATTATGACTTTTCGTCTGATTATCTACCGTTGCAAGTTGTGACTTTTCTCCCACTAAAGATAAAAACTTCCCCTTATACTTAACGACTTCATCTCTAGCATCCATCGCCAATAAGAGTTTAAACCCTCTTGTCATGCGTTCAATTGCCACGCTTTTTTGTTGATCAGGAACCTCCAATAAGGCTCTTTTTTTCATAATGCCAGAAGGATGCATAAAACCATTGAGTATTTCCAAAGCTCCTGACAAATCATTATTTTCTAAGTAAACAAGAATATCTCCAAGGCGCCGTTTCAAAACCTTATCTGGATAGCCAGGTGCATTCACAGCAAGCACAGCTTGAACATTGGAAAGCCGTGCTGCCAATATTTGTACCAACATTCCAGCCATAGAAAATCCCACAAGCACTGCGGGTTCTTTAAAATAGTTTTTGAGTTTTTCTGCCATAAAAGATAAAATGTCTACAGCAGAATGATTGAGAACATGAGAACTCTTAGGAAAAAGAGAAAGCGTATCCAGCAGAGTGACAGGGAATCCTTTTGATAAGCATAGCTTTGTCAATGGAGAACAAAAAACACCACCATCCCAAATTGGCATTACAGGAGAAAGAATAATAATAGGAAGGCTCATTAATCAATTCCTCCCCTTATTTTAAAACATGCATTAGAGCCAAAACTTTTCCCACCCAATATAATGAAAATATGTTGAAACTCTAAGCTCATACTCTCCCCCCATCATAATCAATTTGTTAAACTCAAACTAAGCTTGTAATAAATTTTAACCCCATTCAATCCAACAGCTTAATAAAAAAATTCATCTAATGTAGAGATGCCCCATTTGTGTAAAACATCAAAAACATTTCCGCATAATGCTTTCTTTTTATCGTTTGACTCAGCTCATTTCTGAGGTCATAAAATCACGGGCTTTTTGAATATAAATGATAAAACCGATCACACAACACACAGCTAACAAAGTGGCCATAGCCCGTGGGCTATGGCCAGATATCTTTCCGATAACCGCCGCACTTAGCGCCGCACTTCCTAATTGTAAAGCCCCCATCATACCAGATGCAGCCCCAGCAGCTTGCGGATGTGATGAAATAGCCAATGCTGTCCCTAACGGCAATAAAAAACCATTACCAAAAGTAAGAACAGCAATAGCCATAAAACTTGTCACAAGGGGCCATGGACTTAGATACATTTGCACAGCAAAGAGCACGCCTCCTATAACAAAAATAATGTATCCTCGACAGACAGTTTTTTCCATAGACTCTCGTTTGAAAAACCACCGCGCCACGAGATTCCCTAAAATATAGGGTAGAGAAACCCCGACATAGCTATAGCCAATATAGACAGGTGATAAACCCAATATTGTGAGTAAAAAAGGTGATTCCACAATATAAGCAAAATAAGCTATGTAAGAAAAACACGGAATAAGTGCATAAAAAATAAATTGTTTATTTCTAAAAACGCCTAAATATGCCTTCATCAATCCTACGGGAGAAAAATGCTGCCGTTTTTGAGGGGGAAGAGTTTCCGTTAGCACAAAACAACACAGCAAAATGGTCAAAAATATAAAAAAGCTTAAAAAGATAAAAGTTGCCTGCCAATGAAAAGCTTGTATCAAAAGTCCACCAATGAAAGGTGCAAGTGCTGGTGACATTCCAATAAAAGGGAAAACAATCAAATAAAGTTTTCCGGCCGCTTTTTTATCCAATAAATCATTGATAATTGCACGACTTAAGACGATACCCGCACAAGCACCAAGACCTTGCAAAAAACGTAACACAAGAAAAGCGTGAATATGAACCGTATAAATCACACCAAGTGTCGTAAATAACCACAAAAATAAGCCCAATAGAAGTGTTTTTTTACGCCCAAAATTATCACTCAGCGGCCCATAAATAAGCTGTCCAAGTGCCAATGCCAACAAAAAAACTGCCACTGCATTCTGAATTTGAGATTGTGTCACTTGATAATATTGACGCATCTCTCCCAGTGCTGGTAAAAAAATATCGGTAGAAATCAATCCTCCTGTTGATAAACATACGATAAGTATAATGAATGGTAATGTATATTTATGTTTCATCAGGAAAGTCACATTTCTTAAATTTAAAAATATTTAAATTTTACGTGTATAGCAAAATAATAATTTATATTTATAAATATAAATCTATTTTAACTTTATCCACAGAGAATAAAATAATAAATTTTCTTTATTCTTTTACTTTATTTGAGAAAATTCATCTTGTTGATGCATAAATCCAATGTCTGATCCGCACGCACACACTCAACACGTAAACAAACACTTAATGCTTCACTTTATAATTAATTTTAAAGCATAAAAAATCGCAATTTTAAAACTATACGCAAAAGAAGCTAAAAGATCAAAACTCCCCTTCAGAGATATATTTCTCAATCCCAAATAGCGCATTTTGTTGTATTCATGTTGCCCTATCTTCATCAGCTTTTTTCATTGATATCATCAACAAAAACGCTCCCAAACTCTATCACTCTCCCGACAACATCTTTTATCAGAATTGGTTTACAATGCTCAAAGAAAAAAGAAGCCACAAACTCCCTCTCCTCAAAACTACCCACGCAAATATTATTGTAACAATAAAGCGTATAATAATGGCTCATGGAAAAGTTTTTATCAACACAAATAATTGAGCAAATAAACTTAATAGCCCACTAATATCATAAAGCAAATTGTGCTTCTGTCTCCCCCTAAAATCTAAATTCATCTTGTCCATTTTGTTAGATTTTCATTCTACATAACCAGCACCAAGTTTACTGCCTAAGCTATTGACAAACATGATATAATAAAAATTTGATAAATCATTCTGCATCTAATTTAGAAAGCAGGGAGAAGCTATTAATGAATATAATAGAACTAGCCATGTACCAATTACTTGTACCTATTAAAGTGGAAGGAAAGACATACACAGAAATCACCTTACGCCGCCCGAACTTTAAAGACTTAAAAGCAATACAGAGCAAAGAAGGTGACGAGCAATCAATTGAAATGATCGCATGTCTTTCAGGGTGATCCTATAATGCCATCAGTAAACTTGGTGTTCGTGATTTTTTAAACATTAAAGACATTTACGGGTCTTTAATAAAAGAATTACTAAAAGAGTTTGATAAAATGCTAAACAAAGTAAATGCATCCATAAAAAGCGTAATGGATGAATGTACTTTAATCGACAGTAAACCCGAAAAACACACAAGTAATCTTCACACAAATACATTTGAAACAGAATCCATGACAACTGCAAATGCAAAAGTAAAAACCTGTAGCACCTATGAACCGATTACAGTTCATAGTCCCTACGTCATAAAGGGGGAACACATGACTTTTACAAAATGCAGTTTCTTAGTACAAGATGGTCCATCAAACCAAATTTATCTCTCAAATCAAAATGGCTCTTACATCGCATAAAAAACCTGCATGTGAAACTAAAAAACAATCTTTGGAGAGAATCCCGAAACTTTTGGACATTGTCTCAAAACTTTTCAACTTTCCTCTCTGGTTTTGGGAGTTTTTACTCAAAGAACTTAGAAAATTTTTCTAGCATGGTTTTGATAGAGCGCAATAAGAGAAGGAAAAACAGCTTAGAACACTCATATTTCTTTCTTCTTTTTTATCTCTCATAGCTTTTTGAATTGAATACTTTTGTATTTATTTTAAATAAATAGTGCAATATAAAAAACTAAAATTTTAGAAGACGCGCTGTTTTTGCAAAAAACAAAATAATAAAATGAAGACTCTAGAATTTTAAGTAATGATCACCGTCTTTTTTTCGGTGTTTTCTGTCCTTTTTGGCGCATATCTATTCACTTTTGGAACATAATTGGCAAAAAGACATTGTATCTCCAGCATATTCAAGGAGATAAAACATGGAAACTCGTATTCCTGAAGACACACCATTTGATACGCATTTTCTAGGAGAAACATCCCTAGAAGAACGGTATCCACTTTTTCACACACCCATTTCATGGTCAGCAATCTTGGCTGGAGTGGTGACAGCACTAGCAACCTCAATCTGCTTGTCTTTTCTGGTTACAGCTTTAGGCTTAAGTCAAATTGACCTCACCTCGTCTGCCCCTTTTGAAGGCACCTTTCTCTCCGTAGGAATTGGATCGCTAGTTGTTATGCTGATCAGTCTTTCTTTAGGAAGTTTCGTTTCTGGACGTTTTGCAGAATCGTCAGGCGCACTTCACGGCTTTTTAACGTGGGCTCTCTTAACACTTCTTATGGCCATCCAAGCCATATGGTTGGTCTCAAATGCTGCAAGCTTAAGCGCTAAAGCTGCTATAGAAAACACGTCAGCAATCGAACAATCCGTCGACAACTTCAAAACAAATCTTTCCCCCCTTCTTTCAAAATTAAACGGCAAAAATATTGAAAGCTTTTTACGGGATAAACAAGACAATAACATCGACTTTGACAAATTGAGCAATGAATTACGCACACTTCTCAATAAAAGTGATATTCCTGCTCTCAATCCTGAACACTTGAAGCAATCCTATCAGGAAGCTCTTAAAGATATTGGGTCAACAATAACAGCTTTCAAAAATGACCCTTCTCACTATCGCACATATCTAAAAGATCTCAGTGAACGTCTTTCTGATCGCATCCAAACAATTACCACAAAGTTTGATCGAAGCGATATCATAAACAACCTCATGAACAATGGCATGACACGTGCAGATGCACAAACAACCGCCAAAAATGCGCTTCATCTCTACCAAACAGCAGAAGCAAAAACTGAAGAAGCACTCAAAGCTCTTGAAGAAAAAGCTGAGACACTGTCTCACAAGCTAGATACAGCCGTAAAAGATGCGCGTCACATTGGAAATAAAGCCGCAAAAACAGCATCGCATATGGGATGGTGGGGCTTTTTAGGAGGCTTAATTGGTGCCATTATTTCAAGTGTTTGTGGCTACTATGGCTACAGAAGCCGCAAAGACTCTTTTATGCTTTAAAAATTTTTACCTCATAAAACCTAAAACCAATAAAAAGCTGTACAAACCGTACAGCTTTTTATTGTAAACTGCTCTTGATAACTTTATCTTTGAGCTCTT
Organism: Bartonella doshiae NCTC 12862 = ATCC 700133; assembly: GCF_000278155.1. Classification (GTDB taxonomy): domain Bacteria; phylum Pseudomonadota; class Alphaproteobacteria; order Rhizobiales; family Rhizobiaceae; genus Bartonella; species Bartonella doshiae. Next base: position 350,242 of record NZ_JH725095.1, read on the forward strand.
TGTTGTTGTAAGATAATCTCTATCATGTTCTATACTGTTGGCTAACTCTGATGTTGAAAGAGATATTTAAACACTCCTTGCATTATTCAATAAAAGAACATTCTCATATGTATCCTTACAGTATAATAAAACACACAAGAGACATCTCATTTATTTACGTTTCATAAAATAGCACCAATATAAAGCTTTTCACTATTCCAAATTTTTTAAGAATAGAACACACAGATACAGATGAAGAGAGTGCATTATTTTGACAAAACATTCACGATCAAAACCCCGTATTTTAGAAACACCCCTTCTCTATACATAAGGAATAATTTACAATTCCCCTGGTAAAAAAATTATGATCAGCTCTTAGAAGATAAAATGCCCTTTTCAATTAAAATGGTATTTGGCAAAAAATTAAATACATGCTAGATAAAGTGGCCTGGTAATTCTTTATTTGGATTATCATTTATCTTTGTCAGTTATAAGGGGGGAAATATATGAATATTTCACTTAATGAAGTAGAAGACGTTATTGAATTATCTGATGGCGAAGTTATGCCAATGTTAGCCAATGTTAAATATGCTCAGCGGAATGTCATCCAAGTTTGTCAAAGCACTGTTGATACGGATGATTTGCATGAAGTACAATAGTATATTATTGATGCACATCTGCTTATACATCTATCACATTCAGTGAAAAAATTTAGGTGTATTTAATTGGCATGTTTGAATTATTTTCTGAAAACTTTTCTCAAAAAGTTTGGGCTAAACAAGCAGCTGAGTTATCAATCTCAAACATCCCTTTCCATGAAGGGGATGTTTTGGATGCTCTAAAGCAATATGCTCTATATCCTAGTAAACTCTTAGCACTTAACCCTAAATCCGAAGCAGTGACAGTTATTAATGGAGTACGAAGCCCACATCCTCTTCAAAATTTTCTCGTTTCTGATACGGATAGGACTATAGAAGAATATACTGCCCGCGTTAATCAATGTGCCGAAAAGCAAGAATGGGCGGTTATGTATTATGGATTATACGCTGCAACCCCTGCTCTGTGGGACGTAGCAAAACAATTTGCGGATCAGTTAGCACACTCTTTAAGTTTTAGACCTGGTGGACGCGTGGATATTGACTGTTTCATCGGCCGATATTCTTCTACCCATGTTGGGATCCATGTGGATCATGCTCACAATTTTGGTTTTACTCTACAGGATGGCAAAACAATGTTTGTATGGCCCAGCACACGAAAAGAACTCCAAGGGCTAAAATATCCTGAATATGAAGAGCATAAATCAACCGCAATAGCACTACAAAATCGTACAGACCGCGTTGCCTACTTTCCCCATAATGCTTTCCACGTTGCTGAAACTGGAAAAAATATTGCTGCAAATGTTAATATTGCTTTTTGGGAAAGGGCAAGCGATGCGCAACATCATAAAAATTATGTCACGCATTTGCTCCATCTTGATGATCAAACAAGACATGATATCCATACATCGGGAAGAGCAAGTTTAAATCCTAATAATGCTTTTCAACACTCTGCATTAAGCACTGCAATTGCACATGGCACCTTAAAACGCCATATGCTTATTTCTCAATTAATTTGTGATACAAGTTCGCGTTTATGTGTTGGTCGCCCCCTTGTTGATATCTCTGAAATTGAGAGTGAAATCACTCTTCGCTTCCCCAGTACCCTCCAATGGGTTCCCTTGCTTGAAACAAAAGAACTGCTCATCGCAGCAAACGGGCATTGCGCCAGTTTTGAATATAGCTCTTATTTAGAGAACTTTCTCTCTCAACTTTCATCGAAAGAGAAAGTAAACATATCGAAATTAAATGATAAGCTAAGTAACACAGCAAAGAAAGAAATTTTAAAAACCGTAAAAGCTTTAGCATCTTGGGGGGCATTGTGATAAAGAAAAAATCCATTATTTTTGCTCAAATGGGGCTTTTCTTCGTTTTGTCTCTGAGCAGTTTTGCCGATGAAACAGCTCAAGTTACATTTGCTCTACACTTAGCAGAGAATACAGCCTCTATTTCAATGCTCCTTTTTGCTGGGCTTATGGGTGCAATTTGTTCCGGACCAATTGCACCGTATCTCTTGCATTGGCTAAGTGCTTCTCGAACAGTTCCTGTTGTTTTATTATTTGAAGCAATATTTATAGCCACAGCTGCAATCACCAACCAATTTTGGATTTATATTGCTATTTCTTTTGCACTGGGCTGTGCTGGATCACTCTTTTGGTCTGCAATCCTCGTTTCTGTACCTGAATTCGCAAAAACTGATCAACAATTAGACCGTATAAACCGCATCATCCAAACGGTGCGTAATCTTGGTTATATTGCCGGACCTCTCCTAGGAGGCGTGTTATATGGCATATCAAATGGGCAAAGTGGATTGTTTGCACTCTCAATCATGGTTCTTTGCACAACCTTTATCACTACATTCTGTTTTAAAAGTTTAAAAATTCATGCACAAGAGACAAACACATCGAAGCAAACTAAAAAAGGACTAGATTTAGCGGGTCTATTGCGTAAAAAAAATATCGTTTATGCCCTTGCACCCCTCATCATCACCATCATACTCACCTCTGCTCTCAACGTGTTATCGATTGTCCGCATCCGCACCGAGCTGAACTTAAGCGCTGAAATCTATGGGGTGATCACAAGTGCGATAAGCCTAGGCTTAGTGGTCGGTCCTCTCTGCTTCTCCAACTTTTTTCACCGCTTTGGCAATGCCACTGGTGCATCATTGGCCGCGACAATCATTGGCTTTAGCATTTTTTGCTTTTCCTTAACACATATCGTATGGTTGATGATGCTGTCATTTTTTATCCTCGGAGCAGCCAACGGTGTGCAAAACGCTCTGATGGCAAGTTTTATGATGAAAGCCATTCAGAAAGAACACCGAAATAACCAAATGCCTGCCTATATCTTCATCATACAAACATCCGTGTGCATCGGCTTTATAGGAGCCGGATTTGTCCGTGTGCACCATACCCAAAACACACTTCTTGTAATCGGCATCATCACCATAATCACAGGAACATTAGGTTTTATCTTAAATAGCATTATGCAAAAAAAGGAATATGATAATGGTTAGTAGACTCGGCCGTTTTTCCCCTAAAATAAACAATGCAAAAAAACTTGATCTCCAACCACCACTTGATAGAATCATTGCTTCCGATATCGTGCAGCTTCGTACCAGCCAATATTACTTTGATGAACCACTCTTTGATGCATATGAACGAACAACTGTTCCAGCTACTTGGGATTTTGAGGCTGTAGAAACAATAGTTCATGATGAACATCGTATTTTTGATATGGGATGCGGTGATGGTCGACTCTTATTACATCTAGCAAAAAAATTTAGGCTAGGCAGCAGCATCGGTATAGATATCTCCGACATTGCTATAAAACGCTTTCAGTCACGTATCCCTGCTGAAAAGAAAGCTTTCATCCATGCACGTCAAGGAGATATTTTTAATATACCTTCTGATATTCTATCACAACGCTTTAATATTATCACTTTTGGTGATGCTACAATAAATTTTATCCTTGAAGAAGACAAATTAGAAGAACTTTTTTGTTCAGCAAGAAAACTTTTATTCAATCAAGACAGCCGTGTTACAGTTGCAATTTTTGATGATGGTACCCCTGAGCAGTTAGCCTTTATGGATAAACGATGCACCGTTGTGCCATTTCTCCCCCCAAATGGTCGAGCCTCCTTAATCTGGTGGGCTTATAAATACGATGCAGAAAAGCTTATCATGCACCGTTCTGTCTTCGCCCAAGACGATTGGAATGCTTCAGGAAACATTGAAGGTGTTGTCTGTGATTTACGTGATCGTATGTGGACACCTTCCTCCATTATTCCCATTGCCAAGCGTGCAGGATTGAGTGTGGATACAATCATTAAATCGGCGGTTCAAGATGGCGTTGCAGTTGGTATGGGGACTGCTACAGTTATTTTAAAACCGGTTTAACACCATGCAACAAGATCCCATAGGCTTAAATTTTTACAATGGAACAGGCGGTTATGTATGGCAACTTGCAGACACCATGCAACATGATTTTAATGAGAGCACCAACACGCTTGAATTGCAAAAACCAACACCACCTACAACCCTCAATTCTTTCGCTGTCTACCCACGTGAACTCAATCCCTTGGCGCACATCCAATGGGCTAAGGACGTGCAGATAATAAAGAATAAGCCCGCGCTCATTGGGAAACGCCAAATACAACCTGTAACGGTTTTTTCTACGAAAGGAGCGGCATTTGGCGGTTTTGATTTCCTAACATCTGAAGCACTTCATAAAGGCTGTCTTGTTCAATCTTTAAAAAAAATACAATTCAATGGTTCTCTTCTTGCCGCGGACAGTCTTTTAATATCACTGTCGCGACACGGACTCATTCAAACAGATCAAAAAGCCTTTTCAAAAGATGATGCAACGGCTCTTTTACGAGAACCTACATGCTGTATTGTAGATTCTCCTATTGGTTACCTTGCCATTAACCAGCTTAATGGTCGCACAATCCGGCTTCATGAAAAAACAAAACATCTCTTGAAGCAAGCCGCCATACCAATGCGTATTCAATACCCCATAGAAGATTCAATAGAACTTTTTGTAAAAGCAGGAATGCTGCGATTGGTAAAATTATAAGGATCAAAAAATGCAGCTCATAAGACCTGGCATGGGAACAGAAAATAGCACACAACTCATTTATGCTCTCATTCAAATGGCAAGACCGCGCACAGTCATTGAAATCGGTGCGGGCGATAGCACACGCTTTATCGCAAAAGCACTTCAAAAAGCAAAACAAGCGTGGCAACAGGATAAAAGGCTTCTAGAATCCTCCCTTTGGGAAGAGCGCACAGCTTTACTCGATCCCTCAGGAATTCCTGAGAACTACGAACCGCGGCTTATTACAATTGATGATTTTACAGCAGAAGGTCAATCAGCAGAAGAAGCATGGCAAGCACTGCTTAAAGACGACATTGAAAAAAACACGGTAACATTTATCAATGAAAACTTTTTCTCCCTCAATGAAAATACGCTCAAATCTTGGGAGCCCATAGATTTTGCTTGGATTGATGCTGGAACTCCAGCAGATGATGTACGGTTTATTATAACGCTATGGGAACATATTGCCCTCGGTGGTTATCTTTGTCTTCATGAACCAACAATGACGACATCTGTTGCTATCAATGGCGAACAACGGGTTCGACGTGTTAGAACCCCCATCTGGGAAGAAATCCTTTATCGGCTTGATGGATCCTATGAGGCTTTAACACTCCCCGAAAACCACAAATATCGCCAAAGTGGTCTCGGTATCGTCCGTAAACGCACCAAAACTGAACAGGTTGTACGTTTGCAATCGTTACAAGCAGAATTAAGAGAAATCAATGAATTGCCCATTCGAAATGATATTTTGCCCATGGGAAAAGAAGCACTTCACAAACGCAGAACATGCAATTCTCTCATTTCTGCAATGACCTCAGCTACACTGCGTACTGTCTATGCTGCAATTATACTGGGCGCTAAAAATCTTTCTGATATCCTCAAACATGTCGATTCAGATGCAAAAATCATTCATAAATCCATCAATCGCCTTTTGAATCTTGGTCTTATTCAAAACGCAAAAGAAGGATTCCAAGCAGAAGAAACACTATGGAAAGCACTAGAGGATAAAAACGAACGGGATATGGAAAATTTAAGCGACCGCCACTTAGAAACGGAAGATATGCTTACAAAAATTGTAGAAGCATTTCAAATGGAGAAAATATATAGCGAAGCTGAAGTATCAAAGATATGCAATCTCTTTACTGTAGATTTTGCAAGATTAAGACGCATCTTGGTTGAAAGTGGATTTTTAAAACGGTACGCGGGTAAATATCAACGCGTACGCTCAAGAGGGAATGAGGTTTAGTGTCACGGCGCTTATTAGTCGCTATTGTTTTTTTACTTGGGGGAAGATATTCGCCCCATAGCAGCTCCCCTCTCACTTATAGGCTCTATGTGTTTTTACGCGCTCCTACACACTTTTTTGTGCTTTCATCTTCAGATGAGTTATGATAGTTTTTGTTTTCCGGTATAAGGAAAAACTTTTAGATTTATCGGTTTAGAGAGAAGAAGGCCTTCTCTACCCACCCTGCTTCAGAGGGCATGATATTTAGTATCATAACCCTCTTAGTCTCTATTTCGTTCTTTTATGCTGGGAGAATCCGATTGACCGCAGCGCGTTCACCATATGTGTTTGTGAGCGTTTATAAGCTACTACGTTTCTTTCCTGTTTTTTATGGTGCTTCTATGAGCGCAGTGCGTTAGGAAGAGGGTATATGTGCGTTGCAAATTTCGCTCCCTTGGGATTTTCACCATGATTGCAAGCATGTTAGTTTGTTTTGTTATTAGCACTCCTTTAAGACTTAAGCGCCCCTCCATTCCTTTGGCAAAGCCTTCTCTATAGTTTATAAAAGCCGATATTCTATAGCGGAATAAAATTTAGTGATCACGGGCTCTATGGCTTCCCCCTCCCCACTGCCAGCTTCCGTTCAAACGTCAGTACCAATGACTGCAAAAGCACAAAACCACTCCTTATTTTTCTCACGACAGAAAATTTTTTCTCCATCACGCTCATTTCTACAAAAGATTGCAAAAATCATCAATCCTTCAAAGAGCATTCCACCCTAGAAGGGGCAAAAGGGGCTAGAGCAGATGGTCCAAGAGATGATGTGAGATGGTCCCTTTCAAAACAGATAGTACATTGCGCCAAAATTATCTAACAAGGATAGGGATATACAGCTTCTGGAGTTTTTTTCTCTTAAGGGTTGCTTTATGTATGTTAGGATAGATGTAAGAAGCTTTTTCAGCTCTCCAGAAGTTTTTATAGTATGAGTTAGATTGCGCGTTTTTTCTCACGCCATATCCCCTTCTGTTCTATCAAGCTCGACTTCTAATAAAAGTAATGTAGATGTGGAAGTTTGGATGAAGCCTTATTCTATAACCTTTTCCCTTAGGTGCATTATTATATTTTACGTTTTATCATGAGCGCATTGTTATGTTTAGAGCTCATTTGATTTTTATGGAAGTATTATTTTTGGAAGTTTGGTTGCGGGGGCAGGATTTGAACCTGCGGCCTTCAGGTTATGAGCCTGACGAGCTACCGGGCTGCTCCACCCCGCGTTATAAAGATTAACGCAAGAATTTTAAAATTTCTACGAATAATTGCGTTAAGATGGTATTTTTTTAAATGATTGATTTTGTATCAGA
>NZ_JH725095.1:365000-396125 GCF_000278155.1 Bartonella doshiae NCTC 12862 = ATCC 700133
CAAAAAGCTTAGAGCTAACACTTGACAAAGCACAACGTGATCTTGATTCGACCATTGTACGAGCCCCATTTGACGGAATCATAGGAAATTTAACAGCAAAAACTGGGGATTTTGTTGTAAACGGTCAACGTCTTGCAGCGTTAGTCCCCATACATGCACTCTATATTGAAGCGAACTATAAAGAGACTCAATTGCAAAATATTCACGCTGGACAAACGGCCTATATTTCTGTTGATGCCTTCAAAAAAGATGTTTTTACAGGAACTGTTCTTTCTATTGCACCTGCAACAGGGGCTGTTTTTTCTCTCCTCCCCCCACAAAATGCTACCGGAAATTTTACGAAAATTGTCCAACGCATTCCTGTACGTATTTCTATTCCTGAAGAAGCATTAAAAAGCGGACGTATCCGAGCGGGAATGAGCGTGTCTGTAGAAATTGATACACGCACAAAACCACAAAATGCCCTTCCCTTATAACAAAAAGCAAATGATCTTGCTATGACATCTTCCAAACCAGAGCCCACACATTCTCAAGAACGCATAGAATTTCACAAAATCGTGGTATTCATTGCTATGGCCTTTGGTATGTTCATGGCAATTTTGGATATTCAAATCGTTTCCTCTTCCTTAGCGGAAATTCAGGCTGGTCTTTCAGCAAGCTCTGAAGAAATTTCATGGGTTCAAACCTCCTATCTCATCGCTGAAGTCATCATGTTGCCCCTTTCTGGATTTTTAGGAAGATTACTTTCAACACGTGTTTTCTTTACCATATCTGCAATTGGATTTACGGTTACCTCTATTTTTTGCGCAACAGCGACATCAATTGAAGAAATGATAGTCTACCGAGCGCTCCAAGGTTTTATTGGTGGTGGAATTATCCCTAGTGTTTTTGTTGCCTCCTATGTGCTTTTTCCTCCTTCCAAACGTCCCATTGTTACCCCTATCGTCGGGCTGGTCGCAACATTAGCCCCTACCATTGGTCCAACCGTGGGAGGCTATATTTGTCATCTCTCATCATGGCATTGGCTCTTTCTCATCAATGTACCCTGCGGGATTATCATCTCAATTCTCGCTTGGAAATTGATTGATTTTGATAAAGCTGATCCCTCTTTAATGAAGAAATTTGATTGGTTAGGCCTTATTTCTATGGCTACTTTCTTGGGAACTTTAGAGTATGTTCTAGAAGAAGGAGCACGTCATGATTGGCTGAGTGATAGGCTGATTCGGGATTTGTTCATTATTATGATTCTTGCTGCAGCCTTATTCTTCTGGCGTGCCTTTACAGCAAAAGAACCCATTGTAGATCTCTCCACTTTTTCTAATTTTAATTTTTCAGCTGCATCCATTTTTTCCTTTGCACTGGGAATAGGTCTTTATGGACTCACATACCTTTATCCTGTCTATTTAAGCCAAATCCGCCATTATGATGCCCTCATGATTGGAGAAACATTGTTTCTTTCAGGATTTGTCATGTTATTAACCGCCCCCCTTGCCGGATTTCTTTCAGCAAGAATGGATGCACGTTTGATGATGGCGATAGGACTTTTTAGCTTTGCAATAGGCACTTGGATGGCGAGCTCTATCACAGATAACTGGGATTTTTGGGAGCTCTTTTGGCCGCAAGTTTTCCGTGGTGCTTCTGTGATGTTATGTATGGTTCCTGTTAATAATATTGCCTTGGGAACACTCCCACCAGAACGAATGCAAAATGCTTCTGGACTCTTTAATCTCACACGGAATCTAGGCGGTGCTGTAGGGCTTGCCATTATCAGCACTCTCATGACAAAACGCACTGACTTCCATTATGAACGAATAGCCGAAACGCTTAACCACGCAAACAGACAAGCAACTGAAATGCTTTCAAAACTTACTTTATTTTTCAAAACAGAAACCTTTGATTCGTATACTCTTGCTCTTTCTCAATTGTTTGGTATAGTACGCATACAAGCAACGATTATGGCTTTTAGTGATATTTTCTTTATCATAACCATTATCTTTGCTATTTTGACATTTATGACCATTTTTCTTAAAAAAATACCACCTCTTGTGGATTCACCACCAAGTCACTAAGCTTAATTAAAATTGAGAAATATTTTTTATCTTTATCACTTTCTTCGCTTCCAAAGTACTCCACACCATAAAGATAAAGCAGCTATTTCTATAAGGTTTTTAATTTATCCTTACAGGGCAAAAAAACCATTCTGTAAGATTCTTGGCACTTCGCTCTTTTGATGCTTACGAGAATATTCATAAAAGATTTATGATTCTTGTGATTTTTATCCACGCACCCCTTTTCTTTATAATGTGTAGGAGAATATTTTTTTGATTCTGAATGAAAAATTTTACATAAGAAAATCATTTTATATTTTTGATACTCTTATGCCAATTGCAAAACGATTTACCCTTATAGCAAAAAAGTAATGATATTTTTTTTCAAAAAAGCTGTTTTTGAACATGTAATTTTATTTTTTACACTCTTTTAAAAAAGCTGATACTTACAATTTTAATTCTACTTCTGCATATTTTTCTTTCTGAAGCCCCTTCTCTTTCAACAAGCGCTAAAATTGTATAAAATTTCTGAAAATGTCTCTTTACTGAATCAATCAAAACCATTCCCTTGCACATAAAAAGCAAAGAGAAAAAACTGTTTAAGAAAAAAGTAAAATATCCAACGGTTTCGATGCAAGATCTACCAACGATATTAAAAATTGAAAAACTATATGATGATACTGGCTTTAAAAGAATACAAGAGCACTCAAAAATCGGGTTTCTTTAATATTATAAAATAGGAAGCTATTTTAAAAATAAGCTTTAAATATATTCTTACTCACTTAACTGAAATTATCAAAAATAAGAAACCAGCCACATAATAAAATCGCAACACAATTCTCCAAAAACTTTGTACCGCTAAATACTTTGGCACTAGTCAAAACAGTATGCTCTCCTCAATGCCAGCTGTTAAAAAACAAAATAAACACTATCTTCAAGCTACTTTATGATGCTGAAAACGATTCGAAACTTCTCGTTCTCCACTAGGAACTAAAGTGCCATAACACCCAGAAAGATAATGTGGTATCAGTTCCAACGCTTGAAAGCGATGCTTTTCATAAGGACCAGGCATTGCCAAATTTTCTGTTAAACTATTTGAAAAACCAAAACGTTGATAAAATTCAAAATCCCCTACCAGCAAAATGGCGCCATATCCCAATTTTTTTGCTGTTTCAATTGCATGGCGGACTAAAATTGATCCTATTCCCATACCAGCACATTCAGATGCAACAGCCAAGGGGCCCAAAAGTAAAGCATGTTGTGTTTTATTTTTTCCTTTAGAAAAAGAAACATGCCAAAGACGGACACTTCCCACAAGCTCTCCAAATGTATTCTTAACAACAAAGGAAAGTCCTTGAGCAGCTAGCCGACCACGTCGTAAAGCCTCTGATGACTTACGCTTACGCCCATGCCCCATGGCTGAATCAAGCAAAATTTCTCGATAAGGCTTATCTGCTTCTTGCTCGGATAAAAGCGTAAAACATGCTCCATCTTTTGTTTGAAAATGAATCTTCATTTTTGCACCACCTTATCATACTTCAGCATCTACCTTAGAAAAAACTGAATACGCCTATAACTAAAAGGATACCTCAGATCACATACGATCGTAAAGGCTCAAAACCGTTAAATGCAACCGATGCATAAGTTGTCGTATAAGCCCCCGTACCACGAATCAACAACTCATCCCCTACCGTAAGAGAAAGAGGAAGCGGATAGGGCGTTTTTTCATACAATACATCCATAGAATCGCATGTAGGCCCCGCTAAAATACAAGGCTCCATTGGCTTATCATCATGGGGTGTCTCAATAGGATAGCGAATAGCTTCATCCATAGTCTCAGCAAGACCATTAAATTTCCCCACATCAAGATAAACCCACCGGACATTATCATTGTCTGCTTTTTTAGATATAAGAATAACTTCCGTGCGAATAACACCAGCATTCCCAACCATTGCCCGTCCTGGTTCAATGATCGTTTCGGGAATACGATTACCAAAATATTTTTTCAATGAATCAAAAACAGCCGTACCATAAGCCTGCGCTGTAGGAACGTCCTTCAAATAACGCGTTGGAAATCCTCCTCCTAAATTCACCAATTTCAACGAAATTCCTTCTTGCTCTAAACGTCTGAAAACAACTGCCGCATCAGACAAAGCACGATCCCACGCGCTAAGATCTGTTTGTTGAGATCCAACATGAAAGGAAACACCATACGCTTGCAAACCTAATTGATGTGCCAAACGAAGTACATCCACTGCCATATCAGGAACACAACCAAATTTGCGTGACAATGGCCACTCTGCACCTTCTCCGTCAGTAAGAACACGACAAAAAACGCGTGCACCAGGAGCAGCACGAGCAATCTTTTCTACTTCTTCAACACAATCAACTGCATAAAGCGAAATGCCCAATGCAAATGCACGTGCAATATCACGCTCTTTTTTAATCGTATTGCCAAAAGAAATACGCTCAGGTGTTGCACCTGCTTTTAAAGCCATTTCAATTTCTGCTACGGAAGCTGCATCAAAAGAAGATCCTAAAGAAGTAAGCAATCGCAAAATTTCAGGTGCTGGATTTGCCTTTATTGCATAAAAAATACGGGACTGTGGAAGAGCTTTTTCAAAATTAAAATAATTTTCACGTACAACGTCAAGGTCAACAACTAAACATGGACCTTCAAAACGATGTGTTGCAAAAAAATCACGAATACGTTGCGTTACCATTTGCAATTCTCCTTGGAGAAAACTCCCCTACTCTACACTCGGACAGCATAGAGCCGCCAACAGCCAAAGGACAAAATACACGCAACGACCAACTTCTTCTGATTATGAAAACAACCAGAAAATAGCGTTACATGCAGCGAAAGAACAGCGCGAAAACCGCGTTATTCCATTTTGTCTGCCTTTTTGATTGGAGCTGAAAAATTACTTCCGCACTGAAGGCAATGAGGTGTGCCTCTATAGTTATCCCAACAATAAATAGCTGGAAGACACCAGAAAGGCCCGCACCGTCGTTGCTTCAAGATGTCCTCATTCCTTCGATTGGTCGTAAGAATGACTGGAGCGGTTAGTTCCAGGTACCGTACCGGTTAATCTCACCATTTGAGAACCAGCGGACACCCACAGGCACGTGCGACTTTGGGCAAGATTGCATATAAGACCAATTCTTATTTATTTCAATCATTTTTTTTATTTTAAACATATTTTAATTTTTTTTAAAAAACAGATGCAAAAAAACAACATTTTCCTCGCACAACTCATCCACCTTTTCGCCTTTAATAACAGCGCCACTATTTTTATGAAATTACAAACTTCATAAAAATAGCCCAACACCATGAAACTGCCAAAATCACAATGTCACTCTAAGAGAATCTCTTTTTTTAACACATCTTCAAATTACTAATACCTCTCCATAATGCAGCTTTTCTTGCGGTTAAGTTCATCAACCAACATATGCAATCCATTCTAAAGCAACTTTTCAATACACGCGACAATCCTGCTATGAGCTAATCTATTGAACAATTTTACGATTTGAAGATGAAGGGTATTTGAAAGAACAAAATATGTCTCATACTGATTTAATATTTAGAAATAAACAACTTTATCTTTACTTTTCAAGTGAAAAAGGTCGACAATGTCTGACCTCACAAGACATTTTTCTGCGAACAGAAAAAATCTCCCTCTTAATAAAAGAAAAACAACAACTTCATACTCTAAAATACGATATTATGACTCTTGATGAACATCAACTGCGCGTAATTTTGATAATTGAAACTGCCTATGACGTTCCCGAAAGCGCTGTCTGTCAGCTTCGGTGCGCACACTATAACAAGCATCACATGAAACACCGTCCTCATAATGGGGCGATAATTTGCTTTCAGCATTGATAGGGGAACGACATGCGCGACATAATTCACGTCCGCATTCTTCAAGACCATGCCCAACAGAAACACGTTCATCAAAAACAAAGCACTCACCCCACCACAAGCTCTTTTCCTTTGGAACTGTCTCTAAATATTTAAGAATTCCGCCTTTTAAATGATACACTTGCTCATAACCCAGTTCACGAACATAAGCTGTTGATTTTTCACACCGAATACCGCCTGTACAAAACATAGCAATTTTCTTTTTCTTTTTTAAGTCAGCTTCATGCTTGAGCACCCATTCAGGAAATTCCCGAAATGTTTTAATCCGCGGATCAATGGCACCTTGAAAGCTCCCAATCGCATATTCATAGTCGTTACGCGTATCAATTAAAATTGTCTCTTCATCTTGAATAAGAGCATTCCAATCTTCAGGATTGACATAAGTACCTACAACTTTTAAGGGGTTAACACCTTCGACTCCCATCGTCACAATCTCTTTTTTCAATCGCACTTTCATACGGGAAAAAGGCATTTTTGATGCCCATGAATATTTAATCTCTGGTGTTTGAAACGCCGGATCAGCTGTAATAAAACCCACCAGTTCCTCAATCGCAACACAAGAACCAGCAACAGTTCCATTAATCCCCTCTTGCGCTAAAAGCAGAGTACCCTTGACACCTCCTGCTTGACATAAATCCAGCAAAGGCTTTTGTAATTGACGATAATGCTTCAAATCTGCAAAACAATAAAGAGCAGCAACTTTAAAATTCTTTTCCATAATCCTGCAATAACGCGCGTTTCATTTAATTTCAAGATCTATTCATCACCTCTTTGTATATTGTACTTAATCAAACTATACTTGTGACATTATCTCCCAAGGGAAAAAGAATATCATGAGCCAAAAAAAATCACCTTTTATCACTCCTTCACGGACAAAGCGTCATACCTATTCTACACATTGATAATCCGCAAAGCGCAGTATCTTTGGCACAAGCTCTTGTTAAAGGAGGATTAAGAACAATTGAAATCACACTGCGAACACCAAAAGCTCTCGATGCAATTAAGGCAATTACACGAGAAGTACCAGAATCGATTGTTGGGGCAGGAACAATTCTTAACAGTCTACACTATAAACAAGTAGAACGAGCAGGAGCAAAGTTTATCATAAGTCCTGGTCTATCAAACGAATTAATTGATTATGCAAAAGACAGTGAAATTCCTCTCTTACCTGGTACATTTCACTCGAAAAAGGCTATTCATATCTTAAATTTTTCCCTTCTGAAGCAGCTGGTGGGATCGCCTTTGTTCAAGCCTTAACATCTCCCTTCTCTGAGATCCATTTTTGTCCAACAGGCGGCATTACACAACATAATGCAGTGCAATGGCTCCAGCTGTCTAACGTTTTTTGTGTTGGTGGCTCTTGGATAGCACCTAAACAACTTATCACAGCAAACGATTGGGATGCGATCAGTGTATTAGCGTACACAACAACACTGCTCAGCTCTTCCCAGACAAAAGCACACTCTACAACATAGGTAGCAGAAGCATTATTTGCTTCCCTCAATAGGCTCAAAATCTTCACACATCCGCGCACAATCCTTCAGCATTGCCATGAAGTCACAAAGCTCTTCTATATCTTCATAAAAATAAACTTTTGCTAAAGGAATTGCTAAAGAAACACCTCATTACTCATTATATGTATAACAGAATAGCACAATATGTATAACAGAATAGCACATCCCCCTCTTATCCTACAAAAGCACGCTCCACAACATAGGTAGCAGGAGCATTGTTTGCACCCTCAACAAGACCAAAGCCTTCACACATCCGCGCACAATCCTTCAGCATTGCCATGGAACCACAAATCATCACCCGATCTTCATCGGGATGAATTTTTGGTAAACCCGTCGTTTCAAAAAAAGCACCACTTTCCATACAAGTCGTAATGCGCCCCATATGCTCAGAAGATTCACGCGTAGTCATAGGATAGAATTTCAATTGTTGTGCATATTCACCAATCAACGGATCTTGTTGTAAAGAAACGACGAGCTCTTTTGCATAAGTGAGTTCATCTCGCATACGGGTTGTTTGAATAAGTACAACCTGAGAAAATTTTTCATAGGTTTCAGGATCACGAATAAGACTTGCAAAAGGAGCAACCCCAGTTCCCGTTGAAAGCAGATAAAGGCGCTTCCCTGGAACAAGAGCATCAAGAACCAATGTGCCAGTAGACTTTTTACGCATCAAAACTGTATCACCAATTTTGATTTTTTGTAGATGTTCAGTCAATGGCCCACCTGGAACCTTAATCGAAAAAAACTCAAGCTGTTCATCCCAAAATGGACTTGCAATCGAATAAGCACGATAAAGTGGCTTTTCTGAATTTGGCAAACCTATCATAACAAATTCACCTGAACGAAAACGGAAACTTTCCGGACGGTTCAAACGAAATTTAAATAAGTGATCTGTATAATGACGCACTTCCTGAACGGTAAGAGCAAACACATTATTAGGAATCGAAAAGCCTGATGCAACATCCTTGATGTTTGACCGAACACTCGTGGAAGACGCACTCATAAAACTCTTCCTTATACCTTTATTGAACATTAAATTAGAATCTTAAAAATGATATAATGCTTGCACCACCATATGCCAATATTTTTCTTGAAATATAAAACTAGAGATTAACACTTTTATATCAAATTAATTGAAAGAGAAAAATTGAAACATTAAACAAATTCAATAGCCTCATTGATTTTAATACGTATGATGGTATTGCTTTTTTTTAGTCTGTATTATTTTTTTGTGTACTGTTAAAAGCCATTGATGGTTTTTATCACTTTTTATTTCTTTAGAGAGTTTTAAATGTAAATGCGTTTATGGCGCTTTCCTAGAGAAGTTAGAATTTCGTGAGGGATGGTATTGGCATCTTTTGATACTTTTTCAAGTGTTTGATGGGGACCAATGAGTTCTACCCAATCGCCTCTTTGAGGTTTTTTATCAAGATCAGTAGTATCAACGATAGTAGAATCCATAGAAATGCGTCCAACAATAGGGAGTTTGTGCCCATTGAAATAAACCGCACCCTTATTTGAAAGAATGCGTGGCCAACCATCTGCATAACCGATAGAAATAGTTGCAAGAGTGCTTGGTCTGCGGGTAATGAAGCTTTCTCCATAACCAATAGGTACTCCTGCGTCAATAAAGCGGCTTTGAAGAATTTGGGCGTCAAGTTTTAAAACAGGTTTAAGGGGTGTTGGGCATTTTCCGTGAGGATCAACACCGTAAAGTGCAATGCCTGGGCGAACAAGATCAAAATAAAAGTTTGAACCGAGAAAAATACCTCCAGAGTTGGCAAATGAGACTTTGCAAGTAGGTAATTGTGCAAGCGCAGTTTTGAGAGCAACCAATTGTGTATAATTGGATGAATGAGTGGCATCATCTCCATTTGCAAGGTGACTGAGAATATATTTTATCTCTGCTTTTGCGAAAATTGCAGGTTGTTTGATAAGTTGTTGTAATTCTTTTTTATCGAGTCCTAATCGGTTCATATTGGTGTCGATTTGAACAATTGCAGGAAATTTTTTATCCTTTTTTTGACAAAGTGTTTGCCAGTTTTCAATTGCATTCCAAGAGTTAAGAACAGGTATGATTCCCGCTCGGGCTATAAGCTCTTCTGTATTGTGTGGAAATCCGTTAAGAAGAGCAATTGTAACATTTGCTGGTAAAATATTTTTTAATTGGAGTGCTTCTTCGATTTGGGCAACAAAAAAAGTATGGCAACCAGCTTGATAAAGAGCAGGGGCAATTTTGTCAGCACCAAGTCCATAGGCATCTGCTTTTACAACTGCTGAACACTCAACTGGAGCAACATGCTGGGCTAAAGTTTTATAATTTGCAACAATGGAACTCACATCGATGGTTGCTACAGTTGTATAAGAAAATAATATATTTTCTTCATCATTAACGGTTTTATTCATTTAAAAATTCTCTTTCGAGTTAGTGAGACATGAGTTTCCTTTTGATTATTTTATATAGATTTCTACGGGATATGAAAAGGATGCGCATACTGTTTGTTATTGTTAAAATCATGAGCAATTTATATATGATCATGTATCATTAAAGTAATCTTTTAATGTTAAAATACTTATTTTGAGTGCAATTAATAGGATGTCTTATTCTCTTTATTTTTCTTTGTTATAGCATGTTTAAACAAAGGCTAATCTGTAGTATTCTATCGTGTTTCATAGTAAAATTAGAAAAGAATTTATGGTCAACAATAAATTACAGTTTCTTTGGAGCAAACGTCTATTATAGAGTTTGATTTTGGTAAAATTAACTTTATCTTCAATGAATTAATGGGAGATTAATTATGAATTACAGAATAAAAAAATATTGTTCGGTTGTTTATTTTTTTTAGTGAGTTCACCAAGTTATATTGTTGTTGCAGATGGGATTGTTCGTGTTCAACATGTGTGGCCTGCTCATTCAGAATTTGATCAATTGTTTTTTTTCCAGCAAATTAGTAGTGATGGCGGAGCAGATTCTCATTATTATTGGGCAAACCAGTTTTTTTTAAAGATGGAGATGGTGGATATATTGATCTACAAAATAGTGGAGGCGTTCATTTTGTTAATTACTCGATCTGGAAGGCTGTAGGTTGGAAGAATGATCACTGTCATTATTTCGATCATGAAGGTTCTGGGGTGCAATGTTGTATCGAAGTGCCGTGGAAAATTCGGCATCAGTACAGATTAGATGTTTCAAAAAATAAAAATTTGGTTACTGGTACTATAACAGACTTAATGGATGGTACAAAAACGATTGTGGGTGTTATTGAAGTTCCCAAAACATTTGGGAAACTTCACAATTCTCTTGGTTTTGTAGAAGAATATTCCCAAGGTAGTAAGCAACTTTCATCTTGTTTTGCTATGGGTATGCAAAGTTTGATTTTTAGAAGCCCTGTGGGTGATAATAAAGTCAAGCAAAGCAAAGCGCTCACACTTACGGAAATTGCAATGATCCTTATGTGGTTCAAACTGCCTGTAATGATGGTGCGTGTATCAATATTGTAAGTAATCTTGGAGGGATCCCGTCACCTCATGCATTTGAAGTTGCTCTTGTCAATGGGAAAGAGTTGAGTGCACAAATTATTTCTGATGCATTGAAAGAAGTTGATTTGATCGTTATCCGTTCCGAAGATGGGTATTGGGCGTCCCATATTTGTTTTCCACAACCTAGTTTATTGAAGTGGAAATCAATTTTTATTGATCATCGAGCGAGTTGCAGCTCATCTGTTCATGTTAATAACAGTGTGACGAAAGTTATTAAGGGAACGCAAGTGATGTATATGTCTGATGGTAATCTCTGGAAAGTGATAAAAACGCATTAAAACCAGTTATTGATAAGCTTTATAATATCGCTAACATTTGTGTTTTATGTATATGTTAAGAGAATAAACATAAATTAAATAGTATTATTATAAGTAATTTGTTGATTGAAAGTTTATTCTGAAACATCATATCTTGCTTTGATAATGATACGAATGACAACGAATATTCTGCGTTGTATTGCGTGTTATCAAATTACTGTTTCATTTTTATGGAGTTGGTTTGCCATGGTTTTGCGATTTTGTTAAAAAGTAATGAGATTATAATAGGATAAACAGAGGTTTTGTTTCTATTATTTTAGAGATTTCAATTATAAGTTTTATGAAGTTAAAGAGTATTTATGTGTTTATCTGCAATACCATCCTATTATTATTAATCATATGGATGTGAAAAAGTCTACACAAATGTATGGGCTTTTTCCATCATATAAACCAATAAATTTAATACGTATTCCGCAATGGCGGACAAGAACAAATGAGCATTCTATCTCCAGCAACATTATCAATACGCGAAACAGGAGGCCAATATTTATTCGCTGGATCAAGATGATGATCTGGAAAAGCAGCTTCTTGTCGTGAATAAGGCCGGGCCCAAGCATCATCTAAAGTATCGGCTAATGTATGTGGAGCATTTACCAAAGGATTATTGTCTTTTGGCCAAATACCTGCACCAACTTTTTTGGCTTCTTCAACAATAGAAAGCAAAGCATCACAAAAACGATCAATTTCTACTTTTGGTTCTGATTCCGTTGGCTCAATCATCAAAGTCCCAGGAACAGGAAAAGACATCGTCGGCGCATGAAAACCGTAATCGATCAAACGTTTTGCAATATCATCAACACTAATGCCGTACTGCTCTTTCAACACACGCGTATCCACAATACATTCGTGAGCAACCCGCCCATGCTTTCCACGATAAAGAATAGAATAAGCCTGTGAAAGACGCGCAGCAATATAATTGGCATTCAAAATCGCTGTTTGTGTCGCATATTTTAAGCCATCAGCCCCCATCATTCGAATATACATCCATGTAATAACAAGAATAGATGCACTTCCATAAGGTGCAGCTGAAACCGCATGCAGTGTCCCTTTCTGTTCATGGCCTGGTAAAAATGGCTTTAAATGCTCTGCTACCCCAATCGGACCAACGCCAGGACCACCACCACCATGGGGAATGGCAAATGTTTTATGAAGGTTCATATGACAAACATCCGCCCCAATATCGGCCGGACGGGCAAGCCCAACAAGTGCATTCAGATTAGCACCATCAAAATAAACTTGTCCGCCATTTTCATGGATAATTGAGCAAATGTCCTTGATGCTTTCCTCATAAACGCCATGCGTTGAAGGATAAGTAATCATTAAAGCTGCTAATTTATCCTTATGCAATTGCGCTTTCATTTTGAGATCATCAATATCAACATCGCCATCGCTCAAGCATTTCACCACAACAACTTCCATACCTGCCATATGAGCTGAAGCTGGATTGGTACCATGTGCCGATGCGGGAATAAGGCAAACTTTGCGTTGATGATCTCCTCGCGATTGGTGATATCGGCGGATCGCCAAAAGCCCCGCATACTCACCTTGAGCACCAGAATTTGGCTGGAAAGAAACTTCCGCAAATCCTGTGATTTCACACAACCACGCATTTAATTGATTAATCATTTCCAAATACCCCACCACATCCTCTTTAGGTGTGAAGGGGTGTATATTGGCTACCATAGGCCAACTCACAGGCATCAATTCAGCTGCCGCATTCAGTTTCATCGTACAAGAACCAAGCGGAATCATTGCCCGATCTAATGCCAAATCCTTATCGGACAAACGACGCAAAAAGCGCATCATGTCTGTCTCTGAGTGAACCGCATGAAAAAACGGCTGTGAAAGAAAAGCAGTATCACGCCCTTTACCCAAAAACCGTAAAGAAACTTGATCAACCAATTGTGCACCAAAAAGCTGTGCCAAAGCACTAGCATCTTCTTCTGTTGACAATTCATCAAAATTGATCGTAATCGTGTCATCATCAAGAATACGAACAAGACGCCCGCCCATTTTCGCTTGGGTAGCAATCTCTTGAGCTCTTCCCTTAACAGAAATACTCACACAATCAAAAAATTTTTCCCCTTCAACATGAACCCCCGCTGCTTCTAAACCAGCAACAAAACGACATGTTAAATGATGAATCCGCTGCGCAATCGCCTGTAAGCCTTGCGGCCCATGCCAAACAGCATAAGCTGTTGCCATATTTGCTAACAAAGCCTGTGCTGTGCAAATATTCGATGTCGCTTTATCGCGCCGAATATGTTGTTCACGCGTTTGTAAAGCTAAGCGAAAACCAACGCGCCCTTTCGTATCAACGGATTGACCAACAATACGCCCTGGAATGAGACGCGTTAAAACCTCGCTTACCGCAAGATAACCAGCATGAGGACCACCAAACCCCATTGGGACCCCATAACGCTGCATAGAGCCAACAACAATATCAGCCCCCCATTGTGCTGGTGGTTCCATAAGAGTAAGGGCCAACGGATCAGCAACAACAATCACCAGCGCTCCTTTTGCTTTTGCCTCTTGAATGACTTCACTGTAGTCATTAAAAGAGCCTTTTGTATCTGGCCAAGATAAAACAATCGCAGCTGTATCAGAAGCAATTTCGCCATTTTGGCTAATCTGAATCCCTTGTGTTTCAGCACGCGTTTTTGCAACACTTAAAGTCTGAGGATGCAAAAGACTCTGAACGGAAATCTTTGTCTTTTTCTCACGGGCAAAGCGTAAAGCCACCGCATTTGCTTCCGCTAAAGCTGTTGCTTCATCAAGAAGTGAAGCAGCCGCAACCGGCAAACCGGTGAGTTCACTCACCAAAGTCTGAAAATAAAACAAAAGTTCTAAACGACCTTGGCTAATTTCTGCTTGATAGGGTGTATAAGCAGTATACCAAGCAGGATTTTCAAAAAGATTGCGCAAAATAACAGGAGGCACATCTGTTCCATGATACCCCTGCCCAATAAAACTTTTGTGCACATGGTTACGCCCCATCATCTTGGAGAGCTCTTCCAAGGCTTGCCCTTCGCTGGCGGCCTTTGGGAGATTAAGTGAACGCCCCAAATGAATAGAGTGCGGAACAGCTTGAGAAACAAGTGTATCAACACAATCAAGCTCTAAAACATCAAGCATTTTTTGTGTTTCATCGGGACGAAGCCCAATATGGCGAGAAAAAAAATGACGCTCTAACATAGCACTCATCCAATCAGTGCTTTATAAGCAGTCTCATCCAACAACCCTTCAAGCTGCGTTGCATCCTGCAATGTCATTTTCCAGAGCCAACCTTCTTTTTCGGCTTTCTGATTTACCAGTTCAGGACTATTTGCCAAAGCTTCGTTAACTTCAACCACTTCACCATCAAGAGGTGCATAAACATCTGAGGCCGCCTTCACCGATTCCACAACAGCAGCAGCATCTCCTTTAGAAAGCTGTGTTCCACTTTGCGGCAAATCAACAAAAACCAAATCACCTAACTGCTCTTGAGCATAACTTGTGATCCCAACAGTAACCACTTCTCCTTCAACACTGAGCCATTCATGATCTTGTGTAAAATAAATTTTAGACATAAAAATTATCCTTTAAAATAACGTTGTTCAACAAAAGGAAGTGAATGGACAGACAATGCAATCTTTTTGCCACGCAACTCCGTAAAAACTTCCGTTCCTTCCATTTTCCAACCAACAGGAACATATCCCATCGCTACAGGACCATCAAAAGAAGGACCAAAACCGCCTGATGTTACTACCCCAATCTGATGACCTTTATCATCGAGAAGCACCGCCCCTGCACGAATGGGTTGGCGTGTTTGTGGTTTTAAACCGACACGACAACGAGAAGGCCCTTTCTGAACAGCTTCAAGAAAAGCCTCCGCCCCATAAAACTGCGCTTTTTCTCGAACACTTTTGGGAACAGCCCATGTCAATGCTGCTTCAATGGGCGTAGTATCAGGAGTAATATCATTGCCATGCAAGCACAACCCAGCTTCCAATCGGAGACTATCGCGCGCGGCAAGACCAACCCACTCCACACGAGGATCGTTCAACAATTTCTCAGCCAACGCATGCGCGTGTCCTATGGGAAGAGCAATTTCAAAACCATCTTCTCCTGTATAACCAGAACGCGTTATAAACCAATCTTGTTGTGGCTCAAATCCTTGCATAAACAACAGTTCATTACCAGGCAATCCAGCATCAGCAATAACAGCTGCCGCTTCTGGTCCTTGGAGAGCAAGCAATACTCTTTCAAGAGCAATGACTTGACATTCAAAACCAACAGCACGCCTCTCAAGTTCAGCAAGATCAGCTTGTGCATTGCCAGCATTCGCAACCAGCATAAAGCGGCATTCTGCCAAACGGGTAATGATAAGGTCATCAAGAATACCAGCCTGCTCATTAAGCAAATAATTATAGCGTGATTGACCAATCTTTAACAATGCCGCATCAATAGGGAGAGCGTATGATAAAAATTCAATGGCCTGTGGTCCTTCAACAGCAATCAATTTCATATGAGAAATATCAAAAAGGCCAGCGTGAGCACGCGTATGAAGATGCTCTTTCATCACCCCAAGTGGATAAGTCAAAGGCATTTGCCAACCAGCAAAAGCACCAAATTTTGCTCCCGCTTTTTCATGCAATTCATGTAAGGGAAGTGTTTTTAAAGATGTTTCAAATTCTTGTAGTGTGCCCATAATATCTCCAAAGTCGCGCTAAAAACCACACGATGTGGCCATCTATGCACCCCTCTGTCACAAACCTGAGAGACTCGCGAAAAGAGCTTTCGCTTACACCTTCGGCGCGGATCATTCCGACTTTCCAGATCTGCCTTTCTCCTTTTACGGTCCTTAGAGCCTGAGAGATTATGGGCTTTTTTCCCCTTCGGCGGCAGGTGCGAAAGTTTGCAGTCTGCACTCTCCCGCAAAAGAATGAAAGAGACAACAACGCTCCTTCCGACATATTTGATCTATAAACGATCTTTTTTACACTGTCATCAGCAAAATAACCAGAATGCCATATTTTTAGGCTTGCATAGCTTATTTTAAAAGATTTATAATGTCTCTCCTTTTTGACCATTATAAAAACTGCAAGGGATGCGTTTCTGTAAATAAGATAAAGGAATCACAACAGCTATTCATAATAGCACTACTTGAAAAAATGTAAATTTTGCAAACAAATAAGGACGAGAGGACTCTGACTCTTTTGCATGATCCAACCATAATTACGGAGTTTTATATCTTCATTTTCTCACAAATATTTCAAGTATTTTATAAAGATGATCTTAACTTACAATGGATAAGTTTTTTTTATTTCTTAATTTTTTTATCTCTCTACAGCATCATAAATTGCAGCAATTTACCTACCAAATTTCATAGAATAAAGGTTATAAAACACTCATGAAAGCTGGCAATATCCACTACAATTGTGAAAATGATCTCCCAAAGCAAATTGCTATTTTCCCCTTAGAAGGTGCCCTCTTGCTACCAGGTGGTTTTTTATCACTCAACATTTTCGAACCAGAAGCGCTCGAAATGGTTGAAAATGTTATGGTGTCCAATCGTCTGTTAGGGATTATTCAACCGCTTTCATCAGATACAAACTGTCGCTCCACACAACTTTACGAAATAGGTTGCATAGGTCGCATCACAAACTACAATGAAACAGGAGATGGGCAACTTTTTATTGTATTACAAGGAATTTGCCGCTTTACCTTAAAACACGAATTGGTGAACGCAAAATCTTATCGGATTGCTGTCATCCAATCAAACACAAAAGACTTACAAGAACCAGATATTTCAGAAAATATTCATCGAGAAAACTTATTAAATACTCTTGAAAAATATCTTACTATCCATGAAATGGACTATAATTGGAACAGTATTATACAGGCACCAACACCTATATTAGTGAATGCTTTTTCAGCTCTTATTCCTTTTACACCAGCAGAAAAACAAGCGTTACTCGAAGCTCCAGATATTGGGAGCCGCGCTCAAACTCTTCTTGCTTTAACCGAACGCTCGCTCATGAAACAAGAAGGGGTACATTACCATTTAAACTAATGAATGTTCAAATATGAAAAAAATGATTACCGATCCCAAAATGCTCGAATTACTTGTTTGCCCTATCACAGGAGGAACGCTCTCTTTGAATCGAGCAACACAAGAATTAATTTCATACAAAGCAAAACTTGCTTATCCTATTCGCGACGGGATTCCCATCATGCTTGCCTCAGAAGCTCGTCCTTTGCTACCCAATGAAAAAACAGAGCGTAAAAAATAAACTATTTTCATTCAATGTTATAGCAAAATTGTCGCAAATTGTTATCGATAAGCGCTCTATTAAGAAAATATCTTTTAGTTTAAGAAACCCTAGAGAGTTTGAGCGCAAAATTAACCACTCCTTATGAGTATCAGCAGTTCTGAGAAATTTTATTATGTCCAAGTCCTATAAACACTAAAAGCAAAAATAATACTAAAAACCATCACGTCAGTGATTTTTATATAAACTTGCAAAAACATGTATAAAAGATGAAATATAAAAAGCTTTGCGCACACAATGCATAACGCAATCGTTTCAAAACTTAAAGATCTTAGAAAACGCAATTGACAGAAGTTAAAAAATTCACTAGATCGAAGCACTGTCAAAGAGTTGTTCATAGAGCTTGCCATAATATTCAAATTTTCCCAACTCTCCAAGATCCAAAATGACAATGCATTCAAAATAATTTGAGCTATGTGCTAGAGGTTTTCATTGTCATACACAAAAATTAAACCTATAAAGCCAACAATATAATTTAACATTTCTTGCCCAATATGCCCTCTCCTAGGTATAGCCTCAAGAGGAAAAGTGGAAAGGAATAGGAGTATGGAAAAATGAGTTTTAAAGTCGCAGTTGTCGGCGCAACCGGAAATGTTGGTCGTGAAATGCTCACAATTTTAGAAGAGCGTGGTTTCCCCGCACATGAAGTAATTCCTTTAGCATCACGCCGATCACTAGGGCAAGATGTTTCTTATGGTGACAAAACTTTAAAAGTAAAAGTGCTTGATACATATGATTTTTCTGACATAGACTTATGCCTTATGTCTGCTGGTGGAAACATTTCAAAAGAATATGCCCCTAAAATTGGTGCTGCTGGTTGTGTGGTTATCGACAATTCATCTACTTGGCGTTATGATACCAATGTTCCGTTGATTGTCCCCGAAGTGAATGCAGAAGCCATTGGGGAATTTTCCAAGCGCAATATTATAGCTAACCCGAATTGTTCAACAATTCAACTTGCTGTAGCATTAAAACCTCTTCATGATGCAGCTATCATTAAACGTGTTGTTGTTTCTACTTATCAATCGGTTTCCGGAGCTGGTAAAGAAGGAATGGATGAATTATTCGAACAATCACGAGCTGTTTTTGTTGCAGATCCAATCTCATTGAAAAAATTTACCAAACGCATTGCCTTTAACGTCATTCCCCATATCGATGTTTTCATGGAAGATGGCTATACTAAAGAAGAATGGAAAATGACAGCTGAGACGAAGAAAATTCTTGATCCCAAGATCAAATTAACAGCTACAGCCGTTCGGGTTCCTGTCTTTATAGGCCATGCTGAAGCTATCAATGTTGAGTTTGAAAAACCACTCAGCGCTCATGAAGCACAAGCTCTGCTACGTGATGCGCCCGGCTGCCAACTTATCGATAAACATGAAGATGGGGGCTATATAACGCCCTATGAATGCGCTGGAGAAGATGCTACTTTTATTAGCCGTGTTCGTGAAGATATCACAGTCGAAAATGGTCTCGCATTCTGGATTGTTGCTGACAATCTAAGAAAGGGAGCAGCATTGAATGCAATTCAAATTGCCGAATTACTCATTTCTCGTAATTTGATAAAACCTAAGTCAACGCGCTAAAGGAAAATGGCAGCATACGGTATGAAGAGAAACAATGCTCCTTATGCTGCCATCCTTTTTCCTATCCTTTCAAGAACAATAAAGTATAGATTTTTTTATCTTGATGGAGCAGGATAAGTCACAATGCGATAGCGCGTTTCATTGCGTTCAAAATTTCTGAAATTAACATCATCGGGGAAAAAAGGGTTATAAGCAGTAACATGTTTTACAGAAACACCTTGTGCCTTTGATGACGGATTAAAAATTGTTCTTTCATCTCTTTTTTTTACACCTGTGGAATCAATAATCATATCTGTTCTGTATAATTTCTGCAGGTGTTGACGTTTTTTTTGAGGCCCTGTAAAAGCTTTAGAGCCTGGAACAGCCGGTTTCATTTTTTCCTTTTGTGCTTTCATCGTAGAATGTGGTTTTACATGCCTATGCGCAAAAGAAATCGTAGGAACATTATTAACACTTAAATAGCGCGCAGGCACCCAACCAACTTTTCCATGATAACGAAGCGAACACCAACTTTTATTAGGGAGGCAGCCATTAATCTGTACTTTTGCTCCAGCTGGAACTGTTGCAATAACTTTATAAGCCGTAGTTGGACCTGTACGTAAAACCGCATGACCTGCTGCTACACGAGCAATTGTTCCAGCAACCGCATGAGAAGCAAACATTCCAAGCCCTGACGATCCTACAACTGACAACAAAATTGTAGTTAATAAAATTTTTTTCTTTAACATTATCTCTTCTTCCTCTCCATAGTGTGAGGGGCAAAATATTTGTCTTTGCAAAGATTTGCCGCGTTTCAGTAAAGTGATGATCCATTCTGTATTATAAAAGACACATCACATTTCGAGAAAAGTGCTCTTACTTTGTCTCTTTGTCTCCTACGGCCCTATACACACGGACTCTTGTCTTGATTGCAAAATTCATCCTACAGATTCCTCTGCTTTCAAGAACATCATCTAATCGTCCACTATCGCAGCCAATTATTACTTAAAGAAGTTTTGAAATTGCCTTTTGTTCCGCAAAAAAATGATTGCAACATAAGAATTTATTTCCTGAATAAGGAAGAATATCCTGCAATAAATATATATAATGTGTTTTGTGTTATAGTATTTGCAAATAACATGCTTATGATGTAAGAGAAATAACTTGTTTTTGAATAAAAATGATTGAATGTTCTATAAAGCTTTTATACTGTCAGGCTTCCTACAAATAGTATAGAGCATATTGAATCCTTCCTCAAAAAAATCCTTGGAAAAGAAAGGCGAAAGCACATGACATTAAAGAAATTATCTTGGAATACCACTATTGGATTACTCCTTTCTCTCTTTGCACTCTTTTTGTCTCCTAGCTTTTCCATGGCAGCAGACAAATCAAAAATCAAACTTGGCGTTATGGAAGGACATGAAGCAACTGTTTGGAAAGTTGCTGCCGAACAAGCCAAAAAATCTGGTTTGGATATTGAGCTCGTTTATTTTTCTGATTACGCTCTTCCTAATGATGCCGTCAATGCAGGAGATATTGATGCAAATGCTTTCCAGCACACACCTTATCTTAACAGTCAAATGGAACAGCGTGGTTACAAACTTTCTGTTGCTGGATATACATTTATTGCCCCAATTGGTGTCTATTCGCACAAAATAAAAGAGTTAAAAGAACTACATGATGGAGCACATGTTGGTATTCCAAACGATCCATCAAATGGTG
The DNA here is from genome assembly GCF_000278155.1 of Bartonella doshiae NCTC 12862 = ATCC 700133. Taxonomy (GTDB): domain Bacteria; phylum Pseudomonadota; class Alphaproteobacteria; order Rhizobiales; family Rhizobiaceae; genus Bartonella; species Bartonella doshiae. The sequence goes on from NZ_JH725095.1 coordinate 385,946, forward strand.
GAAGAGCCTTACTTCTTCTCAATTCTCTTGGTCTTATTAAATTAAAGGATCCCCACAATATTCTTGCATCTCCACTTGATATTATTGAAAACCCTAAAAATTTGAAAATCCGTGAATTAGATGCTGGTATGTTAGGGCGAGCAATTGATGATTTTGATATTGCAGTTGTAAATACAAACTGGGCTTTGGTCTCTGGATTAAACTTGAGTAAAGATGCGATCGCATGGGAAAAAGCAGAAAATAATCCTTATAATAATATCATTGTTGTACGAACTGCAGAAAAAGATGAGCCGTGGGTTAAAAAATTAGTTACAGCCTACAATAGCGAACCTGTCCGTGCAAAAATCAAAGAAATTTTCGGACCCGCCGCTCAAACATCTTGGTAATTGTTAATGGAAAAACCTGCTCTGATCTCCTTAAAAAATATCAGCCGTTGTTATAGCAAAACGGCTGGTACTCCAGCGGTTAATAACCTATCCTTGAATATTCATGCAGGTGAAATTCTTGGCATTATAGGACGCAGTGGAGCAGGAAAATCCACACTTATTCGCTGTTTAAATGGATTAGAAGAAATTGATGCAGGATCCATTTTTTTTGAAGGCGTGGATATTTCAAATCTATCAGAGACAGAATGGGCACCTTACCGTCAACGTATTGGAATGATTTTTCAACATTTCAATCTTTTATCATCACAAAATATTCTTGATAACATTGCATTGCCCCTGAAATTAATAGGTATCAACAAAAAACAACGCTATAAACGTGCTCTTGAACTCATTGAATTGGTAGGATTATGTGGTAAAGAATATTGTTATCCAGCAGAATTATCAGGCGGACAAAAACAACGTGTTGGTATTGCACGCTCTCTAGCAGCTAATCCTAAAATATTGTTATCAGATGAAGCAACTTCTGCTCTTGATCCTGAAACAACACAATCTATCCTAGAGCTTCTTGCTGATATTAATAAGCGTCTCAATCTTACCATCGTGCTCATTACCCATGAAATGGAAGTTGTGCGTGCTATTGCTCATCGCGTTGTTGTTCTCAATCAAGGACGCATTGTGGAAGAAGGACGTGTGAAGGATATTTTCACCTCACCGCAAGATGATACAACCATTGCCATGCTCAAGCTTGTCACGCCACAACTTCCTGAAAAATTTGCAAAAAATCTTCAATCGATAGGCAAAGAAGCTATCATTGAAATCAACATTGCAGGTGAAATCGCTCAACAACCTTTTCTCCATCTTCTGGAAGATGAAATCGGTTTAAGAGCACGTATTTTGCATGGTGGTATTGATACAGTCCAAGGCGAAACTATCGGACGACTCTTCTTGGGTCTCCCAAACCAAGACAAAGAAGCTTTAGAAAAAGCTGTTCAATGGCTGACTGAAAAAGGGCGATATTGCGAGGTTTTAGGTTATGTTTAACGTTCTCTCTCATGAACTCCCCAATGCTGTTCTTGATACAATATTGATGACAATCAGTGCTTCTTTTATGGCACTTATTATAGGGCTCCCCCTGGGTCTCCTACTTTATACAACCGCACGTGGAGGGATTTTTGCCTCATGGCTTATCAATCGCCCTTTAAGCATCATTATTGATAGTATTCGCGCCATTCCCTTTATTATTCTTGCGTTTTACCTTCTCCCACTCACGCGTATAGTTGTAGGAAGAGGTGTGGGAATACCTTCTGTAATCTTTATACTTACCATTTCAGCTATTCCGTTTTATGCACGAATGGCCGAACTCTCTTTTAAAACGGTTGAAAATGGTCTCATTGAAGCGGTCCGTTCCATGGGGGCAAGTCGTCTTCAAATTATTAGGCATGTTCTTATTCCTGAAGCACTCCCTAGTCTGATCACGGGTTTTACAGTCATGATTATTTCTCTTATCGGAGCCACTTCACTTGCTGGATATCTTGGCGGAGGTGGTTTGGGAGATATGGCGATTCGCTATGGCTATCAGCGTTATAATACCTCGATTATGACAAGCGTCATTATTCTTTTGATCATTCTTAACGTTATTATCCAATGGTCTTCTGACAAAATTGTGCAAAAGCTTGATAAAAAAAGGCATTAAAACAATTTAGAAATTTGCATACATCTTTCCAACCATGGCAACGATAAGCCATTGAGCACAGTGAGGGCTGTTCACTAGCTGTTTTATTTCAGTGTCACTCTATAATGAAGAACAATGCGGCGAGAAGAACGAATCTCAGCATCATTTAAAATAAAACGCGCTCGTACCCGCGAACCAATCTCTACCGAACTCATAAATGAACTTTACCAAAGCCATAATTGATCTCCATTGCTGCTCCCTCCAACTCTGGAAGAGCCTTATAAGCGCGTGTAGACAAAAGTGATAATATCAAAAAACTGTAAGCAATAGTCGCACAAAAAAGAGTTTCTTTTGCTTTTTCTTCATCCACATGAACCCATTGATAATCATCCGTTGTGTATGCGAATTAATTAATCATATCCTGTGTAATAAGACGCCATTGTGATAAGCTCATTTCTTTTTCCAATGAAACCTGCTATATTCTGCATTACTATTTTTTCTGTATAATGCCATTCTTGTTTTATTTGACAAAAGCACATACACCCTCTTGCGTTTATAAAATCCATTTATTAGAGAGCATCAATAATAAATGATTGACAGTTTCAAGAGTACAGGCGTCTATGAATAAGAAAACTATCTTTTTGATAACGTAATTTTCAAATAGGAAAAAAGAATGGCAAGTAATGTGAGCCTAACGGGTTTGGCACATGATTTAAAGCAACGCGCAGAAAACCATCCCCCTATCCGTATTGGACTGATTGGTTGTGGTGAAATGGGGACAGATTTATTATCAAGTGTTGCTCACATGGAAGGCATAACGGTCGCAGCTGTTGCTACCCGAACACCATCACGTATTTTTGATGCCGCAACATTAGCCTATGGCGAAAATGGGCATGCACGTGAAGTTGAAAATACCAATGCCCTAACCCAAACCATTGAAAAAGGTTTGATTGCAGCTACAGATGATATTGACCTTGTTTTACGCCATGAACAAATTGATATTATTGTTGATGCAACAGGCTATCCTGAAGCTGGAGCAGAAATTGGCTTCAAAGCGCTTGAAAACAACAAACACCTTGTCATGATGAATGTTGAAGCTGATGTTACGATTGGCACTTATCTGAAACATGAAGCAGAAAAACGAGGTCTCATTTATACCCTAGGCGCTGGCGATGAACCAACTTCCTGCATGGAACTCATCGAGTTTGTTTCAGCCCTTGGGCATAAAATTGTTGCCGCAGGAAAAGGAAAAAACAATCCACTTCTCTTTGATGCCACACCGGATGCTTACGAAGAAGAAGCATTACGACGTAATATGAATGTCCGCATGCTGGTTGAATTTATCGATGGCTCCAAAACGATGGTTGAAATGGCAGCAATTGCCAACGCAACTGGACTTCTGCCCGATTGCCCAGGAATGCACGGCCCAAAAGCTTCCCTCCAAGATTTAAGCAAAGTACTCATTCCAAAACAGGATGGCGGTATTTTAAACAATTATGGTGTTGTAGATTATTCGATAGGACAAGGTGTTTCCCCAGGTGTTTTTGTCATTGCAGAAATAGCACACCCACGTCTGCGTGAACGTATGGAAGATTTAAAAGTTGGACAAGGGCCTTATTTTACCTTTCATCGTCCCTATCATTTAACCGCAATGGAAGTTCCGCTAACCTGTGCACGTATCATGCTTTATGGCAAAAAAGACATGGTACCCCTTAGCACTCCAGTAGCAGAAGTTTGTGCTGTTGCTAAAAAAGATTTACACCCTGGTGATCAACTAGATTTTATTGGTCTTTACACTTATCGTGCTTGGATAATGAACAGTGCAGAAGCACGCGCTCATCACGCCATTCCCTGTGGTCTTTTGGAAAAAGCAACAGTGACAGCAAATATTAAAAAAAATGAACTCATTACAGTACACAATACTGCTATTCGTGAAGATCAGTGGATCGCACGTCTTCGTACCAAACAAGACCATTTGCTTAACGATCTCCCTTCCTCCCACTAATGCATGAGCGTGAGCTTCTTGTTTTTAGTCAAGATATTGATTCATAAAGATAACTATTTATTTTAACTTGGATGAAAGCTTCGAATACAGCGGATTTTACTTATTTCAAACCCTTTTATGACGCATCAATAAAGACCATTCATCTGTACTTTATAAATGAAATTGGCCTATGGATAAAATTATTTAAGAAAGAAGGAAATATACTCCTTATGAAGAATCTCAATGCATGAGTAATCGCAACATGGGAAGATAGCAAAATAAGTGAGAGGCCACACTTATACTTTACATCAATAAAGATGACCGCGCCCAATGAATTTCATATCTCCTCCTTCACAGAAAAGTATCCTGAAAGATGATTGTGGACAACGAGAGAGATATCATCAAAATAATACATCGATTTACAAATATAATTTATCATCTTTCGTATTGATTGGCGTCTCAAATATAGAAATATTTTTATATTATACATTTTGAATTAAAAATAATATTTAAACGTGCTTTTATCAACGATCTTCACACAAAAATAAATAGGAATATTGGGAGATAATAAAAAAAGACAGTACTAGCTTTCTGCTACAAAATAACCATAAACCGTCAAAAGAGCATTTTATACTCTCTTCCATAATTTTTATACCCAATGCAGCGTAAAATATCATTTTTTAAACAATAAAATGAAGAGTAAAATTCACCGATGGAATCGGTGAATCCTCTTCTAAATTTAAAGTAATAACGCTATAAGGGACACGATAACGCCTGGTATATTTCCTGTAACTAAAGAAGAAAACAATGTAATAATACCGAAACCATCCCAAAATGCTGTAAATAAAGACACTTTTTCAGTCTTTCCGAAAGCCAATCCGTCCAGCCCCCCAAACATCACGAACCACGGCTGCACTTAATGTGCCCATCATTGTATTCTTTTCTAGCACAACAACAGCTCTACCCTCTTGAAATTGTACTTTCACAATGTTTGCATTACCCTCTACAGTTTGTACAAAAAAAGAATAAATGCTGTAAAAACACATAAAAATATACGATTTTTAAATATTTGAAACATAGCTTTCTTTGCTCCATTTTTTCTTCACTGAATAAATAAAAGTATATTTACATTTATAAAAACAAAAATTTTATCTAAGCACTTTAATACATAAAAACATGATATGTAACTATGTAGGATGATTATATATAACATTATGTTATATATGTAAATACACAAAAAAATATAATTTAAACTTACAAAATATAAAATAAAACTTACAAAATATAAAATAATTGAATAGAGATATTAAATTAACATTATTTTTTAAATACTACAGGAGCAAAATAAACGTTATCATTCATCCATGCCAAAATATCATCTCTAGAAACTTTAAAAAGATTCATTTTAGCACAAGAAGCAGAATTGAAGTCAAAGTCTGTGATAACCACAACCTCCGCGATAACAAAAATACTTTGGTTACTCTCTATCCGTGAAAAAAGAGAAATATTTGCGACTTCATCTAAACTTAAGTTTTCAGTAGACAGATGAAAAAGTCTATTTTTCATAATATGATGTGAAGTATTTGATCTTCCTGAAGACCAACTTACTAAAAACAAGAGTATAAATCGAATACTCCTACAAACTTTACCTCCTCTTTGAATAGTTCTAGCCCCATGCTATATCAAAAGCATCTTCATATTATATCAAAAATAGAAGTACTTTTCTCAATGAGACCTTCACCGTTTTAAATAGATCTCTCACTTCCATTACACACATATAATATGCAAATGCTCTTATTTGCGTTTTTCTGATATATAGATTAAAATTGTTAGAAGTGACCCCACCATTTTGATCTCTCTACTTCTAATGACTTTGGGCAATAAATTATGACATCGGATACGCCTTTCCTTGCTCTGTTGCCCTTGGGCGCACACGAATATCACGGAAATCATCTCCCTTTTGAAACCGACTGGATCATTGCTGAAGCTTTTGCAAAAGCACTGACTATACAAACACAAGAGCAATTTCATATCGCGCTCTTACCGGTTGAAAAGATTGGCTATTCAATAGAACACATGGATATTACTGGCACACAAACACTCACCTTTTCTGATGCCATAGAACGATGGATCAATATAGGTGAAAACTGCTATCGTAAAGGGATTAAACGCTTTCTTCTTCTTAATGCTCACGGAGGTAATTCACCTTTAATGAGCATTGTCATCACTGAATTACGAAAGCGTTTTTCAATGCTAGCAGTAGCGACAAGCTGGACTCGTTTTGGCTTACCGGAAGGCCTGATAAAACCATCTGAACACCATCTTGATATCCATGGAGGATTTATTGAAACCTCTTTAATGCTTTATTTAGCACCAGAAAAGGTGCATATGGAAAAGGCAGAAAATTTCCATAATAAGCAATCTGATATGATTGCCAATTATCGGTATTTACGCGCCTATGGTCCTCATGCCTTTGGGTGGACAATGCGTGACCTTAACCCGCAAGGAGCAGCAGGAAATGCAAGTAAAGCAACATCACAAGCAGGTGAAGCTATCTTCTCTCATGTTCTGTGTGGGCTCAGCGATTTACTTTATGATATCAATCAATTTAAAATAAGCACATTACGATAAAAGGCGCAGCTATGAAAAAAACACAAAGTACGTCCGACAAATTTCCAGTTACAGTGCTCACTGGTTATCTTGGATCAGGAAAAACTACTCTTCTTAATCGCATTCTTGGTGAAAATCACGGGAAACGCTATGCAGTTATTGTCAATGAATTTGGTGAGATTGGTATTGATAACGAACTTATCATTAAATCAGATGAAGAAATTTATGAAATGAATAATGGCTGTATTTGTTGTACCGTACGCGGCGATCTTATTCGTATTTTGGAAAGCCTAATGCAACGCTCTCATCGATTTGATGCCATCATTATAGAAACAACAGGGCTTGCTGATCCTATTCCCGTTGCACAAACTTTTTTTATGGACGAAAGCATAAATAAAAAAACAATCCTCGACAGTGTCATAGCAGTCGTTGATGCAAAACATTTTCCGCTCCAACTTAAAGAGAGCCATGAAGCCGAAGATCAAATTGCTTTCTCTGATATCGTTTTACTCAATAAAATTGATCTTGTCAGTGTAGAAGAACGCGCACATGTTGAATCGCTCATCCTTGCAATTAACCCACGAGCAGTAATTTATACAACCAATCGTGCTAACATTCCTCTTGATAAACTCCTTAATCGCGGATCATTTGATTTACAACGCACTTTAGATAATGATCCCAACTTTCTCGATCTCCAACATTCAGATCATCATGATTGCAATCATGATCATGAACACATATCCACCACTCATGATATTACCATAACTTCTGTGAGTTTAAAAACAGGAACGCTGCAACCAGAAAAGTTTTTTCCGTGGATTCAACAAGTTACGCAGCGACAAGGTCCTAATATTTTGCGTTTAAAAGGTATTATCGCATTTCAAGGAGATAATGATCGTTATGTCATTCAAGGCATACACATGATCCTTGAAGGAGAACATCAGCGCCCATGGCGTGATGATGAAAAACGTGAAAGCCGCCTTGTCTTTATCGGTCGTGCTCTTGATGCTGAAAAACTTAAAACTGGTCTTGAAAATTGCGCATAAGCGAGTAAGAATGCAAAGCATAACCAATTATAATCTCCAAAGTTATTGTCTTTCCTGTGGTTTTATTGACAATAAACCCGCTTTTGTTTCAGTAGAAGGTCTGATTGTTTTTTTAAATCCAGCCCCACAAATCTTTGAAGTTCATCAAGGAATAATTTCAAGCCATTTTTCTCACGATAATACAGCTATCATTACAGGTGGAGAAGATGGAAAAGTCTGCCAAACCACAGCAGATGGCTGTATAGAAATACTAAACAAACAAGAACGTAAATGGATAAGCAATGTTGCTTTCGGACCACAAAAGGTTTTTGCATTTTCTTCTTCACGTCTTACATTAGCAAACGTTGGCGAAGGAATACAAGAACTTATGCATCAACACAGTGTGGAAGGCATTGCTTTTGCTCCTAAAGGCTTACGACTTGCAGTTGCTCATTATAATGGTGTTACACTTCATTGGTTATCAACAAAAGCAGCACCCACTACATTAAACTGGAAAGGAGCACATTTAGGTGTTACTTTTTCACCAGATAATCGCTATGTCATTTCAACGATGCAAGAAAATGCCCTACATGGCTGGTGTCTTACCAATCATCAACATTTACGCATGAGTGGCTACCCAAGTAAAGTCAAAAACTGGTCTTGGAGCTCAAAGGGAAAATGGTTAGCAACATCAGGCGCATCAGCCGCAATTGTTTGGCCTTTTCATACAAAAAATGGACCTATGGGGAAAACTCCTCTAGAACTTGGAACACGAGCAAATGCGCTTGTCAGTACTGTTTCATGCCACCCAAGTGAAGAAGTTATCGCTATAGGATTCAATGATGGAATGATTTTATGTGTACATTTTCACAATGGAAAAGAAATCCTTCTCAAAAACAGTGGAAAAAGCGCTATTTCAGCGCTAAACTGGGATAAAATAGGACACAATTTAGCCTTCGGGAGTGAAGACGGAGAATGTGGCGTTATAAACATCACTAATTAAAAGTGAGCTTATTTTCTTATTCAAAAATTACTGATAACAGGACTTATTAAAAACATTATGTATCAAAAATAGAAAACAAATCTAATTCAAAAGCAATAGCTAGATGAATATAAAAAATGAGATATACTGTTCACATAAGTAAGTCATTTTGCCTATCTTTTTGATAAAAATTTCACATAATATGAAATTTAGAAGCTTTAAACAAACTCGATTAACTATATGTTTTTTCACAAACAGCTACGAATAATATAGTGATGCATAATGCGTTTATTCAAAAATGATAGCGTATTTTTCCAGCAAAACTTAGCCCAGAAAACCCTGCATTAGTAAGCTTATTCTGATAAATCAGATCCCCATAGAGAGCAAACTTTGAAGACAATTTAGCACTTAAACCAACTCCTGCTTCCAAAGAGGAACCAAACATTCCAAGCTGAAAAGCATTTTTAAAGTACACAAACTGTCTATCTCCAAAACTTTGCATAAAGTGAAGCTTTGTATAAAAAGAAACAATACGGGCTTCTTGATGCGCAAAAATAGTTTTGGTTAAACGCCCACCAACACGTACCGTCCATTGATTAAACTTTCCCATATCAATATCAATATCATCAACATCACGAACATGATCAAACTGAAGATGTTGATAAATAAGCTGAACCTGCGGATCAAAAACAACACCGTTATTCCCTATTATAAATGCTTTACTGCTTGTCAACGAAGTATTGAACTGTTTACCCTTTAACGTTGCTGTCTTGCCTCGTACGTCCGTAAAGACATCTCCCTTTAAAAAGCCATAAGAGAGCACCCCATCTATATAAAATCCTATATCATTCTGCAGACTTCCATAAGCAGCAAGTGACCATTTATCAAATGCGCTCTTTTTGCTTTCTTTAACATTCTGAGGATTAAGAGAAAGACTCCCATAACCTCCCATAACTCTAAAGGATGTACGATTGTGTAAACCCTCAATCTCCTTCAGAAAAACACCTGCTTCAAATGCATTATAATCAAGTTCAGCTCCATACCCATACTCAAAAGCAGAAAGATTTGAAGCATAACGGTGACTTCCACCATAACTTCGTACAAGAAATGCTGAATTTTCATCACTCTTTAAAGAATAACTGAAAGCATCTCGAATTACCTCCAATTTCTTATTGTGAATGGTGAGATCCATCAAACCAGCATGGAATAAAGCATTTGGCAAAAGGAGATATGTTGGCAACTGCGGAACAACAGCCTTAATTCCAGACTCGGGCTGAATATCAGGTTTAATAGGAACAGGCTGAATTTGTGAAGGTTTACTTGGATCAGATTGTGCAGACGAAGAAGGCGCAGGTGTATCAGGTATAAATGGAGTAGGTGCAGGAGCTACAGGTGCAGGAGCTACAGGTGCAGGAGTTACAGGTGTAGGAGTTACAGGTGTAGGAGTTACAGGTGTAGGAGTTACAGGTCTAGGAGCTACAGGTGCAGGAGTTACAGGTGTAGGAGTTACAGGTGTAGGAG
>NZ_JH725095.1:396225-430161 GCF_000278155.1 Bartonella doshiae NCTC 12862 = ATCC 700133
AGGAGTTACAGGTGTAGGAGCTGCAGGTGTAGGAGTTACAGGTGTAGGAGTTACAGGTGTAGGAGCTGCAGGTGTAGGAGTTACAGGTGTAGGAGCTGCAGGTGTAGGAGCTACAGGTGTAGGAGCTGCAGGTGTAGTCTCAGAAGAATCCGTTTCAGGCTTAATATAGACAACTGCAAGACGAAAATCCCAAAACTTTCCATCACCTTTAACTAATCTTTGCATAGCATCTGCTTCCCCAAAAGAGGAACCTGGTCCATAACCGCGAAGATGATATTGATAAGGAAAACCATTAACTGTAGTATAACTACTGGCCAGCTTAAAAGAATCTTCCTGTGCTCTTCCAGAAACTTGAACGATAGAAGTGCTTCTACTTCCCCCTTCAACCACTTTTTTTTCTGCAGTTTCTAGCGAATTCTGTATATGAATCACACTGGTTCCCAAAACGTCACCATCAATTAAAATGCGATCGGTTTGTTTAGGATCAAATAAGCCATCATCACTTAAAAATGCACTAAGATTAATCTGAACATTACCCTTTGCACTGTACACTTCCTTTTGTACTAACTTGTGTAGCTTTTCTGTTTCATCATATAATTCCATTCTGTCTATATCATCATATATGTAATCTTCATTTGCCTTTTTTCCGATGTGCAACGTTTGATAACCGCTGGATATATGTTTATCAAAAACAAGCGTGCTATCGGAAAGACTCAGAGAGGACAATGATGAATCTGTATAAACAGACTCCTGCAAATCCTTATGTTTCCTTTTTGTGAGATACCAAGTCGAACCCTGTATTAATTCCAATCTAGCAGTAGATGTATTTTCAACACGCGCACCTCCTATAAGTGAAGAAGCGCTCGCTTTAACAGATATAGAAGAATTATTTTCAGCTTTTAATAACAAATCACCAGAGATCTTTGTATCTTCTAATAACTCAAGAATACCTTTAGCCCCATAGCCGTTGGATCCCGTCGCATAAATAGCTATACTATCTGGAACTGCAAAAGTCGTCTTTGACAAATAAACAGATGCTATCCCCGTGATAACTTTTTTTGTGTCTAAACGTGTTTTATTATTCTGCCCCAATACGCTGATAAATTCTTCTGGATTTAACGAATAAAAATACAACCCATGTGCTTCCTCCCCTTGCACAGAAATATTAGAGCTTTCAATCCTAATACTGGTCTTTTTAAAGTCGTCTGATGAATCATAATTTTGTATCAACTTGCCATTTTCATCTGCATAACCTGAAAAATTTTCAATAAAAAATCCGTGCATATTAGTAAGTTGAATAGAATTATTCCTCAAATGAACATCACCACCTTGAGATACCTCAAAAGCTTCCGGTAATGCACCAATACTTACTGCATCAACGGTAACTTCTCCCTTTTTTCCTTCTCCCTTAATGACCATGCTGTCGAGAAGATATTTTCCCCCAAACCGTGTTGAAAACGAGCCAGTATTATTAAAAGTGACAGTACTGCCTGACATCCTAACTTTTGCATCATAACCACTAACAAACCCAATCCCCTTTCCATTAAAATTATCTGGCTCAATCTCAACATTTACAGAAACCAAAGCAATATCTGTTTTCCTCCCGGATGCATAAACAGCATGCGAACTCCCCTTAATTGATCCTCTTGTCATGCTAATAACTGCATCTTGAGCACGAAGACCAGGTATATCCTTAAAATTTGAATCCGTTAAAACAAGTTTTCCTTCTTCTCGTACATATGCCCCATATGCAGATATATATTCGGAGACTTCACCTGTAAAAGTTATATTGGATGCCTCAACAATTGTATCTTTCTTTGTTACATATATACCAGCGATAGGAGCAGAAGTGGTAGATATCTCTTGAGAACTCTTTAGGGTATAAGTTTTATTTGTGATAGTGTGCTTTTTACCATCACTACATACATAGAAATCTGCCTCTGAATCACAAGAACCAAAAGCATTAGCAATATACAAAGAATAGAAAATAGACGATACAAAGCTATATAAAAAAATAGAATTCCTAAATATATAAAACATATTTATATTATTCCATCTCTACCCCCCGCTATTCACTTAATAGCAACACCTAAATACAAAATAATAAATTTAAAACTTAAATTAATAAGTATACTTTTAATTTTTAATAAGTATACTCTTAATTTATGCATAAATTATTCTATATTTTATGTATAGTTAAAAACGGTAACGCACCCCACCAGAAAAACTAACTCCTGAAAAACCAGCTTTACCAAGTCTACGCTGATAAGTCATATCTCCATGAACTGCAAATTGTGAAGATAACTGTGCATTAAAACCTAATCCAGCTTCTAAAGCAGAACCAAAAGAACCTAGCTCAAAAGAATCTGCGAAATGTACAAATTTCTTACCTCCAAAACCGTGCGCAAAATGAAGCTTTCCACTGAAAGAAACAACACCTGCTTCTTTGGAAGAAAAAAGTGTCTTCGTTAAACCACCACCAATACGCATCAGCCACTGATCAGGTTTTCCCATTTCAATATCAAAACCATCTATATCAGATGTCCTACCAAAGTGTAGATTTTGATAAACAACCTGAACATGTGGATCAAAAATAAAACCTTGATATCCTGCCATTATCGACTTACCAAAAGTCAATGAAGCATTTAGAAGATTACCCTCTAATGTTGCAGTTCTACCTCGCGCAAGAGTGAGAACATCGCCTTTAAACGAACCATAGGAGAAAAGACCATCCCCATAAAAGCCCATATCATACTGCATGCTACCATACGCCGTCACTGACCATTTATTCAATGGACTCTTCTGGCTTTGTGCAACATCTTGAGGTAGTAGAGTCATCTTTCCATACGTCCCCATAAGACCAAAAGACGCAGAACTATATGTACTTTCTCTCGCTTTTAGTACAACACCTACCCCTACAGCATTATAGTCGAGATTACCTCCATAACCATATTCAAGTGTAGAGAGATTTGAGGCATAATGGTGATTTCCACCGTAACTCCGTATAAAAAAAGCAGGACTTTTACCATTTTCCAAAAAATCTCTGGAAGTGACATGCAACATTCTAAGCTGTTTATTTTGATTGTTAATATCCATTAAGCCAGCATGAAGCAAAGCGTTTGGCAAGAGCAGATAGGTCGGAACTTGCGGCACAACTGCTTGCACCTTTATCTCATCAAAAATAAACCCATCATGATTGGATACAACGCCATTATGTCCAGTAACATCCCCTATCGAACGAGTCTTACGGAGACGAGATACAACCTTTTTCACTTTAGAACGAAGCTGCTTAGAAGAATTTATATATTCACGTTCAAGGCGATAATCCCAAAATTCTCCATCATCTTTAGCTAATCCTTTTGTGTCATTGGCACTATTCAAAACAGAAGAATAAGCACAAAGACGATAGCGATAAGGTGCTCCCCCCAATGCTACATAACCAACCGGTAGTTTAAAGGAATCTTGCTTCGCCTTTCCGTAAACCTGAACAACTGAAATACTATCAACATTGTTATTTTTAGAAAAATTTTCTTTTGTCCTAGGATCTGAGGCAACACCTCTCACATATACCTTGGTTGATCCATAAACATTACCACGAATTAAAAGCTGATCAGCATTTAGCAAATTTCCCCGTTTGCCTGCAGTGCGATATGCATTTACATACAAACGTGCATCTCCTTCTGCAACATAAGCATAATCAGTGGCACTATCATCCAATGTCCCAACCTGCAGTCTCTGAGAATGACCATTTTGGGGTTTATGAAAGAAAATGGAACTATCTATAAGCCTTACAAATGAAATAGATGAATCTACAAAATATGAATCTTGCTCTTTACTTTTTTCAAATGCATTTTTACTTGCTTTTACAGTCCATTGTGATTTGTTAAATAACTCAACGCTAGCATAAGAATCTTTCTCAACATGTGCCCCCCCTGCAAGAAAAGACGCATCAGCCTCAATACCGACATATGAATTATTCTTAACATCTAATAATGTATCAGCAAAAATACGAGTCCCTTCTGATGCAGTAATGTAAGGGTACCTCCTAGCATCATCACTATAAATAGCTGTACCGTCTGGAATTCTAAAAGCAGTATTTTTAAAATGAAATGTTCCTAAATTAACAAGGAGTTCTCCTTCTTGATAATCATCCTGCAAAGAATCTCCTCGGAAATACAAACCGCGAGCTCCGCGCCCCTTAAGCATGATATCGGATTTTTCAAAAACAACCCGAGATAGAGAATTATCCTGCAAATCAAGCGATTGCTCCTTAAAAATAGGTGTTGAACTTTCAACCGCTATACCATGAGTATTAGTAACATTAACTTTACCATCCTCAACAAAAAGAAAACCACCTTGCTTCACACCAAATACGGAATGAGATAGATTACCACCGCTACTGCTTCCCGCTTTACCATCTCCGGTAACAGAAACCTTATTAAAAACAGTCTTTACCTTTTCTTGCGCAATTACCTCTGATGTAACCTGCTCAGATTTATTAAATTGTAAAACCTCACTTTTTGAAACGTTCTTTTTTCCTTTTCCTTCTGTTAGCTTAATAACCATGTCACTAGATTGCATCATAGAAACAACATCTTTAGACCTTATATTTGACCTATTTATATATGACATGTTGCTATTTTTAAGAATATTAGCCGCATCACATGGATACGCATTTAAAAGAGAATTACAAACAGGCTTATCCTGTGCATAAACGTCCATATTGTGCGCAAATGAAAAAATAGACGTGGTAAGAATACATAACCATGCATTATGTTTGAATATTTTAATCATAATTAACTGCAAACTTTCTTCTCTACCTCTCATTAAAATACAAAGAGGAACATCTAGAGATTGCCTCATTATGGATCGATCTTTTAATTCGCTTTGTATTAAATGTAAAGTTAAAAACAAAAAAATAACATAATAAAGTCACGAACTATGCGTGTAATTTTTTAGAGAGAATGTATCGAAGAAAAAATGCAATTAAAACTAGCAACTTAAGTCCACCAAAAAAATTCGTTACGGAAAACCTGAAT
Organism: Bartonella doshiae NCTC 12862 = ATCC 700133; assembly: GCF_000278155.1. Classification (GTDB taxonomy): domain Bacteria; phylum Pseudomonadota; class Alphaproteobacteria; order Rhizobiales; family Rhizobiaceae; genus Bartonella; species Bartonella doshiae. The sequence continues at coordinate 401,265 of NZ_JH725095.1, forward strand.
TGGTAAATTTATATTTATAAATCAAATAACTTTGCAGTTTAATCTATGAAAACAATTGTAAATATACAGCCTGTCCAGCTTCAAAAGAAGAATCAAAAGAACTAAACTGGAAAACATCTTTAAAATATACAAATTGTTTATTACTAAAATCGCTAGCAAAATAAAATTTGCTGTAAGTTCTCATATTCCCAAAGAATATAGTACTATATGCGCTCTCAATTGTTCTTAGCAAAATGTCTGCTTTTATGACATTGTAATCAAGATCATCTCTGTAATCATATTCAAGTGTAGACAAATTTGAGGTGCAAGAGTAACTCTTGCCATAATTACACAAAAACAAAGCAGAATTTTCACGCATGCTTAACATTCTACTGGAAGCAGACCACAAAAAAATCCCTAATTGCTTATTTGGGTTACTAATATCCATAAAATCAGCATGAAATAAGGTATTTTCTAACAAGAGATAAGTTAGAGCTTGTGAAACAACCGCCCTCGCAGTGCTAAAATGAGAAGACGAAAAGATATTTTTCTGATAGGAATAATAGAAACATAATTTAGCTTGGATACAGTAGAAGTAGGCTTTGAGATATAACCAAAAAGGCGTAGCGGCTGCAAAAGAAGCTGGAAGGGAAACAGGAGATAAAACTGCAACCTCAGATAAAATAAAAGATCAAAATTGTTGGAATCATCCTAAACTCTCCTAACCGCAAAATCTTCCTCTGGAAAAAAGGGGAAATGTTATCGGGTAGAAAATAACGTAACAACTCTAAATCAGAAACAAGATAGGAATCCACATGATCAGAAAAAGAAGACTAAAGAAACCGATTTTCGAGACGATAATCCAAAAATTTTCCAGCAATCTTTTTAAATACTCTTATATCACAGTCTACTGAATTAGAAATATCACCAAAATTATAGGCCACTAAATAATACCGATAAGATGAACCTTTCCATGTAACATAACCACCACTTAGCTGAAAAGAATCTTTATTTGCTTTTTCATTAACCTGGATAATAGAAATTCCTTGACTATTCTTTCCTTTCTCTGTGCCCCTCCTAAACTTTCTGGAATGCTGTACACATAAACTGTCGTTGTTTTCAGAAATATTCTCATAAATTAAAGGCCGATCTGTTTTTTTATCTTGAAAAGCACCACTCTGATTCAGATATATATTAAGATAAAGACGCACTTCACTTTTTGCACAATCAACATCACACAATCCTTTTCAGATGAGGAATGTTTGATAACCATTTTTTCTATAGGATTTTATTTTTTCAAAAAAATGTTATCAACATTTAAGAATAAAAGAAACAAATAATCACCTCATTAAGGGTAAAAACTAGAATTGCACAATTTTTCATATTTTAGTCGCAATAAAGTTCATTTTATCTATTTGTTAACTGCAATGCAGCACTAGGAATTTCATCAACACAGGCTCATCCAATAAGGGTAGAAGCACGAACCAAAACCTTTACAACCTTTACAGTAGAATAAAGCCATCTAATAAATCTCCAAAAATATTTAAACCTTGTAAAAGTTCAATAAAGCTATTGAATTCGTAGCTATAAAATACTGTGATTTCTGGTACCACAAATACCGTTCTTATAAAACAAACAATCCATTTCTGAGTATTATTGCACGCATCGTGTCAAACTATTCCATCCCCAAAAGCACATCCCCTGAAATGTCTTACCTCTCACAAAAAGATTAGAATATTTGATATCAACAATATTATCATTCTCCTTCAATAAAAGCCCATGGACACTGCTAACATTAACTTTAACTTTCTGAAAATCAATATATCCTTTACCTTGAGGCATATGACAAAAAGCAAAAAGCCACAAGCATAACTTGTGGCTTTTAAAAGAATTGACCAAAACGTGATTACACTAGAAACGATAGCGCAATCCACCAGAAAAACTGATCCCAGAAAAACCAGCCTTAGTAAGATTGTGCTGATAAGTTAGATCAGCATGAAGTACAAATTTCTCAGATAATTGAGCATTCAGACCTAATCCTGCTTCTAAGGAAGAACCAAAAGCACCTAACTGGAAAGCATCTTTGAAATGCACAGATTTCTTCTCTTCAAAACCATGTGCAAGATGAAGTTTTCCATACAAAGAAAAGACTGAATCCTTTTCAGGTACAGTAAGCGTCTTACTTAAACGCCCACCAACACGTGCCACCCACTGATCAAGTTTTCCCATCTCAATGTTAAAGTTATCAATATCACGGACCTTACTAAACTGGAGATGTTGATAAACAATCTGAACTTGTGGATCAAAGACAAAACCTTCATAGCCCATTGCTAATGTCTGACCACCAGTCAAAGAAACACTTAAAGGATTACCTTTCAATGTTGCTGTCGTGCCCCGTGCAAGGGTGACAACATCTCCTTTGAAATGACCATAGGAGAGCAGACCATCCACATAAAATCCTGCATCATGCTGCATGCTGCCATATGCTGTAGCAGTCCATTTATCAAAGGCACTCTTTTGACTTTGTTCAACATCTAAAGGTTGCAAAAAAAGCTTTCCATAGGATGTCATAACTCCAAAAGATATCGAATTGTCAGCATTTTCAATTGTTTGGAGCAATACGCCTGCCTCTACACCATTATAGCTAAGATCACCTCCATAACCATATTCAAGCGCAGACAAATCTGAAATGTAACGGTAATTCCCGCCATAACCACGCAAAAATGAAACAGGATTCTTACGCATCCTCAACATTCCGTTGGAAGCGGTTCGCAGTGTTTCCAATTGCTTATTTTGATTACTGATATCCATCAAACCAGCATGAAATAAACTATTTGACAAAAGAAGATAAGTTGGAACTTGCGGAACAACAGCCCTAACCCCCGACTCAGGAATCGGCTTCGGAGAAGGTTGCGGAGCAGGACCTGACTTAGGTTGCGGAGCAGGACCTGACTTAGGTTCTGGAGGGGGGGCAACATATCTATTTTGAAGGCGGAAATCCCAAAATTTTTCTTTACCTTCAACTAATCTTTGAGAAGAATCCGCCTCTCCTAAATCAGACTCCGGACCATAAGCATAGAGCTTATACTGATAAGGCAAATCATTCAACGCAACATAATCACCATCTAACTGAAAAGAATCCTTCTCTGCCTTTCCAGAAACCTGAATAATAGAAATCCCCTGACTATTTCCACCACTCCCTGTGTATCCTCCTGGACTTCCTAAAACACTTTGCACATGTACTATCGTTTTTCCCTCAACATCACCATAGATTAAAACACGATCTGTTTTTTGATCTTTAATGTCCCCTCCCTTATCAAGATATGTATTGAGATAAAGATGCGCATTACCTTGCGCATTATAAACCTTACCTGTTCCTTTTCCAATACGAAGTGTTTGATAATTACCAGCTTCGCTAGAACTTGGTTGTTCAAAAATAATAAAACTATCAATAAAATCTATCAATGAAATTGATGAATCACCTATAGAGCTAGAATCTAGCAAATTTCCATTTTTCGGTCGCGTTAAAATCCATTTTGCCCCCTCCCACAACCACAACTCAGCATCAGAATTTTCATCAGTACGGGCTCCCCCTACAAGGGTAGAAGAGGCACAAGCTTTCACAAGTAAATATGAGCTATCATCAGCTCTCAGCAATAGATCTCCTGAAAGCACCGCTTCTTTTGAAAGGCGAACACTACTATACACTTTGCTGTTATAAATAGCCGTACTCTGCGGAACTGTAAAAGAAGTTTTTTCTAAAACAACAACATTAGGGTTATGATTTCTTTTATTATTTTCAGCTTGTGGATCTTGCAAAAAGCGCATACCATAAAACGCATCGCTACCCTTCACTACAACTGTAGATTCGGAAATATAGATATCAGCATCTTCTCCTTGTAATAAAATGCCATGTGCATCCAAAACATCAATTTCACCTCTACCAAAATCTATGTATCCATCACTTTTCAATATATGAAAAGCTGAACTTTCACTAAAATTTTCTGTACTTGACACCTGACTACCGCGCCCTGTAATAGAAACGCTATTTAAAATAACTGATCCTGCCCCTTCCACTTTGACTCCGGTACCATTTGTAAAATCAATTGTCCCTTCTTGCATATAAATTTCACCTTGTGTCCATTTAGAACCAGTACTATTACTACTAAAAAGACCTATTGCTTTATCGCTTGTTTTAATATTTGTATTGGTTAAATGAGCTCCAGATTTTTTACTGGAATCAGTGCTGTTTGTTACAGACACACCCACTTTACTTGCATCAATGGATCCACCTTTCATCTGAATCTCGCCCTGAGTAGCACTCACACCCGTTAATACATCCTTCACAGTCGAATTGCTTAGCTCAATGCTCCCTTCCTCCGATACCTTTGCACCAATTTCCCAAACTTTTCTTTCTGATTTATCACTTTCACCCGTAATGGTTACATTCTCCGCCACAATCCACGTATCTTTTTTAGATGCTTCTATAGCAACAGCTTGATCACCATTATTAGTTAACTGATAAGTTTTTTGGGAAATTATATGCATCTTACCATCATTGCACCGATAAGATGATGAAGAATCTTTATCACATGAAAATTGATTCTTGCTATTTTGCGCCTTACCATTAACACTAGTGCTAGATTGCGCCTTAGTGGCAACAGCATCAGCTTGTACCTTTGTATTTGCATCGTGCACAAAAAAAAGAACAGCTGTTGTAAAAATACATAATGAAAGATGTTTCTGAAATATTTTGTTCATAATTCCGCCATTTAACTTTCTTCCCCCTCTTCATTAAAAAAACACATTTTTTACTGAATCGTCTCTACCATGCACAGCTTATATAATACAATACGCTAATAAATATAAAAAGTTATTAATACGCTTTGTATGATATATAAAATACATAATAATGTAATATTATCGGGAGAACAAGAAAACTTATTAAAAAATCCCCTTAAAATGCGCGGTTGTTTCTTTTAAATTTACTTACAAAAGAAAAAACTTTAAAAGCCATAAATTATATTTATGGCTTTTAAAAGGATTTGATAAAATACAATTAAACTAAAAATTATAACGCAATCCACCAGAAAAACTGGTCCCAGAAAAACCAGCTGTAGTGAGCTTGTGCTGGTAAGCCAAATCACCGTGGAGAGCAAGATTTGGAGACAATTGAGCATTAAAACCCAATCCTGCTTCTAAAGAAGAACCAAAAGCACCTAACTGAAAAGCATCTTTGAAACGCACAGTTTGTTTTCCACCTAAAACATGAGAAAGATGAAGCTTACTATAGAAGGAAACGACGCGCGCCTTTTCGGTTGCAGGAAGAGTCTTTCTTAAACTCCCTCCAACACGCATCACCCATTGATTAAGTTTTCCCATCTCAATATCAAAATTGTCGATATCATGAGCTTTATTAAACTGGAGATGCTGATAAACAACCTGAACCTGCGGATTAAAAATGACTCCTTCATCCCCTACAACAAACGCTTTACCTGTCGTCAATGAAGCGCTGAAAGGATTACCTTTTAATGTTGCCGTCTTACCCCGTGCACGAGTGAGAACATCCCCATTAAACAGACCATAGGAGAAAAGACCATCCACATAAAAACCGGCGTCACATTGTACACCACCATACGCCGTAACCGACCATTTATCAAACGAACTCTTTTGGCTATGTGCAACATCAAGAGGCTGCAGAAAAATCTTTTCATAAGATCCCATAACCCCAAAAGACGCAGTATTATATGTACTTTCAATGGCTTGCAGCAAAACACCTGCATCGATAGCATTATAATCAAGCTCGCCTCCATAACCATACTCAAGCGCAGAAAGATCTGAAAAATAGCGATAACTACCACCATAACCACGTACAAAAAAAGCGGGATTTTCTTCACTTGTCAACAATCCATTAGAGACAGTACGTAGAGATTCTAACCGCTTGCTCTGATGATCAATATTCATCAAACCAACTTGGAATAAAGCATTTGGTAAAAGCAGATAAGTTGGAACTTGCGGAACAACAGCTCTAATCCCCGGCTCGGGAATCGGCTTCGGAGAAGGTTCCGGAGAAGGATCTGGCTTAGGTTCCGGAGCAGGACTTGGCTCAGGTTCTGGAGCAGGATCTAGCTCAGGTTTTGGAAAAGGATCTGGTTGGGGAGCAACATATCTATTTTGAAGGCGGAAATCCCAAAATTTTCCTTCTCCTTTAACTAATCTTTGGGTAGAATCTGCTTCCCCTAAATTAGATTCTGGTCCATAAGCATAAAGTTGGTACTGATAAGGTGAATGCGCTAACGTAACATAACCACCATCTAACTGAAAAGAATTTTCATGCGCACTTCCAGAAACCTGAATAATTGAAATCCCTTCCTTATTTTCACCGCTCCCCGTGTATCCCCCTGGACTGTCTGGAACGCCATTTACATGTACCATCGTTCTTCCAGAAACATCACCATAAATTAAAACACGATCTGTTTTTTGCTTATCAAGCTCTCCGCCCTCATTCAAATATGTATTAAGATAAATACGCGCATCACCCTGCGCCTTATAAACTTCACCCTCTCCCCTTCCAATATTTAGTGTGTAAGGAGTATAATTTTGACGAGGTTTTAATTTTGTAAACTTAATGATACTATTATCAATAAGGCTTACGTGTGAAACAGATGAATGATTTACCAAACTAGGTTCACGCGGTTCTCTCCTTTGTGATTGTTGTAAAATCCACTCTGAACCGTCACCCAAATAAAATTTAGCAATAGAAGCATCATCAACGTAAGCTCCTCCTTCTAAAGTAGAAGCAACAGCCAAAACTGTTAAAGAAGCACCATTCTCAGCTTTTAAGAGTAAATTTTCTGAACTCAGGGTACTTTGTGTCAAACTAACAATGCCATCAGTAATTTGGGTACCATAAATAGCATTATCCTCAACAGAAAACATCGTTCTGTTCAAATCAACAAGCTCTACTCTGCGGAGATTTTTGTCTTCTTCTGATGAAACCTCTTCCTGAAGTTCATTTTCTATCCCTGGAAATTCTCCTCTAAAATATATACCATAAGATCCTTTACCTTCCACTGTAATATGAGAAGATTGAATATTAACTTCACTTATACGATTACTCTTTAACACTTCTCTACTGTACGGAAGCGAATTAGAAGTAGCTACAGTATTTTCTGATAATATGCCATGAACATTCGTTGCATGAACAGTAGTATCATGCACATCAATAGGACCACCTAAATCTGTACGAAAAACCGCATGATTATCTGAGTTTCCTTCTTTACCCTTTCCAGTAATTTTAACATCTTTCAAAACTATCTTTCCCCCCAGCGTCAAAGAAGCTCCATGACTGTTTGTGAAATCAAGTGATCCATCCTCCATCCAAACTTCTGCGCCACCATTCCCATAAAGACTCGCCTTCCCATCGCTTGTCTTAATTTTTGTACTCTCTAAAAAAACTACCGCATTCCCTATTGCTTCAACACCTCTATTACTTTCAGCAATACTTCCATCCTTTACCTCAAGCATTCCATCACTACTATAAAGAGCAATATCTGTATTCTTGATAACAGGTGATTTCAAAAAAAGCTTGCCGGAATCTGTTACAGACACACCACGTGTAGAAGATTTATTTAAAATTAAACGGTCAACAATTACATTTTCACCGTTCACTATAGCATCCATCCCCTTTACTGTTATAGCAGTATTAGAGGAAGCTCCAGCATTCTCATTCGTAATCTCATAATTCTTATACCTTATCGTGTCCGTTCCGCAATTATCGCACATATAATATAATCCATCATACACCTTCAGCTTTCCATTATTGCCAGATTTAACATATGCTCTACTAATTCTGTTCTCCCCACTAAGCTTCTTATAGTCAGTACGTCCACTAAGGTGATTTTCGCTAAGACGACTTCCGCTGAGCCCACTAAGACTATTAGTGTCATGGCTAATTCTACCGAGACTTTCTCCCATAGAGGAAGCAGATAATATACTAGATGAATTAGAGGGAGGGATAATAGGAGATACAGAGATATTATAAGATATATTACTACGCTCCTCTGCAGTTGCTACCCCCTCCACTCCAGTTTGCAGTAAAGAAAAGATAGCCGTCGTCAAAGTACATAAATACGCGCGATTTCTAAACACTTTAATCATAGTTCCCTCGAAACTTTCCTTCCCCTCCTGTTAAAAACAAAAGCACTTGTAAAAACGCCATCAAATAGAAAACCAAAAGGATGCGTTTATTGCTCATTTGACAGGTGCAACGAGTTATCCAAATAAATTCAGCAGAAATTTACCCACAACATAACAACCGACCATAAGTGAACAATTATTCATTGCAATTTATAGGTGTATAATACATTATGTATTTCGTGTAAAGCAAAAATAAAATCATTGCGTGTAATTGATTAATTTTATCAATTTATAATTGTGTCTTTGGAAAAAATGACCCTAAAACGATGTGTAAAATAAAGTGAGTGTAAACTCATAAAAAAACTGATCAAAAAATCTAACTCTTACAAGCTTATGATATAAATCAGTGCACCATAACGCAGTATTTGAAGAGATTGGACACTCTCACTAGAGCTCTCATTTATTACAGAATCCAAAGTGTAAAAGAATAATATGGATTAATTTGTATGGTATCGCTATCACCAAAAATTGTAAAAGAGTTATTGAAAGTAGCAATAAATGATACCGATATCAGGAACTTTCAATCGCAATAAAAAGAGAAAAGCATTTTTAATGTACAAAATGTATAAATAAAAAAGGCAGCACAAAGTGCTGCCTTTCTAACAAATATGTATTGAGTCTTAAAACTGGTAACGCATCCCTCCAGAAAAACTGGCTCCAGAAAAACCAGCTTTGGTAAGTTTGTGCTGATAAATGACATCACTATGAAGCACAAACTTCTGAGACAATCGAGCATTGATCCCTAAACCAGCTTCTAGAGAAGAACCGAAAGCACCCAACTGGAAATCATCCGTGAAACGTACCATTTGTTTGCTTCCAAAGCCATGTACAAGATGAAGTTTGCCGTAGAAAGAAACTGCATTCATCCCTTCAGCCCCTTTAGGAGCCTTTGTCAAACGTCCACCAACACGTACAAGCCACTGATCAAGATTCCCCATCTCAATATCAAAGTTGTCAATATCACGCGCCTGACTAAACTGGAGAATTTGATAAGAAACCTGAATTTGCGGATCAAAAACAATCCCTTCATACCCAGTAACAAATGCTTGACCACCAGTTAATGAAGCGCTGAGAGGACGACCTTCCAACGTCGCTGTCGTGCCCCGTGCAAGGGTAAGAACATCTCCTTTGAACAGGCCATAGGAAAGAAGACCATCCACATAAAAACCTGCCTCATGTTGCATGCTACCATATGCCGTAGCTGTCCACTTGTTAAAGTCACTTTTTTGGCTTTGTTCAACTTCCAAAGGCTGCAAAGAAAGTTTTCCATAAGATCCCATAATGCCGAAGGATATAGCGCTGGAAACACTTTCGATTGTTTGCAACGAAACACCTGCTTCTACAGCATTATAATCAAGATCTCCTCCATAACCATATTCCAGAGCAGATAGATTTGAAGCATAACGGTAACTACCACCATAACCACGCAAGAATACAGCAGGTTTTTCACGGATTTCTACCATTCCCTTAGGAGTAGCCCGCATAGATTCTAGCTGCTTATGTTGATTACTGATATCCATTAAGCCAGCATGGAATAAGGTATTTGGTAAGAGCAGATAAGTCGGAACTTGCGGAACAACAGACCTTACAACTTGCCCTGAAGATGCAACAGATTTAACTCCAGCAACAGAGGTGTATGCAGAACCATTAGATTGAACATACTGATTTTCTAAACGGAAATTCCAAAATTTTCCACCGTTTTTATCAAATTTCTGACTAACATGCTCATCCGACAAAGTAGCTTCTGGATTATAAGAACGGAGAGTATATTTATAAGGTGAATTCCCCAGTGCAACATAATTACCATTCAGTTGGAAAGAATCTTTTTCCGCTTTTCCATAAACCTGAATAATTGAAACACTGTGTGCTTTTTTAACGTCACCTTTATCATTGTCAGAAATACCATCCACATGCACCACAGTTTTTCCAGAAACATCACCATGAATCAAAAGCCTATCAGTTACTTGATCACCACTCGTATCGTTAGGATTTAAACGTGCATTAATATTAATCACAGCATCACCATGTGCACTGTAAACAATACCATGTCCTTCTCCAATGCGAAGTGTTTGATATCGATATTTCCCAGATTCTGGAATTGAAAACTCAATAACACTATCCGCAAGTTTTATAGACGAAATGCACGAATCTAAACAGCTCAAGTTTGAAAGCTGTTGCCGTTTATAGTTACCTTTCGCCACAATCCATACTGATTGATTAGATAAATCAATATGAGCACGAGAAGTGTCATCAATGCGAGCACCACCTGCAATTATAGAGTTATTAGCCGAAAGCAATATATTAGAGTCATTTTCAGCCACCAATAACAAATCACCAGCAAGAGTTGTTTTATTTTCTAAGAAAACACGACCACCAGAATTATTACCATAAATAGCTATACTCTTTGAGACATCGAAATCAGTTTGTTTCAATGAAACATCCCCTGTTATGCCTACAGCGGGTGTTTTCTCTTGTGGAAGCACAACACTTCGCTTAACAACAGTTACTTTCTCAACAGTATCTCCTTTTGAAGCAGACTCCACTGACGATTCTGAAACGATTTTCTCTAGATGCTTATTTTGACTCTGTTGCTCTATTCCTTTCCGCCCCGTTCCATCGAAATATATACCATAGGATTTATCACCTTCCACTTTAACAATAGAAGATTCGATATTAGCACGGCTCATAGGAAGACGAACATCAGCAGATCTCCTTTTTCTAGAAGAGTCCGTCTCAATGATGCCATCAGTACCCCTAACCCACAAAGCATTAGCATCAGTAACAACATTTCCTTCAACAAAATCTATGGAACTATTATCACTTAACAGAAAAGCTGCACGTCCAAACTTCTCTGTAGTCCCCGATTGTTCTTGTCCATTGTTCGCAGTAATGTCCACTTTTCTTAATTTAACACGTCCCCCCGATTCCGACCTAACAGCCACTCCACCTGCCAGAGAAATCGTCCCAGAGTCCATAGTTATCTCACCAGCATTACTAGCAAGACCAGCTACAGCCAAATCTCCCGTTACAGTAATTGCTGTATTACTTAAATTAACAGATGACCCAGAGCCCGCCAAAGCACCCACATAATGCACACTGACTGTTCCATTATTCATCTTGACCTTTCCAGCTCTTTGCGCCTCCAGTCCAATCAAAGAAGATTTAATTGTTGATTTTTTATCCAGAACAACCTCTGCACCGTCTTCTGCAAGCACAGCACTCACAGCCTGTAATTTAGTACGATCAACATTACTTTCATTATTAGAAGAATCTGCACCACTAATGGCAGCATTCTCTAGCTTAATAACGGTATTAGTACTCTTCGCATGTACGGAATGCTGGGTTTGATCATTTGCCTTTAGTGTAAGATTTGCTATTGTGTGCGATCTACCATCACTACACGAATAAGGAGTTTGCGATTTATTTACACCATTTTTCCCTGTATCATCACACTTAGTGGAAACATTCTCTTTACTAGAGCCATCAGCGCGCGCAGAAGAACTAGATGTAGTACTAGATATAGTAGATTTATCAGTAACAACAGACTGCGCAGGAGTAGCAGACCTTGTAAAGGAAGAAGCCGACATGATAGGTGCAGGAGCCCCAACAGTATAAACAAGAGCAGATCCAGGGGATAAAGTAGCAGATATCATAGTCTCAGATGTATCAGACCGCGCAAGTGAAGAAGGCAGACTACGTCCTACAGCCTCTCCCCTATTCCCCTTAGATGCAGGCAAAGATGTAGCCGTCGAAGCAGATACAGTGTTCACTACAGACGTACGAGAGGTATCTGTAACCACAGTAGATGTACTGGTTGCAGTATCACTGGCTGTATTACCGCTGGCTGCAATGTCATTGGTTGTAGTACCGCTGGCTGCAATACCAGTTGTATCAAGATTCCCACCTACCGTAGAATTATCACCCTCATCAGTATGTTCTACTTCATTAGAACCACCTCCACTAGGAAGCGCCTCAGGCATACCATCCGTTGTTACCGATTCTTGACGGACAAGAACATCTCCGTTCCCAGATGGAGAAGTCTCATCTTCCTCAGATGAAGAGTCCTCAGGGACGGAAAGTAGAACACGCCCAACCCCAAGTCCACCAGACACAGGAACAGAAGGAGCTGTATCAGATGAAGGATCTAATACAAGAGGCCCATTTCCTTGAGAAGAATCGCCTGTTTGAGGAGCACCACTTACTTGAGAAGCCCCATTTACTTGAGAAGCCCCTCTCGCTTGAGAGTTATCACGACCAGGAGAACTCACAGATTGATCATTACTTCCAGAAAGTCCAAAAGGCTGAGACGCTAAATAATCAAATGGAATATTTTCACTTTCTAAACGAAAATCCCAAACATCTGTAGCACGAGCAAGCAATCCCCTCTCAAAATACTTCATTTTTGGAGGAACAGATGGACCATAAGCCCGAAGAACATATTTATAAGGACCTTTCAGCGTAACATAATCACCTTCCAGGGTAAAAGAATTGCTGTTTGCTTTTCCAAAAACCTGAATAAGTGAAACACTGTAGTTCTTTTGTTGTGCAGCATCAGCATCTGCATTATTCTCAAATCCTACAGGACTTACATACACTTTAGTCATTCCAGAAACATCACCATGAATCAAAAGTCTATCAGACATTAATCCATTAGCAGGCATTTTATTAGCTTTACCAGAACCATCAGAAACCAAACCTACATTGAAGAAAACCGCAGAATGCCCATCAGCACGGTAAACCATCCCATCCCCGTTTCCGATACGAAGCATTCGATACTTACTATGCGCTCCTCCTAAAGAAAGGAATTTAATACTACTATTTACAAGTCTCATAGATGAAATACATGAATCCACACAATTCGAACCTGAATTATCCCAACCTTTATATACAGCTTCTGTTAAATACCACTCTGATCCACCAGTTAAAAAAAGATCAGCACGCGCATCCCCATCAATGCGAGCACCACCCATGATAAGAGAGTCATCAACAAGAACCGATAGATTGGAAGAACCTTCAGCTTTCAACAACAAGTTACCAGAAACATTTGATTCCTCTTCTATAACGACATAACCACCAAAATTATCACCATAAATAGCTATACCATCTGGTGCTCTGAGAGAAGCATTTTTCAAAAGAACTGCATATGTTTCAACTGAATCTGGCGACTCTGCTCCTTGCCTTATTCTCAAATTTTGATTTGGATTTCTCAAATTTTGACTTCGGTCACTAAAATGTATACCATAAGACTTTTCACCCCAAACATTAATAGTTGAAGACCTGACACTAGCACTAATATTCAAAAGACCAGAAAATCCCTTAGTACCTAAAAATCTTTCCATGTGATCTGTAATATCAATTGCAGCAGAAGACACATCATTTAAAATAGCGAGGTCAACTGCTTCATCATCATCTTCAGATCCATCCGCTAAAATTTCATCATGCTCACCCAAATCATAACCCCCTCCAAAACCTACTGATTCAGCTTCTTCGTCTTCGAGGTCAAACTCATTGATATCATACATGGCATTTTCTAAGAAACTGTTCTTAGGGCCTTTCTGAATCCACAAACCTGTAGCATCAGAAACATCAACATGACCTCTATTATTAAAGGAAATATAACCTCCATTCGACACGAAGACAAAACGCGTTGGTTCACCAGCAAAACTTATTTCTTCCTCATCTTGCTCTTGAACTCCTTGTATTCGTACAAGATCTTTTGGACTAACAACATTAACCCCATTTAGTTGAGCAAATCCTATATCCGCTGATACAACTCCTACCCCGCTTCCTTTCAAGAAAAGCGTTCCCGATTGCATAATTATTGGAGACCTCTCATAACTCACTAAACCAATCGCACCTACATCAATATCTACACTATCCAAACGAATATATGATTCAGAACCAGCTAGAACCCCCACAGGAGTTTGGCTAATTACCCCAGACCTCATATTAATTTTTCCACCCAATTTAGCCTCAAGCCCAGTAGAAAAACCACGAACACTCAAATGCTTCAAATTAACCTTTGCATCTACTGCCGAAAATACACCACTCCCAATCCCCATTGCCTCATTAACAACAGCATTAGGACCTAGAACAGCAGGACGATCATTATACTTCACACCAAGAATGGACACCCTATCTAATGTAACAGTTGTCGTGCTAGCTAGAACAGGAGCAAGAGATTGAACACTAACATCCCCCCCAGATCCACCAATGCCGGGGCCCACCTGTTCCATCTGAAGAACCCCCATTGCATACACCCCAGTATCACGATACGTTTTCGCACGAATGGCCCCAACTTTCGCTGAGTGTTTCCGACCATCATGACAGAAAATAGGGTCCTGATTCATGTTAAAACTCTTAGGACTACATGCATAAAGGTTATTTTGTTGTATCATTCTTACAGGAAGATTAGGACCATTACTTTGTAATACAGGAGAAGGAGTACCCGAAAGAGAAGGAGTACCCGCAGAAGAACGAGAAGGGGATCCATCAGAACTGCTCCCCATACAAACATCCATACCTTGTAAAAAAAGGAAAATACTTGTTGTGAGTGCACACAAATTCGTACGATTTCTAAATACATTAATCATATGCTAAACTTTCTAAATAATGTTGTAAAAGCATGATAAATTGGGTAAAAAATAGGTAGATGACAATTCGTAACATATGTTAGACAATTTTACAACATATTGTTGTTTATAAATTTATCATATTGTGCATAAAAAAGTCTAAGTTAGGCTTTTAATTAATGAGCGAACTTTTGTATTGAAAATTAAAGGATAAAATAATATGATTAAACATTTAAAGTGGGCAACTTCTGCCTTACTTGTTGCGATGAGTTTTGCAACAACTTCATGGGCAGATGTAAAGGCTAAAGAAAATCTAACTATTCATCACGTTTCAGGCACCACTACAGTTCCTGCCTCTCCCCAAAAAGTTGTTGTATTCGACCTTGCAACGCTTGATAATATGAACCTTCTTGGTATCAAAGCAATTGTCGGTGTTCCCGAAGGGAAAAAACCCGTATATTTGCAACAATTTGATGATGCAAAATATGAAAAAATTGGCACCCTTTTTGAACCTGATTATGAAAAAATTGCTACCCTACAACCTGATCTCATTGTTATTTCTTCACGAACTCAAAGCAAATATAAAGATTTATCCAAAATCGCTCCAACCATTGATCTTACAGTAGGAAATCAAAGCTCTCTTGAAGATATTAAACGAAATGTGTCTATTCTTGGAAAAGTTTTTGACAAAGAAAAAGAAGCTGAAAAAGAAATTGCACAACTTGACAAAAAGTTAGCAGAGGTCCGTAAAAATACCCAAGGGAAAGGTACAGGCCTTATATTGATGACTTCTGGTGGAAAAATCAGTGCTTTGGGTCCCCAATCACGTTTTGATATTCTCCATTCCTCATTTGGAATTGCGCCCGCAACAGATAAACTAACCGTACAAAAACATGGGCAGCTCATTTCTCCTGAATTTATTCTTGAAACCAATCCTGACTGGCTATTGGTCATTGATCGAGATGCAGCAATTGGACGAGAAGGACAATCTGCAGAACAGCTGCTTGATAATGAACTTGTTAAACGAACGACGGCTGGCAAAAAAGGCCAAATTATTTATCTGGATTCTTGGAGCTGGTACCGTGCAGCTGGTGGCCTCACTGGACTAAATGAAGCTGCACAACAAATCAGTGAAGCTTTTTCAAAATAAGTAAGCACACAAATAACTTGCCTATTATAAAAATAAAATTTAAGAGCAAAGGTTGTTTATAACGATCTTTGCTTTTTTGTTGGAAAATGATGTAACGTGAAAAATTATTGGATAGCTATAATCGTTCTTATCCTGCTGTCTATCCTTAGTATTTTTGTTGGTTATTCTGATGTAACACTTTCTGATCTATTAACAAGTGATCCACATGCGTGGCTTATTTTCTGGCAAACACGCCTCCCCCGTACAATTGCAGTGCTTTTGGTAGGTGCATCACTTGCACTCTCAGGCATGATTATGCAGCTGCTTATACGGAATCGTTTTGTCGAACCATCGACTGCTGGAACGATTGAATCCGCTTCTCTTGGCATTCTTTTTGTCATGATTTTTTTGCCCAATATTCCTGTTCTAGGAAAAATGATTGTTGCTACAATTTTTGCTATGGCTGGCACGCTACTGTTTATGTTTTTATTGCGCCACGTTCTTCTAAAATCTGCTCTTATTGTGCCACTTACAGGGATTATGTTGGGCTACGTTATTGGCTCCTTAACCAATGCCATTGCGGATCATGAAATGTTACTTCCCTCTCTTCAAGCCTATTTATTTGGCAGTTTTGCAATGGTTCTTGAAGGAAAATATGAGCTCTTATGGTTCTCTCTTCCGCTTTGCATTCTTGCCTATTTCACCGCTGACCGTTTTACAGTCGCTGGTCTGGGAGAAGATTTAACCAACAATCTTGGACTTAATTATCGTGCTGTCATGCTCTTTGGTCTCTTTATTGTTGCATCGATAACTGCTGTTGTTGTCTGTACAATTGGTCGAATTCCTTTTGTTGGACTCATTATTCCCAACCTTATTTCAAATTTCATGGGCGATAATATGCGCCGTACTGCTCCTTGGGTAGCAATGAGCGGTGCAGGATTAGTCTTAATCTGCGATCTTTTAGGACGAATAATTCATCCCTCTTTTGAAATTCCTATCAGCACTATGATGGGGGTTATTGGGAGTTTTATTTTTATTATATTGCTTTTACGCTGGAGGAAGCGTCTTGGATAAAAAAAAAACAACAACACTTGTATTGACAACGCTTATCATAATGGCGTGCACTGTAATCATTCTTTACATGACATGGAACATCAATACCTATACGTGGTCATTTCGTCTTACAAAACTTGTTTCTCTTCTTCTTGTTGCATATACAATTACCGTTTCCACTGTTTTGTTTCAAACAGTCGTTAACAATCGTCTTCTTACGCCTTCTATTATGGGGTTTGATCAGCTTTATATTTTAATCAAAACTGTCACGATATATTTTTTAGGCTCTCTTTCTTTACCCTTTTTGAATGAAGAAGGACAGTTAACTCTTGAAGCTCTTATCCTTATTTTCTTTTCAATAAGCCTTTTCCGTTTGTTATTTTCAGGGAGTCTAAAAGGGCTTCATTTGACACTCTTGATTGGCGTTATGTTAGGTGGCTTTTTTTTCAGTTTACGTATGTTTATGCAATTGCAATTAAATCCAGATCAAATGATGAATTTAACAGATATCATGTTTGCAAATTTTAATAAATTTAATACGTCCCTCATAAGTTTTGCCACAATTATTGTCTTTATTATAAGTTTAGTTGGTTGGCGTTCACGTCACCTGCTTGATATTCTTGCTCTGGGACGCGAAAACGCGCTCAATCTTGGTGTTGATTATCACAAAAGTGCTACAGCTATTCTTATATTTGTTTCTATTCTCGTATCCATTTCCACAGCGCTAGTAGGACCTGTCACCTTTTTTGGACTCTTAGTTGCCAATCTTGCTTATGAACTCTCCCCTCAGGCAAAACACGGTGTTGTTGTGCCCATTGCAATATTATTAGCTATAATTTGTTTGGTTGGTGGACAATTTATTTTAGAGCAAATTCTCAATATGGCAGGACGCTTAAGCTTTATTATTGAATTTTGTGGCGGTATTGTCTTCTTAACATTACTGATGAAGGGAAAACTAAAATGATTGAAATCAATCATCTTTCCAAGTCTTATGGAGCAAGGTTGATTATCGATAATTTATGTCTTCATCTTCCCAAAGGGGGGATTATTTCTCTCATTGGCCCCAATGGTTCTGGAAAATCAACACTTTTGATGCTGATAAGACGCCTTTTACCACACCATAATGGTACAATTCATATCGACGACTTTGATATTGATAAAATGCCCCACGATATTTTGGCTCAAAAACTCTCAATTCTGCGACAAGAAAATCCTTTGTCTTTTCGCTTAACCGTGTACGATTTAGTAAGTTTCGGACGTTATCCGTATTCAAAAGGCTGGTATAATAATGAAGATAAACAATTCATTGACAGTGCACTACGATATCTCGGCTTACAAGATCTAAAAGACCGCTTTTTGGATGAACTTTCTGGTGGACAGCGTCAACGCGCTTTTATCGCAATGGTCATCTGTCAAGATACCGATTATCTTCTGTTAGATGAGCCATTAAACAATCTCGATATGAAACATGCCGTTTCCATGATGAAGCAATTACGCCGCACAGCTGATGAACTCAAAAAAACCATTCTCATTGTTATGCATGATATTAATTTCGCATCATCTTATTCAGATATGATTGTTGCACTCAAAAAGGGCAAAGCAGCTTATTGTGGAACACCACAAGAAATTATGCAGCCAGAAATTCTTAAAGACATTTATGATGTCGATATTCAAATCAAAACAATTAATAACATCCCTATCGCTCTTTATTATCGATAACCATAAGGATTTTTTGCGCTTGCATACACTATAGAATCTGCTAGAGATAGTCAAATTGGTTTGTTGGGGAATAGTTTAATGGTAAAACATTGGACTTTGACTTCGTTAATCTTTGTTCGAATCCAAGTTCCCAAGCCAGTATTTAATGATTTTAGCTTGCCATCGAGTTTTGTATAATTTGAAAGCAGGTTTTGCATCAATTTATTTTTTTCAAAGGATATTCAAAAACCTTTCAATGTTTATTTAAAACCCCTTTAGTGCATATTTTTCTCTTCCTTTAAAAATTGCAATTTGAGATGATAAGCTCTTGAGCCGGAGATTGGCTAAAGATTTTTCGGATCTGAGGCACATCATTGAGAGAGAGAACTTTCCCTTTAATTGCGCAAACAAAGCAAACATCATCAGATAGTCCTCTCGCTTAAAAAAATCCTTTCCATAGTAATTCTCACCCCCCAGTAAGGCGGATCAAAATAAAACAAAGTGTTTGGACGGTCATAACGCATAATAAAATCAGACCAGTCTAAATGTTCAATGGTAACACAGGCAAGTTGTGAAGCTGAATATAATGGAACAGCACCGAACGGATAAGCCACGCATCATAAGTAAGCCTCTAGCGTGCATAGCTTATAGGTTTTAGAAACAGACAATATTATAATTCAGGCGATTAAAGATCGGATCTCAGGCTTTTTAATCTAGTGGACAAACACGAATAATATGTCCGTCTGGATCTTTGATTAGGAAAGTACGTCCAAATACATCAGTATACGGTTCCTTCAAAACATTTATCTCAACGGTGGTTTGCTCTTTCCATTCCGCATAGAGCTTATCTACGTCCTCTCCCTTAGGCAACATAATGCCAATTTCTGAAAAACGAGGCACATTTTCCTCAGGCGCATCGCCCCCAGACCAGAGGGCAAAGAGTGCATCCCCCGAAGAAGAAAATGCAACATAACGTGGCGAGATGAATACAGGCTCTTTTTTGAAGATGAATTTGTAAAAAGCAGTAGAATACTCTATGTTTGAGACGTATACCAACTGTAGGTTTGGGGTAACAGGATAAGTAGGGATATTACTCATTAATTCTCCATGATTTAATAGCAACTACCTGACAGGCTATAGCTATATAGAGAATATTTCAACAAGAGTTTATGATGCTTCCGTTCGCGGTGTCCTCTATTTATATGTTTTTACTCTCTTATTACTATATGCTAAAATATCGAGGCCGGCCACTACTGGGATTATAATGATATTACTATCTCTCTTTATTATCGATAATCTAGAGATTTTTTGCGTTTGCCTACACTGTAGAATCTGCTAAAAGTGGTAAAATTGGCTTATTGGGGAATAGTTTAATGGTAGAACAGCGGACTCTGACTCCGTCAATCTTGGTTCGAATCCAAGTTCCCCAGCCAGTGTAGCTGTATGTAGCTTGCCTGTAGCTTGCCACCAGGTTTTGTATATTTTGACACTAGGTTTTGTACCAATTTATTTTTTTTCAAAGGATTTTTAAAGAGTTCTCAAAGGGTCTTCAAAGACCTTTCAAAAGGTATTTAAAACCTCTTCCATGAATCTTTTTTTCTTCCTCTAAAAATCGCAATTTGAGATGATGAGTTCTTGAGCCAGAGTCGGATTATTTGAGATGCGGCATTTATAAGATGCAGTGACCTCTTTCAACATAAATTGACTGATAATTTTTCTGTATCCTAAGCATACTATCAAAAAGAGAAAAAGCGTTTAAGCAATTCGGTCAACTTGACCGAATTCCTTTTCAGTATGCAATTGTGCAATGTTTGCACCATTGCTCCTTTGAGGAATTGGGTAAACATTACCCTATTGCTGTACTCATGCAGTAGGATCAACTTGATTCTATTGCTCTCTCCCACCCAAAGTGCAAACATTGCATTTTGATTTCAGGAAGCATCACAACCGATCAAATGGTCAAGTTGACCCTTTGATTTTCTGTCACTCAGAGGTTTCCTTTTCTCCTGTTTTGTTTCCCTTGTTTGGAGCTTCGAGTGTAATTTCTGTGGTATATCCGCTTTGCTTCTCATAGCAGTGGGTGACAGTGGAAGCTTTCCATGGACCATTGATTTCGCCACGAAACCCTTGCAATAAAAGAGGTTGGTCGGCCATGATTTCTGGTCGCCCCACAAGGGTCAAAGAACCACTGCCCACAGCACGGCAAAGTCGGTCTGATTCTGAGGCAGCAGCAGCTTGTGCTTCCTCCTTGCTGCTGTAACAAGTCCGTAAACGCCGCACGGGACCGCTGAACCCTGTCTGATGTTTGACTTGGCATTGTTGCCCTTGTGAGCGATCAAAATAAGAAGCTTCAATGGTGCCATATTGCGTGCGTGGCTCGAGGGTAAATTCCCAGCTGGAGCAGTCATGCTTATGAATGTCGAGGGCTGGTAAATTCTCTCCGCTTAAAAATAAAAACTTATTGTCCTTGATCAAAAAACGTGCCTGCATGCGATCAGCAAGGCGGGTTAAAAAATCAACAGCCGATTGATCTGTACGAATCACATAAGGCAAAGGTTGTTTGGTAAACTGGGGACTGACCTTTGCTTGATAACCATGGCGTTTAGCGAGTGTCTCAACAATCTCCCCAACAGTTTTGTGATCAAAATGCTCACTCGCCTGTTCTTTGAGCTCTTGACGCATCGAGGCGCTTTTGCCACAAAGCCGCAAGATCTCTCCATCACTGCTACCTGAACTTACAACCGACTCCACAACAAAACGCCCCATAAAAGCACTGATGCTGTTCTCATAGCCAAAGATCACCTGCAGCGCGTTGCCCGTTTGCGGAACCTCTAAATCATTGCCACTATCATCAAATTCTGCTT
This sequence comes from Bartonella doshiae NCTC 12862 = ATCC 700133, assembly GCF_000278155.1. Classification (GTDB taxonomy): domain Bacteria; phylum Pseudomonadota; class Alphaproteobacteria; order Rhizobiales; family Rhizobiaceae; genus Bartonella; species Bartonella doshiae. The sequence continues at coordinate 422,759 of NZ_JH725095.1, forward strand.
CAAATGTATCGGCTTCATTACCGGCATGGTCCGTAATGGTTGCGGTTAAAAGACGCTGGTAAAAAACCTCATGAACAGGTTTGTCTCCCACCTTAACCACAATAAAGGGGTGTGTACGCATTAATCCCATAACCGCTTCACCATGCTTTGGGGATTAGACAACGCAAATTCAGGCAGAATGACCGTTAAGCCCCGCGGTAAAAGCACACCATATTTGGCAATCTCTGGATTGGCTTCCAAGGTGGCTTCTAAATAGCCGTTTAGTGCCCCAACTTGGATGCGATCTCCTAACACTGCCATGGCATGGTGAAAGCAGATGAGATCGAGACTCATATCCTCTAGCTCTACAACAACATGCTTTTCTGGTATCTTCATGGAGTTTGTCCCACTTGGATTTGTCCCACTTGATATTGACCTTGCGGTTTTCCGCCATTGAAAAAGGGCAAGAGACTAATGGAATAGCGGATGCGTTGTGATTGACCAGAGCGACTAATATAGTCGTGCTCTTTATTGATCGTGGTGATCACCACGGGACCATGGAGAAGGACACTATAGGTCGTATCATTGATCCAACGAAGCATCTGGACCGGCTTTGCTCTTCGAATCGTTTTGCTTATGGCATCAATGGCTACACGGTCACCAAACTCTTCTGGAAACCAAACGCCATGAATGGTCTTTGCATCATTGCCATAGCCGGTAAATTGCAAACTGGGGGACCTGCCAAAACGCTCCATACAAACCCATGAGGCGGAAAACTCTTCTTCAAAGGATTGGAAATTCAGCCAGTCCACATAAAATTGATGCGGTCCTAACATCATCAAAGGATCTCTCATAACCTCCCTCCCCTCATTCTGTCCCGCCATGCAGGGCATTGGCACGTACCCGTTGAATGGCGTGGGCAACCGCACGACCGGTGGCAACAGGATCACGGGCGCCATTGACATGCACCGTGACATTTTGATTGTGTGTGATGGGGGAGCGGTCTTTCTCTCTTTGCTCTCTACCCGATGGATTTGCATGCCCCGCCCCCGCAAATTGTGCAATCGGTTGAATGGCTGTTTTGCCCCCAAGCCAACTTGGCAAATGAAACAGATCGGATAAATCAACGCTGCCAATCCATTCTCTGATGCGGCTTGACAAGGATTTAAAAAAATCACTCAACTTTGTGATGGGTGCCATAAAGCCATCGACAATCCAATTGGCCAAGTCTTCTCCCGCTTGTTCCATACCAGCCTTGGCATCCTCAGAGAGCGTTTCGCGGGCAAAAAAGCTTCCCAACCAGCTCCAAAAGTTGGAGAGACTTTGTTTAAAACCATCCCACACATTGCCAAACCATTGGGCAATAGACCCAAGACCCTGTTTGAACTTTTGCCAATGTTCAGACAAGTCAAAAGCGGCAGCGATAATGTTTTTCCATTTAGTGATAGTTGCGGTATCGGCACCAAAAAAACGCATGACGGCTTCAAAGGCACGACCAAAAGCGTGTGCTATTCCCCGTGCAAAGCCTTTGACAAAAGAAGAGAAACGATCCCAATATTTCCACAAAGCAAAACAGCTGGCCATGATCACAGCCACAACAGCAGCAATCAGAGCCCCTATCGGGGTAAAAACAGCACCAACCACAGAGGCAATACCAACCCCAACCACTTCTATCACTGTCCCTACCCAACCAAAAGTACTCACCAATGCTGCACCTGAAACCGCGATCCCCCGAAACGCAGCCACCAATAAAGTCATTGGTCGCAAAAGTTTGAGTGAACTTGCCCCAAGCCCTGTCATCAATAGTTTCAAGGAACGCCCTGAAGCTGCTAAGCCTCGCCAGCTTGTTTTAAGCTTGACGCTCACACCAACAAGTTTGATCAAAGAGCCTATCAACTGTAGCAAGCCAAGGCGTGTCCCAGCGAAGGCAAAGCGCAACACACGCAGAGCAATGTTAAAAGCCATAAGGGCAGCAATGGTTTTGATGATGGCGCTTGTTAAAGTTGGATGCGCATTCGCCCATGCCATAAGAACATTGGTAAAATTGCCAACACTTTCCATCAAACTGTTGACAGGGGGCAATAAGACTTCACCAATGGTAATCCCTAAAGCTACGATACGGTTTTGCAAAAGTTCAAACTGCCTGATAGCACCCGTTGCTTGTTTGTCTGCTTCTTGCTCTACCGAGCCTTTAAAAACTTTTGGATCTTCGACATATTTTAAAGCTTGCCCTAACAGTTCTGGATTGCCAACCAATTTGGCAAAATCACCGGTAAAATCACGACCAGCGATGGCAATCAGCGAGCGCATCCCTTGTTCTGATTTGGCTAAAACATCAAAAAAGCGCACCAAAGTACCGGTGGCATCTTTGTCCAGATCTTGCATGAACTTTTCGCGGGAAAGCCCGATATTGGCAAAAGCATCTTCAATATGTTTACCCCCCGCCTGTATGCGGGCACTCATCGCATTGAAACCACGCGCTGCACTCTCAGGCACAATACCAGCAGAAATCATTGCCGTACCAAAAGCCGCGGTTTCCCGTGCGGTGAGTTTAAACATGGTTGCTGCACCGGTGGCGCGATTGGTAAAATCAGACACTTCGCTTGCTTTTGCCGCCATGTGGTTAGAGAGATGATTGATGGCATCACCTAAATCTTCAATGCCTGCCTGATTAAGCTTAAAGACATTGCGCAATTTGGCAAAACGCTCCCCAATCTGATCTCCCGTCATATCAAAAGCGACAGCTGCTTTGGCAGCGTAAATGCTAAAAGCTTCTAGATCTTGTTCGCCAATCCCAGCTTGACTAGCACTGGTCATCAGTTCCAAAACTTCACGCGCCGCTAGAGGGATTTTTGTTGAGGTCTCAAGTGCAAAGCGACGCAATTCTTTTAAACGATGAAGAGGAGCATCGAGAACCTTTTCCAAGCCTTTCATCGATTGGTCGAATTGCATGGCTTTATAGAGGGGTGCAATTAAGGTTGCTGTTTGAGCAATGGCACCCACCATGCGTCCACGCGCATGGTTGAAAGCATTTTCCGCATTTGCTGTTGCTTCCCTCAAGTGCTCAGGATCAAACCAATTTTTAAAGTGCTGCCTTGTCTTGTTTTGGAAATGGGCAACATCTGAACTAAAGGCTGCAAGATCACGCTTGGCAGAAGCTATCCCCTCTTGCAGATGATTAACAAAACGCACAACAAGGGAAACATCCATGATCGTCTCTTATCCTAACTGATGGCTTTCATATTCTTGTTGTTTCAGGCGTGCTAATTCACTGCGATAAAAAATCACTTCCAGCCAATCCATCTGGTTTATCTCTGAAGGAGACCAGCGATAATAAAGCGCTAGTTCTGCTCCAAATTGACCGGCAGAGAGGATTGGCGTTGCGTAAAAAAAGCAAAAAAAGCCTTGAAGACAGCAAGAATGTCAACAACATCAAGACGATCAATCAATTCAACGGATTCATGAGACATATCCGCTAAAAGCGCCGCTATCCCTTCCATGGCTTCATGGGTCAATAAAGCCTCACAAAGCTTGGCAACAAAAACATCATTGCTTAAGGGTGTTTTATCTTCTTCTACAGCGGGCAAGAGTGTCTTCGCAAGCTGTGGTCCAATCAACACGGCTAATTGTTTAGCTTGTTTGAAAGTGGGGCGATAAAAAGTCAGTTTCTTGCAGAGAGATTCTTTGCCATTTTTATCCTGATAAAGAAATGGAACCTGCAATTCCACATCAATGCTGGTTTGTAAACTTGTCATGATCAATTCCTATAAGTTGAGAATAGAGCGGCGACGTAAACCGATCTCTTGTCCGTTGCGCACAAGCCAACCGCCCCGTTTGAACGAAAAGCGGTGCAGAACAGAACCATCCCAATATTCGGTATAGTCCCAAACATTTTTGATCTCGCAATCATAGCCTGTTGCCTTGCCAGCCGTTAAGCCTTCACTGTCGACTTTGATCAAACGCCCTGTGACATCAATGGAATGTTCATGCTCACGCCCGTCTTCTTCAGAGATCACATGTTTTTTGCCGGTAAATTTATGGCGAAGACCAGGGGGACCACCAAAGATGCCGATAATTTCTGGTGTGTGGCTGCGGATTTTCATTTGCAAACCGAGAGCTTTCACACCAAGACCGCTCACATCAATTTGCATATCAGAACCGCCTGGTTGATAGGTTTCTGTGATTTCTTCCAGCGTGGGCAATTTAAGCGTTTCAAGATCGAGATGAAGATTCACATCATCATCAACAATCAGCGTAAAACCGCGTACAATGCGTAAAGTCATGCTTTAACTCCTTGCTGCTTTGCGATAAGTTTCAAGTGTATCGCCAAATTGATAGGTCATTTTCTTTTGGATATCTTGCGCCAACCGATCAAAATAAGCGCTATTGCGCCGGCTGCCGAAACTCAAATCTTCTAGAGGAGGGACTTCTTCTGCATCAAATTCCACCCGCAATTTTCCCAATTGCAAAGTGCTGTTGGAATTTAAATCGCGGTCAAACCAAACACGTCCACCCAAAAGGGCTCCACGCGCAATCATATCATCAAGAAAGCTGGTCAAAGAGCGGGTAATGGCAATGACATGTTGACCGGTAAGGTTTTCGTCATTGGCCCAAGGGCGGAAACTGTTAACGATAGTTTTTTCCAGTGCTGCGCGAGTGCGTACCACATTGACAAAGCGCCATAATGGATCGCTAGAGGTGGTGTGATTCCCCCATAAAATACGTCCATTGGCAGCAAATTGACCTTGGGCATTTTGGCTAAGCCGTGCTGGAATAAAGGTAGCAATATCGGCTTGGTTGAGGCGATTTGCTTCATGATCGATTTCACCATCAAAATAACTAATCGGGCGTGCGGTTCCTAAAATGCCTTTGACATCTTGATTTGAAGGAGACCAAAAAACACCTCCCCTTTGCTTATCACGCTTGATAAACATCGCCGCTGCAAAAGGACTTGCTGGTTTAATACTCCATCCACCATCACTATTTGCCACCCGTACAAAAGGATCAATCAAATAACAAAAGCGTGAAGAAAAATCTGCACGATAGGCAAGACTTTCTTCCGTGTTTTTACCACCCGTATCAAACACGGCAATCGCTTGTAGCTTTTCTGCAACCTGTTCAAGCGCATCTGCCACGGGGTTTTTGCCATTATCAAGGCGTCCTGCACTATAAGCTGGTGCTAACAAAATTCCAGGCTCTACCCCTAAATGGCCACGCGCATGTTTCAGCGCATGCACACCGGTTAAGGAAGCATAGGATCCCACCATTTCCGCTTGTGTCTCAGCAATGGTCGACTTTTCTTCCACACGCACAAGGATGACTTGTGCCTCGATCCCTTGCGCACACACTGCGTTAATCACATCAAGAGCCGTGCCTCTTATCCCAAGCTTTTTTAGTTTATCTGTCTCATGCGTAAAGAATAGCACAGGCTCGTTGAGAGGAAAAACTTGATTGTCAGCATCAGGGGCTGTAACAACCGCTCCAATGGCGGTTTGATCAAATGTTGCTAAAGGACGGGAATCTTCACCAGCCTCTACAATGCGAATCCCATGATTAAATTCTGTTGCCATTTTGCTCTCCAAATCAATGAAGAGACTATAACAACAAGCGCACACTCTCATAAGACTGACACTGTCAGTCAAAAAGTCCCTTTAAAGGGCTTTTAAAGAGTTTTAAAAAGGACTTAAAGAAAATCATACAAGCCTTTAAACGCTTATACAACAACTGCTCCGTTGACCCATGCCATTAGTTTTTAAATAGCTTGTAACCTAGACTTGATTATTTTTCTCTTGTGGTTCTTTTATGAGCTCTACGGGTATATCTGTTTCTGTCATTTCAGTAGATGAGAGCTGTTTTGTGTTTTCATCAACAACAGGAGGAGAGAACACTCCATCCTTATAAGTCCAGCCGATTTGTGCTTCACTTGAAGGAATGGCTTCACCATCAAAGGCGTGAACATAATCTTCTGAGGCTACGATAATGTTTTTTACCACACCATTTTCAACAACTGCATATTCCATGAAGTGCTCCTATATAAAAAATTTCAACAATATTGCGCCATTTCCACCACTGCCGCCAGATTGACCGATTGCATTCTTTCCAGAGAAATAACCTCCACCGCCACCACCACCTTTACCGTACATACCGTTATTGCCAAAACAAGCTCTGTCAGTAGAAGAACCTCCCCAGCTACTACCATATCCTCCACTTCCACCGCTAGCTCGAATAATCCCATTAATAAGTGTATCACCACCATTAGAACCTACGTTGTTTCCGTAAGGTCCTTTACCGCCACGACCAATTTGAGCCGCTCTTGATTTTTTAAGTTGCCATCCTTTAACTTTAACACATACATATTGACCGCCTTCACCACCCACTCCATTGTGAAGAGTTGTATATTTGCCTTCCATTTCTCCTCCTCCCCCCCCCTCCAGCACCCCAAGCTCGTATTTCAATATCTGTGTCATCTGTCACCCCATCAGGCAATGGAATAGTGCCACTTTCTGTCATAAGAATTTCGACAGGTTTTTTGTTTAATGAAGCGATTAATTTATCCATTTGTGTCTTGGTATAAGAAACTATTAACTCATCAACTTCAGTTATCAATTTATCCACTTGCGCCTTCGTATAAACAACATCACCATCGACTTTTAAAGGTCCTTTAAGCGAGCTACCACTCGCACTTAAGTTTGTGACCACTTCATCATTATGAGTGAGATTAAACGACGAATTACCCAACAGTTCTAAGCCACCACTCATAGTGACTTTGCTGGTAAATTTATTATAACTTTGCCATTCATTGGGGCTGGCTAAGCGACCATAGCTTGTGAGGTCTTGATTAATCTTGGCTCTAAAATCATCAAGCCCCACGATATCTTCGGTTTTATGTTGGTGTGCGCCTAACAGGGAGATAGCACTGCCAAAGGTGAAGTTATTATTGCTTGATTTATAGAGAACATAATTATTTGCTGCATCGTGTGCCCCCTCGATATCACTTAAATCAGCAAAGGTGAAGGTTTTATCGGCTGCCATTTTGGACTTAAGGGCTGCTTCAAGATCTGTGACATCACTTATGCTATGCGTGTGTTTTGAAGGCGCTTTTTGGTCTACCTTGTCTTCAATATCAACAATGGCTTGATCAATTTTGGTCAAGTTTTCCCGCAAGATTGGGAATTCAGAACTGATAAAGCGACCTTCTTTAGGCAATTCCATGTCAAGTTTTTTGGTTTTGGTCATCTCTGTTCTCCCCTCATAATATGCCAGCACCGAAATCACACACCATAGATCGTGCTGCAGGTCCACCGGTAAGGGTGAGTTTCAAACGCGCTTGTTTGGCTGTTTTGTCGCTGCTAATGAATTTTCGTTCTGTCCAAAGAGGCTCGGATAACTGCTCTGTTTCTTCTAATGTGAGAGGGACAAAAGCA
>NZ_JH725096.1:0-308069 GCF_000278155.1 Bartonella doshiae NCTC 12862 = ATCC 700133
CTCGTATCTTTAGTGACAATGCTAAAAAACAAGCTAATGAGATTGATGCTGTTCTGGCTTCTATGGATGATGAAGAGCTTTATGGCAAAATCCTTTATTCTTATAGTTTCTCCCATGCTGTAAAGAATGGACTTTTAACGCCTTACAAGATTATCGTTTTAGGTGTTGATGAAGGAGAAGTGAGTAAATCTATCCAGCATCTGATGACAGATGAGAATTATGAACTTATTCTTGATGATAGAACAAAGATCATGGGTTGTTATCAAGCCCTTACCAAAATGGATCTGAAAATTGATCTTGGGGACGATACAAGACCCATGCATCGGGCTTTGGCTTTTTGTAGAGATATTGATACTTCTGAACGCATATGTAGAACATTCAACGATGAAGAAGTTAAGAAAGATTTACTTGATCTTCATGAAAACCATAAAAATATTCCCCCTCTTAACTGTCAAGCAGATCATATTAATGGAAAATCTGGTGCCAAAGACCGTACGATAAAACTTGATTGGTTGAAAGAAGATGCGGGTGAGAATATCTGCCGTATATTAACCAATGTACGCTGCCTTTCAGAAGGTGTTGATGTTCCTTCCCTTGATGCGGTTATGTTTTTACACCCGCGTAAAAGCCAAGTGGATGTGATACAGGCGGTAGGACGTGTGATGCGTCGTGCAAAAGGCAAAAAGATGGGCTATATCATTTTGCCGGTTGGTGTTCCTGCTGGTGTTTCACCAGAAGAGGCATTAAAAAACAATAAGAGATACAGCGTTGTCTGGCAAGTTCTCAATGCTTTGCTTGCCCATGATGAGAATTTTAGCAAAACCCTTAACCAGATGGTCTTAGGACAAGACGTGAGCTCTATCATCGACATTGTTACAGTTTCTAAAAAGACCGAATTAGAAAATGTCACCACGGTTATTGACGAAATCCCGCTACACGAAAAATCGGAAAAATCCGGACTTCATATTGGGACACAAGCTCATGAACCGCAACATAGTCATAGCGTAACAGGAAGATTACCCTTTTTTGTTGAGTTTCCCAATGCTCTCAAAACACTGATTGTTAAAAAATCTACCATGAGTGATTATTGGGGCATTTGGGCGAACAATGTTGCTGAGATTGCACAAAACCATATCACACGCCTTCAAACTATGCTTTCTGATCAGACAAGCGAAGCTTATCATGCCTTTGATGCGTTTTATAAGGAATTAAAAAACAACTTAAACAGTGAGATAAAACAAGAAGAAGCAATTGAGATGTTAGCGCAACATCTTGTAACGCGTCCTGTGTTTGAAGCTTTGTTTGAGGGCAATGAATTTGTGCAAAACAATGCCATTTCTCAAGCAATGGAAAAAATCTTAACAGAACTCGACAAAACCAATATCGAGGAAGAATCCAAAGAATTACAAGAGTTTTATGACAGCGTAAAGTTCCGTGCCTCTGGTATTACCGAACCACAGGCAAGACAAAATCTTATTATCAAACTTTACGAAGATTTTTTTACCAAAGCTTTTAAGAAGACAACGGATAGGCTTGGCATTGTTTATACCCCCGTTGAGGTTGTTGATTTTATCATTCATTCTGTTGATGATGTGTTGCGCAATGAATTTGGAAAAAGCTTGGGGTCACGTGGTGTCTCTATTCTTGACCCTTTCACTGGAACGGGAACCTTTATCACAAGGCTTTTACAATCAAAGCTCATAAAACCAGAGGATATGGAATATAAGTTCCGTCATGATATCCATGCCAACGAGATTGTCTTGCTAGCGTACTACATAGCAGCCATTAACATTGAATCGACTTATCATAGTTTGAAGAAAGGAGAGTATATTCCTTTCAAGCATATCGGTTTGACCGATACATTCCGGATGCTTGAAAAACAAGATCTGATGAGAGGTTTACTAGAGAAAAACAGTGAATATTTAGAACTTCAGAAAAACCTCAATATTGAAGTTATTTTTGGGAATCCTCCTTATTCAGTAGGGCAAAAAAGCGAAAATGATAATGCAAAGAACAGCCCTTATCCTATATTAGATGAACGTATCCGTAAAACTTATGCTGCTCAATCGAAAGTAACGAATATACGAGCACTTTATGACAGCTATATCCGTGCCATTCGTTGGGCAAGTGACCGTATTAGTAATGCTGGGGTAATAGGCTTTGTTTCTGGTTCTGGTTACATAGAAAAGCCAACAATGGATAGCTTACGAAAATCTTTAGCCAAAGAGTTTACGAGTATTTATGTGCTTAATTTACGGGGGGATATTCGTAAAAATATGTTAAGCGATGGGAAAGCTCAAGAAGGTGAAAATGTTTTTGGCAATGGTAGTATGACTGGTATTGCTATAACATTGTTTATCAAAAATCCCAATGCTTCCGGAGATTGTAAAATTTACTATCATGACATTGGTAATAATTTCACGACAAAAGAAAAACTTACAGCTCTTGAATACTTTGGTAGTATTGATGGCATTACACGTAAACAAAGTTGGCAAATGATCACGCCGGATGAACATGGTGATTGGATAAATCAACGTGATGAAAGTTTCAAAACATTCCTAGCCCTAGGTGATAAGAAAAGTCATGGTAAAAAGCTGTTTGAAAATTTTTCGTGCGGTCTAAAAACTAATCGTGATGTTTGGGCATACAATTCAAGCCGTGAAGCTCTAGCGAAAAACATGAGTAACATGATTGCTTTCTACAATAGAGAAGTAGAACGCTTTAATGATGCCTATCAACATATTGATCATAAAGCACATGCAAATGCTGTAAACAATTTTATTAATACAGACGAAAGAGAAATCAGTTGGAGCCGTGCTATCAAAAAACAGTTAGCTAGAAGCAAGGTTTTTGAGTTTGAAAACGCGTGCCTTACACAAAGTTTGTATCGTCCTTTTACACGACAATGGCTTTATTATAATCGTACCTTTAATGAAATGGTTTATCAAATGCCGCGTATATTCCCTATGGGACAAGTGGTTGAAAATAAGGTAATACAAGTTACAGGTATAGGAGCAATGGCTGGCTTTTCTGTTATTATGGCTAAAAATTTGCCTGATGTTCACGCAATGGATACTAGTCAATGCTTTCCAAGATATGTTTATGAAGATGTCGTAATTTCAAAAGATAAAAATGAAAAACAGTCACATTTGTTTGCAAATGCTACAGAAGAAAGCAAAACAGCTGGTTTACAGAGGCGTGATGCCATTACGGATGAAGGATTAGCACATTTTAAAGCGGCTTATCCGAATGAAAAAATCACTAAAGATGATTTGTTCTATTACGTCTACGGATTGTTACATTCGGAAGATTATCGTGCTCGTTACGCTGATAACCTTTCTAAAGAGTTGCCTCGCATCCCTTGTGTTAAGAGTGCCGAAGATTTCTGGTCATTTGTTAACGCGGGGCGTAAACTGGGTCATTTGCATGTAAATTATGAAGATGTGGAACCTTATCCCGTGACCTTTAAAAAGGGCAATCCAAAACAGGCAGACATTCCTAATCCCGAAAAATTCTATTATGTGACTGAAATGAAATTCGCAAAAGCAGGTAAAGAGAAAGATAAATCGACTGTTATTTATAACAGCAATATCATCATGACAGATATCCCTCTTGAAGCTTATGAATATATCGTCAATGGTAGACCCGCTCTTGAATGGGTTATGGGGCGTCAATGCGTCAAGACTGATAAAAAGAGCGGCATTGTGAATGATGCCAATCGCTATGCTGTTGAAACCATTGGCAACCCTGCTTATCCATTAGAATTGTTTCAAAGGGTTATTACTGTAAGTTTAGAAACAATGAAAATCGTTAAAAACTTACCAAAATTAGAAATGAGAGAAACCGAATAGACTTATGAGGTTAACACACCTCATAGAGGTCTCTTGTGTATTAGTTTAAACGATAATCTATAAACGCATTATCTTGTAAACTGCTTACATACAATCTTACAAAGAAAGATTTATCATGTGTTATTCTAAAAGATAAGACTTTGCACTTTTAAACACTCTAATTTGGATTGCTTTTAAAAGACTATATCGTAATCTAAAATGATAGATGTATACTTTTCAAAAGCTCTGTTTAAAGAGATTTTGATAATCTCTTTAATTATCAGTTTCTCTTTAGATGTTTTATAACAAATAAATCATATTATCATCCTTATCATTTCTCTTATGAAAATGAAAAATGATGCGGTAGCTATAAAGAAGATAACAGCTATAGAGCATGCGTAAAAACAGCAGTTTTGAATAAAGAAAAATGCAAATGAAAGCTTTGATTATAAAGGAAATATCTATGCGCTATAAAAGAAATTAACAGAAATCTTAAAAACCATTTAGTAAAAAAACTGATAGGTTATAAAGATAAAAATACGCATGATGAGAGCGTTTTTAAATCTTATGAATGTATAGATTCAAAAAACAACGCGATCATTTCATAAAGCTTATGGTATAGTTTTAAAAATACATCATAACAAATGAAAACAAACAAATTAAAGATCGGATGGCTAAACAGATTACAAACCTCTATCGCATTAAAGCTCTAAAAGATTTTGATGATGTCAAAGCAGGTATCTTAGGGGGTTTTATTGAAAAGGAAGTCAACCTCTCTCATGATGGCAATTGCTGGGTTTATGATGATGCATGGGTTTATGGGCATGCTCAGGTTTCGGGTTGTGCCTGCGTTTATAGCCATGTTAAGATTTATAATTATGCTGTTGTTAATAGCTGTGCAAAAATTTATGGTAAGTTTATGGCAATGCCAAGATCTCATATTATACAAAGATCTGGGGTAGAGCTTATGGCAAGGCAAAATTAAACAGACAAAGTAAAATAAGGTCGGTACCAAAAAATTGTGAGGTTTATGAAGCGATAATGTTGTCAAGATTGTTGATACAGAAGAGTAAAAAACAAGCGTGGGGGCGCTTTTCTTATGGCTATAAACGCATCATAAAAGAGAGAATTCAAAAAAGAAAGCCGTGTCATTTACGTGACGAAGCTTATGAATGAAGATATAATGAATGACTCATAAATATGAATTTACCAATAAATGGTAATGCCTATATACAAAACGTATACTATTGCAAGCACTCCATTGTCTTTATTAAAACTTACCAAAAGAAATGTAAATGATAAGTATGATCTTAAATATCATTCATTTGAATGAAAGAGACTGTAAACTCTTTTCGTTGCTATAAAACCTATTAAGAATAATGCCCTCATATTTGAGCCGTTCCATTTAAAACAAAGCACATGATCAAAATGCTTTTTTAAAACGTTTCATATACTGACCTTAAAATTGAGTTGAGTGAATTGAAATAACGCATTTTCTAAAATAAAAACCTATCAAATAAATCAAAACGCTTGGTAGGTTTATCAATATAATTAAGCAAATGTGTCTTAAGTAAATGTCTACAACAAAACCCATTTTTACATTTACAAGCGTTGGTTTTTAAAACAACCTCTCATAAGGATAAAAGCAGCGTTTTCTTGACAACTGAAAGGATAATAAGCTTATAATTGCTTATAAAATAAGAGATCTCATTTTGAGTCTTCAATTGTTTAAACGTTCATTTAAAAAGGCTCTCATAAGCGTATTCTCACTTTGCACTAAATATAACTTCTCTGCAAATAAGCAAGCTCAATGTTTGAATTGGCAAAATTAACCAATTCAATTTCGGAGCCGTTAACTTTAGAATAGAGCATCCTTTAAACACTATCATTTTTGACTCAAAATTGAATAAAACCCGATGCCTTTGCGCCATGGTTACAATTTTTTGAAATTTACCTGCTCATCTTTATCTCAATAGATTTCCTTAAATTTGAGGGGACTAAAATCATTCAATCCAAATTTGGGCTCTGTGCTTTTAAACTATAACTTTTAAAACGTTTTTTGCTTGCTTACATTATATCATTAAAAGGCTTTCGATCTTACACGATATAACATTGTGATTTTCATACCAATATTGTGATGATAATGTCTATATAATGCCTGCCTATTATTTACTGACTTTTTAGTAAGCGCTTTAAAAGCGATCTTGTCTTTAAATTTTTTTATGTGCCCTTAATGAATGAAAATCTGTAGCTCGTATGATAGTTTCAAATGATTATTCCTTTTAAGGTTTAGCTCAAAAAAGAGCAAAACCCATACCATTCTTTAAACGCATGCAATTTATGTTATCGATAATTTCAAAACGATTGCATCTTTAACAATGCGATTTGTATGTGATAAAACGTATCACAAAATTTATGAACCGTTATGAATGGTAGCTGCTTTTCATTTCATTTGAACGTTTACATGCGTTAATATTTGCATCATGATTTGCTTTTTATGATCTGTTTATAGATGGCAATTGTTTATAAAAAATAGTCAAATGAATCACATATAAAAGTGTGGATTCTAAATGGGATTAATATAAAATAATTTCATATAACCTATTGACTTTATTGTATTTTTACTTACAAAATCCTTTCTATCATGTAAAAGATATACTCAAAACACGTAAACTTTGTGTTTTTTACAAGGTCTATTTTTTATTAATCAAAGATTCCGCACGGCACCTTTTGCAGCAGAAGTTGTCATAGCTGCATACGCCTTGAGAGCCTTTGAAATCTTACGCTTACGCTCCTCAACAGGTTGCCAAGCTGCTTTTTCTTTTGCCTCCATTTTGGCACGACGATGCTTCATCTCAATATCATCAACCAAAATATGAATGCTACGATTTGGGATATCAATTTCTATGACATCACCCTCTTCTACCAAAGCAATTGCTCCTCCTTCAGCAGCTTCCGGTGAAACATGTCCAATAGAAAGGCCTGAAGTTCCTCCTGAAAAACGGCCATCGGTTATCAACGCACAAGCTTTTCCTAAACCTTTAGATTTGAGATAACTCGTAGGATAAAGCATTTCCTGCATTCCAGGTCCACCTCGTGGACCTTCATAACGGATTACAACAATATCACCTGATTTAATTTTATCATTTAAAATAGCTGAAACAGCTGAGTCTTGGCTTTCAAAAATTCTTGCTGGACCTTTAAAAGTTAAAATTGATTGATCAACACCCGCTGTTTTCACAATACAGCCATCTTTCGCAAGATTTCCATACAGAACCGCCAATCCTCCATCCTGCAAATATGCATGTTCCCTATCACGGATCACCCCCTTTTCACGATCAAGATCTAGAGCATCATAGCGACAAAATTGACTAAAAGCTGTCTGTGTTGGAATACCTCCTGGGGCTGCGCGATAAAATTTATGAACCAATGGTTCATTGGTTCGTTTCACGTCCCAATGACGTAGAGCTTCTTTCATCGTTTTTGCGTGTACTGTATAAGTGGATGTATCAATAAGTCCAGCCGCATCTAATTCTCCTAAAAGCCCCATAATACCACCAGCACGGTGTACATCTTCCATATGTATATTCGCTACAGAAGGTGCAACCTTGCACAAAACAGGAACACTGCGCGAAAGACGGTCAATATCCGTCATAGTAAAATCCACCTCGCCTTCTTGCGCCGCAGCTAAAATATGCAAAACAGTATTGGTTGACCCTCCCATAGCAATATCCACAGTCATTGCATTTTCAAAGGCCTTGCGCGAAGCAATGGAACGCGGCAAAACTGTCTCATCGCCTTGTTCATAATAACGCTTGGCCAATGCAACAATTCGTCGTCCAGCTTCTTCAAAAAGCATCCGACGATCTGCATGAGTCGCTAATACTGATCCATTTCCGGGAAGAGAAAGCCCTAATGCCTCGGTCAGACAATTCATCGAATTCGCAGTAAACATTCCTGAACAAGAACCACATGTAGGGCAAGCTACACGCTCTATTGCATTAACTTCTTCTTCCGAATTGTGCTCTGAAGCAGCTGCAATCATAGCATCAACTAAGTCAACAGCGAGATCTTGATCTTTCCATTTAATCTTGCCTGCTTCCATAGGACCGCCTGAAACAAAGATTGTTGGAATATTCAACCGTAAAGATGCCATTAACATACCAGGTGTAATTTTGTCACAATTGGAAATACAAACAAGGGCATCAGCACAATGAGCGTTGACCATATATTCAACAGAATCAGCAATGATTTCACGGGAAGGCAAAGAATAAAGCATTCCATCATGTCCCATAGCAATTCCATCATCTACAGCAATTGTATTAAATTCCTTCGCGACACCACCAGCAACAGCTATTTCTTGTGCAACCAGTTGCCCAAGATCTTTTAAATGAACATGCCCTGGTACAAATTGTGTAAAAGAATTCGCAATCGCAATAATGGGTTTACCAAAATCAGCGTCTTTCATCCCTGTTGCGCGCCAAAGCCCACGGGCTCCAGCCATGTTGCGCCCATGAGTCGATATTCTTGAACGATAAGAAGGCATTATTTTTTCCCCTCAATAATTCCATTTTTTCTGTTGTGCTGTAATTTCATCTTAAAAACAAGAGCTCTCATATGAGAAATCAAAAATGCCTCTTATTGAAACATTTAAATCTCAAAATTGAAAACTCCTCTTAGCTGTATAAAACCTTAATGCAAGGCTAGAAAAAATGTCTGCTTCATAGAAGTGATTGATCATCATCATATAAACGTCCCTTATCGATGATATTTTTCTAATCTAGTAAAAACTCTTTTTCTATGCATGATGTCATAAATGATAAACAGCGTTTTTTCTTTTAAAATGTACGATAAGAAAAATACCAACCTGCTTGTTCACACTTTTCTTACAATAAAATTCCATGAATATTACAAAAAAGCACTATGAAGCAACGAATAAGCATAGCACTTTTTAATCAGCGCATAAATCTTCCTTTAATAAAGGTAGACGCCCTCTTTCTATAAAGAGCAATGGCTTTTATAAACACACATGCCTTATTGGAATAACATTTTGGTCTTTTTGGTGGAGCTAAGCGGGATCGAACCGCTGACCTCTTGCATGCCATGCAAGCGCTCTCCCAGCTGAGCTATAGCCCCACATAAAGACGGATTCTTTCTTAAAAGAATAGTAAACAATGTTAGAGAAATTCTGTAGAACGATAAAAATCGAAGATCAAGAAGAATTTATATTCTAGAAAAGAATATTCTTTTTTCTTAAATATCGTCATCGTTAGAAACACCACCTCCGAGAATATCGGCAACGTCATCATCCTCATCGTCTTCATCATGAGATAAAAACGTATCATCATCATCACCAAGATCTACATCGCTATCTCCCAAATCAGGAAGATCATCATCTTTGGAATCATCAACATCCTCCTCAAGAAGCATAAAAGCAGATTTTTCAAGCGCTGTATCAAGCTCTTCAGTATCAACTTCTTCTTCACCACTTGCTTCAGCTGCCGCAACTTCAAAGTAAGAACGCGGATAAGAAATTCCTGTATAAGGCGACACAATAGGGTCGCGATTAAGATCATAAAACTTTTTCCCCGTTTCTGGATCAACACGCTTAGTTCCAAGTTCCTGTTTTGCCATGAACCGTGCCTCTTTGTTAACTCTAATCTCATTAAAAAACGAATTTTATGGTGCTTAATCGAAAAATAATGCCTTTGTCAAAGATAAATACATCGTTCCACATGGATTTTCTCATGACGCCTTTCAAAGCATGTGCTAAGAGGTGCTTTATTCAATCAAATTCAAACAAAGTTAAATAGAACTTCTATGCAAAAAGCAATACCCATAACTGCCTATAAATCTACCAATCTTTCTGGAAAAATAAAAATACCAGGAGATAAATCAATTTCTCATCGCTCCCTTATATTAGGAGGGCTAGCAAGTGGTGAAACACATATTCATGGACTCCTTGAAAGTGATGACGTCCTCAATACAGCAGCTGCTATGCAAGCTATGGGTGCCTGTATTCATAAAACGAATGATCTCTGGATTATTCGTGGAACCGGTAATGGTTGCCTCTTAGCTGCAGAAACACCTTTAGATTTTGGGAATGCTGGAACAGGTGTTCGTTTGGTTATGGGATTGGTTGGTTCTTATCATATGAAAACAACCTTTATTGGTGACAACTCTCTCTCCAAACGCCCAATGGGACGTATTCTCGATCCGCTACGTCTAATGGGTGTTGAAGTTGAAGCAACGCACGGTGACCGTCTCCCTTTAACGCTCTATGGTCCTAAAATGACAAACCCAATTCGTTACCGTATTCCAATGGCTTCCGCCCAAGTGAAATCAGCAATCCTCCTTGCCGGCCTCAATACGGCCGGTACCACAACTGTTATTGAGCCCATTCTCACGCGAGATCATACGGAAAAAATGTTAAAAGCGTTTGGTGCTGAACTTGAGATAGAAACAAATGCTGAAGGTACGCGTTTTATTCATCTCACTGGTCAACCACACCTTACTGGACAAACTCTTGATATCCCAGGCGATCCCTCTTCTGCAGCTTTTCCGCTTATCGCCGCGCTTCTTGTGGAGGATTCTGATATCACCATTGAAAATGTTCTTATAAACAACTCTCGAATGGGACTTATCAAAACATTGTGGGAAATGGGAGCTCAAATTGAACTTTTGAATCAACGCAAAACAGGTGGAGAAGATATTGCTGATCTACGTGTCCAATCATCAACGCTAAAAGGTGTTACTATACCCAAAGAACGTGCTCCATCAATGATTGATGAGTATCCCGCTTTGGCAGCAGCAGCAGCTTTTGCTGAAGGCAAAACTGTTATGCTAGGGATTGAAGAGCTGCGCGTTAAAGAATCAGATCGACTGTCTGCACTTGCTCAAGGTTTAAAAATCAATCACGTAAACTGCGAAGAAGGGGAAAATTTTCTTATTGTTCACGGAAATAACTCTGCTAAAGGATTGGGTGGTGGACATGTCACCACACATCTTGATCATCGTATCGCCATGTGCTTTCTTGTCTTTGGACTCGCATCAGAAAAACCTGTAACTATTGATGATAAACGGATGATAGCTACAAGCTTTCCAGAATTTATCCTTTTTATGCAACAACTTGGGGGAAAAATTTCTTGAAACCTTTTGTCATCGCAATTGATGGACCAGCAGCCTCTGGAAAAGGAACATTAGCACGCAAAATTGCTGCTCATTATCATCTTCGCCACTTAGACACCGGTCTTACTTATCGCGGCGTTGCCTATGCACTTTTACAACAAAAATTAGCTCTTAATGATGAAAAAAGTGTCCTTGATTGTGCAACAAAACTTGATGTTAACACCTTAAATCCAGCCATTCTCTCTTCTCATGAACTTGGTGAAGCAGCTTCAAAGATAGCAGTCAACCCTACTGTACGTAAAATTCTTGTCACCAAACAACGTGACTTTGCTAAAGTTTTGCCCGGTAGTGTGCTTGATGGACGCGATATTGGTACTGTCGTCTGTCCTGATGCCGATATTAAGTTTTATGTTCTTGCCAATGTTCAAACACGTGCAAAACGTCGCTATCAAGAAATTTTACAAAAAGGATATCAAGTAGATTATCATGAAATTCTGGCTCAAATTGAACAACGTGACAAGCGCGATATAACCCGCAAACAAAGCCCTCTAAAACCAGCACAAAACGCCCACTTGCTTGATACATCAGAATTGGGTATAGAAGCAACATTCACAATTGCATGCACTTTTATTGATCCAATCATAAAAGTGCGTATGGTTGAATGAAGCAGTTAAGGTGATTTCCAGCCTAGCGCTAATCTTTCTTCCTGTATTAAGGAAAAAGGCAGGAAGTTGCCTCGTATTAACACTAACCTAGCGCTTATACCTTTTACTATAAGGTATGTATCAGGAGTTCTTATGTCACAATACAATCCCACAACGGCGGATTTCGAAGCTCTTCTCATGGAATCTTTCCAAACCAATGATATCAATGAAGGGGCTG
Source organism: Bartonella doshiae NCTC 12862 = ATCC 700133 (assembly GCF_000278155.1). Lineage (GTDB taxonomy): Bacteria > Pseudomonadota > Alphaproteobacteria > Rhizobiales > Rhizobiaceae > Bartonella > Bartonella doshiae. The sequence goes on from NZ_JH725096.1 coordinate 11,841, forward strand.
TTGTTAAAGGTCGCGTCATTGCAATCGAAAAGGACATGGCAATTATCGATGCCGGTCTCAAAGTCGAAGGACGTATCCCCCTTAAAGAATTTGGAATTAAAGGAAGAGATGGTTCCTTACAGGTTGGCGATGAAGTTGAAGTTTACATTGAACGCATTGAAAATGCGATGGGCGAAGCTGTTTTATCGCGTGAAAAAGCACGACGTGAAGAAAGCTGGATCCGTTTAGAAGAAAAGTTCAATGCTGGCCAACGCGTCGATGGGGTTATCTTTAGCCAAGTAAAAGGAGGCTTTACAGTCGATCTTGATGGTGCTGTTGCTTTCTTGCCTCGCAGCCAAGTTGATATTCGCCCCATTCGTGATGTTTCACCTCTCATGCATAATTCACAATCCTTTGAAATTTTAAAAATGGATCGTCGTCGTGGTAATATTGTTGTTTCACGTCGTACCGTTTTAGAGGAAAGCCGAGCCGAACAGCGTTCAGAAATCGTTCAAAATCTTGAAGAAAATCAAATCCTTGAAGGTGTGGTGAAAAATATTACCGATTATGGTGCCTTTGTTGATCTTGGGGGAATTGATGGCCTTTTACACGTCACAGATATGGCATGGAGACGTGTTAATCATCCCTCTGAAATCCTCACAATTGGTCAAACAATTAAAGTTCAAATTATTCGTATTAATCAAGATACACACCGTATTTCCCTTGGCATGAAACAGCTTGAAAGTGATCCTTGGGAAAGCATCAGCGCTCGGTATCCGGTTGGTAAAAAAATTACTGGGGCTGTTACCAACATTACTGATTACGGTGGTTTTGTTGAAATCGAGCCAGGAATCGAAGGATTAATCCATGTTTCCGAAATGAGTTGGACAAAGAAAAATATCCACCCAGGAAAACTTCTCTCTACGTCACAAGAAGTGGAAGTGGTTGTTCTTGAAATTGATCCATCTAAACGGCGTATTTCTCTTGGTTTAAAACAAACATTTGAAAATCCATGGGTTGCTTTTGCTAATAAATTCCCTGTAAATTCACAAATTGAAGGGGAAGTTAAAAATAAAACAGAGTTTGGTCTCTTTATTGGCCTTGAAGGTGATGTTGACGGTATGGTTCACCTCTCGGATCTTGATTGGAATCGTCCTGGTGAACAAGTTATCGATACCTATAATAAAGGGGATGTCGTTAAAGCTGTCGTCCTTGATGTTGATGTTGAAAAAGAACGTATTTCTCTTGGGATTAAGCAACTTTCTAACGATAAAGTTGGAGAAGCAGCAGCATCTGGTGAACTCCGCAAAGGCGCTATCGTGACGTGTGAAGTCACTGCAATCAATGACAATGGTGTTGATGTAAAATTGATTGATCACAATCTTGAAACAACTATTCGCCGTGCTGATTTAGCTCGTGATCGTGATGAACAACGCCCTGAACGTTTCGCAATTGGTCAAAGAGTTGATGCCCGCATCACCGCATTCGATAAAAAAACTCGTAAACTTTCAGTATCGATCAAAGCTTTAGAAATTGCAGAAGAAAAAGAAGCTGTTGCGCAATATGGATCAACAGATTCAGGAGCTTCTCTTGGCGATATTCTTGGTGCAGCTTTGAAAAAACAAGAACAAGATTAATTTTAAAACATTTAAACAGTTGTTAAAATTAAGGTCGCTTGTTTTTAGCGACCTTTTTTGTTTTTCAAAGAAATTGTCTATTTTCTCTTAAACTGTATGGTCAAAAAATGGCAAATACTCTCAAAGAAAAGAAAAAAGTTCATTTTTTCCTTTGAACTGCTCATTATTAAGATAAAGTGTTCACAGCCTATTAAACATAAAGAAACCGCGTAATTGAATAACAAAGAATATTATGGCACGCACAATATCCTTCATGAAGTGTTTTTTTCTCAACAAACAGAACACCTTTATCTTACTGAAACCAACTTTCCTATTCGCTCAACTTATAAGCTGTAGAAAGAACTCTATAAATTAGGCCATGATATAGCTTCGAAAAGAGAAATCCCACTTCCTGAATATAAAGGAGAAAATAATTTTCACAAAAGGTTGAGAGAAAGTGCCAAAATTATTCTCCACGCCTTTCATATCAGCGATATTGCAGCTCACAACGATAAAACTATTACACCATCTGCTCAATGGCTCATTGATAATCATTATACCATTGACAAAACTATACAACAACTACGCCATGACTTATCCAAATCCTTCATCAAGCAACTTCCTCTTTATAAACAAAAGATAGACATACCACGTATTTTTGCTTTAGCTTGGCTTTATATTGCTCACACAGATAGCGAATTTTTACAAGAAACACTCACAGCTACAATCAATGGATTCCAAAAAGTTTGCACCCTTGAAATTAGTGAGTTATGGGCACTCCCTTCTGTCATGCAAATGTTATTAATTGAAAATATCCGTCGTCTTTCATTACGTATTGAGCAAACACAATATATGCGTCATTTCGCTCATACAGTAGCTGATAAAATTTCTCTCGCAGACAATGAAACAAAATTACACACTCTTTTTACGCAATATAAACCATTCACTGCTGATTCAACCTTTTCTGCGCATTTATTCTACCATCTACGTGGTGCATCTATCGATTCCACAATAGCACTCTCTTGGCTTGAAAAGCAATTACATAGCCAAAACAGTAGCTTAGAAATTGCAAAAGCCGACGAACATGCTAAACAAGCTTCAGATGGTGTAACCATGGGGAATATGGTTTGAAACAGTTAGTTCTGTAGACTCTATTTTGCATGAAAACAGTGATTTTTTTTGCATGAAAACAGTGATTTTTCCGAAATTGATTCTCACTCACGCAATATCTATCGGCAAGTGATTGAAAAAATTGCGCGCCTTTCACCTCTCAATGAGCTGGAAGTTGCACGAAAAGTTGTAGAAATGGCATCTTCTTCCTCTAAAGAGTCCTCTCATCATAATAATCCCTCCTTTGTTGGTTGCTATCTCGTTGATGAGGGACGACATATTCTTGAAAAGGCTTGTAGATACACTCCACCCCTTTTCATAAAATGGATCCAAGCCCTTTGTTGTTCAAAAATAAGAATTATTGCAATTCCTGTTTCTCTTTTAACCTTTGCTATTTTACTTGCTGTTTACGCTTTCTTAGAAACATCTGGCATAACACCATGGATAATCTTTCTCTTTACTGCATTGGCGCTTTTTTCTGCTATGGATGCAGCTTTTGCTTTCTTTAACACTGTTGTTTCATGGTTTATCCCATCAAAACAGCTCATTGGTTATGAATATAAAGAAGGTATTCCCCAAAATGCACGTACAATGGTTGTCGTTCCTACTCTCATCACATCACGCGATTATATTGATGAACAAGTGCGCAATCTTGAAGTACACTACCTTTCCAATCCCAAAGGTGCCATTCATTTTGCCCTCATTACGGATTGGGTAGACTCTCCCTTCGAACAAACGCAAGACGACCTTGATCTATTGCACTATGCACAAAGGGGTATTGATAAACTCAATAACCGTTATCATCGTGATGATATTCCTCTCTTTTTTCTTTTACACCGCCGGCGCCTTTATAATGCTAACGAAAAATGTTGGATGGGATGGGAACGCAAGCGTGGTAAACTTCATGAACTTAATCTGCTATTAAGAGGCGATAAAAATACAAGCTTTTATCCCTCCAATCCACTCCTTCCCATGGATTGTCGTTTTGTGATGACTCTAGATTCAGATACACGTCTTACCCCTGAAAGTGTTACAAAACTCGTTGGAAAACTTAACTATCCGCTCAACCATCCCATTTTTGATCCACACAATGAAACAGTTGTAAAAGATTATAGCATTTTGCAACCGCGTATTACACCTTCTCTTACAACAGGAAAAACAACATCAATTCTGCAACGTTTTTTTCTACCAATCGCGGCATTGATCCTTATGTTTTTGCTGTTTCTGACACTTATCAAGATCTTTTGGGAGAAGGAACTTTTATTGGCAAAGGTCTTTACAATATCGATGCATTTCAACAGGCACTTAAAAGTAAAATTAAAGAAAATACTGTTCTTAGTCATGATCTCTTGGAAGGAGGATATGCACGCACTGCATTAGTAAGTAATGTAGAAGTGATTGAAGATTATCCAACAGCTTATAACGCTGATGTTGTGCGTCATCATCGTTGGATTCGTGGCGATTGGCAACTCTTGCCTTATCTCTTGTTTCCCCATAAAATTAGCTCCATTACGCATTGGAAAATGCAAGATAATCTGCGCCGTTCTCTCACACCACTTATGTGGTTGATCGCAGCAATCACAGGATGGTTTCTTTTACCATTAAAAAGTGCAATTATTTGGCAAACATTCTTACTGCTTAGCCTCTTCGTCTCACCAATTTTAGGCGTATTACAAACTTTTATTCCCTCCAATATTGATCATTCTTTACGTGAATATCTTCGATTAATTTTGAACAAAAGTATCTTTACGCTAACAAATATATTTCTTCAAACTACGTTTATTGCTCATTCTGCTTATTTTATGACTGATGCAATTGTTCGCACACTCTATCGTATAGGAATTTCAAAACAGCACCTCCTTGAATGGAAAACCTCCTCCTCAACAAAAACCATGCCTAATAGTTTGGGTTTCTATATTCTTACAATGTGGCCAGCATCGCTCATTGGTATTCTTGCTATAGCACTGCCTTTTTCTTTTTATAGTCTTACAAGCTTTCTTGCTTTGCCCTTTGGACTGGCATGGTTTTTTTCACCCTTGATTGCATGGATTGTCAGACAATCCTCAACATTTGAAGATACTCTTCATATATCTTCAGGAAATAACAAAACACTGCGATGCATTGCACGACGGACATGGCTCTATTATGCAACCTTTGTTAATGCGCAAAACAATTATTTACCACCCGATAATTTTCAAGAAGATCCAGAACCTCTTGTTGCCCAGCGTACATCCCCTACAAATATTGGAGTTTATCTACTTTCTATTATCGCTGCTCGTAATTTTGGTTGGATTGGTTTTGCAGAGGCTATTACACGCATTGAATGTACATTACGCTCTCTTGAAAAAATGGAAAAATTCCGTGGTCATCTATACAATTGGTATGAAACGGATACACTCAAACCGCTCTTACCAACTTATGTATCAACGGTTGATTCAGGAAATCTTGCTGGCCATTTGGTAACGCTCTCTTCAGCCTTAAGTGAATGGGCTGAAAAACCGCATCTTTTTTTCAAAGTAATTTAGCCGATTTATTTGATGTTAATGCTATTCTTGAGGAAACTGTCAAAGAAATTCCAGATAATCAATATATTCGACATCCCCTACGTCAACAAATCGAAGAACACATCACCAAATTTCACCACTCCATCAGTATTTTCATCAAAAAACCAGATACAAACACTTTTTACACCACTAACCTTTCTCTCGCAGCCTATGATATTTTATACTTAATAGAAGAGCTCGATCAAAAAATCCAAACAATAGAATCCGCTCGTGCACTCTCTTGGGCCAAATGTCTTGTAGAAACCTGTGAAGCCCATCATCATGACGCTACTAGCGATTACGACAGCGAAAAACTACATAAAAAAATTAAACACTTTAGCTGTAAAGGCACGACAAATAGCTTTTGATATGAAATTTGACTTTTTAGAACAACCTAAAAGGCATCTTTTGTCCATTGGATATCGTGTTCAAGAAAACAAACTCGATGAAAGTTGTTATGACCTACTGGCTTCAGAAGCACGCCTCGCAAGCCTTTTTGCCATTACGAAAGGCGATATAAAACTTAAACATTGGTTCCATCTTGGCCGACTCCTCGTCCCCATTGGTTGGAAGGGCGCTCTCTTATCATGGTCTGGTTCCATGTTCGAATATCTCATGCCGTCTCTCGTTACGTGCGAACCTATAGGGTCTCTTTTAGATCAAACTAATAGGCTTATTATTCACCATCAAATACAATACGCTCATAAAAAGAGATTACCTTGGAGTATTTCAGAAGCGGCATTTAATGCTCGCGATCACTTAATGAATTATCAATACGCAAATTTTGTGCCCCAAACCTCGGACTTCAACGTGGTCTCTCACGCAACACTGTTATTGCTCCCTATGCCAGTCTTCTAGCAGCACAATACGTACCTACCCAAGCTGTAACTAATTTAAAACGGCTGCGAGATCTTGGAGCTTTAGGCACATATGGCTATTATGACTCTGTTGACTTCACCCCTTCGCGCGTACCAATGGGAAAAAAATACGCTGTTGTGCGTAATTATTATGCGCACCATCATGGCATGTCCATTCTTGCCATTAACAACGTTATTTTTCAAGGGCGAATGCGCGATCGCTTTCACCGTAATCCTGTCATCGAAGCTGTACAATTATTATTACAGGAAAGAGCTCCGCATCAAATTCCCATCATTCATACCAAAGTTATGAATCACATGCGCAGTAACTCTCGAAACTTTGATAATGCCCCTTTACGTATTATTACTAACCCGCTACTCAAACCACGTGCGACTTTGCTCTTATCCAATGGTTTTTACTCTACAATGTTGACAGCTAATGGTTCTGGTTACAGCCGTTAGCATGATTATGCAATTACGCGCTTTATTCCTGATGCTACAGAAGATCAACAAGGCACTTTATTTTTCCTCCGTGATACACATAGTGGACGCTGGTGGTCTGTTACCGGTGAACCAACACGCGTTGTCGAAGAAGAAGCGATCTGCATTTTTACAGATGAAAAAGCTGAATATACGAAAATGGTTGATGGCATCAAATCAACACTTGAATGTCTCATTACATCTGAAGGATGCGGCGAAGGCAGACGTATTCAACTTATGAATATAACAAACAAAGATCGCCTTATTGAAGTGACCTCTTATGGCGAACTAGCACTTGCAACAATGGATACGGACTGCGCTCATCCTGTTTCTTCTCGGATGTTTATAGAAACAGAAATTACTGAGGAAAGAAGAACGATTTTTGCCAAAAGGCGTAAACGCTCGCCTAGTGACCCTGAGATTCATATTGCCCATTTTGTTACAGATACAACAGGTACTCTCCAAGAGGCAGAGGCTGAAACTGATCGTTCTCTGTTTATTGATCGGGGTCGATCCATTCATCGACCTGCTGCATTTGATCAAAATGCTCGTTTTAGCAATAGTCAAGGTTGTGTTCTTGATCCAATCATATCGCTCCGATGCCGTAAAAAATCCCAGCACATGAAAAAGCAGAGCTTATTTTTTGGACTTTTGCTGCCAATACAAAAGAAACACTGCACAATTATATTAATCATTATCGACAACCTAATATATTCCAGCAAGAATTTTCAATGGCGTGGACACGTTCACAGGTCTCGCTGTATCAAAGTGGCATCAACCTTAAAGAAGCTATTACGTATCAAAAATATGCAACACCCCTTATCTATCCCGACGGAACATGGCGTCTTTCTTCCACAATATTAGCGAAAACTCTTGGTAAACAATCTGATCTTTGGCCCATGTCTCTTTCAGGAGACTACCCTATCTATCTCCTTAGATTAGATAATAAGGGAAATATAACTGTCTTATGCGAACTGCTTAAAGCACATGAATATTGGCGTATGCGTGGGCTTATTGTTGATCTGGCCATTCTCAATGAACAAGCATATTCTTATTACAAGATACGCAACGTACTATTGAATGGATGCGCGAATCTTATCGCCACTACACTCATGACACGGATGAACACCAACATATTTTCACGCTTCAACATGATCAAATAAATGACCAAAGCCTTAAAACACTTCTTGCGTCAGCACGCATCATTCTTGATGCTCAAAATGGCTCTTTGTCTGAACAACTCAAACGACTTGATGAAAGTGATTTTCATCTAGCAATCAATAGTCATCAAGAATCTCATTATCAATTAAACTACAAAAAGTGCAATGAGGGAAGACAAGTTACGACACAAACAAAACAAAGCCTTTTTGCTTCCATTGGTCTTATCAGTCATCAAAAAGATTCTATTCTCCCTGTTGATAAAAAAGACCTACAATATTGGAATGGTTATGGCGGATTTAACCAGCATAACTATTATGTGTCACGTCTTCATGGACACACCACCACACCACATCCATGGATTAACGTCATTGCTAACCATAATTTTGGTTTCCATGTTTCTGCTAAAGGTGCACTTTTTACTTGGGCAAACAATAGCCGCGATTATCAATTAACCCCTTGGAGTAATGATCCCATTTCTAACCGTCCAGGGGAAGCACTTTACCTTGTAGATCGCTTATCTTTAAAACGTTTCTCGCCCGTTTCTGCCGTTGAATGCGATGAAAATGTTATCTATGATAGCTTGCCATGGTTTTTGATTCTCAACCTTTAAATCCACACATTCAGAGATCACATTAGAACTTACCCATACTCTCGATCGAGAAAAATCCGTTCGCCTTTCACGTCTCATCCTTAAAAATGAGGGGAAAAAACCGCGATACTTACGTCTTTATAATTATGTTGAATGGGTATTAGGAAACATTCGTACAAAATATGCACCCTTTATAATTGCCTCTTATGATCCTAAACGTGGAGCACATTTTATTCGAAATCCCTATCATATCGAAAAATCCCAACACGTAGCATTTTTATCCGCATCCCAAATACCATCCAGCACCACCACCAATCGCACTGAGTTTATCGGTCCAACAGGAACAGTTACACATCCTAACGCGATCCGTAAAGCTGACGCGCTTTCAAATACGATTGAAACAGGATGTGATCCTTGTTCAGCATTAGCCTATGATATTGATCTTCTCCCAGGACAAACAAAAGAAATCATCTTCTATCTTGGCAGCGCGGAAAATATACAAGAGGCTGAAAAATTACTAGACCAAGTACGTGCACGTGATTTTGAAATTCTGCTCACACAACAAAAAAACAATGGAGTCATTTCGTTTCCCCCCTACAAGTAAAAACACCTGATCCCTCATTTGATATTATGGTCAATCATTGGCTCCCTTATCAAGTCTACGCTTGCCGTATGATAGCGCGCACAGCTTTTTATCAAGCCAGTAGTGCATTTGGCTTTCGCGACCAATTACAAGACAGTTTATCTTTGTTATTGCTAGAACCAAAACTGGCGCGTGAACAACTGTTAAACGCTGCAGCGCGTCAATTTCCCGAAGGTAATGTACAGCATTGGTAGCTCCCTCATACCAATGCGGGTGTTCGCACACTCATTTCTGATGATATCGTCTGGCTTGCTTATGGAACAGCTCTTTATATCAACACGACTGGCGACTACGCATTTCTCGATACTCCAATCGCTTTCATTGAAGGAGCTGCCCTCAACGATGGACAGCACGATGCTTATTTTCAACCCACACAATCTTCAAAAATTGCAACAATTTATGAACATTGTTCTTTAGCTTTAGATCTTGCCATCAAACGCTGTGGACAACATGGACTTCCGCTTATTCTCTGCGGTGATTGGAATGATAGTATGAATTTGGTAGGTGTTGAAGGAAAAGGCGAAAGCACTTGGTTAGGGTGGTTTCTTGGAACAACACTACAAGCATTCATTCCCCTTGCTCAAAGCCGTGGTGATAACAACCATGTGCAAGGCATGGAGTGCATACCTTGAACGTTTGACAAATGCTCTAGAAGACCACTATTGGGATGGTGCTTGGTATCAACGAGGGTATTTTGATGATGGAACCCCTCTTGGTTCTAAAACAAATGATGAATGCCAAATTGATACTATTGTGCATCTTGGGCTGTCATTTCTCAAATGGCTTCTCTTGAGCGTTAAAAACAAGCAATGACATCCATGCTTGAACATCTGTGTGATGAAGACGGCGGACTTATACGTCTTTTTTGGCCACCTTTTGATAGAAGTATTCTCGAACCTGGTTATATTAAAGGCTATCCTCCTGGAATACGAGAAAATGGTGGTCAATACACGCATGGTGCTATTTGGAGCATTTTAGCGCTTGCTGAAATGGGTGAAAGAGACAAAGCCTACAGTTTGTTTTCTATGATCAACCCCATTATCCATGGACAAAATCCTGAAACTTATCGTGTTGAACCTTATGTTATGTCTGCAGATATTTACGCTACCCAACCACGTCGTGGACAAGGTGGTTGGACATGGTATACAGGCTCAGCAAGCTGGTTCTACCGTGCTGCAACCCAAAGCATTCTTGGGATTAATCGCTAAGCTAATAAATTATTTTGCGTCCCAATTTGCCTTCCTTATGGCCAGAATATGAAGCACAAATGAAATTTCATGATGCTGTTTATACCATTAAAGTGAAATGGGAATCTGAAAATACGCTCAGTGTTAATGGTAAAAAATATGCCGAAGTTCATACAGGGATAAAGTTAAAAAACGGGAAAACATGAAATCATACATACTGTTAAATCTTAAAAACAGAAAAGTTAAAAGAATTTTTTATTCTTGCCCAAAACCATAGAGTTGTTATCATTCCTGTATTACCTATATTGATCGTGTTAGTGTACAGTAAGTTTAGACTCCACGAAACTGAAAGAAAAAGGGTTATGAATCATCCAGATATTGCGAGACGTGTTTATAATCATGCTTGGAAACTCGATCCTATTATTCGTTCACTTTTGGATACGGATTTTTATAAACTTCTTATGGTACAGATGATTTGGGGGCTTTATCCCAATGTCAATGTTACTTTCTCCCTCATAAACCGTACCAAAACAATACGTCTGGCTGATGATATTGATGAAGGTGAGTTACGTGCTCAACTTGATCACGCCCTTAGTTTACGCTTTACGAAAAAAGAAATGATCTGGCTTGCTGGTAATACATTTTATGGACGTAAACAAATTTTCGAACCAGATTTTCTTCATTGGCTCGAGAACTTTCAACTGCCAGAATATGAACTCACCCGCAAAGATGGTCAATATATCCTCCATTTTCATGGTTTATGGTCCCATAGCTCCATGTGGGAAATCCCCGCCCTTGCTATTATCAGTGAATTACGTTCACGTGCTGCTATGAAAAAACTAGATCGTTTTGCTCTTGATGTGCTTTATGCACGTGCTAAAGCAAAAATGTGGAGTAAAGTTGAACGGCTCAAAAAATTACCTGATATTAAAATATCTGACTTTGGTACAAGGCGTCGCCATTCTTTTTTATGGCAACGCTGGTGTATAGAAGCATTAAAAGAAGGCATTGGCGATTCTTTTACTGGAACTTCCAATGTTCTTCTCGCTATGGATACAGATTTAGAAGCTCTTGGAACAAATGCACATGAATTACCCATGGTCATTGCTGCTCTTGCTAATAATGATAACGAATTATGCAAAGCGCCTTATAAAGTTCTGCAAGATTGGAACCGTTATTATGGTGGAAATCTTCTCATTGTTTTGCCTGATACCTTTGGTACAGAAGCATTTTTACGCAATGCACCAGATTGGGTAGCGGATTGGACAGGTTTCAGACCTGACAGTGCTCCACCCATTGAAGGTGGCGAACGCATTATCCAATGGTGGAAAGAAAAAGGAAAAGATCCACGCGAAAAATTATTGATTTTTTCTGATGCTCTTGATGTCAATACAATTGAAAAAACCTACCATCACTTTCATGATAAAGTGCGTATGAGTTTTGGATGGGGAACAGATCTTACCAATGATTTTGTAAGTTGTGCACCCCAAGAAATTGCAGCCTTTGATACCATTTCTCTTGTGTGTAAAGTAACCCATGCCAATGGTCGACCAGCTGTAAAACTCTCGGATAATCCTGAAAAAACCATCGGTAATCCGCAAGAAATAGAACGTTATCTCAATTTTTTTGGTAATGCAAATCGCATTTCTATACCCATAAAGGTATAAAAAACATTTTTTGTTTTTAATAATCTTTTGTTTCTTCATCTTATTTTTAGAGAAAGAATGCGCAAATTAAAAAGAAAAATGGAAATCTTAAAAAAATATCTCTTATCTTACCAAAATCATCAAAGCGTAATACAAATGTATCTTTGATCTCTTTGAAAAGATATCTCTATAAATAAAATTATCTTATTCAATAATGTTGCTAGCAGCAATAATAGTATGTTTTATGAAATACAAGAAATTAAAGAGAATACACCTTCTAAAACATTCAAAAATCAGCAAAATAAAAAAGAAGTTAGCTCACAAAGTCTTTTATTTTTTGTTATTACGAAGATGGGCGTGTTATAATATAAATGATAATCAATAGCAAAATAACAGCAACCAACAACGCAAACCATAAAACTGGATGTACCATCACCAAGAATGATAAAAAGCCTCCCGTCATGCTCACCACCGCAAAAACTTTAACAAATGGTGGAATAGCTCTCTTTTCTTCCCATTGTTTAATAGGCGGACCAAAAACGCGGTGATTATTCAACCAATGGTGAAAACGTGGTGATGAACGCGCAAAACACCATGAAGCAACTAATAAAAAGGGCACGGTTGGCATAATAGGGAGCACTATGCCGATGATACCTAATATAACCATCACCCATCCTAATATATAATAAAAAATCCGCAAAGGGTAGGATATCTTAAAATTTTTTTCCATCCTATTTTGCCTTTTTCCTCTACGAGATTAATATATTTTCCCGCTTTCTATATGCTTTAGCACACAATTATCCCGCAATATTGCTGGTGAATATTTTCGGGATTATTTCTCCCAAAGTATAGAATAGCTTACGCTATATGATGATCATTTCAAAACTTTCAAGCAATAAGAACAGATTCCTAGAAAAACAAAAAATAAAAAGGCTGCAGAACAAATCAATGCAGCCTTTTAATCACGAATGCAGTATTGGGGAGAATATATACTGCACCCATCAGCTAGATATTAGGAGGAAATAACCTAGCGTCTCGCTATCTATTTAAAACAAACCAGAGAGACAATACATAAAAATGCATATCTGATATGCATCAAATATATTATATATGCTCAAATTTCCTGAACCGCGCTTTTACGAAAGAAAATAGACGTAAAAATAGTTATAAAGATAAGCGTTAAAATCAATACAATCGTAGACGCAGAATCAGAGCCGATAAATAAGCTTAAATACACTCCTAAGAAACCAGAAAAAGCCGCTGCAAGTATAGCAATTATTAACATAAAAGAAAATCGTTTAGTAACAAGATAAGCAATCGCTCCTGGTGCTATCAATAAAGAAATAACAAGAACAATTCCAACCGCTTTCAAAGCCGCGACAATAGTAAGAGAAATCATCGTTAAAAGAGTATAGTGAAGTACTGATATTCGTAATCCCATTGCACGACCTTGAACTGAATCAAAAATATACAGCATAAAATCACGCCATTTTGCCCCTAAAATAAAAGTGACAATAGCAGAAATGATTGCTGTCTGTGTAATATCAAGCCAGTTAACACCCAAAAGATTCCCGAATAAAATGTGATTTAAATCTAGACTGCTATAAATAGAGGTTGCCAAAACAAGCCCTAAACCAAACATCGATGAAAAAACAACACCCATTACTGTATCCTGCTTGATACGGCTATTACTCCCTAAAAAACCCGTAACAAGCGCACAAACCATGCCTGCAACAAAAGCACCCAAAGTAATCAAAGTCATCGTCACATTAGCCGGACGCACATTTTGAAACCAAGCAAATGGCAAAGAGGTCAAAAATGCTATCACCCACGGCGTTGTCATATAACCAACAACAACACCAGGAAAAACTGCATGAGAAATTGCATCACCTAAAAGCGCCCATCCCTTCAAAATAAGAAAACAAGAAAGCATCGCCATTGGAACGGAAAGGATCATGACAATAACCATGCCCTTAAGCATAAAAGAAAACTGAAAAGGAAGTAGTAATTGATCAATCATAATATCATCACACTTTTTTTTGCTGCATTTATACGTAAACGCGCAGCAATAAACCCATGTTTAGGAGCAAAAATAAAAGCCATCATAAACAAAAATGCCTGAAAAAGCACAACAACACCACCCGTTTGTGCATTCAAAAAATAACTCACATAAACACCTAATACGCTTGTAAATGTCCCAATTATAACTGCAATAAGCAAAACATTCACAAAGCGATCACTTAAAAGATAAGCTGTTGCTCCAGGCGTCACCACAAGACAAATGACCAAAAACGCTCCAACCGTTTGCATAGCAGCAACAGTACAAGCAGCAAGCAATGTGAAAAAGAGAATCTTTAAAAACTTGACGTTTAATCCAAGAGCACGCGCGTGCGTCTCATCAAATAAAGAAACAAGAAGATCTTTCCACTTCAAAAGTAATATAAGCAAAGAAAAAAAACCAATAAAAGCTAGTTGTATAATATCTGATGAACTAACGGCTAAAATATTTCCCAAGACAATCGTATCAATATTAACAGCCATCGGTTTTAAGGATTTGAGAAACAATCCAAAAGCAAAAAAGGAAGAAAAAATGAGACCAATAATGGTATCTTCTTTCAACTTTGTTCGTTGGTTAAAAAAGAGCATAGCCGCCGCAGCAAGCCCACCAGAAAAAAAAGCTCCCAGCGAAAAAGGTAACCCTAAAAGGTAAGCCCCTGCTACGCCAGGAACAATCGAATGGGAAAGCGCATCGCCAATCAACGACCAACCTTTTAACATCAAAAACGCAGAAAGAAAGGCACAAACGCACCCCACTAATCCAGAAACCCACATCGCATTAACCATATATTGATAGCTTAGCGGTTCAAGCAACCAAGAAATCATGCAACGTGCTCCACTCTTTCAATATTCTCAAAAACAAAAGGCTGTTTGCCTTCCATGAAAAGATCATTTTTTTTTACGCCTTGAAGATCAAAAAGATGATGATGCAAAGCTCCACCAAAAGTTTGTTCAAGATTTTTCTGTGTAAAGACTATTTCTGTTAACCCAGAAGCTAAAACAGTTCCTTTTATCAAAACCGTATGATCACAAAATTCACGAACAGAACCTAAATTGTGGGTGGAAACTAATATTACAGCCCCCTCTTTACGAAGCTCTCGCAACAAAGCAATGATTTTATCTTCTGTTGTAACGTCAACCCCTGTAAAAGGCTCGTCTAATAAAATAGCTTTTGCTTTCTGTGCAAGAGCACGCGCTAAAAAAACACGCTTTTTCTGCCCACCAGAAAGTTCACCAATTTGACGCTTGGCAAATGCCAACATATCGACGCGTTCTAATGCAATACGAACAGCTTCATAATCTCGTGCCCGTGCATAACGAAAAAAATTCATGTGGCCATACCGCCCCATCAAAACAACATCTTCAACCAAAACAGGAAAATTCCAATCAACATCCTCACTTTGAGGAACATAAGCAATAAGATTTTTTTTCAAAGCTACCTCAACGGGCAAATCAAAAATGCGAACTTTCCCCTTTGAAGGTCGTACAAATCCCATAATAGCTTTAAATAATGTTGACTTTCCTGATCCGTTAACGCCAACCAACGCAGTAATAGAACCTGCTGGACTCTCAAAATTCACTTCCCGCAAAGCTGTATGTCCATTCCGATAAGTTACTGTTACCCCTTGGGCGAATATTCCAGATCCCATCATTGACTTTTTACTCCATCTGATAAAGCATTAGTAATTCGTTCACTTGTAACGCGTAACAAATCAATATAAGTAGGCACCTCACCATTTTTCTCACTCAGAGAATCCACATAAAGAACACCACCGTATTTAGCCCCTGTTTCTCTCGCAACCTGCTTGGCAGGTGCTGGGGAAATAGTGCTTTCAGAAAAAACTGCTTGGATATTGTATTTGCGAACCATATCGATAACATGCTTCACTTGCTGTGGTGTCCCTTGCTGATCAGCATTAATTGGCCACAAATAAAGTTCTTTCAAACCAAAATCACGCGCCAGATAGCTAAATGCACCTTCACTGGTCACAAGCCAACGCTTGTCTTCTGGCAATGTCTCTAATTCAGCCCTGATTGGATCAATCATTGAGCGAATCTTTTGCTTATAAATTTCGGCATTTTCTTTATAAATAGCAGCATGTTCAGGATCGTATTTTACGAAAGCATCGCGAATATTATCAACATAAATCAAAGCTGAGGTTGGCGACATCCACGCATGAGGATTTGGTTTTCCACTGAAAGGCCCCTCACCAATTGTAATCGGCACAATGCCTTCTGAAACAATGGCACTTGGAACATCCTTGATATTTTGAAAAAACTTTTCAAACCAGAGCTCCAAATCTAATCCATTCCACAGTATAAGATTTGCTCCTTGCGCACGCATAAGATCACGAGGCGTAGGCTGATATTCATGAATTTCAGCACCTGGTTTGGTGATTGATTCCACATCAGCGGCATCACCTGCTACATTACGCGCCATATCAGCAATGATGGTGAATGTCGTAACAGCTTTAAATTTACCAGCACACAAAGCTACATTAGGTGTGAAAAAAATAACACTCCCCAAAATTATGGTAAAAAACGTTTTTACGTTCATTGATCCTCTCTCTCGTTCACAGCTTTTATTGCTAATGATTTGCATTATTATTTAGCAATAGCAGCTCTCCTCCACCTTTGCAATGAAAGATTTATTAAAAAAGATTAACTTTTTCAGTTATTTAAAAATTGCCTTCTTCGCCTTAAAAAGGCTGATATTAAAAAAAGATCTACTTGAAAACCTCTTTCAAAAAGCTCTACAGACCTTGAATTCAAAAAAGTAAAGGAGCACTCAAAAGTGCTCCCGCTTTATAAAAAATTCGATAGAAGAGAATAATACTTAACGGCGTAAATATGCGCCCGTTGTCTTGGTAACATTTTCCACCACCTTTGAAGCAAGCTCTTCTAAATCCTCATCGGTCAATGTTTTTTCAAAGGGTTGAAGAGAAACTTCAATTGCAACAGATTTTTTATCTTCACCAAGGTTTGGATCTTCAAAAACATCAAAAACCCGTATTGAATGAATAAGTTTTTTATCCGCTCCATTTGCAGCACGAACGATAAGAGAAGAAGCAACTGTTTTATCAACGACAAATGCAAAATCACGCCGCACTATTTGAAAAGGCGATAATTTCAAAGGAGAACGGCTTTTCGTTGCCTTTTTCCTTTGCTCTGGAATCCGATCAAGAAAAATTTCAAAACCGCATACAGGACCACTCACATCTAACTTTTCTAATGTAGCAGGATGAAAAACACCAAAAAAACCAAGAATAACCTTTGATCCAAGCTTCATAACTCCTGATCGACCAGGATGATACCAATCGGGTGCCCCAACCTCAATCTGTACTTTGCTGATATCCATACCGCATGCTTCTAAAACAGCCAATGCATCCGCTTTGGCATCAAAAACATCAACCGCTACAGCATTGCCATTCCAAAAGCGCCCTGCTCCTTCAAATCGTTCTGTTCCACGGCGGATTCCACTAGCAATGCGCTGTTGTTTATCAGGTGTATCACCTTCATAGATGTTAGAAACTTCAAACAAAGCAAGATCTGGAAAACCACGATCAGCATTTCGCTGTGCCGCCATAAGCAAACCTGGTAAAAGAGAAGGACGCATTACTGACATATCAGTAGCAATAGGATTTATTAATTTAAGATGCGCTTGACCACCCCCAAAAGCAAGTGCCTGAATTTCAGAAATAAAAGACCACGTCACAGCCTCCCTCATACCACGATGTGCTAAAGCCAAACGAGCAAAGCGTGAGCGGATTTGTGAACATGTTAAAACTTGTTCTTTTCCCTCTGCAAAATTTTCTAACGGTATGGGTTTAATCGCATCTAGCCCATAAATCCTCATAACCTCTTCCACTAAATCAGCTTTACCAGCAATATCAGGACGCCATGTTGGCACTTTAACTGTTATCACATCTCCTTCCCCTTCGATGCTAACGGCGCTAAATCCAAGCTGTGTTAAAATAGTAAAGGCTTGCTCACGCTCTATTTCCAAATTTGTCAAACGTTTAATTTCAGAAAAGGGAAAAGCTATCTGTTTGATTTCTGGCTGCTGATAACCAACAACCTCTGTTTTTGAACATTCACCACCACAAAGACGTAAGACCAGTTCTGTTGCAATCTCAAGCCCTTTTTCCATAAAAGCCGGATCAACACCCCGCTCAAACCGATAGCGTGCATCACTGATAAGTCCCAATGCGCGACCCGTCTGCGCAATGCTCTTTGAATCCCAAAGCGCCGATTCAATAATAACGCGACGTGTGGTCTCATCACAGCTTGTCCTTTCACCACCCATAATACCGGCAATGGAAACAACGCCCTCTTCATCTGCAATGACACAATCATTAGCACCTAAATTATAGATTTTTCCGTTAAGTGCCTGCAAGCTTTCCCCTTCACGAGCGCAACGTACACTCAAATTTCCTTTTATCTTATCGGCATCAAAAACATGAAGCGGACGTCCAAGATCAAAACTTATATAATTGGTCATATCAACCAGTGCATTAATCGGTCTTAAACCAATCGCACTCAAACGCTGCTGCATCCATTTGGGCGATGCGCCATTTTGAACATTGCGTACTTCACACCAAGCAAAACCTAAACATAACGATGGACTTTGCGAAAAATCTAAAGAAACATGAAGTGGTGTTTCAAAAGCAGTGTCAAATTGTGATAAAGATAATTCTTTTAATCGTCCGATTCCAGCAGCAGCAAGATCACGTGCAATACCGCGAACACCAGTACAATCAGAACGGTTTGGGGTCAAACCAATATCAATGACTGGATCATCTAAACCTGCATAAGCTGCAAATGACGTTCCAATAGGTGCATCTTCTGGAAGCTCGATAATCCCGTCATGTTCATTCGATAACTCAAGCTCCGCTTGTGAACACATCATCCCAAAACTTTCAACACCGCGGATTTTGCCTACAGATAATGTCACATCAAGTCCAGGTATGTACGTACCTGGCAAAGCAAGAACACCAACAAGTCCAGCACATGCATTTGGTGCGCCACATACAATTTGTATAGGTTTACCAGCCCCCGTATCTACCGACAAAACCTGTAATTTATTTGCATCAGGATGTCTCATTGCCGTTAAAACTTTTGCAATCACAAAACCTTTTAAAGAGGAACGATCATCCACATAATCAACCTCAAGGCCAATCGCTGTTAGTTTATCACAAATTTCTTCCAAAGATGCATCTGTCTCTAAGTGATCTTTTACCCATGACAATGTAAATTTCATTTTAAAACCTCACATGAAAACTGTGATAAGATCACACTTTGCCTAGGCTTGGAAAAAAGCAGGCATGTCAAAGCAACGAAAACCGTAATGGTCTAACCAACGTAGATCAGCATCAAAAAATGCCCGCAAATCAGGCATACCGTATTTTAACATAGCAATACGATCAATACCCATTCCCCATGCAAATCCCTGATACTCATCGGGATCTAAACCAATATTTTTTAATACATGAGGATGCACCATTCCGCATCCTAAGATTTCCAGCCAATCCTGTCCCTCACCGAATTTTACTTCTGAACCAGACCGGTCACATTGAATATCCACTTCCATAGATGGCTCAGTAAAAGGAAAAAAAGATGGACGAAATCGCATCTTTACAGAAGGAACTTCAAAAAATGCTTTACAAAAATTCTCGTGAAGCCACATCATATGTGCAATGGTAGAAGTTTTATCAATCACAAGACCTTCCACCTGATGAAACATCGGCGAATGAGTCGCATCTGAGTCCATACGGTAAGTTTTTCCAGGAATAATGATGCGTATTGGTGGTTTTTGTTTTTCCATCGTGCGGATTTGTACAGGTGATGTATGGGTACGTAATAATTTTCGCTCTCCCGTTTTATCAACATCAAAAAAGAAGGTATCATGCATTTCGCGTGCTGGATGACCTTCAGGAAAATTCAATGCTGTAAAATTATAATAATCTGTTTCAATATCTGGTCCCTCTGCAAGTGAAAAACCCATTTTTGTATAAATAGCTATAATTTCTTCAATCACTTGTGAGATGGGATGAATACGCCCCCGTTCTATAGGCGAAGAACGAACTGGCAAGCTTACATCAACCGTTTCGCTAGAAAGACGTGCATCCATTGCTTGGCGCCTTAGGAGATCACGCTTTTGTGCCCATAATTCTAAAACGCGATTTTTTAATCCATTAAGAGCAGGCCCGACTCTTTGGCGTTCTTCAGAATTCATTTTTCCTAATGTTTTTAATTTTTCAGAGATACTGCCTTTTTTACCTAATGCCGCAATACGCACTGTTTCGAGTGCCTGTTCATCATTAGCTGCTTCTAAAGCTAAACAAATTTCTTGTTCCAAACGCTCAATATCGCTCATATTTTTGCCTATTTTTTGAATAGAAAAAAGCCCGCACTAGTAACAACCAGTACGGGATCCCGAATAAATGAATGCTTTAAGAGAACACGACTGGCTTATTTGACAGCTCCCTCAAAAGCATTAGGTGTTGTGTCTTTCAAATACTCTAAAGCCTTCTTTGCCGAAGCAACTAAAGCAGAAAATGCTGCTGCTTCATGAATTGCTATATCTGAAAGAACCTTACGATCAACCTCAATACCTGCTTTCGATAAGCCATCAATAAAGCGCCCATATGTTAAGCCTTCTGCACGAACAGCTGCATTAATTCTCTGAATCCACAAAGCACGGAAAGTCCGTTTTCTATTTTTGCGATCACGATACGCGTACTGTTTTGAGCGATCAACGGCTGCTTTAGCCGCACGAATAGTATTTTTACGACGACCGTAAAAACCTTCAGCCTGTTTAAGAACCTTCTTGTGTTTAGCGTGTGCCGTCACACCTCTTTTTACACGTGCCATGTAATATTCTCCTAAAAATCAAAAGCGCAAGGTTTATAAACCATTTGGCAAATAATACTGAACAACTTTTTGAGCATCTTGTTCACACAAAACCATCGTTCCACGCGCATCACGAATAAATTTATTCGAACGCTTAATCATGCCGTGGCGTTTGCCTGCAGCTGCTACCTTTACTTTGCCTGACGCAGTGATTTTAAACCGCTTTTTAGCGGATGATTTGGTCTTCATCTTGGGCATTTTGCTACTCCATACATATATTCATTAAAGTGGATTATTCATTCAAGCGGACCAACGCTTGAACAAGCACCTAAACAGCCACGGCATGCCCTGCCGGGCGGCTTCAAAAGCACTCTCATAAGCTAGTATATAAAAAATAGCAAGACCATATCAAAAAAAAATCGGAGGGCCATTGCCTTGAACTTCAACCAAAGGTGCTGGAATTGTATTTGTTTTTATGGTAGCTTTACAAAGATCAGCAATAATGCATTGCGCACATTGTACTTTACGTGCTTGGCAAATATAACGCCCATGTAAAATAAGCCAATGATGCGCATGACGAAGATAACCAACTGGTATAATCTTTAGCAACTTTTTTTCGACAATCTCTGGTGTTTTGCCGGGTGCCAAACCAAGACGGTTTCCAAGACGAAAAATATGTGTGTCCACCGCCATCGTAGGACGACCAAAAGCAACATTTAAAACAACATTCGCTGTTTTACGCCCCACACCAGGAAGTGCCATAAGGGCTTCACGATTATCAGGCACTTGACCACCATATTGATTAATTAAAAAGTTGCAAAGTGCATAAACATTGCGTGCTTTTGCTCGCCAGAGACCAATTGCACGGATGTGACGTGCAATTTCTTCTTCTCCCAATACAATCATTTTTTCCGGTTTATCAGCAAGACGAAATAATTCTTTTGTTGCTTTATTAACACTCGCATCTGTCGCTTGAGCCGAAAGCACAACTGCAACCAAAAGAGTAAAAGCATTGGTGTAGATAAGATCACTCTTGGGAAACGGGCGCTGAACAGAAAAACGACGAAAGATTTCTTCTATTTCGTCTTCACTATACAATATTCCAGCAACTTTTCTTGCTTTTGATGATTTTATTATACTTTGAGTCATTAAACTCTCTTATCTTCTCTCTTGAAGTTATCATTCATGCTCGCCATATGAAAGAAATGCAGCGAACATTTTTAGAAGTTTAATCTGGTAAAGCCGCTTTGAAGAGGATACGCACAATGACACATGTGACGCCTTTCTCCAATCCCTTTCTTTTAGGATTTGAAACGGTAGAGAAAACATTGCAACGTATTGGTAAAGCTGATGAAGCTTATCCAGCCTACAATATTGAGCGTTTGAATAAAAATGATGATGATGCAAGCCATATCCGCATAACTTTGGCTGTTGCTGGATTCAAAATCAATAATCTCAGTATTATGCTAGATGATAATCAACTAATTATTCATGGTAAACAAATAGACAATCAAAACCATCAGTATTTATATCGCGGCATAGCGGCACGCCAATTCCAACGTACCTTTGTTCTCGCTGAAGGAATGAAAGTCACAAATGCTGAGTTGAAAAATGGTCTCTTATCGATTAACTTACATCAACCGAAATTAAAAAAACAAGTGGAGCAGATTCCAATCAATGTCAGCAGTGGTGAGTAAGAGAAATTAAGTCATTAAAGGAACAGTAAAATGGGAGAGCATAAACAAAATTTATCATTGCAGGATATGACTCGCTCTGACGCGGGACAGATTGCCTATTTAAAACAAGTTTGTACAGACGACCTCGCCAAAAACTTTCCAGATCTTCCACCAATGACCCCAGGAATTACAATATGGGCTCTCTTTGGTGAGACCGGTTACCCTATAATTTTGTCCGATGAACGCTCTATTGCTCTTGCTGGCGCTAACGAACATGAGTTACACGTTGTAACTTTACACTAAGGCCTCTTACAAAAAATAATAAATCCTTTTATGGATGAATTAAAAGAAAACTTTTTCGATTTTAGAAACACCATAACTCTTTTCAGTAGGAAAGTGTAATCGTTTTTAATTTTGTGTTATCCTCACACGATATTTTCGCATTAAATATTCTTTTTTGCTTCTTTTCTTTTGTAAAAGGTAAAGCCTTTATACAAGCATCCTTTACATAACACATATTACAAAAGCTTTCTGCTATATAAATGTGCTTAATTTGTACAATCCAATGAGAGCACGACTCTTCACTAGTTATGAGGAATTCTCAGATTATCTGCAAAACAAATACAATTCTTGAGAGAGATTTCCCTCATTCTCTTAACGCCGCCCACATGCTTTTAATTGTTGTGCATATTGTCTAGATATCTTAGCCATACGCTGTGCTTTCTCTGAAAGTACACCTGTAACACGTCCCCCACTACGCGCATAAGCACCATGCCCCATATGATAATTTAAATAAAGGTTATATGCATCATCAAACCTCACTCCATTGTGTTGAACAGTTTGACGATGATACCAAGCAACAAAATCAGCAGCATCTGCAAAATTACTACGCCGCGCAAAAGACTTTCCTGTAGAACGAAGATACATATTCCATGTGCTGTCAAGTGCTTGAGAATAACCGTATGCAGATGACTGACGTTTCCATGGAATAAAACCAAAAAGTTTTGTGCGTGGAGGGCGTGCATTGTGACGAAAACTCGATTCCATATTAATGGTTGCAAGAATAATAGGCATGGGAATCCCGTAGCGCATTTCTGCTTTTTTAGAAGCCTTCCCCCAATTATCAAAAAAACCATCTTTTTGCGCCAAAATAGCACAGGCATTATTTGTATATTTTGGGGTAGTCGTTCCACATCCCCCCAGTAGAAACACCAATGCCCCTAAAAACAAAAGGCGTCTCATACTTTCTCTTCCTTTCATTGAAAAATAACGGGATATGGATACTAAAAAATGATTACCAATCAATAAAAAATATGCTCTCACTTATTGTACAAAAAGCTTTGCTTTATTCCTCATCAACTAGACGTAATGTTTGCGGCTGAATAGGAGTTTTTATTTGCGCTGGCATAGCGCTATTTTCTTTTAATTCAAATGCTTCAATTCGATCAGCCCGTTTTATAATTTTAGAGGATGATATTAAAATAGCCTCAATATCTTCACCTGCTTTATGAAAATGCTTCTGTAACGCGCGAACACGCATATCCATTCGTCCAAAATCGTCCATCAATTTTGCTACTTCCGATTGAATCAAATGCGCTTGTTCACGCATCCGCGCATCTTTCATAATAGTTTGTACAACCTGAATAGATAACATCAACAAAGACGGTGATACAATAATCACATGTGCCCGATTGGCTTTTTGTACTAATGGCTCAAAATCTTCATAAATTGTCGCAAAAATAGATTCCGAAGGCACAAAGAGAAAAGCAGTGTCATGGGTTTCTCCAGGAATCAAATATTTTTGCGCTATATCACGAATATGAACTTCCATATCTGTGCGAAATTGACGTTCTGCTTCCTGTCGTTCCTGAGCTGTTGCTGCTTTACGCATAGCATTCCAAGCCTCCAAAGGAAATTTTGCATCAATAACAAGAGAAGGAGTCTTATTCGGCATATGAATGAGACAATCTGGTCGCTTTCCATTTGAAAGAACAGCCTGAAAAACATAGGCATTCGCTGGTAGAGCATCAGCAATAATTGCTTCCATTCTCCCCTGACCAAAAGTACCGCGCGTCTGCTTATTACTCAGAATAGCTTGTAACTGAACAACTTGTCCGGTAAGAGACTGAATATTATTTTGCGCTGCATCAATTACCGCTAAACGCTCTTGCAAACGAGTCAGATTTTCATAAGTAGACTTGGTCTGCACCTGAAGCGTTTGACCTATATTCGCTGTCATTCCATTGAGTTGCTCACTGAGTGATTTATTCAATTCTGCTTGCCTTTGACCAAAAATTTCGGCCATAGTCTGCATCCGTCCTTGCATTTCAGCTTGTGCTTTTAATAATGCAGCCATTTGCTCTTGTGCCTCACGAGTACGTTCAGCAATTTCATTTTCCAAAAGTGCCTTTTTTCGCTGAGAACGTATTAGCATGAAAAATGCCAAGCAAATGAGTACAAGTAAAAGCAGAACTACCAGTTGCGCAAAAAGCTCGCCAAAGAGCTGAAAAGAAAAAAACGAATCAGACATAAAAAGTAATATAACGCTCTTATTGTAAAAAATTGCAAGAATCTGTTATCCTATGTTGACCCATAACAAACCATTGATTAATTTATACTTATGCCAATAAGACCTTTAGTTACTTTACCTGCCCCTATTTTACGGGAAATCTCCAAACCAGTCGAGCATATCGATCCAACGATCCAAAGGCTTGCTGATGATATGTTGGACACAATGTATGATGCTCGAGGTATTGGTCTTGCTGCTATTCAAATTGGAATACCGCTGCGTATGTTAGTTATAGATGTCTCCGGAAATGATACTACAAAAGATCCACTTGTTATTATCAATCCTGAAATCTTATGGCTTTCAGACGAACGCAATCTTTACAAAGAAGGTTGTCTTTCTATTCCTGAATATTATGCGGAAGTTGAGCGTCCTAAACGCCTCTGTGTTCGTTATCAAAATCGTGAAGGAAAACAGATAGAAATTGAAGCAGATGACCTCTTGGCTACTTGCTTACAACACGAAATAGACCATTTAAATGGTCTCCTTTTTATTGATCATATTTCGAAACTCAAACGTGATATGGTGATACGAAAATTTAAAAAACACGCAAAAAAAGAAAAAGATACACAGAAAGAAATTTTGTAATGGCATTGCGATTAAGTTTTATGGGAACGCCTGATTTTTCTGTTCCCATTTTACATGCTTTGTTGGATGCCGGTCATGATATTGCAGCTGTTTATACCCAACCCCCTCGCCCAGCAGGACGTCGTGGTCTTAAGTTGATCCCCTCACCGGTTCAAAATGCAGCGCAAGCACAATCTCTTCCCATATTTACGCCTCAAACGCTTAAAACAGCCGAAGAGCAAGCTCGATTTGCAGCACTTTCTGTTGATGTCGCTGTTGTTGTTGCTTATGGATTACTTCTGCCAAAAAATATTCTTGAAATACCACGCTTTGGTTGTTTTAATGCCCATGCTTCATTGTTACCGCGTTGGCGTGGTGCAGCACCTATTCAGCGCGCCATTATGGCTGGTGATACAAAAACCGGAATGATGATTATGAAAATGGATGAAGGACTTGATACAGGGCCTATTGCTCTCTCTCAATCTATCTCTATCACTGATAACATGACGAGCTGTGAACTTTCAAATAAACTTTCACATATAGGTGCAGAACTTATGATAAAAACTCTGTCAATTCTTGAAAAGGGTCAGCTTAAACTTACCCCACAATCAGGGGAAGGCATAACCTACGCTTCCAAAATCAAAAAAGAAGAGACCCGCATTGATTGGACAAAGTCTGCAGAACTTATTCATAGGTATATTCGCGCATTTTTTCCCTCTCCTGGCTGCTGGTGCAACATGAATATCAGCGGACGAGAAGAGCGCGTAAAAATTCTTGGAAGTCGCTTAACAACGGGTCCTTCTCTTGAAATTGGTCGGATAGAACCAGATTCTTTGGTTGTCCATTGCGGACAAGGACGTTTAGAAATAACCCATCTCCAAAGATCTGGTGGTAAAATTCTTGATAGCGCCACATTTTTGCGAGGTGCTCATATTTCTACTGTTTTTTAACATGCCACGTTTTAAACTCACCCTTGAATATGATGGCTCAAATTACGCCGGCTGGCAGCGCCAAGCGGAACTCCCCACCATACAAAGAGCTCTTGAACAAGCTATTTTTCACTTTTGCAGCCAACAACTAACCATTACGACAGCCGGTCGAACTGATGCTGGTGTGCACGCTACGGGGCAAGTTGCACATGTTGATTTTGAAAAAAACTGGCATACACACACTGTGCGTGATGCGCTCAATGCGCATTTACAAAAACAAGGGGAAAATATTTCGATCTTAAATGTACAAAATGTCCCCGATGACTTTGATGCACGTTTTTCCGCAGTTAAACGCCATTATCTTTTTAAAATTCTCAATCGCCGCTCACCACCAGCTCTAAACGCCAAACGCGTGTGGTGGTTGCCTAAACCCCTCAATGCTGAAGCCATGCATGAAGCTGCCCAAAAGCTTGTAGGACAACATGATTTTACCACTTTCCGCTCAGCTCATTGCCAAGCCAAAAGCCCTATTCGCACCCTTGAACGCCTTGATGTTCAACGAGAAGGAGAAGAGATTTTTCTCTATGCACAAGCCCGCTCTTTTCTTCATCATCAAATCCGTTCATTTGCAGGAAGTCTCATGGAGGTAGGAATCGGACGCTGGACAATACAAGATCTTGAAGCAGCTCTACACGCTAAAGATCGGACACGTTGTGGTGTTGTCGCACCACCTTCAGGACTTTATTTGACCAAAGTGGAATATTAACTATCCTGCAAAAATTACTTCTTCAAAAGTAATTAAGAAAGCTTATAAAAGGAACGAATTTCTTCAAAAGCTTCCGCTGCTGTACTAACAAATGTCATCAGTGTGAGATCGAAAGGAGAAATTGCACCTTGCGCAGATAAATACTCAAAATTTATAACATTGTTCCAAAATTCTTTGCCAAACATCAAAATTGGAACTTTTTTCATCCGTCCTGTTTGTATTAAAGTTAAAGTTTCAAACAACTCATCTAAAGTGCCAAATCCTCCAGGAAAAATAACTAATGCTTTTGCACGCATTAAAAAATGCATTTTGCGCATCCCAAAATAATGAAAATTAAAACACAATTGTGGCGTCACATAAAGATTAGGCTTTTGCTCATGTGGTAAAACAACATTTAAACCAATCGTTGGTGCACCAACATCAGCAGCACCACGATTTCCTGCTTCCATTACCCCTGGACCTCCCCCTGTGACAACAACAAATTCACGATACTTAGTCGTAGCAGAATAGCATGAGCACAAACGCGCAAACTCCCTTGCCTCATCGTAATAATGAGACATTGCATGCAAATTTTTCTTTTGCGTTTCATTTTTCGCGGCCCATGCTGCTTGCCCAGGTTCAGGAATACGTGCTCCACCAAATAAAACAACTGTTGACTGAATGTCATATTCCTGAAGTATTATTTCTGGTTTTAAAAACTCAAGACCAATACGCTGTGAACGAAGTTCAGGACGCATCATAAAATCCTGATCAACATAAGCCAAACGATAAGTAGGCGAACACATTTGCTCTGTATCAGAAATTTCATCTATCTGTTGTATAATATCCTTTGCATGAATAAGTGGCGTCCAAACCGTTTTCTTTTCTCTTCTTTTTTTCTTATTGCCTTTTTTCATGCACCTCTCCTACTGCCTCATCGTTTTATTGACTGAATGTATTTCTTAGCGTAGGTCATAAAGAATAAATCTTGAAGCTTTCAACTTGTTTAACGGAATTCTTGTTATGACCACTCTCACACAGCTTGAAATGATTATTGAAAAGGCATTTGATGATCGCAATTCTATAAATACCATCACAAAGGGTGAAGCCCGTGAAAGTGTTGAACATGCATTAAACCTTCTTGATAAAGGTGAAGTCCGTGTAGCAGAACGTCAAAAAAATGGACAATGGCATGTTCATCAATGGTTAAAAAAAGCCGTCCTTCTTTCTTTTCGGCTCAATCCTATGCAAATTATTGCCGGTGGGATAAATGGAACATATTGGTGGGATAAAATCCCTTCAAAATTTTCTGGTTGGCAAGAAGCTGACTTTACAAAAGCTGATTTCCGTTCCGTTCCCGGAGCAATTGTACGCCATTCTGCCTATATTGCTCCCAATGTTATATTGATGCCATCCTTTGTAAATCTTGGTGCCTTTATCGATGAGGGAACAATGGTTGATGCGTGGGCTACCGTTGGTTCTTGTGCACAAATTGGCAAACATGTTCATCTTTCTGGCGGTGTTGGTATTGGAGGCGTATTAGAACCGCTACAAGCAAACCCAACGATTATTGAAGATCATTGTTTTATCGGTGCACGCTCTGAAGTTGTTGAAGGCTGCATTATCCGTGAAGGTGCAGTTTTAGGGATGGGAGTTTTTATTGGAAAATCCACAAAGATTATTGATCGTATAACAGGCGAAGTTTTTATAGGTGAAGTACCTGCCTATTCTGTCGTAGTCCCAGGCTCCCTCCCTGGAAAACCATTACCAAATGGTGAAGCTGGTCCCAACCTTTATTGCGCTGTCATCGTAAAACGTGTTGACCAAAGAACGCGAGAAAAAACATCTATTAATGACCTGTTGCGCGATTAAAAAGTATTTTTAGAAATTTGAACCAGGTCATAAAATACAAAAGCCCACTCAAAGAGGGAGAATTCTCCTTCTTTTTTCATTATTTGTTCATTTTAAGTGCTTCAATAAAAGCTGATTGCGGAATTTCTACTTTCCCAAATTGACGCATTCGCTTTTTGCCTTCTTTTTGCTTTTCTAAAAGTTTGCGCTTACGCGTCACATCTCCCCCGTAACACTTAGCTGTTACATCTTTACGCAAAGCACGAATTGTTTCCCGCGCAATGATTTTACCACCAATCGCTGCTTGAACTGGAATCTGAAACATATGCTGAGGAATAAGATCTTTCAGTTTTTCGCACATAGAACGTCCACGCTTTTCTGCAATAGTACGGTGAACAAGCATCGATAATGCATCAATAGGCTCTCCATTCACCAAAATAGACATTTTAACTAAATCGCCCTCTGCATAATCCGTCATTTGATAATCAAAAGAAGCATAACCCTTTGAGATTGACTTTAAACGATCATAAAAATCAAAAACGACTTCATTCAGTGGTAAATCATAAGTCACCATTGCACGTGTACCAACATACGATAAACCAACCTGTAACCCACGTCGTTCTTGGCAAAGCTCTAAAATCGATCCAAGATAGTTATCAGGAGTCATGATTGTCGCCCGAATCCATGGTTCTTCAATAGTAGAAATTTTAACAATATCAGGCATATCCGCTGGATTGTGTAATTCCTTAACAGAACCATCATTCATATTCATGCGATAAACAACCGAAGGTGCTGTCGCAATTAAATCCAAATTAAATTCGCGTTCTAATCGTTCTTGAACAATTTCAAGATGGAGAAGCCCTAAAAAACCACAACGAAAACCAAAACCCAGTGCTGCCGATGTCTCCATTTCAAAAGAAAAACTAGCATCATTTAAACGTAATTTGCCCATGGCTGTACGTAAATCATCAAAATCAGCAGCATCAATGGGAAAAAGCCCACAAAATACAACTGGTTGCGCAGGTTTAAACCCAGGTAATGCTTCTTCACAAGAGCGGCGTTCCTCCGTAATGGTATCACCAACCCGTGTATCAGCAACTTCCTTAATAGAAGCCGTTATAAAGCCAATCTCTCCTGGTCCTAATTCATCAACTTGGATCATTTTTGGGGTAAAGACTCCAACACGTTCAACTGGATATTTTACCCCTGTACCCATCATACGAATGATTTGACCTTTTTTTAAGATCCCATCTATTACGCGTACTAAAACAATGACACCAAGATAACTATCATACCAACTATCAACCAACATTGCTTTCAAAGGTTTTGTAACATCTCCAATATGTGGAGCAGGCAATTGTGTTACAATTGCCTCTAAAACATCTGGAACCCCCAATCCTGTCTTGGCCGAGATTTCTACTGCTCTCGATGTATCAATGCCAATCACATCTTCAATTTGTTCTTTAACACGCTCAGGTTCTGCCGCAGGAAGATCAACCTTATTGAGCACAACAACCAGCTCATGAGAATTATCAATAGCTTGATAAACATTCGCCAACGTCTGCGCCTCTACACCTTGGCTTGCATCTACCACCAAAAGTGAACCTTCACAAGCTGCCAATGAGCGCGAAACCTCATAAGCAAAATCAACATGACCAGGTGTATCAATAAGATTTAAAATATAGGTTTTACCATCCCTTGCTTTATAATGTAAACGTACCGTTTGTGCCTTAATAGTAATCCCACGTTCACGCTCAATATCCATGGAATCAAGCACTTGCTCTTTCATCTCTCGTGTTTCAAGCCCCCCTGTCATTTGAATCAAACGATCAGCCAAAGTTGACTTTCCATGATCAATATGAGCCACAATGGAAAAATTACGGATATAATTACGATTTATTGTCATAGGAGGCGATTTAGCAAAGAATAGTACAAAACGCAAAGACCAATTCTCATAACCTAAAAAATGAAGCTTTTGTTCGCTCAAAAATAAAATTCCAACAAGAAAAATGCCAAATTAATCAATTTTTTCAATAATTTTATCTTTTTTACGCCATTGTGAAGGTTGTAATTCAGCTACAATAATCCCAATCAGAATCAATAACCCACCAAATAAAGCTAAAGAAGATAAACGCTCACCAGCTAAACGCCCAACTATACCAGCCCATACAGGCTCACCTGCGTAAATAAGTGTTGCACGCGTAGGCGAAATAGATTTTTGTGCCCAATTCATTGCCAATTGAATGATAGCACTCATCAATGCCAACCCTATACCAATACTCAACCATATCCATGAAAATTCAGGAATGCTTTCACCCATCAAAGGCATAAAAGAAAATGAAAAAAGACCACCAAAAAATAACTGTATAATTGTTATGCGCCGGCTATCAACCTTGCTGGCAAAAAATCCGATGAGCATAATTTCTCCAGCAATTGCTAAAGCGCCTAACAACGTTAAAATTTCACCTCTTGAAAAATCAAGCCTATCTAATTTTTGTCCAGAAATAAACATAAGCCCAATAAAAGCAAAAATAATTCCAACCCAACTAGCTAAACGGGGAGGTTTCTTAAAAACAATCCATTGCAATATTGGAACCATTGGCACATAAAGCGCAGTGATAAAAGCCGACTGACTACTGATAATTGTTTGCAACCCTGCAGCTTGCAAAGCATATCCAAGAAACATGCCAAAGCCAATAGCCATTCCTGCAAAAATTTCATAAGTTGTTAAACCTTTCATAGAACGTCCAAAAATTATCCCACACATAAGCGAAGCAACAATAAAACGAAATCCAACAAAAAAGAGGGGACCACTATAGCCTACTGCAATATGAATCACTAAAAATGTAATGCCCCACAATATTGTTGCTGCAAATAATGCCAATTCCTGTTTGCTTAATAAAGGGTATTTCAACTGTTTTATATTAACCATGAAAGATTTTATCCTCCAATTTATCCTGTACATCTCATGAAACGATAAGCGTTCCGACTCCCTGTTCAGTAAACAGTTCTAACAGGACAGAATGGGGAGTTTTACCATTTAAGATAACCACACCTTCAACGCCATTTTGAAGAGCCTGTATACAAGTCTGTACTTTTGGAATCATACCATTTGAAATTGTTCCATTTTTTATGAGATTTTCAGCTTCCGAAATGGTCAATTCCTTTAAAAGATTTCCGCCACTATCCAATACACCAGGCACATCCGTTAAAAATAAAAGGCGTTTGGCTTCCAAAGCACCGGCAATAGATCCAGCAAAAATATCCGCATTGATATTATAAGTTTTGCCATCGCGACCCGGAGCTACAGGAGCGAGAACAGGAATCATTTCAGAACACGCTAAAAGATCTAGCAATGTGCGATCAACTTCAACAGGCTCACCGACAAATCCCAAATCTAAAACACGTTCAATATTCGAATCAGGATCAACCACAGTTTTATAAGCCTTTTCAGCAAAAACCATATTGCCATCTTTACCACACAGCCCTATTGCCCATTCACCTTCAGCATTAATAAGAGCAACAATTTCTTTATTGATGGAACCCGCCAAAACCATTTCAACAACTTCAACGATCCTCTCATCGGTTACGCGTAAACCATTTTCAAATCGTGATTCAATTCCCATTTTCATTAAAATTTTAGCAATTTGAGGACCTCCACCATGAACCACAACGGGGTTAATGCCTGATTGTTTTAACAGGGCAACATCACGCGCAAATGCACGCCCTAAAGCAGGATCACCCATAGCATGACCGCCATATTTCACAACAACCGTTTCATTTTCGTATTTTTGCATGTATGGCAAAGCAGACGATAAAAATGCTGCTTGTTGTTTAAAAACATCTGCAGCACCATTTTTCACATCATCCATTAAATAGAATCTCCTTATCGCTCTTTAGCATCTCTCAAATGGAGTTTAAAAAAGTGAAAATAAATTCTACTCTATCCATCCTCGAAAATCGTCAATTTTCCTTAAAATCACAAACAAAATAATAAAAAGATGAGGCAAAGATTGATTCTTTAAAAATTAAAATCGAAACATTGAACAAAATAGGCGTACAAAACGTTATCATCCTATACCCTTAGATATAAAATTTCAGCAGAATTTATTAAAGAAACTTTTAAGCTATATCACATTTTCAATTAAATAGTCCTATCCTATAGGAGAAGCTTTTACAAGAAGACGAATCTATACAACTTCCAGTTTTGGAAGATAAAAGCTAAATTTCTTATCATAGTAAATAATTAACTGCCATATTGCTAAAATAAGACAAAAATTCCCCCATAATACATACTATGGAAAACAGAAATACTTCAAAGGAACTTGCCAGCATAAATTTAGCATCGCCCCCTTACTCGAACATACAAACTTACTTAAAGTCATCTACAACATTACTAAACATACTGAACTTTCTCGTGATAATGAAAACTATCCATTGATAGCACTAACAAGACATAATAAAAAACTAAAATACTCTTTAACAAAATTCATCTGATCATAAAATGAAAATTACCATTTCTGTTAATAACACTAAGAATATTGTTTATATTTTCAACGTCTTATCACAAAAATAAACTATCATCTAAATCTCATAGCTCCCTAAAAAAATCTTTCCGTGGAGCTATGAAATAAAACATACAAATCAACACAAAAGAGAATGTTAAGCTTTCCAAAAACTTTTGCACAATAAGCAATTTTTTTTAATAGTCTTTCAAGTGCACACTTTCCACCTTATTCATTTTAACGAGCATTCATCCTGATAGGCTTTTATTAATTTTGACCAGAAATATTTTCAAAAAATTCTTTCATACGTGCAAAAAAACCATGCGATTGTGGCGAGTTTTCGTGATTTGAAATTTTCTCGAATTCTTGCAACAATTTACGTTGTTCTTCCGTCAATTTTTGCGGTGTTTCAATCGTGATATGAATATAAAGATCACCTCTTGCTTGTTGGCGTAACATGGGCATTCCCTTGCCTTTAAGGCGAAACTGGCGACCATTTTGAGTCCCCTCTGGAACTCTAACACGCGCTTTAACACCATCAAGATCGGAAACCTCAAATTCGCCTCCCAAAGCAGCTGTAACCATTGAAATAGGAACACGACAGTGAAGATCTGCCCCATCTCGTTGAAAAAATTCATGTGGTTTAATGGAAAGAAAAATATAAAGATCACCACTAGGTCCACCACGAATGCCGGCATCTCCCTCACCAGAAAGACGAACACGTGTACCATCTTCAATACCAGCTGGAATGTTCACGCTCAATGAACGATTTTTTTCTACTCGTCTTGTCCCTTGGCATTTTGGACATGGATCGGTAATTGTTTCACCACGTCCATGACATGTAGGGCATGTTCTCTCAATAGAGAAAAAGCCTTGCGCAACACGCACACGTCCAGCCCCATGACACATCCCACAAACTTGTGGTTTAGAGCCCTTTTTCGCCCCCGATCCTTCACAAGCATCACAAATAACAGAACTGGGAATAGTAATTTCCGCGGTTTTTCCCGAAAATGCTTCTTCTAAGGTTACTTCCATATTATAGCTCAGATCTGCACCACGCTCACGGCCATCACTGCGCTTACGATGCCCTCCCCCCATAATTTCGCCAAAAAAGTCTTCAAAAATATCGGCAAATCCACCACCAGAAGCAAAACCACTAAAGGGATTTGCTCCCTCTCGGCCACCATTCTCAAAAGCTGCATGGCCAAATCGATCATAAGCAGCGCGTTTTTGAGGATCTTTGAGAACTTCATAGGCTTCACCAATTTCTTTGAACTTACGCTCTGCTTCTTTATCCCCCGCATTCCGATCAGGATGATATTGCATCGCCAACTTACGAAAAGCAGATTTTAGTTTTTTATCATCACATTCACGGGTCACGCCAAGAATTTCATAATAATCAATCTTCATCATGTATTCCTGATAAATTTATTGTCATCCGTTTTAAGAATAACATTTGCTTTCAATTTATATTTTAGCAAAAAAATTGCAACTAATCTCACATAATAAAGCCCAGCCTTATATTTCAAAGGCTGGGTTTATCAAGTAATTAACGCATTTACTTACACTACTTCTTCTTATCATTAACTTCTTCAAAATCAGCATCAACAATATCATCATTCTTTGTAGTATCATCTGCTTCAGTACTACTTGTTTCTGCTTGTGAAGATTCATACATAGCCTGTCCAAGTTTCATACTGACTTCTGCTAATTTCTGCATTTTTGTAGTTACTTCTCCAGTATCTGCGCTATCAAGTGCAGACTTCAAATCAGATATCGCGGTTTCAATCTGTTCTTTATCTTCAGCAGATACCTTATCGCCATATTCTGTCAACGATTTTTCCGTTGAATGAATAAGAGCTTCTGCTTGATTTTTCACCTCAACACCTTCACGACGCTTTTTGTCCTCAGCCGCATGCTCTTCCGCATCCTTTACCATTTTTTCAATGTCAGCATCACTCAAACCACCCGATGCTTGAATACGAATCTGATGTTCTTTACCTGTCCCTTTATCCTTGGCAGAAACATTTACAATACCATTCGCATCAATATCAAAAGTAACCTCAATCTGAGGAACACCACGTGGCGCCGGTGGAATACCAACAAGATCAAACTGAGCCAATAGTTTGTTATCATTAGCCATTTCACGCTCGCCTTGGAAAACACGAATAGTTACAGCATTTTGATTGTCATCAGCCGTTGAGAAAACTTGTGATTTTTTAGTTGGTATAGTGGTGTTTCGTTCAATGAGACGGGTAAAAACTCCACCCAGCGTTTCAATACCCAAAGACAAAGGTGTCACATCCAAGAGTAATACGTCTTTTACATCGCCCTGCAAGACACCCCCTTGGATAGCAGCACCCATTGCAACAACCTCATCAGGATTAACACCTTTGTGTGGATCCTTACCAAAGAAGCTTTGCACCACTTCCTGAATTTTGGGCATACGAGTCATACCACCCACTAAAACAACTTCATCAATTTCACCAGCTTTAAGTCCTGCATCTTTTAGTGCGGCCTTACAGGGCTCAATAGTACGCTGAACCAAATCATCAACCAGAGATTCAAATTTTGCTCGAGTCAATTTCATTGTTAAGTGCTTGGGACCCGATTGATCTGCTGTAATAAATGGCAAATTAATTTCTGTTTGCTGTGAAGCAGAAAGTTCAATCTTTGCTTTTTCTGCTGCTTCTTTTAAACGCTGCAACGCCAGCTTATCATTTTTCAGATCAATCCCTTGCTCTTTCTTGAATTCATCCGCAAAATAACCAACCAAACGCATATCAAAGTCTTCACCACCTAAAAATGTATCTCCATTGGTTGACTTTACTTCAAAAACGCCATCTCCGATTTCAAGCACAGAAATATCAAATGTACCGCCACCAAGATCGTAAACAGCAATGGTTTTTCCATCTTTCTTATCCAAACCATATGCTAAAGCAGCAGCTGTAGGCTCATTGATAATACGCAAAACCTCAAGCCCAGCAATTTTACCCGCATCTTTAGTTGCTTGACGTTGTGCATCATTAAAATAAGCGGGAACTGTAATAACCGCTTGCTCAACTTTTTCACCAAGATAAGATTCAGCCGTTTCTTTCATTTTTTGCAAAATCATAGCTGAAATTTGCGACGGAGAATATTTCTTACCTGCTTCTTCAACCCATGCATCACCATTATCACCTTTTACAATTTTGTAAGGTACAAGCGTTTTATCTTTTTCGACCATAGGATCGTCAAATCGCCGCCCAATTAGACGTTTAACTGCAAAAACTGTCCCTTCAGGATTTGTAACTGCTTGCCGTTTAGCCGGTTGCCCAACAAGCCGCTCACCTCCATCAGTAAAAGCAACAACAGAAGGTGTTGTCCGCGCTCCTTCTGAATTTTCAATAACCTTTGCGTTTTTGCCATCCATAACAGCAACACAAGAGTTAGTGGTTCCCAAATCAATACCAATTACTTTTGCCATATTATAATCTCCATTCAGCAAACTGCCTCAACCTTCATCAAGCATCTTACCAGACAGCTCCTTGATCAAACTCAAAGCCCGTTTTTCATTTTACACAAACAATAAATTGAAAGTCGTAACAAGCTCTGTTGCTTGGTATATAAGAACCGGTTCTTATCCCTACAAGAGAATAATGAGAGAAACATCTCTAAAATAAAATTTTTCTTCAAAATAGGCATTTTATTTGTGTACCAACATTCCATTTACGAAAGGAAAACATGGGATCATAACATAGCCTTCTTAAAATTCTCATCAACATACCAATCTATAAAAACTAAAAATAATAAAAGTCCATAAACAAACAGCTTCCCTAGTCCTTAATCTCTCAGCTCCATGAGATATTTACATGATAGCTTTTAAAAAGTTTTATCTATCAATATACTCTTAACAGTTCTGTTCTTCATTGCTTCATTGTGCACTGCTGATCAAAAGTTACGCTTTAACATAGATCTAAACAAATCTTCTTATCTGAATACTTTTTAAATTTGCAAATACATGACATATTTAGGCTTTCTCTTTATCCTCTAAACAAATAGACTCATAAAAATCTATCCGCATATTATGATGCAAGCAATTCTCCCTTTTATTTTGAACAAAAACTCTGCTAAAAATAAACAAAGCATTCAAACAATGAATCTAAAAAAGGAGGGTAGATCAATGATAACATTTATCGCTAAAAGAATCAGAAATTTTATGTCTAAAGATCCTGTTCATGCATACCATCCACTCAAAAAGATTATCACAAATGTCGCATGGGCTTTTCTCTTTTCTTTCATGTCCCTACCCGCAGTAGCACAACAATATAAAGTTGGTGACATAGAAATTATTAACCCTTGGACACGTGAAACACCTAGAGGGATAAAAATTGGTAGTGGTTATTTGTACATTATTAACCACAGCAATACGCCGGATCGTTTGGTATCCGTCTTAGCAAATGGAGTACATACAACAGAAATTCATTCCATGGAAGTTGTGAATGATATTATGAAAATGGAAAAAATGCACAATGGTATTGAAATTCCAGGAAATGGTGAAATTACACTCAAACCCGGTGGAAATCATATCATGTTCGTAGGACTTGCACAGCCACTTAAATTAGGAGACAAAATTGGCGCAAAATTAGTATTTGAAAAAGCTGGTACAATTGATATTGAATTCTCTGTAAAAGCTATGAAAACATCTCCCAAGTTTGTTCCTACTGACTAAACTTTTTCATCACAATTAAATCAACTTTGTAACATAATAAAATGAGAAGTGTGGAGAAATTCTCACGCTTCTCATTTTTATCTAACACCGCAGAACATACACCATAAAAAATTATCTTCTGCTTGATTAAGATCTGTCAATTTCAGGAATACGTAAAACTTGACCAGGATAAATTTTATCTGGCGATTTCAGCATCGGCTTATTGGCTTCAAAAATGAATGTATTTTTATCACCATGCCCTTTTCCGTAAACTTCTTCAGCAATTTTCCAAAGATTATCACCAGATTTTACCTCATAAAAGTGAGAGGCTTTCATAGGTGTACTATCCACAATCTTTAATTGATCAATATCAACAGACGAAATACCTTGCGAATTGCCAACAACTAAAAGCGCTTTTTCAAGTGTTTCCCTGTCTGGAACCTCGCCACTCAAAATAGCTTTACCATTTTCAACCCGAATATTCACTTTTTCTGCACCAAGCTTAAAATTATCAAACGCAGTCTTAAAATCTTTTTCGTCTGGCTCATGATCCCCTATACCAAGCTTTTCACCAACCGTTTTAATAAAATTAAAAAATCCCATTATAACCTCCTTTCGTGTAGTGGAGGCAAATTCTTTGCACATATGTCACCACACTATTTTCTTTGCTCTTAAAACAGATAGGAGAGTTTCTTAAACTTCAACAATCAACAACAAACATGTTCAATTTTGGGACAGTAACTATCATAAATCTTGATAAAAAGTGCCTAAATGAAAATTTTATCCTGTATGAAGGGATCTTAATGCAGGCAAAAGCATTATAAAATTACAAATATAAAACAAGCTTTTATCATAAAAATGAAAGGTTTTTTATTCTGCTATTATTTGTATCACATTTGTTTTGCAAAAAAAATGTGAACTCCCATATAAATAGTGTAGGTGATTTGCTGCTATAGCAATAGAAAGGTCTAAGAAGCCATGAAGGATAATCCAACAATCACACAAACGATTGTACTTGTTGATGATGACCGTAATATTTTGACATCTTTGTCTTTTGCTCTTGAAACAGAAGGCTATCGCGTTGAAAGCTATACAGATGGAGCATCTGCACTCAAAGGCCTCACGCTACATCCTCCACACTTAGCTATTTTTGATATTAAAATGCCCCGAATGGATGGTATGGAGCTTTTGCGTCGATTACGTCAAAAATCTGATATTCCTGTTATCTTCCTTACTTCTAAGGATGACGAAATTGATGAACTGTTTGGTCTTAAAATGGGAGCTGACGATTTTATCACTAAACCTTTCTCTCAACGTCTTCTTATTGAACGAGTAAAAGCTATTTTACGCCGTTCCAATGCGCGTAATCAACCACTCGCAACGGGAGCCTCTCCTGCTTCTTCGCTTAAGCGTGGAGATCTTGTGATGGACCAAGAACGCCATACTTGTACATGGAAAGATAAACCTGTTATCTTAACTGTTACAGAATTCTTAATTCTCCAAACATTAGCACAAAGACCAGGAGTTGTGAAAAGTCGTGATGCTTTAATGGATGCTGCCTATAGTGATCAAGTCTACGTAGATGACCGTACCATTGATAGTCACATCAAACGTCTGCGTAAAAAATTTAAACAAGTGGATGATGATTTTGCAATGATTGAAACACTTTATGGTGTAGGTTATCGTTTCCACGAGGTGTAAAACTGTTTTGTCGCAAAAATTTGAATGGCAATCAAATCAATGACAAAAAATACGCAAATGGAAACTCTACAAAAAAAACATCAAAGGGCACTTCTTCAAGGCTATTTTCTACGCTTGTACGCTTTCTTTTTCGGATACAACGCCTCCTCAGACAATTACTTTTTTCTAGTTTGACGCGCCGCATTGTTATTTTAAACATTGCAGCTCTTGCTATTCTAGTTACAGGAATTTTATATCTTAATCAATTTCGCGACGGTTTGATTGAAGCGAAAATCAAAAGTTTATGCACCCAAGGAAAAATTATTGCTGGAGCCATTGCTGCTTCTGCAACAGTGGATAAGAATTCTATTCTCATTGACCCCCAAAAACTTCTAGAATTACAAGCTGGAGAAAGCATAACACCCGCACCTCAATCAATTGATTCTTGGGATTTTCCGATTAATCCTGAACAAGTTGCCCCTCTTTTACGACGCCTTATCACACCAAAAACAACAAGGGCACGTATCTATGATCGTGATGCCACCTTGATTCTTGATTCGCGTGTTCTTTATTCTAATGGCGAAGTTTTCAGCTATGACCTACCTCCACTTAAAACTGAACAGAACCTATGGGAACGTACCTATTCATGGTTTTCAAGTGCACTGTACGGTAATGACATTACTCTTGATAGAGAACAAAAACAAAATAATGATATTGCTTATCCAGAAGTTTACCGAGCACTTAATGGATCTCTTGCTACCGCTAAACGACGTAATAAGCAAGGTCATTTAATCGTTTCTGTTGCTGTACCGGTTCAACGCTATCGTGCTGTAGTAGGAGCTCTTCTTCTTTCAACAATTGGATCAGATATTGATAACATTGTACAAGGTGAAAGACTAGTTATTTTTAAAGTCTTTTTCGTTGTTGGAAGCGTACTTTTAGTACTTTCCCTATTTTTAGCCCATACAATTGCTCACCCATTAAGTAAATTATCTGCCTCTGCTATCCGTGTACGCAATGGCAACAATAAGCGCGTAGAAATTCCTGATTTCTCAAAACGCGAAGATGAAATTGGCCATCTTTCTGCTTCTATACGTGATATGACCAATGCCCTTTATATGCGTATTGAAGCTATTGAACGTTTTGCTGCTGATGTAAGCCACGAATTAAAAAATCCGCTAACCTCACTTCGTAGTGCTGTTGAAACTCTCCCGCTAGCTAAAAATGAAGAAGCACAAGAACAGTTGTTAGAAATTATTCAACATGATGTGCGTCGTCTTGACCGTTTGATTACCGATATTTCTGATGCCTCACGGCTAGATGCAGAGCTTGCACGTGAAACCGCGCAGATTGTCGATATGACATTGCTTTTAGAAAGTCTTGTGCACGCTGTTCATGAAATATACCGTAATAGGCAAACCATTGATATTAGCCTTAATATTATTCCACGTCCTCATGGAAAAGCCTATCTTATTATGGGACATGAACTCCGTCTCGGTCAAGTGATTTCCAATCTCATTGAAAATGCACGTTCTTTTATTCCCCACGATAGTGGTAAAATTTGTATAACTATGAAGAGCCATGCTTCAACCCTCATCTTAACCATTGAAGATAATGGTCCTGGTATTCGTTCAGAGAATGTTGAGCGCATTTTTGAACGCTTCTACACTGATCGACCAAACGAAGATCCTTTTGGACAAAACTCTGGACTCGGCCTTTCTATCAGTCGGCAAATCATTGAAGCGCATAATGGGACAATTACAGCTGAAAATATTGTTGACCCAGAAATTGAAAATAGTAAAACTGGTGCACGTTTTATTATCAGACTTCCCTTTGCAAAATAAACCTTTTATCCAAAGCAAAAGGCATGACAACAAAAAATGAAATACTGCATGCAAATTGCCTCCAATTAGGAGGGAAAGGGCTATTGATTATAGGACCATCTGGTTCAGGAAAGTCAACTCTTACTCTTTCTTTGCTTGACCGTGCTGGTTGGTCAAACCGTGAAGCAAAACTTATCAGTGATGATTATACAATGCTCTGTGTGAAAAATGGAAAACTTTACGGATACACTCCAGAAGGTTTGCAGGGTGGTATAGAAATTCGCGGCGTTGGGCTTTATACAATAGAGTTTGAAAAACAAACAGTTATTGATTGTGTTATTCTTCTTGGTCCTGAGTATGAACGTTTTTCTACAAATCAAACGTTCCAATTTGCAGATATACACATTCCTCTTTTAAAACTTCCTAGCCTTCATGAGGCAGATTGTACGGCTATTTGTCAGGCCATTGAAGCATTCTTTTTTAGAAAAATATGGTTGAAATCTGTCTAATTTAAAAAAAAAGAAAAAAAATCACTATTTTTGCCTTTTTTTTGCAAATTTTTCTTGGCAGCAGAGGAAAGCCTTGTAAAATACCCTTTCCACCATATGCTCACTATATGTTGGATCTTTAGTTAACAGGAGTTTGTGTAAAATGATTGGACTCGTGCTTGTAACGCACGGTGAGCTGGCTATTGAATTTCTACATGCTGTGGAACATGTTGTTGGAACACAGGAAAAATTCGCAACAATATGTGTCCACCCTGATGATGATATTGATCAACGCCGAGGTGATATTGCAGCCGCAGTTTCCTCTACAGATACAAATCATGGTGTAATCATATTAACGGATGTGTTCGGTGGAACACCATCAAATATGGCTATTCCTGTTATTGAAAAAGGACGCGTTGAAATGATTGCAGGTGTTAATTTACCAATGCTCATTAAACTGATTTCTATTCGCCAATGCCCTGATATTTCCTTAACAGAGGCTTTAAGAATAGCACAGGAAGCAGGGCGCAAATATATTAATGTTCCAGTATGATTTTATAGCGGAAATTAACATTGATGCTTTATAAAGACACTCTTCCATCTACACTAACTACACTAAGTCGCCATTTCAATATCTGTAATAAACGTGGATTGCACGCACGTGCTTCTGCGAAATTTGTACAAACAGTTGACAATTTCAACGCCATTGTTGAAGTTGAAAAGGATGGAAAAATTGTTGGCGGCTCATCGATTATGGGACTCATGATGTTAGCTGCTTTACCTGGTTGTTACGTAACTATTCACGTTTCTGGACCAGAAGCAATTGATGCTCTCGACGCTATTGAAAAACTTATCAACAATAAATTTGGAGAGGAAAATTAGAACTTTTCGCAAAAAACATGATTGCTCTAGGGGAAAAAGAGTGTCTTTTTTATGTTATTATTGTGATTGGTTTCTCGTTTTTCTGCTAGTAACACTAGTACTTGTACTCATTACGAATAAGATGCTTTTAGCGTTACAATTCTCGTAGATATAAGAGTTGGTGGTCGTTATGTTGTGCATAAATGTCTCACTTAACTTCCTTTCTCAGCAGAATTAATTTCATTCAAATGGTTTGTTGAACATTATAACTATCACTGTACTATGCCCCTCATACTACACAATACTAATTATAGAAAAAAGATAAC
Organism: Bartonella doshiae NCTC 12862 = ATCC 700133; assembly: GCF_000278155.1. Taxonomy (GTDB): domain Bacteria; phylum Pseudomonadota; class Alphaproteobacteria; order Rhizobiales; family Rhizobiaceae; genus Bartonella; species Bartonella doshiae. The sequence continues at coordinate 55,269 of NZ_JH725096.1, forward strand.
TATAATATATTAGAACAACTTAAAATCTGCTTTTGATAAATGTAAAATGATCTCATCATAACCCTATTTGTTTTTAAGCTATATCTACAACATTGAAAATAAAAGCTACTAGACAACCCTCTCATAGCAAATTTGACCATATAATTCACACAAGCGCTACTCTCATTGACATTGTGATCACTCTCTTAAGATTAGCTTTATGAATTCATATATATAATTATGCTAGCCATTTTATAGACATTTTTTATCTGCACTATCACCTTACTCTTAGCGATGTACTTCATTCTTACCTTATTGGCTGTCGCATTCGCAGTGGCGTCTTTTCATCGTAAGGAAATATCATATCCCGTTTTTTTAGTGCTCTTCAGATCCCTCAAAGAATGATAAACACACTCATATCGCTGCAAACCAGCCTACCAAAACGCAGTGGATTAATTCACAAAACTTTCATATTATATTATCTTTTTTTGGTGATATTGAAAATGCTATAGAAAGTGAACTTATATCTGCTTTTGACACAATAAAGCTCTCCTTTTTGTGCTATGTGGAAATCGTTTTGAAATTTTTAGTTCAAAAGAAGCTCACCATTCTCTTGTTGTCTGGGGTGAACCTTGTAAATTCTCAGCTCTTTTCACGAAAAAATTCAATCTATTCAAAGCTGTTTAGGATTAACTCCTGATGAAAACGCGTTTATTTCACATATCACAATTGCGCAATTACTCAATATTAAACCTGAGAATCTTCTCTCTTACCTGTCTTCTCCAGGCAATTTTTCATTTTCTCCTTTTGAAATCAATCATCTTGTTTTATTGTTATTGCCACCTACCATGAGCGATGACCCCTATATTGTAAAAGAAAGATGAAAACTTCAGCTATAGAGGGACTTTTAAATACCCTTTTGCACTCTTTCTGCTAAATACTCTGAAAATGTGAGGCTACACATCAGTATCATAGCCTCACGGTAAAACTGTATATTTAAAACCGAATCAAATTCATTCGGCAGAGGATTCTTTCACGCCCCCTTTGGCTACACCAACTATAGCGGGACGAAGAACGCGTTCACCAATAATATATCCTGCCTGAACAACTTTCTGAACAGTATTATCTGGCATATCAGAATTAGGAATTTCAAACATCGCTTGATGAAAGTGAGGATCAAACTTTTGCCCCTCTGGATAAATTTTCTGTACCCCGTGACGTTCCAGCGCTGCTATCATTGCACGCTCAGTCATCTCAACACCTTCAGCTAATGTTTTTAAACCAGCATCATTCTCCCGCGCACCTTCTGGAATAGCTTCCAAAGCACGATTAAGATTATCAGAGACAGATAACATATCACGCGCAAAATTTGCTATTGAATAAGCCTTTGCATCAGCTACATCACGCGCGGTACGACGCCGGAGATTTTCCATATCCGCAGCTAAACGTAAAAGCTGATTTTTCAGTTCTTGATTTTCCCCCCGCAAAACAGTTAAGGGATCAACACACTCATTGCCTTCCTCTTCAATCTCTGTACAAGTTTCTGCTTCATGCGCTTTTAACAATTCATCAGCAGCTTGTTTCAGAGCACTACGATCAGCTGAATTTTTTAAATCGCAATTCTCCAATGAAGCGTCAGTAAATTTGTTTTTTCCATCAGACATAAAATTCCATTCCTTCATAAGATTTGTTACTCTCGATATCGAAATTTTACAAACAAAAATCAAGAGGTATTTATGTATCTTATACAATGAGTATCTACATAAAATATCACTTAGTCGTTTTAACGCAATAACTGTGATACAAGTTGAGCTGTGTAATCAACCATGGGAACAATCCTTGCATAATTAAGTCGTGTTGGTCCAATGACACCCAAAGCGCCAATAACTCTTTGTTGTGAATTACAGTAAGGCGCCACAACTAAAGAGGAACCAGAAAGCGAAAACAATTTATTTTCTGAACCAATAAAAATACGAACCCCTGAACCTTCATCCGTCAAATCAAGCAGTTGTGCCATACTTTCGCGTGTTTCAAGATCATCAAACAAATGCCGTAATCGCTCTAAATCTTCTTCTGCCTTTACATCTTCAAGCAAATTGCTCCGTCCACGAACAATAAGATGTATTTTATGATGAGCATCTTCTCCTCCCCAAAGAGCTAACCCCGTTTCAACAAGATTATGAGATAAATCATCAAGTGCTGCACGCGTTTCTGAGCATAAACGTGCAATTTCCTCTTTTGCTTCACTTAACGTACGCCCTTGAATATGAGCATTGAGAAAATTCGTTGCTTCTGTCAATTGAGCATGAGTAACACCTTCTGGTAAATGAACAATACGATTTTCAACCTCACCTTTTTGCGTCACTAAAACTGCAAGAGCATGCTCCCTATCAAGACGTACAAATTCAATATGCTTCAACGTCCCTTCATATTTTGTCGCTAAAACGAGCCCTGCTCCACGTGAAAGATCTGAAAGAACTTGGCTGGCTTGGATGAGAAAATGCTCAACTGTTTGTGCATGACCAGCCTCTTTGACTTGCGTTTCAATATTCTCGCGCTCTTCGCTTGGCAAATCACCCGCTTCCATAAATGCATCAACAAAAAATCGTAAACCTGATTGTGTTGGCATTCGCCCCGCAGATACATGAGGTGCATAAATCAAACCGAGATGCTCGAGATCACTCATCACATTACGAATCGTCGCAGGTGATAATGTTTGTTGCAAAAGCCGCGAAAGGTTTCGTGATCCTACAGGCTCACCATCATTAAGATAAGCCTCAACAATATGACGAAAAATATCACGTGAACGTTTGTCAAGACATTTTAATTCATCAGCAATCAATTTGTGCTTCATAACTTTTCATTCATTACTTTTAAAATACTTCCCCTTTATATAAGTTTTGCCAAGATCTGGTCAAATAATCTAAAGCAGTGCAAAATATATTCCATATTTATCATGAAAAACACTATCGCAAAACAGAAAGGTAATTCTCTTTGTCTCTTTAATCATTATCCTTATAAAATATGAAAGATTTCATTTAAATAGAATATCAATAAACAAGTAAAAAATCATGTTTCGTAAAATCTAGCAAAACACATATCACATAATCGTTTAAGCTGATTCTCAGCATAAAAAATGACTACCCTTTTCATTTTTGGAGAAATGTATATGAGAAGCATAGTAACAAAAAAACTCGTTATTGCTACACATAACACCGGCAAATTGCACGAAATTACTACATTGATTGCTCCCTTTGGTTTAACAACAGTCTCAGCAAAAGAACTCGGTCTGCTTGAACCAAAAGAAACGGGAACAACATTTGAAGAGAATGCCTATATCAAAGCTTTTGTAGCTGCAAAAAAGACAGGGCTTCCTGCCCTATCTGATGATTCTGGCATGGAAATAGATTCATTGGGTGGTGCACCAGGTGTTTATACGGCTGATTGGGCTCTCCAACCTGATGGTACACGTAATTTTCCAAAAGCTATGCAAAAAGTAGAAAATGAATTGCAAAAAATCAAAGCACGCGAAAAAAACCAACGAAAAGGCCGATTTATATCGGTTATTTGCATTGCATGGCCAGATGGATATGCGGACTATTTCCGTGGTAGCGTTGAAGGTACATTCATTTGGCCTCCACGTGGAGATAAAGGTTTTGGTTTTGATCCTATTTTTTTACCAGATGGATATGAAAATACTTTTGGTGAAATGTCAACCGAGCAAAAACATGGTTGGAAACTTAATGATAAAACACCTCTTTCGCATCGCGCACGCGCTTTTAAGATTTTGGCAGAAAACCTTTTGGCATTCTCATGAATGAACCTTTTGGTATTTATATTCATTGGCCCTTCTGTGCTACCAAATGTCCTTATTGTGACTTTAACTCACATGTTCGTGTCCATGGAGTTGATCAACCACGTTTTGTCACCGCCTTTGAACGCGAAATAAAAACGCAGTACCAGAAAATAGGTCCACGTCATGTTACGAGTATCTTTATTGGCGGAGGAACCCCTTCCCTTATGACACCTCAAACTGTTGATGCTTTGTTGTGCGCACTCGCCAAAACATGGACAATCGACAATAAAGTTGAAATCACACTGGAAGCAAATCCATCAAGTGTGGAAACAGAGCGCTTTCGTGGATACCGCATGGCAGGTGTTAACCGTTTGTCCTTAGGCGTACAAGCTCTCAATGATAAAGCACTGCGAAAACTTGGCCGCCTCCATGACGTGAAACAAGCGCTTTATGCTATTGCTTTAGCGCGGAAAATCTTTCCACGTCTATCCTTTGATCTAATTTATGCTCGTCCTGAACAAACACTTGAACAATGGAAATGTGAACTTTTTCAAGCTATTGATTTAGCCGCAGACCATCTTTCTCTCTACCAGCTAACTATCGAAGACGGAACTGCCTTCAAACGACTTCATTCTGCAGGAAAACTCATCCTCCCTACTTCAGAACACGCAGCAGACCTCTATCAGCTTACCCAAGAAATAACTGCATTGCATGGACTTCTAGCCTATGAAGTTTCTAATCATGCTCTCCTCGGTGCTGAATCAGTACACAATCTTCTTTACTGGCGTTATCATGAATATGCCGGCTTTGGTCCAGGGGCACACGGACGCTTTATCAAACGATCACCGGACAATTTTTCTCTCTTTTCAAAAGCTCATTCTTCTCAAACTGAAAACCGTGAACGTTATGTCACAATCAATGAAAAAAAACCTGAACATTGGCTCGAATTGGTAGAAACAAAAGGGCATGGCTGTATCGAAACAGAGCAACTAACCATAGAACAACAGGCAAACGAAATGCTACTCATGGGCTTGCGGCTTTCAGAAGGTTTGGATCTTACGCGCTATGAAACATTAAGCTCAAAAAGTTTACCAATAGAAAAGCTTATCAATTTACAACAACAAGGACTCATAGAAATGATAGGAAACCAGCGCTTAAAAGCTACAACCACAGGACGCATTCTTCTTGACTACATCATAAGCCAACTCGCAAACTAATCTTACATCGTCCATAAGTTCATAGTTTCAATTTTGGCTTGCACAATAAAGCTCAAGAACTTGTTTTTGACGATCTAAATTGTCTTTTTGATCATGACTGCATACACATACATAAGCTATCATTCTGCGTTGAATCGTTCTCAGAAACGAAACAGCTCAAATCTCAGCTTAAAGAGATCATAATGGCAATGCCCCCTGGCTATATGGTCAGAAATAATTGCATCTTCTTTCTCCCAACAGCATAGAATGTCAATAAAACACTAAAAGCTTGAGCCACCTTACTTATCTCAACAAACCTATCATAATAGATATTATTATAAGTAAACTGTTAAAGCCCCTCTATAGCTTTAATGCGCCATGATATTAAAAGCTTTCATTTTTCAATGCAAAAAAATCAATAATAAAACGCTCATAAATAGAAGTGAGACTTTCCATTGCATCAAGAGTCACACATTCATCAACTTTATGCATAGTTTGCCCCGGTAAACCCAACTCAATCACAGGACAATAATCTTTAATAAATCGCGCATCTGAAGTACCCCCTGAAGTTGAGCATTCTGGTATATTTCCTGTCACACTTTCAATAGCATTGGACAAAGTTTTAATGAGCTTATTATTTTTAGTCACAAAAACACTCCCTAAACTTGGAATCCATTCAAGCTGATAGTGGAGTAATTGATTGCTGTTATTGTTTGATTCTACTGAAGCAAGTCGCTTTTCAATTTCCATCACAAGCGTTTCTTTTGTCCAAAGATCATTATAGCGTATATTGAAACAGATTGTTGTCTGCGCAGGAATAATATTTACTGCGGAATTACCTGTATCAATAGTTGTTAATTCCAAATTACTTGGTTGAAAATCTTTTGTCCCTTGATCCAAAGCAGTTTCAGTCAATGCTTGAATAAGCTTATTTGCTAAAGGCAATGGATTAGCTGCCCGCTCAGGAAAAGCAACATGACCTTGGCAACCTTTAACCGTAATGATACCAGAAATTGATCCTCGACGACCGATTTTAATCACATCACCAACAGTTTTTACACTCGTTGGCTCTCCTACAAGAGCTGCGGTCCATTTCTCACCTTTTTGTTCTGCCCATTTAAGAAGCTTGACCGTACCATTGATCGCAGGACCTTCTTCATCACCGGTAATCAGAAGGCTTACCATTCCTTTAATGGGATGTTTTTTAAGAACGCGAGCCAATGCTGCAACAAAACAAGCAATCCCGCCTTTCATATCAACAGCACCTCGTCCGTATAATTTTCCCTGATTTATTACACCTTCAAAAGGAGGATACGTCCAGTTTTCCAATACACCTGGTGGCACAACATCCGTATGACCAGCAAACATAAGATGCAGTCCTTCTCTCCCTATCTTGGCATAAAGATTTTCAACATCCGCTGTATTTTTATCCTTAAAAACGGGGCGTTCAACATTAAACCCCATCTTTTTTAGAAATTGTTCCAAAGTTGATAAGGCTCCTGCTTCATGGGGCGTCACAGAAGGACAACGGATAAGCGCTTGTGATAGCTGAATAGGATCTGTAAGGATAGGCATAAGCGCTCTTCCAATCTAAACTAAGAGTTATCAGAAATTATTAAGCTGAATTACAAAAAAGATAAAGAAAAAACATTGAAGACACTCAGCAAACCAAGCAGGGGAAGACAATCGTGCTGAGGCTTCAATGACCCCTCCGCCATATAGACGAAGCATATGCATAATGAAGTACTCAACAAAAAGTTCCATCAAATGGTGTTCTCTTCAAGATTTTTTCATATTTCCAGACTCATCCAACCGATATGAATGAAAATTGATAGCTTGCAGCATATGACCATTTTCCTTCAACCAAGCGCGATATGTTTTACTTTCTGGACAAAGTTTTTCACAAAGAGTCCAAAATTTTGGTCCATGATTCATTTCAATGAGATGGGCAACCTCATGCGCAACAACATACTCAACAATTTCTTTTGGTGCCATAACAAGACGCCAAGAAAAAGAGAGCCGCCTATCTATTGAACAAGATCCCCAACGGCTTTTAGTATCTTTATAACAAACTGACTTCACTTTACGCTCTACTTTATGTGCATAATATGTAACCAATGGCGTTATAGTAAGCGCAGCCTGTTTTTTTAAAACATCAGCAATACGCCTTGGCAAATATTCTAATTGTCCATAAACGACAATTTGAGATTCTTGTCCCGCATCCCCTGCGATGATTTCCGTCACCCCACGCCCTGCTCTGTGTCTTATGGTATGTGCAACACCCAATAAAGGAATCGTTGCGCCCTCTTTGAGATAAGAATGTTCATAAGAAACGCACACTCGAGTAAGACGCGCTTCAATCCAAAATCGGTGCTTTTCAATAAAAGCCTGAACTGAACAAAGACTTATCGCTGGTGGTGTGATTACGCAAATTCGCTGTCTGCTTGCATCAATACGTAATGTGAGACGACGTGCACGCTTATGTTCACGTACCTGTAAAGGCACAACGCAATCAGAGAAAATAAAATGCTGTTCATAAATGGTCATACATTATATCTTCATCATCAATGAATTCGACCCTTCTCCCGCATTAATCCGGTCAATTAATGACCTCAATACCGTTTCGAGGCAATCCAAATCTTGCGGACGCGAAAAGCGATGATCTGCATCACGAACGAGTGTCAATGTCACATCATTCAAAGGCAAATGATTAAGTAAGGTCATAGTATGCTGATAAGGTATCTCCACATCTTCCATCCCTTGTAGAATATGGACTGGACATCCAACATCTATGCATCCCCTCATGACGCAGTTGTCTCTGCCGTCTTCAATAAATACTTTTGTAAAGGGAACCGGCTCCGTATAACTAATCTCAGATCGTTCAATATGCTCTGTCTCTTCTAAAATTTTCCACCCCTTTCGACCCAACCCTGATTCTATCAATGTTTGTGTAAAATCAGGAGCCGGCGCAATCAAGATCATACCAGCAAGCTTCTTATTTCTTTGTGCTAGTATCATAGCAAGCTTCAGAGCAATCCATCCCCCCATAGAGGTACCAATCAAAATTTGCGGCCCTTCACAATAAGTTTCAAAAACCGCTAAACTTTCTTTAACCCAGCGTGAAATCGTTCCTTGAAAAAAATCACCGCCTGATTCTCCATGCCCAGAATAATCAAAACGTAAGCAGGACAAATCATTCTTCTGAGCAAAACTATCAACCAACATAGCCTTATCCCCTGACATATCGGATAGATAGCCATGAAGCCAAACTAAACCTGGAGAATGACTGCCTTTGCGATAACGTACTGCAAGAGCAGTATCTTCAAACGAAAAAAATTGGCAAGAAATATTTTGATTCACAGTTCTTTTCCTCCATAAAACATTTTCTCTATAATAAAAAATACATGCCGAAAATCCATAAATCAAATAATAAAAAGGCTGGAATTCTAGTTGTTTTTCTGTAGATAATTGTATATTAATACGCCATAGATGAATCAGAATTAAGGAGCATAAACCATTCGTAGACCGTTTAAAATGACGCCTACCCAGAAGGATGGGCCACGTTCAAATCAAGATATTCGAGTCCCCTGTGTTCAGCTTATCAACGATGAAGGACAACATCAGGGGATTGTTACGATACAAGAAGCGCTTGCTATGGCTGAAGATGTTGGGCTTGATTTGGTTGAAATTGTACCAAACGCAGATCCACCTGTCTGTAAAATCATTGATTTGGGTAAATTGAAATATCAAACCCAAAAGAAAGCAGCTGAAACGCGTAAAAAGCAAAAAGTCATAGAAATCAAAGAAATCAAAATGCGGCCAAATGTTGATGTCCATGATTACGGCGTCAAACTTAAAGCTGTCCATCGCTTCATTGATAACGGTGATAAAGTGAAAATTACTTTGCGTTTTCGTGGTCGTGAAATGGCGCACCAAGATCTAGGATTAAGGCTCCTTCAGCGGGTTAAGGAGGATACAAGCGAAATCGCCAAAATTGAATCTGAACCAAAACTTGAAGGACGTCAGATGATGATGGTGATAGCTCCCAAATAGTTTGCGAGAAAATAACTTAGAGTGTGTAATCTACTCTAAGTTAAGAGCTAAACACAAAAATATAATTTAAAACACCGCAGGAAAACATTGTGGTGCTTTTTAAAGTTGATGATTAGTGTGCATCTCATCGTAAAAGAATGCTTTTTATAAAAAAGACTAAACATCTTTAAGAGAGTGCTTCAATCTTGCATAAAGCAAACGATAAAATGTAAAAGCACTACATGATTAAAAAACAAATTTCCTCTTTTGATAAATATATCATTATCCGTCTTTTACGGGAAAATTTTCATAAACACGTATATTGGTACGGTGCAGCTATTTTTTCAATGATTATTATTGCCTGTACAACTGCAGCAAGTGCTTGGATGATGCGTGATGTTATCAATTATATTACTGATGCACAAAACTTTGCTATGATTATTTTAGCTTCTAGCATCATTGCTTTCATTTTTATTCTCAAAGGCATTGCAACTTTTGCTCAAACTTATTTTCTAAGCAAAGCAGGAAACAGCATCATTGCTGAACAACAACGAAAAATTTATACGCGTTTTATGGAACAAGGAGTCTCCTTTTACCAAAATAATACTTCATCTGATCTTCTTGTTCGCATAACCCACAACGCCGCAGCAGTTCGTAATATCATTGATACCATTATCACAACTTTTGTGCGTGATTTGCTTTCCGTTATTGGCTTGTTGCTTGTTATGTTTATTCAAAATTTTGCGTTAATCACCTTTACCTTAATAGCAGGACCACTAATTTTTTTAGGCGTTCGAATGGCTTTAAGACATGTTCGCAAACTCGTAAGAAAAGAACTTTTCTCACTCAGTGAAATAATCAAAATTGTACAGGAAAGTACTGTTGGTATCCGAGTCATCAAAACTTTTTCATTAGAAGAATTAATGAAAACACGCATGAATAAAGCTATTTGTGATGCTGAAAAACAAGCAAATAATATTGCAAAGCTTGAAGCCATTACCAATCCAATTACGGAAACACTTGCTGGTATCGCAATTGCCGGTATTCTCTGTTTTTCGGGATATCTCGCAAATCACCGAACAGGTATTCAAGGTGAATTAATGGCTTTTATTGTTGCTTTGATTCTCGCTAACGATCCTATAAGAAGACTTGCAAATGTACGTGTCAAAATTGAATCTGGCTTGGTTAATATACGTACGATGTTTGAAATACTCGACTATCCTCTTACAATTATAGAACATGAAAACGCTAAAGATCTGAAAAAAACACAAGGGACTATTCGTTTTGAAAATGTCTCCTTTGCATATACAGATAATCAAATGGTGTTGAAAGACATCAATCTTGAAATAGAACCCAGAAAAATGACAGCATTTGTAGGACCTTCAGGTTCAGGAAAATCAACCCTTATCAACCTTATCATGCGCCTTTATGATCCAACACAGGGACGCATATTAATTAATGATCAAGACATTCGCTACAGCACATTTCGCTCCCTTCGAAAACTTATGGCATACGTAGGGCAGAATACTTTTCTCTTTCAAGGAACTGTTAAATATAATATCGGACTTGGAAAAGAAAATGCTAGAGATGACGACATTATCAAAGCAGCAAAAGCAGCCAATGCGCATGACTTTATTATGAATCTCCCAAATGGTTATGATACACAAATAGGCGATAATGGTGGTAATCTTTCCGGAGGACAAAAACAACGACTTGCCATCGCCAGAGCAATGCTTCATGATAGCGAAATTCTCATTCTTGATGAAGCAACAAGTGCGCTAGACTCACACACTGAAGCACAAATTAACGAAGCACTTCATCAACTCACAAAAGGACGCACAACAATCATCATTGCCCATCGCCTATCAACAATTGCTCGTGCCCATAAAATTGTTGTCGTACAAAATGGACAGCTTATTGAACAAGGCTCTCCAAAAGAATTGCTGGCAAAGGAAAATAGCTTTTACAAAAAACTTCATAATATACAATTCGAAACAAAAATATTCTAATAAAGTGGAATTTAAAAACGTCAATCTTTAATAATCTTTTTCATAAAAGAGACCAATACTAGAATTTTTTTCATTTCCTATGGCGCCTTTTGCTTTGAGATTACGCGAAATGTCCAAATTAATTGTTCCCTTTGTTAATCCATTCGCTCCCGCTTCAAGGCCTAAATAAATATTATTATGTATATAACGCCCAAGGCGTAAACCTGTATTTCCTTTTTCATCAGTGATAACATCAAGATCATCAAGTCCAATTTTAGTTCGTAAAGCATTCAATAAAGATATATTAGTATTACCAACAAGATCCGCTGCTACCGTCGCAAGCTGAGCAATCTGAAATGCTGATAGTTCACTAAGAGAACGCTTAAAAATTAAACGCGCTAAAATCTCATCCTGTGGTAAATTAGGTTGTGAAGAAAAATTAACACCAAGATTATCAATAGTTCCACTTACAGTGACAGTAACATTAATATCACCACTATTACTGGTAGTCACAAAATAAACAGTAGGATTAAGATTCCCACTAAAACTCGCTTGTCCTTGATTAAAACTAAGACGTTGTGAAAGAATATCAAAACGTCCACGAATCATCTGAAATTCACCCACTGGATGCACATCGTTCAATGGACCTGTCAGATTAATACGCCCTCCCAACTCAGTATCCAAACCTTTCCCACGTACAAAAAACTGATTGAGAGCAGTAATCCGCATATCTAACTGTACAACAGAAGAAGATTTTTTAGTGACATCACGGTTATGGCTATAGTTTTTAATATCAGCACGCTCTAGCGTTTTTTGAATCGGTTTGGTTAAATTTTTATTTTTAATACCAAGCAACTTTACATTTTGAAAATGATCAGGAACTATAATTTCAGCTTTTTCAACTGTAACTTCCCCACCAACAACAAGATTATTTACAAAATCACCCGTCATTTTCATCGTGCCTGATAAAGTTGCTAAAATCATAGAGCCATCATTATAATTAGCGCGATCAAGATGAATAACTAAATCCGTTTGTAGATCATTTGTGATATGACCAGAAGCAGAAAGATTCCCCCCTTCAGACGAAACAGCAGAAGCTTTCTCTATAAGAATATGACTGCCATTAAATTTGCCTTCAATTTTTATATTGTTCAACCCTAAATTTGTTTGTGAATCAATGAAACTACCATCAACTATAGAAAATTTTCCATCCAGTTGTGGCTTAGATAGTTTACCATTTAAAACTGTATCAATTTTTGCTGTTCCCGTTATATGCGCACCATGTTTTGCTAATAATAGATCAATAAAAACAAGGGGCATTATCCCTTTAATATTTAATCCAGCCTCTAAATCATTTAGAGAAATAGGACCATTTATGGAAAAATCTAATCCTTTATCTCCCGTTGCTACCATATGCTCAATATGCAATGTCGCTTTTTTATAAGAACCACGCGCACTCACATTTATTGGCATAAGCCCATCATACGTTGCGACAGTCAAACTTGTACTAGAAAGCTCAAAATAAGCAGATGGATCCTTTATTGACCCACCAATATCTATTTTACCTATTACTGTTCCTCCAAGCGCTTGACCTTCAATAAAACCATTAACCAACCGCGCAGATAACTCTTGTAAATCGACATGGAGATCAAGATTATTTGTATCTAAAAATACAGAACCTTTTGTTTGTGCTTGCATCCCCTCTCCCGTTAAATTTGCATTCACAGTAAGGATTTTGTCTACCGTTTTACCTGTAGCAGAAAACACAAAAGGCGTTATTTTTTTATCTTGAAGAGCAGTCGTAGTCAGTCCTTCTCCCTTTATATCATAGTACACATTTGGATTTTTATAATGACCATCAATCATGATCTGTCCTGTTAGAGTGCCAACAGCACCAAGATCGGATTTCCATAAATTAGCCAAAGCAACAGGAAATGCATTCATCGTAAGACCTAGATTAAGACTATCCTGAATACTACCTGAAAGCATAATCTGGCCTCCATCGACAGAAAGCCCTAATTCCTTTACTTCTATTCCGTTTTTATTAAAAACAATCATAGCCGATTTAGGCAATGTCGCGTGAAAATTGGAACGTTTCACATCTATGCTTTTAATCTGTATTTCCTGTTTTATACCTTCCGGAAAATTTACCGCCATTACACAACCGGAAAGTTGTGCATTGGTATCATTATGCAACATCGCTTTAACAGTAAAACCCGTCTTGCCATTATTGTGACTGGCGTGAGCATTTAACTGATTGATCACTATAAAAGGTGTTTGAATATTCTCTGCATTGATAAAACCTTCAAATTGTAACAAGCCAAAAAGATCAAATATGTCAGTCTCTACCGCCAATTTATTAATTTTATTCTTGGCAAAATTCAAATGATCAATATGTGCCTTCAGACTGGCTTTCTGCTTGCCATTTTGCCCGTCAAAAATAACATGCCCTTTTACTTTTCCACTACCTTCTTGCAACAACAAAGCAGAAAGCACTGAAATATCATCAGCATCAATATGTAAAGCCCCTTTTACAAAACCTTCAAGAGTTTGAGAAAGAGTTCCTGTTATCTTTGCATCCCCTCCCCTTATATTAATATTCTGAAGTTGTCGAATTTGTTTAGAATCTTTGAAAGAAGCAGATACATACAATGGTTTATTAGCAAAAACTCCTTCACCTTTTACAGAACCCGTTAACAAAGTAACGGGCGATGTATTGTCCATAATTGCCTTAAGAGTGAATGTTGTATTCTGGAGATTTTTCCCCATTAAAAGTGCTCTAGCAACATGAGTATGTGCGTTAAGTTTTATAAGATTATCTTTCCCTTTAGCACTACCCCAGACTGTGATCGTACCACCCATATTCGGATGTAATTTGGCAAGATCAGATATTTGAGCATACAGATCCATCTTTGCATTTTCACTTGAAAAATAACCATTTGCTCGTATGTTTACATATTGATTTTTCAAATCAAAACGACGCAAAACTAAATCTGTCTTGTTCCAAGCAGCCCCACCTGAAAATGTAAGATTTCCTTTGAATAAACGATCAAACGATTGAACACCTACCTTCAGGTTATCTGCTATTCCTGATAATTGAAGATCAAAAACACCATTCATTAAACCAACAGTTCCTTTGGCTTTAATATCTGCACTACCAGAAAATGACTGTTCGCTGAACAGATCCAAAAGTGTTAATGCTTGTGCTTTTAAACCGAGATCACCTTTAAAAATAAAACGGTCTACTTTTCCTTTTAACCAAGCAGAAAAATCTTGAGCCATAATACTAAAATTATGAATCATAATCGGTTTTCTAGCAACAATATCAGTATCTAGATGTACATAAACGGTTTGTTTTAAATCTTCTGTCAATGCCTCCTTAATCTTTGTAATTCCCTGTAGCGTTCCATTAACCTGAATACCAACGTGACGAGAAGCAACATCATCAAGATTTTCACTCACCCCCCCCATATCAAAAATCACATCACGAATATGTACATTTTTATTGCTCAAATTATGTACAGCAAACCGCCCTTTCCAAGAGGATTGCCCTTCGCGACCATAGTCAATGGTTAAAGCAACATTCTCCGCACGCGTTAAATCCTCTAGCACCGATAAATGAGTAAATTCATTTTTCTTTTCAAGAGACACTGCACCATCAACAAAAAGCCTCCGTAAAAATCCATCAGCCATTATTTCAGCATTAGCAACAACATTGATTGTTTTTCCTTGAATGACCATATGGTCAAGATGTACTGCACCTTCTTTTGTCATTCTCGCTTCTGCTTTCAGCGTGACATCAGATTCAAAAAAACTACGATACTGAGGAGAAATCAAAAATCCAAGTGAGCCCACAAGCTCACTAGAAAGACTATAGCCTTCTGAAATACTTGCAAGCTTAATATTACCATCTAAAATAAGATGATGATCAGCCTCTAAAGAAAGCTTAACTACCAAATCATCAAAAGAACCATCGCCTTTTATGGAAAAACTTAATGCAGGATGCTTCTCAATGTTAAAGACATGAGCCAGAATACCGTCCTGCGGCTCATAAGTAGAAATATCAATTTTCGCTGTACGGTCGCTATTGGATATTTTTGTGAAAAAAGAAAAGGAACCTGGTGCATCTAAACGGTGCGCTATGATTTTAGCATCAAAGTGATCATTGGCTAAAATTAAATGTCCTTCTAAGGATATATTAGAAAAAAGACCAAAAAAATCCTTCTCAAATGCCACACGCTGAGCTGTAAGCATATTGATAGAAACATCTATAGGCAATTTTGGTAAAGAAAACAGCTTCATTTCACTGGAAAAAGTAGAAGAAGATCCGTACGGTTTTCGTAAAAACGTAATCTGTTCCACCAAAAGCTCATTAACTTCCATCCGCCCTTTAAGCAATGCTAGGCGGTTCCAATCCATTTTAGCATTGGCGATTTTAAGCCAAACCCCTTTCTTATCACTAACAGTAACAGTGCCAATCGTCGTCTGAGAAGACAGCATTCCCTTGACATTATACAAACGAACTTTGTTATTAGGTGTTGAAAGTTTACGTTCAATCAAAGATATAGCCCATGAATGACTATCCTCTGTTACTTTTCTGAAAGATGAAATGTCTAGCAGCGCAAAAACAAGAATGCTTAGTAAAAGAAAAAAAAGCCCAAATAACAAAATCCACAAACGTACTCTTTTTTTCATTAGAATGCTTGTCCTATACCCACATAAAAACCAACACGAGGATCACCTTTCTCTCGCCAAAAAGGAAAAGCTAAATCAATGCGCAAAGGACCAAATCCCGTCATATAGCGACCTCCAATACCAGCTCCCCATTTGATTTTTTGCGCAAAATCAACAACTGCTTTCTCCCCGATGAGACCTCCATCAATAAAACCAACAAGCCCCATCTTATCATTTAAAGAAAAACGCAATTCTGCTGATCCCTCAATAAGCGCACGCCCACCAACAACAGCATTATTTTCCGTTTTTATACCAATATTACGATAAGCATAACCGCGAACAGATCCACCGCCACCAGAAAAAAAGAGCGTATCCGAAGGTACTTCGGCTGTATTACTTCCAACAATTGTTCCAAGCTTTGCCCGTGCGGCAAAAACAAAACGATCCTTTTCATCCAATACCCAATAAGAACGACCTTCCATGGTCATCTTTGTCACAAAATTGCTAAAACGCATTTCATAAAAAGGTTCAAAAATCACTTCACCATATAAACCTTTTGTTGCATTAAATTTGTTATCACGACTATCGTAAGTTAAATTACTTGGAAATCCAACTGTCGTGAAATTACGCTTCCCAAAATAAATATCTTTTGAAGAACTATTAGAAACCTCTATAGCAACCTGCCCTGATAGATTGTTATTGAAGATATGTGTCATACCTAACTTTCCACTGATGGCTCTTGTTGTGTAATTGTCTAGGACATCTTGCTGCACTTTCAGTTCAGTTCTAAGATCCGTATCAGGAGTTAGTATACCAGGTTTTATAAATGTACCTCCAAAAAGATAATCAAAGTTCTTAAAGTTATAGGAGTTTTCCTTATTGCTACCAACACCATTTATTTTCATCTCAATTTTAAGGCGTTCTGCATGGCCAAAAAGATTATTATGTATCCAATATGTTTCGAAACCTGCACCATCTAACGTTGAATAACCACCACCAACACCAAAACGTCGTGGCTTACGTTCTTCTAAAACAAGTGTGAGCGGTAAAGTACCATCAGGGTTAATTGACTCAGCCTCACGTATATTCACCGCACGAAAAACATCAAGCCGTGCAAGTCGCTCACTTGCTTTAACCAATGCATCAGAATCGTATTTTTGACCTGACTTTAATCCTGTCATCCATGCAATATAGGCTGAATCTATACGTGGCCGCTTACTGACATTCTGCACGCTTAAAGAACCGTAATAAGCTTCTCGTCCTGGATCAACCATGATTCGTGCATCAATAAGACGTGCTGCATGGTCAGCAATAATTTCACGATTCATAATTTTAGCTTTAGCATAACCTTGACGACGCCATCCCTCAATCGCCCATCTTTCTGCTTTAAGAATGATTTCAGATTTAGCAATACCCCCAACTTTATAGCCTAACTCTTCAATTGTAGGTATTCTATTGTCTCTTGATTCTATGAATGGGGAAACTTTATCGATATCTGCAATATTAAAAACATATTGGGGACCAGCATCAATCGTAATAATAATATTAGATTGTTCTGGAAGTTGCGCCACAGGACTCAAATCTGCCGCTTCTAAACCATTAATCCGAATGCTAATAACACCACCGTAGCGCCCATCAGCATAAAGAGCAGAAAGAATTGCGCGATAATCTCCACGGGCCTTAGCCAACAAACCAGAAGAACTCAATGATGCTTTATTTTTATCAGCAACTAGAGAAGATACAGCTTTAACTATTTTAACTCCTTCTGAAGGAGCTCCCTGTGGTGCAACAACTACAATTTTATAAAACTTTTCCGTACTATTTCCATCAAAAGAAGTTGCCTTTTTTTGACCAAACAAATGAATACCGAAAAGCTCAAATGCTGCAAGCGGTTGAGAAAAAACAAAAATAAAGCACAAGCTTATAAATACACAGCGCACGGTGTCTGATTTTAATAATTTCCCTGTCTGATATATCATCTAAATCAGATACCTTTAGTATTCTTTTACTATAAATAATATAGAGCAAAAAAGAGAAATATGCTTATTCTAGATATTGTACATGTTTGATCACATTTTTAATATAAAATGATAATCCTTTTCCCATATATTCACAAAATCCAGAACACTTTTGCAATACAAATAACTTCACTCTTTGTTTTTCCTAGCATATTTATTTTGCTCATTATCAATTTTTTACTGCGTTGCATACCATTATGGTTAAATTTGTGCAAATAATCATCCATGATTGTATGGCAAAGCATGCTTACGTATATAGATCTGATTCTTCAAAAAGCCATACAAACACTGCTTGATTTTTATGTGTAAATATGATTGTTTCCTTACAGTCAAAAAAGGGGGAGAGTTTGATGATCGCGCGTGTTACGACTGTTGCTTTTCGCGGTCTAGAAGCAGTACCTGTCGATGTACAGGTTATGATTTCCTCTGGTAAAATAGCAATGGCTATTGTTGGACTGGCTGATAAAGCAATCGCAGAAAGCCGTGAACGCATACAAGCAGCTCTTCATGCTTGTGGACTTTCTATGCCTAATAAACGTGTTACCATTAATCTTGCGCCAGCTGATTTACCAAAAGAAGGATCGCATTATGATTTGCCAATTGCCGTAGGTTTAATGCTTGTTATGGGAATTCTCCCTCCAGAAGTTGCTCAAGACTATATCATTTTAGGCGAATTATCACTGGATGGGTCTATTACAGCCGTTAATGGTGTTCTACCAGCTGCAATGACTGCTTTATCATGCAATAAAGGACTCATTTGTCCTTATCAATGTGGACCTGAAGCAGCATGGGTAAATGCAGAGATGAACATTCTCGCACCAGAAACTCTTCTCACTCTGGTTAATCACTTTAAAGGAACTCAAATTCAAAAACGTCCACAACCACGCCAATATACAATCCAAACTGAACTTCCAGATCTTTGCGAAATAAAAGGGCAAAAAATAGCCAAACGTGCATTAGAAATTTGCGCAGCAGGACGGCATAATCTTTTATTTGTAGGACCTCCTGGCGCAGGTAAATCTATGTTAGCCCAGCGTTTACCTTCCATTTTGCCGCCGCTTGATAGTCGTGAACTTTTAGATGTATCTCTGATTGCTTCTATTACGGGAGAAACAGTGCATAATACCCTTTCTCTCCACTGCCCTTTTCGTGCCCCACATCATTCTGCTTCCATGGCAGCAATGATTGGTGGTGGACTCAAAGGACGTCCAGGAGAAGTTTCACTAGCACATAATGGCGTTTTATTTCTTGACGAATTGCCTGAATTTTCCCCGCAGGTTCTTGATTCTCTTCGACAACCTTTAGAAAGTGGAGAATGTGTTATCGCCCGTGCTAATCACCATATCAGCTATCCAGCCCGTATCCAACTCATTGCTGCAATGAATCCTTGTCGATGTGGTATGGCAGGTGAAAAAGGTCATGTCTGTGCGAAAGGAATACGCTGTCAAATTGACTATCAGTCGCGTATCTCTGGTCCTCTGCTCGATCGAATTGATTTACGGATTGATGTCCCTGCTTTAACAGCTATGGATCTTATGCAACCAGAACAATCAGAAAAAAGCTGTGATGTCGCAAAACGCGTTGCACGGTGTCGTGCCATTCAAAGTAAACGTTTTATGGCACTGGGGTTAGATCATATTCGCACCAACGGCGACTGCCCTGCTAAAATTATAGAACAAATTGCTATTCCTGATAAAAATGCGGCCACATTGTTACAAAATGTGAGTGAAAAAATGCACCTTTCTGCACGCGCTTATCATCGTATTCTTAAAGTTGCACGCACCATTGCTGATCTCGATGAAGCAAACCAACTTTCACGCCATCATATTGCGGAAGCTATTTCCTATCGTCTAGGCAATGAAAGATTAACAGTTCTTAACTAAAAAAGAAAAGCGTTAATAAAAACTAACTGGAAAATAACGCAAATAAAGCTCCACAAGTTTTCCATCATCTTCTAAAGACTTCAAAGCATAATTGAGCATACTAACCAATATTGCATTCTTTTTTGCAACGGCA
The DNA here is from genome assembly GCF_000278155.1 of Bartonella doshiae NCTC 12862 = ATCC 700133. GTDB lineage: Bacteria > Pseudomonadota > Alphaproteobacteria > Rhizobiales > Rhizobiaceae > Bartonella > Bartonella doshiae. Next base: position 74,968 of record NZ_JH725096.1, read on the forward strand.
AGCTGCATACCCTCTCCCAATAACTGTGGAGCTATGTACGTTCCTCCAACAAAATGGCAACAATCATCAGACCTTAAATCGTTTAACCATAGAGATAAGGCAAATCCATCATCGAAAATAAGATCAATTTTATGCTCCTGTAATGCTTTATAGAGCTCCGCCCTCTTCTTAAATCCTTGCCATTTAGCTTCAGGAAAATAACTATGAAATAACTTTTCGTGGGCACTCTTTAACAAAAATCCACTATTTAAATGTACAAGTTTATCACTTATAGGTTCGTCGAGATTCATAAATCGAGAAGCAACAAACCGTGCAGGAAAACGCAAATAAGTTCGCGTAAAATCAAGGTATCGATGTGTTTCAACTGTTTCTTTTAAACCAGCTATAATCACTTCTGCATTACCATTTCTAACATGATCTATAAGCTCTTCCCAAGGAACAACTTCCACCTCACAGAGTTTCTCAAGGCTTAATTTTGCGCAAATAGCACGCAATAAATCGATATTATAGCCTGCAAGATGCCCTGTTTTGTCAAGAAAGTTAAAAGGAGGAAAATCAAAAGTTGTTACGAAACGTAAACGAATTATACCTGTTGTGTCAGGTTTTTCTAAACGTTGGTGTGAATCAAAAAAAGAAGGTAGTCTTCCAGCTTTTTCAGCATTTGCGAAGGATGAAGAAAGAAAACTCCATGCTATAACTGAAACGCCAATAAAAACATTGAATAAATTTATAAGTTTCTTTATTCTCAAAATTCTTGCCCCCATTTTTCAAAATTAAAAGTAACTCTCTTCAATAATCATTAATATCTAACGCGTTTTATTGAAATGTCTGGCACTTTCATAAATTAAAATGCTCACCCATTTTTATAAGCATTAATTTCCTATATACTATTTCAAATAGTGATATAAAATTTCAACAAAAAATATCCTCAAAAAGCGCATTCAAAAGTCATTTGCATTTTGGAAAAAACAATCTTTTTAGTATAAATATTTTGTGTATTTTTTTCTTGAATTATCATGGACAAAAATCATTCTCTCTGTTCCAATGACAGATGTTGAATATAGATCTGATATACGGTAAATGTTTAATATGGTTATTCCATAAATAACTGGTTAGAATATTAAGCTTAGAAAAAGCCGCTGGAATGTTGTAAATTGAATACAGAAATGGATTAACTTATGAGTGATGAAATAACCTCACCAGCACATAATGATGACTATGATGCTGCTTCCATAAAAGTACTCAAAGGTCTTGATGCTGTACGCAAACGTCCTGGTATGTATATTGGAGATACTGATGATGGATCAGGCTTGCACCATATGGTCTACGAAGTCGTAGATAATGCTATTGATGAAGCTTTAGCTGGTCATGCTACACTTGTAAATGTCACACTCCATTCTGATGGCTCTTGTTCTGTTCGTGATAATGGACGCGGAATTCCAACCGATATTCACCCAACAGAAGGTATTTCAGCAGCCGAAGTTATTATGACTCAACTTCATGCTGGTGGGAAGTTTGACCAAAATTCCTATAAAGTTTCAGGTGGTTTACATGGTGTTGGTGTCTCTGTTGTTAACGCATTGTCTGTTTGGTTACAACTACGTATTAGGCGCAATGGCAAAATCCATGAAATGTCATTTACGCATGGAGTTGCTGATTGTCCACTAAAAATTGTCGGTGATTGCGATGCGGAAAGCGGAACAGAAATCAGATTTTTGCCAAGCTCTGAAACCTTTACTATGGTCAAATTTGATTTTGAAACTTTGGAACGCCGTTTGCGAGAACTCGCTTTTTTAAATTCTGGTGTACATATTCTCCTTGTTGATCAACGCCATGCCGATATTCGATCAATTAAACTACATTATGAAGGTGGATTAATTGAATTTGTTAAATACATTGATCAATCGAAAAAAGCATTGCTTGATGATCCTATTTACATCACAAATGAAAAAGATGGGATGAGCGTCGAAGTTGCTCTCTGGTGGAATGATTCCTACCATGAAAAGGTCTTATGTTTTACGAATAATATTCCTCAACGTGATGGTGGAACCCATTTGGTAGGTTTCCGTAGCGCTCTTACACGCCAAATTAATGGTTATGCCGAATCTTCAGGGATTGCAAAAAAGGAAAAAGTTAACCTAACCGGTGATGATTGCCGTGAAGGACTCACAGCTATTCTTTCTGTCAAAGTCCCAGATCCCAAATTTTCTTCACAAACAAAAGATAAATTAGTGTCTTCTGAAGTGCGCCCTATTGTAGAAAATTTGGTGAATGAAGGACTCTCAGTGTGGCTAGAAGAACATCCTAATGAAGCAAAAATCCTTACAAGTAAGGTCGTAGAAGCTGCAGCAGCACGGGAAGCAGCACGCAAAGCGCGCGAGCTCACACGACGAAAAGGAGCTCTTGATATCACCTCTTTACCAGGAAAACTTTCTGATTGCCAAGAACGTGATCCTGTAAAATCTGAAATCTTTATCGTTGAGGGAGATTCGGCTGGTGGTTCAGCAAAAAGTGGGCGTTCACGTCAAAATCAAGCAATTTTACCTCTACGTGGTAAAATTCTCAATGTTGAACGGGCACGCTTTGACCGCATGCTTTCCTCTGATATGATTGGAACACTTATCACAGCTCTTGGAACGTCTATTGGTAAAGATGAATTTTCACCGGATAAATTACGCTATCATAAAATCATCATTATGACCGATGCTGATGTTGATGGTGCACATATTCGCACCTTGCTACTTACTTTCTTCTTTAGACAAATGCCCGAACTCATTGAGCGTGGACACCTTTATATTGCTCAACCTCCCCTCTATAAAGTAACACGTGGAAAATCTTTTCAGTATATTAAAAATGAAGCAGCATTTGAAGAATTTTTGATTGATTCTGGACTAGAAGAAACTGCTTTAGAACTCTCAACAGGAGAAATCCGTACTGGTGCTGATTTGCGCCAACTTGTAGAAGACGCACGTGTATTACGCCAACTTCTAAATGGTCTTCATACCCGCTATAATCGCAATATTGTTGAACAAGCAGCAATCGTAGGAGCTTTTAATCTTGAATCCTTTACAACACCGGAAAAAGCGCAAATAACTGCAGACAACGTAGCACATCGTCTTGATTTGATCGCAGATGATATAGAGCGTGGTTGGAGTGGTCAGTACACATCAGATGGAAATTTATGTTTTGAACGCATTTTGCGTGGGGTTAAAGATGTTATTACCCTAGATGCAGGACTTATAAATTCAGCTGATGCACGTCAAATTGATCGTGTTTCCAGAAATCTTATAGAAATATATAGCCCTACCCCTCGCTTACATCGCAAAGATAAAACAGAGCCTATTTTTGGACCTATATGTTTATTAGAAAGTATTTTTACGAATGGTAAAAAAGGTATAACTCTTCAACGTTATAAAGGACTTGGAGAAATGAACGCTGAACAGCTCTGGGAAACAACCCTCAATCCTGATGCGCGTACTCTTTTACAAGTTAAGATCAATGATGCAACCGATGCAGATTCTCTCTTTTCTCGTTTAATGGGTGATGAGGTCGAGCCTCGAAGAGCTTTTATTCAAGATAATGCCTTGAGTGTTGCCAATCTTGATATCTAAAGGTACTCTTTTGTTCCTAATTGTATAAACGTTACTGTTTTATACATCGCTTTTTCGTATTTGAATATTCTCTCCATATTTCATTTACGATAAAAGAAAAATAAGGAAGGGTCATGCGTATGGCAGCTGAAACAGAACGTGTAGGAGTCAAAGGTGGAATGGAGCGCTCTTTTGGCTTTACAAGTGTAGATGAAACGCAAAAACAATCCATGGTTGATGATGTGTTCCACTCTGTCGCTGAAAACTATGACAAAATGAATGATATCTTATCGTTTGGGCTACATCGTGTTTGGAAAAACTCTATGGTTGCATGGCTCTCTCCACCAGCTCTTTCCAGCTGGAAAGTTCTCGATGTAGCTGGTGGTACTGGTGATATCGCCTTTCGTATCCTTAATGCTTCACGCCAACAAGCCCGTGCTACAGTCCTCGATATTAATGGTTCAATGCTTAGTGTTGGCAAAAAACGTGCACAAAAAAATGGACTCGCTCCTCTCATTGATTTTGTTGAGGCAAATGCAGAGCATCTTCCTTTTGAAAATCAAAGTTTTGATGCCTATACTATTGCCTTTGGAATCCGCAATGTACCTCATATTGATCGAGCTCTTACAGAGGCTTTTCGTGTTTTAAAACCTGGTGGGCGCTTCTTATGTTTAGAATTTTCAAATGTCGATGTGCCTCTGCTTGATAAAATTTATGATCTTTGGTCCTTTCATGCTATCCCAAAACTTGGTCAACTCATTGCAAATGATGGCGATGCTTATCGTTATTTAGTCGAATCTATACGCAAATTTCCTAAACAAGATGATTTTGCCTCTATGATTAGTCATGCTGGTTTTTCACGGATATCCTACCGTAATCTCACAGGCGCAATAGCAGCGCTACATTCAGGCTGGAAGATTTAAGAATGGGGCAAATTTCCACTTACTTTCAATTAATGCGTGCTGGATGGGTCTTAGCACGTGAAGGCGTTTTGAGCGCTCTTCCTAGCGATGATCTTCAAGGATTTCCAGCATTTGTGCACCGAATAGCAAGTGTATTAGCGCGCCGCAAAACGAAAAAAAAACAACGATCTGAAAATATTTCTTATGCCATCAACAAACTCGGTCCCTCCTACATAAAACTTGGTCAATTTCTTGCTACTAGACCCGATATTGTCGGACGTGATATTGCAAAAGACTTATCACTACTACAAGATCGCGTCCAAACATTCTCCTGTACTGCTGCCATCACGCAAATTGAAGGTTCGCTTGGTCAGCCTATTCATGATTTATTTACAAACTTTTATCCTCCTATTGCTGCGGCTTCTATTGCTCAAGTTCATCCAGCTGAATACTATGATGAAGCTGGTTGTATAAAAAAATGTGCCGTTAAAGTGATCCGTCCTAATATCAGAGCACGTTTTACTAAAGATCTTAGAAGCTTTTATCTCATCGCCCATTTACAAGAACGTTATGTGCCTGCCTCTCGACGCCTTCGTCCTGTTTGTGTTGTTGATACCTTAGCACAAACCACACGCCTTGAAATGGATTTACGGCTAGAAGCGGCTGCCATATCAGAAATGGCTGAAAATATTCAACATGATAAAGGTTTTCGAGTCCCCCAAATTAATTGGGAGCGAACAGGACGTAATGTTTTAACAATGGAGTGGATCGATGGTATAAGAATATCCGAAATTTCTGCACTTAAAGAAGCTGGTTTTGACTTGAAAGCGCTTGCAACAACACTTATTCAATCTTTTCTTCGTCATACATTGCGCGATGGTTTCTTTCATGCCGATATGCATCCTGGTAATTTATTTGTAGATTCAAAAGGATGTATTGTTGCTGTTGATTTAGGCATTACTGGGCGACTTGGCAAAAAAGAAAAGCATTTTCTTGCTGAAATACTATATGGCTTTATTACGCGCGATTACCATAGGGTAGCATATGCACATTTTGAAGCAGGATATGTACCTTCACATCACAATATTGAAAGCTTTGCTCAAGCAAATCGCGCTATCGGCGAACCAATTCATGGACAATCAGCGCAGAGCATTTCCATGGCTAAGTTGCTCACACTGTTGTTTGAAGTTACCGAATTATTTGATATGCAAACACGACCTGAACTTTTATTATTACAAAAAACTATGGTTGTCGTGGAAGGTGTTGCCCGCACATTGGATCCAGATTTTAATATGTGGAAAGCATCTGAACCTGTTGTTAAAGAATGGATTGGCAAAAATTTAGGACCAGTAGGGTTGGCAAAAGATTTTAGTGAAGGAGCACAAGCACTCCTTTCATTGGCGCGTAAAACACCGCAATTGATACAAAACTTCCAAAATATGGAAGAAAACCTCAATCAAATGATCAAAACAGGATTCCATCTTTCTCCCTCCACCCTCAAACAACTTGCTGCTGAGCAAAGTCGCACCAACCGTTATGGTCGTTATAGCCTTTTTATCATCGCTCTTTGTTGCATTTGTTTCATTTTTTTATTTTTTCATCTTTTCTAATCTGTTTAATATGCTAAAGAATACCAATAATGAAATCATTACAATCACTTCATTTCTTGGATATATTTTATGGCTAGCATTACCATTCGCAACCTTTCTTCTAAAGCTAAAGAAGCTTTACGTATACGCGCTGCGCAAAATGGTGTTTCTATGGAAGAGGAAGCTCGTCGTCTTTTAAGCAACCCCACTATTCCGGCTATACACACCTCTCAAGCAAGCAGCATCGAAACGCAATCATTGCTATCAAAATCGCTCCTTCTAATTATTGGTGGAAGTATTGCATCTTATAAAGCGCTTGATCTGATTCGTCGCCTACAAGAACGTGGAGCACGTTTACATATTATCATGACACAAGCAGCGCAAAAATTTATTACTCCCTTAGCTGCAGAAGCTCTCAGTGGTGGTACTGTGTATAGCGATTTATTTTCGCGTGAAGAAGAACACGACATCGGTCATATTCGGCTAGCACGTGATGCTGACCTTATTATTTTAGCGCCCGCCACTGCCAATCGTATTGCAAAAATAGCCAATGGCATAGGAGATGATTTAGCTGATTGTGTGCTTTTAGCAGCACGCTGTCCAATCTTAATTGCACCGGCCATGAATCCCGCCATGTGGACACATCCGGCAACTGTTCGTAATGTTGCACAATTGCGTGCAGATGGCGTTCATATCGTAGGGCCAGAAATTGGAAAAATGGCTGAACGTGATGAAACAGGTTGTGGACGCATGAGTGAACCTTTAACCATTGTAGCATCAGCAGAAGCTCTTTTGGAAGTTCAGGAAAAACCACTTTCTGGACGCCATTTCATTGTAACTTCTGGTCCTACCCATGAACCAATTGATCCTGTACGTTATCTTGCAAATCGCTCGTCAGGCAAACAAGGCCATGCCATTGCAACAGCTCTTGCACATTTTGGCGCCAAAGTAACACTGATTTGCGGTCCTGTTGATCTTTCTGATCCACAAGAAGTAAAAACCATTCATGTTGAAACAGCATGTCAGATGTTACAAGCTGTTCAAGAAGCATTACCTGCTGATGGTGCTATTTTCGCTGCTGCCGTTTGTGACTGGCGTAGCCAAACGCAATCTTTACACAAGATCAAAAAGAGCGCAAATAAAACACCGCCCTCTTTGCATATGGTTGAAAATCCTGACATTTTAGCAACAATCGGTCATGCTCAAAATCGCCCTCCATTAGTGATTGGTTTTGCTGCTGAAACGTGTGATATCATTACTAATGCGCAAAAAAAATGCGCCGAAAAAGGCGCTAACTTCATTCTTGCTAATGATATTTCTCTTCATGATGATGGTACAAGCGTTATGGGCGCTGATACAAATCAAATCTATCTCGTTAGTAAAGGAAGCATTGAACAATGGCCACATATGAGTAAACAACAAGTCGCACAAAAACTCGCAAATATTATTGTGTCATTTTTCTGCTCTTCCTCTGTTACACATTAAAATAAACGAAAAGCATCCCATTCTAAATGAAAAAATTTGCTTGTATTTTAAAAAAGATATGAATTAAAAAATCGTTTGAGAAAAGATTTAATATATCTTTTACCAACTGTCTCCATGCAAAAGCAGCCACAACATTAAGAGTTGATAATAAATTATGGTGCCATTGTGCTACTTCATAAGTATAAAACAATGATGCCAATAGATTTTACATTTAGTATTCATAAGAACATCGTGCGATAGGTTTTAGTGTAAAGTGAGATGTCTTTCTAAAACAAGTGCATAAATGAGTAGTGCAATAGTTTATTATTCTTCATGAATAATGTAATCCTATAAAAACAAGAAAATTTTCTCTGTTTTTATTGACTGTCGATTTTTTATTCTATGGACTTCAATAGCTCATAAAAGATAGTCTCTACAAAATAAGCACATCTATTCATACGCGCATAAAGTGTTTTTTTAAGCAGTCTCTTGTTTTTTGTCTCTCTTTATCTTATTTACTCTTCTATGTTTTTTACTGCCGCTTCTCGCGCTCTGCAACGTCTTCTGACTCCACAATATCGTATTATGATATTGAAATCATTAGGTATTACTTTTGTTGTACTTACCATCCTATGGCTATGCGCACGTCAAATATTTATCTCCTATTTTTGGCCTTGGATTGCCGATTTTCTTCCAGGATTACCAAGTTGGGCCGGATGGTTTGGGGTAAGTGCACTTATTGTTTTAAATTTTGGCTTGGCGTTACTTATGGCTTTTTTCATTGCTCCAATCACAGCTATGATTGGAGGTTTTTTTGTTGATTCTGCTGCTGAAATTATTGAAAAAGAAGATTATCCTAACGATCCTATTGGACAAGCTATGCCATTTGGGCGCTCTCTCATTCTCTCTTTAAAATTTGTTACCTTAAGTCTTCTTGGAAATGGAATCGCTTTTATTTTATTTCTCATTCCAGGTGTCAATTTGATTGCTTTTTATACTATTAATGGTTACTTGCTTGGTCGTGAATATTTTATGTTTGCTGCTTATCGCTTTCGATCTGAACAAGATGCTCGTGCTTTTTTACACACACATTACGCAACAGTTTTTTTTGCAGGTTTACTGATAGCACTTTTTGTTTCCATTCCTATTCTTAATTTAGCAACACCACTTTTCGCAGCCGCCTTTATGACACATTTACACAAAATGCTCTCTCAAAATGCTACCAAATATATCATACCTAAATAATGGTATGCATTCCTTTAAAGATAACACAACGCTTGGATATCATGGAAGCAAAAGACAAGTTTATTCCTTGAAAAAACCATTTTCATTCCTCTCATTAAGATTTTTCAAGAAAAAAATCTTGCTCTGATGCTAGCCTTTCGCTAACATAATCCCCATCGCATCCATTATTTTTATGAAGTTTTATGCCTTATTTAATTTTACAGTTATGAAGCTTTTGTTTCAAGTTTGTACTGTTGGCATTAGTAATTGACGAAATGTTGATTTTTCGTCAGAAGAAAATGAGGAGTTTGCCATCCAGCACAAGCTATAAATATTAATATAAAAGCAAAAGAACAGACAATATAAGATATTAAAATCGCTTATTTTACCAGAAAAGCGAATCCTATAATACAGTCTTATATTTCCTCACATTGCGCAAAAATACATAACATTTAAGAAGAGAGACACAAAGATGAACTGGATTACAAATTATGTTCGCCCTAAAATTAACTCCATATTAGGGCGCCGTGAAATTCCAGAAAATCTATGGATAAAAGATCCCACCAGTGGTGAAATGGTCTTCCATAAAGACCTAGAAATGAATCAATATGTGATTCCTACTTCTGGTTACCACATGCGCATAAGTGCTAAAAATCGTCTCATGCATTTTTTTGACGATGGTATTTATACTCTTATTGAAAATCCAAAAGTTGTAACAGACCCTTTAAAATTTCGTGATGAAAAACGCTATATTGACCGATTAAAAGATTATCGTTCCAAACTTGGTGTTGATGATAATATTTTAAGTGCACAAGGCACTATTGAAGGATTATCAATTGTTGCAATCGTTCAAGATTTTGCCTTTATGGGTGGATCTCTTGGCATGGCTTCAGGAGAAGCTATCATTAAAGCTTTTCATACCGCAATTGAAAACAAATGTCCTTTGGTTCTTTTTTCCGCTTCCGGTGGAGCACGTATGCAAGAAGGAACACTTTCTTTGATGCAAATGCCTCGTACAACCGTAGCAATTGAAATGATGAAAGAAGCAAAACTTCCATATATCGTGGTTCTTACCAATCCAACAACCGGTGGCGTTACTGCATCTTACGCCATGCTTGGCGATATACACATTGCTGAACCCGGCGCTATGATTGGTTTTGCGGGGCCACGTGTAATTCAACAAACCATCCGCGAAACTTTACCAGAAGGTTTTCAAAGTAGTGAATATTTACTCGAACATGGCATGATTGATATGGTCATATCACGTTTAGAAATGAAAGCGACTATCGCACGCCTTTTACGCTTGATGATGAAATGCCCTCCAACTGTTCCTTCTTCCGATTCATCCTCAACAAATTCTCAAACATCGCTTTCTAAAATAGAAGCAGCTTAGATTATGCAAACCAGCCAAGTACAAGGAATGATAGATGATTTACTGAAAAACTATCCTAAAAAATTTGATCTTTCTCTAAAGCGTATTTTTCGCCTTTTAGAGCGTCTTGGTAATCCGCATTTAAAGCTTGCACCTATCATTCACATTGCCGGAACAAACGGAAAAGGATCTGCTTCCGCAATCTGTCGCGCCCTTTTAGAAACTGCTGGTTACCGCGTTCATGTATATAGCTCTCCTCACTTGGTCAACTGGAATGAGCGCTGTCGAATAGGTCAAATAGGAGGCGGACAACTTGTTCCAGAAAGCAAACTAGCCGAAACACTACATCAAGTTATAAAAGTAAATCATCAAGAACCCATCACTATTTTTGAAATTTTCACAGCTACTGCTTTTATGCTCTTCAGCACCCATCCGGCTGATGTAATCATCTTAGAAGTGGGACTAGGAGGACGTTTTGATGCTACAAATGTCATTCGTAAACCAGCTGTATCGCTTATTATGCCCATTGACTACGATCATGAAACCTTTCTTGGAAACACAATTGCACAAATCGCTTTTCAAAAAGGGGGAATTATTAAACAAAAAGTTCCTGTAGTCATCGGTAAACAAAATTATGATGAAGCTCTTTCTGTTTTAACAACTTTAGCTGATAAAAATAAAGCACCTTATTATCTATTTGATCAAGATTATCAAAGCTATACAGAACATGGTCGTATGGTCTTCCAAAACAATCATGGTCTCATGGATCTTCCACTTCCTAATCTTATTGGAGCACACCAAATTGCTAATGCTGGAGCCTCTCTTCAAGCAGTGCATCATGCAGGTTTTCAGCTTTCAGAACAAACTATAAGTTATGCTTTGCAAAATATTTATTGGCCAGCCCGTATGCAACATCTTACTCAGGGATATTTAGTTGATCAAATGTCTCCTGATATCGATTTATGGCTAGATGGTGGACATAACCCCGCTGCTGGAAAAGTTGTTGCGGCAGAACTAGCCAGATGGAAAAAAAAATCAAACCGCCCTATTATTATGATCGTCGGTATGCTTAATACTAAAGATGCTGTAGGTTACTTTCGCCCTCTCGCAAATCTCGTAGATGAAGTCTATACAATCCCATTGATGAATAACAATGCGGCCCTTTACCCGACAGATTTAGCTAAATCAGCTAGAAAAGTAGGACTCTTTGCTACCCCACAAGCTCATATCCAAGAGTCTTTACGTAAAATTAATTCTGAGCATAAAAAAGCTATTGTTCTTATTAGTGGCTCCCTTTACCTTGCAGGCGATATTTTACGTGACAATAAAACACCTCCATGTTAGGGTTTGGTCGTTTACAGAGCTTTAAAAGATAGACCTTTTCATCATGCAACTTGATTGTGCACTTTATCAACATCCTAAACTTATTACCGTTTTCGGCGGTTCTGGTTTTGTAGGGCGGCATATTGTAGAAACTTTAACCAAAAGAGGTTATCGCGTTCGCATTGCTGTTCGTCGTCCGCAAAAAGCTTACTACATGCTACAAATAGGAGAAGTAGGGCAAACTCAAATGCTTCAAACGGATATAAAGCATCGTGCCTCTGTTGCACGTGCGTTGCTTGGAGCAGATGGCGCTGTATTTCTTCCTGGAAGCTTAGCACAAGCAAATCAGTCAAACTTTCAAAATATACAAATTGATGGTACACAAAATGTTTCTGAATTAACAGCAGAAGCTGGTATTCCACTCATTTACATGTCAGCACTTGTTGCTAATCAAAACACTTCATGTCTTTATGCACGCGTTAAAGCTCTGAGTGAGAAAATAGTTCAAAACAAGCATCCTCAGGCCATTATTATGCGTCCATCTGTTATCTTTGGCCCAGAAGATTACTTTTTTAATACCTTAGCAGACTTATCGCGTTTTTTACCAATTATGCCCCTTTTTGGAGGTGGACAAAGTAAATTGCAGCCTGTTTATGTTGGTGACATCGCCGAATTTGTTGCACGCGTTTTAGAAGGAAAGGTTATTTTTGGAAAAAGTTATGATCTTGGCGGCCCTCAGATTATGACATTTCAAAATATCCTTGAAAATACATTGAAAATTATACACCGTAAAAAGACAATTCTATCCATACCATTTTCCATCGGACTTTTTATTGGAAGTCTTTTGGGAATTATCGGTAAATTGCCTTTCATACCAACATTGTTAACAGCTGATCAGATACGCTTCCTACAAATGGATAATATTGTCTCTCCAAAAGCAATAGAAAATGGATGCACTTTAGAAGGAGTTGGTATTGTTCCCAGAGCAATGGCTGCATTTTTGCCTAGTTATCTTTGGCGCTTTCGCCCACATGGTCAGTTTTCCACAAACTTTCCAATCTAGTGTATATTTAGTTTTATACATATTTTGTGAATCAATTCATTACTCCTTCACAAAGGAAAAAGAGATTGTTTTGGCATAATTTAGCAAGACTCATAGTGATTTTTAGTTGCTGCACCCCCTCCTATAATTATAATTAAAAAAATAAACGAATACTAACTAGCGCAGTGTTACACACTCAAAAGAATCCTGTATTAAGTTCTTTTATCTCCTGCTGAAAACATTATCACACAGATTTATAAAATTTTGAAAAAGATTTTTTCACATAAAGCAGCTTTTATATCTACTTGCATTTTTTTTTAATTTCTCCTACCGTTTTAAAAAACCGATTTTAAAGGAATAAAAAATGGCAGCTCCAGATTATGTTGTCAAAGATATCGCACTTGCTGCCTACGGTCGTAAAGAACTTGATATTGCTGAAACAGAAATGCCTGGTTTGATGGCTTGCCGTAAGGAATTTTTTTCCAGTCAACCTTTGCGCGGAGCACGTATTTCTGGTTCATTGCACATGACCATTCAAACAGCAGTTTTAATTGAAACATTGAAAGCGATCGGTGCCGACGTGCGCTGGAGTTCTAGCAACATTTTTTCCACGCAAGACCACGCAGCAGCAGCAATTGCAGCGAATGGTACTCCCGTCTTCGCAGTCAAAGGTGAAAGTCTTGAAGAATATTGGACTTACATAGATGCCATTTTCCAATGGCCTGATGGCAATCTTTCCAATCTCATACTGGATGATGGAGCAGATGCTACAAACTATATTTTAACAGGCTATCGTGCAGAAACGAATAAAGATATTTTGTCTCATCCTAAAACAGAAGAAGAGGAATTTTTTTTCAAACAAATTCAAAAACGTATGGATATTACACCAGGTTTTTTCACACACCAACGTGCAGCAATTAAAGGTGTAAGCGAAGAAACCACAACAGGTGTACATCGTCTACATCAATTACAAAAAGAAGGACTTCTGCCTTTTCCTGCCATTAATGTCAATGATAGTGTCACTAAATCGAAATTCGATAATAAATATGGATGCAGAGAATCATTAGTAGATGGCATCCGGCGTGCAACAGACGTTATGATAGCTGGTAAAACTGCCATTGTCTGTGGTTATGGTGATGTGGGTAAAGGCTCAGCAGCCTCTCTTTCAGGTGCTGGAGCCCGCGTTAAAGTTACAGAAATAGATCCGATCTGCGCCCTTCAAGCAGCTATGGATGGCTATGAAGTTGTTAACTTAGATGATGCTGCCTCCAGTGCTGATATTATCATCACAACAACGGGCAATAAAGATATTGTCCGATTAGACCATATGCGACAAGTGAAAGATATGTGCATACTTGGAAATATTGGCCATTTTGATAATGAAATCCAAGTAGCAGCTCTTAGAAATTTGCCGTGGACGAATATTAAACCTCAAGTCGATATGATCACCTTTCCTGATGGGAAACGCATCATTTTGCTCTCTGAGGGGCGTTTACTTAATCTTGGCAATGCCACGGGACACCCTTCTTTTGTCATGTCAGCCTCATTTACCAATCAAGTTTTAGCGCAAATTGAACTCTTTACCCGTTCAGAACACTACAAAAATGAAGTAGCCGTTTTGCCCAAGCACCTTGATGAAAAAGTTGCGCGCCTTCACCTTGATCGGCTAGGAATAAAATTAAGCGTTTTATCAGAAGAACAAGCTGCTTATATTGGAGTTACACCACAAGGACCCTATAAACCAAATCATTACCGTTATTAAACGTTTCCTTGGGTCAAAAGAAAAAAGGAAAACGCATCGTGCTCAACTTTGGTGATATTACCCCCAAAGAAAAAGCTCAAAAAATGATTCGAGTTTGTATTCATATTTTTTGCCTTTTTTTTCTTTTTTCTCCAACACGCGTTGTTGCTCAATCATGGGCAATTCACTTACCATCTACTTTTACTTTACCAGATGGACCATGGCTTCTCTTAGCGCTCTGTGGAGGAATTTCTTGCGCCTCATTTCTTACATGTATGATAGTCATTATGTGTGCAAAAAAAGCTTCACAAAAGCCTTTGAAGGTAATTCAAGCAGATATTTCTGAAAAGCTTCACTATTATGAATGGCTTCTAGAAGTAACTGGACAATACCTTCTCATTTGGGAAAATCCTACAGCCCTACCGCGTGTGGTTGGCAATATTCCTGCACTGCAAAAAGCAGGAATTCATCAGCAAAATTTTCAATGTTTTGAACAGTGGCTTGAAGAAAACTCTTTACGGGAGCTCAATCACGCCCTGAATCAATTGCGTTGTCAGTGTCATCCTTTCGAGCTTTCTGTCACCACTACAAACAATATGCTATTACAAGTGACAGGGGTCATAGCAGGAACCACTGCTATTGCACGTTTTCAAGATATCTCACCACAGCAGAGCAAAATTGCTCGTTTACAAAAAGATATTGCTCAAATCCTTACGGAATTAAGAATGCAACGTAATCTCCTTGATCTTATTCAAGAACCGGTATGGATACGAGATTATGAAGGCAAAGTATGTTTTATCAACCGTGCCTTTAGAGAATTAACAGGCTTCCAAGAAGGTAATAGTGAAGTCATTGATCTCTTTAATGAAACAACACAAAACAAAACAGATGATACAGAAACAGTCTTTCAAGAACATGTTTATACGGTCATTGATGGAGAACGGCGTCGTTTTCATCTCACGCGTATCACAACATCAGAAGGAATGGCAGCTTTTGCCCATGATGACAGCACATATGAAAACCTTGCCAATGAACTAAGACGCGTTCTTCAAAACCATTGTGAAACACTTGATCAGATTTCAACAGCTGTAGCCATTTTTGATACCAATCAAAAATTAAAATTTTGCAATCAAGCTTTTAAAATTTTATGGCCGCTGGAGAGTTCTTTTCTAGAAAGTGAACCAAACCATACATTACTGCTCGAACGTTTGCGGGAAAAAGGGCTTATTGGAGAACATCCTGATTGGCGTGCGTGGAAAGAAGAAATTTTTAAAGCCTATCAACAAACGGAATCAAATCAACAAATTTGGAATCTTCCCGATGGACGCACAGTGCGTGTTATTTCTAGTCCTCATCCACAAGGAGGTGTTACTTGGCTCTACGAAAATCTCACAGAAAAAATTGATCTTGAACGACGCTATAACACATTGATTAAAATACAAGGTGAAACACTTGATAAACTTTCTGAAGGAGTGGTGGTTTTTGGCACAGATGGACGCCTTTGTTTATCAAATCCGTCCTTATCGAAATTGTGGTCTTTGCCTTATAATTTACTGGTAGAAGGAACCCATATTACACAGTTACAAAATCATTGCTCATCCCAAACTGTAGGAAAAGAATGGGATAAATTTACCCAATTTATTACGGGTTTTGCAGAAAAACGTGACACATATTCAGGTCGTATGGATCTAAAAAATGGAACAATCATTGATTACACAGTGGTTCCCCTCCCCAATGGACAAACAATGCTCACTTTTGTTAATGTTACGGACACTGTCCATGTCGCGCGCGCTCTTCAAGAAAAAAATGAAGCTTTAGAAAGTGCTGACCGTCTGCGTAATGAATTTGTCCAACATGTTTCCTATGAATTGCGCACACCTCTTACCAATATTATAGGATTTTCCGATATTCTACGTGATCAAATTTTTGGCTCTATCAATGAACGTCAAAAAGAATATCTTGGGCACATTCACTCAGAATCAGACACTCTTTTGAATATTGTTAATGATATTCTTGACCTTGCAACCCTTGATGCAGGTATTATGGAGCTAGACATACAGCTGGTTAATATTGCCGATGCTATGATACACGCAGTAGCACGTGTGGAAGAGCGTCTTAACGGACGCCATATTACACTTTTACAACAAATTTCTCCCTCCTTAAATGTTATTTCTGCTGATGCAACACGTTTGCACCAAATCTTTGTTAATGTTCTTAGTAATGCGATTAATTTCGCAACAGAAGCAAGCACGATTGAATTTTGTGTGGATGAACAAGATAATAACATCGTCTTTAGTGTTCACAATGAGGGATCTGATATTCCAGAAGATATTCTTGATCGCATTTTCAAACGTTTTTCTTCTCATTCCCATCATGGTGGACGTGCAGGAGCAGGTCTTGGACTTTCTCTTGTCAAAAGCTTTGTTGAACTTCATGGTGGTCATGTTGAAATTCTTACCGGCGCAGGACAAGGAACAACGGTTAAATGTTTTTTCCCAATTCCCAAAGGAGATAAAATTTTTTAATCTCGTTTTTATTGTTACAGAACTTTTTTCTTATCCATTTCATGGAACTTTTAATGCATTTTAGTTTTTTTCTCGAAGATGAAGAAGCCACAAAACTTTTCGCACAAGATTTAGCTCTTGCCTTAAAACCAGGTGATCTTGTAACACTCCAAGGTGATCTTGGAGCAGGAAAATCAACCATCGCACGGACAATTATTCACACACTTGCTAATAACAATAATCTGGATGTTCCTAGCCCAACTTTTACTCTCGTTCAAAATTATCAACTTCCACAATTTGAAATTCTTCATGTTGATCTTTATCGCCTTTCTATGAAAGAAGAAATTGATGAGTTAGGACTTAATGAAGCACGTGCGCAAAGTATTTTACTCATTGAATGGCCAGAAAAAGGAGAAGATATCCTAGATCCTGCTACCTTTGCAATTACCTTACAGCACGAAGGCTCTGGGCGTCGTGTGACTCTTAAATCAGCACAACATTCTATTGAGCGTCTACAGCGATCTTTTGCAATTCGCACATTTTTAAAAACCCATAACCGTAGTCATGTTCATCGTCGTTTTTTAGCTGGAGATGCTTCAGCACGTTCCTATGAACTTTTGGATGATGGCCATTCTCAAGAAGTTCTTATGAATGCACCAACCATGCAGATGGAACAAAACACAGATCTCTCTTACATAACAATGGCACATCTTGCGCAAGATATTCGTCAATTTGTAGGAATTAATCAGCTCATTTTAGATAACGGATTTTCTTCTCCCCGTATTTTTGTCGAAGATTTTGAAAAAGGCCTTTTGATTCTAGAAGATTTAGGAGATGAAGGAATTTTAGATCAAAGTAGTAATCCTTTGGAAGAGCGTTACATCGCCTGTAGTGAATTATTGGCTTCCTTTCACCAAAAATCGTGGCCTTCTGAAAAACAATTTGCAACATTTTTGCTTCAAATTCCCTCCTATGATTGCCAAGTACTACAAACAGAACTCTCCTTATTGTTAGATTGGTACGTACCCTTTCAAATGCAAAAAAACTTAGATCAACAACAGCGTGAAGATTTTTTTACCTGTTGGCAGCCTTATCTCGACAACCTCACCCAAGGAGAAAGTACTTTTGTTATGCGCGATTATCATTCACCCAATATTCTTTGGCGTGCGCATAAAGAAGGAAATGCCTGTATTGGTCTACTTGATTTTCAAGATGGATTAAAAGGCCCAACAGTTTATGATCTCGTCTCTTTAGCACAAGATGCACGTGTATTTATTTCACCAATACTCGAAGCAAAAATTCTTGATGCTTATTGCAATGCACGTCATAAAACACCACAATCTTTTGATGAAGATGAATTTCGTAAGCTCTATACATTTGCAGGTGCTCAACGGGTTTCAAAAATTTTAGGAATTTTTGTACGTCTCCATAAGCGCGATGGAAAATCAGCTTATTTGAAACATATCCCCCATTTACAGGATTATCTTGCCCGCAATCTCTCACACCCGATGCTTGCACCTTTACAAAGTTTTTATCAAGAAATAGGCCTCCTTTCAAAAGCATAATAGAATTTCATACTTTAACCTTTGCAAAATACTCTTCATCCAAGCAATCTACTTTTACTAAAGAACGTGAGGATAAGTGTATGCCCGCGGGCATTCCTCTTTTTCCAAACCTTTTATGAGAATTAATAAATATTAATCTACTCAACTAGCGACTTAATCAAAGTTAAAAAAATCTATTGCACAAGTATAGCTTTTTAGTTTTTCCCTGCATGAAAATTGTATACAGTAGAGATAATGCAAACAATCCATAAAATGGAATATTTTCTATTACACATGAGATCACATGACTTATAAGCCGCGTGTTTTTTCTATTTCTCCAGGAACTTCTTTTTTACCACATTTTGTTGATGCACTACTCTCCGGTGCTCTCATTGACAACTTTACACAAAATGGAGATATTCAGGCTGCCCTTGCTGATACTCTTATCTATGTACCAACACGCCGTGCTGCGCGCACTTTACGTACAGCTTTTGTTGAAAGAAGCGCTACACACTCAACCTTTTTGCCAACCATACGCCCCTTAGGAGATCTGGGTGAAGATAGTTTCCTTTTTGTTGAAAACTATACCAGTATCCTAAACCCCCCGATTGGAGAAAGTGAACGCCTTCTGCTTTTAGCGCGTCTTATTCGTCCTTGGCGTGAAAATTTACCTGCTCATTTGCGTGCTATGTTTGGTACAGAAGATGTGCTTATTCCTGCTCATACTGCCGATGCAATTTGGCTTGCCCAAGATTTGGCACATTTGATGGATGAAATTGAAACAGAATCAGCAGATTGGTCAAAACTTAAAGACATTGCACCTGATATGGTAGCTGAATGGTGGCAAATAACCCTAAATTTTCTCACGATTGTAACGCAAAATTGGCCAAAAATTTTACAAGAACGAAAACGAAGTAATCCTGCAGAATGGCGTAATCAAGCACTCAGAATACATGCAGAGACTTTACACACCACACAACCCAATACACCTATCATTGCTGCCGGTGCAACAGGTTCTATTCCCGCAGTTGCGTATCTTTTAAAAGTGATCTCGCGACTACCAAAAGGAGCTGTTATTCTTCCTGGACTTGACTTGCATATGGATGAAGAACAGTGGGAGACATTAGGAAAAGTTCATGAAGAAAAAACAGCGTGTGATGTTTTCAATCATGCAGTGGATGCTTTTAGTCATCCTCAATATCATTTAAAAAAACTGCTCTCTCTCATAGGATGTTTGCGCACTCATGTTCGCGAAATTGGCCAACAAAGTGCAATAAAGAAAAAACGTGCAGCTCTTTTATCAGAAGCACTTCGACCAGCCTCAACAACAGACCGATGGACACAAATTGTCCGTAATGATTATGAAAATCTTTGTGAAAATTGGTCATTCATTGAGGCTATAAACGAGCGCGAAGAAGCTCTTGCTATTGCTGTTGCTTTACGTAATGCTATTGAAGAACCTCAAAAAACTGCTGCCCTTATTACAAATGATCGTAATTTAGCACGCCGCGTCGCAGCTGAATTACAGCGATTTGGAATTGAAGCAAATGATTCAGGAGGAATACCACTAGCACAAACACTGCCTGCAACTCTGTTACGGCTTCTTTTAGAAAATGTGTTTCAACCGCATAATCAAATTGCCTTTCTTTCGCTTCTTAAACATCCACTTACAACACTTAAACAAAGTCGTCATCGCTTACGCGAAATGGCCGAAAATTTTGAACTTTTTGTTCTTCGAGGTAACTTCAGTCGTATCAACCTTTGTGAATGTGATCAATTTCTTGAAAAATGGATGAAAACACGTTCCCAGAATACTTCTGATGACTGCACTCTTGATCGACAAAAGAGTGAAGAAGCACATCTACTTTGTCAACTTTTGATCAAAGCTATAGAACCTTTAGCATCTCTCATGAAACAAGAGAAAGAATGCACCATTAATGAAGCCGTAGTAGCAACAGTTGAGGCTTTTGAAAATTTTGGACGTGACGAAAACGATTCTCTTGTCCATCTTTATCAAGAAGAAGCGGGACAAGCCCTTTTAACTTTTTTGCGTGAATTGGTGTGTGATCAATCAGGACTAAAATTTCGTCTTTGCGAATGGCCCGCTATATTTTCAGCGCTCATAGCAACACGCTGCGTTACACCCTCCCCCGGAGGACATCCACGCTTATTCATTTGGGGCACTTTGGAATCACGATTGCAAACAGTGGATACAGTAGTCATCGGCGGTCTTAATGAAGGATCATGGCCTATTACAACCTGCAATGATGCTTTTTTATCGCGTCCAATGAAAATGATGTTAACCCTCGAACCACCCGAACAGCGTATTGGTCTTTCCGCGCATGATTTTCAATGGGCAATGGGAATGAATAAAGTGGTGATGAGCAGAGCACTACGGGTTAATCATATTCCTTCACTTCCTTCGCGTTGGTTACAGCGCTTAGAAACGGTTATAGGAAAACAAATTTGGAAACAAATCCGTGCACGTGGGGAAATATTGCTTCATTGGGCAAAAATGCTTGATAATGCAAACGTGATTGCTAGGGCCACCCGTCCTTGCCCTGTCCCTCCCCTTAAAATGCGTCCACGTCATTTTTCTGTCACTGAAATAGCAACATTACGATATGACCCTTATACTATTTATGCCAAAAAAGTCTTGCGGATCAGACCGCTTAAGGCGCTCATTCACAATCCTGGTGCTGCTGAGCGGGGAACGCTTTATCACGCTATTCTTGCTGCTTTTGCTGCACAAATAAAGAATCTAAATGCCGAAAATGCATTAGATATACTCCTCACGCTCGGACGACAAGAATTTGATAAGTTTAATTTACCTGCCGATGTTGAAACAATCTGGTGGACAAATTTTGAAAATCTTGCTCCTTTCATTCTTCAATGGGAACAAAGTCTAGAGCCTCGAACACGATATGCTGAAGTGGAATCGCAAAAAATACCCATAGGTACAACAGGTGTAACTCTTTCAGGACGCGCTGATCGTATTGATGTATTGCCAAACAAAACGGTTGAAATTATTGATTTTAAAACCAGTACACCACCCTCAACAAAACAAGTTCGTGATTTATTGTTTCCACAATTGGCACTAGAAGCAGCTTTGTTAATGAAAGGAGCCTTTGCAGATTTTAAAAATTTTACCCCCTTAAATCTATTTTACATCCCCCTCAATGGAAAAGGTGAAATTACTCCTAAATCAGTTTTTTCAAAAAAAGGGGGAAAAGAGCACCAAAGTGTCATTAACCTCGGTGAAAAAGCATGGGAACATCTTATCGCATTAATAGAGTATTATAAAAATCCACAACAAGGCTATCTTTCACACGCAGTTCCCATGATAAAACAATATGAAAATGACTATGACCATCTGGCACGCTTATGGGAATGGTCAAACGGATTTCATAAAGGGGATCAATCATGACTCTTTTTTCTATTCCTGAAGCAGCCCTTGATGCACAAGCAACGGCAACACACCCAAAAACAAATGTATGGGTTTCTGCAAATGCAGGCTCTGGAAAAACTCATGTTCTAACCGAACGCGTTATTCGTTTGCTTGTAAACGGTACTCCCCCAGCACGTATTTTATGCCTTACTTATACGAGAGCCGCCGCTGCTGTTATGCAATCACGGATTTTTCGTACGTTATCCAGCTGGAATGAGCTTGATGATGCACATCTTAAAGAAATATTATCTAAACTCGAAAACAAACCTATCAATGCAAAAAAAATAACTTATGCACGCCAACTCTTTGCTCGTGCCTTAGAAACACCTGGTGGCTTGAAAATACAAACTATTCATGCATTCTGCGAATCTCTCTTGCATCAATTTATGCTAGAAGCCAATATTGCTGGACATTTCGAACTCATAGATGATGTCAACCGCAAAAAACTACAACAAGAAGCTCGCTGCCAACTCCTAAAGCATAATGATGCACAACCCGCTTTAAAACAACTGCTTAAGGTTATCAGCGAGCACACTTTTAACCAATTGCTGTATGAAGCAACTGAAAAGCAACATAAACTGTCTGGTTTCTTGTCTTTCCTTCTATCTGAAAATGCAGAAGAAAAACTACGGGCACTCTTTAATTTAACGCCTGATGAAACAAACAAACAACTGCTGGGAAAAATTCAACAAGTTGCTAGCATGCCTCTTTATGCCCTTAGTCATTGTCAAACCTATGGTGACAAAAGTCTTAGAGATACTGTTGAAAAATTTTCTCAGTTAGCAGCTACCTCTGATGAAAAAAACATCATTAATATTATTTCAGATATTTATTTTAAAACGAAAAATGATCCCCGTAACTTTTCACTTTTATCATCCCACAAATCAAATGAAATTTGGCCCTCTATTCAACAAATGATTAAAGAAAAACAAAGCCAACTTTCCATCCTTCTAGAAAAATATCAATGCATCAAAACAGTCACACTCAACATGGCCGCTTTTCAGCTTTGTGACATTTATCTTAAAATCTATGCGAATTTAAAAAAAGCCAATGGTTTTTTTAATTTTGATGATCTCATTGAGCGTACACTCCATTTGTTGCAACGTGAAGGTGCAAGCCAATGGGTACACTATAAACTTGATAATGGTCTTGATCATATTTTGCTTGATGAAGCACAAGATACTAACCCTGATCAATGGAAAATTATTCAACTTTTAACGCAAGAATTTTTCACAGGTCATAGTCAACGTACAAATATACGCACTCTTTTTGCTGTTGGAGATGAAAAACAATCTATATATTCTTTTCAAGGTGCTGCTCCAGAAAATTTTGCTACAAATGGCAGAATAATTCAAAAAAAAGCAGAACAAGCAAAGCTGAAGTTTGAAAAAATAAAACTGAATTATTCTTTTCGCTCCACAGCCGATATTCTTAAAAGCGTTGATCTTGTTTTTGAAACACCAGAAAATTACAAGGGACTTTCAGCAGAAAATACAAAAACGGTACATGAAGCTATTCGTGTTCATAGCCCAGGTGAAGTTATTTTATGGGATGCCATTTCTAAAGAAAAAAACGCATTTCCTGATGATTGGCATTTAACCGTTGATCAGTCAGATACCCCAGAAGTCCGTTTAGCGGAAAAAATTGCTGAAACAATTGCAGCCTGGTTACACAATGGAGAAATGCTTCCAGCAAAAGGCCGTTTGTTACGTGCAAGTGATATTATGGTCTTGGTTCGTAAGCGTAATCAATTTGCCTCAGCGCTTTCTCGTGCCCTTAAACAACGTAATGTACCCGTCGCCGGTGCTGACCGCTTACAACTTACAAAACATATGAGTGTACGCGATTTAATGGCGCTTGCACGTTTTGTTTTGCAAACACAAGATGATCTGTCTCTTGCCTGTGTTTTAAAAAGTCCGCTCTTTGCGCTTAGCGAAGAGGAACTTTATCAACTTGCTGCTCACCGTACAGGTTCCCTTTGGCAAAGCCTTTGTAAACAGGCATCATCGCATATCCCTTTTAAAGATGCTTTTGAAAAGTTGAGTAAATATCGTATTTTAGTGGATAAAATACCAGTTTTCGAATTCTATAGCTATATCTTAAACAATGACAAGGGACGACTAAAGATTCTTGCTCGCTTAGGATCGGAAGCAAATGACGTGCTTGATGCTTTTATGGATTACACACTCACGATTCAAAAAACAGGTTTGCCAGGATTGCAAGCTTTTTTGGAAACATTAAGTGTAAGTGAACCAGAAATTAAACGTGAGTTTGACCAAAATCATGAAGAAATTCGTATCATGACTGTTCATGCTGCGAAAGGACTGGAAGCTGCTGTTGTATTTCTGGTTGATCCCGGTAGTGCAATCTGGCATCCTCAACATGCTCCCCACTTACTTAAAATTCCCTTGAACAATACACATTTGAGTGACCAACAAGCTTTTATCTGGCATCCTAATGCAGAATTCGATACAATGCCTTCTAAACAAGCAATTTCGCACTTAAAAGAGCGTGCAGAAGAGGAATATAGGCGCCTTCTCTATGTAGGAATGACACGCGCTGAAGATCGATTATTTGTTTGCGGATATAGCAGTGAACGAAATACCCCTCATACGTGGCTACAATTGGTAAAAAAAGCTCTCAAACCGCATGCGGTTCCCATAAAAGGTCCCGCAGAAGATATTGCAGCTTGGCGTTATTGCATCACAGATTCTTCTTCTACCCCAATAAACCAAGAAGCATCTTCTGCTGAGTGCCAAGCATTTCCACCTCTACCGGATTTTTTCTTCCATAAAGTGCCAGAAGAACCAGTCTTACCAAAACCGTTAAAGCCCTCTGTTGCCAGTCTCTCTATTGAAGATGATACAGTGTTCTCCTTCAATCCAAAACAATTCACTGTTTCTCCTGTTTTAGGAGAAACAAACACCCATAGGGCTTTCTCCATTGAATATGGTCATCTTATTCATAAATTGCTCCAATATCTACCCGATTGCACTCCTCAAAAACGTCAAGAATATGCTCGAAACTACCTCAATACTAAAGCCTCTCACTGGCAAGAAATTCAAAGAGAAAATGCACTACGCCATGTTTTGCAGATCTTGAATTGTTCGTACCTCAAACCACTTTTCTCTGAATCTTCACATGCCGAGGTTTCTTTAATGGGCATTATAAAAATTCGTGGAAAGGAACGCGCAATTTCTGGTCAAATTGATCGTTTATACATAACAAAAAACAGTATTATCTTTGCTGATTTTAAAACAGGAATCCCACCAGAAAACGAAACTGGTATCGCCCCTCATTATTTGCTACAAATGGCTCTTTACCGAAAATTGCTGCAAGCTATTCATCCCGATAAAGAAACTCAAGCCCTTCTTGTTTACAGTAAAGAAGCCAAAATTTTCAAACTTTCTCCGGAAAAACTCGATGCACTTCTTGATGAAATTGCCTTATAAGCTAAGAAACTTCTCTTATAATTTATCTTTGCAACAACTTGATATGAAGTGCCATCATACCAATCTATAAAAAGGATATAAAGGATAAACTCATGACCTGTATAAAAATTGATAAGAGCAATTTTGAAAATGAAGTTCTCACCTCTTCCACCCCTGTTGTGGTTGATTTTTGGGCAGAGTGGTGTGGTCCTTGCAAAATGATTGCTCCAATTTTGGATGAAATTTCAACAGAAATGCAAGATCAGATCAAAATTGCCAAAATAAATATTGATGAAAATCCAGAATTGGCAACCCAATACGGAGTTCTCTCAATTCCTACCTTATTGATATTCAAAAATGGAAATGTCTCATCGAATATGGTTGGCGCTGCTTCTAAAGGACGTGTTTCTGAATGGATCAAAGATTGTCTTCGTTAAGCCAATTTACAATAACTTCTTCCAAAGGAGAGAGACTTTATCTCTCCTTTGTGTTTTGTTAAAAAAGATAACTGCTTTTATCATAACAGAAGCTTTTGTTTATTCAGAACGTATTTGATAATCTTTAAAAGTTGCAAATTTTATTTTTGGCGCTCGTTCTGCTTCATAATTCAATGAAAAATGGTTTTCTGCCAAAAAAACTGGATCACCATCCAAATCATGTGCAATCGCAAAGCGGTGATTGATAAGAAATTTTTGCAGATCATCTTTTGTCTCTGCTGAAATCCAGCGACATACATTAAAACGCGCAGATTCAAAGCTTACCGGTAAAGAATATTCCACCTTCAGTCGCTCTGTTAAAACATCAATTTGCAAAGCACCAATGACACCAACAAGAGCAGGTGACCCATCATCAGGAATAAATAATTGCACGACACCTTCTTCAGCCATTTGCTGTAAAGCTTCTTTAAGCTTTTTTGCTTTCATTGGATCACCTAAACAAACACGACGTAAAATTTCCGGTGCAAAATTAGGTACACCTTTAAAAATAATCTCTTCACCTTCAGTCAATGTATCACCAATCCGCAGTGTTCCATGGTTCGGAAGACCAACTATATCACCAGCATAAGCTTGATCAGCAATTTGACGTGAACGCGCAAAGAAAAATTGTGGTGTCGAAAGCGTCATTGACTTTCCAGTACGTACCAACTTTGTCTTCATACCACGCTCAAGTGTCCCTGAACACACCCGTAAAAATGCAATACGATCACGATGATTAGGGTCCATATTAGCCTGAATTTTAAAAACAAACCCTGTCATTTTTGGTTCTGTCGCTATGACATTGCGTTGATCAGCACTCTGATCACGAGGGCTAGGACCAAAATCAACGAGTGCATTGATTAAATCACGGACTCCAAAATTTCGTAAAGCTGAGCCAAAATAAACCGGAGTCATATGTCCTTCTTGGAAAGCTTGAAGATCAAAATTCTTACAAGCATTTCGCGCAAGGTCTACTCCTTCGATAAAAGACAAGCGTTGATTTTCAGAAAGCAAATTTGCAACTTCATCAGGTCCAGAAACCATCTGTTGTGTAACCTCAGCATCTTTTTTTCGAAAACGATTATGATGAAGATCAAATGTTCCAACAAAATCCTTACCTATACCAATGGGCCATGTTATTGGCGCGGTATCAAGCGCAAGTTTCTCTTCAATTTCATCTAAAAGTTCTATAGGGTCGCGCACCTCACGATCCATTTTATTGATAAAAGTAATAATCGGAATATCCCGCATCCGACACACTTCAAACAATTTCAGTGTTCTGGGTTCAATTCCGCGTGCACCATCTAACACCATAATAGCACTATCAACTGCTGTGAGAGTACGATACGTATCATCAGCAAAATCCTCATGACCTGGGGTGTCTAATAAATTAAAAATATGGTCTTGATATTCAAATGTCATAACTGAGGTTACAACCGAAATACCACGGTCTCGTTCGATATTCATCCAATCAGAACGGGTTTGAATACGATCCTTTTTCGCCTTTACTTCACCGGCAAGTTGAATCGCTCCACCAAACAATAAAAGTTTTTCTGTTAATGTTGTCTTGCCAGCATCAGGATGAGCAATAATCGCAAATGTACGCCGCCGTTTTATCTCTTGCGCTCTCTGTTCCATTATTCCCCCATAGGCCGTGTAAGCGCTTCAGCAATCAGTGCCCGCATTTCATTAATCCCATACAGTGCAATAAATGATCCTAATCGTGGTCCTCGTTCTTGCCCTAAAAGGACTTCATAGAGCATTTGAAAAAAGATATTTGAAACACCTGGCCCTCCTTCAGGGCTTTTTTTGTTATGGTCTTGATAACGCTCCGTTAAACGTGCAACATTAAGAAGTGTATTTTGTATAGTATCTCCGTCTGCAGTTTCAGATAAACTTGCTAATTTTTCATCAATTTGCACCAACGTTAAGCGTTCACTGTCGTCTGGTATGCGAAATTTCTTGTTTGGTTTAACAAAATCATCAAAATATTTAATGGCAAATTGCACCAACTGATCAAGTTCCGGATAAACTTGCGCATTGGCTCCTTTGGCATAGCGAGAAATAAAACCCCAAAGGACCTCTTTATTCTCTGCATTTGAAGCACTGACCAAATTTAAGAGCATAGCAAAGGATACAGGCAAATCAACCTGTGGAGGGCAACCATTATGGATATGCCATACAGGATTATTAAGCCGCTCTTGCCATTTTTGACGACCATAGGCTGAAAGATGCGCATAATACTCATCAACGGCTTTTGGAATAACATCAAAATAAAGTCGTTTTGCTGTTTTGGGCTTTGAAAACATGTAAAGCCCTAAACTTTCCGTTGGTGCATAGGTTAACCACTCATCAATGGTTAAACCATTTCCCTTGGACTTGGAAATTTTCTGTCCCTTATCATCCAAAAAGAGCTCATAATTAAATCCTTCCGGCGGATTTCCACCAAGCACTTTGCAAATTTTAGAGGAAAGATTGGTAGAATCAATAAGATCTTTACCCGCCATTTCATAATCAACCCCAAGCGCTTTCCAGCGCATAGCCCAATCCACCTTCCATTGGCATTTAACCTTGCCACCTGTAACTTCTGTTTCAATGGTTTCTCCGGTTTCAGGTTCAATATAGGTAACTGTTCCTTTTTCAACATTACGGGCAATCATTGGCACTTGTAATACTTTTCCAGAAAAAGGAGAAATAGGTAAAAAGAGTGAATAGGTAGCCCGCCGTTCTTCACCCAATGTTGGTAGAATAATTGCCATTACCTTGTCGTAACAGGTAAGTATTTTTAAAAGTGTTTCATCAAAACGACCGGAATTATAATAGTCCGTGGCACTTGCAAATTCATAGTCAAAACTAAAACGATCAAGAAAAGCGCACAAACGTGCGTTATTCGCTGCCCCAAAAGAAGGATAACTATCGGCAAAAGGATCTGGTACACGGCTGAGCGGTTGACCAAGATAACTTTCCATCTTTTCGCGATCAGGTACATTATCAGGTACTTTACGTAAACCATCCATATCATCAGAAAAACAAAGCAATTTTGTTTTAACCTTGTTTTCAGTGAGAATATGGAAAGCATGACGTACCATGGTTGTGCGTGCTACTTCTCCAAAAGTTCCAATATGCGGTAAACCAGAAGGTCCATAACCTGTTTCAAATAAAATGCTTTTTGGAAAACCTGTTTTTTCATACCGTTTGATAATCTTGCGCGCTTCTTCAAATGGCCACGTTTTTGATTGAGCAGCTGCATCTCTTAATTCAGGCGTAAGGCTAAGGGCATCACATTGATCACGCATCATCATCTTTATCCTAAAAAATTAAATTCTCTAACAGTACGGTATATGGTTCTTGAATTTATTCGCTAATAATAGCAAGTAAAAAGCCAAAAACTTATCATATTCTTGTCGTGATACTGCATTCGTTCCAACTCTCTTTATGTTTTTTGTCATTTTTATCGTGAATCATAATTAACTTGTTTGGATTATCGGAGCTCTCATGATTACTGTTGTGCATCTTTTCTATGACATTAATAAAAAATGCAAATCTTCAGTATTAAACAAAAAAAGCAGAAAAATTGCTCAAAATGCAATGTTAAGTGTTTCATACACAACAGCTCTTCTAAACAAAAAAGCGATTTGTTATTTTTTCTTTATGACCTTGACGAACGCATAGCTAACGTGCGCAAACGCAGAGCATTTAACTTAATGAAACCCGTCGCATCTTTTTGATCATAAGCGCCTTCATCATCCTCAAAAGTTACCAAATGACTGGAATAAAGAGATTTTTTACTTTGGCGACCTTCAACGATAACGTTTCCTTTATAAAGCTTTAATGTAACTTCACCTTCAACATCTTCTTGAGATAAATCTATCGCCGCTTGCAACATCTTACGTTCAGGTGAAAACCAAAAACCATAATAAATAAGCTCTGCGTAACGCGGCATCAATTCATCCTTCAAATGCGCAGCACCACGATCCAATGTTAAAGATTCTATAGCCCTATGGGCAATTAAAAGAATGGTCCCACCTGGTGTTTCATAAATACCCCGTGATTTCATTCCCACAAAACGGTTTTCCACCAAATCTATCCGACCAATACCATTGTCGCGACCATAATTATTTAGTTCTGCAAGTAAAGTTGCAGGAGATAAATTTTTCCCATTAATTGAAACAGCATCACCTTTTTTAAAACCAAGAGTAATTATGGTCGCTTTATCTGGAGCATCTTCCGGTGAAAGAGTACGCATATGCACGTATTCAGGAGCAGAAACAGATGGATCTTCTAAAATTTTCCCCTCTGACGATGAATGCAATAAATTTGCATCTACTGAAAAAGGCGCTTCACCTTGCTTATCCTTTTCTATCGGAACTTCATGTATACGCGCAAATTCAATGAGATCTGTCCGACTCTTAAAATCCCAATCACGCCATGGGGCAATAATCTTGATGTCAGGATTAAGAGCATAAGCGGAAAGCTCAAAACGTACCTGATCATTCCCTTTTCCCGTTGCACCATGAGCAATCGCATCTGCACCAGTTTCTTTGGCAATTTCAATTAAACGTTTTGAAATAAGTGGACGCGCAATTGATGTCCCCAAAAGATAGACACCTTCATAAACAGCATTGGCACGAAACATAGGAAAAACAAAATCACGCACAAATTCTTCACGCAAATCCTCAATATAGATTTCTTTAACACCCAACGTTTCGGCTTTACGGCGTGCAAACGTTAATTCTTCCCCTTGACCCAAATCTGCTGTAAAAGTTACAACTTCCACCCCTAATTTACTTTGCAGCCATTTGAGAATAATTGATGTATCCAATCCCCCTGAATAGGCTAAAACAACTTTTTTAATATTTTGCCACTTTTTCATTTTAAAACTCTGTTGTATTTATTTTCTTTGTATATAGAAATTAAAAACTATGCAAACAATGAAAATAATCCTTTTTAAGCAGTATGTTAAAAAATGTAAAAATGAAAACGTATAAAAAAACATTTTTATGTAAGAGGTATAAATAACTTAAATATCTTACATGGCAACAAAGAGGTTTACATGTCGTTTATCCCTGAATGGTCTATATTAATACAATTCTCTGTAGCATCATTGATTTTAGCCCTTATTCCAGGACCTGATATGATGCTATCTATAGGAAGAACCATTACACAAAGCAAAAAAGCTGGAATTATGTGTGCTCTTGGAAGTGCAACAGGTTTTGCTATTCAGGTTACTACTGTTGCGCTTGGCTTATCAGCTCTTATTTTCGCTTCACCGCACGCTTTTGTTTTTCTTAAAACTGCCGGTGCTTTTTATCTTTTATGGATTGCCATTCAAGCGTTGTGTAAACATACAACACTCTCTTTTGAATCAGCATCAACCAAATACCAAAGCTCTAAACGTAATTATCTTGTTGGTATTGGAATTAATCTTTTAAATCCTAAAATCATACTTTTTAATGTGACTTTTTTACCACAATTTATCAATGCCCATGACCCTATGGCAACACAAAAATTACTCATTTTAGGGCTTTCTTATATCCCCATTTCCCTCCCTATTACAATTTTCATGGTTTTTATAGCTCATAAGCTTTTTAAAAACCTCAAAAAAAATCCTTCTTATATTCGATTGCTTGACTGGCTTATCGCTGGCACTTTTACCAGTTTTGCTCTCCATCTCCTTATAACAGAAAATTGAGTTTATTCACTTCCAATCGCACTTTCGAAAAACTGAAAACGTTCAGATTTTCGGAGACGCTCTGAAGCTGATTTGAGCTGTCCACATGCAGCAAAAATATCACGTCCACGTGGTACCCTAATAGGAGAAGCATAGCCTGCTTGATTAACCACATCAGCAAAACGCTCAATTTGTTCCCAATCAGAACATTGATAATTAGTCCCAGGCCATGGGTTAAAAGGAATCAAATTGATCTTAGCAGGAATACCTTTAAGCAGCTGAACCAACTGTTTAGCATCCTCCAAACTATCATTTACATCCTTCAACATAACATATTCAAATGTAATTCGCTTAGCATTGGAAAGACCAGGATAATTACGGCACGCTTCCATTAATAAAGCAAGCGGGTATTTTTTATTGATTGGAACAAGCATATCTCGTAGCGTATCATGCACAGCATGAAGTGAAATGGCCAACATAACACCAATTTCTTCCCCAGTTCGTATAATTCCAGGAACTACTCCACTGGTAGAAAGCGTAATGCGACGTTTTGATAAAGAAAGCCCATCTCCATCAGAGGCTATTAATAAAGCTTTTTTAACTGCCTCGAAATTATAAAGCGGTTCCCCCATTCCCATCATAACAATATTGGTAATTTTACGCCCTTCAAGTGGAATAATCGCTCCATTAGGGGTATCCTTATCAGGAAAATCCCCCAAACAATCACGTGCAATCAATAATTGTGCTAAAATTTCTTCCGCTGTCAAATTACGAACAAGAACCTGTGTTCCCGTATGGCAAAAAGAACAGGTTAGCGTACACCCTACCTGAGATGAAATACATAAAGTGCCACGCCCCTCTTCAGGAATATAAACCGTTTCAACTTCAACAGGTCTTCCAGCTCCACGTGCTGGAAAACGCAAGAGCCATTTACGTGTACCGTCTTGTGATATTTGTTCTTCGACGATTTCCGGACGCGCAATAGAAAAATGGATTTTCAACATTTCTTGCATTGGCTTAGAAATGTTCAACATCTCACCAAAGTCTGAGACACCACGTACATAAAGCCAATGCCAAAGTTGGCGTACACGCATACGCACCTGACGTTCTGGTACACCAAGTTCTGTTAAAGCTTGTTCGATTTCATCACGCGATAAGCCAATTAAAGAGTGCTTAGTTCTTTTTTTTACGACAACATTATTCGGTTGTCGCATTGAACATACATTAACTGGTTTGAGGTCATATGAAATGGCCATTGTTTTCCAATTTATACTACTACCTTAGAATCACAGATACCTTAATGGCATTTCTGTACTGCATTTAATGCAGCGGTTACTCCTTTTAAAGAATAAGTATAAGTAGTATGAGTTCCTCGTTTCGAAGTAGCTTTCACTATCATAGTTTTCCCAGCACGCATAGCAGAAACAAGCTGCTTTTCTAATGCTGATGACGCTAACCAAGCTGATGAATCCTTCGTAAAAAAATCAAAATTCTTATCTCCAATGGTCACGGTAACTCCTGACCCTTCTTTTAGTGTATAACCCGCCATGAATTGCGGTTCAAATAAAACCGGAGAATGAGAACGCTTGGTAACCAAAAAGAAATTATCACCATGATTCACCGTTGTTGGAAGTGACTCTAAAGGTATGGACAACACGTAACAAATCGTATCCTCTGGCGATTTATAAGAATAAGCTCCCCAAGCTTCAAATTGATCTAAACGGCTTGGCGCTTGCGCCCACGTTGCTCCGGCATTAACCAGAAACATTATAAACGCAGCAATAAAAGTCTTTTCAAACATCTTCATTTAGCTCACTTCTTTAGTCTCTAACAAGATTTCCTTCATTGGCAAAAAAGTAACAAAAGCGCGATCGACACTTCGTAGTTCTCAAGTATAATTATCCTAATTTCCTCAACAAGAGAAACATTTTTGTGTCAATAAGAACAGATTTTTGCTCCCAATTGTACCCTTTTAGTTGTTACTAAAACATGAATTTTTCATTCAATAATCAGATTATTTTAAAATATTATCAACTTGATAACTCTTCAAATATCAGCAAAAAATTTAACAAACTGAACCTGTTTACATCAAAAAAAATCGCATATCTCCCCGCCAATTATAGTATGCTCACTTTTCGCATTCAATCTCAATGAGATACCGTATTTTTACTGTTTTAAAGTTAAAAAATAATCAAAAGCAGCAATTTTTTCCACTCTCTGTTTTTTAAAGTTGCCTTTTTCCTAATGCTCTTTTTGCAAAATAACATAATATAATGAGTGATCATCAGTTCTTTACGTAGGCTATATCATTTTTATCCTATGCTCTATAGTGCATTATCGGCAATGTATACACCACACCATCTCTTTTAAGCTGCATTTGATGCTGAGTTCTGAATCAATAAAACATAAAGTGCATGAGCATCATGCGTATTGCGCAATTTTTGAACAACATCAGAATGACGTAAAACGCGCGCAATCTGTGATAAAGCTTTTAAGTGATCTGCACCAGCGTTCTCAGGCGCTAAAAGGAGAAAAACAAGATCAATAGGTTCGTCATCAAGAGCTTCAAAATCAACAGGACTTTCAAGGCGAGCGAAAATACCAATGATTCGGTTAATATCAGGTAGTTTTCCATGAGGAATTGCAATACCACCACCTAAACCTGTTGAACCTAGTTTTTCACGTTGTAAAACAACATCAAAAATCATGCGTTCATTAAGACCTGTCAATTCAGCAGCTTTTTCGGCTAAAACTTGTAGAACTTGTTTCTTCGAATTCGCCTTAAGAGCCGGAATAATTGCTTCCGGTGCAATTAACTCACTCAAATTCATACTTTAATTTTCCTTTTGCACACTCAAATGCCCACCAATAAACCGGTAAAAGGTATAGATATTTAGGGTTATGTTAGTTTTTTTCATCATTGGACATATATCTACTTTTCAATTCATAACAGATGATAGCTCAATCATGTCATTTCACTACCAACTCAACATAAATAATATTTAACGTCTAATTAACAGCACGAGAAAAAGGAAATGGAATTGTCCATAGAATTAATTTCCTTATAATATATGATAAAATCATCGTTCACAAATTCATCAATCTTTTAATATTACAAGTTGGTGCACAATGTTAAACATTCCTCTTCCTTCTAGGAACTGGATCCTATTAAGATAAATATATCAAAGCAAAATAGTACTTTACTTTGACAATTATCTGTAACTTAAGTTGCCCAACAACGATGATCTAAACAGGTTTTGATAGCGTAATAAATATTCTAAAAAAGCTCGCACATCTGTTCTGATATCCCTAGCAGTAACTTGACTTTTAAATGCGCAATACAAACCAAGAAAATATCACAAACCATATTTGACAACCGTAATATCTATAACCCATAGTGCTTACCATCAAAATATCTGAAATAATATTACCGATCTGCTATTTTATTCGATAAAACAAATATTACCACTATCCATATAACTTTCTGCAACACGTACATTTATTCGCAGCATTATTTACCACTCATTATACGCTTAATCTAGAGATATCTTTTTCATGATGCAATTAAAACAAACTAAATCAATGCAACAATATATCTAGCTCATCTTGATGAGGACTTTTTCATTACTGAGAAAAAATTTAAATACAAGATTATAGCCATCAAAAAAGGTCACTTAAATTATAATACCATAAACACAATAACCCTTTAAAAATCTGATAGCCTACCCCAATAAAAACACCAATTTTTCCCTTATTTCTACCTCACAATGACCAAATTTTCTATTCTACTTGGTTCTTTATAATATTGTCATTATTATTTTCACAAAATCAAAATTTTTCCTATTATTTTATAAATAATGTATATTAATGGCGTCTGTCTGTGGAATCAAAAATTTTTTTAATTTTATGGATGAATTTAATTACCTCAATGTGATGAGGTTCTGGCTCGGCCATATCAATCATTTAAGTTTAAACAAAGACTCACAGAAAGTGTAAAATTAGAGAGAAAACTGATTTCCCAAATAAATTCTGCGTACATCAACGTTGTTGATAATATCATTAGGACAACCATGAACGAGCACTTTTCCCCCATGAATGATATAAGCTCGATCGACGAGATCCAATGTCTCACGCACATTATGATCTGTTATTAAAACACCAATCCCACGCTGCGTTAAATAACGAATAAGCTGCTGAATATCAAAAATAGCAACAGGATCAATGCCTGCAAATGGTTCATCAAGTAACATAAAATTGGGACGAGAAGCTAAAGCGCGTGCAATTTCAAGTCGCCGTCGTTCTCCCCCTGATAAGGAAAGTGCAGGCATTTTACGTAAATGATCAATTTTAAACTCATGTAAAAGAGCATCTAATTCCTTACGTCGTTTAAGACGATCTTTTTCAATAATCTCCAAAACAGCTTTAATATTATTTTCTACTGAAAGACCACGAAAAATAGATGCTTCCTGCGGAAGATACCCAATACCTAAACGAGCACGCCGATACATTGGTAGGTGGGTGATATCAAATCCGTTAATTTTAACATTCCCCCCATCCGGCTTGATGAGTCCTGTAACCATATAAAAACACGTCGTTTTACCCGCTCCATTAGGGCCTAAAATACCAACAGCCTCTCCGGTACGAATATCAAAGGAAACGCCATTAACAACCTGTCTTCCACGGTAGACTTTAATTAAATTACGAGCAATTAAAGTCCCTTTTAAATGCTCTCCTACAGCTTCTCTTGCAAAATTACATGCGTTCGTCTGTTTTTTTCTCTTGATTCCAAACATGAAATCTTAATAGCCACCCTTTTGACTTTGTTTAAAAATGATTGAAACACGTCCTTGTTGCTTAGACGTCCCACAACCTTCGAAAAAAGTCTCTCCACTTTTCATATTTGCTGTCAGCTTGCATCCCGTTGCTACATTATCACCATCGGTTAATACAACATTATCCCCTGTCAAGATCATAATTTTTGATTTTCCATCAAAAATACCTTTATCACCCGTCGCAATTCGCGTAGCATTTTTTATATAAACTTTTCCTAAAGCTTCTATTTTCTTGATACTCATTGAGTCAAATCCCGCAGAAAGTATAACATTTAACTCTTCCTGAGACATATCAGAAGCTTTATGCTTCTTATCATAGTAAATAACTAATTTTGACGTCCGTAAAAGGTATTCACCTTGAGCCACTGAAACATCACCACTTAAAAGTGCCACCCCTTCTTTATCACGTATTTCTAAAGAATCTGCATAAAGTTCTACTGGTTCTTTGTGGTCTGATAAATTAATGCCCAAATAGGACACTTCAGCATATCCACAAACTGTCCTAAATCCTAATATTCCTACAATCAAAGCCAAATATATACCTAACCATTTTCTGTACAACTTCCTTAGCTTCATCCCATTACTTTCAATTTCTTTGTTCACACAAACATGATATCTCTCTCGCATAAAACTTACTTTTTGTTAATTACTAAATGTACTCCACCGTGAAAATATATGTTTTGCCCTTTTTCTCGAATTTCCAAAGCATTTGCTGCGAGATGCAAACCTGCTCGCTGAATATCGATACGTTGATCTGTACTTAATTTCCCCTCAACGAAATTAAGCTTCGCAGCCATAAATTGTGCAATCATTCCGTCATTTGTTGTAATTGTGAATGGCTTATTCAACCGCAAACAACTATTGGTATTATCATAAACACCTTCTTGAGCATTGAGAAAAACTCGTTCTTGTTTGCCCACAAGTGCCTCAGCTGTAATATTTTGCAATCCAATTATTTTAGAATGTGTACGATCTTGAAAGACTTTTTCCGCTTTCAGCCAATAAGATTCTCGAGATCCCGTATAACTCTCTAATTTTGGATTGAACATCGTTAATTTCGTTATACCATTCCCTTCATCATTTGAATTTACAGAATCAGAAGCAACAGGAGTAAAGAAAAACGTAAACCAAGAAAAAACAAATGCTATAACGAATACAAAGAGAGGCAAAAAAAATTTTAATATGCTCACACGTTGTGAATGACGGGATGCTTTTTTAAAGACATCACCAAAAGATGATTTTGTTGAAAAAAATTCCTTATGATCGAGTACGGACATACTATCCTAATTTCTTAAATATTCCGTTTTCCTTCAATTTGTATAACCTTCAGAAGACGTATTTTCAAATTTTGCTTCTTGCAATTTGTTTTTTCTTGATTTTATTTTGCTTTCATCTGTTTATATATGTAATGTGTGCATGTGAAGTACACAATTGTTAAAAAACTTTTTTGTGTGAAAGCGAGGCTATTTTGGTTAAATCAGAGCTTGTGCAAATTATTGCCCGTCAGAACCCACATCTTTTTCAACATGATGTGGAAAATATTGTGAATGCTATTTTTGAGGAAATTTCAACGGCTCTTGCTAATGGAAATCGCGTTGAACTTCGCGGATTTGGAGCTTTTTCTGTTAAAAGCCGCTCGGCCCGTAATGGTCGTAATCCACGAACAGGTGAAGCCGTTATTGTTGAAGAAAAATGGATTCCTTTTTTTAAAACGGGTAAAGATTTACGTGATCGGCTTAATAAATGAGTAAATTTATGACAGCTAAACGTATTTTTTTAGCAATTATTTTGCTGCCTCCTACTGTTGTTTTTATCGCTTTTATCGTTGCTAACCGTCAAATAGTGACATTAACACTTGATCCTTTCCAAATGAGCTCTAAAGGTTTTACTTACCAAGCTCCTCTCTTTATATGGCTCTTTATTTTCTTTAGTTTTGGTATTCTATTAGGGAGCCTTATCAATTGGTTTGCATACCATAAATGCAAAAAGTCTCTCAAAGAAAGTAAAATTGAGCTCGAAAAACTAAAAATGTCTATTGCAAACATGCAATGAGATACTTTAACGAAAGCTTTCTTTTGGTGCTTTTCATAACA
This sequence comes from Bartonella doshiae NCTC 12862 = ATCC 700133, assembly GCF_000278155.1. Lineage (GTDB taxonomy): Bacteria > Pseudomonadota > Alphaproteobacteria > Rhizobiales > Rhizobiaceae > Bartonella > Bartonella doshiae. The sequence goes on from NZ_JH725096.1 coordinate 113,214, forward strand.
ACTTTAAAAGTGCTCTTTCTCTTTTATCCTATACATGCTTTAATTGACTCTCGATCTTTGGGCTCTTACGGAAGTCTAAGAACCTTTTAACATAATTTTTAAATACATGTCTTGTGACAACAAATATGGCTGCACAATATTTTCAATCACCCGAAAACACTCTACTACAGGAAAATTTGCCTGTTATTTTAGAAACAGGTGTCAGTGCAAATTATGCTCTCATTGATTCTGGTCACGGACGAAAATTAGAGCGTTACGGAGATTACCACATTATTCGTCCAGAAGGTCAAGCATTATGGAAACCAGCTTTATCACAAAAGCATTGGGATGATGTTGATGCCATCTTTACAGGAAACCGAGATGAAGAAGGTATTGGTCGTTGGTATTTTCCCAAAAAACCACTTGGTGAAACATGGCCACTTTCTTGGAATGAGCTGCCCTTTTTAGGCCGTTTTACTTCCTTTCGTCATGTTGGCGTTTTTCCGGAACAAGATGCTCATTGGCGCTTTATGGAAGAAAAAATTGCTAAAACCATGCGTCCTCTTAAATTATTAAATCTTTTTGGTTACACAGGCATTGCTTCTTTGATTGCTGCGCGCGCTGGTGCAGATGTTACACATGTTGATGCTTCTAAAAAAGCTATCGCCTGGGCGAAAGCCAATCAAGAAATAGCAAAATTATCCGATCGCTCCATTCGCTGGATTTGTGACGATGCTGTAAAATTTGTCGAACGTGAACTGCGCCGCAAAAAAAATTATGATATGATTCTTCTCGATCCACCTGCATATGGACGTGGACCTCATGGTGAAGTTTGGCAATTATTTGATCATTTACCAGCTATGATCACAAACTGTCAGAAACTCCTGTCTGATAAGCCTCTTGCCGTTATACTCACAGCTTATTCTATTCGTGCTTCTTTTTATGCACTTCATACTTTAATGCATGATGAATTTAAAAATCTTGGCGGTTTGATCGAATCAGGAGAACTGATCTTGCGTGAAGAAGCCGCTGGACGTGCACTTTCTACTTCTCTTTTTAGCCGTTGGATTGCTTGAACATGTGTGTATCAAAAACTGGTAAAGTTAAAGAAATTACCTCCCTTAGTAATCCCATTATCAAAGATCTTAAAGCGCTCAGCCAAAAGAAAAATCGTAATCGAGAAGGACTTTTCATAGCAGAAGGACTGAAATTAGTAATTGATGCTTTACACCTTGGTTGGACATTACAAACGCTTATTTTTTCCAAAAGTAAAATTGGCAATACTGCTACCGAAAACGCTGCTGCACACACGATAGCTCATGGTGGTTTTGTTATTAAAACCTCACAAAAAGTCTTGGAATCCATCACCCGCCGCGATAACCCACAAACTGTTATTGGTGTTTTTAAACAGCAATGGCACCCACTTGAAACAATTAAAGAACAAGCCAAAGACGTTTTTGTTGCACTTGATCGCGTTCGTGATCCAGGAAATCTCGGAACTATTATTCGCACCGCTGATGCCATAAGCGCTAAAGGCGTTATTTTGATTGGCGAAACAACAGACCCTTTCTCACCTGAAACTGTGCGAGCAACAATGGGATCTATTTTTTCCATCCCACTTTATCGCTGTGATGAAAGTATCTTTTTAAAATGGTCTAAACACTTTAAAGGCATGATTGTTGGTACACATCTCAAAGGATCTACCGATTATCGCACTATTGATTTCAAAAAGGGACCTGTAGTACTTTTAATGGGGAATGAGAAACAAGGTTTACCAGATATTCTTGCCAATTGCTGTGATCAACTTGCACGTATTCCCCAAAGTGGAAAAGCTGATTCGCTTAATCTCGCGATAGCAACAGCTATTATGCTTTATGAAATCCGTCGTCCTTATTTAACATTGTAACCATTTGAGGCCAGAATATGAAATACAAATCACTGTTCTTTTTTCTTCTCGGCTTAGCTCTTACTATAGGGTTTGATCAAGCAGTAAAATACTGGGTTATGCACACTATGCTTCTCGGATCAGAAATTCCGCTTTTTCCTTTTCTTTCTCTCTACCATGTGCGTAATTCCGGTATTGCTTTTTCGTTTTTTTCTTCCTTTTCCCATTGGGGACTCATTTCCCTCACGCTCATTATTCTTGTTTTTCTTTTATGGCTATGGAAAAATACTGAATACAATAAACCTTTATCGCGCTTCGGTCTTACCCTTATTATTGGCGGAGCAATCGGCAATCTTATTGATCGTATCCGTTTTCAACATGTGACTGACTATATACTCTTTCATATTGATGATATTTTTTATTTTGCTATTTTCAATCTTGCTGATAGTTTTATCACACTTGGCGTCATAGCTTTGCTTATCGAGGAAGTCCGCACCTGGATGAAAAGAAGACGTCATTCTAATTGTAAATTTTCTGAATAAAAACCTATTCACTCACCTAAAATAGTTGCATTTCATCCAACATATCTATGAAATGAATATGATTTTTTTATTTGTGAATGCATTGCCTTCTGTTTTTGACACTGTTTCCTTAGTAGCTGTAGTTGTTATGTTAAAATATTTTTTATTAATTTATAAAGGATAACCATCGCTATCTAGCTTAAACGAGAACACCTAATACAGAAAGATTTTCCCTTTTTAAACCCTCTTATGATGAATCATCCAAAAACCATTTTAGAAAAGATTAAATATTCCTTTTTAAAAATTATCTTAACGCAGAAATTTTGCAATATTGGAAAAGAGCAGAATATAATGATCCTAGTCTATTATTGGATAAACATCAAAATGGCAATATCTAATGGGTTTTAGCTTCTCCCCTTCATAAGGAACGCTATGAAATTAATAGGAAGTATCGTGAAATGAGACTGAAACAAAGTAAAAGATTGCTCTACAAATTTATCCATAGGCAATATCATGGCGTACTGTGCCTCGCTTTGTGAGAAAGAAAAAACGTTCACATTCAAGCTTTTTTTCACACACAACATATTTCTAAAAGGATTGAATATGTTTGGCAAAAATAAACTCTTTCCTTAACAATTTGTAAGGTTTCTTACTAACAAAAGTCTCTTGTAATTTTTAAATAAATCTCCATAATAGGGGAAGGCATGCTGGAATTCCGCCAGCGGCGCCTGGGTTAGGTTGTGTTTGCCAAGTAAGGGCTTATACAGAGCTGTCGCCGTAAGGACACAGATTCTTTTAACCCCCACACCTGACGGAACATATGCTAAAGGACTTTTAATTATGGCTGATTTCAAAAATTTACGTTCGGCATCTATTTCTCATGCCGATGCATCAATTGATCGAGGATTGCGCAGCTATATGCTGGGCGTCTATAATACAATGGCCGTTGGTTTGCTCATCACAGCAGCTGCTGCTTATGTAATTGCATCATTAGCAACAACAACAGATATGAATCAGGCAGCCGCCCAAATCAATAGCAGCGTTTACTTAACCCCATTTGGAGTCACATTTTACACATCACCATTTTCTTATATTGTTATGTTTGCACCGCTGGTGGCGGTATTCTTCCTCAGTTTCAAAATCAATACACTGAGTACAAGTGCTGCGCGGAGCCTTTTCTTTGGCTATGCTACTCTCGTTGGACTTTCTTTGTCCTCGATTCTGTTGCGTTATACAACAGAAAGTATTGTGCAGACATTTGTCATTAGTGCAGCATCATTTGGTGCTCTTTCGCTTTATGGTTATACAACGAAGCGTGATCTCACAGCTGTAGGGTCATTCCTTTTCATTGGTTTGATTGGTTTGATGCTTTCTATGATTGTGAATATCTTTCTTGGATCAAGTGCCTTGCAATTTGCTATTTCTGTGATAGGCGTTTTTATCTTTGCTGGTTTAACAGCTTATGATACCCAGAACATTAAATTAATGTATTACGAAGGGGATGGAGATGATACCAAAGGCCGTAAAATTATTATGGGTGCATTGAATCTTTATCTTGATTTCATCAATATGTTTATCTTCTTGCTGCAATTTCTTGGTTCAAACCGTAATTGATTGCAACAATTATTGCTATTATTAAAAACCTTGTTTCCCCTTGAGAGAAACAAGGTTTTTTAGTTTTCAGCACAAGCTTTTATTCTTTTGGCACATCATATTCACAAAATGACAAAGAAATCTTATACGCAGAAATTTCCTCGGTTTACCACATTTGTCCAGAAAAAGCTCCATAGCTCTCTTTTAAATGCTATCCGCAATCGCTCTACTCATTGGCCGGATACAATCAACCGGAATGATAATTATGATCTTACTATTGCTTCTTATAATGTGCATAAATGCATAGGTATGGATAAAATTTTTAATCCTACGCGTATTGTACGTGTTATTACTGAACTACAAGTTGATATTCTCGCTCTTCAAGAAGCAGACAAGCGTTTTGGTGAACGTATTGGTTTGATTGACTTGCAATTGTTAAAAACCGAAACAGGTCTAATTCCAATTCCTCTAAACACTATGTCACCTCATGGTCATGGCTGGCATGGTAACGCTCTTTTTTTACGAAAAGGATGTGTACACGACATTTTACAAATCACTCTTCCTGGTATTGAACCGCGTGGCGCTGTAATTGTAGAATTGAAAATGGAGGTTGGTTTTATTCGTGTAATTGCCGCGCATTTTGGCTTATTACACCATTCTCGTAATAAGCAAACAAAAATGCTCCTTGCTCTTTTGCAAAATCGCCCTCTTATGCCTACAATTCTCATTGGAGACTTTAATGAATGGAGGATAGGAAAAAATTCATCTCTAAACCATTTTTCTTCCTATTTTGATAGTACAATTGGAACTGTTCCAAGCTTTCCTTCTCGCTTTCCTTTTCTGGCCCTTGATAGAATTTTTGCTTTTCCTCATCAACTGGTAAAAAAAGTTGAAAGTCACCATTCACCGCTTGCACGCATTGCCTCAGATCATTTGCCTATCAAAGCTTATCTCGACCTTGCCAAGGCGGTAACCTTTCTAAAAAATAAATGAAAAAACTAATGTGCTTCATCCCAATTTTTAGCAGCCATTACTTTGACTTCTAACGGTACAGATAAGGATAATACCGGCATTGTAGCATTTTCCATAACCTTTTTAACAAGAGTCATGGTTTTTTCACTCTCATCTTCCGGTACTTCAAAAATCAGTTCATCATGTACTTGCAACAACATTTTTGCTGACAGTTTTTCTTTTTCCAAAGTATCTTCCATTTGAATCATGGCACGACGAATAATATCTGCCGCCGATCCTTGAATAGGCGCATTAATAGCAGCTCGCTCATTAAAAGCACGAACTTGTAAATTAGCCGCTTTTATTTCTGGATAGTGAATACGACGTCCAAAAATGGTTTCTACATAACCATTTTTACGTGCAAAATCCTTCGTTTCTTCCATGTAATCTTTAATTCCTGGAAATCTTTCAAAATAAAGTTGAATATAACGCCCTGCTTCTTGCCGTGAAAGACCTAATTGATTAGCTAGTCCAAAAGCTGAAATACCATAGATAATACCAAAATTAATTGCCTTCGCGCGTCGCCGTATATCTGAGGGCATCCCCTCTATTGCAACCCCAAACATTTGCGACGCCGTTATAGCGTGAATATCCTGACCTTGAGCAAAAGCCTCTTTTAATGCCGTGATATCTGCAACATGTGCAAGAATGCGCAATTCAATCTGGCTATAATCAGCAGAGAGTAGCAAGTGTCCTTTTGGAGCAATGAAAGCTGTACGAATTTTACGCCCTTCAGCAGTTCGCACTGGAATATTTTGTAAGTTTGGCTCTGATGATGACAGCCGCCCCGTTGATGTTGTTGCTAAAGAATAATTCGTATGAACACGTCCTGTTTTGGGAAAAATATAAGAAGGTAAAGCATCCGCATAAGTAGATTTTAATTTTGCAAGTTGACGCCAATCTATAACTTTACGTGGTAAAATATGACCTTCAGCAGCTAATTCCTCTAAAGTTTGCGCAGAAGTTGACCACTGTCCACCTTTGGTCTTAGCTCCTCCAAGTAATCCCATTTTTCCAAAAAGGATATCACCTAATTGCTTTGGCGAAGCAAGATTAAACCTTTCACCAGCTAATTGATAAATTTCCTCTTCCAGAATAAAAGCAGCCTGAGCTAATTCTCCTGAAAGGCGTAATAAAATTTGCCTATCAACAAGGATCCCACGTTCTTCCATTCTGGCAAGAACTTCTATCAGTGGTCGATCAAGACGTTCATAAATTCTTGTCATTCCCTGCGCCACAATCTGTGGTTTTAAAACTTGCCACAAACGGAGTGTAATATCAGCATCTTCCGCAGCGTAAAGAGTTGCCTGCTTCAAATCAACTTGTGCAAAAGAAGTAATTTTTTTTCCGTTATGTGTTAAATCTTTGTAAGAAACCGGTTTATGACCAAGCCAGCGCTCTGATAAAGCATCCATACTATGTGTTAAAACTCCAGCATCTAAAGCATACGATAAAAGCATTGTATCATCAAAAGAGCGTATCACAATGTCGTATTGCTTCATCACTAACCAGTCATATTTTATATTCTGACCAATTTTTAATACTGCATCATTTTCTAAGATCGGCTTTAAAAGTGCTAAAGCTTTTTCTATCTCAATTTGCCCAACAATGCGTCCACTGCCTAAAAGGTCATCTCCCCCCTCAATATGTGCAAGTGGTACGTAGGCTGCTTTTTCTGGTTGTAATGCTAACGAAAAACCAACAAGCTTTGCTTGCAGTGGGTCAAGTGAAGTTGTTTCTGTATCAAAAGCAAAAAATCCCTGTTCTTGCGCTTCTGATAACCATTCTTTCAAAGTTTTTTCATCAAGAATTGTTGTATAAGACTCTCTTATAACTTTTTGAAACAGTGCCTGATCTTTGCGTTTCTGTGCTAAAACTTGTGGAGAATTTTTAGAAAGATTATGAGAAAATTCCTTCTCTGTTTTTTTTTCATCAAAATTAAACTCATATACAGGATTCGTCCATTCAACAGACATGTCAAGTGCATCAATAGCGGCCGCATCACATTCTGTTGCTTCTGCTACACGCCGTGTTAATGTTGTAAATTCCATCGCCTTAAGAAAAGCAATTAAGCGTGGGCCATCTTGTGATTCTAAAATTAAATCATCTAAATTTCTCTCTATAGGCACGTCAGTTCTCAGTCGAACCAATTCACGAGAAATCTTTACCTGTTCACTATAAGATTGGATATTTTCACGCCGTTTTGTTTGTTTAACTTCTGATACGCGCTGTAATAAAAGATCAAGAGTACCAAATTCATCTAGCAATTGTGCCGCTATTTTGGGACCAATGCCTGGAATACCTGGTATGTTATCTGTTGAATCTCCAGTTAAAGCTTGCAAATCAATCATTTTTTCAGGTGTTACACCCCATTTTTCTACAACTTCATCAACACCAATATGTTTGTCTTTCATTCCGTCATACAAAGAAACATGTGCATTCACTAATTGCATAAGATCTTTATCAGAAGAAATAATTGTTGTTTTTGCTCCAACCTTTGTTGCCATCTGTGCATAGGTAGCAATTAAATCATCCGCTTCAAATCCTTCCTTTTCAATACAAGGCACATTAAAAGCCTTTGTTGCCTGGCGAATCAGGAAAAATTGAGGAATAAGATCTTCAGGAGGAGTTTCCCTATTAGCTTTATATTGTGGATAAATCTGCTTCCGAAAAGTATCAGATGAATAATCAAAAATAACTGCAAAATGCGTTGGAACAATGCCGGAGGCTGTGTTGCGTGCATCACAGAGTAATTTCCACAACATATTACAAAAACCAGCTACAGCTCCTACAGGAAGTCCGTCTTTTTTACGCTTTAGAGATGGTAAAGCATAGTAAGCACGAAAAATATAACCTGATCCATCAACCAAAAAAAGATGATCTGTTGCTTTCATGACAATTTCATTTCTCCATTTCAGCTAAAAAACATCTTACTCTTATATATTTTTTTTAATTGTTGTTTTTAATTTTATCGATCCGCCTCTAAAAAGCCATTTTTTGTTTTCATAAAGCATAACTGTCATTACGTTTTATTTAGTACCTAGAGCTTTTCTTTGCTGTTACAGGATATAATAGCTTTCATTTTGCTCCTCCTATGATAGCTGAGGTACGATGTAGTGACAGGGTCGTTGTGGTGTTCCCCTCCCCACAACGACCGTTTTTTATAAATCATGTTATTGCTAAATTTTTAATGATCTTTTCAAAAATAGTGTTCTTTCTATTCGGGGATTTTGAAATCATTCCAAAGAGCTTTTTCACCCATTTTTTTGATAAAATTTGCGTGCATATTTTTTTCATGGACACTTAGCCTTGCAGGAAGAACTTCTGGACGAGACTTAACTGCATAAAGACCGCTCTTATCATTTTGGCTATCTACATTGATGCCATCCTTGTTATTAAAGCCCAGTACGCCTTGTTTTCCACCAATAAGTTCAATATAAACATCAGCGAGAATTTCAGCATCAAGCAAAGCTCCATGCAAGACACGATGACTATTGTCAATTCCAAAACGTTTACATAAAACATCAAGAGAATTAGGACCCATGGGAAACTTACGTCGTGCCATAGCCAATGTATCAAGAATATTATCAACACTGATAAGTGGCTTATTCGCACGTCCTAATTCTGCATTAAGAAAGCCAATATCAAAACTTGCATTATGCGCAATCATTGTAGCGCCATCTATAAATTCTAAAAATTCATCAACAATATCACTAAAGCTTTTTTCATTTTTTAAACGTTCATTGGTCAATCCATGGATCGCTACAACTTCATCAGGAATAATAACTCCTTGCGGATTCAAATAAACATGGAATTGACGTCCTGTAAGATAACGATCAACCATTTCTACACAACCGATTTCGATTATGCGGTCTCTTTCTTTATCTAAACCTGTTGTTTCTGTATCAAAAATAATTTCACGCATTTATTTTAATTCTTTAGCAAACCTTCTATTAAACAAAAAACCTGTTGGCGTGTATTCTCTAAATCTTTTCCTGTATCAATAATAAAATCAGCGCGTTCTCGTTTTTTTTCATCAGACATTTGTCTAGCATTGATCAAGGCAAATTTTTTCTCATTCATATTTGGACGAATCTCTATACGCCCTTTTTGTATAGCTGATGGAGCAGAGACAACAACTACACTATCTACACGTTTTTCACTCTTTGTTTCAAAAAGAAGTGGAATATCAAGAACGACTAATTTTTCTCCTTTTTGGCGCGCTATATCAATAAACTCTTTTTCTTTTTTTTTGACTAAAGGGTGAATTATTTTTTCCAATTTTTGTAATTTTTCATTATTCTTAATCAAGATTTCAGAAAGCTTTAACCGATTAACTTTACCATTTTCAATAACACTAGGAAATGTATGTGCTATGAGAGATAAAGTCGGTTCACTCTCATAAAGTTGGTGTACTACTTCATCAGCATTAAAAACAGAGATACCAGCCTGTTTGAAAAAATCAGCAACTGTTGATTTTCCCATAGCAATTGATCCAGTAAGTCCTATGATTTTCATTCCTTTTCTTCACCCATGTCCTCTAAAATTGCTGCTCGTAATGCTTTTGTAACCTGTGGTCTTATTCCAAACCATCGTTCAAAACCAGGAACAGCTTGATGTAAAAGCATACCAAGTCCATCTACTATCCTTAAACCATGCGCTTTTGCTTGTTGTAAAAAAGGCGTTATCAATGGTGTGTAAACGATATCTGTTACCAATGTTGTTGTTTTTGTTTTATGAAAATCGCAAAAAAAAGAATCACTTTTATTCTCGTGTGAATTTGTCATCCCCACAGAAGTCGTATTGACAATTAAATCAGCCTGATAAAGTATTTCATTAGAACAGTGCCAATCGTAGACTTTTACAAGTTTTCCAAAATATTCGGCTAAATCATTTGCTCGTTTTTTTGTACGATTAAGCAAATAAATACGTTCAAATCCACGTTCCCTTAAAGCATATAAGATTGCACGCGCAGCACCTCCTGCTCCAAAAACAAGAGCTGTCTCCCCAACCCAACCAGGGATAGAATCATCAAGATTCGCACTAAAACCATAGGCATCAGTATTTGTAGCACAAAGTTTATTTTCTTCGTACCATAATGTATTAGCAGCACCAATCATTGTTGCTACTTCATCTTTATAATCTGCTAAATGAAAAGCTTCTTGCTTATAAGGTAAGGTAACATTCCCTCCACAAAAACCTCTTTTTTGTATAGATACAAGAAAATGGCTAAATTCTTCAGATGTTACTTCTTGTGCGAAATATTCACCCTGCAAACCGTAATGTTTAAGCCAAAAATTATGAATCTTCGGTGATTTTGAATGGCTAATAGGAGAACCAACAACAAAAGCGCGTGGAGAAATTATTTTTTCGCGTTTTATTGTAAAGTTAACCATCGATAATTCCCAAATGACGTAATTTTTCTAATAAGGGTAATAAAGGTAAACCAATAATAGTAAAAAAATCTCCATCAATCTTTTCAAAAAGATGGATTCCTTCTCCTTCAATTTGATAAACTCCCACGCTGTTAAAAACATCTGTTCCCACACGAGCTAAATAACGTTTAATAAACTCCGATGAGAGAGAACGTACTGACATATATGCACTAAAAGCTTCCACCCAAATTTCTTGACCATTCTGAAATAAAGCTACTGCACTATGAAGAGAATGGGTTTTTCCTGATAAATCAGATAAACGTTGATGTGCTTCTTTGCTACTTTTTACTTTGTAAAAAATATGTCCTTCCAAATCAAGGACTTGGTCACAACCAATAACCAAAGCATGAGGAAATCGATCAGAAACATTTTTTGCCTTTGCACTTGCAAGAAAGCAACTGAGTTCTTTAGGTGTCTTTTTTTTTCCTTCCTTTTCTACTTCTCTTTCATCAAAAGAAGCTCCTTCAATGAAAAAATTTAAACCTGCCTTTTTCAATAATTGCGCACGATAAGAACTAAGGGATGCTAAGATTAACGTATCTGCTACCATAGGAGTTTTTTCTTTCATTTTCCTTCACGAAATCGGGATAAAAGTTCAAATATAGCTGCAGCTGTTTCTTCAATAGAACGTCGTGTGACATCAATAATAGGCCAACCAAAACGTTCACAAATGCGTTTTGCATAGGTTAATTCCTCAGCTATATTCACACGATCAGTATAACTTTCAATGACATAACCATTCCCAAAATCTCTATTTTGACGAATATGCGATATCCGTTCTGCTGAGGCAATTAAACAAACAATCAGAGAATTGTTTGCTTCTAAAAGAGCCTCTGGTAAATCAATTCCCGGAATAAGTGGTATATTAGCTGTTTTTATTCCACGATTTGCTAAATAAATACTTGTTGGCGTTTTAGAAGTTCTTGAGATTCCTACAAGAATCACATCTGCATTCGATAAATTATTGGAAGACTGTCCATCATCATGCTCTATTGTAAAATCCAACGCCTCAATACGACGAAAGTAATCTGCATTAAGATCATGCTGCGCACTCGCACGCAAATTTGTCGGTGTTCCAAGGTAAGATTGAAAGGCATCTAAAACAGGATATAATATATCAATACAGGGAACCTCTATTTTTTCGCATCTCCTTCTAAGAAGCAATTTAATTTTTTTATCAATGATTGTGTAAAGAACAATTCCGGGTTCTTTTTGTATTTCATCAAGAGTTCTCTCTAACTGCTTTTCATTGCGAATCATAGGATAAATATGTTCTGTCGCCTGAATTGTCGTGTATTGAGATGCTACAGCTCTTCCAACAGAAATTAATGTTTCTCCAGTTGCATCAGAAAGCATGTGTAAATGAAAGGACTTTTTTTCTTTTGTCACAAAAATTTTAACTCCTTGTTAACAAATGTGCATATATCTTAGTTTCTCCGGTAAAGTGAAAATTTAAAGATAATCTTACACTTTTATACACAAATTGAATGCGTGTGATAAATGAACTCCTTTCAGTTTTAAAGATCGGGGATAAAACTTTTAAAGTAGTATTATGGCTCATTTTTTTTCTTTTCTTTTTGTGGATAAAATTGAGGATTAATGAAGTATAAATAATAATCCACATTAAACACAGGTTTTAATAAGAAGAATCCTTTTCTTTAAAATTTAATTTATACAAAAATCTTCGGAAATTTTTTTATAAAAATTCATTTATCAATGATAGAAAACAATTTTATATTTTCATCTCTATAGTTTAATAAATTGTTTCAATTCCTTTATATAAAGCTGTTAAGTGATATATGAAAACAAATCATTATGAATGATGCTTGCAGTTTAAGAAAGTTAAGTGTAAAATGCCTCTACATTTCATAGGAATGTTCCATTCTTTAAATTTTCCGTGAGTTAATTTCAAAACAATTCCCCTCCTACTAAAGAGCATATTTCATGCAAGAAATGAAACTACAAGAACTTAAAAGTAAAAATCCCGTTGAACTCGTCTCTTTTGCTGAAACATTAGAAGTTGAAAATGCTTCCTTAATGCGTAAACAAGAATTAATGTTCGCTATTTTGAAAAAACTTGCTCTGCAAGATGTAGAAATTATTGGTGAGGGAGTTGTTGAAGTTTTACAAGATGGATTTGGATTTTTGCGATCTGCCGATGCAAATTATCTTCCAGGACCTGATGATATTTACCTTTCACCGGCACAAATTCAATCTTTTTCTTTGAAAACAGGAGATACCGTTGAAGGTCCTATACGAAGTCCAAAAGAAGGAGAACGTTATTTTGCTCTTCTTAAAATTAATACAATCAATTTTGAAGATCCAGAGAAAATTCGCTATAAAATACATTTTGATAATCTCACTCCCCTTTATTCTAATGAACGTTTTCAAATGGAAATACAAGATCCTACAGAGAAGGATATGTCGTCACGGGTGATTGATTTAATATCACCTTTGGGAAAAGGGCAAAGAGGGTTAATTGTGGCGCCTCCTCGAACAGGAAAAACAGTTTTACTTCAGAATATTGCTCATTCTATTACAACTAATCATCCTGAATGTTACCTTATCGTTCTTTTAATAGATGAACGACCAGAAGAAGTTACTGATATGCAGCGTTCTGTACAAGGAGAAGTTGTTTCTTCTACTTTTGATGAACCCGCAATTCGTCATGTGCAAGTGGCTGAAATGGTTATTGAAAAAGCAAAACGTCTCGTTGAATACGGGCGTGATGTCGTTATTCTTCTCGATTCTATTACACGTCTTGGACGTGCGTATAATACGGTTGTTCCTTCATCAGGTAAGGTTTTGACAGGTGGTGTAGATGCAAATGCGCTACAGCGTCCAAAACGTTTTTTTGGTGCAGCACGTAATATTGAAGAAGGTGGATCTTTAACCATTATTGCAACGGCTTTAATTGATACAGGTAGTCGTATGGATGAGGTTATCTTTGAAGAATTTAAAGGTACCGGTAATTCGGAAATTGTTCTTGATCGCAAGGTTGCTGATAAGCGTATTTTCCCAGCTATGGATATATTAAAGTCAGGAACACGTAAAGAAGAGCTTTTAGTAGCACGGCAAGACTTACATAAAATTTTTGTACTCCGTCGTATTTTAGCGCCTATGAATGTAACAGATGCAATTGAATTTTTGATTGATAAACTAAAACAGACAAAAAACAATAGTGAATTTTTTGATTCAATGAATACGTAGAAGTATTGGATTTTTTGATTGGGATACATCCTGTGGATACAATCTTTGCTATTTCGAGTGGATTGTTGCCTTCAGGGGTTGCAGTCATTCGGCTTTCTGGTCCCCATGTTGTAAATGTAGTTAAAACGCTTTGTGGTTATTTACCAAAAGCGCGGTTCATGCATTATGGAAATCTTACTGCTCGTGATGGTAGTTTTCTAGATTCTGCTTTAACAGTTTTTTTTCCTGCTCCTCATAGTTTTACGGGGGAAGATTGTGCAGAATTTCATTTGCATGGAGGAAAAGCGGTTGTTAATCGTTTTCTCGATGAGTTATCCACATTTACTGGATGTCGTATTGCAGAGGCAGGTGAATTTTCGCGTCGTGCATTTATAGAGGGAAAATTAGATCTTGTTCAAGCAGAAGGTCTTGCTGATTTAATAGAGGCAGAAACAGAAAGTCAGCGCCGTTTAGCAGTTATGAGTACAAGTGGACGTTTAACTACACTTTATCGTGATTGGCGTCATAAGCTTATAAAAGCGCGTGCTTTTATAGAAGCAGAGCTTGATTTTTCTGATGAAGCTGATATTCCAAACTCGATATCTGATGAAGTTTGGAAAGACATGGAAGAATTTTGTACTTCTCTTCGCAATCATATTGCTGAAGGGGAGCGTGCTAGTATCTTACGTGATGGATTAAAGATTGTCATTGCTGGTGCTCCAAATTCCGGAAAATCGAGTATTATGAATCGTTTGGCTGGAAGGCCTGTTGCTATTGTAACAGAAGAAGCAGGAACGACTCGTGATGCTTTGGAAATGAGACTTGTTTTTTGCGGTTTACCGGTCTTTGTGACGGATACTGCTGGTTTTAGGGAAACAGAAAATAAAATAGAGCAATTAGGAATAGAAGTAGCAAGGCAGCATGTTAAGGATGCTGATTTAGTCATTTTAGTTTATGATATGCTAAATCCAGAAGAGATTGAATTACCAAAAACATCTGCTGAAATATGGCGTATTGGTAATAAGCTTGATCTTTATGAGAAAAATGAAAAACATTGGTCTATACAGTTTTCTGCAATAACGGGGTTAAATTTTGATTATTTTATTAAAGAACTTGAGTCATTTTGTTTACGTCGTGCTGCTGAAATTGGAAATCTTGTTCCAGCACGTAAAAGGCAACTTCAGTTACTAAAAGAAGCTCTTAAAGAAATAGAATTTTCCATAAATCATCATACTCTTGATCTAAGTTTACGTGCAGAACATCTTCGTCGTGCAAGTGATTTTCTCGGGAGAATTACGGGAGATATAGATGTTGAAGATTTGCTTGATATTATTTTTTCAGAGTTTTGTGTTGGTAAATAATGATTCACGTGAAACTTGAGAAGAGGTTCTCTATGGGATGAAACAAATGCAATTATATGATGTCATTGTTGTTGGTGGTGGTCATGCAGGTTGTGAAGCAGCTTCAGCTTCAGCGCGTGTTGGAGCACGGACAGCACTCATTACGCATAAAATATCAGCAATAGGGACAATGTCTTGTAATCCTGCTATCGGTGGGCTTGGAAAAGGACATTTGGTTCGTGAAATAGATGCTTTGGATGGTCTCATGGGGAGAGCAGCAGATGCTGCTGGAATTCAATTTAGATTACTTAATCGACGCAAAGGACCCGCAGTAAGAGGACCGCGTACACAAGCTGATAGACAACTCTATAAAGAAGCAATTCAAAATTTTTTACAAGAACAAAATAATCTCATTCTACTTGAAGATGAAGTCGTTGATCTGATTGTTAAAGATAATTACGTTTCAGGTGTTATTTTAAAAAAACAGGGAAAACTTCTTTCTGGTGCTGTTGTTTTGACTACAGGGACATTTTTAAATGGGCTTATTCATATTGGTGATAAGAGATGGCCTGCTGGACGGATGGGAGAACAGTCGAGTGTCAAGCTTGCTGAACGCTTAAAAAGTTATAATATAAATCTTGGAAGATTAAAAACAGGAACTCCAGCTCGTCTCAGTAAAAAAACGATTCGTTGGGAATGCCTTCCTAAACAACAAGCCGATGAAAATCCAGTTCCCTTTTCTCTCTTAACAGAAAAGATTGAACAGCCACAAATTGAATGTGCAATAACACGTACTAATACGCAAACTCATCAAATTATTCGTGAAAATATTCATCGGTCTGCTTTATATTCTGGAAATATTGAAGGATTAGGACCACGTTATTGTCCCTCAGTTGAAGACAAAATTATTAAATTTGGAGAACGTGATGGACATCAGATTTTTCTAGAACCAGAAGGATTAAATGATGATACTATTTACCCAAATGGTCTTTCTACTTCTCTTCCTGAGGATGTTCAAATTTCTTTATTGAAAACAATAGAAGGGCTAGAAAACGTTAGAGTTTTACAACCAGGTTATGCTATTGAATATGACTTTGTTAATCCACAACAGCTGACTAAAACTTTAGAATTGCGTTCTTTACCAGGATTGTTTTTAGCAGGTCAAATTAATGGTACAACAGGATATGAAGAAGCTGCAGCACAAGGACTTTTAGCTGGATTAAATGCTGCACGGAAAGTTTCTGGATTAGATGAAATTCTTATAAGTCGTTCTACAGCTTATATTGGTGTTATGGTAGACGATTTAATTTCACGTGGGGTTTGTGAACCTTATCGCATGTTTACATCACGTGCTGAATTCCGTTTGTCTTTGCGGTCTGATAATGCTGATGCTCGTTTAACTCCTTTGGCACAACAATGGAGCATTGTGAGTAAAATACGTTGGGATTGTTATCAAAAACAACAGCAACGTCTCGATTATGCACGATCAATTTGCCAAGGACTATTTCTAACACCTAATGAAGCCTCTTCTCGTGGATTACAAGTAAATCACGATGGAATTCGACGTTCGGCTTATGATCTTCTTGCTTATCCTCATATGACGATAAAACGTCTTTCGCACTTTTGGCCGCAATTACAATCTATAGATTCTAAAACTGTTGAATCTTTAGAAATTGAAGCGCAGTACGCAGTTTATCTAGAAAAGCAAGCACAAGATATTGCCACTCTTCAGCGAGATGAACGTTTAGAAATACCTTCTTCTCTTGATATTCAGGCAATTTCAGGTCTTTCAAATGAATTAAAAACAAAAATTCAAGAAATATCGCCACGTTCAATTGCTGACGCTCAAAAAATTGATGGTATGACGCCTGCGGCATTATCTCTTATTATTACGTATATTCAGCGCCAACGACGTAAAGAGGCTCAATTGGTTTAATGGATATTTTTACAGAACAAAAATATCAAACACTCTTAGATATTGTTCCTTCTGTTTCACGTGAAACAATAGAGGATTTGATACAATTTGAGAATTTGATAATTCAATGGAACAAACATATTAATTTAATATCTTCTACAACAATACCTGTTCTCTGGACACGTCATATTTTGGATTCGGCACAAATATATCCTTTACACAGTAATTTTTTACATTGGTGTGATCTTGGATCAGGTGGAGGATTTCCCGCAATTGTTATTGCTATTTTTCTAAAAGAAAAAAAAGCAGGACATATTGATCTCGTTGAAAGTAATGGTAAAAAAGTAGCTTTTTTACGAATGGTCATCGCTCAACTTAATCTTCCAGCAAAAGTTTACCACTGTAGAATTGAGGATGTATACGAAAAAATAGGGACACCGGAGGTTATAACAGCGCGTGGATTGGCTTCACTTGATGCTCTTTTACAACTCATTTTTCCTTTATTTACACGAAAAACAATAGCTCTTTTGCAAAAAGGTCGGGATTACGCTACAGAAATAAAAAATGCCTCTGCCAATTGGCAGTTTGATCTGCTAAAACATAAGAGTAAAATTGATGAAAGTTCTATTATTTTAGAAATTTCTCATGTTCGATCATGTAGAGGGTAAAGCAAAATGAGCGAAACACGTATTATCGCTATTGCAAACCAAAAGGGTGGGGTCGGAAAAACAACCACAGCAATTAATCTCGCAACGGCTTTAGCAGCTATTGGAGAAAATGTTCTTATTATGGATATTGATCCTCAAGGGAATGCCAGTACAGGATTGGGAATTGATCGTAATAGCCGTCCTTTATCCTCTTATGATGTTTTGGTTTCTGGAATTTCAGTTACAAAAGCGGCTTTAAAAACAGCTGTACCCAATCTCCATATTGTGCCATCTACTCTTGATCTTTTAGGCGTAGAAATGGAAATTTCTTCATCAAAAGATCGTATTCAACGTTTACGTAAAGCTTTCTATGATGATCCTAAAATGGAAAAAAAATTCAGTTATATTTTAATCGATTGTCCCCCGTCACTTAATCTTTTAACACTCAATGCCATGGGGGCGGCCGATTCTGTTTTAGTGCCCATGCAATGCGAATTTTTAGCACTTGAAGGTTTAAGCCAATTACTTGAAACAGTAAAGCAAGTGCGTTCTGTTCTTAATCCATCTCTAGAAATTCAAGGTATTGTTCTCACAATGTATGATGGGCGTAATAATCTTTCCAATCAGGTTGTCGAAGATGTACGTTCTTTTATGGGAGATAAGGTTTATCGTACCGTTATTCCACGAAATGTGCGGGTATCAGAAGCCCCCTCTTTTGGTAAGCCGGTATTGCTTTATGATCTCAAGTGTGCTGGGAGCCAAGCTTATTTACGTTTGGCATCAGAAGTAATCCAACGTGAAAAACAAGCACGTGCTGCTGCTTAGTAATGTAAAAAAAACAATTTTACAAAAGAAAATTCAAAGAGAAAAATTATGAATGATGATCAATCAAGAAAAAGACTAGGGCGTGGGTTAGCAGCGTTGATTGGGGATATTAATTTAAATAACAATCTTGTACGCGCGCCGAATACTGATAAATTGACAGAATTCAATACAGTTTCTCCTGTTTATGAGAAATTTGTGCCTCTTGAATCTATTTCGTGTAATTCACACAATCCTCGGCGTCATTTTACTGATTCAGAACTTGATAGTTTAGCACAATCAATTCGTCAGCATGGTGTTGTTCAACCTGTTGTTGTCAGGCCTTCGCGTGATCATCCATACCGGTTTGAATTGATTGCTGGTGAACGACGGTGGCGTGCTGCACAACGTGCCAATTTAAGTCAATTGCCCGTCATTGTTCGTGATGTGGATGATAAAACGGCTTTGGAATTAGCAATTATTGAAAACGTTCAACGTGCCGATCTTAATTCTATTGAAGAAGCAATGGGATATGAAATTTTGCTGAATGAGCACGGTTATACGCAAGCAGATTTAGCACAAGTGATTGGAAAAAGTCGAAGTCATATTGCAAATACACTCCGTTTGTTAAAACTTCCATCAAAGGTACAACAATTTTTAATTGATGGACAACTTTCTGCTGGTCATGCACGCTGTCTTATTACCGTCGACAATCCACAGGATTTGGCGGAGAAAATTATTCGTGAAGGTCTCTCTGTACGCCAAACAGAAATACTTGCGTATGAACAGGCAAATCCTAAGGTCAAAAAACGAACCACCGTGGAAAAAGACACAGAAACAAAATCTTTAGAAAAATTACTTGCAGATGTTATCGGAATGAAAGTTGTTATTCGGCATGGTAAAAAAGGTGGAGATCTAAAAATACATTATTCCTCATTAGAGCAATTGGATGATATTTGTCGGCGTTTACAAAATTAAGGAGCGTTTACGAAGTTAATCAATTGTTCAAAATAGTATGGTCACAAATTTTTTTATAACAGTTATATTCTATACATATGTTTTTTACCAAATCCCAAATTTCTTAAAAACATCGTGTTTTTTCATCAAATTTAAGATCCTAAAAAAGCGTTATTAATGTCGCTCCAAGACATTACAACCAACAGCAAAATCCCTAGGCGTGATATTATTGTTTTTTTATACTCATTAATTTTTTTATAATCAGAAATATAAGCGGTAAGTCCTTCAATACTATTGTTATATGATGCTTTTAATTCTGGTGGTGCGTTTAATATTTTTTTCCAATTTGTTTTATTTTAAAAAGGAAATCTTCTTTTAAGGTATAATTTTCAATGACATACGGGAAATAGAATTTATTGTCTGTTTCTTTTTCCTTTGCCATTGTTAGTTGGGTATATATTACAAAAAGAAAAAGAGGAAACAAACGCAAGAAAAGCTTAAACATGGTTAGAAATTATCCTTTTTCCTTCGAATTTCAGCAAAGACTTGTTCATCTGTTTCTTTTTCCATTGCAAGGTTTTTTCGCAACGTACTATCATCCCATCGGAGAAAGGGATTAGTAGCTTTTTCTTGCCCTAAAGTTACTGGTAAAGTCATAGTATTTTTTGCATGTAGCAAAAAAACTTCTTCTACTCTTTGACGAAGTTTTTGATTATGTGGGTCAAGTGTTAACGCGAAAAGAGCATTGTCTTTGGTATATTCATGACCACAATAAAGAAGTGTCTCATCAGGAAGTTGACGAAGCTTTTTTAAAGAGTTCAGCATTTGCATAGGGGTTCCTTCGAAAAGACGCCCACAGCCGAGTGAAAAAAGTGTATCTCCGGCAAAGAGTAAATTCTCTTCAGGAAAATAGTAAGATAATGCGCCTAAAGTATGGCCCGGTGTTGAAAGAGCCAAAAGCGGGTGAGAACCAAAGAGAAGTTTTTCATCAGGTTGAAGTGTTTGATCAAGATGATGAATCTTCTCTTTTTCTGCCTCTGGTCCGATAACTACAGCGTTGTATACTTGTTTTAATTCTTCCAGTGCTTCTACATGATCGTGATGATGATGAGTTATAAAAATAGTATGAAGTGTCCAGTTACGGCGTTTTAAGGCGTTATGAATAGCTTCATTTTCAGGCGCATCAATTGCAGCTGTGTAACCACTTTTTTCATCATGAATGAGTACACCAAAATTATCTTTTCGGCAAATGAACTGTTCAATTAACATGTCTTTTCCTTATGAACAGTGTACAGCGATAAGTCTACAATATAACAATCTATAGTTATAGATGTATTATGTTTGAGAATCAGATTTGTCCCTTTCCGTAAAAAGTCCTTGTGAGTGTTTAAAGATAAGGGGCATTTGGGTAAACATGAAGAGAACTGTTAAAGGCATGACGCCAAATACTTTAAAACTTGTCCAAAAATTATCGCTAAAATTACGCCAAATAACTTCATTCAGAAGAGCAAGAAAAATGAAAAAGAATGCCCAACGGTAGGTAAGTTTTTGCCATCCTAAATCATCGAGTTTTAACGTAGAATCAAAGACATAACGCAAAAGTGGTTTTTTAAAAAACATTCCACCAAAAAGGATGAAAGCAAATAAGCTATTAATAATTGTTGGCTTCATTTTGATGAAAGTATCATTGTGAAGCCAAAGTGTTAAAAATCCAAAGACAAGAACAAAGATTCCCGAGATAAGAGGCATTATAGGAATTTTTCGTACAAGAATCCATGATAAGCTTAGCGTGACAATGATTGCTACCATGAAAATAGCTGTTGCAGGGAAAATAGGTTTATTAAAATTTTTAAAAAGTCCAATATTTTTTATCAACCATTCGCCTTTATAATTGGCAAGGAAAAAGATGACCAATGGTCCCATTTCTAAGAAAAATTTAAGTGTTGGTGAAAGAGGATTTTTTTTATTATCATTCATATTCTTTGAATTAGGATTATTGTATGAATGAGGCTTAAAAGAAGATTGTTTCATGTGTGTTTTCCTGCAATAGTTTCGGCAAATTCAGAAGCAGAAAAAGATTGAAGATCTTCAATATTTTCTCCTATACCGATAAAGTAAACGGGTAATTTATATTTTGCTGCTATGGCAACAAGAATTCCTCCTCGTGCGCTACCATCCAGCTTTGTCATGATTAAACCATTAACACCGGCTATATCGCGGAAAATATCCACTTGGTTGAGTGCATTTTGTCCGGTTGTTGCATCAAGCGTTTGAAGGATTGTATGGGGCGCATGAGGGGTATGCTTGCCTAAAACACGAATAATTTTTGCTAGTTCATCCATCAATTCAGTTTTGTTTTGTAGGCGTCCAGCTGTATCGATGATCAAGACATCACTGTTTGCTTTTTTGGCTTTTTCATAAGCATCAAATGCTAGGCTGGCAGCATCTGCACCAAGTTTT
This sequence comes from Bartonella doshiae NCTC 12862 = ATCC 700133, assembly GCF_000278155.1. Taxonomy (GTDB): domain Bacteria; phylum Pseudomonadota; class Alphaproteobacteria; order Rhizobiales; family Rhizobiaceae; genus Bartonella; species Bartonella doshiae. The sequence goes on from NZ_JH725096.1 coordinate 134,947, forward strand.
GTTGAAACAACAGGAGCTCCGATGCGTTCTCCCCAAATATGCAATTGCTCAATGGCTGCTGCACGGAATGTATCACCAGCAGCGAGCATAACTTTTAGTCCTCCAGCAGTCAGTTTAGCTGCAAGCTTTCCAATAGTTGTCGTTTTCCCAGTACCATTTACACCTACTAGCAAAATAACATGAGGCTTATGATTAAGATCAAGTTCTAATGGAATTGCAACAGGTTCCAACACTTTTTTTATTTCATTTGCTACGATGGCGTGAATATCATCTGGAGATAAATTCTTTTCATAACGACTAGAAGCTAATGTGTTAGTGATACGTGTAGCTGTTTCTACACCAAGATCAGCTTGAATAAGAATATCTTCCAGCTTTTGCAATGTTTCTCCATCAAGTTTTCCTTTAACAAAAAGGTCACCAATCGATTCACTTAAACGTTGTGAAGAAAGAGCTAAGCCTTTTTTTAAGCGCCCGAACCACGCGGTATTTTTTTTATCAACAAAGGATATAGGCGATAAATCTTCAATTTTCTTTTCGCTTATCGTATCTGTAACAATAACTTTTCCAGAATGAAATTTAAAAGGTTGTGTTTTTTCATCACATTTTACAGATGCTGCGCTCTGATTTTCTCCTTTTATGTTTAGAGCGGGAGGATCATTTTTTTTAATTTTATTCTCTTCAACTATATAGGCTTCATTAAGGAGGGAAACTTGTTCTGTTTCCTGCCCTTTAGACTTGTTAAAAGAGAATATTTTTTTTATAAAAGATTTCGTCATAAGGGCTTTCCTGCTCACGCTGCATTTAGTTTTGGGAGGGCAGCAATCAATTTATTGGTATCATGGCCAATAATAAGAGCTTGAACGATTGTTCCAGCTTTAGCACCTTTAATATGTGCAAGGGTATAATCTTCTGTCCGTCCAATTTCATCTTTTTCCACGAGAATTGTTTGTTGACTATTTTGTAAATGAGCAAGGTGCTTTTGGTAAGCTTCTTCACCTGCTTTGCGTAACATTTCTGCACGCATTTTAACCACTCTGCGATTTATTTGTGGCATACGCGCAGCAGGTGTTCCTTCTCTTGGGCTAAAGGGAAAAACGTGGAGATGTGTTAAATTACAATCTTCTATCAAGGCAAGACTATTTTGGAACATTTCCTCTGTTTCAGTCGGGAAACCAGCAATTAGATCTGCACCATAAACCATTGTAGGACGTTTGGTACGCAAATCTTGACAAAATTGAATTGCATGTTCACGTAAGTGTCGCCGTTTCATCCGCTTGAGGATCATATTGTCCCCTGCTTGCAAAGATAAATGCAAATGTGGCATTATTCTCTTCTCATAGGCTAAAAGATTTATGAGTTCTTGATCTGCTTCAATAGAATCGATAGATGATAGACGCAATCGAGGCAGGTCTGGAACGTGATGCAAAATAGCTGAAGTTAATTTCCCTAAAGTTGCTTTTCCAGGAAGATCTTGGCCATAGCTAGTGAGATCAACGCCTGTTAGAACCACTTCTTGAATACCATTGTCTATTAGCTGTTTTATTTGTTCAATAACGGCACCCATCGGGACTGAGCGTGATGGTCCACGACCATAAGGAATAATGCAAAACGTACAACGATGATCGCATCCATTTTGCACCTGCACAAAAGCGCGTGTACGCTCTTCCATTGCATTTACCATATGGGGTGCAATTTTTTGGACTTCCATGATATTATTGATACGTAATTTTTCATCATGATTGATGCCAAAATCAGGAAGTTGCCGATAGGAGTGCGCATGGAGTTTTTCTTCATTCCCTAAAACAAGATCTACTTCTGACATCGAAGCAAAATTTTGTGCTTCTGTTTGTGCGGCACATCCTGTTACAATAATTCGGGCGTGAGGATTTTCACGTCTTGCTTTCCGTATAGCTTGTTTTGCTTGTCTCACCGCTTCAGACGTTACAGCGCAAGTATTAAAAATAATAGCACCGTCTTTTACTTGATCTAGTCCTGAAGCAGAGCTCTCTTTGCGTATAATTTCCGATTCGTAGCTATTGAGCCGACAACCAAATGTTACAATTTCTATTGTCATCAATAGTAATCCTTTGTGTAGCTCCCTGTTAAAGGGTTTAAAAAGCCACTAAATTCATACTTTATTGGTCCTGTCATGACAATATGATCGTCTTCTCGATAAAAAACATTAAGGGTTCCCCCTGGTAGATTTACATCGATATGGCGTTCTGCGAGTCCCCTTCGGTAAGCAGCCACTGCACTTGCACAGGCAGCACTCCCACATGCTTGTGTTAATCCAGCTCCTCTTTCCCATGTTCTTAAATTTAGGCTTTTTTTTGACATTACATGCGCAATAGAAATATTGCATCGCTCTGGAAAAAGGGGGTCATGTTCAAGTTTTGGTCCATATTTTTCTAATGGAATCTTTTGAATATCGCTCTCAACAAAAAAAATAGCATGAAGATTGCCAACAGAGACAAGGCAAGCATCCTTTAAGGGACCAGCAGTAATTTCTACGTGATTGGTATCAATTATTTCACGTGAAACAGGCATCTTTTTTGCATTGAAATTTGGGCGTCCCATGTCAACAGAGATAAGATTGTCGCTTTGGCGTTTACCTTCAATAATTCCAGCGGGTGTTTCTAATCGAAAGGTTTCACCAAGATTATGGTCTGTAAGCCATGCAATGACGCAGCGAGTACCATTACCACAAGCTTTAGCCATTGATCCGTCAGCATTCCATATTTCAATGCGGAAGTCAGCTTCTTTTTGGGTGGGTGCATGAATAGTCATAATTTGGTCAAAATGCGTTTGAGAATCCGCTGCTAAGGCAAGAATTGCTTGCGATGTGATAGTGTGTGCGCTTTCACGCATATCAGCAACAATAATTTTATTTCCAAGACCGTCCATTTTGCTAAATGGCTTTTTCATGAAATTTCTCTATCTCTCGTAAATACTCACGAAAAATATATGGCTGAAAATCTTATAAATTTCCAGTCGTTAATGCATATAAAACTGGAAACAAAATTATTATTGCTTAAAATCAGCAATTTTTATTCTGTTTTTCTTAATTTATTAATTTATCTCTGTAATATGTCATATAGTAAAGATTCACTGATTTTAGAGAGAATCTATTCATTATTGTCATGGGGAAAGAATATAGATATGATCTTTTCAAGAATTTCATTTTTCGTTGTAATACCAGTTATGGCGCTCTTAGCTGGCTGTTCAACACTGCTCTTTGAGGGCAATAGTGAAAGCAATACATTAGGAGTTGTTTATCCTGTTCAGCAAATTTTAGCTCCTGAAACAATGTCTGATTTGTCGATATCCCATTCTTTAGCACATGAAGATAATTCAATGTATGAGAAAGGAGATTCTCATAGTGATGAGCGAATGACAAGTTTCGAATTGCCAAGTAATGCTATTGATCTGTCTTCTGCTACTGTTGCTGGGGTGTGGAACTTTTCTGTAGGAGATAAAGTTTGCCGAATTGCAACGCCGCAAACAAAATTTGGCCAAGGATATCGTGCTAGCCCTTTACACTGTCCAGGAATTGTTTCTCAGGTAAGTTCATGGGCTGTTAAAGGAAAAAGATTGTATTTTTATAATAATTCAGGACGTGTTATCGTTGTTCTTTATTCTTCCAATATTGATCGTTTCGAGGGACGCACACTTAATGATCATCCAGTTGTTTTAAGTCGTTAGAACCTTTTGGTTGGTTTATGAAAAAAGAAGAAAAGAAATACACACATATTTGTGAAAAGAGATTGTATTTTACGTTGAGAACGCTTTGAAAAAAGGTTGTTTGAATGATTTTAGTCTCAACGCGCTATGAAGAATTGGTATCCAAAGGGCAAATCAACTTGGATATGGCTCAATTGGCTTTGGCAAAGCATTTTGATCATTTATTGCAAAAAATTTCTAAGCAAAGCGTTTCTCGTTCATGGGCATTTTTGCATCGTTTTCAAAGGAAAAAACAAACCTCTGTTCGTGCTGTCAAACAGGATGATTTAAATGATCGTTTTCAAGGGATGTATGTTTATGGCGAGGTAGGGCGAGGAAAAACCATGTTGATGGATTTATTCTTTTCCTGTTTACCGAAAAGTCGTAAAATACGTGTCCATTTTAATGATTTTATGCATGATATACATGAACGCATTAATATTCATCGTCAAACGTCAAAATACGTAAAAAGCAGACAAAATGACCCTATTCTGGCAGTTGCAAAAGATCTTGCACGAGAAGCACAGGTGCTTTGTTTTGATGAATTTAGTGTGACAGATATTGCAGATGCTATGGTGCTTGGTCGCCTTGTTTCTGCTTTGTTTGATCGTGGAGTTTTTTTTGTTGCTACCTCAAATGTTGCTCCTGAAAACCTTTATTATAATGGTTTAAATAGAGAACTCTTTTTGCCTTTTATCCAGGTTTTGAAAGCGCGTGTTCATGTTATTAATCTTGATGCAAGAACAGATTATCGTTTGGAAAAATCAAATCTACAACATATGTATGTAACACCGTTGGGATTAGAAGCAAATGAATATATGGATAAGGCATGGGTGTTGGTGCTGCAAGGACAAAAGGAAATGTCTGATAAGCTCTCTATAAAAGGACGTCTTATTCATATTCCACGTGCAGGAATGGGTTGTGCGCGCTTTGATTATAAAGATTTATGTGCAAAGCCTTTGGCTGCGGCTGAATATTTGGCATTAGGAGAGCATTATCACACGATTTTTATCGATAATGTACCGGTAATGGATGACACGTATCGAAATGAAACAAAACGGTTTATTTTACTTATTGATATCCTCTATGAACGCCACATAAGATTGTTTATGTCAGCAGCAGTAAAATTTGAAAATTTATATCAGGGACATGCACGTACAGCAGAAACATTTGAGTTTAAAAGAACACAGTCGCGTCTTTTTGAAATGCAAAGTCAGGATTATTTAAAACTTTGGGAAAAACATTTGCTTTTAAGGAGGAATAACTAATTATTACTTTACCTTTACGTAAACTGTGAAAATAATAACTTCTTGAATCTAAAGGTAGTATAATAATTCTGTTGTATTTTCTAAAAATTCATTTTATCGGTACAACATGTCAATTTTTTAATAGTCATCCCTTTGGAGGATTTTTATTCTATGAAAAGAGAGGTTTTATAAGTTTTATGCCTTTCTCCTTTTGATGGTATCGTTAAAAATAGAGTTAAAAGCAAAATAAATATTCAGTATGCCAATATTGGTGATTATGTGCTGAATTATCTGAAGTTAGGAGTAATACAAGATGACGCGAAAGAAAATAGCTCTTATTGGTTCGGGCATGATTGGCGGTACTTTGGCACATCTTATTGGGCTTAAAGAACTGGGTGATGTTGTTTTGTTTGATATTGCAGAAGGTATACCACAAGGTAAAGCTCTAGATATTGCTGAATCTTCACCTGTTGAAGGTTTTGATATCAGTCTAAAAGGTGCTAATGCTTATGAAGCAATTGAAGGTGCTGACGTTGTTATTGTAACAGCAGGTGTTGCACGAAAGCCAGGTATGAGCCGAGATGACCTTTTGGCTATTAATTTAAAGGTGATGGAACAAGTTGGAGTTGGGATAAAAAAATATGCACCTTCGGCATTCGTAATCTGTGTTACGAATCCTCTTGATGTTATGGTATGGGCATTGCAGAAGTTTTCTGGTCTTCCAACACATAAAGTTATAGGCATGGCTGGTGTTTTGGATTCAGCGCGGTTTCGTTATTTCTTGTCCGAAGAGTTTAATGTTTCTGTTAAGGATGTGACAGCTTTTGTTTTAGGAGGGCACGGTGATTCTATGGTGCCTCTCGTGCGTTATTCAACGGTTGGGGGTATTTCTTTACCTGATCTTATACAAATGGGTTGGACTACACAGGAAAAGATTGATCAAATTATTCAGCGTACTCGTGATGGTGGAGCAGAGATTGTTAATTTCTTAAAAACAGGTTCTGCTTTCTACGCTCCTGCAGCTTCTGCTGTTTCTATGGCTGAAGCCTATTTGAAGGATACTAAGCGTGTACTTCCTGTAGCAGCTTATCTTTCAGGTGAATATGGGATTAAGAATACTTATGTTGGTGTGCCTGTTATACTTGGTGCGAATGGGGTTGAGCGAATTATCGAAATCAACCTTAATAAAGAAGAAAGAGATGCTTTTGAGCGCTCAGTAAATGCTGTACACAAGCTTTGTGAAACTTGTATCGCTATTGTACCTAGCCTCAAATAAATTGAGCAAGGTCCTGTTTATTAAAACAGGATATGAAAATGTTATGAATATTCGAAGATCAATTGAGTGATTCGTAAAAGAAAAGGACAAATAAATGAATATCCATGAATATCAGGCTAAACGTCTGCTTCATGAATATGGAGCACCCATTGCAAATGGTGTTGCTGTTTATTCTGTAGAGCAAGCTGAAAAATGGGCAAAAAAATTGCCTGGACCGCTCTATGTGGTTAAAAGTCAGATTCACGCTGGTGGTCGTGGTAAAGGAAAGTTTAAAGAACTTGCTTCTGATGCAAAAGGTGGTGTTCGGCTTGCAAAATCCGTTGAAGAAGTTGTTGCAAATGTCCAAGAAATGCTTGGTAAAACTTTGGTAACAAAACAAACAGGACCAGAAGGTAAGCAAGTCAAACGTCTTTATATCGAGGATGGTGCTGATATCGAGCGGGAGTTATACCTTTCGCTTTTGGTTGATCGTACGGTTGGTCGAGTTGCTTTCGTTGTTTCAACGGAAGGGGGAATGGATATTGAAACTGTTGCTGAAGAGACACCAGAGAAAATATTAACTCTTCCTGTTAATTTTGAACAGGGCATTACTTCTGTTGATTGTGCAAGACTTTGTGATGCGTTGGAATTGAGTGGGACTGCGCGAGAAGATGGTGAAAAGCTTTTTCCAATTCTCTATAAGGTGTTTTGTGAAAAAGATATGAGCCTTCTTGAAATTAATCCGCTTATTGTGATGAGCAGTGGACATTTACGCGTTCTTGATGCGAAAGTTTCTTTTGATAACAATGCTCTGTTCCGTCATCCAGACATTTTGGAATTGCGTGATATCTCAGAAGAAGATCCAAAAGAGATAGAAGCATCAAAGCATGATCTTGCTTATGTTGCTCTTGAAGGAACAATTGGTTGCATGGTCAATGGTGCAGGTCTTGCTATGGCAACAATGGATATTATTAAGCTTTATGGAGCTGAACCAGCAAACTTCCTCGATGTTGGTGGTGGTGCATCAAAAGAAAAGGTGACTGCTGCTTTTAAAATTATCACCGCTGATCCAAACGTTAAAGGCATTTTGGTCAATATCTTTGGTGGTATTATGCGTTGCGATGTCATTGCTGAAGGTGTTGTTGCCGCCGTTAGGGAAGTTGGTTTACAGGTTCCTTTGGTTGTTCGCCTTGAAGGTACGAATGTTGAGCAGGGTAAAGCGATTATCAGTGACAGTAGTTTGAACGTTATTCCCGCTGATGATTTAGATGATGCTGCTCAAAAAATTGTTGCAGCCGTTAAGGGAGCTTAAGCTATGTCGATTCTTGTGAATAAGGATACAAAAGTTCTGGTTCAAGGGCTTACAGGAAAAACAGGAACATTTCATACAGAACAAGCGCTTGCTTATCATAATACGCAAATGGTTGGGGGTATCAATCCTAAAAAAGGCGGAGAAACGTGGACTGGGTCAAAAGGTGAAACACTTCCTATTTTTGCTAGTGTTGCTGAGGCAAAAGAAAAGACTGATGCGGATGCTTCCGTTATTTATGTTCCTCCTGCAGGGGCAGCAGAAGCTATTATAGAAGCTATAGACGCTGATATACGTTTAATTATCTGCATTACGGAAGGCATTCCTGTTATGGATATGATTAAAGTTAAAGCGCGTTTAGAGAAATCAAATTCGCGTCTCATTGGCCCCAATTGTCCTGGTATTCTTACACCAAATGAATGTAAAATTGGTATTATGCCTGGCTCTATTTTTAGAAAAGGTTCTGTTGGAGTTGTTTCTCGGTCAGGAACTTTAACGTATGAAGCGGTTTTTCAAACAAGTCATGAGGGGCTTGGACAAACAACCGCTATTGGTATTGGTGGAGATCCTGTTAAAGGTACTGAATTCATTGACGTGTTGGAAATGTTTTTAGCGGATGATGAAACTGAATCTATTGTTATGATTGGGGAAATTGGTGGTTCCGCTGAAGAAGAAGCAGCACAATTTCTTCAAGATGAAGCAAAAAAAGGACGAAAAAAGCCTGTGGTTGGCTTTATTGCTGGTCGTACCGCTCCTCCAGGGCGTACAATGGGTCATGCTGGTGCTGTCATTTCTGGTGGTAAGGGTGGGGCAGAGGATAAAATTGCTGCAATGGAATCCGCAGGAATTCGTGTTTCTCCTTCACCATCACAGATAGGCAAAACTTTGGTATCTGTTTTGAAGGGATAAAAGAAATCTCATTTGAATGAGGAATTCTCCTCATTCAAATGAGGCATTTGGTATAAATAAGGTGAAGCTTTTTTGAATTTTCTAACCTTTGGTTATTTTTTAATATCGAAAGATTGAAAAGATGTATAAGGAGACGGAATAGATGTTCTGGAGATGTATATGGCAAAGCAGGACGAGATAAATAGTCTTTTTGCACAAACGTCGTTTCTATATGGTGGAAACGCGGATTATATAGATCAACTTTATGCTGAATATGAAAAAGACCCCACAAGTGTTGATGCACAGTGGCGTGTTTTTTTTAAAACACTTCAGGATAATAAAGAAGATGTTTTTAAAAATGCTGAAGGCGCGACATGGCAGCGTGACCATTGGCCGTTAAAGGAAAATGGAGAATTAGTTTCTGCTCTTGATGGTAACTGGTCTGTTCTTGAAAAACATCTTGGTGATAAACTGAAAGAAAAAGCAGCAATCAGTGGTGGACAAAAGGGAAAAACTTCTAGCGAACAAGATATCATTCAAGCAACGCGTGATTCTGTTCATGCACTCATGATGATTCGTGCTTTTCGTGCACGTGGGCATCTTCATGCACGGCTTGATCCTCTCCAATTGGCAGAGAAACTTGAGGATTATAAGGAATTATCTCCTGAAGCTTATGGTTTTACTCCTGCTGATTATGAGCGTCCCATTTTTATCGATAATGTTTTAGGATTGGAATATGCGACTATTCCGCAGATGCTTGAGATTCTCAATCGTACCTATTGCTCAACGATCGGTATAGAGTATATGCACATTTCTGATCCTGCTCAAAAAGCATGGTTGCAAGAGCGTATTGAAGGACCAGATAAGCAGATTGCCTTCACGCAAGAAGGCAAGAAAGCTATCCTCAATAAAATTATTGAGGCGGAAGGATTCGAACAATTTTTAGATACAAAATATAGAGGAACAAAGCGTTTTGGTCTTGATGGGGGTGAGGCACTTATTCCTGCTCTTGAACAGATTATTAAATCCGGTAGTACTTTGGGTGTGCAGGAAGTTGTTTTAGGAATGGCGCATCGTGGTCGTTTAAATGTTCTTTCACAAGTTCTTGCGAAGCCCCATCGGGCTATTTTTCATGAATTTAAAGGCGGATCTTATAAACCAGATGATGTAGAGGGATCAGGTGATGTTAAATATCATTTAGGAACTTCAGCGGATCTTGAATTTGATGGGAGAAAGATTCATCTATCCCTTCTAGCTAATCCATCTCACCTAGAAATTGTTGATCCGGTTGTTATTGGAAAAGCACGTGCTAAACAAGACCAACTTGTTGGTCCGACACGTACGGATTCTCTCTCATTAACAGAGCGTTCAAAGGTCTTGCCATTACTTATCCATGGTGATGCTGCTTTTGCTGGGCAAGGGGTTATCCAAGAAACTTTTGGTCTTTCAGGTCTTAAAGGTTACCGTGTTGCGGGATCTATTCATGTTATTATTAATAACCAGATTGGCTTTACAACAGATCCACGCTTTTCGCGTTCTTCGCCCTATCCATCAGATGTAGCAAAAATGATTGATGCACCAATTTTCCACGTGAATGGTGATGATCCTGAGGCTGTTGTTTTTGTTGCGAAAATAGCAACAGAGTTTCGTCAAATTTTCCATAAACCGGTAGTCATTGATATGTTTTGTTATCGTCGTTATGGACATAATGAAGGCGATGAACCTTCCTTTACACAGCCGCTTATGTACAAGGCAATACGTAGTCATAAAACGACTCTCAAGCTTTATGGGGATCAGTTGGTGGCAGAGGGGGTGATCACTGCTGAGGAGATTGAACAAAAAAAGAAACTATGGCGCGATAAGCTTGAAGCTGAGTTTGAAGCGAGTGTTTCTTATAAACCCAATAAAGCTGATTGGCTTGATGGAAGTTGGACAGGATTCAAAGCTTCCAGTAATGCCGATGAACAACAGTATGGTACAACAGGTGTTGAATTAAAGACTTTAAAAGAAATTGGTCAGAAACTTGTTGAGATTCCTGAAAATTTTCATGTTCATAAAACCATTCAACGTTTTTTAAGCAATCGTGCTAGAGTTTTTGAAACCGGTGAAGGGGTTGATTGGGCAACAGCTGAGGCTTTAGCTTTTGGTTCGCTTTGTTTAGAAGGAGCGCCGGTTCGTCTTTCTGGTGAGGATGTTGAACGGGGAACTTTTTCACAGCGTCATTCGGTTCTTTACGACCAAGAAAATGAAGCACGTTATATCCCTTTGAATAATTTGCAAAAAGGGCAAGCACTTTATGAAGTCGTCAATTCTATGCTTTCTGAAGAGGCTGTTCTTGGTTTTGAATATGGTTATTCCCTTGCTGAACCACGGGGCTTAACGCTTTGGGAAGCACAGTTTGGTGATTTCTCTAATGGGGCACAGGTTATTTTTGACCAATTTATTTCTTCTGCGGAGCGTAAATGGCTTCGTATGTCTGGCCTTGTGTGTTTATTGCCTCATGGTTTTGAAGGTCAAGGACCAGAGCATTCTTCAGCGCGTTTAGAGCGTTTCCTTCAGCTTTGTGCGGAAGATAATATGCAGGTTGCTAATTGTACGACGCCTGCAAATTATTTTCATATTTTACGTCGACAGATTAAACGTGATTTTCGTAAACCATTGATTCTGATGACACCAAAATCGCTTTTACGTCATAAACGAGCCGTTTCTTTTCTTAATGAAATGGGGACAGATACACGTTTTCATCGTTTATTACTTGATGATGCAGAATGTCTCAAAGATTCTGTGGTAAAATTGCAAAAAGACAACAAAGTTCGCCGTGTTATTCTTTGTACGGGTAAGGTTTATTATGACCTTTATGAAGAACGTGAAAAAAGGGGAATTAATGATGTTTATTTGTTGCGTGTTGAGCAGCTCTATCCTTTTCCAGCGAAAGCTTTGGTGGATGTGTTATCTCGCTTTTCACAGGCAGAGATTGTGTGGTGCCAAGAAGAGCCCAAAAATATGGGTGCATGGTCGTTTATTGAGCCTTATTTGGAATGGGTTTTGATTCACATTAATGCGCTGTATTCGCGTGCACGTTATACAGGGCGCCCTGCAAGTGCATCACCAGCCACTGGGTTGATGGTAAAGCATGCTGAACAACTTGCCGCGTTTCTTGAAGACGCGTTGGGTTCTTAATTTATTATTACTCTGATGTATGGAAAAATATTATGACTACTGAAATTCGTGTTCCTACTTTGGGTGAATCGGTTACCGAGGCAACAGTCGGAAAATGGTTTAAAAAGCTTGGTGAAGTTGTGGCTGTGGATGAGCCTCTCGTTGAGTTAGAAACTGATAAGGTGACTGTTGAAGTTCCTTCCCCTGTTTCGGGAAAATTATCTGAGATCATTGCAAAGGAAGGTGATACGGTTGAAGTGAATGCGCTCTTAGGTGCGATTGAAGCTGGAGCGGCTGGTGTTTCTCAATCCTTTTCACCTTCTGCTACACCTGTTCCAGCAGTTTCCTCTGAACAGAAAACGCCTTCTTCAAGCAGTATAATGCCTCCTGCACCCTCAGCAGCAAAGTTGATGGCTGAAAATAATATTGCAAAAAGTAATGTTTCTGGTTCTGGAAAGCGCGGCCAAATTCTTAAAGAAGATGTTCTTGATGTTTTGGCACAAGAAACAAAAGTATCTACTTCTACTCCTTCTGCAGAGGTTTCTGCTGCTGTATCTGTTCATGAAATGCCTGTAGAACGGGTTCGCATGACAAAATTGCGTCAAACAATTGCGCGTCGTCTTAAGGATGCGCAGAATACAGCGGCGATGTTAACGACATTTAATGAAGTTGATATGTCTGCGGTTATGGATTTGCGTAAGCGTTATAAAGATCTCTTTGAAAAGAAACATGGTGTTAAGCTTGGTTTTATGGGATTTTTTACCAAAGCTGTTTGTCATGCATTAAAAGAATTACCTGCTGTTAATGCAGAAATTGATGGAACAGATATTGTATATAAAAACTATGTTAATGCTGGAATTGCTGTTGGAACGGATAAAGGACTTGTTGTTCCTGTGGTTCGCAATGCAGATCAGATGTCACTCGCAGAGATTGAAAAAGAGATTGGTCGTCTAGGTCGTCTCGCGCGTGATGGAAAATTAGCGGTTTCTGATATGCAGGGTGGGACTTTTACCATTACCAATGGAGGTGTTTATGGGTCATTAATGTCGACACCGATTTTGAATGCACCGCAGTCTGGTATTTTAGGGATGCACGCGATTAAAGAACGAGCAATGGTGGTTGGAGGACAAATTGTGATCCGACCCATGATGTATTTGGCGCTTTCTTATGATCACCGTATTGTAGATGGACAAGAGGCCGTGACTTTCCTTGTACGTGTTAAGGAAAGTTTAGAAGATCCGGAACGCCTTGTTCTTGACTTGTAAAAGTACAGTTTTCAGGATGAAAGGAAAAATGGATGTCTTATGATGTGGTCGTGATTGGAGCGGGACCAGGTGGTTATGTTGCAGCAATAAAAGCGGCGCAACTGGGGCTTAAAACAGCAATTATTGAAAAGCATACAACATTGGGAGGTACATGTCTCAATGTTGGTTGTATTCCTTCTAAAGCGTTGTTGCATGCTTCAGAAGTATTTGCTGAAACGCAGCATGGTTTTGAAACTCTTGGTATTTCTATTGGAAAGTCTAAGTTTAACCTTGAACAAATGATGGCGCATAAAAAAGCTGTTGTTACTGCGAATACTAGTGGTGTTTCTTTTTTAATGAAAAAAAATAAGGTTGATACTTTTTTGGGTTCAGCCAAAATTTTAGGTGCAGGGCAAATTGAAGTTGTTGCTAGAGATGATAGCAAACACACGATTACAACAAAAAATATTATTATTGCTACAGGTTCGGAAAGTTCAGGAATTCCGGGTGTAAATGTTGAGATTGATGAGAAGATTGTTGTTTCTTCTACAGGAGCACTTGCACTTGAAAAAGTTCCAACGCGTATGATTGTGGTTGGTGCTGGCGTGATTGGTTCTGAACTTGGATCTGTTTGGAGTCGCTTAGGTTCTAAAGTTACCATTATTGAATATCTTAATAAAGTTTTAGGATCAATGGATGGTGAAGTTTCACGGCAATTTCAGAAATTAATGGAGAAACAGGGAATTGAATATAAAACTGGTGCGAAAGTAACAGCTGTTACGCAATCTGATTCAACAGCTCAGGTAACTTTTGAAGCTGTTAAAGGCGGTGAATTTGAAACTCTAGAGGCTGATGTTGTACTCATTGCTACTGGGCGCTCTCCGTATACCGAAGGTCTTGGTTTGAGGGAGGTTGGTGTTCAATTGGATGAACGCGGCTTTATTGCTATTGATGCGCATTGGCAGACTAGTATTCCAGGAATTTATGCAATTGGTGATGTTGTTAAAGGGCCAATGTTAGCACATAAGGCTGAGGAAGAAGGTATTGCTGTTGCAGAGATTTTGGCAGGTCAAAAGGGGCATGTTAACTTTGATGTCATTCCTAGTGTTGTTTATACCCAGCCGGAAATTGCCAGTGTCGGTAAGACAGAGGAAGAACTTAAAGAGGCTGGAATTGATTATAATGTTGGGAAATTTCCTTTCATGGCGAATGGCCGCGCACGCGCGATGCAAAAAAGTGATGGATTTGTTAAAATTCTTGCTGATAAAAAAACAGATAGAATTCTGGGGGGGCATATTCTTGGCTTTGGGGCTGGAGAAATGATTCATGAAATTGCGGTTTTGATGGAATTTGGCGGTTCATCGGAGGATCTGGGGCGTTGTTGCCATGCGCATCCTACTTTGTCAGAAGCTGTGCGGGAAGCAGCTTTAGCAACATTTGCTAAACCGATTCATATCTAATCTAAGTACATTTTAAAGTGCATTCTGTCATGCTGTTTGAGGAGATGTAAAAGATAGCTTTGTTTTTGTAGCTTAATGTGATGTGTATTTATGAAAAAACCGCCTCTCTAGGGCGGTTTTCTGTCTTTTATATCAGTATAGAAAGAATAAAGTTAAAATTGTAATTTTTTTTCTTCTTGCTGTTCTCTAATACAGGTCGGAAGTCCCATACGATCGAGATGTTTCAAGAAAGGATGTGGTGGTAATTCTTCTACGTTGACCATGGTTTTAACATCCCATTCACCAGTGGCAATAAGAAGGGCTGCTGCTGCTGCTGGTACACCAGCTGTGTAAGAAATGCCTTGGGCACCAGTTTCATTAAAAGCTTGTTTGTGATCGGCTATATTATAGATGAAAACTTCTCTTGGTTTTCCATCTTTTTCACCTTTAATAAGGTCTCCAATACAAGTCTTTCCTGTGTAGTCTGGTGCCAAAGAAGCGGGATCGGGTAAGACAGCTTTTACAACTTTTAAAGGGACGACTTCCTGTCCTTCTGCTGTTTTAATAGGCTGTTCGGATAAGAGTCCAAGATTTTTTAAAACGGTAAAAACATTGATATAATGTTCGCCAAATCCCATCCAAAACCGGACACTTTCTACATCAAGATTTTTGGATAATGAATGAATTTCATCATGTCCGGTCATATAGGCTTTTTGTTTTCCAACAACGGGAAGATTCCATTCACGGCTAACTTCAAACATCTTATTAGAAACCCATTTTTTATTTTGCCAAGACCATACTTGTCCTGTAAATTCCCGAAAGTTAATTTCTGGATCAAAATTCGTGGCAAACCAACGCCCATGATTTCCGGCATTAATATCAATAATATCTATATCTGTGATCTTATCAAAATAACACTTATGTGCCAATGCTGCATAAGAATTCACGACACCTGGGTCGAATCCAGCACCTAAAATAGCGGTTATACCAGCTTTTTCGCATTCTTGACGTCGAGGCCATTCATAATTGCCATACCAAGGGGGTGTTTCACAAATTTTCAAAGGGTCTTCGTGAATTGCAGTATCAATATAGGCGCACTTAGCTTCAATACAAGCTGAAAGAACTGACATATTAAGAAAGGCCGATCCAACATTGATGACAATTTCACATTTTATTTTTTTTATGAGCTTTACAGTTTCTTCTATATTCATTGCATCGAGTGTATGACCTTTAAGAACCCCTTTTTCTTTCATTGTGTTTTTTTCTTTAATAGAAGCAATGATAGCTTCACATTTTTTCAATGTCCGTGAAGCAATATGAATTTCATTGAGGATATCATTGTTTTGAGCACATTTGTGTGCGACAACTTGTGCGACACCTCCAGCACCAATAATGAGAATATTTTTCTTCATAATAGGTTTATCTCCTTTTAAATATTGCTATATAACGGTTTGTTAAACTATCATTTTTATGAAAGACTTTTCTGATAATCCTTATAGCTAAATTGGCGTTGAAGCGTTAGTGTATCATCGCATTCTTTGATAACGATGGCAGGCATAGTAACACCATTGAACCAGTTTTTCTTAACCATTGTATAACCTGCTGCATCTTGAAAAGACAGTCTGTCACCTACTTTAAGAAGCTGAGGAAACAGGAATGTTCCAAAAATATCACCGGCAAGGCAAGATTTTCCGCAGACCATAATTTCATGAGGTCCTTGATTAGGTTCTAACTTTGCATTTTCACGATAAATTAAAAGGTCAAGCATATGTGCTTCAATTGAGCTATCAACGATGGCAAGGTTTTTTTCATTATATAATGTATCAAGAACCGTTACTTCTAGTGTTGTACTTTTTGTGATAGCGGCTTCTCCTGGTTCCAGAAAAACAGTTACGCCATGAGTTTGAGAAAAATGCTTTAAGCGTTGTGCAAAAGCTTCTAAAGGATAATTTTCAGCTGTAAAATGAATACCGCCACCAAGGCTTATCCAATCAACAGAAGAAAAAAGTTCTGAAAACTTTTCTTCCATGTGATTAAGCATTTGGTTAAAAAGATTAAAATCAGAATTTTCACAATTGTTGTGGATCATCAAGCCATTGATGAGAGGTAAAACTTCTTTAATAGCGCTTTTATTGGTTTCTCCTAAACGACTAAAAGGACGTGAAGGATTGGCAAGGTCAAAATTAGATGCGCTGATGCCTGGATTTAACCTTAAACCTCGTTGAATGGTTTTTGTAGCGTTGGTAAAACGTTGAAGCTGTTGGATTGAATTAAAGATTATTTTGTCTGCATAACTACAGGCTTCATCAATTTCATGGTCTGCCCAAGCTACCGAATAAGCATGTGTTTCTTTGCCAAATTTTTCTCTTCCTAAACGGAGCTCATAAAGGGATGATGATGTGGTTCCGTCCATGTATTGAGACATGCAATCAAAAACACTCCATGTGGCAAAACATTTCAAAGCAAGCAAAATTTTTGCTCCAGATATTTCGCGGAGACGAGCGATAGTTTCCATATTTTTTATAAGTTTAGACTTATCTATAAGGTAATAGGGGGTTCTTATCATGTCATTATTTATCCATTCTTTTTTGAAGGATCTTATTGTGAAGATTAACGTTTAGTACAAAGAGCAGCAGAATGTCTCAAGAAAAAAAAGAATCTTAAGAAAGAATCTGTTTTTGTCTGGAAAAAGCAAAGCTTTCTGTAACTGCGTGGTGTTTTTGTTATTTTGAGATTTGCGTTATGAATATGGCAAAAAAAAAATATTATGTTTTCACTCTTGTGTTGATTGGAATTTTTTCCATTATAATAACCAACATTGTCAAGTTAGGGCACAATAAGAACGATGCTGAAGCTAAAACAGTGCATCAGCCTTCTGTTCAAGATAGTACGATTCCTTTGATTGTTACAGGGCGGAGAGAACTCAATGGTTTCAAGGGTTATTATCATTATCGGCGTGGTTATCGTAAATATAGTGACAACTGGTGGTATCCTGAAGCGGCATTTTTTGCACCTAGACTTTCAAAAACAAAAGATGTGTCATTAAAAACTTTATCAAAATTAGATTCAAAAACGATGTTTTTGTTTTCTTCTTTAGAACAAAAAGAGCCATTGATGTTTAAGAAACATATTGATTCTTGCAGTATGCGTTATCGTTCTTACGATAAAAGTGACAACAGTTATCAACCTTTTCAAGGATCTCGTAAGCAGTGTTTTTCACGTTTTCTAAAGGATAGGACGTGAAAAAGATAAAAAGCTTTGAGTTATCTTATAGATTGTGCTGATTTTCGTGCAATGGTTGTGCTATAAGAATTTTAGATACTTTTAATCTTTATTAAAACTTATTGTGTAGATAATAAATGAAAAATGACAATGTGAATTGTCATTTCGTTGGTGGCAGAATATTAAGAACAAGGTGGAGCTTAAAAAATGACAACATGGGAAGCAATGTTGATGTTGCTTGTTTTGCTTCCCTTTGGTGGAAGTGCTGTTATTGGTTTTTTTCGTTCGACAGCAAAAAATAATGAAGCATGGTTTGCTGGAACTATTGCGCTTTTCAGTTTTCTTTTCACAATAATACTCTATCCAACGGTTCATGGGTATCGTGTGGTGCGTTTAGATATTTCTTGGCTTTCAGAGTGGGGGGTAGATTTGATCCTCCGTATGGATGGTTTGTCCTGGCTTTTTTGCCTTCTTATTACAGGAATTGGGCTGCTTGTTGTTGTTTATTCACGTTACTATATGGATCCGGCGGATTCTGTACCACGTTTTTTTTCTTTTTTTCTAGCCTTTATGGGTTCAATGACGGGGATCGTTTTATCAGGTAATCTTATCTTTTTAGTTATTTTCTGGGAGCTTACCAGTATTTTTTCTTTTTTGCTGATCGGTTATTGGTACCATAATGCGAGTGCGCGAGATGGTGCGCGTATGGCTTTAACAATCACAGGTTTTGGTGGTTTTGCTCTTTTTATTGGAGTTTTATTGATTGGCCGTGTCGTTGGTAGTTTTGATTTGGATAAGGTTTTGCAATCTAGAGATTTGATCCTGTCCAGTTCTTTTTATAATCCTATTCTTATTTGTGTTTTATTAGGGGGGTTAACAAAAAGTGCCCAGTTTCCATTTCATTTTTGGCTGCCCAATGCAATGGCTGCTCCAACCCCCGTATCGGCTTATTTGCATTCGGCAACAATGGTGAAAGCAGGGTTATTTTTACTTGTTCGTTTATGGCCCGTGCTCTCTGGGACGGAAACTTGGTTTTGGTTAGTTGGTTTTTCAGGACTCTCAACATTGTTGCTTGGTGCCTATTTTTCCATGTTTCAGCAAGATTTGAAAGGGTTGCTTGCTTACTCAACAATTAGTCATCTTGGATTGATTACCACGCTTTTGAGTCTTGGTAGCCCACTTGCATGTGTTGCAGCGATTTTTCATATGGCCAATCATGCTACTTTTAAAGCTTCTTTATTTATGGCTGCCGGCATCATTGATCATGAGACGGGAACACGTGATATGCGTAAGCTGACGGGTCTTTATCGTTCTATGCCTATTACTGCAACGCTTGCTTTAGTCGCAAGTGCAGCGATGGCTGGAGTTCCTTTGTTGAATGGTTTTTTATCAAAAGAGATGTTTTTTGCTGAAGCGGTTGAAACGCATATGGAATCATGGCTCGATTGGATTGCACCTTATGTAGCAACGCTGGCCAGTCTATTTAGTGTGACCTACTCTATACGCTTTATTCATGGGGTCTTTTTTGGGCCAAAACCTATTAATTTGCCCAAAATTCCCCATGAACCACCACATTTTATGCGTTTACCCATGGAACTTTTGGTATTTATTTGTTTGGCGGTTGGTATTTTTCCTAATTTAACAATAGGGCCTATTTTGGATAATGCTGTTGTCTCTGTTTTAGGGCCGATGACAGTTTCTTATAATTTGGCTGTTTGGCATGGTTTTAATACTCCATTAATGATGAGTTTAGTGGCCTTATTAGGAGGAGGATTGCTCTACGCTATTGGGCAGCGTTATTTTTTATCCTGTGATGATGGGCCTCCCTTTTTTCGTCATTTGAAAGGACACCGTATTTTTGAACGTATTCTCGTTATTATTTCTTGGAAATGGGCACGTGCGGTGGAATCTGTTTTATCAACGCGTCGTTTGCAAATACAGTTGCATTGGATTTTGGGTGTGTGTTTTGCATTTGTTGGTCTTTTGCTTTGGTATGATGGTTTAATTTCAGCAGGTTCGTTGCCACTTGTTCCGCTTGATATTCCTTTTCTTGCTCTTTGGGTGATTGGTGGATTATGTGCATTTTTAGTTGCTTGGCAAGCAAAGTTCCATCGTCTTGCGTCACTCATGCTCTTAAGTGGCGCTGGCTTGATGATTTGTGCAACCTTTTTATGGCTTTCTGCACCAGATTTGGCAATAACACAATTGGTTGTTGAAGTTGTGACAGCCATCTTATTGTTGCTTGGTTTGCGTTGGTTACCTAAGCGTTTGCATAATCCTGCTCCAACATCTGTTCATTTTTTTGTGTATCTGCGTCGTGTTCGTGATTTCGTTATGGCCTTTGTGGGAGGTGCTGGGGTCGCGTGGCTTTCCTTCGCGATGATGACACGTCCTCAAGGTACGACAGTTTCTGATTTTTTTCTGACAAATGCTTATTCGAGTGCTGGTGGTCGCAATGTTGTGAATGTATTATTGGTTGATTTTCGTGGTTTTGATACCATGGGAGAAATTGTCGTTTTGGTGATTGTCTCACTTACTGTTTTTGCTCTTTTAAGACGGTTTCGTCCTGCTCCTGAAAGTATTGATGCGCCTTTTCAACAACGTATTCAGAAAGATTTTGATATGGCACAGCCTAATCGGGATGTGGGGGATACAGTACTCAATTATCTCATTGTTCCTGCTGTTATCATGGGTTGGCTCTTTTCAGTTATTATCGCTTTTTCGGTTTACTTATTTATGCGGGGGCATGATCTTCCAGGAGGTGGATTTGTAGGTGGCGTGACTCTAGCTATAGGTTTTATTTTGCAATACCTTGCACGTGATATTCGGTGGGTGGAAAGCCATTTGAAAATTTTACCTTTGCGTTGGATGGGCTTTGGTTTATTGTTGTCAGTTGCAACGGGAGTCGGGGCTTGGTTCGTTGGATATCCTTTTTTAACATCCTTCTTTCAATATATGCATCTTCCGTTGATTGGAAATGTTCCTATGGCATCTGTTTTTTTGTTTGATTTTGGCGTGTTTTCTCTCGTGTTGGGAGCAACTGTTCTCATTTTAATTGCACTTGCGCACCAGTCAATTCGTAGTTACCGAATCGGTAAGAAACCACTTTTGGAAGAGAAGGAAAATTAATGGAAATTGTTCTTTCTTTAGGTATCGGTATTTTTGTTGGATCGGGCATTTGGCTTGTGTTACGTCCGCGAACTTTTCAAGTTATTCTTGGTTTGTCTTTGATATCCTATGGTGTCAATCTTTTTATGTTTTCAATGAGTAGGCCGCGTAGTAATGCTGCTCCGATTATCGATTCTTCTATTATGATCAATCCAGAAAATTACGTTGATCCTCTTCCACAAGCTTTGGTTTTAACAGCAATTGTAATTGGTTTTGCAACAACAGCTTTATTTTTGGTTATCCTTCTGGTTTCACGAGGATTAACAGGTTCAGACCACGTTGATGGGCGTGAGGTGCAGTGATGGAAGCTTGCGCGCAGCATCTTCTTATTTTGCCTATTCTTTTACCTTTGAGCACAGGAGCACTTCTTCTTTTTTATGATGAACGTCGTTCAAAATTTAAATCATTTATAAGTCTTTTTTCTACGGGACTGTTGGTTATTATTGCTGTTTTATTGATTATGCGTACTCTTGAAACTATGCCGGCTGCGCATGTTTATCAGCTTGGCAATTGGCCTTCTCCTTTTGGAATTGTTTTAGTTCTTGATCGTTTAAATGCTATGATGCTTTTACTTTCTAGCTTGTTGATGACAAGCACGTTGGTTTTTGCACAGGCTCATTGGTACAAAGCTGGTCCTCATTTTCAGTCACTCATGCAATTTTTCATGGTTGGAATAAACGGCGCTTTTTTGACAGGTGATTTGTTTAATTTATTTGTATTTTTTGAAGTGATGTTAACGGCGTCTTATGGGCTTGTTTTGCATGGTTCTGGACAGTTACGTGTGCGTGCAGGCTTGCATTATGTCGTGGTTAATCTTGTTGCTTCATTGTTTTTTTTAATTGGTGCGGCTCTCATTTATGGAATCGTTGGTACTCTTAATATGGCCGATTTGGCTGTAAAAATAAAACATATAACTTCTGAAGATATCGTTTTATTCGAAATAGGTGCTGCGTTTTTGGGTATTGCTTTTTTACTCAAAGCGGGTATGTGGCCACTTAATTTTTGGTTGATGCCAACTTACAGTGCAGCAACAGCCCCTGTTGGGGCTTCTTTTGCAATTTTGAGTAAGGTGGGTATTTATGTTATTTTACGTTTAACGTTGTTATGGTTTGGTCCTGAAAGTGGATATTTTAGCCATTTTGGTCATACGGTCTTGTTTTATGGTGGGCTTGCCACTACGGCTTTTGGTTTTATTGGAGTGTTGGCTAGCCAAGTTTTGGTACGTTTAGCGGCTTATAGCGTTCTTGTCTCTTCTGGTACATTATTGGCTGCAATTGGGATCGGTAATCCAGCACTTACAGCAGGTGCACTCTTTTACATTGTTTCTTCAACTTTAGCACTTGGCGCTTTTTTTCTTCTGGTTGAATTGGTTGAACGCTGTCAAGATGTGGCTGCTAATGTTTTGACTGTTACAATGGAAGTATATGGTGATGATGAAGAGGAAGAAGAAGATGAAGTTGGTATTTATTTACCGGTAACCTTAGCAATTCTTGGGGCTTGTTTTGGTATTTGTGCTATTTTGATTATTGGTTTACCACCTTTTTCTGGTTTTGTTGCTAAATTTATGATGTTCACGGCAATCTTAAATCATACTAAGGAGGATTTGTCTGCTTCTTTACCAGTTTACTATGATTGGCTCTTTGTGATTTTTGTCACCCTCTCTGGTTTTGCGGCTTTGATTGCTTTGACACGAACGGGTATTCGAACTTTTTGGGTTTCTCTTGAAGGAAGAGTTCCGCGTGTGCAGGTCATTGAATTTGCTCCTATTGCCATTCTCCTTGCTTTGTGTTTCCTTATAACAATTGTAGCTGGTCCTATTAGTCATTATATGTCTGAAACAACCAAGGCTTTGTATGATCCTCAAAACTATATTGAGAGCGTTTTAGGTGATTTTTCTTTTGAAAAGAGGGAAGTGAATCGATGAATTATTTTTGTCCTTTCCCTTTTTTCAGTGGTATGCTTGTTTTTATGTGGTTGACCTTAAATGGTTTTAGTTTAGGCCAATTGCTTTTAGGGATTATAATTGCTTTATTTAGTGGTTGGGTGATGCGGTTTCTTGAACCAGAAAAGATCACTATTAAAAACTGGAGTGCAGTCTTTCGTCTCGTTTTTCGCGTATTTGTTGATTCTATAATTTCAAATATTTCTGTAGCTTGCTTTGTTTTAACAAAAAAGTCTCAAAAACAACAGTCAGGTTTTATTGTAGTGCCTCTTTTGCTCGAGAGTCGTACTGCTTTGGCTGTTTTAGCATGCATTCTCGCGGTAACTCCAGGAACCGTCTGGATTGCTTATAATAGAAAAAATAGTGAGCTTTTGCTTCATGTCTTAAATTTTAAGAATGGGTATGATTGTCAACGGTTGATCAAACAACGATATGAACAATTGCTTTTGGAGATTTTCTCATGAGTATGGTTATCCTTTATTGGGGGCTTTTCCTCTCGCAGTTTTTTTTAAGTGTAGCGATGATTCTTGCACTTTTTCGATTGATTCGTGGTCCACGGGCGCAGGATCGGATTGTGGGTTTGGATGCTCTTTATATAGACGCTATTCTTTTGTTTCTTACATTTGATATTCGTTCAGGAACAACCATTTATTTTGTAGCAGCGCTCATTATTGGGCTTTTAGGTTCTGTATCAAGTATTGCTTTGGCAAAATTCTTAATGCGAGGAGAGATTATTGAATGAATGATAATATATCACTTATAGTTGCCATTGCTATCACAGTTTTCTTAATATTAGGATCTGGACTCGCATTGGTTGGAGGAATAGGACTTGTGCGTCTTTCCAGTTTTTATAAGCGTTTGCATATGCTTTCATTGAGTACGAGTTGGGGGGCGGGTAGTATTCTTATTTCCTCGTTTCTTTATTCAACATTTGTGGACCATCACTTTGTTTTTCATGAACTCTTGTTAGTGATTTTTTTGTTTGTAACAGCGCCCGTGGCTTCCATGTTGTTGTCACAGGCAGCTGCTTATCGAGATCATTCAGAAAACCAATCAGAAAAGCCGCTGACTCTTTTGTCTCATCGGACGGAAGAAAAGGTATCCACATCAGAAAAAGCATCATAAGATGAGAGCCAGCGTGGTTCTTAGTATAAAGAATCTTCTTTATTCTGTGTTTTTTTCTTTTATACAGTCGAGGAAGTTTTCTTCCTTTGGATCATTAATGACGTCATAAAATGTTGCATTGTTTCCTTTTGTCCACCAAGTATATTCACCTCCTACATATTTTACTCCAGAAGCGGAAACAACATTGGAAGCGATAATACGCTTTCCGTTCCATTTGAGATAAACTAGTCCAAACTCATCGGTATCGTAGTAGGTTGCTTCAACACGCATTTTTTTTGTTTTATTGCTGCATTGATAGACAACAGTTTCTTTTCTTGGTTCTGGAGTGTCTGGTACCTCAATGACTAAAGAGGCAGCACAGGCACTCATTGAGCTACACAGTGATAGACTCAAAACGGCATTAAAAAGAGTTTTTTTCATAATGCTTCTTTCTTTATTTAGAACAGTAATGTTGATTCATCTTTACAACGGATGGGGGTTTTTCTTTCTGGATCACGAAGATGATCGTAAAGTGTGACTTCGTCGTTCATTTTCCACCAAACATACCATTCTCCTTCATATTTTTTTCCTGTGTCGGCAATGACATTTGCAGCAAGAACACGTTCACCTTTCCATCTGAAGTCAACCAATGAAATATTGCCAGCATCGAGATAGGTTGCTTCAACGCGCTCTTTACCTGTTTTAGTATCACATTGATAGGAAATGGTTTGCGTTGTTGGCTCTGGATTATCTGGTACTTCAATGATTAAAGAAGCAGCCAAGGTATTGCCTGAGCCAAAGAGTGATAAACTTAAGGCGGTCAAAAATCCTAAAATATGCAGAGTTTTTTTCATAATGCTTCCCTATATTAAGCAGAAGAATAATTTAACTGATGCGATGGTGTCTACGGCAGGATTCGAACCTGCGACCCCAGGATTCATACCACTTCGGCTTTCACCGCCAGCTTTACAGACTGTTTGTGGTCTGGACTGTCTCTTCACCTTGAAGCTTATGCTCTTTAGGTGCTGCCCGTTCAGTCTCTACACCTTCCTCTCCTTTGAAGAGAGGCTTGGCTCGGGATTGGCACGGGAGCTCCCCGTAAAGCTTTCCCCGAATTTGAGCAGATCCACTTTGAAGATTTCTCCTTAAAGCGCCCAATTTCTTTAGGAATCCTGTGCTCTATCCTACTGAGCTACGCAGACATCATCATGTTTATTTCTTTAATAGAAGTATAAAAACGAATCAATTATATTCAATATGAATTAACGAATTTCTGCTAATTTTTGTTCCAGAAAAGTTAAAACTGCTTCCGGAGAGACATTTTTTGCAATAAATGATTGGCCAAGTCCGCGTGTTAGGATGAAGGTTAGATTGTTTTGTGAAACTTTTTTATCTTGGGAGATAAGAGTCATCAGTGTTTCAGCATTTGGTATTTTACCTGGGATATCTTGTAATTGTGTAGGCAATCCCACTGCTTTAAGGTGTGTTTCCATGCGGTGTGTGAGTGTGGGGCTTATTAAATTCAGTTGAGCGGAGAATTGGTGGGCTAGAACCATCCCAATCGCTACAGCTTCACCGTGGATTAAACGGTTTGAGTCATAATCCGTTGCTGTTTCAAGCATATGTCCAAATGTGTGACCAAGGTTTAAGAGTGCGCGTTCTCCTGTTTCGTATTCATCGCGTGCTACAATATCAGCTTTAAATTGGCATGAGCGTACAATGGCATCTGTTCGTATAGGGCCATTAGAAAAAATTCTTTGACCATTTTTTTCAAGCCATTCGAAAAAATCAGGCTGGTTAATGAGTCCATATTTAACCATTTCAGCGTAACCAGCACGAAATTGGCGCAATGGCAGTGTATCAAGGGTACAAGTATCAGCAATAACACATTGGGGCTGATAAAAAGTACCAATAAGATTTTTACCATATCGGCTATTAATCCCAGTTTTTCCGCCAACAGAGGAGTCAATTTGTGCAAGTAACGTTGTAGGCATCTGAATGAAGTTCATTCCGCGGCGTATAATACTTGCAGCAAATCCTCCTAGGTCGCCAATGACACCACCGCCAAAAGTAATGACACTATCGCCTCTTTCTAGACGTGCAGCAAGAATTTTATCGATGACAATTTTGAGGGTTGAAAATGATTTTGATTTCTCTCCCGCTTCCACAATAATTGGAACAGTGTGGATTTTATTTTTTTTAAATTCTTCTTGTAGTATTTCTAAATGGAGGGAAGCAACATTTGTATCTGTAATGATGGCCAAACGTGTTTGATGAAGATTTTGGTGATTATGATTAAGAGATTGCTTAATCTGTGAAGCAGCTTGCGTAATCAAACCTGGACCAATGATGATATTATAACAGTGTTTGTCCAGTTTAACAGTGACGGTCTTAGTTTGCATGCTGGTTGTTCCTATCGTTGATTTCTTTATATAAGTAGTGCTGTATAGATCGTATGACATTTTGTGCTACGGTATGACGACTTTCTTTATGGCTTTTAATTGTTAAATCCGCTTTTGCGTAGATAGGATGGCGTTGGTCCATGAGTCTTTGCATAGTTTCTTGAGGATTTTCTGTTTGAAGAAGTGGTCGGGTTGGACGCCGAGAAACACGTTTCATGAGGATATTAAGATCTACTTTGAGCCATATGGATATACCATTTTGATGAATAGCTTTTTGGATGTTTTCATTAATGTAGGCACCGCCACCTGTTGCTAAAACAAGAGGACTTTTTTTCATAAGGTTTAGAATAACACGCTGTTCAAGAGCGCGAAATTCCGATTCGCCATAAGTTTTAAAAAGTTCAGTGATTGTCATTTGCGCAGCTTTTTCAATTTCTTGGTCGGAATCATAAAAGGGCAAATGGAGCATGGTGGCAACCCGTTTTCCAATTACGGATTTACCGGCACCCATAAGACCAACAAGTACAAGAGCACGTTTATCAAGGGATGATAAGAGCTGGTTTCTTACTTGTATTATTGGGATATGTTTAGGTCGGCTATTTTTCATGGCTTTATTTCGGCATTTATCTGTCGGAAAGTCAATTCCTGTTAATCTTTGTAAGGCATGATAGGGATAAATTGTTTTTAGATAGTTCTATTGTATCATGCCAACATTAACCAGACTTTTAATAATTCTTTTTATTTCGCTTGCTGTTCTTTTCGGTATAATGGTAACTCTTGTCGTCTGGGTTGAGCCGGTAACAGTAGATATGTTTATCGATGTTCCTTTAAATTCATCCAATCTTTCTTTGAAAGTGAATCAATGAAATGAAAAGTGGTGCTATGATAGATCATTTTCTTGAGATGATGAGTGCGGAGCGAGGAGCTTCCGCGCATACGCTTGCAGCATATCAGTATGATTTACAGTGGGCACAAGACAAACTGTCTTCACACTCTGTTTCACTTTTTTCAGCCCAAAGAAAAGATTTAGTTGGTCTTTTTGCGCTTATGCATACTCTTGGTTTTGCAGCATCCTCACAAGCGCGTCGTTTATCGACTTTGCGTCAGTTTTATCAATTTCTTTATGCGGAAGGATTGAGAAAAGACGATCCTTCCAACGATATTGATGCACCTCGTCAAAAGCGCCCTTTACCTAAGGTTATCAATGAAAATGCAGTGACAAAATTGCTTGATTTTGCACAATTGGAGGTTAATCAAGCAGATTCAGGCTCTAAAGATTATCTCCGTGCATTGCGTCTTCAGCTGTTAAGCGAAATGCTGTATGCAACAGGATTACGCATTAGTGAGTTGGTAAGTCTTCCGGTGCAGGCAGTTCGTGGGAAGGGATTTTGTATTTTGGTTCGTGGTAAGGGCAAAAAAGAAAGAATGGTATTGTTGTCAAAAAAAGCGTACCAAGTTCTTTCGCAGTGGTTAAAATTACGTGATCAAGGAAAAAATTCAGCGAGTCTTTATCTTTTTCCAGCGCGCTCAGAGACGGGATATATTGCTCGTCAGTTTGTTGCACGGGAGTTGAAAAGTCTCGCTAGAAGGGCTGGGATTAAAAGCGATAGATTTTCTCCTCATGTGTTGCGTCATGCTTTTGCTAGCCATCTTTTGCAAAATGGTGCAGATTTGCGTGCTGTGCAACATTTGTTAGGTCATTCTGATATTGCTACTACTCAGATTTACACACATGTTTTAGAATCAGGGCTCTATCGTTTAGTTAATGAGCATCATCCACTTGCTGATGAGCAGGAGGCTAGGTAAAAAGTAGTGTTTTTGAAAAATACTTTATAAAACGAATTATAAGTATATAAGTCACACCAGATAAGATGGGTACAATGTATAATTATCTTGATTTTGAAAAACCAGTTGCTGATCTTGATGGGAAAATTCTTGAATTAAAAAAGATTTCTCAAGAAGAAGGTAGTCTTGATATGAGCGATGAGATTGCGCGTCTTGAAATGCGTTCTCAAACGGCTTTACGCGATATTTATAGAAAGTTATCGCCATGGCAAAAAACACAAGTGGCTCGTCACCCTGATCGTCCCCATTTTATGGATTATTCTGCGCGTTTGCTAAGTGATGTTACACCTTTGGCAGGAGATCGCAAGTTTGCTGAAGATGAGGCTATTCAAGCAGGTTTTGCTCGCTTTAAAGGTGAAGCAGTTGCGTACATAGGTCAGGAGAAAGGTCACGATACGCAAACTCGTTTGCGTTATAATTTTGGTTCTGCACGTCCAGAAGGGTATCGCAAAGCTGTACGTATTATGGAAATGGCGGATCGTTTTGGCTTGCCACTCCTCACTTTTGTGGATACAGCAGGGGCGTATCCTGGTGTGAGCGCTGAAGAGCGCGGTCAAGCAGAAGCAATTGCTCAGTCAACAGCAGCGACTTTACGTTTAAAGGTTCCTGTTGTTTCGGTCGTTATTGGAGAAGGGGGATCAGGAGGAGCGATAGCAATTGCTGCAGCTAACAAAGTTTATATGCTAGAGCATGCAATTTATTCTGTTATTTCTCCAGAAGGCGCAGCTTCTATTTTATGGCGTGATCCAACGCGGGCAAAAGATGCCGCAATGAATATGCGTATTACCGCTCAAGATCTGTACCAGTTAAAAATTATTGATGGTATTATTCCAGAGCCTTTAGGAGGTGCACATCGAGATAAAGAGGCTGTGATTGATGCTGCCGGAAATATCATCTCTGTTGCTCTAAAGTCTATGGCGGGAAAAGATGGTGAAACTCTTAAACAGGAACGTTGGGAAAAATATCTTCAAATTGGTCGATCATTAGCATAGGACGTTTATGAGGGGTTATGATAGGTTGGAGTTTTTTATGATATTCAACAGATTCCTCGTAGTGTGTGTTTTGGTTACAATTGGAGTTTTAACAGCATGTAAAGAGAGGTTGCCAGCTTCTATTAAGGCTAAAGTTGAGCAACCATTACCGCAAGAAATCCAAAATAGAATGGTTTTGTACAATATTGATCTTTATGCGCCGATTATGATGCGTTTTTTTAAGGAAGAAAATATTGCCGAAATTTGGAAACAGTCCCGTTCAGGGTCTTTTGTTCTGGTAGCTCGCTATGATATTTGCAAATGGTCAGGCCAGCTTGGACCTAAATATAAGGAAGGAGATCTGCAAACACCGGAAGGCTTTTATCTTGTTAGCGCAAACCAGATGAATCCTTATTCGCAATATTATCTTGCTTTTAATATTGGTTTTCCTAACCTTTATGATCAAATGCATGGTCGTACAGGAAGCAATCTTATGGTGCATGGTTCGTGCTTTTCTGCTGGTTGTTATTCCATGACTGATGTTAATATGGCACAGATTTATGCTTTTGCACGTGACGCTTTTAGAGGCGGGCAGAGAGAATTTCAGTTGCAAGCTTTTCCTTTTCGCATGACTGATGCTAATATGGCACGCCATCGCGATAATCCTCATTATCAATTTTGGGTTATGCTCAAGAAAGGTTATGATTTTTTTGAGGAAAATCGTAAACCCCCAAGAGTTTGGGCTTATGAAAAGCGTTATGTTTTCAACTAAAATACAAAAAACTTAAGTTTTTCTCATGTTGTAAGTCTTAAAAGAGAGATTTCTTGGCATTTTTGAAATGCTTTATTTTTTAGTGTGTGAGCGTTTATGGTGTTCTCTTGTATAGGGCATGTGGAAGAACGTGTCTGAAAATACGCATTATTTTTCATCAAAGATTTTTATGGATTGACGAGGAAGAAACTAAAATTTTATTCCTGGAATGACTAAAGGGTTATCTAATATAGCGGTTTTATCTGCGGTATCTATTGTTGGTTTATTTAAAAAAGCATCGAAGAGTTTTTGTATTGCTTGTTTTTCAACACCATCGGCAATGATGACAAAACGCGTTTGTGTGATTCCTTTTGGCCATGCGGATAATCTTATTGGCGGATGAAAAAACGTCTGTATCCCATGTAATACAAGAGGGCGATGAAGGTCATCACGCAAGGCGATAATTGCTTTAATACGTAGTAATTTTTTGCCATAGAGGTTTGTTAGAAGATCTAAAAAAGCTTCTACAGTTACGTAATCAATAGGCTCTTCACACTCTAGGGAAAAAGCACGGATGTTCCATTGGTACGTATGGTTATACGGAGCAAAAGTGTATTGTTGTTTAAGTTCCGTATTTTTTTCTTTTTCATCCCATGATGTTTTACTTATTAATGCACTTGAGCGGCTGTGATCAGAATGGACATCAATGATGTGCGCTGTAGGATTAATTGTTTTGAGAGTACTGATGAGTGTATCTAAGGGCGTTTTTTGGTCAATAAGATCTGTTTTTGTGAGTATAATTTTGTCAGCAAGCGCTAATTGTTTTTGTATTTCAGGATAGTGTTCAATTATAGAAGGCGTATTTAATGTATCAAATGTTGTAAGAACAGCGTCTATGGATAATGTTTGCATTAAGAGTGGGTGGCTTAGGAGAGCTTGTAAAATGGGAATTGGATCAGCGACACCTGTTGTTTCAATGATGATGCGATTGAGTTGTTTAAGATGTCCTGTATGAATGCGATCAATTAAATTAATTACTGTATCAATAAGGTCACTGCGTAAATTGCAGCATAAGCAACCATTTGCGAGTTCGATGATTCCTTCTGTCGTTTTTTCAACCAGAAGGTGGTCTATACTGACCGCACCAAACTCATTTATGATAACAGCACACTCAGCCAAAAGAGGGTCTTGCAGCAGGCGATTGAGTAAAGTTGTTTTTCCAGAGCCTAAAAAGCCTGTAATAAGTGTAAGAGGAATGCGCTTTGTTTTCGTTTTCGTCATTGAGTGTACTTTATGGGCTTTTTCATAGGGCGCTTTGTTTGTTTTTTATGCAAAATGTGAGGTTTTTTAAGGGGCTTTTCTTTGAATGTAAGCGTAGGTGGTGCACTAATGAGTCGTACCGGTAAAGGGGGAGCAAAAGAAGGTGTAGCAGTGATAAAAGGTGAAGTAAGAATAATGTTTCCTTGTTTATCGTAAGAGTTTAAGTTTATTTTAGCAGCCTCAGGCGTACAAGTTTGTTTTCTCATATCAGTTGCTTGTGTCATTTTGGTTCCATAGGGGCCTAGTGTTGCTAATGTTAATTGAAGCGTTCCTTGGTGAGAAAATCCTGTATCAAGGAGCTGAGCGGCTTTTTCTTCTCTTTCAATTACGGTATTAGATCCTAAAATTACTGCAATAATTGTGCGTTTATTGCGGGTCGCTGAGGCAACAAGATTGAAACCAGAGGCACAAATAAAACCTGTTTTCATGCCGTCTATGCCATCAAAACGACCAATGAGATTATTCGAATTGTGTTGGATTTTTCGTTTGTTACCGAAATCAATTGCTGGAATCGAAAAATAATGGGCATATTGAGGAAATTCTCTACGGATCTGAACCGCCAAAAGAGCAATATCGCGTGCTGTAGAATAATTATATGGGTCTGGTAAGCCGCTTGCATTAGAAAAATGGGTTCCAAACATGCCTAAGCGTTGCGCTTCAGCATTCATTTGTTGCACAAAAGCTTCTTCTGAACCTGCAACAGCTTCACTCATGGCAATGGCCAGATCATTGGTGGATTTAACCAAAGTAATACTTAAAGCTGTATCAAGCGTAAGAACAGAACCTGCTTTATATCCTGAACGGTATGCGGGAGCTTTTGCTGCATATTCGCTGATAGTGATGTGTTTGTTTAGAGAAATTTCACCTCGGCTTATGGCGCGAAAAATGACATAAGTAGTCATTAATTTTGTTAAAGAAGCAGGATACCAGCGCTCAAAGGCTTGGTTATGTTCTAAGATACGTCCGGTTGCGACATCAACAGAGATAAAGGGATGTGCGAGAGCTAGAGTACTCGTCAAACTTAGAATAAAAGATAAAAACAAGTTATAAAATAATTGCCGCATTAAATGAGTTCCATATCTTCTTATTTATGTTTATAACTTAGAACTACTTCAATGTAGCACACGATATTTTTCTGTCCATAATAGAGAAAATAGATGGTTAATAACGTGCTAAGTCTTTTCAATCATGACTAATATGACTAAGTTTTTGAAGTCTTTTAATAGCAGAAGGTGGCATAGGAGGAGAGTTCGGATCTTGAGCGGCTAATACAAGTAATTCATCACAGGCTTTTTCTGTCTTTTGGATAAGTTGGTCTAGAAAATCTTTTTTGGTTAAACCAACTTCTATGGGGGGAAGAATGCGAACGCGGATTGTTCCGGGGTAGCGGCGAAAATTGTTACGTGGCCAATATAAACCGGCATTATGTGCAATGGGAACAACTTGAAGTCCTAACTCATTATAAAGAGCAACAATTCCTGATTTATAATTTGGCTCTTGTCCGGGTTGTCGGCGTGTCCCTTCGGGAAATATCAGGATTTGGCGCCCTTGCTGTGTTTTTTCTTTTGCTTTTTGTATGATGATTTTTAGAGCTTTAATAGGTGTTGTCCTATTAATGGGAATAATTTGTGTTTTTGCCATGTACCAGCCAAAAAATGGAATCCATGTTAATTCACGTTTTAAGATGAGAGCAGGGTCGTCAAAATAGGGAACAAGGCTGAAGGTTTCCCATGCGGATTGATGTTTAGGAGCTATGATATATGCTCCCTTAGGGAGATTTTCTAATCCTTCAATTTCATAGTTTGTACCGGCAATATATTTTTGCAAAAAAAGTGTAACACGCGCCCATATTTTGGGTACAATCCATGCTTGTTTGCGTGGCATTAAAAAATAAACCGGAGCATAAAGAATCATTTGTATGAAAGTGGTTGTATAAAAAGCGAACGTGAAAAGAAGAGAACGAAGGATCAGCACTACATTTTCCATTTTATATCTACAAAAACACTTTGTATATAACGTATTTTATATGAGAAAACATCTCTCTTTATGTTTTTTCAAAGATCTATTTTTAGGGAAAACTATTTCCCAATATTGTAAAACATAAGGAAAGAAGTTGATGAAACAACGCGGTAACCAAAACACTCTTTTTATTCCACGGATTTTATCTATTGCGGGGACTGATCCTTCTGGTGGTGCTGGAATGCAGGCAGATTTGAAGGTTTTTTCAGCCATGAAGACTTATGGTATGAGTGTGGTTACAGCTGTTGTTGCACAAAATACCCAGGGTGTGCATGCTTTTCAGGCATTGGATGCCTCTTTTGTTGCTGATCAAATTGATTCTGTTTTTGAGGATATTCATGTTGATGCTGTTAAAATTGGTATGGTTGCAAATGCTCAGATTGCACGGGTTATTGCAGAGCGTCTTGCTTATTACAAAGCGCCTTTCATTGTTTTTGATCCTGTTATGGTGGCAAAAAGTGGCGATGTTCTTTTAAAGCCTGATACAGTTGAAATTATGCGTGATGTTCTTGTGCCGATGTCAACACTTATTACGCCTAATTTGCCTGAGGCTGCGATGTTGTTAGAACGTGAAGTACCATGGTCGTTAGAAGCAATGTATCATTATGGTCCACAGCTTTTGGAACTAGGGTGTCGTGCTGTTTTGTTGAAGGGAGGGCATTTGAATGTTTTTAGCCAAAAAGGGACAGTGAATCACGATTGTTCTAGTCCAGATCTTTATTGTGATTCTGAGGGTCTTGTAATGCTAGAAGCTTCTCGTCTCACAACAATTCATGATCACGGTACAGGCTGTACCATTTCAGCGGCGATTGCTGCTTTGTTGCCTACAAAACCTTTGGTTTCTGCGGTTAAAATAGCAAAAGACTATTTGAATGGCGCTTTATCCGCTTCAAATGCTTTGCAAGTGGGAAAAGGACGTGGACCACTACATCATTTTTATGAATTATGGAAGAATGAATAAAGCGATTAATAGCTAAGAACGAAGAAATTTTACTCTATCATTCGTTTCACTGCGAAGCTTTATTTACAGGGATGTTATATAAAGACCCATAAATATAAGCTGATTAATACAAAAATCCATGAATAATAGAATAAGAACTAATGGAGCGGGCGATGGGATTCGAACCCACGACCCCAACCTTGGCAAGGTTGTGCTCTACCCCTGAGCTACACCCGCTCACTGATATGAAACATCTTTTGTTCCAGATGTTGCTTGTATGGCTTAGGCTTCACTGAATTGCAACAAAAAAATAACATCTCAGTTTGATTTATTGTGTGAATATTTCAAAAATGGAAATAAGGATTGATTTTATACATACTCTTCAATAAGTTGTTTCCTTTTCAGTTGTTGAAAAAGGGGTGGAGTAAAATGTCGAAAATTGTGAGAATATGTATTGCTATTGTGGCTATTTTTGTCATGAGCAGTTTTGTAAAAGCGAAAGATCATGTTAAAATTGCACTTACACAAATTATGCTACATCCTGCTGCGGATGCAGTTCGCAAAGGAGTTGAAGATACACTAGAAAAAAATGGATATAAGCAGGGTGAAAATTTACAATTGACTTTTTTATCAGCGCAGGGAAACATTTCTACAGCAACACAAATTGCACGTAAATTTGTTGGTGATAAACCCGATGTTATCGTTGCGATTACTACCACTTCAGCACAAACAATGGTGGCAGCAACAAAAACAATTCCTATTATTTTTGCTGCGATTTCTGATCCTATCGAAGCAAAAGTTGTGTCTTCGCTTGTTAAGCCTGGTGAGAACGTGACAGGAGTTTCTGATCGTATTGATCTTGCAGAAAATCTGCGGATTTTGCGGGAAGTAAAACCAGATTTGAAAAAGCTTGGTTATCTTTATAATGCGTCTGAGGCGAACTCCGTTGCGACTCTTAAAAGTTTGCAAGATTTAGCAGATAAGGTGGGAATCGAAATTGTTTCTTCATCAGCGCCAAAACCTTCCGATGTTCAAGCGGCAGCACGGGCTTTAGTCGGTAAAGTAGATATTATTTTTATTCCTGCGGATAATACAGTTCTCTCAGTTTTAGAAGGTGCAGCGAAAGTTGCACGTGAAACAAATATTCCTTTGTTTACTGTTGATTCGAATACGATTGGTCGCGGGCCTTTTATGACGCAGGGTGTGAATTTTTATAATGTAGGCGTTGATGCTGGAAAACTGGTTTTACGTATTTTAAATGGTGAAAAACCTGGTGATATTGATGTTATGTATTCTGCAAATGATAATATTATGATTGATATGAAAGCAGCGAAAGAGACAGGTATTACAATTCCACGGGCAGTTCTTGAACGTGCAACAAAAGTTATTCAATAAATTTTTTGTGAAAGGATAGACTACATAATTCCTCGTGGAGGGGGTATTTAAATGAATATATTTGCTTTTTTTGGAGCTTTGGAATTAGGACTTATTTATGCTTTTGTTGCGGTTGGAGTTTATCTTTCTTTTCGTGTTTTAGATTTTCCTGATTTGACGGTTGATGGCTCCTTTCTTCTTGGATCATGTGTTTGTGGTGTTTTGATTCTTTTGGGTTTTAATGCGTGGATTGCGATACTATGTGCTTTTTGTGCAGGAATGGCGGCGGGTTTATTAACGGCTTTTTTAAATTTGCAATTTGGTATTTTGAACCTTTTAGCTTCAATTCTTACCATGTCTGCTCTTTATACCGTTAACCTTCGTATTATGGGAATTACGGGGGGATCGAGTGTTAATTTGGCGCGTTCTGATACAGCTTTAACGCCTTTTTATGGTCTCTTTGGTCTTTCTGACATTTTTGTGCGCCCGCTTTTTGTGGGGTGTGTTTTGTTGATTGTTGTCTTTTTTCTTTGGCGTTTTTTGGAAAGTGAAAAAGGTCTTGCTATGCGGGCAATGGGGGCTAATCCACGGATGGCGACAGCGCAAGGAATTCACACATCAGCATTGATTTATTTTGGTATGGGGCTTTCAAATGCATGTGTAGCGCTTGGAGGTTCTCTTTATATCCAAACAGCAATTGCTACAGATATTACAGGGGGGGCTGGTACGATTGTTTTCGGTTTGGCGGCGGTTATTATTGGCGAAACTTTATTTCGTACACGCAATATTTTTTGGATTATTATTGGTTGTATTATGGGATCAGTCCTTTACCGTGTTGTGGTGCAATTTGCATTTGAAGCAAATAATTTTGGTATTAATACCTCAACGGATCTTCAGTTGATCACAGCGCTTTTGGTCGCTTTTACCCTTATTGTACCACGCATTTTGGAAAGACGTAAACATGATTGAGTTTTCTCATGTCGGAGTTACTTTTAAACCGCACACACCTCTTGAAAAACAGGCTTTGATTAATATTAATCTTAAAGTTGAACAGGGAAGTTTTGTTACAGTTATTGGTTCAAATGGCGCTGGTAAATCAACTTTGTTGGGTGTTTTATCGGGTGCATTGTTACCTACAGAAGGGCAAGTAATTATAAATGGGCAAGATGTTTCTTGTCAATCAATCAGCGAGCGAGCTGGTAAAGTTGCTTGTGTTTTTCAAGATTCGTTAATAGGAAGTTGTAGCTCTTTGACGATTGAAGAAAATTTAGCTCTTGCAGCTCTTCGGGGAAGTCGTCGTAGTTTTCGTTCGGCTTTGACACGTGAGAAACGGCAATTTTTTCAAGATAAAATTGCTCAATTAGGCCTTGGTCTTGAAAAGTATCTTCATAATCGTATGGACAGCTTATCTGGTGGACAGCGTCAAGCAGTTTGTCTTGTCATGGCTACTTTAGCGCACGCAGATGTCTTATTGCTTGATGAACATACTTCGGCATTAGATCCAGGAATGGCTGATTTTGTAATGCGTTTGACAGAAAATATTATTGAAGAGAAGAAGTTAACTACTATCATGGTGACGCATTCTATGCGTCAAGCCCTTGATCATGGAGATCGGACATTGATGTTACATGGTGGAGAAGTGATTTTAGATGTATGCCACGAGGAACGTAAAGGCCTTAATGTAAATGATTTACTTGGTATGTTTCAGAAAATTCGTGGGGAGGTTCTTGATAATGATGAACTTTTAATGGATTAATATTTTGGCTCAGAAAAAAGCACATGAAGTTGATGGTTTTTTAACACGTTTTTCGCGGTCTTTTCCTATTATTCTCATTTATGGTCCAGATCGTGGTCTTGTTTGTGAACGTGCACAGCGTTTTGCTAAGTTGACAAAGGTAGCATTAGAAGATCCCTTTTCGACAATTCGTTTAGATGCTGCTGAGATTGATAAAGATCCTATCCGTTTGGAAAATGAAGCACGTACTTTATCGCTCTTTGGGGGAGATCGTTTGATTTGGGTCTCTCATGGTGTAAATCAAAAAGGCTTTCTTACAGCATTGAAACTTTTAATCGAGAAACCACCAGAAGCGTGTTTTATTCTTATTGAAGCTGGAGATTTGAAAAAAGGAACAGGGCTGCGCAATATTATTGAAACGGCATCAAATACTATGGCTTTACCCTGTTTTGCAGATGATGCGCGTTCTCTTGATGGTTTAATTGATGACGTTTTAGGACATTTTAAAAAGACGCTTTCTTTAGAAGCACGTAAGTGGTTACGCGAAAGTTTGGGAGGAGATCGTCTCGTATCACGGGGTGAATTGGAGAAGCTTTGTCTTTATGCATCAGATTCTCATATTACTCTTGAAGATGTAAAAGCTGTTGTGAGCAATGTGAGTGTTTTTTCTCAAGATGAAGTAATTGATGCTTTGTTATTGGGCGATATAGCAGGTTTTGAGGATCATTTTAACCGACATGCAGCAATGGGTACACTTTTTTTTATTTTGAGTACGGCGCAAAGGCATTTTCAGCAGTTACAGCTTTTGCGTTATCAAGTGGAAGTTGAAGGAATGCCTCCTTTTACAGTGGTTTCTCAAGCGCGACCGCCGATTTTTTTTCAACGAAAAAAAATCGTTGAACAAGCTTTAAAATATTGGAAACTTGAGTATATCTCTTACGCCATGGAAAAAATTCAAAATGCTGTGTTAGACAGCCGTAAAAATCCACTTTTAAGTGAAGCTATCACTCGTCAGGCTCTCTTAGGACTTACAATTGGTGTGCGGGCGCCAGGTGGTGTCTTAAAGTGATTGGCAGTATTCGCTACATTGTTTGGGACATATTGTGTGTTGTAGTTGTTCCCATTTTATGCAAAGATTTTGTTTTATAAATAATTTTTTCTCTCATTTATTTTTTTGAAGGATGGATTTTCTGTATATTTGTTTGGTAAAATTATCAACATTTGAAAAAATATATTTGATTGTTTTTATCGTAAGACGTGCCTGAGATTCTCCCGAGTGTTTTAAAAGAAAATGAGTGATGTTTTACGTGAAATAATGTTCTAATTAGCCAAGAACTTGTAAATACATGTTTGTCTTGTGATGTATGCTTGTAAGCAATCAATTAACAAGCTCTGTTGTTAGGTGTTCTATTTTCTGTCATAAATTTTGTTTTAGCCATTGTGATGCATTTTCTTGTCAGTTGTGTTTTTTTATGTTTGATACAGAACTCTTGAACAGGAGGACAGGTAAATTATGGCTTTTGCAATTGTATTTTTATTGCCGTTTTTAAAGGTGAAAAATGCTTCATATTCCATTTGAAAAAATAGCACTTATTGGGATAGGTCTTATTGGTTCTTCTTTGGCAAGAGTGATTAAAAAGAAAGATCTTGCGGCTCATATTTCTATTGCAACACGTCGTCAAGAAACTTTGCAAAGGGCGCGTGAATTAGAGCTTGGAGATTTTTATACAACCAATAATGCAGAAGCTGCTGAAGGAGCAGATCTTGTGATTGTTTCTGTTCCTGTTGGAGCAAGTGCTGAGGTGGCCAAAACCATTTGTGATCATCTAAAGCCGGGGGCGATTGTGAGTGATGTTGGCTCGACAAAAGCATTGGTTATTGCAGAAATGGCACCTTTATTGCCCAAAACAGTTCATTTTATTCCTGGTCATCCAATTGCTGGAACAGAATATTCTGGACCTGATGCTGGCTTTGCTGATTTGTTTGTAAATCGCTGGTGTATTTTAACACCTTTTGCTGAAAGTGATGCTGCGGCTGTTGCAAAACTGACGGCTTTTTGGGAAGCCTGTGGTGCGCGTGTTGAGAAGATGGATCCTAAACATCATGATCTTGTTTTGGCGATTGTTTCGCATTTGCCACATTTGATTGCTTATAATACTGTCGGGACGGCCAGTGATTTAGAAAAAGTGACAAATTCAGAAGTGATTGCTTATTCTGCTTCAGGTTTTCGTGATTTTACGCGTTTAGCATCATCTGATCCTGTTATGTGGAGAGACATTTGTTTGCATAATAAGGGTGCTATTTTAGAAATGTTGAGCCGTTTTCGTGAAGGACTTACTTTTTTAGAACAGGCAATTCGTTTGGGAGATGGTGAAACACTGTTTAATTTTTTTACACGTACACGTGCTGTACGCCGCAATATCATTGCTGCTGGACAGGAAATTGATGCACCTGATTTTGGACGCCAAAATCTTTCTAAAGAGGACGGGGAAAAATGAAGGATTTTTTGTTGAGCTTTGCTAGCTGGAAACTCATAGTCCTTGAGTCATGGATTGCTATAAAGAAGGTTAATAATTATTTAAGTACAGTTAATCAAGCTTCAAAAGTTTTTATTGGTGCAAGAGGAATATTTATAACAGAGTATGCATTGAGGGGGACTATTTAGATAATCTCGTGTACTCTATTGGTGCTTCATTGTTCTCCAGATCTTTATCCTTTTTAGTGTGTATTGCGTAAAATTTTTTGCTTTGTTCTTATCAATTTTGGTACAGAGTGAGGCTTGACCATATTGATTATTGTCCTTTATACTACAGAAGTATTTCTTTTAGGGGTTTTCTAATTTTTATAAAGCTTAGCTAGATTGAGGTAGAGAGTTACCAGAAAGTATTAAGATTTGTTAAGAAATATCTTTTGGTATAGCTATCGTATTTTTGGTGATGCACTAAGCCACTATTGGCGTGATAATGGTAGCGCTTTTGCAAGCCATGTTGCGCTTTCAGGACTTTTGGCATTGTTTCCTTTTTTTATTTTTGGAACATCGCTTGCCAGTTTTATGGGTGCTTTTACATATACGCCGCAAAAAATTAAAGCGCTTGTACAGTTATTGCCAGATATCATTGCGGAGCCTTTATCTAAGGAAATTGTCAATGTCTTAACAGTTCAGCGAGGAGGTGTGTTGACGATTTCTGTTATTGGAGCAGCTTATTTTGCTTCTAATGGTATTGAAGCTTTGCGTGCAGCCTTAAATAAAGCTTATCGTGTTGTTGATCGACGTAGTTTATTGTTGTGTCGTTTTCAAAGTTTATTTTTTGTGATCCTTGGAGCCATTGCTCTTGTTGTCATTAGCTTTTTGTTGGTTTTAACACCTTTGCTGATAAAAATTACACAACGTCACCCTTTTTTCATTACCGAATATATTGGTATTATTCGTTTGTGGCGCTACATTATTGCAGCCGTTTTTTTATTTGTAAGTCTTTTGATTGTTCATAAATGGCTTCCAGCAGGGCAACGGAAATTTATGGATATTTTGCCAGGAATCTTGGTAACAATGTT
This sequence comes from Bartonella doshiae NCTC 12862 = ATCC 700133, assembly GCF_000278155.1. GTDB lineage: Bacteria > Pseudomonadota > Alphaproteobacteria > Rhizobiales > Rhizobiaceae > Bartonella > Bartonella doshiae. The sequence goes on from NZ_JH725096.1 coordinate 175,553, forward strand.
TGTTTGGTTTATGGCTTCCATTGCTTTTGCACAGTATTTAACAATGTTTGATTATATTTCTACCTATGCGGGGTTAGCCTCTATTATGGTTGCCATAATTTTTCTTTACATATTGAGCGCAATTTTTATTTTAGGTGGTGAAATAAACGCGGCGATTATGTTTTATCGAAATCATTTGCAACATTCGGATAAGTGAAAGAATTTGATGTTGCGTGAAGATCAGAAAATAAATACACAAATAAAACCTGCTATTACTTTGTTTATTGATGCAGATGCTTGTCCTGTAAAAGCTGAAGTTTATCGTGTTATGAATCGTTATCAGCTAAAAACATTTGTTGTTGCAAATCGCTTTATTTCTCTTCCAGATGAAGTACTTATTGAAAGGGTAGTTGTTGCCGGTGGGCTTGATTGTGCTGATGATTGGATTGTAGAACATGTGCATGAAGCGAGTATCGTTATTACTAGTGATATTCCTTTAGCAGCACGGGTTGTGCGGGCTGGAGGTGTTTGTCTCTCACCAAGGGGGCGTATTTTTGATGTAAACTCAATCGGTCCAGCTTTTGCAATGCGTAATTTGATGGAGGATTTGCGAGGACAAGGTAATATAACAGGGGGACCTTGTCCTTTTTCTCCTAAAGATCGTTCTGTTTTTTTATCAGCATTAGATCTTGTTATACAGCGTTTGAAACGGCGCGGTTATGACAGTTAGTATGTTGCTTCTATAACTGCTTTTATGAGCGCTTTGGCATCGTCATTAGCCCATGGAGCAGCGCCATTGAATGAAGCAATAAGATATCCTTCTTTATCTATGAGGAGTGTTATGGGTAATCCTAAAGCGAGTCCTTGTTGTCTTATATTGTTGAAAACAGCCATTGTTTCATCGTGGTAGTAAAGCAGATTATCAGCATGAACGTTTTGTAAAAATTGTTGAATTTTTTCAGGAGAAGCTGTTTTATCAATATTAATGGCGATTACATCGAAATTTTTTCCTCCAAATTCTCGTTTTAATTGCGCCAATTCTGGCATTTCTATGCGGCATGGTAGACACCAGATAGCCCATAAATTAACCAACAATGGTTTTCCGTTAAATTCAGAAAGTTTGTGTTTTTTTCCTTGTATATCCTTAAAAGAAAGTTGATTCATGTCTGATGGCGTATCAGCAAAACGCATGTGTGCAAAAAAGCCTTTCGCCGCTTTTTTTATTGCTAACATTTTTTCTTTTTGTATTGTTTGGATATTCTCTCTTGGAATAGAGTGAGTAAAGAAAGATGCGATCTTGTTATGGGAGTCTTTTATTGCGTATAAGCTTATAGCAATTAAGATTACGGCAATAATAAAGAAGGATGCGATGAAGAATTGTACTTTTTTGTTCTTCTTTTTTCGGTTTGTGATAGTTTGATGAATCATAATTTTTATTCCTTTTTATTAGGTATTTTTAGAATATGACAGATGAGACGTTAAAGAACCAAATGTGGGGTGCCCGCTTTACAAGGGAGCCTGCTGCAATTATGGAAGAAATTAACGCCTCAATTGATTTTGATCAAAAACTTTATCGGCAAGATATTGAAGGTTCACTCGCTCATGCCGCGATGTTAGCGCAAACGAAGATCATTTCACAATCCGATTATGAAAAAATTGTTTATGGCTTAAAGCTTATTCGTGAAGAAATTGAGAACGGTACATTTATTTTTTCACGAAAGCTTGAAGATATTCATATGAATATTGAAGCGCGGTTGAGCGAATTGATTGGTTCTGTTGCAGGGCGTTTGCACACGGCACGTTCACGCAATGATCAAGTCGCTGTTGATTTTCGTTTGTGGGTGCGTGAGGCATTGCAGAGAATAGCACAAGCTTTAAAGCAATTGATGGAACAGTTGCTTTTTCGCGCAGAACAACATGTCGATACTTTTATGCCAGGTTTTACGCATTTACAAATTGCACAACCTATAACATTTGGTCATTATATGATGGCTTATGTTGAAATGTTTGGTCGGGATTTATCACGGATGCGTGATGCGGTTGAACGTATGAATGAATCGCCTTTAGGTGCTGTTGCTTTGGCGGGGACAGGTTTTCCAATTGATCGTTTTATGACAGCACGAGCACTAGGCTTTAGAGAACCAACACGAAATTCGATTGATAGTGTTTCTGATCGTGATTTTGCTTTAGAATTTTTAAGCGCAGGTGCTCTTTGTGCGACGCATCTTTCGCGTTTAGCAGAAGAAATTATTCTTTGGTCAAGCGAACAATTTAATTTTATTCGTTTATCTGACGCTTTTTCAACTGGTTCGTCTATTATGCCACAAAAGAGAAATCCTGATGCTGCAGAACTCGTGCGTGCTAAAGTAGGGCGATTGAATGGTGCATTGATTGGATTGTTAACGGTGATGAAAGGATTACCCCTTGCTTATTCAAAAGATATGCAGGAAGATAAAGAATACGTGTTTGATGGGGCTTTGAGTCTAGAATTATCACTAGCAGCAATGACAGGGATTATGGGTGATTTTGAAGTCAATAAAGAAGCGATGAAACAAGCGGCTGATTCTGGTTATGCAACCGCAACAGATTTTGCAGATTGGCTTGTGCGTGAATTAGGGCTTCCTTTTCGTGAAGCACACCATATTACAGGGCAAGCTGTCGCATTAGCAGAAAAAAAAGAATGTGCTTTGAATGATTTGTTATTGTTTGAGCTTCAAGCGATATATCCAGGTATCAATGCAGCACTTTTTGATGTTTTGACAGTTGAAAAATCTGTTAAAAGCCGTAAAAGTTTTGGGGGTACGGCTCCTTCAGAAGTCCTTTGTCAAATTTCCTATTGGAAAAAACGCCTTGTAACTGCTTGAATGGTTTAATTATAAACCCAAAAATAAAAAAATATCAATAGGAGAAAAAGGACATATGGTAATCATTCTAAAGAATTTAACAATCGTCCTTTTTGGGGGTATCCTTATTGTTGGGTGTGGGCGTAAAGGGGCATTGGAAGTACCTTCTTCAAGTATGGAAAAATCTGTGCAAGGGGCATTTGTTAGCAAAAGTGAAGACGATAAACCTTTTATTCTTGATCGTTTGATACGATAGGAGAGAAGTATGCATTTTTTCTCTTATCGTCAAGGTACACTTCATGCTGAAGGTCTTTCGCTTTCTTCTCTTGCGCAAGATGTGGGGACACCCTTTTATTGTTACTCTGCGAACGCGTTGGTGACACGTTTTAAGAAATATCAAAAGGCATTTCAAGAGATACCAAGTTTGATTGCTTATGCGGTCAAAGCTAATTCTAATCAAGCAGTTTTGCGACTTTTAGCAGCAAATGGCTCAGGCGCTGATGTGGTATCAGAAGGTGAGTTACGGCGCGCTCTTTCTGCCGGTATTTCGGCGGATCGTATTGTTTATTCTGGTGTTGGAAAAACGGTTAGAGAGATAGATTTTGCTCTTTCTCAGGATATCTATTGTTTTAATGTTGAATCAGAGCCGGAACTTGAGCAATTATCGGTACGTGCTGTTGCTCTTTCGAAAATAGCACGTATTTCATTACGGATTAATCCAGATGTTGATGCGAAGACGCATAAGAAAATCACAACAGGAAAGTCTGAGAATAAGTTTGGTATTCCTTTGTCATTAGCGAAAGAAGCTTATAAAAAAGCAGTGCAGCTTCCAGGGTTGCAAGTTTGTGGTGTTGATATGCACATTGGAAGTCAGATCTGTGATTTGAAACCGTTTGAAGATGCATTTCTTATTATTGCAGATTTTGTGCGTCAATTATGGCGTGATGGTTATGCGATAACACATATAGATGTTGGGGGCGGACTTGGTATTGCGTATGGTAATGAACAGCATTCAGTACCATCTCTTTCTGATTATGCGGCACTTGTGAAGAAGCATATTGCGCCTCTAGGGATTCATATTATCGTGGAGCCTGGGCGTAGTATTGTTGGTGAAGCTGGTATCTTATTGACGTCCGTTCTTTATTTGAAAAGAGGGGAAGGGCGGAATTTCGTTATTGTTGATGCGGCGATGAATGATCTTATACGTCCAACGCTTTATGATGCTTGGCAGAATGTTGTATTAGTGAAACAAGTACCTGCAGATGTAGAACTTATTCGAGCAGATATTGTTGGTTCCGTTTGTGAAACTGGCGATTATTTAGCATTAGATCGTCGTGTACCAATTTTAGCGTCCGGTGATCTTTTAGCTATTATGGGGGCAGGTGCTTACGGTGCAGTGATGGCAAACACCTATAATAGCCGGCTTTTGATACCAGAAGTTCTCGTTGAGGATATGCGTTATGCGGTTATTCGTCCGCGTCTTGATTATGCGCAATTGATAGGCTGTGATCATATTCCAGATTGGATCAAGAATTGTTAAATATTTTTGATCTTATTTTTACTAAACTTTTATTTTTATAATAAGGCAATTTATTTTCTGGAAATTGTCTTGTATGGTTTTTATGATTACGGTTTACCATTATTAAAGAGGACAAATGTTTGTCTATGAAAAATGAAAACAGCAAAAGTTTTGTAAAAATGAAGCTTTTGTATGTATACATTTTTATGTGGGCTATCCTCTTTTTTGAGCGGATATGGTTGCGGCTGTCACCATTTTTGTTGGTTGTAAGTCTTTTTTGTTCTATTTGTTGGCTGGGTATTTTTGGTTTTCTAGGATATTGGCTACATTTACTTTTACTATTGCTGTTGTTCTTTTTGGCTGTGGGAAGTTTATTTTCTTTTGCCGGTTTTCAGTTTCCAACTGTCAGGGAAGTTAGTCGTCGTCTTGAACAGGAAAATGGACTTAAGAATCAGCCCTTAAATGTTCAGATAGATCATTTATGTCCTGAAAATGATAAAGGCTTTAGTGCAATTATTTGGCGCGAACATCAACGTCGTATGGCGGAACAATTGCATCATTTAAAAACTGGATTTGTTTATTTTAATAGTGCTACTTGTGATCCCTTGGCTCTGAGGGCTTTATGTATTCTCTTTTGTGTGTGTGCTTTCAGTTTTTCTTTTGGTTCGTCAGGGGGGCGGTTGGCAGATGCATTTGATTTTCGTCCTATAGTAGATGAAACGGTAATGCGGATTGATGCTTGGGTAACTCCACCTGCTTATACAGGCGTTGCGCCTATTTATTTAACACAGGGTGAAACAACACAGCTTAGTGTTCCAGAAGGCAGCAATCTTGTTGTGCGCGTTGTTGATGGTGCTGGTGTTACAGTAAAAGCGTTCTCTGAACAGAATGCACGTGAATTACTGCTTTCTAAAAAACAAGAAAAAATGACTTTGAATAAACAAATTGCTCATTTTGAAACATGTTTGGAACGTTCAACAAATTTGATAGTATCATCACGTCATAAGCAACAAAAATGGTATTTACGAGTCATTAAAGATCAGCATCCAAAAATTCATTGGTTGGCAAAACCAGGGCGGATTTTGACTGGTTCTTTAGAACTCCAGTATGAAATGGATGATGATTATGGAGTGACAAAGGCTTTTGTTGAAATAGAGCCTATTCTTAATATGCACAAAAAGACTGCTTCTCTTTATAGGTCTCCTGAAATAAAACTTCTTCTTCCACGTGGTGGAAAGGGTAAAATGCGAATGGTACAAGATGTATCAAGGCATCCGTGGGCTGGTTCAGAAGTCAAAATTACTCTGGTGGTGGAAGATGCTGCTGGACAGCAAAGCCGTAGCAAAACTTTTGTTATGATGTTGCCGCAGCGTGTATTTTCAAATCCTGTCGCACGTGCTGTAAGTGAATTGCGTCGTTTATTGGCTCTGAATAGTTTTACACAAGAGCGTGTACTTGATATGCTCTCTGCTTTGCTTGTACGTCCGGAAAAGGGACTTCAAAATACAATAGACTTTCTTGTCTTACAGAGTGCATGGACAAGGCTTTTTCTGGCAAAAACAGAAGATGATCTACGTGCTGTTATCGATTATTTGTGGCAGATTGCTGTAGGTATTGAGGGCGATCAGCTGGAATCCGTTCAGAAGAATTTAAAACAAGTGCAAGCTGCTTTGCGTGATGCTCTTCGCTATGGTGCTCCAGCTGCAGAGATTGAACGGTTGATGGCGGATTTACGACAAGCCATGGATAATTATATTAATGCTTTGGCTGAAAGGGCACAAGACAATAGCAATAAAAATAATTCTGGCAGTTTTAATCTTTCAGAGGATACATTACAAAAAAAGCTGAATTTGATGGAAGAAATGGCTACAATGGGCTCTTCTTCTGCGGCTGAGCAGTTGTTATCTGAAGTCGAACAGATTCTTGATCATTTGCAAGTTCGAAAAGAAAACAAGAATGAGAGACAGAACAAAAGCCAATCTGCGCAAATGAAAGAAAAAATGGATCAACTTGGGGATTTGATGCGTCGCCAGCAGGAAATTCTCAATGAAACGCATCAGTTAGAAATGAAACAGCGACGTGGGGAAATTATACCAGAAGAGCAAAGAAAATTCTTAAAAGAGCGTCAAGCTTCCTTACAGTCTGAATTATCAGAGTTAGAAAAAGAATTGTTTGCACAAGGGTTTAAACAGAGTGATGCGTTGAAAGAGGCTGAAAAGAAAATGAATTCAGCATCGACTGCTCTTGATCATGGGGATCATGAAGGATCCATACAAAATCAGTCAGATGCTTTAGAAGCTTTACGGCAAGGTGCACAAAATATTTTAGAAAAAATGCGCGAAATGCTCAAAAAAGCAGGAGACAATCAAAATGCTGTTCTCGGTCCTGAGGATCCATTAGGACGTCCGCTTTCCTCAAAAGAAAATCAAGAACAAGAGGGGGATATTATACTACAGGAAAGCGATCAAATGCGCTCTCGGCAGATTTTAGAAGAAATCCGCAAACGTCTTTCTCAAGAGCATATTTCAGAAACAGAAAAAAACTATCTAGAAAAGTTGCTGCGTTTTAATTAATCACTTGGATTTTTCTTCATTGATGTCAAAAGAGTATGTGAGAAAATTCTCTATGAAGTGTATATTCCAAAAATAAAGAATAAAATCAAAGCAATTATCATTAAGTGATAATGAAAGTGTGCATCATGATTTTTTTGTCATTTGAGTTTAAAATATGGAATATCAAATTTTTGCCATTGCGAAGAAAAAGCAGAAGTCCATATAAATGCGTATATGGAAGTCTATGAAGTCTGAAATTTGTTTCTACACGGTATATTGAATTGGATATAGTCACACTTAGAGATTTTTACGCTTCTGCACTTGGACTGCGCGTACAGCAGACTCTTTGTGATAAGTTAAATATGTGTTGGCCGGATCTTTCTGATAAACGGCTTATGGGGTTGGGTTATGCGCTTCCTTATCTTTCTGCACTAAGTACACGTACTCAGCAATGTTTCGCTTTTATGCCTGCTAGACAAGGTGCTTCGCCTTGGCCTTGTACTGATAAGGTTGCTACAGCGCTCGTTTTTGAAGAAGATTTACCGCTTTCTGATGCTTCAGTTGATTGTGTTTTATTGGTACATGCACTTGAATATACAGAAAATTCATTGGAAACCCTGAATGAAATATGGCGTGTTTTAGTTCCTAATGGTCATTTGATCGTTATCGTTCCTAATCGCTCCGGCTTTTGGGCACGCAACGCTTGTACACCTTTTGGTTATGGTGAACCTTATAGTCGTCAACAGATTACTCGTTTGTTTGAGAAAACAAATTTTGTTTCTGGACCAGTGCAAGAAATAATACATTATATGCCTTTTTCAGGTCCCTTCTCTCAGCTGTTCTCATTTTTTTATGAGCCATTTGCACGTCATCTTTTACCCTATTTTGGTGGGATTTTAATGTGTCAGGCACAAAAACGTGTTTATCAAGGTTTGCTTGTGCAGCGCCGTCAATCGCGGCGTGTTTTTATTCCTGCTCTGTCACCACAAGCGCGTGAAAGCTTTTTCTTGTCTCGATTGCATTTTATTTCAGAAAAAAATGGTGTCAGTGGTGATAGATCTTAGAGTTTTAAACAGTAGCCATTTTGATTTGTAATAAGAATTTGTGCGTTAGAAGGATCTTTTTCGATTTTCTGTTGCAAACGATAAATATGGGTTTCTAAAGTGTGAGTGACGACATTTTCATTATAACCCAAAATTTGCTCTAATAATGTTTCACGATTCACGATTTTATTGTTGGCAGAATGGAGGTATTTGAGAATTGCTACTTCTTTTTCTGTAAGGCGAATTTTATTGTTGTGTTCATCAATGAGAAGTCTTTTCTTGGGTTTCAAAATATAGGGACCAATGTGAAAAGTAGAATTTTCATTTTGTTCATATTGGCGTAATTGAGCGCGAATTCGCGCCAAAAGCACCGCAAAACGAAAGGGTTTTATTACATAATCATTGGCACCCACTCCAAGATCTAAAAGAGTGTCACAATCCGTATCATTGCTCGTAATCATGATAATGGGAGCATGGAATCCTTGGATACGCAATTTTCTAACGGCTTTATAGCCATCAAGATCGGGGAGTTTGGTATTAAAAATGGCAAGATCAATATTTCTTTCTTGTGCTGTGGTGATACCTGCTTCAGCTGTCTTTTCTTGGAAAACTTTAAATTCTTTATGTATTTGCAATTGTTCTATCAAAATCTGACGTAGATCATTATCATTTTCAACGATTAAAGGCTATATTGGTTCATTGTTTATCCTTATAATATATGTTGATACTACGTTTGTAGAGAGTAATGTCACGAAAAATAAGATCTCATGCAAGGAAAATTAAAGAAAAAATCCTATAAAAAACAAACTTCTGTTTTTTCTATGGTTGTTCGTCGACAAGCGGGAAATTATGCACGAGGTATTTTGTGTGTTGGTCATAACCGCTTTTTCTGTGCTTTAGGGCGAGCCGGTATTTCTGCTTTTAAGCGTGAAGGCGATGGTGCAACACCTCTGGCACATATGCGTTTTTTAGGTGGTTTTCGTAGCAATTCTTATCGTTCTTTTCCGCGTCATCTTTTGCCATTGCGCCGTATTCGTGCGCAGGATGGTTGGTGTGATGCAAGTGGAGATGCTAACTATAATCGCTTGGTTCGTCTCCCTTACTGCAATAGTGCTGAAAAGATGCACCGTGAAGATGGCCTTTATGCAATTGTATTAGTTCTGGATTGGAATATTACAGAACGAAAAATGGCAAGAGGAAGTGCTATTTTTATGCATTTAGCACGAGAAAATTATACACCAACAGAGGGATGTATTGCACTTGCTCGTCGGGATATGGAACGTCTTTTACCGCATATTAATCGACGAACAAAAATGATAGTTTTAAGATGAAAGAACTTCCATCTTAAGGTTGCCCATCAAACAGACTTCTTTCCATTCATCTGCTGTTACGGGTTGTACGGATAAGCGACTGGAATTGATCAGTACCATATTTTCCAGTTTTGGGTTTGCTTTGATTTGTTTTAATGAAACAGGGGTTGGCATGTCATAGAGTGCACGGATATCCACACATTCCCAGCGTGGATCAGAGGTGGTAGAATCAGGATGTGCTTCAGCACAGACTTCTACAATGCCTACGATTTCTAATCCCTTGTTGGAGTGATAAAAAAAGCCTTTGTCGCCATATTTCATGGCGCGCATATTGTTACGGGCTTGATAGTTGCGTACACCATCCCATTGTTCGCCCTCAGCACCTTTTTGCTTTTGCATATCCCATGACCATTTATTAGGTTCAGATTTAAAAAGCCAATAAGCCATGCAGCTCTCCTTTTCATGGATTGTCATGATTTTTACACTTCATGTGTATCTTTTTATAAGTATCTGTGTCGCACCATCAAGTATGATTTTCAAAATGTGGTAAAGAGTCGTTTGATTGATTTATTACTTTTTAGAAACACTTAAAAAATGATTCATATTTTTTATCTATCTTTATAGGGCGTATAAAAGTATTTTGCTTCCATTGTTAGAAAAGAAGATCTGTGTGGGGAGAAAAAACTAGCTTAAAGTTAATCGTTTAGCATGGAAAGTTTTGTTGTTTTATGGAGTTTTGTCTAGAAGTGCCTATCAATATGATTACTTTGCATTGAAAAACGCGTTAGGAAAATTGATTCTAAAAATCTCAAAGACGGCAATGATTATTGCAATAGGTACGACCTTTAATGATAGTGATTTTATATTATGCTTCGTGAATAATATAAGCACTGCTCTTCTTTTTTATGCTTTTGTTCCACGGCGTCCCATCCCTATTAGGGGGGCGGATTTTTCATCCAATGGCCAGCGTGAACGAGGAGCAATATCAAGAGAGCTTGTTTCTCCTTGTGAAAATCGTACAGCTCCAGCAAAAGCGATCATTGCGGCATTATCGGTACACAAAGAAAGGGGAGGAGCTATAAATTCAAAACCATGTTGATGTGCAAGTTCTTGCAGTGTCGATTGAATAGCTTGGTTGGCGGCAACTCCTCCCGCAACAACTAATGCAGGAGGACGACATCCTTGAAATTGAGAAAGAGGATATTGGTTTGTAAAGTGTTGCAAAGCTAAATGAACGCGATCATGGACTGTATCGGTAACGGCGGCTTGAAAACTTGCTGCAATGTCAGCAACATCACTTTCTGTAAGAGGCGCTATGGTTGTTGCTGCTTGCCGAACAGCGGTTTTAAGACCAGAAAAGGAAAAATCTAACCGTTTTTCACCTTTTAAAGGTCGAGGAAGAGGAATACGATTTTTATCACCCAATAGAGCCGCTTTTTCAAGTGCTGGGCCTCCAGGATAGGGAAGACCTAAAAGTTTTGCTGTTTTATCAAAAGCTTCCCCCAATGCATCATCAATGGTGGTTCCTAAACGCTGGTAGTTTCCTACTCCGTGAACAAGGATTGTTTGTGTATGGCCGCCTGAAACCAATAGCAACAAATAAGGGAAATTGACATTATGCGTTAGCACGGCTGTTAACGCATGTCCTTCCAAATGGTTTACTGCAATAAAAGGTTTCCCAGTTGCAAGGGAAAGAGCTTTTGCACTCATAACGCCTACCAAAAGTCCTCCTATTAAACCAGGACCACTGGTAGCTGCAATAGCATCAATATCTTTTAACTTTGTGTTTGCTTTTGTAAGCGCTTCTAAAATAATACTATCAAGAATTTCAACATGAGCACGTGCGGCAATTTCAGGAACAACACCGCCGTAAGGTGCGTGATTATCAATTTGACTCCAAACGATATTGGAAAGAATACAGCTTTTTCCTTCATTGTTGTGTTCAACAATAGCAGCAGAAGTTTCATCGCAACTTGTTTCTATTCCCAACAGGCGCATTTTAGACAAGACCTTATGTTGAAAGAGTATTTTGTATGTGGGTATCACGGATGGATAAAGTTGCAAAGAACTTCTCTCAAAGTTGATCCCTCTATGAGAAAATACGTTTTTGCTCTTTAAATTATTATGATAATTATGTTGACTAAAAATTAATATATATTTCTCAGTATAAAATGTTACTCTGTTTCCAGAAGCTTGTTTATTAAAATATATAATTGTAAGTGTATTCACTTAAAATGCAGTGTTGGAAATATTAGTGAAGTTATATTCTTGTTAAGAAGAATGTAAAATAAATTATGTTATAAGATAAAGTCTTAGTTTTTAAAGATTTTTTCATTTTGTTTTTTTATCGTTAAAAAGAAATGTGCACAAAAAGTTACAAATATGGTAGATTCTTCAAAATCAAAAGTTAAACCGCATTATGCTGGTGCTCACCGGAAAAAAACAGTGATTGAACATGATACTGTAAGCCATGTTTCAGAGCAAACGATACAAAATACAGTAGAATTGGATGCGGTAAAGAAAAAAAGCAAGCAGCATACGCAGAAAAAATGTCTTTCTAGTATAATATGGATTGGCTTGCCAATTTCGGGGATTTTGGGTGGTGTTATCGCTTTGGGGCTTTTAATCGGGTTACAATGGGTGGGTTTATTTTCTTCTTCTTTGCTGGAAAATCATGCTGGAGGGGAAAAAGCTTTGCAAATTGCTGAAACTGCAAAAACTCAAGTAGAAGAAACGATGGAAAAATTGGAGCGCATTTTTCAAGAGATTGATGCATTAAAAACAGAGTTTGCTTCTTTTTCATCACAACACGCTGAAACACTTCAAGGTGATGAGGTATCACAAGAGAATAGCAGAAAAGTTTTTTTGGCTTTAGAGGAAAAAATAAAGAGTCTTGAAGAATCTGTGCAAATTTTATCTGGAAATTTAAAAGATACGCAAAAAGCTCTGTTTGTTGGACAAAGTAATGCAAATGATCTTGTTGCATTAAAGGAACAATTACAGACTATGCAGGAAAAAATTGTTGCTGAAAAAGGTCAGAAAAAAGAAATAGATACTGCGCTGTTTATTGCAATGAGTGCGCTGAAAAGTGCTGTAGAGCGCGGTGGATCTTATAGCAATGAATTAAAAATATTACAGCAATTATCACCTTCGATAGAGGGACTTGATCTGTTAGAGAAAACTGCCAATATAGGTCTCCCAAATTCAGTGCAGCTTTCAACTGATTTTGCTAGTGTTGCTGATGCAATAGTTGGTACGCAAAATAACATTGCGTCAGGTGCGCATTTTGGAGAGCGGATTTGGACATGGATAAAAGGTCTTATTATCTTTCGCCCTATTGGAAATGTTGAAGGTATGTCTCTGGGGGCAATCGCAGCACGGATGGAAGTTGCAGTTCAAATGGGTGATTACGAAAAGGCTTTGAGTGAATGGCAAACATTGCCTCAAAGTGCAAAAGATGTTTCAGTGGATTTTGTTCATCGGCTTGAAAAGCATATTGCGGTTCATCATCTCCTCCAAAAATTACTAATGTCTGTGCAACAGGGATCTTTAAAGGTAACAGAGATGTAAATAGGCTTAAGATGATGCGTGTTATTGTTTATACTTTTATTTTGTGCGCGCTCGGTCTTGCTTTCGGGTGGGTTGCTAATCACAATGCTGTTTTTATTATAATGTTTTCACATTTTCGGTTTTCTGTTTCATTGCTCACAGCATTAAGTGTACTTATTATGCTTGGCGGTATATTGGTGATTTTGTGGTGGCTCTTGTATACACTTTTTTCCATACCGCGTACTCTCTCTAATTATTTTTATAAACGTCACAAAAAGCGTGGTTATGAAGCTCTTTCTCATGGAATTCTTGCAGCTTTTGTTGGCGATAGTATTGTTGCACAAAAAATGGAGGCACGTGTTGTAAAATATCTTGCAGGAAAACACGAGCCGTTGGTGAAACTTTTACAAGCACAAACCTCGTCTTTGCAAAATAACTCTCTGCGCGCTATTGGTCTTTATGAGGAGATGAGAAAAGAAACAGTTACACAATTAGCGGGGCTTTATGGTTTATTTCGTGAAGCTATGAAGAGCAAAGCTTATGAAGCAGCTCACCAATATGCAGAAGAAGCACTAGCTTTGTCACCAGCACTTTTGTGGGCTCATCAAGCGGTACTTGATCAGTTGAGTGCTAAAGGGCAATGGGATAAAGCTCTTAGTATTTTTGAACGCGCGCAAAAAGCTTTACCGCGCTCTGTTCGTTCAACTCCAGAGCGTTATTATATCCAAGCTTTGTTATTAAGCGGAAAGGCACTCCATCTGTTTGAGACGCATCCTATAGAAGCGCGTACGGCTATTTTAAAAGCACATAAATTTTTGCCTGATTTTGTGCCTATAACGGTTATTGCTGCTGATATTCTTTATAAACTAAATGAAACACGCAAAGCTGATAAAATGATTATTGCTGCTTGGCAAAAGGATCCTCATCCTGATTTGGGAGCACTTTATCTTGAAAGAGAAGAGAGCGCCGTTGGGCGGTTAAAAAAAGCTAAAACACTGGCTTCTTATAATAAAGACACATTTGAATCGGCGTTTCTCATTGCTAAAGCTGCGCTAGATGCTGGTGAAAGGGGGTTAGCAAGAGAACAGGCACAAAAAGCACTCCGGTATCATCCGCGGGAAAGTGTTTATTTGTTGCTAGCAGATATTGAAGAAGCAGAAGGAAATAATCAAGGAGCAGTACGGCAATGGCTTTCTTTGGCATTGCGTGCTGAACGTGATCCCGTATGGATGTGTGATGGGTCCATTTTTTCTTCTTGGTCAGTGGTTTCTCCAATAAGTGGACGTTTGGGATGCTTCGAATGGAAAACGCCTCCCAGCATGCCTCCTCTCACATTAGAGGCTGACAGTATTGCACTGAAAAAAGAAGATAAAAAAGGTATCGTGGAAAAAACTGCTTTTGTTGAAGATAAATTGCTTGAAGAGGTATCATCTTTAGGAGATGGTTTTTTGCATCATGTTCAGACAAAGGAACAAGATATAAAGAAAAAAGATACTGAACTACTCAGCCAAACGTACTTAAATGTTGATGATCCAGGGATTAAAACAGAAGAGGATGATGCGTCTTTATCGAAAAAGAAATTTCAGTTATTTTAAAAAGAAGAACCAGAGTGAAAAGTGTTGATCGAAATTATTCTTGTTTTAAAAAAGTTAAATTTAACTTGATTGTAGAGGTGATTGGTTACAAATGTTTTTGATACAAAGCTGTCGTGGTAAAAATAAAAAAAACAGCAAACCAAGAATAGCGGTCGTTGTGCATCGCCAATCTACATATACTGGTCGTTTGGGAAAATTTTTGCAACAAAGTGGTTTTGTTCTTGATATTTATCGTCCTATTTTAGGGCAGAAGCTTCCCCATACATTAAAGCATTATGCTGGCGTTGTTATTTTAGGGGGGCCGATGAGTGTGAATGACAGTGAAGCCTATATCTGTGAAGAAATTGATTGGATTTCTTTGTCATTGAAAGAGAATAAGCCTTTTTTGGGCATTTGTCTTGGAGCACAAATGTTAGCGCGAAATCTAGGGGGGCGTGTTGGTACAAGAAGCGATGGGACTGTTGAAGTCGGCTGGTACCCATTGAAAGCAACCTCGCAAGGCAAGGAATTGATGAATTGGCCGGAAATGGTTTACCATTTTCATGATGAAGGGATTTATGACTTACCTAAAGAGGCCATGCTTTTGGCAACAGGTCATACATATCCTACACAAGCTTTTCGTTATGGAGACAATGCATGGGGTTTGCAATTTCATGCCGAATTCACACGTGCTATGATGCGGCGTTTGGTGGTTCGCTCATCACACAAATTGACCGAAAAAGGTGCTCAACCTGCTTCTGCACATTTGAAAGGTCGTTTAATTTATGATCAGGCTTTAAGTCAATGGTTTGAAAATGCATTGCAACAAATTTTTGGTGTATCTGCTACAGTTGCATGAGTATTAAGAATACCGTTCATGTTAATTGTTATCATGTGCGTTTGTGTGTGCTATGATGCAGCATTCGGTGGTTTGTTTATCACAAAAATTGACCGAAAAAGGTGTTCAACCTGCTTCTGCACATTTGAGAGGTCGTTTAATTTATGATCAGGCTTTGAGCCTATGGTTTGAAAATGCATTGCAACAAATTTTTGATATACTTGCCACAAGTCGGAATCATCATTATATCGTCCAGTTTCCCATGTTACGATCGCTTTTGCATTTAGACGGTTTATTTTCTAAAATTTATGGCAATTTAATATATGTTTTTCATGGTCTGTTGAAGCTGTTTTTGTGAATGAGTGAAAGCTGTTGGGAACAGTGTTTGTATGGAAAAAGTAGTATTTTTAAATGCAGAAAATTGATTTTTTATAAGGCTATTAGATTGTGTGTAAACGGTTCTTTTTCTTTTGATAATAAGGAGCATTTAACAGAAAAATTTGAACTTACTTTTTTAATAAGCAGACTTTTTCATTTAGTGTGGCATTAGTCTTTTGCGCAAGCTAAAATTCTCAAAGTTTTATTTTATTCTCTTTGCTTAAAATGCAAATAGGCCAACTTTTTTCTCCCTTTTATATTTTTATAGAGGAAAAAATTGGGATTTAAAAGATTTGGCCTTTTTGCATCATTTTAGATCTAAAAACCCGTGATTTGAAGTTGTGCAATCATTCCTGCTGCAAATGTAAAGCGGGAAATGTTAAGGTCGTTTTCAATCAGAGCTCCAATTCTGTTTGTTATATTTTGAATTTGTTCTTCTTGTGATTTGCTCCAAGCGGCGAATGGATCTTGTTTTCTGCCATAATTTTTCAGGATTTTCATTACAATCTTTCGTAAGCTTGCGGTAATATTTTCTTTGGCTTGGCTTAAGGCCATACTATCATAATAATCAAGAACAGGGATTGTTTGACTTGCTTCATTTATGCGGTTTATGCGAACAACTTGAGCAAGCGAGAAATAAATTTCTGCGGTTTTAATAAGGTCGCAGTTGCTTTGTTTTGCAATCAAAGAAATGTCACAAATTATTGGAGCAGCTTCCAAGAGAGCCAATTGTTCTGCTAAAGTTTTTGGCGCTCCCTCTTCGCTATAACGTATCATTTTTTCTTTGATTTTTTGATTGATATCTTTATCACTGGGGTGCATAAGCTGTTTTTCGATAACAGTACGGGCTTTTTTAATTGTCTTTACAAGTTCTTCTAATGGGATAGAGAGGTCCATATTGCGCAACCCCCAATTCGATGCTTCAAAAAGCATCGAAGTAATCGCTGCATAGAATTTGTTTTGGACAAGACCAGGGATTTTATTATCAAGGTTATCAATCTGGTCAGACAATTGAGCAATTTCAAAGCCGTCACGCAGTGCAATGAAAACACGAATAATATTTTCAACCTTTTGCTCTGTTGTATCTTGTAACCGATTAACAAATATCGGCCCACCACGATTTATAATATCATTAGTAATGAGGGTTGCAATAATATTACGACGCAATTGGTGATTAATGATTTCTTTCTTAAAGTTTTCCTGAATTTGGGTTGGAAAATAGCTCAACAAGATTGTGTCAAAATAACTATCATCAATAAGAGGACTATGAGCAATTTCTTCTTTGAGAGTTAATTTAGCATATGCTAAAATAACAGCAAGTTCAGGACGTACAAGCCCTTGCCCTTCATTTATTCTTTGACGTAAAATTTGTTCATCAGGGAGAACTTCAATCCTACGATCAAGAAGCTTTTTTTGCTCTAGATCATGCATAAAGCGCATTTGATAAGGTAAATCAGTGAGGCTTTGACTCTCGGCTAAAGAAAGAGCAAGAGGTTGCAAATAATTGTTACGCAGGACTAATTGTTCAACTTGTGTCGTCATATTTTTTAAAAGTACATCACGTGCTTCGCGGGTA
Source organism: Bartonella doshiae NCTC 12862 = ATCC 700133 (assembly GCF_000278155.1). Classification (GTDB taxonomy): domain Bacteria; phylum Pseudomonadota; class Alphaproteobacteria; order Rhizobiales; family Rhizobiaceae; genus Bartonella; species Bartonella doshiae. The sequence continues at coordinate 192,714 of NZ_JH725096.1, forward strand.
AGCCTTTTTGCGCGAAGTGCTGATGCAAGAACAATTTTTATATTGACCTCGACATCAGAGCAATTCACTCCTGCGGAATTATCAATCGCATCCGTATTACAACGTCCACCGCTTAAGACATATTCAATCCGACCACGTTGTGTAAGGCCAAGATTTGCTCCTTCTCCAATAACTTTTGCACGGACTTGTTCGCCGCTAATGCGTATTGCATCATTGGCACGATCTCCTACTTGAGCATTGGTTTCTGTTGTTGCACGGATATAAGTGCCAATGCCACCAAACCATAAAAGATCAACAGGTGCTTTAAGAAGTGCAGAGATAATTTCAAAGGGTGTTCCTGTTTGTTTGTCGAAGCCAATAGCTTGTGCTGCTTCGGGTGAGAGAGTGATGGTCTTCATTGTGCGTGAGAAAATGCCACCACCTTTTGATAATTTTGTTTGGTCGTAATCTTGCCAACTTGAGCGAGGGAGCTTAAAAAGGCGCATACGCTCAGCATAGCTTTCAGATATATTTGGATCTGGATCGATAAAGATATCACGGTGATCGAAAGCAGCAATAAGCTTTGTTTGTTTGGAAAGAAGCATTCCATTGCCAAAAACATCACCAGACATATCACCAACACCAACACAAGTGAAAGGGGTTGTTTGAATATCGTGGTTGAAAGATTCTCGAAAATGTCTTTTAACCGCTTCCCACGCACCTTTGGCGGTAATTGCGATGGCTTTATGATCATAGCCTGCAGAGCCTCCAGAAGCAAAAGCATCATCAAGCCAAAAGTTGTTTGCTTGGCTGATGGCGTTGGCAGTATCAGAAAAGGTTGCTGTACCTTTATCTGCTGCGACAACAAAATAAGGATCATTGCTATCGTGACAGATAACATTGTGCGGTGGACTTACTTTTTCATTGATCAAATTATCGGTAATGGAAAGCAAAGCTGTAATGAAATCAATATAAGCCTGCCGCGCGGCTTCTGTTATGATAGCACGGTCATTTGTTTGGGGGAGGCGATGAGGGTAGAAACCACCTTTTGCGCCAACAGGAACGATAACAGCATTTTTAACTTGTTGGGCTTTAACTAAGCCAAGTATTTCAGTGCGATAGTCCAAAGCACGGTCTGACCAACGAATGCCGCCGCGGGCAATAGGACCAAAGCGCAAATGAACGCCTTCAACTTCTGGTCCGTAAACAAAAATTTCTCGATAAGGGCGCGGTTCAGGCAAATCCTCAATTTGGCGTGGATTCAATTTTGTTGCTAAAATACGACGCGGGCTTCCGTCTTGAAGAGGGGTAAAAGCATTAGTTCGTAAACTTGCATCAATAAGATTACGATAACGGCGTAAAATGAGATCATCATCTAGGCCGGGTACTTTCTGTAATTTTTCTTCAATGCGTTGTTGAATGATTTGTTGGTTTGTTTCCCGTTCTTTTTCCGTATGACTTTGATGGAACTTTAAATGAAATAAATCATAGAGATCTTTGGTAATATCAGGATAGGCGTTTAAAGTTTGGGCAACACGTTTTTGTGAATAAGGAATCCCCGCTTGTTGGAGATAGCGCCCATAATGACGCAAAATGACAATTTCTCGCCAATCAAGCTCAGCTGTTTGGGTTAAAGCATTAAATTCATCATTGTCAGCATGTTGGGCCCAAACGGCTTCGAATGTTTCAGCATGCTTTTGTCCATTTTTGTCGAAATCGATACAGAGTTGGAAAGCACTTTCCAATTGCATATCGTGAAGATATACAGAATCTCCGTTTCCATCTGGTAATTCAAGTGTTTGTTCGGCAATAACTCCAAAGCCCATATTTTCAAGGAGCGGTACACGTTTGGAGAGAGAAAGTGCTTCATGGCGATGAAAGAGTCTGAGAGAAATTACTCGTTTTTCTTTGATGTATGTGTGGTAAAAAGTAACGAAAAGTGGTTTTTTATTATTAAGACTTAAAATATGCCCAGCATCTTTGATGGCGTCTTCTGCCGAAAATAAATCACGATAACTGTTAGGAAATTGACTCGCTAAGAGTGTCTGTTCGTCTGTTATTTTGCGGGAAAGCGCTATGGTTTGAACGCACTCTTCCCAACTTCGTACTATGGAACGAACGTTTTGTTCAAGTATCGCACGCTCGATAAGAGGAGCTCCTTCGCTTCCTTTGCGATGAATGGTGTAATAAACGCGGATAAGGGTACTTTCTAAAAAGAGCGGATAGGATTCAAAAAAATCACCTTTATAGAGTTCAACAAAATATTCACCAATTTTTTCGCGAATGTTACTGCTGTATTGGTCACGCGGTATATAAACAAGTATAGAAACAAAGCGTCCAAAAGAATCTGTATGGGCGAGCACCCGTAAACGCGGGCGTTCATCTAATTGCATGATGAGTTTGGAATTTTCTGTTAATGTATCAACATCAGAGCGAAACATTTCATCTCTTGGATATGTTTCTAAAACACCAATAAGTGCTTTTCCAGAATAGTCAACATTATTGTAGCCAAGGCGTTGTATAATGGTTTTGGCTTTCTCTTTTAAGAAAGGAATTTGTAAAATAGAACGCGTATATGCTGAGGAAGTAAACAATCCTACAATGCGTAATTCTCCAGAAAGTTGTCCTTTGCTGTCAAAGATTTTAAGACCAATATAATCAAGCCAAACAGGACGGTGAATTTTTGAACGGCTGTTGGCTTTCGTTACAATAAGTAGGTTGTCGCTTTCCATAAAGGATAAAATTTCTTGAGGAGGTTCTTCTACCCGTGCATCGCCAATAATGCGAATAGAGGCATCTGTGAGAATACCAAGCTCAATGTTGCTAGCTGTAAAGGATTTTGTAGGTTCTTGGTTTTTGATAAAATTATAAGTGCGCATACCAAGAAAGATAAAATTATTGTCCATCAGCCAATTAAGAAATTCAATGGCTTTTTCTCCTTCTTGTTTGTAGTGCGGTGGAAGGCTGGTTTGATAGGAATGGATATGCCTTTCAACTTCTTCAAGCATAGGTTTCCAATCTTGTACAGCAGCATTGACTTGTTCAAGCACTAAGGTGAGTTCAGTTTTGAGCTTTTGTACTTGTTGTCCGTTTAGTGATTCTATGTGGATTTGCATTAAGCTGATGCGTTGTCCGGAAGCGCAGTCAAGAACAGGATGTGCAATCAAATAAATATGATTTGCATGCTGATTAAAGACATTCAAAATGGAATCAAGGAGGAAGGGTTTATTATCGTTGACCAGCGTGATAACGGTTATTGGTTTATTGTTCCGAGTTAAATTCTGTTCAAAGCAGATAGTACTTTTTCCTGCTTTATGAAGGTTAAATGCTTCGACAGCAATGTCTGCGGCTTTTTGAAGTTCTTCATCTTCATAACAGATCAGGTCTTCTTTATCTGCATGAGCGAAAAGGACTTTCTCTATTTTGTCTTGATTGTTTTTGGTTTCTGTTGCCTGTTGCTTTAACACAATAACTTTCCCCTTTTTGTTTTTAGGGTCTCTTCTCTTTGATTGGACCATTCTATCATTGTTTTTACAGTGTAACATCTTATTTTTGTGAAGAATAGTTACTTAGTATTGTTTATCATAGAATGATTTCCTCCATTTTACAGTAATAATTTATCGTGCTAAAAAAATATCTTGTATTCATGAAAAGGCATTTTTAGTATCTCTTTATATTGAGTACTTGTTTCTTTGAATATGCAAAATGAAAGTAAAGAACATGACGGGTTTGCCAGAACGACTTGTAAACGGTTACCAGTCATTTATAAAAAATCATTTTGCATATAAAACAGCACATTACCAACAATTGGCACTCGAAGGACAAAAGCCTGAAGTGTTAGTGATTGCTTGTTGTGATTCGCGTGCAGTACCCGAAACAATTTTTGATGCTAAACCAGGTGAAATTTTTACACTGCGTAACGTGGCAAATTTGGTTCCCCCTTTTTCTCCTGATAACCAATATCATGCAACATCCGCAGCAATTGAACATGCGGTGCAATTGCTTGAGGTTAAGCATATCGTTGTTTTTGGACATGCGCACTGTGGGGGTGTTAGTACTGCTCTCGAGGGGACGTACAAGTCTTTAGCGTCAAACGACTTTATTGGTCAATGGATAAGCCTTTTAGGACCAGCAGCGGAAATCGTTGTTGGCGATAAATCGTTAGCCATGTTAGAATGGCAGACCGCATTAGAGCAACTTTCTATTCGCTATTCGCTGAAAAATTTAGAGACATTTCCGTGGATAAAAGCACGTAAAGAGCAGGGTATTTTGACATTACATGGGGTTTGGTTTGATATCTCAAGCGGTGAATTATGGAGTATGGAGCAGGATAAAGAGCGCTTTATTCGTGTCGAAATTGAAAGTTGTGAAGGCTAACTCTTGCTGTCTTTTCGCTTAGTATGAAAAGATCCTGCATGATAAATCTTGACAAATTAGGGGTTTTATTGTTTGAAAGAGTGAGCTTTCAGTGACAGAATTAACTTGGAGCCACCGACTGGGACCCCGTTTATGGGTATAAAGAAGATCTCAGAGGTCAACATCCGACGGCGCGGTGCGTTCTCGGGTGTCACTTTGGTTTGTGTGTTATGTTAACAATGAGGTAGATAATGTTTGAATCCTTGCAAGAGCGACTTGGTTCCATCCTGTCTAATTTGACAGGACGTGGAGCTTTGTCGGATCAAGATGTAGCAATGGCGCTGCGCGAAATTCGTCGCGCTTTATTAGAGGCCGATGTTGCACTTGATGTTGCACGGTCTTTTATTGATAGGGTTCGTGAGAAAGCTGTTGGGGCTGAAATTGTTAAATCAATTAAACCTGGACAGATGGTTGTTAAAATTGTTCATGACGAACTGGTTCATATGCTCGGTAATGAATGCGTTTTGAGTGATTTAAATGCACCAGCACCTGTTGTTATTATGATGGTTGGTTTGCAAGGTTCCGGAAAAACGACGACAACAGCAAAGTTTGCAAGGCGTTTAACTAACAAACACAATAAAAAAGTTCTTATGGCGTCATTAGATACACGCCGTCCTGCCGCTCAGGAACAATTGCGTCAGTTAGGAGATCAGGCAAAACTAGCGAGTTTGCCTATTATCGCGGATCAATCCCCCGTCGATATCGCAATACGTGCAGTACAAGCAGCCAAACTAGGTGGTTATGATGTACTGCTTCTTGATACAGCAGGGCGTAATCATATTGATGAAGCTTTGATGCTTGAGTTGGCTGATATTAAGGCGTGTTCTCTTCCGCATGAAATTATGTTAGTTGCTGATAGTTTGACTGGTCAAGATGCAGTTCATCTTGCGCGTTCTTTTGATGAACGTGTAGGGATTACGGGAATTGTTTTAACACGTATGGATAGTGATGGCCGCGGTGGTGCGGCGCTTTCAATGCGTGCTGTTACGGGGAAGCCGATTAAAGCAATCGGAACCGGTGAAAAAATGGATGCTCTGGAAGAGTTCCATCCTCGTCGCATCGCCGATCGTATTCTCGGAATGGGCGATATTGTTTCTTTGGTGGAAAAAGCTGCGGAAACAATGGATCATGAAAAAGCTGCAGCTTTTGCAAAAAAAATGCAGGCTGGAAAATTTGACCTGAATGATCTTGCAGAACAATTGCACAAAATGAAAAAACTTGGGGGTATGGGAGGTGTTTTGGGCATGCTTCCGGGTATGGGTAAAGTAAAAGATCAAATTGCCGCTGCGGGGCTTGATGATCGTTTGTTTAATCGTCAATTGGCTATTATTTCATCAATGACACCTCAAGAGCGTGCACATCCGGAGCTTTTAAAACATAGTCGTAAACAACGAATCGCTAAAGGATCTGGAACAAGTGCTGCTGATATTAATAAGCTTTTGAAAATGCATCGCCAAATGGCCGATATGATGAAAGCTATGGGAGGCAAAAGCAAAGGTGGATTGATGGGAAAAATGTTGGGAGGACTTGGTTCAAAAATGGGGTTTGGAGGTATGGGAGCTTTAGGTGGAAATTTTGGAGCTGTGACTGATTTATCAAAGCTTGATCCAAAGCAATTAGCAACATACCAGAAGCAGATTGAAACTGGTAATGGAGGGAAAGTATTACCCGGTCTTCCGGGGCATGGATTCACATTTCCTAGTCTTTCCAATGATACTGATGTGAGTGGAAAAAAAATTCCTCAGCATCCTAAGAAAAAATAAAATGTAAAGAGGAAAGGAGATGCGATGCAGGAAAAAGTATTAGATGAATTGATGCGTTTGCGAGCATCTATTGATAATTTTGATTCAATATTAATTCATATTTTAGCAGAGCGTTTCCGCTGTACGCAGGAGGTTGGGCGTTTAAAAGCACATTGTAATTTACCTACGGTAGATTCGCTTCGTGAACAACATCAAATAGCGCGTTTGCGAAAATTGGCTGTTGATACTGGTCTTGATCCAGATTTTGCTGAGAAATTTTTAAAGTTTATTATTCAAGAGGTTGTGCGTCAACATGAGGTTATTGCTGAAAATCACAAGATAAAACAAGTCAATTTAAACGAAAGCCAAAGCTGACAAGATAATAGGAGAAAAATATGGCATTGAAAATTCGTTTGTCCCGTGGAGGATCAAAAAAGCGTCCTTACTATCACATTGTCGTTGCGGACGCTCGTAGTCCGCGCGATGGGCGGTTTCTTGAGCGTATTGGTGCATGGGACCCAATGTTACCTAAAGATGCACAACGTGTAAAGTTGGACGAAGAACGTATTCAGTATTGGCTTGGGCAAGGTGCTCAGCCAACAGATCGTGTTTTGCGGTTTTTGGATGCAGCGGGCTTAAAAAAGCGTCCAATGCGCAATAATCCACGCAAGGGTGAGCCTGGCAAAAAAGCTCAAGAACGTATAGCAGCAGCAAAGCAAGCCGCAGAAGAAGCATGATATTCTAAACATCGTTAGAGATATCTTTCAAAGAATTTTATAGAGAAGGGCGATAGTTATTCGTTCTTCTCTAAAGGAAGTGTCCCTTTTTTAAGGTATGTCTTTTAAAGATCAATAGCGCTTAATTAGAAGTCAATGGCGCGGCCTTTAATTTCCCAATCCCCATAGCGTGAAGGGTCTTTGCCTCCACGTCCACCGTTTTCTAACGGTTTATCTACATGCGTTTCATTTTTACGTCTTTCTTCAGCCTCGTGTAGAGCACGCTGAGCTTCAGGAGAGAGCTGTTGTTGGCGAACAATTGTGTTCTGTTTGTTTGTTTTCTCGTCTTTTTTATCCATTTTACACCTCACTTCCATTGAAGAAGTAGAAAGAAACCCCCATCATATAGCAATGATTATATTTTATCATGGAGTTTTTGAGTAATGAATACAATGCGTACAGCAATACTTTTGGCGTTTATGACCGCTCTTTTTATGGGGGTTGGTTATCTTGTTGGTGGGGGCAATGGCATGGTCATTGCGCTTTTGATGGCAGGTGGCTTAAACCTTTTTTCGTATTGGAATTCGGATAAGATTGTTTTACGCATGTATGGTGCTCGCGAAGTTGATCAGCATTCATCGCCCGTTTATTATAAGATAGTGAGCGATTTAGCACAAAGGGCTTCCCTTCCTCAACCAAAAGTTTATGTGATTGATAATGCGCAGCCAAATGCTTTTGCTACGGGACGTAATCCTCAAAATGCCGCTGTTGCTGCGAGTACTGGATTATTAGAACGGTTGAGTCCAGAGGAAATTGCGGGAGTTATGGCGCACGAGCTGGCACATATTGAGCATCGTGATACGTTAACAATGACTCTGACAGCAACGATTGCTGGGGCAATTTCTATGCTTGGTAATTTCGCTTTTTTTATGGGAGGAACGCGTAATTCTTCAGAAAATTCTCATGGTGGAGGGCTTGGAGGTATTATTGCTTTGCTTGTGGCGCCTTTTGCAGCAATGCTGGTGCAAATGGCTATTAGTCGTACGCGTGAATATGCTGCTGATCGGCGGGGAGCTGAAATATGTGGTAATCCTTTATGGTTAGCTTCGGCATTGCGTAAAATTGCTGATGGTGGACGCGGAGTATACAATGATGAAGCAGAACATAATCCGGCAACAGCGCATATGTTTATTATCAATCCGTTGAGCGGTGAAGGCGCTGATAGCCTTTTTTCTACGCATCCGGCGACTGCGAATCGTATTGCAGCTCTTCATAGGCAAGCAGAAGAGATGAAGGAAGCAATGGCCAAAAATATGCGGTGGAGTGAAGAAGAGCGTTTTCATGAAAAAACGAATAATTTAAACTATGAAGATTTAAATCTCAGTGCTAAAAGTGACCTATCGGGTGATAAAGAGAAAAAAAGTTTTCGGCGCGTGATGAATCGCCCCTCTTGGCTTCGTTATGAAGATTCAAAGAAATAGCGATCATAAATTTTAAGAAAACCAAGATATAAAGGGCTTATTTTGAAAAATAGAAAATCGGGACATATATCTGAAAAGGATGTTCCGGGATTAGCTGTGCGGCGCGTGTGCGTTCGTCTTTTGGGGGCAGTGCTTGATAAGCAGACTCCCCTTTCTGGTTTGACAGATAATGAACATGGACATCCACAGTATTTAGAGCTTTCACATCGGGATCGCTTGTTGTGTCGAGCCATTTTAGGGGCAGCGTTGCGTTATAGGGGGCAGATTATAGCTATTTTGGCACGTTTTTTAATGCGGCCTTTGCCTTCACAAGCATTTTCACTACAGCATCTTCTCCATATTAGCGTGTCGCAAATTCTTTATCTTGATATCCCTGATCATGCTGCAATCGATTTAGCAGTCCGTTTGGCAAAAATTGATCCTCGTATACGTCGTTTTTCAGGGGTTGTGAATGCTCTTTTACGCAACATTGCACGTGAGGCAATCATATTACGCAAGAAAAATCCTACACTTGAAGGGATTCCAGAGTGGTTTGGACAGTTGTTAATTTCGACTTATGGGAAAGAAAAGGCTGAACGGATTTTAGCAATTCAAGGAACAGAGCCTTCTCTCGATTTAACTGTAAAATCTGATAGTATTGGATGGGCAGAACGGCTTGGAGGTGTTGTTTTGCCTAATGGTTCAGTTCGATTGAATCGTTTAGAATGTTCTGTTACTGATTTACCTGGCTATAAAGAAGGAGCTTGGTGGGTTCAAGATTTTGCAGCAGCATTACCTGTTTGTTTACTTGGAAATATTCAGGGCAAACAGGTTGCTGATCTTTGTGCAAGCCCTGGTGGAAAAACAGCACAGCTTGCTTTGAAAGGGGCTAATGTAACAGCTGTTGATCTCTCTCCTAATCGGCTAAAGCGTTTAAGTGCAAATATGGAACGGCTTCATTTTTCAGTTCGCACTTGGCAGGGAGATGTGAGAAACTTTCATCCTAAACAACTTTTTGATGCTGTTCTTCTTGACGCTCCTTGTTCTTCAACTGGAACAATACGGCGTCATCCAGATGTTTTGTGGACAAAGTCTATGGATGACATCATTAAATTGGCGGCGTTGCAATATGATTTACTTTTGGCAGCAATTGCTTTGGTAAAAAAGGATGGGTACATTGTATTTTCTAATTGTTCACTAGCAAAAGAAGAAGGTGAAGATCTGGTTGAGAAAGTTTTATCTGCACGCAATGACATTATTTTAGAGCCGATTTGTGTAGAAGAAATGGGTGTTATGGCACATTTGCTTTCTACGCAAGGGATTTTACGCACAACACCTGCAGATTTTTGTCATAAAAATTTTGATGCTGAGAAAAAAATATTTCTAGGAATGGATGGTTTCTTTGCAGCGCGTTTCCGGAAAGTGGTTTAATTAATGATTCATTTACTAAAATAGCCGAAATTGTGCGTAATTGAAACAGACACGGAGATGTAATTGTGGCTATTGCAGTAATGGGTGTTCAGGTAAAAGCATCAAGCTTTGTGCATACAGCGCACCAATTTATGCGGCGTTTATGGGTAGGACCTTTGTTTCGTTGGCGGTTTTCTGGATTTCGTCCCCATAAAATTTTAGCTTATCCTATTGATTTGCATCTCGCTGATCCAGCAATGGCGCATGAATTTTATCATGGTCGTTTTTCTTTTGCTGGTCATGTTGTCCATTCTGGTGCTGTTTCACCTTTTTCGTTAACTCCACCAGCGCCGGATTGGGAGGCGGCCCTTCATGATTTTCATTGGTTGCGCCATATGACAGCTGCTGGGAGTGATTTGGCGGTGGCGCATGCGCGTTCTCTTTTAGAAGATTGGCTTGACCATAATGGCAAAAAAGTAAAAGGGCTTCCTTGGAGTGGTCCTGTTGTGGCACGGCGATTGATCTCGTGGATTTGTCATGCACGAATGCTGTTGGCAGGAGCAAGTGAGCGCTTTGAAAAACGTTTTTTGCGTGCTCTTGGTTTTCAGTTTCGTTACTTGCGTACAACCATTTATAGTATGGAAAATAATGGTCAACGTTTACAAGCAGCAGCAGCTTTGACATTTGCTTCTCTCGCTTTGCCTGTTTCTACAGCAATGAAGAAAAAGGTGCAAACTTTTCTCATACAAGAGCTTTCACAGCAAATTTTACTAGACGGTGGTCATATTTCGCGTAGTCCTGCGCTTTTACTGAGCTTATTATCAGACTTATTGTCTTTGCGTCATCTTTTCATGCGCAGTAATGAAACAGCACCACGTATTCTCATCGATTCTGTTGAACGTATGTTGCCAGCTTTGCGGTTTTTTATCCATGAAGATCAAACCTTGGCACATTTTAATGGGGTTGGTCCACTTGTGCCAGCGCACTTGTCAGCACTTTTAAAATTTGATGAAACGGAAGGGCATCCTTTTAGTTATGCACGGTATTCGGGGTTTCAACGTTTACAAGCTAATCAAACGACAGTGCTTGCAGATACAGGAAAGTTTCCTCCACATTCCGTTGCAGAACATGCTTGTTCTGGGTGTTTGTCTTTTGAAATGTCTTCACAGGGAAATCGTTTTATTATCAATACAGGTGTTCATTCTTACGGGGGTGAGGCATATCGAGATTTCGGGCGTGTTACTGCGGCGCATTCAACGGCAACAATTAATGATTGTTCAGTGGGTGTTTTTCGTAAAAAAAAGAAAAATAGTCCTTCCTTTTTGCTTGAGGGACCAACAGATGTTAAAGTGCAACGTATAGATGACTCAGCAAAGATCGGTTTTATTGCAAGCCATAATGGTTATGTCCATTCTTTTAATCTTGTTCATGAGCGTGGTCTCATTTTATCGACAGATGGGGCAATGATTGAAGGGTTTGACCGCTTTTTTATGCCAAACAAAGAGGGAGCAAAGAGACGTAAGGGGGGTATGCAAAGTGAAAAAAATAATGTTGCCGTCCGGTTTCATCTTCATCCGCAGGTTCAAGTCAATTACGATGGTAAGCGTGTTCGTTTAGCCGTGGGAGATAAGCAAGTGTGGTATTTTATATCGCCTGACGTGGATATTTGTCTCGAAGATTCAATCGATTTTGCTGAATTAACAGGTCCGCAACGTACACAACAGATTGTTTTGTATTTTTGTCCTGCATCACAAGAAAAGGTTCGTTGGCGTTTTATTCGTCAATAGATGGAGTTATGAGATAATTTTTGATAACATAGATAAAATAAAAGGAAAGCTCTACTTTATTTGTTAAAATTAAAGACATTTCATCCTTTCAGTATATTTTGATAATAATGTATGTTATGAATTTATCTGTTCGCTTCTCTTAAATTTTTAACCATTTTTTTAGGGTTTCTGTTATGGGTGTTGTTGCAAAAAATTTTCCCATACCTGATTTTCATCGGGTCCGTCGCGTTCTTCTTTCAGTGTCTGATAAAACGGGTGTTGTTGCATTTGCACAAGCACTTCATGCTTATGGTGCTGAATTGATTTCAACAGGAGGAACAGCTAAGACTTTAATTAATGTTGGCTTACCGGTAAAAGATGTTGCTGAAGTTACAGGGTTTCCGGAAATAATGGATGGGCGGGTTAAAACGCTTCATCCTTTGATTCATGGTGCTTTATTAGGGGTAAGAGAGGATCCAGATCATGTGGCTGCTATGGAGGCATATGGTATTCATGGAATCGATCTTTTGGTGGTGAATCTTTATCCTTTTGAAGAAACTTCTCAATCAGGGGCTGATGGACAAACAATTCTTGAAAATATTGATATTGGTGGGCCGGCAATGATCCGCGCTGCAGCAAAAAACCATGCTTACACTGGTGTTGTAACAGCTGTGAGTGATTATGATTTGGTTCTTGCTGAATTAAAGCAGCATGATGGGTGTTTAAGTTTTCTTACACGGCGTCAGTTAGCCATGCGTGCTTACGCACGTACAGCTGCTTATGATGCGGCGATAGCGGCATGGTTCGCACAGGATTTAAAAATTGAAACACCAGATTGGCAGAGTTTTTCTGGTCATCTTAGCAGTATTATGCGTTATGGAGAAAATCCGCATCAACAAGCGGCATTTTATCGCAATAGCGATAAGCGTTTTGGTGTTGCAACAGCTAAACTTTTGCAAGGCAAAGCACTCTCTTATAACAATATAAATGATACAGATGCGGCGTTTGAATTGGTTGCAGAATTTGATCCTCAAAGAACTGCTGCTGTTGCTCTTATTAAACATGCGAATCCTTGTGGTGTTGCGGAAGGAAAGAGTTTAAAAGAAGCTTATTTAAAAGCTCTTATGTGTGATAATGTATCAGCATTTGGTGGTATTATTGCTTTGAATCAATCTCTGGATGAAGAATGTGCTGAAGAGATTATCAAAATTTTTACTGAAGTGATTATTGCTCCTGATGCAACAATGGCTGCGCGTGAAATCATTGCACAAAAGAAAAATCTTCGTTTGTTAATTACAGGTGGTTTACCTAATCCACGATGTGGAGGACTTATTGCTAAAACGCTTGCAGGGGGAATGTTAGTGCAATCACGTGATAATATGGTTGTTGATGATCTTAAATTGCAAGTAGTGACAAAACGAGCACCAAGTCAAAATGAAATGCGGGATCTTCTTTTTGCTTTTCGCGTGGTGAAACATGTCAAGTCAAATGCTATTGTTTATGCAAAAGATAGTGCGACAGTTGGAATTGGTGCGGGACAGATGAGTCGTATAGATTCAGCAAAAATTGCTGCACGCAAGGCTGAAGAAAGTGCGCAAAGAGCGGGTTTAACAGAACCTCTTACGAAAGGAGCTGTAGTTGCATCAGATGCATTCTTTCCTTTTGCAGATGGTTTATTAGCTGCTGCTGAAGCTGGTGTAACAGCAGTTATTCAACCAGGAGGATCCATGCGTGATGAAGAAGTTATTGCAGCAGCTGATGCGCAGGGTTTAGCTATGGTTTTTACTGGTGTGCGGCATTTTCGCCATTAAGTACTATCTTCATTTTTGCTATTGATTCTTTTTAACGGTGTAGAAGTTCAAAGCGGGGCCGTGCTATGTGCGCACGTCAGTTATGCAGTTATAGCACACCTTTTTTTTGTATTTTGCTCTATCTTACGCCCAGAGAATGTAACCTAAAGATTTTGGATAAAGACATGAATATTCTGCGTGCTTATCGTAATTGGCGTCGTTATCGTCGTACAGTTAATGCATTGAGTCATCTTTCAACGTATGAGCTCTATGATCTTGGCATTTATCGCGGCGATATTGATTCAATAGCATGGCATTATTCTCATAAATCTCTCTAAGATTTGTTTGTAAGAGCTTTGTTTATTAGAAGAGGGGGGGGTGTGTTGATTAGATATTCTTCTTCTCATTTTTGATGCAGCAAATAAAGGAACAGCATACAGCAAAGTAAGAAACATGTATAAAGAGCTTATTTACGTGTGTTTACTTTTCTGTGTATTATTGGTTGTTTCTTTTTCTTAAAAAATGCGAGAATGTGTAACATACCGACGTGGTGGTGCAGGGGGTGTGAGATTGTGCGTACTTCTTAAAGTAAGATTATTTCATGATCTATCTATTTCACAGGGTGGAATAGTTTGTTTTTATCTTTTTTGCCGTAACAGGAGAAGAGAGGCTGCTAAGATTCCTGCGGCTAAAGTAAACCATGTGATAGCGTAGATAAGATGGTTGTTGCGAAAGTGTATAACGGTTAAACCAGCAATAGGAAGCTTTTTCTGTGTGTCTGTTTTTTTTCCGGCATCAATAAAATAAGGAGCAACAGTCGACAAACTAAGCTCAAGCTTTTGTGCCATAGCGGGGATTTCGCGTGTGTACCATATATTGTGATCAGGATTGTTTTTACGCGGAAAAACCCCGTTTTTTTCACTCATGCGTAACAAACCTATGATTGTAGTTTGTTCCGTGTTCAGAGCAGAATATTGATGTGTGGGAGCATTTGTGTGTAATTCCTCTGTGGATTGAAAATCATTGCGGGCATCCATGGGAATAAAACCACGATTCACAAAAGTCAGTGTATTATCAGTTGTTTGTAAAGGTGTCAAAACCCAGTAGCCAGTAGTATTTTGAGCAACAGTAGTAACTAAAATATTTTTATCGGTCAGGAATTTTCCCGTGATGATGACAGGCCGATATTCATCTTTTTCAAAAGTGACATGCGCCCATTGATTTTGTGGTGGTGCTTTGACAGGAGACAAATGAACACGTTGGTTAGCGCTGGTGATAAGGTTTGTTTTCCAGTTTAATCGGTGTATTTGCCACACACCAAGTGCACTAAAGAGAAGAAAAAAACAGATACATAAGGCACCAAACAGAAGTGAAGAAAAATTGATGTGCTTTTTTTGAAGCTCCGTCATGGGATTATCTGTTTGGTTCATGATTAACGCTTCCTTTTTTATACAGTAAGCTCCTTTTTAACATGGTGTTGCCTAAAAAAAAATGTTTTATACGTTTTTTTGAGGATGAAGAGAGGAAAATGTACCAATAAGGGATGCAAAGGGTTTTATAAAAGACTTGACCTTTTCTTGTTAACACCCTATTAGAAACACAACTTTCTAATAATGCCCGTTCAAGGCAATGTTGCGTGCGCTTTGTGCTCGTTCTTTTTTGCGGGTGTTGGGATTTAAGAGTTTTTTTAGAGTTTAAAGGTGAATTTCATGTCTCGTGCCTGCGAATTGACAGGAAAAACGGTTCAGTATGGCAATAATGTGAGCCATGCAAACAATAAAACGCGTCGTCGTTTTTTACCAAATCTTTGCAATGTAACTTTGATTTCAGAGGTGTTACAACAAAGTTATCGTTTGCGTATTTCAGCAAATGCTTTGCGTTCTGTTGAGCATCGCGGTGGTCTTGATGGCTTTTTAGTTAAAGCTGATGATAAAGAGTTGTCACAACGTGCACGTTTGTTAAAACGTCAGATTCTTAAGAAAAAAGCTGAACAAGAGGTTGAGCAAGCAGCTTAGTCGCTTTTGTTTATTACAGAGTTGAATCCTTGCTCCTCATTTTTGGGGAGATCGTTTTTTGATCGTTGTATTTGATTGGTTCCATTACCCAGGTTAAAAAAATGTTCTTAATGCGCGATCCTTTATTAGAGCAGCAGAAGAAAAGTTATATTGTTTTTTCTGTTTTTACGATGTGCCTTGCTGTGACTGCTTCTAATATCTTAGTTCAGTATCCTGTTTATTTATTTGGTCTAAATGAACTTCTGACTTATGGTGCTTTTACCTATCCGTTTGCTTTTTTGATCAATGATTTGACTAATCGTTTTTATGGTCCGGCTGCGGCGCGGCGTGTGGTGTATGCAGGTTTTGTTGCTGGTGTTTTTGTGTCTTGGATCTTGGCTACACCGCGGCTTGCGATTGCGTCTAGTTCGGCCTTTTTATTTGGACAGTTAATCGATATTTTCGTTTTTACTCCTTTGCGACGTAAAACATGGTGGAAAGCGCCTTTAGCAGCAGCATTGGTTGGTTCGGCTTTGGATACAATTTTGTTTTTTGCTCTTGCTTTTTCGAGCACTTTTGCATTTATCGATCAGATGACAGGGTATACTGATAGTTCAATTGTGGAAAGTACTGTTTTTTGGGGGTTTGAGGTTTCTGTTTGGCTCTCACTTGCTTTTGGTGATTTTTTTGTAAAAATTATTATGAGCTTGTTTATGCTGGTTCCTTATAGAACAGTTCTCAGCGCTGTGAAGATTCCTCTTTATCAAGATCATGCAAAAGATGATTCGTTTTTTGTTTGTAACAAATAATATTCTTGATCCTTTATGTTCTAAATGAGACAAGATTTCTACTATATCCTTATGAAGAAGCGAGTTGACATCATCATTATATTTGTTAGCTCTCAACGGTTATTGCAATATTGGGAGCTGGAAAATACAGTTCAACATGCTGATTAGACAGAATTTTCTTAAAATCTTTTATAAGAAGAGGGCTTTTTAATACTGAAAAGTGCTTCTAGTTGTTTTGTTATAGCATCAGCAAGTTCTTCAGCATTCATAATAGTTACAGCGCGTTGATAATAACGTGTAACGTCATGACCAATTCCAATGGCAATCAGTTCTACAGGTGAGTATGTTTGGATTTCTTGAATCACAGCGCGCAAATGCTTTTCAAGATAATTGCTAGAATTAACAGAGAGTGTTGAATCGTCAACAGGGGCACCATCAGAAATGACCATGAGAATACGACGTTGTTCACGTCGTGATAAAAGACGTTGATGTGCCCAAATAAGTGCTTCACCATCGATATTCTCTTTCAGCAAGCCTTCTTGCATCATAAGACCTAAATTGCGTCGGGCGCGACGCCATGGTGTATCAGCGCTTTTATAGATAATATGACACAAATCATTAAGACGTCCAGGATGGCTTGGCTTTTGTTGTGCAAGCCACTGTTCGCGAGATTTTCCTCCTTTCCAAGCTTTGGTGGTAAAACCTAAAATTTCAACTTTGACACCACAACGTTCAAGAGTTTGTGCCAAAATATCTGCACAACTTGCTGCAACAGTAATTGGACGTCCGCGCATTGAACCCGAATTATCAATGAGTAATGAAACAACCGTATCTTGAAATTGGGTATTGCTTTCCATTTTAAAAGAAAGCGGTTGCATTGGGTCAATAATAAGACGTGAGAGTCGTGATGTGTCAAGATATCCTTCCTCAAGATCAAAATTCCAACTGCGATTTTGTTGTGCCATGAGGCGGCGCTGTAAGCGGTTTGCTAAGCGTCCAACAATTTTTTGAAGATGGTAGATTTGTTTATCAAGATATTGACGCAACTGATCCAATTCGCTTTCGGAGCAAAAATTTGTTGCCTCCAAAACTTCGTCAAATTGACGGGTGAAAATTTTATAATCAGCAAGCCTTTCCAATTGTTCAGAGTCAGACAGAATATGTTTGGGTTTGCTTTGTTTTTCTTGCTGAAAGCTTTCTTGTTCTTCATTTGCTTTATCTTTGTCATTAGATTTTGTTGCTTGCGTTTTTCCTTCGTCTTGCACATCACTTTCTTGTTCAGTGGTTGTTTTCTCCTCACTTTGAGCGTGTTTTTCGTTTTTATTTTCTTCTGTATCTTGGTTTTGAGGTTCGCACTTTTCTGTTATTTTTTCGTCATTTACATTGTCGGAAGTTTCTTCTAATTGTACTGCCATCTTAAGCGCAGCAAGCATTTGACGAACGATTCGTGCAAAAGCATATTGGTTATGAATATGATATGTGAGTTCGTTCAGTTCTGCAGCAGCTTTTTGTTCAATTGTATGCCGCCATAATTCTAAAACTGCTCCAGCTTCTTTTGGGGGAGGGCGTTCTGTTATTTTTTCCCGCAATAAAAGTGCAATTGCTTCTTGGATAGGTGCTTCATTTTGGGTGCTAATCCTATGATAGTGGGCTCTTTGATATTTATCGGCAAGCATTTTATCGAGATTTTGCGCAATTCCCTCCATTGCTAAAGAGCCAATTGTTTCCACACGCGTTTGTTCAAGGGCATCAAAGACAGCCCGAGCTTCTGATTCTATTGGGGCAAATCGTGTATGAATGCGGTTATCATGCCACGCTTTGCGTAGAGCCATAGAATCGCCTAATCCGCGAGTAACACCTATTTGTTTATCTGTAGACTGTTGTGGAAGCTCCGGTAAACGTGCATAATTTCCGCTCAGTGAAGGTTTGTTATGACTAAAGGATACTTCAAGATCAGGTGTACCAGCAATTGCACGCATACAAGCAGAAAGTGCTTTTTTAAAAGCTTGAGAATCAAAATGATTAGTGGGAGAGTCATTTTTCAGAATTTGGCTATTGTCGCCCGCTGCTGCGGTCATGATTAACGTATTCCCTTAAGGTAAAACACATTGGGTCGGTGATTCTGGAAGCTCTTGTCCAAAGGCACGTTGATAAAATTCTGCAACAGTTGCACGTTCTAATTCATCACATTTATTGAGAAAGGTTAAACGAAAGGCAAAACCAACATCTTGAAAAATTGTGCTGTTTTCTGCCCAAGTAATGACAGTACGTGGGCTCATCACTGTTGAAAGATCTCCATTGATAAAAGATTTACGTACCATATCAGCAACATGCACCATTTGCGAAATTATTTTTTTGTCTTCAGATGTTTGAAAAGACTTGACCTTTGAACAAATGATGTCAACTTCTTTATCGTGCGGTAAATAATTCAATATTGTTACAATAGACCAGCGGTCCATTTGGGCTTGGTTGATTTGTTGGGTGCCATGATAGAGCCCTGTTGTATCGCCGAGACCAATGGTATTTGCTGTTGCAAAAAGACGAAATGCTGGATGAGGAGAAATGACACGGCTTTGATCAAGTAAGCTCAGCCGTCCAGAAGTTTCAAGAACACGTTGAATGACAAACATAACATCGGGGCGACCTGCGTCGTACTCATCAAAAACAAGAGCAATATTATTTTGATAAGCCCATGGCAATATACCCTCTTTAAATTCAGTGATTTGTAGTCCATCTTTTAAAACAATGGCATCTTTTCCTATAAGATCGATGCGGCTAACGTGACTGTCAAGATTAATTCGAATACAGGGCCAATTGAGACGTGCTGCAACTTGTTCGATATGTGTCGATTTACCGGTGCCGTGATAACCAGCAACCATAACACGGCGATTAAATGCAAAACCTGCGAGAAGTGCTAAAGTAGTTTGCTTATCAAAAAGATAATCGGGATCTTTCTCAGGGACATGGGGGCTTTTTGTGCTAAAAGCGGGCACTTTCATATCTGTATCAATATTAAACAGATCACGAGCGCAGACTGTGATATCAGGCATATTTTCGACTATAATTTTTGTTTTTGTCATTGTATTTTTGGAAGAGAAAGTACGCTGTTTATTTTTATTCGCTGAAAAACGATACAAGAGTTGGAGCACTTATGCAATGCTCTATAATGGGAGTCTTGAATTTGAAAGAGACTTTATCATGTATTTTGCAATTTTATCTGTTGCAGTGCCGTAAAACGTTGTCTTTTAGAACGGTAGTGTATAGTACATCTATGCATCTTAAAATACAATATTATCTCTAATCGAATGTAGAGTAGTGAAGCTGAACAGAATATTTAGGGCAGGACTTGCCCATAGAGCCTGCGCGTATATTACATCAAGGGGTAAACAATAGGGAATCCATAGAGGCAAGTCAAATGGGATTGGTAGGAATCTTCGTTCTTTAGAGTAGAGAGAAGGTCAAAATATGATCGTATGAGTAATAAGGTGTTCTGTGAAACCATATCTTTTTTAGCAGAGACCAGATTTTTTTAATAGATTATAAGCGTTAAGAACATCGCGAAAACGCTCTTCTGAAGAACGGTTTCCACCATTAGCATCAGGATGATGTCTTTTAACCAGCTCTTTATATTTTGTTTTGATGTCTTCAGCGGAAGCGTTTGCTTGTAATCCTAATGTATCAAAAGCTTTGGCTTCTAAGGGTTTTAATTTTCGTGAAGAAGTATTACTCGTATGACGTTGGGTAAATAATGTGAATGGATCACGCACACGGTTTTGATACGCAGCCGTTCCAGAGCGGATTTTGGCATAGTTAGCAGATGTTTTTTTTGATATGCCATTGCTCAGATCAGTAGGCCATGTTGGACGATGTCCTGTGAGGGCATCCTTTTGGAATTTTGCAATATCTTTATCACTTAGGCCCGAGAAGTAATTAAAATTTTTATTATAAGCACGCACATGATCAATACAGAAGTATAAATATTGCCCTTCATGATTGCGTCCTGCTGGTGCTTTATGGGATCCAGCTTTTTCACAACCTTCCCATTGACACTGTTGTGCTTGTGATTCACTCTGCTCTTTTTTATTTGCACTGATTCTAATTGAATCAAATAATTTAGATGTTATTGTCATATCTTTGGTTTATGCAAAATCAATCGATTTGACAAGAATTGACTTTTGAAAAATTTGTTTTCACATGCATTTGGTTATGAAAAAGAGGCATTATAATACTCATTTTGTGAAGGAATAAAAAATATCTATGACAATTCAAATGATTATCAGTATGAAACTTCAGGATGCTTTTCATCCGCGGAATCTTGAGGTGATTAACGAAAGTCATCTTCATGCTGGGCATCCTCATGATGAGCATGCTTTTGATGGTAAAGGAGAAACACATTTTCGCGTGAAAATGCTTTCTTCTGCTTTTTCAGGCATGACGCGTGTGGAAATACATCGGGCTATTTATCAAGTTTTACAAAAAGAGTTAGCAACTTGTGTTCATGCTTTGGCACTTGAAGTTGAAGCTGTCTAATGTGTTGTAATTTATGCAAAAGTTTTTTAGGCACGCGGGTGCGCTTTTTGATAAATTTCTAACAAGAGGTTTGTATCAACGTGTGTGTAGATTTGTGTGGTGGATAAGCTAGCGTGGCCGAGAAGTTCTTGAATGGTGCGCAAATCTCCTCCACGTGACAAAAGATGGGTAGCAAAAGAATGGCGCAATGTATGGGGAGTGGCATTTTCTGGTAAACCAAGAATTATACGTAAGTTTCGCACAGCGCGTTGAATAATTGCTGGCTGCAAAGGGCCACCGCGGGCACCACGGAACATTGGTTGGTTGTCCACTAAAGGATATGGGCAACATGTGAGATAATTTTGTACAGTTTCGTAAACAATTTTTATGAGGGGAACTAGGCGCGTTTTTCCACCTTTTCCAATTACAAATAAACTTGTCTTTTCAGGATCAGAAAATTGCTCTGGTGTGAGTGCTAAAGCTTCTGATATTCGCATTCCGCAGCCATAAAGAAGCATTAAGACAGCCGCATTCCGAGCGGTGATCCATGGTTCATTTTCTTGTTGATTTTCTTGTTTGACGATATGAAGCGCTGATGTGATTGCTAAAGGTTTCGGTAGCGATTTTGGGTGTTTTGGGGTTCGGACAAGTTTAGAGGCAGGTATGCTGACGATTCCTTCGCGTGATAAATAGTTGAAAAAAGAACGCAGTCCCGCCATGCCTCGGCTTAAAGAGCGTGCGCTTATATTATGTGCACGGCGATAAGCTAAGTATGCACGTAAATCAATTACGCGCAAATTGGCGAGATCATCAAAGGTTGATTCGTGCCCTAAATGCTGACAGAGAAAAAACAAAAACTGTCGTGTATCTTGTTCATAAGCTTGCGCTGTTTTAATGGACATACGACGTGTTTGTACAAGACTATCAAGCCAGCTTTTTCTCGCAGATAAAACAGCTTGATTCGCTGGAATGAGAAAAACATCTTTGTCTTTTCTCTTGTCACTTTTTACGGACATTTCTAGTTGAGTGTCTCTTTCTTGTTCTGCTGTTCGTCATCAGTGTGATTATTGTCTTGGAACTGCTCTTCAGGATTGATAATATGCTTTTCACCTTTTATAGAGAGTATCTTTAAAAGATTATGTGTTGACATGAGATGTGCAAAAATTAACCCTAAAAAGCCATTTTTATGCAATTTTGCAAGCTGGCTAGCAGATAATTTATTCAGTTTTTCTTCATCAACCACCCAGAAATTTTCCAATTGCGCTGAAAGACCTTTGTCATTTTTCACATTGATTGATTTTTGACTGAGAAGATCCATTGCCACAAGAGCATCAATAAATTCAGCGGTTTTCTCCATAGCGATTTTAAAGCTTTCAAGAAAACGAATACGCTCTTCCATGAAAGGAGAAATAGAACCATCTGAATTGAAAAGTTCTGTGCCTGAAACTTCATTAAACATGCCTGATTGCGGATCAAAGCAAACAGAAAGCTCTTTTTCATCTTGCAGTTGTGCAAGTACGAAAGGATAGCGACGGACAAAAGCTGGGAGGTATGTATTTTGTTTCCAACTTTTATCAGAGGAAATGTAATCATTTTCGTCATTAGAAAGACCTACAAGAGCAGCAGATGTATAGTGCTTTTTCTTTTGCTCGTCTTCTGCGCACATAAACAAAATTGGATAGTCTAGCGCAGCTTGAAAATATTCACTACTTGCCAAAGGAACCCAATGCGTATCTTTGGCAAAAGACATATCATTTGGAGGAGAAAATTTTAGATTTTTATGAGAAACTTTATTAATAGGGATAATATCTTTATAAAAGAGCATAATATTTGCCATACGACTTTTCCTTTGTATTAATTTGTTTTGTTACCAAGAAAGGTCTTTTGAGAAGATTTTTATATGGCAACAAGATTGAGTAGAAAATTATGAAATTCTAGGAATCGTTTTTAGAAAACGACATTTTTACATGGAACATAATAGAAAAAAGCTTAAAAATAAAGTCTATCTTGCCATTATTGCTTCAGCCCATGGCATAAAAGGGGATGTTTTGGTTAAAGTTTTTGGTACTGAGCCACAGCGTTTAAAGGCTTACGGTATTCTTTATGATGAAATGGGACGTTCTTATGAAATTTTAACTCTTCGTGTGCAAAAAAGTAATGCGATCGTCCGTTTTAAAGGAATTCAAGAGCGAAATACTGCTGAAGCTTTAAAGGGGACTCGCCTTTACATTGCACGTGATCAATTGATTGATGATTTGACAGAGGATGAATTTTACCAAGTTGATTTAATAGGACTTCGTGTTCAAGATTGTGTCGGTCAAATATTAGGTGAAGTAAGAAGTTTTTTTAATTTTGGAGCTGGTGATTTACTTGAAGTGCGTTTAGAAGCGGGCAAAACTGTGCTCATTCCGTTTAGCAAGGCGGCAGTGCCAGAAGTTTGTATTCCTTCTGGATTTCTTGTTGTTGATCCAGTGGCAGCCGGTTTGCTCAGTGACGATGAGAAAGGGAAAGAAGGAGATGATTTAGGTGAAAGAATGAGAGTGAAAAAATGAAGTTTCAAGCACGCGTTTTTACACTTTATCCTGAAATGTTTCCTGGATTTTTAGGTTATTCTCTCGCTGGGCAAGCTTTAAAGAAGGGAATATGGTCGCTGGATACCGTGCAAATTAGAGATTTTGCTTTGGATAAACACCATAGTGTTGATGATACACCAGCTGGTGGAGGTGCTGGTATGGTTATGCGAGCGGATGTTTTGGCTGCTGCTCTTGATAGCTGTCCAGATGATTCACAAAGGTTGTTGATGAGTCCGCGTGGTCGACCTTTTAATCAAACTTATGCACGTTCTTTGGCGCTTGAAGGGAGCGTAACATTGATTTGTGGGCGTTTTGAAGGTGTTGATGAACGAGTCATAGAAGCACGCCAATTAGAAGAAGTGTCCATTGGTGATTATATTCTTTCAGGTGGAGAAGCAGCAGCGTTGGTTCTTTTGGATGCCATTGTACGTCTTTTACCTGGAGTGATGGGCAATGAAGCTTCTGGAAGCTGTGAAAGTTTTGAGAATGGTTTGCTTGAACACCCTCACTATACACGTCCTTCCCTTTTTGAAGGACGCAGTATCCCACCAGTGCTGATGTCCGGTCATCATAAAGCTATCGCTGATTGGCGTCAACAACAAGCTGAGTTATTAACACGTCAACGACGCCCTGATCTTTACGCTCTGTATAAGAAAAATCGTCAGAAAACTTGATTCGTGTTATAAGATGGTGTATTGCACAACGCACTTTCTAGAGAGTTTTCTTCTAAAGAACTTTCTATGAATCCAAAAATTTAAGGGATAGTGTATTCGCTCCTGTGTAAAAAGCATAGCCTGAAGAACCTTTTTTATATTCAAAAGCTTTTTTCGGCAAGAGTTGAGCGCTCTGACTGTTCGAAAAGAACATGAAGGATGAAAGAAATGAATATTATCGCACAGCTTGAAGCTGAACAATGCGCAAAAATTGTAGCAAAACGTCAAATACCAGAATTTCAAGCAGGGGATACAGTGCGTGTTATGGTGCGTGTGACGGAAGGTACAAGGACGCGTATTCAAGCTTACGAAGGAGTATGTATTGCGCGTTCTGGCGGTGGTTTAAATGAGACTTTTACAGTGCGGAAAATTTCTTATGGAGAAGGGGTTGAGCGTGTATTTCCATTTTATTCACCTTTGATTGAAGGTGTTGAGCTTGTGCGCCGCGGTAAGGTTCGTCGGGCAAAACTTTATTATCTCCGTGGTTTAAGGGGTAAGGCAGCGCGTATCTTTGAAAAGAAAGATTATCGGAAAAAAGGTGCGCAGGCTGTTGAAGGTGTGAAAACAACAGCTGCTGTAGAGGATATTAAAACACAAACGGTCGAATAAGTGTTCTGTCTAATAAAATTTACGAAAAAGCGACTTTTGGGTCGCTTTTTTTATATCATTAATGATTTGTTTTCTTAATCAAAAGGGTTTTCGTGTTTAAAAAATATTGTAAACATCAAAAAAGATGTAGGCATTTGTTTTTTTATGATAGCGGAAATTTAAGATATTATGGGATATGAGGTTGGTCTTTAGAAGCATATTTGAGTATCATTGAAAAGACATAATAAGCTAAGTGATGTCTGCTAAAATTTACAAAAATGAATTTCACTCTATTTTTTCATGATAATTGGGATTTAAGACATGGTGTAGATTGTTATTGATCTCCAGAATTAACGATGAATATAATTCTGAAAAAATGCATGTTTATAATTGAGAAATGACGTTATACCTTTGACGCGAAGATAAAATTGTATTAAACAAGACGAGTTTTGCGTTTTTTGTGTAGAACAATCGGTTTTTTTATGCGCGACCTTTAATCCGTTATTTGAGACAACCGACCTGTAATATTGGCTTTGTTAGATGCCAAATTAAGTGGAAGCGATATTTATAACCGTTTTGTGTGCGTTTTCTCACTCATGATGCGGTTGCTGTGAAAACCAGGTCAGGATATTTTATGATAGAGACAACTAGGACAAAAGAGCGCCCTCGTTCCCCTCATATAAGTATTTATCGTTGGTCCATTACTATGGCAATGTCAATTGCGCATCGTATTACTGGTATGGCACTTTATTTCGGAATGGTATTTCTTGCTATTTGGTTGATTTCAGTTGCTTCTGGGGCTGAGATGTTTAGAACGGTTTATGAAATTTATAGTTCTTTACCAGGGCGTTGTATTTTATTCCTTTATACGCTTGCTGGGGTCCATCATATGGTTGGTGGTGTTCGCCACATTGTTTGGGATATGATGCCTTTTCTTTTGGCTAAAGAAAAGGCAACGCTAACGGCTTGGGCGACAGTGTTTATTTCTCTTGTTATTACTCTTGCGATTTGGATCATTGGGTATAGCATTGTATAGTTGGGGGTGGAGAGGAATATGAATAAAGATTTTCGGACGGAACTTGGAAAAGTACGGGGACGTGGAAGTGCCCATGAAGGAACAGGGCATTTTTGGTTACAGCGCTTGACGGGTATTATAAATTTGCCTCTTTTGGTGTTTTTTATTGTTCTTGTCCTTTCGCTCGTTGGAAAAGATTATAGCTTTGTGCGTGCGCGGCTTTCACATCCTGTTGTTGCTGTTTTAATGGGATTGCTGACTTTGTCATTTCTTTATCATATGAAACTTGGAATGCAGGTTGTTATTGAAGATTATATTCCACGTGAAGGTTTTCGGTTGTTATTTTTAGTATTGAATATTTTGTTTTGTTTTGTGTTGGGTGGTGTAATTATTTTTGCTCTTTTGAAAATTGCATTAGGGGTTTGACAATATGGTGAGCACAGGATCATCTCTGGGCGCTAAAGCAGGTAACACTCCTTATCGCTACGTGGATCATAAATTTGATGTTGTTATTGTTGGTGCTGGTGGTGCTGGTTTGCGTGCGACACTTGGTATGGCGGAGCAGGGATTAAAAACAGCCTGTATCACAAAAGTTTTTCCGACAAGGTCGCACACGGTTGCGGCGCAGGGAGGCATTGCAGCATCGCTTTCAAATATGGGGCCTGACAATTGGCAGTGGCATTTGTACGATACAGTGAAAGGGTCTGATTGGTTGGGTGATACCGATGCAATGGAATATTTGGTGCGTAATGCACCTGCTGCTGTGTACGAATTAGAACATTACGGTGTTCCTTTTTCACGTACGCAAGAAGGAAAAATTTATCAACGTCCTTTTGGTGGGCATACAACAGAGTTTGGAGAAGGGCCACCTGTTCAACGTACTTGTGCAGCAGCCGATCGTACAGGGCATGCAATTTTGCATACACTTTATGGGCAGAGCTTAAAACATAATGCACAGTTTTTTATTGAATATTTCGCACTTGATTTGATTATGACTGATGGTGTGTGCACGGGGGTTATTGCTTGGAATCTCGATGATGGTACTATACACCGTTTTTCTGCTAAAATGGTTGTTCTTGCAACTGGTGGCTATGGACGTGCTTATTTTTCGGCAACATCCGCTCATACATGTACGGGGGATGGTGGCGGGATGATCGCGCGTGCGGGGTTACCACTTCAGGATATGGAGTTTGTTCAATTTCATCCTACAGGTATTTATGGTTCTGGTTGTTTAATCACAGAGGGAGCTCGGGGTGAAGGCGGCTATTTAGTAAATTCTGAAGGTGAGCGCTTTATGGAGCGCTATGCCCCTTCCTTTAAAGATTTGGCTTCACGTGATCTTGTTTCTCGTTGTATAACGCTGGAAATTCGTGAAGGGCGTGGGGTTGGAGCGAAGAAAGATCATATTTATTTGGTTCTTAATCATATTGATCCTGCTGTATTACATGAGCGTTTGCCAGGAATTTCGGAGTCAGCACGGATTTTTGCAGGGGTTGATGTGACAAAAGAACCTATTCCTATTCTTCCAACGGTTCATTATAACATGGGTGGTATTCCTACAAATTATTATGGAGAAGTTCTCAATCCAACTGCCAATGCACCTGATTGTATTCAACCGGGTTTGATGGCAGTAGGTGAAGCAGGTTGCGCTTCTGTCCATGGAGCCAATCGCTTGGGTTCGAATTCATTGATTGATCTTGTTGTGTTTGGGCGTGCAGCTGCGATTCGTGCTGGTGAAGTAATTGATAAAGATGCAGAAATTCCACCTCTTAATGAATCAGCTGTTGACGAAATTATGGCGCGTTTTGATCGTTTACGCTTTGCTCAAGGAGGGACACCAACAGCCGTATTACGTGAAAAAATGCAGCGTACTATGCAGGAAGATGCTGCTGTCTTTCGTACGGAAGATTCTTTGAAACAAGGATGCCAAAGAATAAGTCAAATTTGGGGTGAATTATCTGATCTCAAAGTGACAGATCGTTCATTGATATGGAATTCTGATTTGGTTGAAGCATTAGAGCTTGAAAATCTCATGGCTAATGCAATTATGACTGTTTATTCAGCAGAAGCGCGTCTAGAAAGTCGGGGAGCGCATGCACGTGAAGATTATCCAGAGCGTGACGATAAAAATTGGCGTAAACATACACTTTCGCATTTATCGAAAGAAGGAAAGGTGACATTGTCGTATCGCCCTGTCCATGTGGAGCCGTTAACATCGGAAGCAGATGGTGGTATCGATTTAAAGCGCATTGCGCCTAAAAAACGCGTTTACTAAGGGGAGAATGAATTATGGTACAAATTAAGCTTCCCAAAAATTCACAAGTAAAAACTGGAAAGGTTTGGCCTAAGCCTGAAGGTGCTACACAATTAACAGAATTTCATGTTTACCGTTGGTCGCCTGATGATGAGGAAAATCCACATCTTGATACCTATTATGTGGACCGTTCAGCTTGCGGTCCAATGATTCTTGATGGGCTGTTATTTATTAAGAATCATATTGATCCGACTTTGACATTTCGTCGATCTTGTCGTGAGGGTATTTGTGGTTCCTGTGCGATGAATATTGATGGCACAAATACACTGGCTTGTACAAAAGGCATGGATGATGTGAAACATCCAATTAAAGTGTATCCTCTTCCTTCTATGCCTATAGTGAAAGATTTGGTTCCTGATTTGAAGCGCTTTTATGCGCAACATCGCGTCATTGAGCCTTGGTTGCAAACCGTTTCTCCAGAGCCTGCAAAAGAGTGGTTGCAAAGTTATGACGATCGTCAAAAAATTGATGGTCTTTATGAGTGTATTCTGTGTGCTTGTTGTCAGACATCATGTCCGAGTTATTGGTGGAATGGCGATCGTTATTTGGGACCGGCTATTCTGCTTCAAGCTTATCGCTGGATTGCTGATTCGCGTGATGAAATGTGCGGTGAGCGTCTTGATAACTTGGAAGATCCTTTTCGGCTTTATCGATGTCACACAATTATGAATTGTGCGCAAACTTGTCCAAAAGGGTTAAATCCAGCTAAAGCGATTGCTGAGATTAAAAAGCTTATGGTTGAACGCCGCCTTTAAAAATATATTGATTATTAAAAATAAGGTATGGAGCAAGAATGAAGTTTTGATGCATACTTTTTTGCTTTTTGAGGTGTTGTGCGGGTTTGTTTTGTAGAGTTTATCAAATTTCTTATGAGAATGAAAAATTATAAAAAAATAAAGCATTTTGTGTTTAGGAAAAGTTTTTAAGAAAATACATTATTGATAATAGATCAATGGTCCCGATGGTGTGATATTCTTATATGATTCAATTTAGTAGAAGTTATGCTTTATTTTTTTAATTTTATGGGTGTATAATCTCACTTTTATTTGTGAAAACAGATGACTTTAGGCTATTATTTTTATTGAGATTTGTCGATTTCTCTTAATGTACTTGTGTACATATGCACTTGTTTGAACAGATAAAAATATCTGATTATTTCTCTACATGAAAGATGGAATTTTACAGCAAATATTGATGATATAAGTAATTATTGTTTGTTGTTTATATGGTCTATCATAGGGTTATTAAAATTTTTTTATTTTAGAGGTTTGTGCTTTTTAAGCCTGTTTAGGTGTAGGTATATATGATTTTTTGTGAGTTTTTCCTTAGAACATTGCTCTCATAGTTGAGATGTGATCTGCAAGTTGGCCCATCTCTTTATAAGTCAACGTGTTGTAGCAGTTATGCAAGGTGGTGTCGAAAAAGAAACCGTAGATTTGATTGGTTTATATCGGCGGCTGTAAAATCGATGCAAGGTATTTTTAGATGCATGTTTTGTTTTTATAAGTGAGCCGCATATGATATAAAAATGATTTTTAGCATCGCCGTTATTTATCCATAGCATATGACAAGATGCATATTTTTTTAATGCGTAGAAAAAGTTCTCAAAAATAATGAGAATTTTGTAAATAATTTGGTTTTTTATGATGATGGTGTGGTTATCACAAAACTTCCCTTTTCTATATTACAAGAGCGCTAAATACACATAAAAGAGGAAAATAGAATAGGGAGAAGATTACCCCTACTGAACTTGAGTGTAAAAAACCGTAACAATTCCTCATGGCTGCTATTGAACCCTTCTCGCAGTAATGCGAGAAGGGTTTTATTTTAAGTTACCTTTGATTTAGAAAAAATAGGATCATAAAAAACTTCAGAGAGCTTTCTATCCTTAAAAAACAATACCACATCCACTGTTGTGTAAAGTACTATCTTTATCATTTCTAGATCGAGTTGTCGGCCAACTTCTGATCTTTTGATTAGTGTGGCACATCTCTCAAATGTTTGCAAAGCACTGTTGGCGTGTGTAGTTGTAATTGATCCTGGGTGTCCAGTATTTAGTGAGTTGAGATATTCCCATGCTTCGTTGCCACGTAGTTCAGCGAGAAAGATACGGTCAGGTGATTGACGCATACATGCATCGAGACATTCATCAGGAGACACACGACCTGCACTGTTACCATAAATCATATGTACATGGTTTGGATGATTTGGTAGAAAAAGTTCATGAACATCTTCAATTGTGATAATGCGCTCTTCTACTGGTACCTTTTCAATTAAGGAGCGAGCAAATGTTGTTTTGCCTGATCCTGTTTTGCCTGCAATGATAATATTGCGTTTACGAAGTACACATTCTTCTAAAAATTCGAGAATTTTTCTATCACGTTTGAGACCCAGAAGTTGAACCTCAAATGGCTCCAATCGCGTAAAATCTTGCTTTGATAAAAAGTCATTTGCTTCTTTTTCCGAAGGCTTATTGAAGCTTACGTCGGTAAAAGTTTCAAAAGCACCTTCTTTGTTGAGATCCTCTAACGTCTTAACTGTGAGAGAATGTTTACGAATCACAAAAGAGAGTGTGCCATCGATGACAGCTGGTGTTTGCACAATTGTACCGCGCTGCCCTCCGGGCAACAGCACATAATTAATGCTTCTAGGTGCCATACCGTTATAAACGATAATGGCCGTGATAAGCGTTTGTAAAAAAGCATTTGTTAACTCTGGTACGCTATGCATCTGCCAACCTTTAAAGTCTTTTGTCCACACTTCACAGGGACGGCAGATTGATAATTCAGTAATTTTCGGATCTTCTAAGAAGCGATCAAGCGGCTGCAGAAGCTGTGCAACTGCTTGATCTTTCTGTATTTGATTAGCGTGTAACGAGGCTGTAGACATCACTGAAATCCAGGTCGCGAGCAACAAAAATATTCAACCGCTCGCCTTGGTTTTTGTAAAGTGTTGGTGCAATATTTATGGAGTTTTGAAGAACATCGGTAATTACTGATTCAGCACTCTGTGTGTTTTGAGATTGTGATTTTTTCTTGTCTTCATTTTCTAAACCAATTTTATTTTTCATCCAGTCTCCTAAATCACCAATTATACTCACCATAATTGCACCACCGAATCGTTCCCAAAAATGTCTATCGATCCAGCCACCAATGCCAGCTTCTCCAAGGGGACCAGAGCCGGGTGAATCCAGATTAACAATAACTCCAGAAGGTGTTTCAATACGCGACCATTGTACAAAGACGCGCGTTTGTCCTTGTTGTATACCACTTTGGTAAAAGCCGACAACTTTAGAACCACGATCTAGCAAAACAACGCGACCGCTCGTAGAATAAACATCACGTGTTAAATGACATGTTGTCATTCCCGGCTGTGATGTAATGATCTTTGTTTCCAGAACGCAATCTATTTGCGTTCCTTGCGTAATCAAGAGATCACGGTTACGAAGCTGAACTGCGTGTGATTGACCTAAACGTACAGGCTGGAGTTGATCGAATAATACATCACTATTTCTATCATTTTTAGATGCACTATTTCTTGAATCTTCTGTAGAGCTTTCACTACTACCACCGTTGTTAAGACCTGAACTTAACATACGCTGGCGCGCCAATTCTTCAGAATCTTTGATCAAATGTGGTGGAATCGTTGTTTGAATAAGCTTAGCCAAAGCTGGTGGAATCTCAAGTGTTTTATCCTCTATTTGTGTTGGTTTTTCAATTTCTTCTACAAGCTTCGGTTCTTCTATAACTTTAGGGGTATAACTTGGTATAATTTGTTGCACCGTTTGTTGTGGCTTTTCTTCTTCAACGTCTACAGCATTACGCATTTTTAATGCTTTCCAAGTTAAAGCAATTGGTACTGCTACTATGACAATAAGTCCTACCATCAATAATGCGCGTGCACCAGGAATTGTTGGACGGCGTTCTAAACCTAATTCTGAGCTACCATACGCACCTTCAATATGCTTTTGTTCAGTGTAATCCAATTTTGCACTTTTGTTGATTTCATCTCCTTTCTTATTTTCGAACATCATTTTCCTCCTTTATTGATGCGGTGAACTACCGAGGATATTGTTCCAGTTGTATTTGGTATACCATTAGGGTCGTAGGCTTCATTGAAAATAGCCAAAGCACGTTTGCCAAGTCGTATAAGCCACTTAGGATTAACCTTATGAACAGCGATAATATCATTAGAATTTCCTACAACAGTACGCGGTATTAAACTTTCATTGCCTTCAGCATCCACTACGTAAATTGATGGCATGTCCATGTTAGTAGGAAATTTGAAATAGGTAATACGTCCATTATCCCAAGCGTTGATCGGAGCAATATCTTGGTTGCCGCTCATAGTATAGCTCAGGTTATAACCTTTCACGTCTTGATAAAAACCACGTTCAATAGCAAGACGTTGGCTGTTCTCATGTGATTTTTGGGTATTTGCGTCGGGATAGTGAAAAGCTAATTCATAAGTAGCTCCAGCACGATCATTTCGAAACTGTAGTCGGAATTTGTAGCTGCGTTTGTCGGTTACAACGATGAGATTCGTATTAGCAAGTTCTGCTTTGGGTTTAATAAAGATATGACGCCCTTTATGTGCAAAAGCATAGGCATCCGAATCACCAAAAGCGTGGGTGATATATTGTTCGCCTTCTTCAAGGATGATATGTGTTGCTACACCAAGGACAGTTTCAATTTGAACTACATCAGCTACGTTATAAGTCACATAGCGAATACGGTGATCATATTGTGAATTGGATGGGGTTTTAAGTGCTTGTACGGGCAACGTATAAAATGAGGAAAGCGAAGACAGCAAAGCAATAAATGCAAGTTTTTTCATAATAATTAATTCCTCAATTATTCAAAAGTACTTCTGGATCAGAGCGGTAGCTTGTGACCTGGAAACCGAGGGGATTAAGTAATCGATCAGATGATTTCATTGGTGCACCAACATAAGTGTAGCCAATTGTCGCGATTTGGTGTTGTTTTGGTTCAGCTACGCCATTGCTGTCATGTTGTTGCGTCGTAAAACGCACGATCGCTTGACCACGCCCATTTGGTTGGATTGAGCGTACCTTAACTGTAATGCGTGCTTTGTTGGAAAGCACTTTGTCGCGTGCATTTTCACCATCATAAATTTTGTAAAACTCTTGTTGAACAGTAGGAGCACTTAAAAGCGCTGCAGTATCATAGTTCAACTGAATGGTGTCGTAGTCATAAGTTTCACGGTTAAGCACATATTGATTGAGCCAGTATCTGTCCACAACTTCGCCATAGCTAGTTTCATGCTCACGCATTACAGAAATGACATCAACAGCACCTGTCGCATTATCAACGCGTAGCACTAAAGGAGTTGGAGCTGGTTGAGAAAAACCAACAACCCCACACATCATGCCAAATAAGCCAAAAATACCAATAGCACCTGCTACACGCCATGCTGTTTTGCGCGACCTTATAAATTCGCTTATGAGTTCACGTTCCAAGCCACGACTTTCTTCATAATAACTGTTAAGTTGTTCGGCTTTTACTGGTTTAACTTGTTTTTTTTTCATATGCTTCCTCGCTGAATTTCGGCAGGGATTATTTTATTAACAGGTATACGATTCCAATTACTTGGTTGCTTTGGTTTTGGAACAGATCCGCAAGCCGATAAAAAACTTACAATCAAAATTGTAAAAATGATTTGTTTCATTCTAACATTCCTCTTTTTTAACTGCAAACATTAATCTAACACTTTATTATCATTATTTCAATTTTGAATAGTAAATATATGTCGTGTTATTGTTATTATTTTCTTGAATTTAATTTTGTTTACAGAAACGATTAACTGTAGAACCTATATTCTTTAATACGCTAACGGGTTATTTTGTTGTGGTATTGTTACGGGAGGGATTGCTTCCTATGGCATTTAATCTCCAGAGGTGTCCAAATGTCACACCCTTTGCCAACGCATTGGCAATGCTTGACAATTTGAACAACAGTACAATGGATATAATGGATAATATGAGAGCACCACCAAGGGCATATCCTACATTTTGCTTTCCATCGAATTTCAGATCGGTCATATAATTTGCAAAGATATCCATCATCAAAGTAAATACGGTGGCTAGGAGCACGATGAGAATTGTATAATTTAAGATTTGGGCTATCCATTGCTCAAAAAAGCGATAGGTTGGTTGCCAGAGTAAGGCAATGATAAAGAATGGTCCGAGTCCTACGAGTAATATAAGTGCGATTTTTGCCATTAAGATGAATGCACCGCCGATTGCGGCTAAGAAGCTTGTTGCAAGCAAGATAAGGATACCAAAGAGACCATACAGCAGTCCACCAGCATCCAAGAAAGCAGCTTCTTCGAAAGCTTTGCTTGCACATTCGAATCCTCTTTCAGCTACTTTGTCAATCAAGTTGATTAATTTATTGTTGTCTGGTGGATTTTTTATTAAAGTACTTAACAAATCATGGGGCATTTCTATTATCAAATTCGCAATTTCATTTTGGTAAAGTCCTACAGACAATGCCATTGAAGTAATAATGCTTATCCGCAAGCAACGGCTTAGGAACTCAGAGACTGGCATATCTATCGCACCACGCATGATGAGCCATCCATATATAATGAAAGCGATAGTAATACTGATTGATACGAAGGGTGTAATTGTCGTAATCACTTTTGAGGAAATGTCCATGACATATGTTTTTGTTGCTTGATCAATGTGACCGAAAAGTTGCGCAAACATTCTGAAGTCCATAGCATTCCTCTTTAGCGAATTTTTAGTTTTCCATTATCTTGAAAAATAGGTACATATCGTATGTTTTAACTTAGCATTTCTCATTGGAATTGTTTTGGGGTAGATTAAACTCTTGTGTGTTTCTTCAGAATGTTGAGAGAATAATCTGATATTATATATTCAGTTTTTCCCGAGAACGAAGCTAACAAACGGATGGCATAGGATAAATCTTTTATAAAAATTTTATCTTATTGATTTTATAATAGGCATTTCTCTATTTTTACTGTTAAGAATTTGCATGTTGCGTTTTT
This sequence comes from Bartonella doshiae NCTC 12862 = ATCC 700133, assembly GCF_000278155.1. Lineage (GTDB taxonomy): Bacteria > Pseudomonadota > Alphaproteobacteria > Rhizobiales > Rhizobiaceae > Bartonella > Bartonella doshiae. The sequence continues at coordinate 227,519 of NZ_JH725096.1, forward strand.
GCTTTTGCTGACTGATAAGTGCTTGTTCTGCATTGCGTGAATGTGCGACCATTTGTAATTTTGTTGCCTCATTTTGAACCATAGCTAACATGCCTTTTATGCGTGCCTGCAATTCTGCAATACTTTTTAGATCGACTGTTGTATTTATTTGTTCTACGAGTTTTGAGATTTGCTGAAAACGATTTTCTGTTTCTTGAAAAGTTTTTAAACTCACAGCTTTATCGATGGCAGTTGCATATTGGATGCGTTTACCGATAGAATTGCGAGATTCACCAATAGAGGTAGAAATTTCTTCTTCTTGCAAAATATTTGTAAGCAATGCAGATATATCTGACTGACCGTTTTTGTAGACCAATTCTGGATTTTTGAGAAAAAAACTGTTGTGGTCTGCTTGTGTAACCTTAGATTTTTGATTGCTCATAATAGAGTTATTTGTTTTTTTCGCTTGTTCAAACTGTTTTTTGTTCACCTCAAGCTGCTGTTTTATTAAATTGATAATTTCTATATAGTGTTGTGGTGGGGAAGATTTTTTAGACGGTTTTTTTTGGGGTGAACTCCAAAAAAAATTAGGCAAAGATGGAACTGATGCACTTAAATCTGCTGCTCCAGCTCCCCAAAAAGCCATTGCTGAATTTGTTGCTCCAAAAACTGCTGCTATTATTAAAATGATTACTCTTTTCATGTTTCCCTCCTATCAGTTTTTACATGTTGTAAAAAAATTGGTAACCACACTGCTGGATCGTCGCCTACTTTAGCGATAATGTTTTCGGCAAACTCTGCATTGTCAGGCGTTCCCGATAACACTAGAAGTTCGTCACTAAAATCCCGTTCGATAGTTTTTCCATCAATTGTCATTTGGAATTTGCCAAGATTAAGTTCTGCGAGCGCGGATTGATCTCCCTGCTTTATGAGGAATTGGCGACTAAATTCACCAATTCCTTTGATAAGTTCAAACTCAGCATCTGTAAGTTTAAAGCCCTTTGTATAATCTTCATAATTTGCCTTAGGATTGGCTAGAAAGATGTAAGTTGCACATTGCTGAATGAGCGTTTTGGCGATATTACTTTCCAAGGCATCGCTAGGCTCTTGTGTAGCGTAAACAAAAATACCATTTTGTTTACGGATAGTTTTTTGTTTATTTTTTGCCAAATCCTCAAAATACGGATCTTGCAAAGGTTTCCAGAATTCGTCAAAAATATACATAAAGCGCTGTCCGCTAATCATTCCTTCTGTGCGGTAGAGCAAATACATCATCACTGGAGTACGAGTTTCTGGGTTATCTAAGAATTCGGTAATATCAAAGCCGTAAATTTGATGTGTTGAAAGATCAAGTGCATCGTTTGGATTATCAAACAACCATCCATAATCACCACCCTCACACCATTTTATTAAGCGAGCATGAACAGATGGGTGTGCGTTATAATCATTTAGATGCGGATTTGGTAAGAATTGCACCAGAAAAGACAAGCGACGCAATGACCTATCAATATTGCTACTCATAATAGATGTGATAGCTTGGTTGATTTCCTCTTCATCGTGGTGCGTAACTTCGCCACCAGCTTCTGCCAATTTTTTAACAAATTGTTTTAAAAAAATCAGATTATCTTGTGTGGGGGGAAGCTGGAATGGATTAAAACCACTCGGTTTACCAGCTTTAAATGATAAATATCGACCTCCCATTGCCCGAATAGCAATTTCCATGCCACGATCTTTATCAAAAACAACGGTTGTCGGCTTAAATTTTTGTGCTTGTGCTAACAGAAATCCGAGCAATACAGTTTTACCAGAACCAGATTGTCCGATTAGAGCGGTATTACCAAGTAAGCGCTTGTTTGTTGAATCTTCTTCAAGTTTTGATGCGTGAAAATTGAAATAAAGTGGCGTTTTACTTGTTGTTTTAAGAATTGTAACGGCTGGACCCCATGGGTTTCCAGTTGGCTTACCTGACATAAAGTTATGAAAAGATGAGAATGATAAAAAATTCAGTGATGTAATTGGTGCAGGACGTGGTCGCCATTTCCAATTCGCGGGAAGTTGTGCCCAATAACCAGCCTCTATGGCTAAATCTACAGGTTTTGGTAATATTGCAACATCTAGCAGTGCCGCACTCGCTTTTGCCATATGGTCACGAACTTGTTGGACTGTATCACCATAGAGTGTCAAGGTGCAATGATGTTCACCCATGACAAAATGTCCACTGACAAGCTGGTTAAGCGCTTCATCAATTTGCTCAATTTGACTTGTTGCTACATCGCGTGCGTCGATAAGATTACGCTGATGCCGTTGCAAATAATCCTTGGCCGCATGTCGTGAGAGTACAGAGAAGCTCTGTGTTAACACAAATTCGAAATCGCTTTCCAGCAAAACATTAAGTTGTCCTGGTTTAGTCGTAGAGTCGTATTCCTTAATTTCCACCATTCCAAATCGACGTGTTCCAGTGGTTGTACGCAGTTCACCTAATGCACCCCATTTTGAGAAGAAAGGTCGATTGATGGATAAATAATCAGCAAAACGATCATGACATATTGGCATAGGTCGGTACTCGCCATTGATAAGCATTCCGAGAAATTCAAGCGCAGAAGAATAAGCATGCCCATTTTTTTCATAAGCACCAAGAAGTTCTGCTCCGTAGCGTTTTAATGATTGACCTAAGGTGTGATTGATATCATTGAGAGCTTTTATACAAGATTCTTGCCGTATCTTTTTCTGATCAAGGGTTTCACGCTCATGCTGAGAAAAAAATGACATAATCTTGTCAGCTATTGGCTGGAAAACAACAGTTAGATACAGGTCATTGACCATTAAATTATAGCCAGTAAAGCTTTGCCTGTATTTTTCATCAAGTTGATAACAAAATAGTTTATCAAATCCTGAATCAGGATACTCATAAACACGGCGGCGCACGATATGTGTCCACAATGATAAATTGGCCGATGCAATACCACGCAGAGTGTTATTAAGCTCTTTAGTCCATTGAAAAATATCCTCTTCCGAAGCGCTTTGATGTGAGCGCCCATCAATCTTCCAGATTGATAAATACTCCGCATTTTTTGTAGAAATAATCGTGTCTGTCACGTGGTGTGAATAGGGTATAAACAAGCTTACAGGTGTTTCTGATGCAAGCCGCTTGCTGCTTTCAACAGCTGTCATGCTTATCTCCTTTTGCGATAGTTAGAGGGGCTGTAACTTGATGCACCCCAAAATTTCTTGTTACGGTTGCGTAATTTGGTATCAATCCACAACCACCAAATGCGGAATGCTTTATCATCATTTTTGGTAATTTGTACCATAATAAACCACAACGGAACTGCAATAAGCCACAAAAAGATATTTATAGTCATAGCAACAGCAGCAACACTTATAACCATAAATATGAGGGGCATCATTGGTACACCCCAAACTGTTGGAACGCGCGTTGCTCCTTTAAACAAAGGAAATTCTTTTTGCCTTTGCGGTTTCATGAATAACTCCGATTAGGTGATGTGGAATAATATATGAGTAATATAAAATGCTGTACTAGCAATGATAACACTGAAAGCCCATCGTACGAATGTTGCTCGCGCGATGATGCGAAAAATACAAAGGATGAATAGAAGTAAAAAAAGAACAGCACCTACAATAGGAACAATCATACTTAGCCCGTATTGTATACCTATGAAAACATCTACATTATTAACTTTTTCTTTGGCAAACGCAGATTGCGTTGCTAAAGCTGTGATCAGAGTTACAAAAGAAGCACTGATTTTATGGTCAGATTTTGTTTGAAGAATATTTGGTCTTTTAAAATTTTTTATTCTCATTACGATTGAAGTAATCATAAACAATATCCTTTTTTACAGTATAATAAAAAATTATCATGGGTATATTTACAATGGATAGAGAATAGATGCAGACTTCGATTTTTAACAAACCTTTTTCATATTTGTTTCAATTAGTTAGAGGAAAACAACAGCTTAGCAAGTTCAGCAGCTGAGCCAGCGACAATAACGCCAATTGCCCATCGTATAAAAGTGTCTTTTTCGATGTATCGTCCAGCATAACCAATTGCTAAACCTAAAAGTATGACAGTAGCAGCAATAGGAATAATTATTTTTAATTGTTCCTCAAACTTCTCTAAAACACCTTTAGCATTTGCAAGCTGTGCATATGCAGGATGCGTTATAAAAAACACAGACATAGCTACAATAGTTGTGGCGGCTTTATTGTTAATCTTCATATTGTTTATCAAAGTTTTCATAAACAGTGTTCTTTCTTTGCAGCATAAAATTAATACTTAAAATTATTTACTATTAGCTTTATTTCTTAATAAAAATAGTAACTTATATTATGCATTTGCTTTAAATAACATCGTGGCAAGTTCAGCAGCTGACCCAGCAACAATAACGCCGATTGCCCACCGTATAAAAGTGTCTTTTTCGATGTATCGTCCAGCATAACCAATTGCTAAACCTAAAAGTATAACAGTAGCGGCAATAGGAACAATTATTTTCAATTGATCCCGAAATTTCTCTAAAACACTTTTAGCATTTGCAAGCTGTGCATATGCAGGATGTGTCATAAAAAACACAGACATAGCTATAATAGTTGTGGTGGCTTTATTGTTAATCTTTAATTGTTTCATATCGTTTATCCCAATTAATATTAAAGTTTTTAAAAAGAGTTTTTTCTATAGTAGAAGTAATGTTTCCACCATGTGGCATACAAAAATTAGCTTTTTCCGAATAAAAAATGTTTTTGTTATAGGGCTTCATTATTTTGTGAATAATAGATTCGCAAGTTCAGCAGCTGATCCAGCGACAATAACGCCGATTGCCCACCGTACAAAAGTGTCTTTTTCGATGTATCGTCCAGCATAACCAATTGATAAACCTAAAAGTATAACAGTAGCAGCAATAGGAATTATGATATCCAATTGGTCCTTGAACGATTTTAAAGTATCTTGCGCTTTTTTTAAACCGTTTGCTTGAGCAAATGCAGGATGCGTCATAAAAAATAGGGTCGTAATAGTAATAACTGTGGCGACTTTATTACTAGCTTTCGATTGAAGAATATAGGGTTGTTTCATGTTGCTTATCCTAATCAATAAATACACATGGCCTTTTTTAGTAGAAGTAATGTTTTCACCATGTGCACACAAAAATAGTTTTTCCTGAATAAAAAATGTTTTGTGTTACAGGGTTTCACTATTTTGTGAACAATAGATTCGCAAGTTCAGCAGCTGACCCAGCGACAATGACGCCGATTGCCCACCGTACAAAAGTGTCTTTTTCGATATATCGTCCAGCATAACCAATTGCTAAACCTAAAAGTATAACAGTAGCGGCAATAGGAACAATTATTTTCAATTGATCCCGAAATTTCTCTAAAACACCTTTAGCGTTTGTAAGTTGCGCATATGCAGGATGTGTCATAAAAAACATTGTCAAAGTTGCAGCAGTTGCAATGATTTTATTATGAACTGTCATTGGAAGAATCTTTAATTGTTTCATATTTTTTATCCTCATTAAGTTTAAAACTGCCATAAACCACTCCTCTTTCATGAAGAAACTTAAAAAGATATTTTGGGTCAGCCCAAGTTCTTAGTTTTCCTCTCTGTGTTAGAAGTGTATATCTATTTGGTTCTCCGGTTACTGGATCATCTGCAACAAACGTAAAATACCACTCTCTTTCTGAATGCATCACAACTGTAATTTCACGTGCTGCTTTCTGATTGAATGCTCTATCAACGCTGTTTTGTTCTATCATTTTCATTATTTCTGCCCTCAATTAGAAGAAATTTCGTTCAATCTTACTAATTAGAGCTTTAATATTTCTTTATCTACCTTTCATTACCGTATCTTATCAAAATTGTAGTTCTCATTCGTAAATGCAAAAATCATTATTCCTATTGTTTCTTCAATGGAAAGGCGCCTTTTGTTGTAAAAGCATCAAGGACACCACTTGATTGATGGGCAAATGCATCTGCAAGTTCTTCTGGAGAATCAGAAAAAGATTCTGTTTTAACCGTTCGTTCTGGTTCTCCTGCGTGAAGTTTTACAAATTTTTGCGATTCATTCCCTACGGATACGAGAGCAGGAACCTGCACTGCGGCATATGAAGTAATTTTTTGCATATAGAATTTTGTAAAACTGTTTTTGAAATCTCTCATACTGTAACAGCTCAGCGCTGCTTGTAATGCAGTTTGTTCAGAACTGTATTTCATTCTCGTACGTTCATAGCAATGCGTCAGAATAATCTGCAGAGCTTTGAGATTTTTACAGGGATCAAATAAATCAAAAAGGGACATATTAAGCCATTCCAAGTTTTTGACATTTATTTGTCCCAAACCTATGTCAAAATTATGTCCATCATGTTTAAGTTTTTCAGCAATGGTGATTGCTTCTGAAAGTGTAGAAGGTTGGTGTGATAGTTTATGATTGCCATTGATACCTATTGCATAAATGTGTCCCTGAGACTCTTGCATAACAATAGCTGAAAGTGTTGTAGGATGAATAGCGGGTGCACATGCAGCAGCAAGCATCATGAAATCTGGAATAGTCATAAACGATACACCCAGCGATTGAGATTTTTATTGATATAATTGCTCATTTTATGCAGATTTTCTGCTTGGTGCCATATAGTGTCGCTAGAGATTCGCGCAGTAAGGCTTTTTAGTGCAAAATTTTGTTTTTCACGATTATAGATTTTATTATTTTCAAATATATTTTTGGCGAATGTTAATTGGTATTTAGTCGTATTAATATGCGGGGTGAAAGCGGATATATCACGCCAATCACTATTACATGTACTGGCTTTATGAGAGAAAATATTATTGCTAAATAATAACCATTTCTTCTGATTTATTGAGGGTAACTGCACAGTATATTTTTCTGCGTATTTTGCTTTTTTTTGGGGAGTTTGATTTGAGACAGAGATCCACTGTATGTAAAAGTATTTTTTATTGGCGGTACGAACTTCTCTACAGTTACAGGTAGAGGGCTTGTTCTTTGTTATGTATTGCCATAATTTATAAGATGGCGATTTATATTCACTTTCGATGGCAGATTTGTAAGAATCAGGAAGGTGTAAAGGAGTGCATGTACTCAAAACCTTTTCAGCAATCGAATCGAAAAGAGGTACAGTAGTGTTAACTGAAGCACAAATGGAAAAACTTTTGCAGTTCAAAGCACATCTCCGTGAGAGTGATATATTCATCGCAGTTTTATTTCTGATAATAAATGGGCAAAAATTGTACATAATTATGTTTAAAATATGGCAAAGCATAATTCTTTTTTTGCAAGGGGAGTAAAAAGGTGAATGATCTCAAAAATATGAATCTTGATGAGCTACAGGAAATGCGTCTTCAGATTGATGTTGAATTGAAAAAACGGCAAGCAAAAGAGAAGTTAAATGCGCGGCGAAAAATCCTTGAAATTGCCAGTGCGCATGGAATTAATATTGCAGATCTTGTGAACAAAGAACGTTATTATAGAAATCCCAATAACCAATGGGAATTATGGAATGGGCGCGGGCGTAAACCTAAGTGGGTTAAAGCATGGTTAGAGAGCGGCTATTCGCTTGAAGAACTAGAAGTAACATAGCACATATATTTCATTTACAAGGCTAAGGTTCTTAAGAGATGTGAGCTTAGCCATGTGTATTTATCGATAGTTTGTGGATTAATGTGTCAAATATCGAATCGATATATTAAAATATTGTGGTGGTTGAATAGAGCCATGTAAAGTGTGAATAAATTTGTTTCACTATATACAGGTGTAGTGTTTATAGAGATGCATGTTTGCAATACAAATTTATAGGGCATTTGGGGTGCTTTTATGTATTTGTGATCTGGGATTTTTTCTTTGAAGCTTTATAGAGAACATTTACCTCAGTTTTTTTGTTTGCGTGATTTAGAGTTGTTTCGAAAAACGAATTCTTCTTACGGGTGGAATTTTTGTTTTTATATGTTTTTGCAATATTTGTTGTTGAAATTACCGTTGTATACCTCAATGGAAAAGAGGATTGTTGAGAATCGAAAAGGTTAGGCAGTTTTCTAACAGTTGTTTATTTACTTTGACAATATGGTAGATTTTGATTGTGTGGTAGATGGTAGATTTACATACATAATGCATTGTGCACTATAGTGATTGGTTGAGGACAATTTCATTGATGCTCATAGTGTGTTCTTTGAAACTCTTGTTCCTCAAATAGGCAAAGAGTTTATTTTGCACAAAGAGAGGTATGATTATAGGTAGCAAAAAGAGTATAAGGTACAGTTTATGCTTAGAGTGGGAGCCCACGTAACAGACGTGGGGCATTCGGAGTTAGACCAGCTGCTTCCTGAATGAAATATTTTTTCATTTTGGGCATTTTATTGACAAACCCAAGGCCTACATCGCGGAACATTCGCAAGAGGAGGTTATCATTAGAAAAGAGTTGGTTTAGCCAATCATTGCTCAGAGCCATACGTACAGTTTCAAAACGTCTCCAGCTTTGATAGCGTTCAAGTGTAGTGAAGGATCCAATATCGAGACCCAATCGTGCTGTTTCAATAATGATTTCGGCAAGTGCGGCGCTATCACGTAATCCTAAGTTGAGTCCTTGTCCTGCAATCGGATGGATTGTGTGAGCAGCATCACCAATGAGGGCAAAACGAGGTTTAACGCATTGGCGTGTTAGAGAAAGCGTGAGAGGGAAAGCTTGACGTTCGCCATTCCAAGAGAGTTTTCCAAATCGATGACCTATACGTTTTTCGATTTCTGTTTCGAAAATAAATGCATCAGTTTTGAGGTAATATTGAGCCGTTTTATGGTATTCATTCCAGACAATAGCAGACCGATTTCCTTTAAGAGGAAGTAGAGCGAAAGGTCCAGCAGGTAAAAAATGCTGGATTGCTTGACCATGATGAGGCTTTTCATGTTCAATTGTGCATATGATTGCTGTTTGTTTATAGGGATGAGAAAAGATTTTAAGTCCCGCTTTTGCGCGTAATTTTGAATGTGCTCCGTCAGCCGCAATCAGCAATTTTGTTTGCCAGTTTTCTTCATTGCTTAAGGTGATAATTGTTTGTTGATTTTCTTGGTAAAAATCAATGACACGTATGTTTTTGGTTACAGAAATATTAAGATCTTTGGCACGTTTTTTTAAAGCAGTGATGAGATCCCTATGTTCTACCATAGTTGCAAAGGGTTCATTGGGGGTAACCTCTCCCTCAAAGGTTAAAAGAGTTGGCTTGACAGGATCATTTGTGTATGCATCCGTAATTATCATGGAATGAATGGGTTGAGCATGAGGCTTTATATTTTCCCAACATTGTAATTGTTTGAACATACGAGTAGAAGCAGCAGCAAGGGCAAATGCACGCATATTGGAAGAGGGTTCTTCCTTTTCAGGAGCGGCATCAACAATGTTTATTTTCAGGTCAGGGGCTGCTTGTGTAAGTGCTATTGCGAGCGTCATACCGACAACGCCACCTCCTGCAATAAGAATATCGCATTGTTTTATATTTTTGTTGGGGTTTACAGCTCTGTTGGGATCAGAATACACAATGCTTTTTTCCGTTTTTTATGATTTGTTCGTTCCTATAAACGAAGGAGGTACTTTTCTTTTATATCATCTTTTATACAATATTATAAAGGAAATTATTATGATGATTGTGGTTAAAACGGTTTTAATATTTTGCGATCATAATTTATAACTTTAAACATAAAGATTTTGTATATGGAATAGATGAATGCACCGAAGTTCTTCTCCTTATGATTTATTAAAAGCGCAAAATTCTCAAAGCTCACGGCTTATTGAAATGTTTTTGCGCCAGATTGGTGTTTTCATTGGGCTTGGGCTTTTGGGTTTTCTCCTTTTTTGCGTTTTAGCATTGGCTACTTGGAGTGTGACGGATCCATCATTGACGCATGCAAGTGCAAATGAGATTAAAAACTTTATGGGATGGTTTGGTGCCATTTTTTCAGATTTTTTTATGCAGTTTTTTGGTTTGGCAAGTCTTTGCGTTTTGTTGCCGCCATTATTTTGGTCGTTTCTTTTATTGGCACAGAAGAGTATCCATAATTTGATTTTTCGTCTTTTTTTGTGGATTGTATCAACGATTTTCTTTTTGATTGCTTTTGCTTTTATGACACCTATTGCTTCTTTTACATATTGGCCGTTGCCAATAGGATTAGGAGGTGTTTTGGGTGATAAAATTTTAAATGCTGCTTTTTTCTTTTTCCCAGTCTTGTCCTCTCCATTTCAACGTGCGCTCTTGGGCATTGTGTGTGTTCTTTTAGGTTTTTTGACGGCTGCTTTTGCTGGCAATGTGGTATGGCGACGCCCAACAAGAAAAAGAAAAGAAAAAAGCAGACAGAAAACTGAAATTATAGAACCAGTTTTTGATTTACCAGAAGAAGATGATGAAGAATATTCTGTAGAGAGAGTACAGTACGGTTTTTGGGCTACGACTGTGGGGGCTATCTTACATCTTTTTTATTTTCTACAAGCTCGTTTTTTTCGTTTTTTTTTCTTCAAGAAGACGTCTGTAAAACAAGAAAAGTCTTTTGATAGGATTGATCCTATTTTCTTTGATGAAAAAACAAAAGGGGAGAACAGTTTTCAAGATAAGGAGCACATTTCTCCTGTTAAAAGACATGTTCTCAAAACTGTAATGGCCTCTTCAAAGGAAGGTTTTCTGCTTCCACTTTTGGATTATCTTTCAATTGCCCCTCCGACAGCAAGGGATGCAAAACTTTCTCCTGCTGCTCTCAAAGTAAATTCTCAAGAACTGGAGAAGGTTTTGTTAGATTTTGGGGTTAAAGGAAAAATTCTTGATGCGCGTCCTGGCCCGGTGGTAACTTTATATGAATTCGAACCAGCGGCTGGTATTAAATCTTCTCGTATCATTGGGCTTTCAGATGATATAGCGCGTTCAATGCGTGCAGTGTCAGCGCGTGTTGCTGTGGTTCCAGGACGTAATGTGATTGGGATAGAATTGCCAAATGCGACGCGTGAGATGGTTTATTTAAGGGAAATTTTGCAAGCACAGGAATTTATAGAAAGCAAAGCAAAACTAGGGCTTGCGTTGGGTAAAACAATCGGTGGAGAAACAGTTATTGCAGATTTAGCAAAAATGCCGCATCTGCTGGTGGCAGGTACAACAGGTTCAGGAAAATCTGTTGCCATTAATACAATGATTTTGTCGCTGCTTTATCGCATGACACCTGAGCAATGTCGTCTCATTATGGTTGATCCGAAAATGTTGGAACTTTCAGTTTATGATGGAATTCCCCATTTGTTAACTCCGGTGGTAACAGACCCTAAAAAAGCGGTTATTGCACTTAAGTGGGCGGTGCGTGAAATGGAAGAGCGCTACAGCAAAATGTCAAAAGTTGGTGTTCGCAATATTGATGGATTTAATGCGCGTCTCAAAGAGGCAAAAAGCCAGGGTGAAACAATAACGCGCACCATTCAAGTTGGATTTAATCACGAGACTGGAGAACCTGTTTACGAAACAGAAATACTTGATTTTAATCCCATGCCCTATATCGTTGTCATTATTGATGAAATGGCGGATTTGATGATGGTGGCCGGTAAAGATATTGAAGGGGCTGTACAGCGTTTAGCACAAATGGCGCGTGCTGCTGGTATTCATGTGATTATGGCCACGCAGCGCCCTTCTGTGGATGTAATTACGGGGACGATTAAAGCTAATTTCCCTACGCGCATTTCTTTTTCTGTGAGTTCAAAAATTGATAGTCGGACAATTCTTGGGGAACAGGGAGCTGAACAGTTGTTAGGACAAGGAGATATGCTTTTCATGATGGGAGGAGGACGTATCCAACGTGTCCACGGTCCTTTTGTTGCTGATGATGAAGTTGAGCAGGTGGTGATGCATCTTAAAGCGCAAGAACGACCCGATTATTTAGAAACCATTACACAAGAAATTACAGAGAATAATACAGATATTTCTTTAACTTCTCCTTCAGAAAATGATCCCTATCGCCAAGCAGTTGCTGTTGTGCTTCGTGACCGTAAGGCTTCGACCTCTTACATTCAACGTCGTTTAGGCATTGGCTATAACCGTGCTGCTTCGTTGATTGAGCGTATGGAAGAAGAAGGCGTCATTGGTCCAGCTAATCATGCCGGGAAACGGGAAATTTTGGTGTCTTCTGAAGAGGAAATTTTTTGAAGAATGCAATCTTTTGAGAGTTTTTCAGACAATATTTTAAAAAGAAGATATTTATGCGGCATTTGTTGCATGTGTTTAAAATAAATATGTATTGCTTAGGAGCATTTTCTATGAAAACATCTGTTTTACCACAGAGAAAAATATTTGGGTTTACGGGGATCTTTTTCTTTTTCTTTTTCTGCCCAACTTTTTTTGCTTTTTCGCAAACATCCAATAAAGTGGCATGGGCACAGAATATTATTAATCGTTTTGCGGCGATTAAAACAATGACTGGTGATTTTATCCAGTTTAGCCCAAAGGGAAAAATGTCCAAGGGGACTTTTTATTTAGAACGTCCAGGGAAAATTCGTTTTATGTATAAAAAAATACCTTTACAGATTATTGCAGATGGAAAATTTGTAGGTATTAATAACCGCGCTTTGAATACGTGGAATTTTTCACAACTCGCTCAAACTCCGATGCGGTTCTTGTTAGGTGATAAAATTGATGTATCATCATCAGGACGTTTGGTTGGATTGCGTGAAGATCCAGAAGCGGTGACAATTGTTCTGCGTGATAAAGCTATTGGAAGAGGGCAAATAAGAATGGTTTTTGATTCTAAAGGTACTGCTTTACGGCAGTGGACAATTGTTGATCAACAAAATTTGGAAACTACTGTTCAAATCATGAATGTACGGACGGGTGTTCGGTTTGCTGATGGAATGTTCACACTTCCCACGAAAAAATAGTGCTGTGTCAATGGGCGGGAATTGAAGTGAATGTTTTTTCGGATTGCTACTTGGAATATTAATTCTGTTCGTTTGCGTATTGAGCAGGTTTTGCGATATTTAGATCTCTTTGCTCCAGATGTTTTGTGTCTACAAGAAACGAAGTGTCCAGATGCTTTGTTTCCCTATGAAGCTTTTGAAGCAATGGGCTATAAATATAGAGCGTTGAGTGGACAAAAGTCTTACAATGGTGTGGCGATTGTTTCACGTGTGCCTTTTGAAAGTGTTGAAAAGCGTTCCTTTTGTCAAAAGGAAGATTGCCGATATATTTCAGTAATTGTTGAAGCTTATGGGAAGAAAATACGAATCCATAATTTGTATGTTCCCGCTGGAGGTGATGTACCTGATGCGAATATCAATGAAAAATTTCGTTATAAACTTGATTTTTTAGAAGAAATGTTTTCTATTCAAGCAGATAAGGGAGATGGTCTTTCTTCTCTTTTGGTAGGTGACTTGAATATAGCTCCTTTACCAGATGATGTTTGGTCGCATCGGCAATTATTGAAGGTTGTAAGCCATACACCGATTGAAACTGAATGTTTACAAGCTTTATGTCGTCAAGGGGGGTGGGTTGATCTAATGCGTATGCGTTTTCCTGTTCCGGTGAAGCTTTATACATGGTGGAGTTACCGCGCTCGCGATTGGGCACTTGCTGATCGTGGGCGGCGTCTTGACCATATTTGGTCTTCTCCAGATTTAGTACCTTTTGTTACTGATCTTGCAATTTTTCGTCAGGCACGGGGGTGGGTGTCTCCTTCTGATCACGTTCCAGTACAAACTGTATTTGATTTTTCATCCTAAATTTGAAATAAGTAGATAAATTTGAAATAAATCGGTAGAAGAGTGATTCTGAGTGAGTGGGAACATTTATGCAAATCAGAAATCTAAAGCGGGTTGCTTCCATAGGTACATTTTTTAGTGTTTTTTTGTGCTTTTTAGTGCTGTCAGGGTGTATGGTTGGCCCTAATTATAAAAAGACATTTTTTAAAGTACCTTCCGCGTGGGGACAGCAATCAGAACAAACATCCAAGTACCCTGTTGTCCTTGCAGGGTGGTGGCGGTCTCTGAAGGATCCTGTTTTAAATGCATTAGTGGATTATGCGATTTCTGGAAATAACAATGTTGCCATCGCAAAAGCGCGCGTTCGCGAAGCGCGTGCCAGTTTAGGGCAAGCTGCGGGATCTCTTTCTCCTAGTTTGTCAACTTCAATTTCAGGAACGCGCAGTTCTAAATCATCTGATAGTTCTTTGAATCAATATCTTGGTGGTTTTGATGCAAGCTGGGAGCTCGACTTTTTTGGTGGACGTAAGCGCGCAGTTGAAGCAGCACGGTATGGTCTTGATGCGGCTGAGGAAGATATGCGTGCCACAATGGTAACGCTATTGGGAGATGTTGCAACAAATTATGTTCAAGTGCGTGGTTGGCAACAAAAATTAGAAATTGTGCGGCAAATCGCTTCATCGCAACGAAAAACTTTTGAACTGATGCGTGTCAAATTGTCAGCAGGAGATGCTTCAGAGCTTGATTTTTCAAATGCACAAGCGCAAGTGGCAAGTACAGAAGCAGATGTATCACAGATGGAAATGAATTTGGCCATGAGTATTCATCGTCTGTCTGTTTTAACTGGTCAGGTTCCTTCAGCTTTGCAAGATCTTTTACAAAAAAGTGCTAAATGGGCAAAGATTCCACAACCGCAATGGCCTATACCGGCAGGAATTCCAGCTGATATTTTGTTAACACGTCCCGATTTACGGCGGGCAGAGCGTCAATATGCACAAGCTACAGCGCGAATTGGTCAGCGTGAGGCAGATCTTTATCCATCCCTTACTTTAACCGGTAATATTTCAACATCAGCAACGGCAATTGATCAATTATGGAAAAATTCAACAATTGGTTGGTCTTTTGGACCTAGTATTCGTTTTCCCTTTTTTAATGGCGGTCAAGTCGTTGCTTCTGTTGCAGCAGCACGTGCACAACGTGATCAAGCTTTTATTTCTTATAGGGCTGCTGTATTGGGAGCTTTGGAGGAAGTCGAAAATGCGCTTGTGAGATTGGCAAAAGAACATAAACGTTTAGAAGAACTTGTTGCTGCTAATACAGCTTCTTTGCGTTCATTAAGATTAGCAAAGCGCCTTTTTGAAAATGGAAATACTAGTTTCTTTGAATTGTTAAGTGCTAATCGTTCCTATTATTCTTCGCAAATGACACTTAAAGATAGCCGTATTGCTTTGGTTACCCAGTATATCGCACTGATGAAAGCGTTGGGTGGTGGTTGGGATGGTACGGTTGATGTGTCACGTCCGGAGGTTGTTGATGGTATTACAAATACACGTACGAAGGTAGGAAAATGAAAAAAGATTTAGTTAAAAACGTCATTATGAAACGCAAAAAGCTTTTCTTATTTTTAGCGGGTGTCGTTATTCTCATTTTTCTGTTGTGGTTGCGTTCTCTCATTTTTGGAACATCTTCACCAACTTACATGACAGCGGTGGTAAAGCGTGGGGATATTGAAGAAAGTGTTTTAGCTTCTGGTCTTGTACGTCCTTATCGATTGGTAGCTGTTGGTGCACGTGCGACAGGACGTGTAGTATCCATGCGTGTTTTCCCGGGGAGCGTTGTGAAAGAAGGGGATCTTTTGGCAGAGATTGATCCTACCGATCAGGAAAATGATCTGAAAAGAAAAAAAGCAGCGTTATCGCATTATTATGCAAATTTATTAGAACAGGAAGCTCATCTTTCTCTTGCTCAGAAGAATTTTGATCGTCAGAAAAAAATGTTTGAAGCACGCGCAATTTCACGGGCTAATCTTGATGATGCATCAACACAAGTAAAAGTACGCGAAGCACAAATTGCTCAACTTCGAGAGCAAATTATACAAGCACAAATTGATGTGGACAGTGCACAGGTTAATTTAGATTATACTCGGATAACCGCTCCTTCAGACGGAACAGTTTTAGCAACTGTTGTTGAAGAAGGGCAGAATGTGAATGCAGTTCAGTCTGCTCCAACAATTGTTATTTTAGGTGATTTGTCAAAGATGACGATCAAAGCGCAAATCTCAGAAGCTGATATTCTTAAAGTGAGTGCTGGGCAACCTCTTTATTTTACAGTTTTGGGCAATTCGCAACGCCGTTATGAAGGCACTTTAGAAAGGATAGAGCCGGCGCCTGAATCAATTCGCGCTGATGTAAGCATTAATCCTGGAGTCATGGGAGGGTCTAGCTCTCTCGTATCATCGGCTATCTATTATAACGGAATTGTGCATGTTGATAATGCAGACAATTTTCTGCGTACTTATATGACAGCTCAAGTTCATATTATTTTGGGGCGTGCTAAAAATGTTTTGTTAGTTCCAAGTGATGCTTTACGTGATGAAACAAAAGAGGGTAAGGCATGGGTTTCCCTTTTAGTAGGCCGAAATAAGGTGGTTTCAAAACAAGTGTTAGTGGGACTTAATAACAAAGTTGTGGCAGAGATTGTTTCAGGGCTTCATGAAGGAGATGTGGTTATCACTGGTTCGAGCGATGGGGTGATGCCTGATATTCCTGATGAACATAGCGAATATGAGAGCTAAAGCATGAAAACAGAGCAAGCAGATGCCGTCATTGTTTTGGAAAATATTGTACGCAAGTTTCCCGCGGGTGAAACATTTGTCACTATTTTAAAAGGCGTTAATCTTACCATTAAACGCGGTGAAATGGTAGCAATTGTGGGAGCTTCCGGTTCAGGAAAATCCACATTGATGAATATTCTAGGGTGCCTTGATAGAGCAAGTTCTGGGCGCTATCGTATTTCAGGAAAAGAAACATCTTCCCTTTCTGCTGATGAATTATCAGCTTTGCGGCGCAATCATTTCGGATTTATTTTCCAACGTTATCATTTGCTTAATGAATTGACGGCGCTTGGTAATGTTGAAATTCCAGCTATTTATGCAGGATGTGCCCCGGAAACGAGAAAAAAACGTGCCCAAGAGCTTTTAACACGCTTAGGTATGGGGGATCGTATAAATCATCGTCCAAATCAGCTTTCAGGTGGTCAGCAACAGCGTGTATCTATTGCAAGGGCATTGATGAATAATGCAGAGGTTATTCTGGCCGATGAGCCAACTGGTGCATTAGATAAACAAAGTGGACAAGAAGTATTACGCATTTTGGATGAGCTGCATCAAGAAGGGCGCACCATTGTTATTGTAACGCACGATATGCAGGTGGCCGAAAGAGCAGATCGTATTATAGAAATTAGTGATGGAGAAATCATTGCTGATAATATATCAAAAGTTACAAAAATAAAAACAAAAACGAATGATCAATCTTTTCATGAGAAACAAAATTTAAAAGATCAACAATTTCTCAGTTTTTTTCGTTCTTTTTCTGAGCGGTTTCGCGAAGCATTTATTATGGCGTTGTTGGCAATGAATGCACACCGAATGCGGACTTTTTTAACGATGCTTGGAGTGATTATCGGTATTGCTGCAATTATTGCAATGGTGGCTTTGGGAAATGGTACACAAGAAAAAATCTTAGAAAATTTTAAAAGTTTAGGTTCTAATACATTGACAATCTTGCCTGGAAAAGGCCTTTCTGATCCACAATCGGATAAAATAACCAGTTTGGTTGAAGCGGATGCAGAAGCTCTTTCAGGGTTGCCTTATGTTTCTGGTGTAACACCACAGGTTTCAGCAAGTTCTACGGTGCGTTTTGGGGCAGTCGAAGCCAATGCTATGATTAGCGGGGTAGGAGAACAATTCTTTCAGACACATGGATTGAATGCTGTTCAAGGTCGGTTGTTTGATCAGAAAAGTGTACATAATCGAGCAGTGGATCTTGTGATAGAAAAAGCAGCTATACCTATTCTTTTTCCTCATAGTCATGAGAGTCCACTTGGAAAAGTGGTCCATGTAGGAAAAGTTCCTGCACGTATTATTGGTGTGGTAGATCCCCAAAATAATGGAGGTGCATCAAATACGTTACAACTTTATTTGCCTTATACAACCGTGCAAACACGTTTTATTGGAACAACACAGGTTCAAGCAATTACAGTAAGAATTTCCGATGATGTTGATTCTCATTTAGCAGAGGATATGATCCAGCGTTTTTTAGTGATGCGTCATGGTGAGGAAGATTTTTTTATTAGAAATTCTGAGTTTTTTCGTGAACGTATCATGGAGAGTACACATATTTTAACGCTTTTGGTTTCTTCAATTGCCGCTATTTCGTTGATTGTGGGTGGTATTGGGGTGATGAATATTATGCTGGTTACAGTTTCGGAACGCATCAATGAAATTGGAGTGCGTATGGCAGTTGGTGCACGTCAGAGTGATATTTTGCAGCAATTTTTAATTGAAGCAATTTTGGTTTGTATCATTGGAGGTGGTTTGGGAATTCTGTTTGGACTTTCTATCGGTGGTTTGTTTATACTCTTTAAGGCACCTATCCATCTGATTTATACACTTGATTCAATCGTCGTATCCCTTACCTTTTCAACCCTTATCGGAATATGTTTTGGTTTTTCTCCAGCGCGGCAAGCTTCACGACTTGATCCTGTTGTTGCTCTCTCACGCGATTAAGTGTCGAAATTGCAGAAAATTATAGTGGTTATTGTATTATAAACTTTGATTTATAAGGATAAATTATCTTTTTGTACTTTTAATGAGACATTCGAATATCATAGGATTCTCTTATTTCAAATTCTTTTATGATGAATCTAAGAAGCATTTGTTTACACGTCATAAAAGTAATCCACTTGTGAATAAATATCTTTGAAGAAAAGGGTAAAAATGATTCTTATGAAGTATCTCAATGTAAGATTTGGTTGCGTCGCTATAGCAAATGTAATGTCATCATGATGTTTTGGGTGCGCTCCTCTTAAGCGTAAAGATGGTAATTCCCAGTAAATTTTCGTTATACCCTTCAAGGGTCGTGCTATGAGATGGGGTTGGGGATAATGAGAGATATTTTTTACAAGCGTGTGTGCAATGAGCAATACAATATTGTTCGTGAAGTGCATGATTCCTTTAAATAGTGCGGTAAACAAAAGTGTGAGGCAATATGTGAATTTTCTTATTGAAAATACATTGCTGTGGATGTTTTTGAAAATCATAAAATTGAATGAAAAGGTGACAGTAAAGATAAAAATGGGTTTTCATCTTTATGGTTTTGTGTTTTTTCATAAATGAGGTTGTCTATTCGTGTGAATATGAGGTGGTATATTCATGAAATAGGAGTTTTGCTTAAAAAGCTCTTTATGATAAGCCATGTATCGATTTTTTGTTATGCCTAATCCTTAGTGATGAGATGCTTTCTTTTTTAAGACTGCCTTCTGCAATCACAGTATCTTTCTTAAAAGCAGCTTTTAGTATAGCGTCATAATCATCTAGTATGAAGCTGTTTCAACTTTTTGATTGTATTTTAAAAGTGTTATTTCCGAATAAATTAGTAAAAACTTCAGTGATATAGCATTGTTTTTTTAAGAGAGGGGGTTTGAAGAAAAGATTCAATTTTAACATTTACTCTGTTGCAATGTGTTGATTGCAGAAAGTTTATTTCTATATCTTGTTGTGATTTACATTGTTGCAAAGTGGTTTGAAATTGCAAGCATCACTGTGATGCCTATGATCTATGATTGAAAATGTCGTATGCGTATAGTTAATATCGTGAAGAGATTTATTGAAAAATGCGCAGAAAATCCGTGTGCTAAGATCAAAATGCGGTTCTCATGTATACTTCGAGAGTTTTGATATATTGAAATATAAGAATACGTATTTGATTAGCTTGTTGTATAGGGCTTTCAATATCGTTCTTTTTAACTGGGTAAGCAATGAAATTAATATCAGGCATTAAATATTTTAGTTCGCGTAAAGAGCGCCACATGTGATAATCGTGGGTGACGATATAAAGTGTTTTATAGTGGTATTGTTTGATCCAATCTGCACTTTCCTCTGCGTTTCCTTTTGTATTAATCGCTTTATGGCCTATGTCAACGCAGCAGGCGAAGAGCTGGGGAGTTATATGCGTGTTGCGTATGTATCTATTGAGATTGGTTGCCGTGTTTACGCCACTGATTAAAAGCCGCGAACCAAGCCCTTGTTGCAAGAGATTAAGTCCCGTCTCTATTCGGTTTTCTCCACCGGTAAGAACGATGATTGCATCTGCTTTTGGCAAAGGGGTTGGTGGTTGAAGCCGTTCGGTTTTTTCAGAAAAAACAACAAAACCAGCGCAGAAGAAAAGAACTATACTTAAAAGAAAAAGTGCTGTGGGTGGCAAATAGCGAAATAAACGGTGAAGACGCCATATTCCGCATGAGGTATGCTTTGGAGGAGATGATTCTAGAGTATTTTTTATCAATGATTGGGAATCGTATAGATTGTGGGTCATGAAATTAAAATAAGCCGTTTTCGCATTGATCAATTTTTTTTAATTGTGCCAAAATAGTTATGCGATTTGTAAGCATTGTCAAAAAAGAAACGAAAAAAATAAGTCCAATAATTTTTCCATAAGGGATGGAACTGATGGAAACATGCCCAAACAAAGCGGTCACTTGGCTTGCTTCAGTTTTTCCTAGGCTGTAGTTGGTCCAGAAGGAAAAAACAGTAAATACAAATATACTTATAGCACCACCGTATAATGCACCGCGTAGTGCAGTTTTTAAAAAATGCCAATCAAATTGTTGGGAAATGAAAAGGCTTTCTGTACCAAGAAAATATAAGACATTAATGATATGCGCATTCTCTGCTAGCGCATTGCGTGTCGCAAAAATAATTGTGAGTACAAGTGATCCTAGAACCAGAGTTAAAATTATAAAGCCAATGAAAATAGTTATCTGTGCCATTGTTGTAAAACGATCGATCCAAACACGATGATCATCAAATTGACCTCCTGGAATTTGTGTTTTGATGGCTTGACTGATCGCGTTAAAATCGATCTTTTCATTCTCTTTTAGTGTTACAATAATGAGTCGAGGAAGTGGTAATTCCCTTAAGCTTAAACCTGTCCCAAACCATGGTTCGAGTAATTCTTCAGTGGCTTTTTGGTTAACAATTGTGGCATCCTGTACGCCATGAAATGTTTTCACCAATTTAACTGCATCGCGGAGGGATTTTTCAATATCAACATTTTCAATGGGGTGTATTTGAATTGTCGCTTCATAGCTAATTTGATTGCCCCAATTATAAGCAGCTCGTTGCATTAAATCAACACCGATTAATGTTAGACTTGAGAGAAATGTCATAATGGCAATCACTGCAACTAATGCTTTTCCAGAAATATTGTCACTGGGAATAATCGCTGTTGTATTTTTTTTATTTCGTGTAAAAATTAGCAAAGATTTATTCATGAATTGTCATCCGTCCGTTATGGAGAAGCATACGCCGTGCTGCGACTTGTTCCATCAGCGCAATATCGTGGGTAGCAATGATGACAGCTGTTCCAAAACGGTTTAATTCAATAAACAAACGTAATAAACGCTTTGCTAAAGGGGGATCAACGTTTCCTGTTGGTTCATCAGCTAAAAGAATTTCAGGTTGATCAATCAGTGCACGTGCAATCGCTACTCTTTGTTTTTCTCCGCCGGAAAGAACCGGTGGAAGAACATGAATATGATTTCCAAGGCCTACCCAACAGAGAAGATCTTCTACTTCACTGCGATATGTTGCTTCTTCTTGCCCTTTAATGCGTAAAGGTAAAGAGACATTTTCATAGGTGGTCATGTGATCAAGGAGACGAAAATCTTGAAAGACAACACCGATACGTTGTCGTAATGCAGGGAGCTCTTGTCGTTTGAGCAATGCTGTATCGTTTCCAAAAAGATCAATATGACCGCGGGTTGGTTTAAGCGCCAAAAACATAAGACGCATCAACGATGTTTTACCGGCTCCAGAGGCGCCTGTGAGAAATTGAAATGATCCTGGAGGAATATGAAAACTAATATCACGAAGAACCTCAGGCCCCATTCCATAGCGCAGGCCGACGTTTTCAAAATGAATCACTTGTCGTCACCACTTCTGCTTCTTATTTGTATGCCTGTAGAACTTTTTGCTCTCATTGTTTTAAGTTTTTGCAGACGCATATACTCTACAGTCTTCAATGCTTTCCCTGCAATCATTTCCTGTTTATGTTCAGAAATATTGTCTATTTTCAGAGACATTGAGAATATCATTTTTTGTTACGCTTCCCTTTTTTGAAAACTATTTTAGCAGGAATATCGCGGTGATTCTAGCAGAAACACGCAAATCATTTGACGTGTTTTGCATTCAGCTATGATTTTTCTTTGTTTTTGCAGTGAGTAAAGGGTATTTTGTGCTTATTGTATCCATTTGTTGTAGGTACATATACTTTACAGTTTTCAATATTTCTTTTGCAAATTTTACCGATTTATATTGAGAAGTGTTGTTTGTTGTAGAGATCTTGAGAATATTATTCTCTGTAGCATTTTCTTTTTGAGTAAAATTCACGGTGGCTCTGTCAGAGATGCTAGAGCCACCATGGATATTTTGATTTAAGCTGTAGCCTTTTTGTTTTGGCAGTTGGCAATCAGATCATCAATGACTTGTGGTTCAGCAAGGGTTGAAATATCTCCTAGATTATCAAAATTATTTTCCGCGATTTTTCGTAAAATACGTCTCATAATTTTTCCTGATCGCGTTTTGGGTAATTGAGGGGCAAACTGAATTTTGTCCAATAAGGCAATAGCACCGATTTCTTTTCTGACATGTTGAATTAGATCTTTGTGCAATTCTTCACTTGGAGTTATACCTTCCATTAAGGTGACAAAACTGTAGATTCCTTGCCCTTTAATGGGATGAGGATAGCCAACAATTGCTGCTTCTGAAACAGCATGATGAGACACAAGGGCTGATTCAATTTCAGCTGTTCCTAACCTATGTCCAGAGATATTGAGAATGTCGTCAACACGTCCAGTAATCCAATAATAGCCATCGCTATCACGTCTACAGCCATCGCCTGTAAAATATTTTCCTTTATAGGCTGAAAAATAGGTTTGAATAAAACGCTCATGGTCATTGTAGAGGGTGCGCATTTGACCAGGCCATGAGTCAATGATACAGAGATTACCTTCACCTTCACCTTCTAAAATATTTCCTTGGTTATCAATGATTTGTGGTTGAACACCAAAGAAAGGTCGTGTAGCTGAACCTGCTTTGAGCGCTGTTGCACCAGGCAAAGGTGTAATCATATGCCCTCCTGTTTCTGTTTGCCACCATGTGTCGAGAATAGGACAGTGGTTGTTGCCAACCTTATGGTAAAACCATTCCCATGCTTCTGGATTAATCGGTTCTCCTACAGTTCCTAGAAGACGTAAGGACGTTCGTTTAGAGTTTTCTAAAAAAGAATCACCAGCACCCATTAAAGCGCGAATGGCAGTTGGTGCGGTATAGAGCGTATTCACTTTGTGTTTATCAACGATTTCCCAAAATCTGCTACGATCAGGAAAAGTAGGGATACCTTCAAACATTAAAGTGGTTGCACCATTGCATAGAGGTCCATAAACTAAATAAGAATGGCCGGTAATCCAGCCAATATCTGCGGTGCTCCAGTAAACTTCATCAGGATGATAATCAAAAACATATTGATGTGTCATCGAGACATAAACAAGATAGCCAGCTGTTGTATGTAAAACACCTTTGGGTTTTCCTGTTGAACCAGAAGTGTAAAGAATGAAAAGTGGATCTTCAGCATTCATCTTTTCTGGTGGACAATCTGTTTGGGCATGAGAAATTTCTTCATGGTACCAAAAATCACGCCCTTCTACCCAATTTATTGTTCCACTGGTGCGTCGTATGACTATGACTTGATCGACATGCACATGATGGCGTGCTGCTATTTCAATAGCATGATCAACATTGTCTTTTAAGTTAATGCGTTTTCCTCCACGCAAGCCTTGATCTGCGGTAATAATGAAGGTTGATTCGCAATCAATAATGCGTCCTGCTATTGCTTCAGCAGAAAATCCAGCAAAAATGACCGAATGAATGGCTCCAATACGAGCACAGGCTAACATAGCGTAAACCGCTTCGGGGATCATTGGGAGATAAATGGTAACTTTATCGCCTTTTTTAATTCCATGGTTTTTTAAGATGTTGGCAAAACGACAGACATGTTCATAAAGCGCATTATAGGTTATTTTTTTATCATGATGTGGATTATCTCCTTCCCAAATGAGAGCAATACGATCACCATGATTTTTTAAATGGCGATCGATGCAATTATAGGCAACATTTGTTATTCCATCTTCGTACCATTGAATAGAAACGTTACCATCAAAAGAAGTATTTTTTACTTTTGTATACGGTTTAAACCAGTCAATGCATTGGCCATGTTTGCCCCAAAAGGTTTCTGGATCATGGATACTTTCTCGATACCATTTTTGGTAAGTATCATCATCAATAAAAGCATTTTTTTTGATATCTGTCGGTATTGGATATATTTTTTCAGACATAGTTCCCTCTCTTTATTTATTATTTTTATTTAGAAAAATCTGCCGCTGTATTTTGCCTCTTTTTAGCAGAAATTTCTTATAAGCTTTTCTTTAAATGAAAAACTTTATTTAGAGACTAAAATAAATTGCAAAGCTTTGTATAGTTAATTTTTTAAAGTTTAACGCAAATTATATTTATGCGCGCATTTTTATACTGTTTTTATGATTATTTTGTTGTAGAATGCTTAAATGTAGTCTTGTTTTGTCATGGAATTAGACTGAACGTTTTCCAAATAAAGCAGAGCCAATGCGAAGAACATTGGAGCCAAATTGAAGAGCTGTTTTAAAGTCATTGGACATTCCCATAGAAAGTTTTGTGAGACCAGCTTTTTGTGCTAATTTTGCTAAGAGTGCAAAATAGGGACCTGGATTCTCTTGGACTGGGGGAATTGCCATAAGACCAATAATATCAAGGCCATAGAGTTCTTTGCATTGGGTAACGAACTGTGTAACTTCTTGTGGTGCAAGTCCACTTTTTTGGGGTTCTAATCCAATATTGACTTGGACATAGCAGGGGAGATGTTTTTTTTGCTTTTGCATTTCTTCAGCTAAACTTTTGGCTATTTTTTCGCGATCAACAGTTTGAATGACATCAAAAATTTTTACTGCTTCTGCTGTTTTATTTGATTGTAAAGGGCCGATGAGATGAAGTTCAATGGTTTCAAACTGTTGACGTAGATGAGGCCATTTTTCAGCCGCTTCTTGTACGCGGTTTTCTGCAAAGAGAGATTGTCCAGCTTGTAAAAGGGGAAGAATGCCTTCAACAGAAACAGTTTTTGAAACAGCAATAAGTTGAACATCTTCTGCAGGACGCTGTATGTCTTGGCATGTTTGAAAAATCTCTTTTTGAATGTTTTTCCACGCTTCAATGGAAGAGTTGATGGGGGGAGTAGTGCATATACGCATATTTTCTCACTTTCTGTTTTTATTGAGGGGTTTTTGTTTGCGGGTTTAGCAATGATTTATAAGAGTTTTGTAAAATACTTAGTGAAATATTTACTGAAAATGTTGACGACGGGGTTAATCCATGGTGAAGCATAAAACAAGTTTTTTGATTTAATTTTATTATAAAGAGTATAATGGGAATGACGATTGAACGTTATAATTTAGGTGAACGCTATAATCCACGTGCTCAAGAACAAAAATGGCAAGCGATTTGGGATGAAAAGAAAATTTTTCAGATGGCCCAGGAAGATCAGCGTGAAAAATATTATGTTTTAGAAATGTTTCCTTATCCTTCTGGTCGCATTCATATGGGGCATGTGCGCAATTATGCCATGGGGGATGTTGTTGCACGCTATAAACGGGCAAAGGGATTTAATGTGCTTCATCCTATGGGATGGGATGCTTTTGGGATGCCGGCTGAAAATGCTGCATTGCAGAATAAAGTGCATCCAAAAGAGTGGACTTATCAGAATATTGCAGTCATGCGTGGTCAATTAAAACAATTAGGGCTTTCTCTGGATTGGACGCGTGAATTTGCAACTTGCGATGTGGACTATTATCACCGTCAACAAATGTTATTCCTCGATTTGTATCAAAAGGGGTTGGTTGCTCGCAAAGTGGCTAAGGTGAATTGGGATCCGGTTGACCATACCGTTTTGGCAAATGAGCAGGTTGTTGATGGGCGGGGATGGCGTTCTGGTGCGCTGGTTGAACAGCGTGAATTTACGCAGTGGTTTTTTAAAATTAGTGATTTTAGTGAAGATCTTCTGGCAGGACTTGAAGAGCTTGAACAGTGGCCAGAAAAAGTCCGCACTATGCAAAAAAATTGGATTGGTAAATCACAAGGCTTATTGATTCGGTGGGCTTTGAAGTCAACAGAGGAGGTTGATGAAGAGAAGGCGGAGTTTAAAGAGGTTGTCTGTTATTCAACACGGCCTGATACGCTCTTTGGAGCCTCTTTTTTGGCACTGTCTGTTGATCATCCTATTGCACAAGCCTTAGCGAAAGAAGATAACAAACTGAGCGATTTTATCGAAAATTGTCGCTGTGGTGGAACAACAACTGCAGCTCTTGAAACAGCTGAAAAACAAGGCTTTCGTACGTCGTTGTTGGCTGTTCATCCCTTTGATTCAACAGTACACATTCCCGTTTATATCGCCAATTTTGTACTTATGGATTATGGAACAGGAGTTGTTTTTGGTTGTCCTGCTCATGATCAGAGGGATTTGGATTTCGCACGTAAATATGATCTTCCCGTGCAACCGGTTGTTTTGCCAAAAGATATGGATGCGAAGGATTTCGTGATTGCTGAAACGGCTTATACTGGTGATGGGGTGATGATCAACTCCAGTTTTTTGGATGGTTTAACACCACAACAGGCTTTTGAAGAAGCAGCAAAAAGGCTTGAGAGACAAATGCTTAATGGTCAACCTCAGGGAGAAAGGACCGTGCAATTTCGTTTGCGTGACTGGGGAATTTCGCGTCAGCGTTATTGGGGATGTCCAATTCCTATGATTCATTGTGCAACTTGTGGGGTTGTTCCTGTACCGCGTGCTGATTTGCCCGTTGTGTTGCCTGATGATGTCACTTTTGATCAGCCTGGCAATCCGCTTTTGCGTCATGAAACATGGCAAATCGTTTCTTGTCCTGTCTGTGGTCAATCTGCAAAACGCGAAACCGATACTATGGATACATTTGTTGATTCTTCTTGGTATTATGCGCGTTTTACCGCACCTTGGGCACAAGAGCCCGTAGATAAAAAGGCGACAACGGAATGGTTACCTGTGCAACAATATATTGGTGGAATTGAACACGCTATTTTACATCTTCTCTACGCACGTTTTTTTATGCGTGCCATGAAATTGATTGGTCATGTCACTGTAGATGAGCCTTTTAAGGGGCTATTTACCCAAGGGATGGTCGTTCATGAAACCTATCGGGATGGTCAAGGTTGGGTTTCTCCAGAAGAAATTTCAATTGTTGAAAAAGAGGGAAAACGCTTCGCTTATAAATTAACAGATCAAAGTGAAGTGAAGATTGGTTTGATTGAAAAAATGTCAAAATCAAAAAAGAATGTCGTCGATCCTGATGATATTATTGCATCCTATGGAGCCGATACAGTGCGTTGGTTTGTGTTGTCGGATTCTCCTCCTGAGCGGGATGTTATCTGGACAGAATCTGGTGTGGAAGGAGCACATCGTTTTGTACAACGCGTTTGGCGCTGTGTAGCTTTGAGTGCACCAGTTTTAAAGAATGTTGTTCCATGTGCAGGGCATCAGGGAGCAGCTTTGGAACTTTCAAAAGCCGCGCATCGCACACTTTGTGCTGTAGAGGATGATTTGGAAAAATTTGCTTTTAATCGGGCGATTGCACGCCTCTATGAACTCTTGAACATTATGGTGCCTTTATTAAATAAAGTGGTAAGTATGGAAGAGGAAATGAAGGCATCTTTACGTCAAGCAATGGATTTTTTCCTTGCAATGATTGCGCCGATAATGCCTCATTTAGCGGAGGAATGTCATGCTGCTTTAGGAGAAACATCACTGCTTTCTGAGCTTTCGTGGCCAGTTTATGATCCTGCATTAACTGTTGAAGATTGCTATATTTTGCCGGTACAGATTAATGGTAAAAAACGGGGTGAGGTTACTGTTTTAGCAACAGCAAATGAGGCGATGATTCAAGAAGCTGTTTTGGCTCTTGATTTTGTTAAGGCGCATCTGGTTGAAAAAACTGTTAAAAAAATGATTATTGTTCCAAAAAGGATTGTTAATGTCGTTTTTTAAAAGCTTTATCCTTATAATTTTAGCTGGTTTATGTACATTTTTATCTGGATGTAGAATTGAACCACTTTATCACGAAATGTCGCAGATTTCGATGACAATAGACTCTGCTTCTTATGGAGATGCTGTGTCCGATGGTCAGCTTGCTGGTAAAAATTCTGTGGGGCTTACTGCAAAGCTTGCCTCTATAATTATTGAAGAACCTGTAGATCGCTTTGGTCAAATGGTGCGTAATCATTTGTTGTTTCTTCTTAATGGAAAGGGCATTAAACCTTCAGCTCCAGCTTATCAATTGGCATTGGAAACATCGGTGATGACGCGCAACTCTGTACATATAGAGATGGGGCACGAGAGCAAAAGAATTCGACCTACCATGGGAACCGTGGTGGGGGAAGCTTCTTATCGCTTACGAGATATGAAAAATGTTCCCATTGCACAAGGAATGGGAACGATACGTGCCTCTTTTGAACGTCTTCACCAAGAATATGCAACTTTGCAAGCAGAAGAAGATGCCAAAAAGCGTGTGGCAGAAGAACTCGCTGAACAGATTTTTATGCTGATTTCAGAAGATCTTGTAAAACATTAAGCGATATTTTGACTGGTTTTTTTCCAATCATTGAGGAATATTTGCAAGCCTTTGTCGGTTAAAGGATGTTGGACTAGCGTTTTTAAGACTTTTGGTGGAACCGTTGCAACGTCTGCTCCGCTTAGTGCTGCTTCTTTGACATGATTAACGGTGCGGATGGAGGCTGCCAAAATTTTTGTTTTATAGTCGTAGTTGTTATAGATTGTACGAATTTCATGAAGAAGTTCGCAACCATCTGTTCCGCAATCATCGAGTCTACCGATGAATGGTGAAACAAATGTTGCGCCTGCTTTGGCGGCTAATAAAGCTTGATTAGCAGAAAAACAGAGTGTGAGATTTGTCTTTAATCCTTGTGCTGTAAGCGCTTTACATGCTTTCAACCCATCAAGCGTTAGAGGAAGTTTAATGCAAACATTGTCAGCAATTGTTGCTAATACATTTGCTTCTTTCATGATGCTGTCAAAGTCTGTTGCTGCGACTTCTGCAGAGACGGGTCCATTGATAAGGGTACAAATTTCTTTTGTCACATCAAGAATATTGCGTCCCGATTTTAAAATAAGAGAGGGATTGGTGGTGACACCATCAACCAAGCCTAAATCTTGTAGTTCTCGGATCTCTTCAATATTGGCGCTATCCACAAAAAATTTCATCTCCAACCTCCTTGGTTTTTTCATTCTTTCTTCAAAGTTTGCGATGTTTCACCTTATTTTTGTTATGCGCTATTGTTTATTGCAAAAGCAAGGGGAAGGATGACTGTCTTAGTATGGTAAGATGAATTTGAGATGTAAAAAGGAAAAAATTTAAGTGTTAAGAAGAGAATAAATGTAGAAAAATATGCTTATATGTTCCCTTGAGGAATGTGTGCATGAATGTGGTCATCTTGGATAAAATGTTGTTGGTTATGATGCGATGAGAGGTCATATGAAAAAGGATTTCTTATAAAGGTATCAAAAAAGAAGAGATGCAAAACACTGTTGGTATAAAGTAGTCATATAAGTTGGTGCAAAGGATAAAGTCTAAAGTGACAGAGAAAAAGATTGTTTCAGTTGTGGTTCCTCTTCCTGTTGCGCATGCTTATAGTTATAAAGTTCCTTCTTCTATGAAGGTAGAGGTTGGTTCTTTTGTTCGCGTTCCGGTTATGGGGCGTGAAGTTTGTGGTTTTGTGGTAGATGTTGGAGAGCAGACAGCGAAAGCTGGTGAAATAGCTGCTCCTCCTGCTGTAGCGCCGGAGAAACTCCGTTCTCTTCTCCATGTTTTTGATTGTCCGCCATTAAAGACTGAAATGATTACATTTTTGCGTTTTGTCAGTCATTATACAATGGCGCCTTTGGGTCTTGTTGCACGATTGGTTTTGTGTGTATCGGCTGCTTTAGAACCAGAAGCACAAATGCCAGGTTTGCGCTATTGTGGAGGTGAAGTAGAGCGTTTAACGTCAGCACGATCACGGATTTTGGAATTGGTGCGCAATGGTGAGGTCTGGACACGTTCTGGTCTTGCGCATGCGGCGGGAACTTCTGTTTCCGTTGTTGAAGGCTTAAAATCTCTTGGGATTTTTGAAGATGTTATGATACCGGCACCTGCTCTTGTCGCGATGCCTGATGCGGATTTTTGCCCTCCCGTTTTGGAGGGAGCACAAAAGGAAGCAGCAGCACTTCTGCGTGAGGGGGTGTTGTCTTCTCAATTTCAGGTTTTTCTGCTTGATGGTGTGACTGGGTCAGGAAAGACAGAAGTTTATTTTGAAGCCGTTGCTCAAGCGTTGAGGTGTGGCAAGCAGGTTTTAATTTTGTTACCGGAAATTGCTTTAACACAACAATTTTTAGATCGTTTTCATGCACGTTTTGGAGCTTCAGCGGTAGAGTGGCATTCAGAGTTATCGCCGCGTCGTCGAGAGCGTGTGTGGCGGCAGGTTGCAGAAGGGCGGGTGCGAATTGTTGCAGGAGCACGCTCAGCGCTTTTTCTTCCCTTTCTAGATCTTGGACTCATTGTTGTTGATGAAGAACATGATGGTGCTTATAAACAAGAAGAGCGTATTTTTTATCATGCCCGTGATATGGCTGTTGCACGGGGGTCTTTTGAGCATTTTCCTGTTATTTTATCTTCTGCTACACCCTCTATTGAAAGTCAGGTCAATGTTTTGAAGGGACGATATCGGAAGGTACATTTGCCGTCACGTTTTAAAGCAGCAGCTTTGCCATATTTACAGGTGATTGATATGCGCCAAGGGGGGATGGATAAGGGACGTTTTATTTCCTTTACTCTTGAGCAGGCTTTGAAACAAACCCTCGATAAGGGAGAACAGGCTCTGCTTTTTCTGAATCGCCGTGGTTATGCACCTCTTACATTGTGTCGTGTTTGTGGGCATCGTTTTCATTGTACAGATTGTTCCAGTTGGTTGGTGGAACATCGTGCGCAAGGACAGCTTAAATGCCATCATTGTGGTTATCATCAACCGCTTCCAGAAGCATGTCCTGAATGTGGAACTTTAGATCACCTTGTGGCTTGTGGACCAGGTGTGGAAAGAATAGCTGAAGAAACACAAAGGCTGTTTCCTCAAGCCCGTTTGTTGATTCTTTCAACAGATCTTAAAGGGGGAATAAATCAATTACGGTATGAATTGGAAGCAATCGCAAAGGGAGAGGTAGACATTATTATCGGAACCCAGCTGGTAGCTAAAGGACACCATTTCCCTGGTCTTTCTCTTGTCGGTGTGATTGATGCTGATCTTGGGCTTGCCAATGGCGATTTACGTGCAAGTGAACGTACCTTTCAGCTGCTATCTCAGGTGACAGGAAGAGCAGGGCGTATGGGAATAAAAAGTTTAGGATTGTTACAGACTTATCAGCCTGATCATCCGGTGATACAAGCTTTGCTTTCCCATAAGCCAGAAGATTTTTATATGCGCGAGATTGCTGTACGACAGCATTATTGTCTTCCACCTTATGGGCGGCTTGTAGCTTTAATTGTGTCTTCAGAACAGCGCCAAGCAGCAGAACATTATGCACGTGCGCTGCGTCAAGCTGCGCCACAGGAGAATAATATTACGTTGATGGGACCTGTGGAAGCACAAATGGCTCTTGTGCGGGGGCGTTACCGTTTTCGACTTTTGTTACAGGGGCAACGCTCTTTTGATATGCAAGGATTTATACGTGCAATGTTTGCAAGAGTACCAAAAAAACCTGCTGCTGTACGGGTGCAAATTGATATCGACCCGCAAAGTTTTCTCTAAAATGCAATATTTAATAATTTATTGTTTTTCATGTTCAATGAAAGTTTCAAATGTTGTAGAATTTTCTCATTTCAAATTTGCTTAATTTATTAGTCAATCAAAAACCATTTGCCAAAAACCATGTTCTTGTACGTCACAAAAAAGATTTGTGTGTGGATAAAGTCATTAAAGAA
Organism: Bartonella doshiae NCTC 12862 = ATCC 700133; assembly: GCF_000278155.1. Taxonomy (GTDB): domain Bacteria; phylum Pseudomonadota; class Alphaproteobacteria; order Rhizobiales; family Rhizobiaceae; genus Bartonella; species Bartonella doshiae. Next base: position 259,643 of record NZ_JH725096.1, read on the forward strand.
ATGTTTCTGATGAATCATTTCAATGTAAGAATTGTCACAATATTTTGAACTGACAAGTATAATGATAATGTTGGTTTGAGTGTAAAGATAGTGATGCCCAAAAGATTTTGGTCAAAAGCTAGGGTGTTCTTAAAACATAGAGCAATTTTTGCGTGATGTATCCCGTTTTTTTAAAATTATGCATAGATTGTCATTGGTTTTTTATGCGTTTTAGTAAGGGTGAAACTCTATGATAATGCTGATGCATTTTTGATGGATGAGTCTTTTAAAGAGAATGTCCTATTTTAAGGGGTAAGAAAAGCATTTTTCTTCAGGTTTTAAAGTGTTTGTGAAAGAAAGAGAGAAGACACTTGAAAAATCTGTCAAAGAATGTCAAAACAACACAGAAAAAACATGATGGTTTTGCGCTATATTCTGAAAAGATGTTTTGAGTATTTTATTTGAATTTTTTCAGAAAGCATTCATTTGTGGTGTTGCGAGTCAGTTATGTCTATGCTAGAAACCGAGGAGTTTTTTTGTTCTATGTTTTAAGAAAAATATTCTTAAAACATAGAGTGTCTGATCCATTTCATCTGGTAACTATCTTTATCTGATAACTATCAGAGATTCGCTCAAGGGAAAGAGGCAGTATTTCGTGTCGGATTCGTTTTCTCTTATTCCTCTGCCATTGGTAGATCAACGCTATGCGCAAGCACTTTTTGATTTCGTTCAAGAAGCGGGATCTGTTGAAAAAGTTGAAAAGGCAGTGGCGTCTTTTTTGGTTGTGTTGGATCAAAATGAAGAGTTAAAACGCTTTGTGCAGAGCCCGTTCTTTTCAGTAAAAGAACAGAGTAAGGTAATGCATTCTCTTCTTGAGCGTTTTAAATTTGCTGATGAAGGTGCTGGTCAGATTGTTCGTAATTTTTTACGCGTTATCACTATAAATCGTCGGCTTTATGCCCTGTCTGGTATTTTACATGCTTTTCAGCGCCGCGTTGCGCTCTCTCGTAGGGAAATTACGGCGCAGATTATTTCTGCGTATCCGTTAAATTCTCAACAGAAACAAGAGTTGCAAGTGGCTTTGGAAGGTGTCGTTGGGGGGGAAGTTTTGCTACGCATTTCTGTTGATCCAACAATTCTCGGCGGACTGATCGTTCGCGTAGGATCATTTCAGATTGATACGTCCCTTGTGGCGAAATTATCTTCGCTTAAGCTTGCATTGAAAAAAGAGGTCAGCTGATGGATATTAGACCATCTGAAATTTCAAAAATTCTCAAAGAGCAAATCAGAAACTTTGATCAAAAGGCTGAAGTTTCCGAAATTGGTTGGGTTCTCTCTGTGGGTGATGGTATCGCCCGCGTTTATGGTTTGGATAATGTCCAAGCGGGTGAAATGGTTTCCTTTTCAAATGGCATACGCGGTATGGCATTGAATTTGGAAGTCGATAATGTCGGGGTTGTGATTTTCGGATCTGATCGTGATATTCGTGAAGGGGATTCTGTTAAGCGATTGGGAACTATTGTGGATGTTCCTGTTGGTCCAGCTTTGCTTGGTCGTGTTGTTGATGCTCTCGGAAATCCTATAGATGGCAAGGGGCCTATTAAGGCAACAGAACGTCGTCGTGTTGATGTCAAAGCTCCAGGAATTATTCCACGTCAATCTGTGCATGAACCGATGTCAACAGGATTAAAAGCGATTGATGCGCTTATCCCTATTGGTCGTGGACAACGTGAATTGGTGATTGGTGATCGTCAAACAGGAAAAACAGCAATTTTGCTCGATACCTTTTTAAACCAAAAACATTTCCACGAAAAAGGTGTTGGGCGTGATCAAGATAAAGTCTATTGTATTTATGTTGCTATTGGTCAAAAACGTTCAACAGTTGCACAGTTTGTTAAAGCGTTAGAAGAACGTGGAGCACTTGAATATTCCATTATTGTAGCTGCTACGGCTTCTGATCCTGCTCCATTGCAATTTATTGCACCTCTTGCTGGTTGTGCAATGGGGGAATATTTTCGCGATAATGGTCAACATGCTTTGATTGGTTATGATGATTTGTCAAAACAGGCTGTTGCTTATCGTCAGATGTCTCTTTTGTTACGTCGTCCGCCTGGTCGTGAAGCTTATCCAGGAGATGTTTTCTATCTCCATTCTCGTCTTTTGGAGCGGGCTGCAAAGTTGAATGCTGAAAATGGTTCTGGGTCTTTGACAGCTTTGCCTGTTATTGAAACGCAGGCAAATGATGTTTCTGCTTATATTCCAACCAATGTTATTTCAATTACTGATGGGCAGATTTTTCTAGAGACGAATTTATTTTATCAGGGAATTCGTCCTGCTGTAAATGTTGGTCTTTCTGTTTCACGTGTTGGATCTTCTGCACAAATTAAAGCAATGAAGCAAGTTGCAGGTTCGATTAAAGGTGAATTAGCACAATATCGCGAAATGGCTGCTTTTGCACAGTTTGGTTCAGATTTGGATGCATCAACGCAGCGTCTTTTAAACCGTGGTGCACGCTTGACAGAGCTTTTGAAACAGCCGCAATTTTCTCCTCTGAAAACAGAAGAACAAGTTGTTGTTATTTTCGCTGGTGTGAATGGTTATCTTGACGCTTTAGCTGTTTCTGATGTTGGACGCTTTGAGCAGGGGCTTTTAACACTTCTGCGGAATGACCACCATGATCTTTTAAAGGCAATTGCGGATCAAAAGCAAATAACCGATGAGATTAAAGATAAATTGACTGTTGTTCTTAATACTTATGCGAAAACTTTTTCGTGATAAATTGAGGAAATATGTGAATGGCGTCATTAAAAGATCTTAGAGACCGTATCGCTTCGGTTAAGGCAACACAGAAAATTACCAAAGCCATGCAAATGGTTGCAGCGGCAAGGTTACATCGAGCCCAAGAGGCGGCAGAATCCGCACGTCCTTATGCTAGGCGAATGGCTGCTATTTTGGCTAATGTTGCTGCTGATGTTGATGCCATTGATGCTCCTCCTCTTATGCGAGGGACTGGTCGTGATGATGTACATCTTTTGGTGGTCTGTACTGCTGAACGCGGTTTGTGTGGTGCTTTTAATGTGCAAATTGCTCGTCGTGCGCGCGAACATATTGAGACTCTGCTTTCTACCGGTAAAGTTGTGAAAATCTTAACTGTAGGCAAAAAAGGTGCGGATATTCTGCTCCGTGATTACAAAGCTTTTATGGTTGATCATATTGATTTGCGTGCTGTAAAGCGGATTAGTTTCGCAGAGGCGGCTATGATCAGTCAGCGGATTGTTGATCTTTTTCATAAGGGTGTATTCGATGTTTGTACACTCTTTTACTCTGAATTTGTTTCTGTGATCAATCAACGTCCAACGGCTTTTGGCTTAATCCCTACAGTTTCTGCAAAAGAGACTGTTGAAGCAGTGGATGTCGCTGAAAAGACGGACAGAAGCCAAGGTTTGCAATCGACTGTCTATGATTATGAACCTGATGCAGTCTCTCTTTTGGATGAGTTGGTACCGCGTAATCTTTCCGTGCAAATTTTTCGGGCTTTGCTCGAAAATGTTGCGGGTGAAATGGGTGCGAAGATGAGTGCTATGGACAATGCATCGCGTAATGCGGGTGAGATGATTAATAAATTGACAGTGACTTATAATCGTCAGCGTCAGGCACAGATCACAACAGAATTGATCGAAATTATTGCGGGCGCTGAAGCGCTTTAAAATGAAAAGGTAAGGATTGATGGTAAAAGCAGTGACGTCAAGCAAAGGAGCAGAAAAAGTTGAGAAGAAAAAACCTGCTGCTCGTTCAGGCGTGAAAAAAGCCGCCTCGAAATCTCAAGATAGTGTGAAGAATTCTTCTGCTTCTGTGCATGCTTCTCCTAAAGATGCGCAAACAAAAGGAGCCGTTGGTGAGATCAAACAGGTGATTGGTGCTGTTGTTGATGTGCAGTTTGAAGGCGCGTTGCCAAATATTCTGAATGCATTAGAAACAGAGAATTTAGGCAATCGTTTGGTTTTAGAAGTTGCACAGCATTTAGGTGAAAATACGGTGCGTACTATTGCCATGGACACGACAGATGGATTAACGCGTGGTCAAAAGGTTTTTGATACAGGAACACAGATTCGTGTGCCTGTTGGAGAAGCGACGCTTGGTCGTATTATGAATGTGATTGGAGAGCCGGTTGATAACGTAGGCCCAATTGCGACAACAAAGACGCGTTCTATTCATCAGGATGCCCCTGAATATGTTGAACAATCAACTACATCAGAAATTCTTGTTACCGGTATTAAAGTCGTTGATTTGTTAGCACCTTATTCTAAAGGTGGTAAAGTTGGTTTGTTTGGGGGAGCTGGGGTTGGTAAAACCGTTCTTATTATGGAACTTATTAACAATATTGCAAAAGCACATGGCGGATATTCTGTCTTTGCGGGTGTTGGAGAACGGACTCGTGAGGGAAATGATCTTTATTATGAAATGATCGAAAGTCGTGTAAATGTTAATCCCAAAGAAAATAATGGTTCAACAGAAGGATCAAAATGTGCTCTTGTTTATGGGCAAATGAATGAGCCACCAGGAGCACGTGCACGGGTGGCGCTTTCAGGTTTGACCATCGCGGAAAGTTTCCGTGATGAAGGGCAAGACGTACTTTTCTTCGTTGATAATATTTTCCGTTTTACGCAAGCGGGAGCGGAAGTTTCAGCTCTTTTAGGGCGTATTCCTTCGGCTGTTGGTTATCAACCAACTTTGGCAACGGATATGGGGGCTTTGCAAGAACGTATTACCAGTACAAAAACAGGATCTATCACTTCTGTTCAGGCTATTTATGTTCCTGCCGATGACCTAACTGATCCTGCACCTGCAACGTCCTTTGCGCATTTGGATGCTACAACGGTTCTTTCGCGTTCGATTGCTGAAAAGGGAATTTATCCAGCAGTTGATCCGCTCGATTCTTTCTCACGCATGTTGGATCCATTGATTGTGGGTGAAGAACATTACACTGTTGCTTGTCAGGTTCAGACCATTTTGCAGCGCTATAGATCGCTCCAAGATATTATTGCTATTCTTGGAATGGATGAACTTTCTGAAGATGACAAGTTGTTGGTGGGGCGGGCACGTAAAATTGAACGTTTCCTTTCGCAACCTTTCCATGTTGCTGAGGCCTTTACCGGTTCACCCGGAAAACTTGTATCTTTAGAGGATACAATCAAGGGGTTTAAAGGTTTATGCGCAGGCGATTATGATGATTTGCCAGAAGCAGCTTTTTATATGGTTGGCTCGATTGATGAAGCACTTGAAAAAGGAAAGCGTCTCATTGCAGAAGCCTCTGCATAAGGAAAATTGGTAATGAACGCTTGTTATAGATAAGACAAGAGATCCTTGAGTGGATCTTGTGGAGGTCGCTGTGGATAACACTAAAGTAGAGCATTTTTTGTTTGAGCTTGTATCGCCTGAAAAACTTGTCTTTTCAGAACAGGTGCAATCTGTTGTGCTTCCTTCAGCGTCAGGTGCTCTTACGGTTATGGCGAATCATGCACCTTTGGTTGCGAGCATTGTATTGGGAGGTGTTCGCGTTTTGTCTTCTTCAGGGGAAAAACTGTTTGCTGTTCGTGGTGGTGTAGTGAATATTACTTTTTCAGGTTGCTCTCTTTTAGCAGAAAGAGTTGTTGCTGTTGAACATCTTTCCTTTGATAGTTTGGAACAGAAGATTTTACAGGTGCGCGCGACTTTAGAAGGGGAGGAAAGCGATAAAATAAGCCATAAGTTAGAAGACTTTTTTCATCAATTGACAACTGTTGGTGGTGTGTCGACGGAGGCATAACAGAACATGCAGGAAAAGGCGACATGAGCGGCAAAAACGGAACGGTTGTGTCTGCTAAAAGGGTTAGACCTTTTCCTCATCCTGGTGCTGTTTTTGCAGGGCCTTTGCCAAAATGTCTTGTTTATATTTTCGCTTCTTTTATTTTGCAGTGGGCTTATGGCTTAGGGGCCAATGTTGTTCAATCTAATATTGTTCAGCTTACAGGTGATTTTCACGCAACTTTGACTGAAACAACATGGCTGGTTGCTGCTTATATGGCGCCAAATGTAAGTGTTGCGATTATGTTGATCAAAATTCGCTACCAATTTGGGCTTCGTGCTTTTGCGGAATTATCAATCCTTGGATTCCTTCTGGTTTGTGTATTGCAGCTTTTCGTTACAGATTTGCGTTCCGCTCTGATTATTCGTTTTTTTGCTGGTATTGCTGCTGCACCATTGGCTTCACTTGCGTTGCTTTATATGATGGAAGCATTTGCACCAGCAAAGAAATTTACCATTGGTCTTAGTTTGAACTATATGAATGCAACTCTGGCTGCGCCTTTATCACGTTTGATTTCTCCTGATTTATTGGGAAATGGTGGATTTTCTAGTCTTTCAGCATTGGAAATGGGTTTGGTTCTTATTAGTTTGGGGTGTATTTTTTATCTTCCACTTACTCCCGTTGCTCGTAACAAGATTATTCGGAAACTAGACTGGGTAAGCTATAGTTTGATTGCACTTGGTCTTGGACTCAATGCTGTGATTATGTCTGTTGGTAAGTTGTATTGGTGGTTTGAGGCACCATGGATTGGTTGGGGACTTGCGTTGGCGGTTTTCTCTTTAGTTACTGCGACTATGGTGGAGCTTAATAGAGAAAAGCCTTTGATTGATTTACGTTGGCTTTTTAGCAAAGAAATGGTGCAATCTGTGCTCATTTTATTGGTTTTTCGTGTTCTTTTGTTAGAGCAATCAACTTTAGCAGCCGGTTTTTTAAACCTTTTTGGTTTGTTAAACCGTGAAATGGTGCCCATGTATCTTGCCGTTGTTTGTGGTACTGTTTTAGGGGGCGCTGTTTGTGTCTTTTTTTTACGTGCTGGGCGTGAAGATTATTTTTATTTGTTGTCTTTGAGTTGTTTGGCATTTGGGTCTTATTTAGACAGTTATGTAAATCAGTTTACGTGTCCAAAAGATATGATGTTGAGTCAAGGGTTGATTGGCTTTGGTTATGCACTTTTTTTACCACCTGCTCTTTTTAAGGGGTTTGTTATAGCCAATGAGCGAGGACCTAGCTATGTTTTAAGTTTTATTGCTGTTTTCTTGTTGACACAAGTGACGGGGGGGTTGATGAGTTCAGCTTTCTTTGGCAGCTTGCAGTTTTTTTTCGCTCATAAGTATTTTGAGCGCTTAACACATAATCTTGTTGTCACGGATCCACTTGTTGCAGGTGGGATGAATAGCTTGTTTGCACCTTCTTATGATGCTTCTGCTCCTCAAGCCTTTTGGGATGGGCAAGACGTTTCTATGTTGATTGAGAAGTTTAAGTTAATAGCAAACATTTTTGCTTATAGTGATGTTTTTCGGCTTTATTTTTATATTGCAACGGTTGTGTTTATTATTTTCGTTGCCAAAATATTTTTGAGATTGCGCTCTTTAAATTTATTTGGAAGCAAAGTCATATCCGTGGAGAGGAGTGAATAAAAATGATAAGAGCATTACGGTCAAGAGCGACGGTTATTGCCTTTCTATCGGGTATTGCTGGGGTTTTGCTTATTTTATGGGCTTGGAAACTTCCGCCCTTTGTCAGTAACGTTCAAATGACAGATAATGCTTCAATCAAGGGAAATGTTACGCTTGTGAGCCCACGGGTCTCTGGTGTTATTGCACGGGTTTATGTTCAAGATTATCAAAGAGTTGAACAGGGAATGATTTTATTTGAGCTCGATGATTCTGTCTTTCAGCAACAGCTTGCGCAAGCACAAGCCACTTTGGATTCAAAAAATGCAAAACTTGCAAGTGTCATTTTGCAGGCACAGTTTTTACAGGGAGAAATTAATACAGTAGAAGCTGAACTTGCACGTTCTCAACCGTTCTCTAATGTTCTTTCTGGAAGCAGAAAACAAGGACTTGGTGATGTTTCGAATTCTGTTTCTCGTCCTCTTTCGCAATTATTGGCATCACTTGAAACAAAACGCCAATTACAAAAACAATTAGATCTTGAACGGCAAAGTTTGCAGTCAGAGGTTAGCGGTGCAAAGGTTGGCGTTGAAATGGCTAAGCTTAATCTGAAACATACTAAGATCTTATCTCCAAGATCAGGGCATGTTGGATTGATAGGGGCACGGATAGGGCAATATGTTTCGCCTGGTACGCAATTGGTACCTGTCATTTCAGATGATATTTGGATTATTGCTAACTATAAGGAAACACAACTTTCTCAGATGCGTGTTGGGCAGCCTGTTATTTTTTCTGTGGATGCATTGAACAATAAGAGATTAACAGGGCGTGTGGTTCGTTTCGCACCTGCGACAGGTTCAGAATTTTCATTGTTGAAAACGGATACTGCAATTGGTAATTTTATCAAAATTGCGCAACGTATTTCGGTGCGTATTGCTTTAGATCCTGGACAGGAGGGGATTGAAAAGCTCATTCCTGGTATGTCTGTGGTCACATATGTAGATACTTCGCAACGTGCTTCTGGAGGTTAGGATTTGGATTTTTTGAGTTTGATTTCTATACCCTTTGCTTATAGCAAGTGGGCATTTACCTTAGAAGATTTTATTTGGCTTGTTATCCTTGGGCTTTTTAGATTCTTAAGATTCTTATTTTTGCATAAAAATAATCCTGATGTTTTGTACGTTGTTTTTGCCGATATGTGGTAGACTGCCCACTTTGAAGTGGGCATTGAAAGATTTTACTGTTGGTTATGTTTTTAATTTTTACGTATCAGCAAGATACCAGCTAAAATTAATCCTGTCGCTAATGCAAGGGCCGTTTTGGGGTTTTCTTTTGCTTTGTTTTTCCATACTTTTGCATGCTCATTGAGATGGTAAAACGCGTGATGTCCTTTTTGTTTCCATGTATCAAACATGTCAGAGATGTTTTCAAAGCTATCATTATGAGAACGCCAAGAACTTACTGGGACGAGTTGATTTTTTAATTGTGCGATGCGTTTTTTAATTTTAGCATTTTTGGCGCGGGTTGAAAATAGACTCATCTGTTAACTCCTTCATGTGTTATACTGTTTTAGGACAGTTGGAATTCTGTTTGGGGTTTGAGTATAACGGCTTGAAAATTGAAAGGTTGCATTCATCGTACAGCCTATTAGTAAGGGAAAGAAGTCAAGATTTTTGGTTCAATAAGGGAGTTTTTTCGTGCAGACTCTTACAAAATTTTTTCATAATGTGTGATTGATAGTGCGAGTGTTTAAAATTGAGGATTTTATGAGCAGCACGACATATTCCTTATCTAAGCCTTTAAAGCGGCGCAAATCTGTTGCTGTTAGTGTTGGCGATGTGGTTGTTGGTGGATGTAGCCCAGTTGTGGTTCAATCAATGACCAATACGGATACTGCTGATGTTGATGGAACTGTTGCACAGGTTGCAGCTCTTTGGCGAGCCGGTTCACAATTGGTTCGGATTACCGTTGATCGTGATGAAGCAGCAGCTGCTGTTCCAAAAATACGAGAGAGATTGGAACAGTTAGACATTTCTGTACCCTTGGTGGGTGATTTCCATTATATTGGTCATAAGCTTTTAAGAGAGCATCCTGCATGCGCAGAGGCGCTGTCAAAATATCGAATTAATCCTGGAAATGTTGGTTTTGGTGCAAAAAAGGATCGTCAGTTTGCTGAAATTATTAATATTGCTTGCCAATATGACAAAGCTATTCGCATTGGTGTGAATTGGGGTTCTCTCGATAATGTATTGTTAACACGGCTTATGGACGAAAATTCTAAGCAGGAAAATCCCTTAACTGTCGCTGAAGTGATGCGGGAAACGGTTGTACAGTCGGCTCTTCATTCAGCTATTTTAGCTGAAGAGATAGGATTGGGACCGGATAAAATTATTCTTTCTGCGAAAGTGAGTGATGTGCAAGATCTCATTGCTGTCTACAGCAGTTTGGCAGAACGTTGCGCGTATGCACTCCATTTAGGATTGACGGAAGCAGGGATGGGAACAAAGGGTGTTGTTGCTTCTTCTGTGGCTTTAGGGATTTTATTGCAGCAAGGGATTGGTGATACGATTCGTATTTCATTAACACCTGAACCCGGTGGAGATCGAACACGAGAAGTAAAAGTGGCTCAAGAACTTTTACAAGTGATGGGGTTCCGGCAGTTTTTGCCTGTTGTTGCTGCTTGTCCTGGATGTGGTCGAACAACTTCAACGGTATTTCAGCAATTGGCACAAAAAATTGAGGCAGATTTATGTAAAAATATGCCGGTGTGGCGTGAAAAATATCCTGGTGTTGAAAGCTTAAAGGTCGCAGTGATGGGATGTATCGTCAATGGTCCAGGAGAATCAAAACATGCCGATATTGGAATTTCTTTACCGGGAGTAGGCGAAAGTCCAGCAGCTCCTGTTTTTATTGAGGGACAAAAGGTAAAGACTTTGCGTGGAAATAATATTGCTGAAGAATTTGAAGTAATGCTTGGTGATTATATTCACACGCGTTTTGGAAAAGGTTAAAACATTTTTGACAAAGCTGAAACAGCTGCAATTATTTTATTCTGGCGCAATGGTAAATGAAGCCATTAACTTTTGCGTGTTGCACTAAAGCATGCTGCTTGTTGAAGAGGTTTTGCTTTAGCTCCAAAGGGGAGCAGAAGTTCTTCTGCTTTTGTGATGAATTCATTTCGTCTTTTTTGTGTTTCTTCAATTCCATAGAGACGAACAAAAGTCGCTTTATGCGCCGTTTCATCTTTACCAGCTGTTTTTCCTAGGGTTTCCGTTTTTGCGGTGACATCAAGGAGATCATCGGTCAATTGAAAGGCTAAACCAAGATATGTTCCAAAAGCAGCAAGTTTTTCCGTCAATTCTTTAGATGCATTGCCGATAATTGCGCCTGCTTGGCATGCAAAACTTATAAGCGCAGCCGTTTTCATACGTTGTAGAGTGATAATGTCAGTGCTCTCTAGAGGTTTTTTTTCTGCTTCAAGGTCAAGCATTTGGCCACCTAACATACCACCAAGTCCTGCTGCTTGTGCAAGAGCGGTTATCAGCTTGATTCTGGTCTCAAAAGAGAGCATGTAGGCTTTATGGGCAATAATTTCAAAGGCAAAAGTGAGCAAAGCATTGCCCGCTAAAATTGCTGTTGCTTCATCAAATGCTATGTGGACAGTGGGTTTCCCGCGTCGAAGTGTGTCGTTATCCATGGCGGGAAGATCATCATGAATAAGAGAATAACAGTGAACACATTCTAGAGCACATGCGATTTCAAGAGCATGTTCAGCAGGGATATCAAAAAGTGACGCACTTTGAATCACAAGAAAAGGACGTAAACGTTTTCCACCATTCAGAACACCATGACGCATGGCCTTAATTAATATTTCAGGACGGGCAATTTCACTTTTTTGGGCCTTATCATTTAATAATACGTCAAGGCGTTTTTCAACGGTGCGGCCATGTTTTGCAAGAAGAGTGGTAAATTCATGCATTCTTGCTTCCTTTATTTTTTGCAAGATGAAATCTTGAGATTTACAAAAGAGATGTTTTTTATTAAAAAATTAATTACTCATTTGTACTTAATGTAAGCAGAAGTTTTTGTTAAAGCCAAACAAAAATTGAATAAAATTGCATTGAAAGGCTTCTAATCAGTATATGAAATTGTCAAATTATTGATAGTATTATTGTTATTTTAACATTGCCTCTTCTTTTTTATAAGTGTATAAGAATACCAATTTTTATGATTTTTGATACAGGCTCTGTCATTTTTGGCATTGCCTCTTCTTTTTTAGTGGATTTGGAGTGTTTCTCTATGGCTGTACCTAAACGAAAAACCTCTCCGTCGAAGCGGGGTATGCGCCGTTCGGCTGATGCCTTGAAGGCGCCAACTTATATCGAGGATAAAAATTCTGGTGAGTTGCGGCGTCCTCATCACATTGATTTGAAAACTGGGATGTATCGCGGTCGTTGTGTATTAGTACCTAAGGATTGAGATTTTTATTTCTTTATCAATGGTAAGGTTTATTTAATTGCATAAAGCAGATTAGGGCATGTGAAAAGTGTCCTTTCTGCTGTTTTTTTGAGGATAATTTCCCGTGTTCTTTATGTGGAATATGCTTTCGTGTAAAGGCTAAAGCTTTCTTTTAGTTGGTGTCGAGAAATACTCTTGAAGGAACTCTTTCCAAATTGTGTTTTAGAATACATTTGACGAAGGATAAAAAGGAAGTTGAAATATCAATTCAATCAAAAGACTTAATAGCGCATGTTGAATCTTACTGCATGATAGTTATAGAAAACTTGGTTGATTTTTTCTAAAATATTCTTCTGTTTATAAAAGTTTGTTGATAAAAATAAAACCAGCATAGAGCTGGTTTTATTTTATTATCAAAGGATTTTACTCTTATTAGGCAGCAAAAACTGCACTGCTGTTTGCATTCGCTTCATCTCTTTCAGTTTTGAATTCGCGCTTTGGCTTATTAGAGAGATGCATCTCTATGAGATTGACAGCTTCTGTTTCAGAAAGATTTTTGATAACAGCAATTTCACGAGCCATCCTGTCAAGCGCAGCAGTGTAGAGCTGGCGTTCAGAATAAGATTGTTCAGGTTGTAGATTTGAACGAAAAAGATCACGCACCACTTCGGCGATGCAAAGAAGATCACCTGAATTGATTTTAGCATCATATTCTTGAGCGCGACGCGACCACATGGTCCGTTTAATCCGTGCTTTTCCTTGTAAAATTTTTAATGCGCGTTCAACGGAATCAACCGCAGATAATTTGCGCATTCCAACGGAAATAGCTTTTGCAACAGGAACTTTTACATCCATTTTATCTTTAGCAAAATGAATAACAAAAAGCTTTAATTTATGTCCTGCAACCTCTTGTTCTTCAATAGCTATAATCTGTCCTACGCCATGAGTAGGATAAACAATATATTCAGAGGTTGAAAACCCTTTAGTATTGGAGGAAATTCCGTGTTGGGACGCCATATCTTACTTTACTCCCTTTATGACCAACAAATGTGCCGGAAAATAGGCTATAAAGCCTAAACGCTGAGTGTTCTTTAACCAAGTATATTACACTAATTTAATGAGCATAAAAGTTGAGTATTTTTAAATCCAACAAAAATACCTCGCCTTACAATAAAAAAGCAAAGAAAAAATACTTAGAAAGATGATCATGTTAGAATAACACTAACATCAAACATCAGAAGAATCAATCATTTCACGTGGAAATTTTTATTTGTACATAGAATAAGTTTAAATTTTGAAGGAGCGTAGTGAAGGCTTCCTTGTTATTATTCGCCACTGCCTGGTTTTTCTGAAAAATACTTTTCTAATTTATTCGGAACGCCATCCATTTCTTTTGCCTGAGGTAGAGGATCTTTTTTTGTTGTTAAATTTGGCCATTTATTTGCATAATGAAGATTGAGTTCTAGCCATTGTTCTAATCCCGGTTCTGTATCAGGCTTAATAGCTTCTGCTGGGCATTCTGGTTCACAAACACCACAATCAATACATTCATCTGGATGAATGACGAGCATATTTTCACCTTCATAAAAACAGTCAACAGGACAGACTTCGACGCAATCCGTATATTTACAGTGAATGCAATTGTCAGTTACTACATAGGCCAAAGACGAACTCCATTTTATTTTATGACCTTTGAAAGGAAATATGCGCCTGTCTTCGTTATTTATTCTTTGTAAGTTGATCGCGTAGCGCTGCTAATTTTGCAAATGGTGAATCAAGATTAAGACGTTTCTCTTTCTGAGATGATTTATAATGTGTTTGTTTGATTCGGGGTTTGTTTGACTTGTGCGAACGTTTAGTGTGGGATATTGTTTCTTGAGAACTGCTTCCATTCGCATCTGCTTCATTCTTAAAAACTTTTTTCTGTTTGTTGTTCCACCTTTGTCCAGATTTATCACGGGGTTTTTGTGTGTGATGATTAAATTGATGGTTATAACGCCAGAGTAAAACGATTTTACCTTCTGCAGTATCATGTTTTTGTTTGGCAAAATTGCCAACAAGTTCAGCTGCTGGTACACTCTCTAGGGTGTCAGATTGTGGTGCGACAGAAGTAGGCAAAGTATCCTTTTCTTCCTCTGTTGGTTCCGATATATCCATCGTTTTCCATAGGTCACCAACGCATTCCGCAGCAGGAACATCTTGTGTTATTATGCGTGTATGTGAAGAGGTTTTATTTTTAAGGGAGGGGTGTTCAAGAATAGCAATGCTGTTTGGATGTGATTGATAGCCAAGTCCTTTAAGAATTTCTTCCATATCAGTTCCATTGGCTCCAAGAATAGACATCATCGTTGGCGTGACAAAAAAACTTTTGCCATCATATGCCCCTTCAGGTTTTGGTTCACTCCCTTGTTTCCAATGAAGGGCTGGGCGGATCAGGTTAGCAAGACGCTCTAGAATATCAATGCGTACAGCACGCTGCCCTAAGATTCGATAACCAGCTAGCTGATAAAATTGGCGGTTATACGTGGGGTCAACAACCAAGGAGGTTCGCCCAGCTGATAAAGCGGTAAAAATTTCGTTTAAACCTGTTTGGTTATGACCTTCATTTTGGAGATTCCATAGCAGCGTAATTGCTTGAACTGGAGCAGGCTTAAGCATTCCTGCAACATAGATATGAAAAGCACCAAAGCGAACACCTAGCCGCCGTAACACTGCGCGCGATTCTTGGTCAAGAGTTTTTACAACAGAAGCTATTTCTCGTCGCGGTATAATACCTAAAGAGTGGACAAGCTGCGAGGCAAGGTTTTTTGTTGAATCTGTTAAGGTATCAGCATTGCGCAAATCAAACAGTGGCTTTAAGGCTGTTTCAAGATGAAAGGTGGCAAAACGTTCTAACCGTGCTATTACATTATCGCGGGCTTCTCCTGAAAGTTGCGTATCTGCTAAAAGAATAAGTTTGGGTTTTAAAAAATCTTCTGTTGCAACAAGTTGTCCTACGGGTTGCCCAATCCAGCGTACAATTCCATCAGAACTGAGTGTAAAATCTCCATTGGCACAAGCACAAAAACGCGTTGCACGTTTCGAAAAGGCAATAACTAAGTCTTCATTCTCTGTTAAGCTTTGTGTATTTTCTGCTTGATCAGGGTTATTCTTATTGGCGTAAAAACGAAACCCTTCGAATTTTCCTTTTCCATGTTTTTCAATAAGAATATCATCTTGAAAAATATCCTTCTGTTGAAAAATATTGCTGTCCATGATCTTTTTCTTTCTCAGTACCGTATTGGTAAAAAGGTTATTTTCTACAATTCTATAATTGTGCTGTCCCTTTAGCATGTTTGTTGCATTTGCTGCAATCATTCTTGTCGTTTTTTGGGACTCCTTTTTCATTAATTTTGAGATTCTTGGTATTTACGTCTACGCGTATTGGTTGTGCGAGAAAGCCGAAAGCATAAAATAAATTCTTCCGTTAAAAGTAAGATAAGCCAACGATCAAATAAAGCAAATGCTATTTTGAATAATTATTTATTTTTTTATTTTGTCAGAGAGGGGTGAGAAGAAAGGTTTTCCTAGTTTTTCTTGAAATGAGGTTCATGAAACTGTTGCTATTTTGTCAATAAATCGACTTATTGCAACCATAAGTTTAGTTATGTCATAAAAAACAATTGCGATTATAAAAATACACGTTAAAGTAGTGGTATGGAATTGAACAACTTGTGCGTTCTTTTTTGAAAGAGCGGTGATGTCTTTGCCAAATCAACTTTGATAATTTTAATCGCAAGGGGTTATTATGGGTAATCTTTCAAGTGCTGTTTATAAAAGTAGTAAAAATTATAGCGATGCGGATAAAAGTTTAGGGCGCAATATGATGCGTTCTGCTATGCAAGCGCCTTATCTTGAACGGCAAAAAGAGCATGATTTGGCTCTGCGATGGAAAGATAAGCGCGATGATGAAGCTATGCATCAAATTGCAGCAGCTCATATGCGTTTGGTGATTGCAATCGCTAATCGTTTTAAACGTTTCAAAATGCCATTGGGGGATTTGGTACAAGAAGGTTATGTTGGACTATTGGAAGCTGCGGCACGTTTCGAACCTGATCGTGAGGTTCGTTTTTCAACTTATGCAACATGGTGGATCCGTGCTTCTATCCAAGATTATATTTTACGCAATTGGTCAATTGTTCGGGGAGGAACAAGTTCTTCACAAAAAGCGCTTTTTTTCAATCTTAGACGTTTGCGAGCAAAATTGGTGCAAGATGATAGTGCTTTGTCAAAACAAGATGTCTTTCGCACAATTGCTGAAAAGCTTGGCGTTTCAATTCGCGATGTAGAAACTATGGATTTTCGTTTTTCTAGTTCTGATAATTCACTGAGTGTTGCTGTTTCTGAAAATGGTGATAATTCCATTGCTAAAATGGATGCTCTTGTGGATGATAGCCCACTTCCTGATGCTTTAATTGAGCAAGTGATTGATGGGCAACGGCGCACACAATGGTTGTATGATGCATTGCAAATCCTCAATGAACGAGAACTTGAAATTATCCGTTTTCGTCGTTTGAATGAAGAAGGAGCTACTTTAGAAGTCTTGGGCGAAAAGTTAGGAATCTCGAAAGAGCGAGTGCGTCAAATTGAAGCTCGCGCTTTGCAGAAATTGCGTTCTGCTTTGCTTACGGTGAATCCAGCAGATGTTTACGATGTATAAGTTGTAAGAAGTTTCTCGGGAAACAAATTCGAAATATAAAATGTGCAGTTTTGATCATGTGGGAGCGCATTTTGTTTTGTCCGCAGCTCATCCGGTTGACGCTTATAGGTATGTAAGCTGTGAACAGTTTCCCGAGAAACAGGTTGGGATATAAATCATGCGATTTTGGTTGTGTGAGAACATGATCATGATAAAGCTGGTTTAAAAGAAGAAACAAGGTCAGTGCTGGGAATGACTAAGGATATAGAGAACCTTTCAGAAAACACAACAGAATCAAAAATGCAGAAAATGGGGAAAATAGCTGATCTTACTCTGAGACAATCTTAATGCTTGTTCCTGCGTGTAACGTTTGGGTTTGCGGAAATGCATTTAGAATGCGAAAGAGCTTTTCTTTATGCGTTGTGTTTTGCATTTTATTTGCAAAGCTTGCGATACTTTCTTCCTGTTTAACGTATATAACACGGATTTTTAAAGGCTTTAGCTTGTTTAACTGTGACAATGAAAGAGGATGAAAACTTTGAATTGTTTTTTTTGCTACAGCTTCAAATTGTTGTGAATTATAAGGAGCTGCAGTGAGGAAGCGAAGGATGTATTTGTTATACATAATGACAACTATATCAAATTGCCATTGTTCATTGGTCGCATAGGCGTGAGCTGCTGGGAAACCTTGGATCATTGTGGGGAGGATAGATGATGTATCCAGCCCTACAATCCATCCGCTTTGCAAATAGTCGCTCGCAGACATTTTATCAGGACGCGGTACAGCATCAAAACGAATTGCAATTTTATCCGGTCCGCTAGCCCAAACAGTGTGCATAGAATTCTCTATTGTAAAATTGTTTGGAACAGAAAAAGTCATACGTAATTGTGGGTGAATAAATTGATTTCCGCGTACATATCCTGTACGAGGGCTTCCTCCAAAAATCATGCCATCAATAGCTTTAAGGAAAGAATCACGGTCAGTGTTTCTAGTGTAAGGTGTACTGATTTTACGTGCTTTTTCTATAGCAAGGCGAATCCGTTGTGGGGTGGTTGGATGCGTTTCTAGAAAATCTAAAGAAGCATTTGTGGTACCTGAAATGTTACGGAGAGCACTATAGGCTTCCATTGTTTGGAGAAAGCGCGGTGAAGCAAATGGATCATATCCTGCGTGTTTGAGCATTTCAATTGCAATTGAATCTGCTTGGAGTTCCTGATTGCGTGAAAATTGTGCGAGTTGTCGCTTGTTTTCGAGACTGGTGTGAAGTTTGCTTCTGGTGTGAGAAAGAAGACTTGATGACATGTGGTTTGCCATCTTCAATTCTGCTTCTTTTTGCAAACGTAAAATGCCGTGATGAGCAATAATATGTGCTATTTCATGGGCTAAAATTGCTGCAACTTCTGAGGAATCATTGGCTAATGCTAACATGCCACGGGTTATGTAGATATAGCCTCCTGGATGAGCAAATGCATTGACATTCTCTGAGTCTAAAATTGTTATATAATAGGTTTGGTGAGAACGAGGGGCAACAGCCGTGAGTTTTCGTACAATATTTGTTAACAGGTGTTCAAGCTTTGCATTACTATACGCCTCACCATAGATTTGTAAAATGCGAGGATGTTGGGTTGCACCTAACGTGGCGTAGAGATTGTTCTCGCTGATGCTTTTAGAAGATTCTAAAGAAGAAAGCATATCACTTGAAGAGTAACGTGTATGACAAGCAGAAAAAAGAAGCATTAAGCTTATGAGAGAAATTCTATATATTTTCACGAAGAAAAAAAATGTTCGTTGCAAAATCTGGTATTCCTGGCCATTGTGCACGTTATTTGCGGATAGTATTTTGACGAATTTCATGCGTATTTTGGGGCTTATCTGTTTTCTGTTTTATATTTGTGGGTATTCTATAATGAAGAGGATTTTGAGGGAAGAAGCTTTTTAGAAAGGATCCTTTTGGCTATATTAGAATTTTCTTTTATCAAAAAGCGTTATGTACGAAAGGCATAATATGTTATGGCAACATTCACAATATTATTAAATGGCGATGTCTGTATCACCGATCGTTTGCGTAATCAAATTCACAAAAGTCGCGTGATTGCTGCCGATGGTGGAATACGGCATGCTGCTGCCTTGAATGTTATGCCTGAGTTGTGGTTGGGTGATTTTGATTCTTCGGATCAGATTTTAATACAGAAATATAGCGATATTCCCCGTATGGTTTTTCCCGCGGATAAAGATATGACAGATAGTGCGCTGGCGTGTGAGAAGGCTCTGCAAAATGGTGCAAAAAAGCTTATTTTATGTGGTGCTTTTGGAGGGAAAAGAAGTGATCATAGCCTTTCTCATATAACTCAAGCTCTTATGATGGCCGAAAAAGGCATTTCAGTGTTGTTGACAAGTGGGTACGAAGAAGGATGGCCGATTGTGCCAAAACCTTTTTCTTGTGATTTGCCTGATGACTGTCTCTTCAGTATTATTGGTTTTTCTGATTTGAAAGGATTAACACTCTCAGGTGTAAAATGGCCAATTTCTAATAAAAATGTACCTTTTGGGTCCTCTTTGACGATTTCTAACCGTATTAATGGAACTTTCTATTGTCATTTATGTTCTGGGAAAGCGGTATTGTTGGCATCGGTACCTATTCCATAAAGGCTCTTGCGATATATTTAAGTAAAGGCAGAGGGGGTAGAGTTATAAGTGCTGGCATGAAGAATGTACTTTTTTAGAACGAAAGGTTTTTTATATGTTAAAATCAATTTTGAAAGTAACAGTTGTTTCAGCCATTGGTTTAAGTTCAGTGGCTTGTACTGTTAGTGATCAAAACGTTGCAGGTTATGGTGTTGGAGGAGCTGCATTGGGAGCTTTAGCAGGAACAGCGATTGCTGGAAGTAGTCCTCAAGCAGCTCTTACCGGTGCAGCTATTGGCGCAATCGCTGGGACAGTAACAGGTGCTGCAGCAAAGCAAAAGGCAGAGCGTCAGGTTATAATTCAGCAAGTTCCACAGCACGTGCACCAGAAAGCACCTCAACAAATGCCATTGTGTATATACCGTAGTCGTGCAGGTATGATGTATCGAGCGCCTTGTGTTAAAAAACCACAGGTACCACAATTGTGTACTTATCATGATGGAAAGGGCAAAATGTATAAGGCTCCTTGCTCTAAACATAGTCATTGATGGCGGTCCCGTTGCTGCGGCTTGACCGCATTTTCCTGACTTTTGGAACAATGCCCTTGCTCAACCAAGCGTGTTTATCGGTTGAGCAAGGGTCGCGTATTGCGTTAGTGGGGCGTAATGGGTGTGGAAAATCAACATTGCTCAAAATTGCAGCGGGAATGATAGAGCCGAGTGACGGCGAAATTTTTCGCCATCCTCGGGTCACTGTTCGTTATGTATCACAAAATCCTAATTGTTTGGGATTTGAAGATCTCCAAACCTATGTAAAAGCGGGTTTGGGTGAGACGTATGATGTACAATGGATCAAGACGCTCTTTGGAAAACTTGGCTTTTCAGGAACAGAGAGCTTGAAAACACTTTCTGGTGGTGAAAAACGGCGCGTTTCATTATTGCAAGCTATTGCTGCTAAACCAGATGTTCTTCTCTTAGATGAACCAACCAATCATCTCGATTTACCAACCATTGAATGGCTTGAGGATACTTTATGTTCTCTACATTCTGCTCTTGTTGTGATTTCGCATGATCGGCGATTTTTAGAAAATGTTACTCATTCAACAGTATGGCTTGATCGCGGTGTGACGAAAAGGTTGGAAAAGCGTTTCTCGGAATTTGAAAATTGGCGTGATAAGGCTCTGGAAGAGGAAGCACAAAATCAACATAAATTAGGGCGACAGATTGTTCGTGAAGAACAATGGTTACTTTATGGCGTGACAGCGCGGCGTAAGCGTAATGTAAGACGTTTGAATGCATTAAAAGAATTGCGTCGACTTCGTCGGACCTATAAAGGTCCCTCTGGAAGTGCATTGTTGGCTGCTACTAAAAGTCATGATTCTGGTCAATTAGTACTTGAGGCAAAGCGAATTTCAAAATCCTATGGTGAACGCGTTATTGTGAAGGATTTCTCTTTGCGTATTCAACGTGGAGACCGAATCGGCTTGGTTGGTCCCAATGGTATCGGAAAGACAACACTGCTTTCTGCTTTGATCGGGCAGGATGATGTTGATAGCGGAACCGTGAAGCACGGATATAATCTCTCTTTGGCATTTCTCGATCAGCAGCGTATTTTAAATGAAGAAGAAATTGTAGCACATTATTTAACGGGTGGTAGAGGCGACACTCTTCTGATTAATGGACAGGAGCGCCATGTTGTTTCTTATATGAAAGACTTTTTGTTTTTGCCTGAACAAATGCGCACACCTCTTAAAGAATTATCAGGTGGAGAAAGAGCACGCCTCATGCTTGCTCGGCTTCTTTCGCAGCCAGCAAATTTTTTGATTCTTGATGAGCCAACCAATGATTTAGATATGGAAACATTGGATTTGCTGCAAGAATTCATTGCTGATTTCGCGGGGACTGTGTTGTTGGTGAGCCATGACAGAGATTTCTTAGACCGAACTGTTACGCATATATTGGCCCCTCAGGGTGATGGTCATTGGATTTTATATGCTGGTGGTTATAGCGATATGATGGCACAGAGAAAGCAAGCTGCGTTAGCATGTAAAGAGCCTTTGAAACCTCGTACGCAGAATCATACCAGACAGGGGATATCGAGAGAAAAAACCGTATCCTGCAAATTGTCTTATAAGCAAGTTTATGCGCTGGAAAAGTTGCCTGAACAAATCGCTGCTTTGCAGGACGAAATAAAAAAAATTGAACAAGAACTTTCTGATCCAGCACTCTATAGCGGTGATAAAGCTCGTTTCGAGCGTCTTTCTACAATGCTTCAAGAAAAACAAACGCTTTGTATGCAAAAGGAAGAAGAATGGTTGGAGCTTGAACTTTTGCGCGAAGACGTAGAAAAAGAAAAGTCTTCGGGATCTCGTAAGGCTTGAAATTATCTTATTTTAATATTTTGTAAAAATACCTTATTCTGATCACTTGACGCAAACGTAAAAATCATTAATGCGAGAGGTTAGAATGTGATCTCTCCATTTGCCGGCAATCATCAGATAATCTCTGGCACGGCCTTCTTTCTCAAAATCAAGGCGCTTTAACAACGTTCCGCTTTTGATGTTTTCGGGCATGTAGTTTGCCATAATTCTATGCAAGCGATAGACACGAAAGACATGAACGATTAGGGTAGATAAAATCTCAAACATGAGGCCTTTACCTTGTTGTTTTTCATCAAGAGAAAAACCAAGATGACAGGCTTGAAAAACACCACGAACCACATTTGTAAAGTTAACGATGGCAATGATTGTGTTTTCATTTTTTAATCGTATAGCATATCGGTATGCTCGTTCTTGAATATTCTCACAAGCGAACGCATCTGCTCGTGTTTCCCAAGCTGTTAGAGTGTTGTAATCATCAGATTTTACTGGTTCAAAGGGACGTAAATAGTTCTCGTTGCGAAGGTAATAGGAAGACAATTCACCTGCATCTTCTAAACTGATCAATGTGGAAATTGTCCGTTTTGTTTTGATTTCCATAGTCTTCTCCTCCTAAAAGTGTATGCCTCCGTATATTTCTCATGTAAATTTTTTTGTGTTCTATTTTGGTTTTTATATCAGCTCTTGCCATTTGATTTGTGCAAAATACAATATAAAAGAAAAAAATTGAACAAAGGTTCTCTAAGCCAGCGCTGGATTGTTGCAATAAAGCGCAGTCTGAACGTTTGTCGATAGCGCTGGAAGAGAAATTTTTGCGTGCAAAGAAGGTACAGGTTGAAACTGGATCTTTTACGTGAAGAGGAAAAACACGCGCTTGTGTTAACTCATTCCAAGTGCTTCTTTATAAAGTTGAATAACGGCTTCTTCTTCTATTCGTTCATGATCTTCTTTTTTACGTAGTCGTATGATGCTCCGAACAGCTTTACTATCAAAACCAGATCCTTTTAGTTCAGCGTAAACCTCTTTAATATCATCAGAAATGGTTTTTTTCTCTTCTTCTAGTCGTTCAATACGTTCAATAAAAGCACGTAATTGGTTTACAGATATAGCATGTGTTTGATCGCTTACAGTGTCCATTGCGTTTTTCTCCGGATTGTATGTTTTTAATTGGTTTTCGATAATAAATTTGTGTTGGCGAGCTTGAAAAACAGAAAATTAATCAAGCTATACAGTTTTTTTACAAATTGATTTTAAATATTTTGTAAAAGTTTGGATATGTACATTGACAAAAGAGCTATAAGAAGCAGAAAAGAATAAAGACATATCTGTATACACTTGAAAGGTTTTTTAAAAAAGAGAAGAGAAGAAATGCATGTTTTGTTTTATGGCTTACGTCATAAGGGAGATTTTGTGGTTGCCAAAAAACAAGGACGAGTGTTTCAGAGAGGACTTTGGGGTTTTCTCTTGAGCGTTCTGCTCTTGTTCTCACTTGTTGATTTTGCAAAAGCTGATTTTCGGGTTTGTAATACAACCCAACAGTCTGTTGGTGTTGCTCTTGGGTATCGTACACTGTCAGGATGGGTGAGTGAAGGCTGGTGGATTGTGCCAGTTACAGAGTGTAAAACCTTGATCGAGGGGCCTCTTGCTTCGCGGTTTTATTATTTTTATGCAGAAGGTGCACAAAAAAAAGGAGGATGGCCTGGTTCTATCTCCATGTGTGTGCAAGATAGTCAATTTACTATTCAGGGGGTTCATGATTGTTTTCCCCGCGGCTATCAAAAGGCTGAGTTTAAAGAAATTGATACAGGTAATCAAACCAGTTGGATGGTACAGTTGACGGATATACCGTTGTTCAACGATTCTGTTGTGCAATCCCCTAATTTTTCAGGAGGTTCTCCACCGTGAAGCGTGCACGTAAAGTAAAGGTTATTGCAACACTTGGTCCTTCTTCCGTTTCAAGCACGATGATTGAAAAACTTTTTAGAGCAGGAGCAGATGTTTTTCGCCTTAATATGAGTCACACTGATCGTGAAACAATGAGTGATTTGGTTAAGCGTATACGTGATGTCGAAAAAAACGTTGGGAGACCAATTGGCATTTTAGTTGATCTACAAGGACCAAAATTGCGCATCGGCCGTTTTGCCAAAGGGCAAGAAGATTTGCGTATTGGGCAAAAATTTACATTAGATAATCATGATGTGCTTGGTGATGCACAGCGCGTTTTTTTCCCTCATGAGGAAGTGTTTACGGCTGTAAAACCAGGTGATCGGTTGTTGATTAATGATGGAAAATTAGAACTGCGTGTTGAAGTATGTGATAGCCATTCTCTTCAATGTCGTGTAGTTAGCGGAACCCATATTGCTGATCGCAAAGGGGTTAGTTTTCCTGATACAGTTTTGCCTTTTAGTTCTATGACATCAAAGGATAAGGTTGATCTTCAAGCAGTGTTGCAACAATCTGTTGATTGGGTTGCACTTTCTTTTGTTCAGCGCCCAGAAGATATTGTGGCGGTGCGTCAGTTGACAAAAAACAAAGTGTCTTTAATGGCTAAAATTGAAAAACCTCAAGCCTTAGAGCGCATAAAAGAAATTATTGATGTTTCCGATGGTATTATGATTGCTCGAGGAGACCTTGGTGTAGAAATTCCATTGGAGAAGGTTCCTGCCATTCAGATGGAACTTATAAAAGCCTGTCGTTTTGCGGGAAAACCCGTGGTGGTGGCGACACAAATGCTCGAATCAATGGTTACGTCATCCGTTCCTACACGGGCTGAGGTGTCCGATGTTGCGACGGCGGTTTATGCGGGGACTGACGCTGTGATGTTATCTGCTGAATCTGCATCAGGGCTTTATCCAGAAGAAGCTGTACTTATGATGGACCGAATTGCTCGGCAAATTGAACAAGATCACACGTACGTAGCTCAGGTTGGGGCACAGCATCCTGCACCGGAGTCAACGGGAACGGATGCGATTTCTCTTGCGGCGCATCAGATTGCTGAAACACTGCAATTGGCTGTTATCGTTGCTTATACTGCTTCAGGGACAACCGGTATGCGCGCTTCTCGTGAGCGTCCTAATATCCCCATTATTGCTTTATCGCCTATTGTGGAAACAGCACGGCGCTTGGCGTTGGTTTGGGGGCTTCATTGTGTGGTTACTGAAGATGCACGGGATTTAGAGGATATGGTTGATCGTGCTGCGGCAATTGCTTTTCAAGAAGGATTTTGTCGTACAGGGGAACAATTTCTTGTGACAGCAGGCGTTCCACTTGGAACACCAGGTGCTACAAATTTATTGCGTATTGCTTCTGTTTCTCAAGATGGAACAAAGGCTATTTGAATATTCATAAGTGATGTTTTTTTTCGCTGTTCCTTTATGGGAGCACTGTAACTGTATATAAAAGCTTTTGATGTGCACAGCATTTAGATTGGAAGCAATGCTAGTCTGTCGTCTTCTGAATCTGTATTTGCGCTTTATTTTGAAGAAGCTGTCCTGATAATGGAGCGGAATTTTCCAATAAATCAATCAAGAATATTTATTATGCTGGTTGGTAGAAGAGATGATTGATATTTCCGATTGGTGCGTCGGAGTCAACGGGGACAGATGTGATGCTTTTGCGGCATAACAGAGCGCTGAAGCACTTTAATTGATTGTTATTGTTGCTTACACCATTTTAGAGACGACGGATAAATATATCCACATCATTTGTCTGTTTGAACAAGCCTATTATTACTTTATCACCCATTGTGAAAACAGTACAGTGCTTTGTGTTGGTTTGGGAGAATTTATTGGTTTTCGGGCATTTACATTTAAAAGAAAAATTGCGTGATGCTCTTCTCCTTTTAAAAAGCTTTTTGTTTCTTCTTATGGTTTGCATGGTTCCTTTCATAAACATGCTACTTTTTGAGAATGATAGCATTGGTTTTTAGGCTCTGGAGTATGTTTATGAGTTTTCCTGTTCTTGCACATCAAAATTCTTTTGTTCATCTTTAAGCAATTGATTGGTAAGTTTTTCAATTCGCTCTGTAGTATCGCGCATAATTCTGCCCATGGTGCGATCTTTTTCATTATGGAGTCGTAAAAGATTTTCATAGTTCTCTTGTAATTTTTTATTTTCTCGTTTGAGTTCTTCCATTTCATCGATAATCATAATACCAGCCATAACAGATAATCGATGATCACCAATTTCACCAAAAGTGTTCTTCAAATGTGTGATATATTGATCCAATCGCGCTGCAAGTTCAGTGAGGTGGCGCTCTTGCCCTTTATCACAAGCCATACGATAAATTTTACCATCAATAGTGACGGAAACGGTTTCCATGCGTTCAAGCCTTTATCTATCAATTACGACACGAATCGTTTCCATTGCTTTAATGAGACGTTTGGAAACTTCTTTGTTTACTGCCTCTAAGCGCTCGACTTGAGCTTCAGCTTTATCAAGAGCTTGGGCAAGACGGCTACGATCAGCGTTCATTCGTTGAATTTCTTCTTCCCATTCGTTGTTTTTATCAATAACAGCGTTGCGGTTTATGATGGTAATCTCTAACGTTCTTAGCGCTTTTTCTAGTTGTTCTAGAGCGTGGGGAAGAACCGTGGTTTCGTGGTTCATAATGCTTCTGTCCTTTAGATGATTGTATCCTTTATCAGTTTTTTATGTAAAAACGAATCACTTATTTTCTTTTTTTGTGCAAATTTTATTTTTAAATATGTAGGATATTTTAGCAAGCAAAGCAGGAGATATATGCGAATTAAATGCTGGATTTTTTAAAAGTGTTGGCATACATGGTATGTGTGGATAGAGGATATGTGAGAGAAAGAATGCTTAAATGATCATTAATATATCTCACATTGATGAGTTAAAAATTTGAACTAATGATTAAAAAACTAGAAAATTATTCTCAGGAAGTTAAGAGAATACGGAAGAATCAACCCAAATTGAAGTGTTAAAAAATGGTCTATCATTCATGACAAATACTGAACAACAGAATCAGATGGCCAATGCTATCCGTTTTCTTGCTATTGATGCGATTGAAAAAGCAAATTCTGGTCATCCTGGTTTGCCAATGGGGGCGGCCGATATTGCTACTGTTCTTTATACAAAATTCCTTGCCCATGATCCCAAAAATCCTCGTTGGCCTAATCGTGATCGCTTTGTGTTGTCAGCGGGGCATGGCTCTATGTTGCTTTATGCTTTATTGTATCTCTCTGGCTATGAAGAGATCTCTCTTGAAGATCTGCGAAACTTTCGCCAATTAGGATCAAAGGTGGCTGGGCATCCAGAATATGGGCATGTTGCAGGAATCGAAACAACCACTGGACCATTGGGACAGGGGTTGGCTAATGCCGTAGGTATGGCTCTTGGTGAGCGCTTGCACAATGCGCGTTTTGGCAATCTTATCAATCATTACACTTATGCATTGGTTGGGGATGGATGCCTCATGGAAGGTCTTTCCCAAGAAGCAATTTCACTTGCTGGACATTTAAAACTCCATAAATTAATAGTGTTGTGGGACGATAATAATATCTCTATCGATGGTAATATTTCCCTTGTGGATAGTACAGATCAGATAGCGCGTTTTAAAGCATGTGGTTGGAATGCCTTCAACGTTGATGGACACGACCAAAATGCAATTGCGCGTGCTCTTGAAATCGCACGGGCATCCGATAAACCAACTTTGATCGCCTGTAAAACAACAATTGGATTTGGTGCTCCCAATAAAGCAGGAACCAGTGCGGCTCATGGCTCTCCTTTAGGCACACAGGAAACTGCTCTTACCCGTATGTCTTTGGGGTGGGATACTGAGCCTTTCGTTATTCCCGCAGATATTCTTGATAATTGGCGTTTGGCAGGGCTTAATGCTGCTAAAAAACGGCAAGAATGGGAAGCAAAATTTATGGCTCTTCCCGTGTTAGAGCGGGTGGAATTTGAAAGAGTGATGCGCGGTGATCTTGCAGGAGGATTTGAGAGTGCTATTGATGATTATAAACAGAAATTGATCAAAGATCGTCCTTGTGTTGCTACGCGGAAAGCTTCGGAAATGGCTCTCGAAGTGATCAATGAAGTTGTTGAGGAAACCATTGGAGGTTCCGCTGACTTAACTGGGTCCAATAATACAAAAAGCAGTCAGATGCAGAGTATCTCTGCTGATGATTTTTTAGGGCGCTATATCCATTATGGAATTCGCGAACATGCGATGGCAGCAGTGATGAATGGTCTTGCTCTTCATGGTGGATTTATACCTTATGGAGGAACATTTTTATGCTTTTCTGATTATATGCGTCCCGCAATGCGTTTGTCTTCTCTTATGAATTTGAGGGTTATTTATGTGATGACCCATGATTCAATTGGCCTTGGTGAAGACGGTCCTACACATCAGCCTGTAGAGCATTTGGCTGCATTACGCGCAATGCCCAATCATTTCGTTTTTCGTCCCGCTGATGCTATAGAAACAGTCGAATGTTGGCAATTGGCTTTGAAAGCACGTAAAACGCCTTCCACTTTAGCTTTGAGTCGGCAAAATTTACCGCTTTTGCGTCAAGACGATACAGAAGAAAATCTTTGTATGCTTGGTGCTTATGAGTTTTTGACAGCTAGTGATGATGCTCAAGTGACTTTGTTTGCCTCCGGTTCAGAATTGCAAATTGCTGTAAAGGCGCATGCGCAGTTAGAGGAAAATGGAATTCCAACACGTGTGGTTTCTGTACCGTGTTTTGAACTTTTTGCGCAACAATCTCTCTCGTATCAGCGTGCCCTTATTGGTGAGGCACCAGTTAAAGTTGCCATTGAAGCTGCTATTCGACAAGGATGGGACCGCTTTATTGGAAATGATGGTGTATTTATTGGTATGGAGGGGTTTGGTGCAAGTGGGACGATTGAAGCGCTTTATGCACATTTTGGTATTACATGTGAAAATGTAGTAGCAATTGTGAAGGAAAAGCTTGAAAAAATAAATGAGGAAAGTGAAAAATGACTGTTCGCGTCGCAATTAATGGGTTTGGTCGTATTGGAAGGAATATTTTGCGTGCACTTGTAGAAAGTGGTCGAAAAGATATTCAGGTTGTAGCCATTAATGATTTAGGAGCAGTGGAGACGAATGCCCATTTGTTACGTTATGATTCCGTTCATGGACGTTTTCCTGGTACCGTTCAAGTTGTGGGTGATGCAATTGATGTTGGGTATGGCGCGATAAAGGTGACTGCAGAGCGTGATCCGGCAAAATTGCCTTGGAAAGCTTTGGATATTGATGTTGCTTTGGAATGTACTGGAATTTTTACAGCACGTGATAAAGCAAGTGTTCATCTGGATGCAGGTGCAAAACGGGTTCTTGTTTCTGCGCCTTCAGAAGGGGCGGATCTTACGGTGGTGTATGGAGTAAATCATCAGGCTTTGAGCAAAGAGCATAGGGTTGTTTCAAATGCTTCTTGTACAACAAATTGTTTAGCTCCTGTGGTGCAGGTGTTGCACAATGCTCTTGGTATTGAAAATGGGTTTATGACAACAATTCATTCTTATACAGGGGATCAGCCTGTGTTGGATACAATGCATCGTGACCTTTATCGCGCTCGTGCTGCTGCTCTTTCTATGATCCCTACATCAACAGGGGCGGCGAAGGCTGTGGGGTTGGTTTTACCAGAATTAAAAGGTCTGCTCGATGGTGTATCCATTCGCGTTCCAACCCCTAATGTTTCTGTAGTAGATTTGACATTCACTGCTAAACGTTCCACAACAATTGAAGAGATTAATACTGCTATTTGCACTGCTGCACGTGGTCCACTTAAGGGTATTCTCGATTATACAGACGAAAAGCTCGTAAGTTGTGATTTGAACCATAATCCGCATTCAGCAGTTTTCCATAACGATCAAACGAAAGTGATCGATGGTACACTTTGTCGTGTTCTGGTTTGGTATGATAACGAGTGGGGGTTTTCTAACCGTATGAGTGACACTGCTGTAGCTTTTGCCAAAACAATATAAAAAAGAGGACCTTCGGGTCCTTTTTTTGCAAAAGATGCGTTAGGGTGCACTGGTTTGTAAAAAATGGCAAAGTTGCTCTGATATATAAATTTTAGGCATGTATAAAAATTATGTGCCAAAAGAATACAAAAGAAGATGTTGCGTGACCAGGAGTGTATTTTTTGTGTTATTTTGATACGATAATACGCGTTTTTTCAATCGCATGGAAAAGAAAAATTTGAAACAGTGCGATTTGAAAGGACAGGGGGTAAAAAATGCAGGCTGTTTAGAGTTTTTTTTGAAAAAAGAGAAATTTGTGGAAAGAAAATTGAGGCGATGCATGGGGTTGAAACAACAGAAAGTGAAGAGGGAGCAGTGATGAGTTTTCGTACACTTGATGATGTTGATGTTGCTGGGAAACGTATTCTCGTGCGGGTGGATTTTAATGTTCCTATGGCACAAGGGAAGGTTTGTGATGATACACGTCTTAGACGCCATAAAGAGACGCTTGTTGAACTACAAAAACGTGGTGCTAAGCTTATTCTTCTTTCCCATTGTGGCCGTCCCAAGGGACAAGTAGAGCCAGATTTTTCGCTGCGTCCCGTTACAGAGGTTTTGGAAAAAATAATGAAGCAGCCGGTTGTTTTTGCACCGGATTGTATAGGTTCATCAGCCCAAGCAGCTGTTGAGGCATTGCAAAACGGGGGTATTTTGCTGCTTGAAAATGTCCGTTTTCATGCAGGTGAAGAAAAAAATGATTGCTCTTTTGCTGAAGCTTTAGCTCAGAATGGAGAGCTCTATGTTAATGATGCTTTTTCTGTTTCTCATCGTGCCCATGCTTCTGTGGAAGGAATAACACGTTTGTTGCCTTCCTATGCGGGGCGTTCTTTGCAGTGTGAATTGCAGGCGTTAGAAAAAGGGCTTGGAAATCCAACACATCCAGTGGTCGCAGTTGTTGGAGGTGCTAAGGTTTCTAGTAAGCTTTTTGTGCTTAATCATTTGGTTGAGAAGGTTGATTACTTGGTGATTGGCGGGGGCATGGCCAATAGTTTTTTAGCGGCACAAGATGTGCATGTTGGAAAGTCTCTGTGTGAACATACGCTGATGGAAACAATAAAAAAAGTGATGCAAAAAGCGCAGGAATGCCAGTGCACGATTTTGCTCCCTATGGATGCAGTAGTTGCATTTCGCTTTGAAAAAAACGCACCGCATCGTCTCTATGACATTGAAAATATTCCTGAGGGAGGGATGATTCTCGATATTGGTGTGCGCTCCATTGCGCAAATCAACGCTGTGATTGATAAGGCTGCTACCCTTGTGTGGAATGGTCCCCTTGGTGTTTTTGAAATGTCTCCTTTTGATCAGGGAACAATTGCTGTTGCACGCCATGCGGCAGAACGAAGCTTAACAGGAAAGTTGGTTTCAATTGCGGGAGGGGGAGATACGGTTTTTGCCCTTAATCATGCTGGTGTTGCGAATGATTTTACATATCTTTCAACAGCAGGAGGCGCTTTTTTAGAATGGATGGAAGGTAAGGTGCTTCCTGGTGTTCTCGCTCTCATGCAGGCAAAGGGGAGTTATGAAGGATAGACCTTAATGCTATAGAACAACAGGCTTAAATAAAGAGACTAGATTGTATAGTTGTATGGGGTGTGCTGGTGTATTGCTCACTGTTGAAAGTTAAGACAAAAAGAGGAATTTTTTATGAATGAACATCTTGAAGATATTGCACTAGCTTTGGTGCATGCAGGTAAAGGTATTTTGGCAGCAGATGAAAGTACTGCTACAATTGGAAAGCGTTTTGAAAGTATTGGTGTTGAATCCAATGAAGATAATCGCCGCACTTATCGTGAAATGCTTTTTACCGCAAAAGAAGCTATGGAAAATGCTATTTCTGGTGTTATCTTATTCGATGAAACTATTCGTCAAAAAGCGTCTACGGGGCAGATGTTGACAGATCTGATTCGTGAGGCGGGGGCTTTACCAGGTATTAAGGTTGATACTGGTGCTAAATCATTAGCAGCTTTTCCTCAGGAAACAATTACAGAAGGATTAGACGGCCTTCGTGAACGTTTAAAAGACTATTATGCTTTAGGAGCGCGTTTTGCCAAATGGCGTGCGGTTATTGCAATCGATGCCCATGCTCTTCCAACAATGGGCGCTATAAATCAAAATGCGCAAGCTCTTGCACGTTATGCTGCTTTATGTCAGGAGGCTGGGATTGTTCCAATTGTTGAGCCAGAAGTGCTTATGGATGGTTTGTCACGGCGACATTCAATTACACGCTGCTTTGAGGTGACACGCACTGTTTTACACACTGTGTTTAAAGAGCTGTTTGAAGCACGTGTTCTTTTTGAGGGTATGATTTTAAAACCCAATATGGTGATTGATGGAAAAGATGCTCGGAGTGCTTCTGTTGAAGAGGTGGCTGAAAAAACCGTTCGTGTTCTTAAACAGACTGTTCCTGCTGCTGTTCCAGGAATTGCTTTTCTTTCTGGAGGGCAATCTGATGAAGAAGCAACCGCCCATTTGTCTGCGATGAATGCTTTAGGGACATTGCCTTGGAAATTAACGTTTTCTTATGGGCGAGCATTGCAAGCGGCTGCTTTGAAAGCATGGGGGGGAAAACACGAAAATATTCCTGCTGCCCAAAAGGCTTTTTGTCATCGTGCACGGATGAACTCTCTTGCTGCTTTGGGACAATGGACAAAAGATCAGGAAAAGTCGAGTGTTTAGATTACAACAAATCTTATGCAAATAACAATAAATCTTGCACAAATGGAGAAGCGCGCAACTGAATGCGCGCGCTCCTTTGAGGGTATAGGTATTTGTTTCGCACAAAATGTTTAAAAAATTGACAATATTTAAAAAATTATTTGAAATTTAAAGAATTGTTTGAAACCTTGTATTTTTTAGCAGAAGATTATAGATTTATTCTGTGGATGTAAACGTCATAAAACAGTTACAATCCTTAAAATTCTTGTTGAAACTCTTTTGAGGATTTTTTGTTAACCATAAGAGATTTTAATTATGTTCTCAGATAAGAACAATTTTGCAAATTTTTATCAGGATAGGTTTGCAAACAGTGTTTAAATAATAAACAGGCTTGTAAAAAGAAAGAAGTATCAAGAGAAGCAGAGAGGAGATTTTGACAAAAGACATTTTCTTATTTGGGAAGTCTCTATAAAGCATTGCTTCATTTTAAGGCACAACTCACCTACCAAGATATCTACACCCTTGAGGTTAAAGATACCTAGAGGACTTATAATCTACAATAGCTTTTGTCAAAAGTCTTTATTGCTTTGTTTGATGTTTTTTGCTTCTCGTGATTAGAAACAAAATTTACATGCCAAGATTACCAAAGCGATTTTTGAATTTTGAAACACGACCACCACGGTCAACCAGTGTTTGAGATCCACCTGTCCATGCTGGATGTGTTCTTGGGTCGATATCCAGATTCAGGGTGTCTCCTTCTTTTCCCCAGGTAGAGCGAGTCGTATACTGAGTGCCATCCGTCATAACAACGGTAATCCTATGATAGTTGGGATGAATATTCGCTTTCATGTAGCAAACCCTTGCCTTCTTATAACGAAATAGCACTTACTCACTTTATTAAGTGCGCTTGCTTCGTCTTTATTAATAAACTCATTGAAGTTTTCTTTCTATAACTGAGCATGCATAAAAAAACAAGTGTTCAAGATACATCTCTGTGTTAAGAGTTATAACTGGTGTTAGATGTATCATTATGTTAGGGTTATAAGTGATAAGTGAGAAAATCTATGAAGCTACGTCAACATTTAGAAAAATCTATAAAATCTTCCAATAAGAAATCTTCATTCTCTTCGCTTTCGACTTTTGGTCCTTATGTTGCGCGCTATCGTTGGCTCATCATCTTGGCTGTTTTGTCTTTGTTTGTTGCTGCTGTTGTTACGTTAGCTTTGCCTGTTGCCATTCGTCAAATGCTTGATCATGGTTTTTCTTCTTCAAATCACGGCAATATTAATTTTTACTTTGGCATTTTATTTGTTTTAGCTTTGTTTCTTGCCCTTGCTTCAGCTTGCCGTTATTATTGTGTGATCACTTTGGGAGAGCGGGTTGTTGCTGATTTACGGCGAGATGTTTTTGCTCATATTATGCGACTTTCTCCTGCTTTTTTTGATCATTCCCATTCTGGTGAACTTGTTTCACGGCTTTTAACAGATACCACACAAATAAAATCAGCTATTGGTTCAACGGCTTCTACTGCTTTACGTCATTTTATTGTGGTAATTGGTGCGATTGTGATGATGGTCATCACCAATGCTAAATTATCCTTTCTTGTTCTGCTTGCTATCCCTTTTGTTGCTATTCCATTGGTTGTTTTTGGGCGTAAGGTTCGCGCACGTACACGTGCTGCGCAAGATCGTTTGGCAGATGCTAATGCCTTAGCAACAGAACAAGTTAGTGCTATTCGCACTGTTCAAGCCTTTACCGCTGAAGAGCGTATTTCTGCACGTTTTTCCCAGATGATTGAACGTGTTTTTCAAACGGTACGTTCTTCTGTGATTTTGCGTTCCTTTTTTACAGGGTTTGCAATTTTTTTGGTTTTTAGCAGTGTGGTTGCTGTTTTGTGGATTGGTTCCCATGATGTTTTAAATGGTACTATGTCCGGTGGAACATTAGGGCAATTCGTGCTCTATGCGGTTTTTGGCGCTTCTACCTTTGCGCAATTATCGGAACTCGGTGCAGAACTCATCCAAGCCCTAGGTGCTGCTGAACGGCTTGCTGAGTTGTTGCAGGAACAGCCTACTATTTTAGCTCCTAAAAATCC
The DNA here is from genome assembly GCF_000278155.1 of Bartonella doshiae NCTC 12862 = ATCC 700133. GTDB lineage: Bacteria > Pseudomonadota > Alphaproteobacteria > Rhizobiales > Rhizobiaceae > Bartonella > Bartonella doshiae. The sequence goes on from NZ_JH725096.1 coordinate 293,981, forward strand.
TTTACCATTGACACAACCTGTACAAGGTGCAGTTGTTTTTGATCAGGTAGATTTCTCCTATCCCTCTAGAGCACAGGAAAAGATTTTGCATTCTCTTTCTTTTTCTGTAAATGCAGGTGAAACAGTTGCTTTTGTTGGTGCTTCGGGAGCAGGGAAAAGCACAATTTTTTCTTTGATTCTTCGTTTTTATGATCCAACAAGTGGTAAAATTCGCTTTGATGGTGTTGAAATTAACCGTCTTTCTCTACAAGATTTGCGAAGCTCTATCTCTTATGTTCCGCAAGATGTTGCCATTTTTGATGGTACGTTACGGGATAATATTATTTTTGGTAGTGAAAATGTTCATGAAGAGCAGATTATCGCTGCAGCTAAAACAGCTAATGCCCTTGAATTTATCGAAGCCTTACCAGAGGGCTTTAACACGCAAGTGGGAGAACGCGGTACTATGCTTTCTGGAGGGCAAAAACAACGTATTGGTATTGCACGTGCAATTTTAAAAAATGCCCCCCTCTTACTGCTTGATGAAGCAACCTCTGCTTTAGATGCAGGCAGTGAAAAGCTTGTGCAAGAAGCCTTAGAAATGCTAATGGAAAATCGAACAACACTGGTAATTGCACACCGTTTAGCGACAATTTTAAAAGCAGATCGCATTCTCGTGATGGATAAAGGTGTTCTTGTTGAAGAAGGAACACATGCCGAACTCGTTGCACAAAATGGGGTTTATGCACATTTGGCAAGATTGCAATTTTCGCTTGAATAAATAATCGTCATAAAATCTGCATCTTCATCGTTCTCCTGTCAATGGGAGGTGGAGAATATGCATTTCTATTTTTTAAATTCTGATAAAAATTCAATTTTTTATGCATGATCAAATTGCGTATTTTAAAAAACCATTTCATTGATAAGTAAGGGATAATATAATTATTGTTATAACTGCGCGCTCATTTATTAGAGTATTTGGGATGTCATTAAAAAATAAGAGAGCATATAATACTTGTATGAATTAGTAAATTTATTGGAATTATTCATAATCATGTGTTGTTGTGAAAAATCTTGAGAAACATTGAAAACAATACGTCAGTGGTGGTGCAATATATGAGGGGGAGGGCTATAACAAAGAGTGTTACCTACTTAGCATAAAGATGTTACTCTCAAGGGAGAGTTATGCTTTTTGCTTGCTTTTATTATGATTGGTTACTCTTTTCTCGATTTCCAGCTTGTTTGGGTTTTAATTTGTGGAAATATCAATCATAAATAATACTTAACAGCTGTTTTGGGTAGCGTCTTTTAAACTTGGGCTTATTGGTTGGGGGTGTATTATATAATCAAAAAGGAAAGGGCGCAGGTATTTATGCTCGGATGACATTTTTATGGAAATACGTGTATCACCTATTTGATGCTGTTGATTTAAAGAAAGCCAGCAATAGCTTTTCCAATATTTTCCTTTAGAGGATGTTTTTAAGGTTCAAATGCCTTTTTTGAGGGTTTTTTCTAATCTGAGACGAATAAGTTCATTGCCAGCAATAATATTTCTCTTACGAAATATATCATTGCCACCTTCTTTATCTGTGACAAAACCACCAGCTTCACGCACCATCAGTATTCCAGCAGCCATATCCCAAATTTGAAGATTATCTTCCCAAAATCCATCTGTTCTTCCAGCTGCAACATATGCCAAATCAAGAGAAGCAGCTCCAAATCGACGAAGTCCAGCAACTTCAGCCATCACATTGCGCAACTCGATAAGATATGTTCCATGACCCGAGCGTCCTAAATGCGGCATGCCTGTTGCAATGACACAATCTTCTAATTTTCGCCGCGCAGAAACACGACAACGCCGGTCATTAAAAAAAGCACCACCACCACGCTCAGCAGTAAATAACTCATCGCTGACGGGATTATAAATGACAGCAGCAACAATCTGTCCTTGACTTTCTAAAGCAATGGAAACAGCAAAGAAAGGAATGCCGTGGAGAAAATTTGTTGTTCCATCTAAGGGATCTACAATAAAACGATGCTGTGAATCTTCTCCAATAACCTCTTCAGATTCTTCCATTAAAAAACCAAATTTTGGGCGTGCTTTGCTCAATTCATTGAAAATAATTTTTTCAGCTTTACGATCTGCTTGACTTACGTAATCTGCTGGTCCTTTCAAAGATACCTGCAAATTTTGTACTTCACCATAATCACGCACTAACGAGCGTCCGGCTTTCATCGCGGCTTGCACCATGACATTCATGATTGCAGAATGGGCCATCTTTTATCCTTTTATTTATCTTTCTCATTCGCACGGCGCAAATAAACCAACTCATTGGTATCGACAACAATACGTTCACCAGAATTGATAAAAGGTGGTACGAGAATACGAATACCATTTTCAAGAATTGCCGGTTTATAAGAGGATGTTACCGTTTGGCCTTTGATGGCAGGATCAGCCTCAGCAATCGTGACAATAACCTGATCTGGAAGCGAAATGCCAATTGGTTTTTCTTGGTAGAGTTCAACGGTTACAGTCATTCCATCTTGTAAAAAAGCAGAGCGTTCACCAACAAAATCTTTTTGCAGTTCAAGTTGTTCGTAAGATTCTGAATCCATAAAGACTAAAGCATCGCCTTGTTGATAAAGAAAAGTGAAATCTTTTTGTTCGAGGCGTACTCTTTCAACAGTTTCAGAAGCACGAAACCGTTCATTGAGTTTTGTACCATCAATTACATTTTTCATTTCAACTTGATTAAATGCGCCTCCCTTTCCTGGTTTTACGGCATTGCATTTAACGGCTACCCATAAGCCTCCTTGGTGCTCGATTACATTCCCTGGTCGAATTTCATTGCCATTAATTTTCATCGTTTTTATTCCATTCTATCTTTGCAAAAAAGAGCTCTTTTGTTACTCTTGCAGAAAGAATTCTTTATAGTCTTTGCAGAGTGGAAAGTTCAAAAAGAACTTTCATGTATTCTCGCTTTTCAGTTCTTTGCAAGAACACAAAAAGCGCTCAGACGCAAGCCATTTAAAAATTTGCACAAAAATTCTTGTGGGAATTTATAGACTTGCGGTAAAAAGCATGATTTCCCTGAAAGATTTTTTAAAGGACAGGGAGAAGCTTTATTGCTTCTTTTTGTGCGGCTTCTAGCTGTGCATCATCCATACCTTGAAGCATATCTTCAAGATCAGAGACTTGCATTTCTGCTTCCTTGGCAAGCATATACCATGCTGCTGCCATGATCGTATCACCTTTTATTCCTATTCCATGGCGATAAAGCCTTGCTAGACCGATTTGTGCTTCTGGGATCATGTTGATGGCATTGGCAAGAAGCAAGTCAAAAGCACGTTGAAAATCCGGTTCTCCTCCACGGCCTTGTACAAGCCATTGTGCTAGCATAATTTGCGCCATGGAATGGTTATTTTGAGCAGCAACCTCTATTAATTTTCGTGCGTTACGGTCATCTTTTGGCCGTGTTAACGTTCCTAAAGAGAGTATTTTTGCTGCTGCAAAAGCAGCTTGAGCATCACCAAGAGCTGCTCCTTTTAAAAACCATTTTAAGGCTTGATCGGTGGCTTCATTTTCACGGTTTTGTGCAGAGACACCGCTAAGCGTTTGCTCGTCATGCGAGGCTTTGTAGAGAAGCAATTGTCCATAATAAAAAGGAGCTTCTTTTACACCAGCTTCTGCTGATTGTCGAACAAACTTTTCACCAACTTCTTGGTTTTTCGTAACAAAATTACCGTCAAATAACATAAGCCCATAGCGTAATTGTGCTTGTGGTTCCCCTTGTTTTGCTGCGCGTCCGAACCATAAAGCAGCGCGTGCACCATCAAGAGGAACAGCACATCCTTCCATATAAATGCGACCAACCAAAGTTTGTGCAAAGGGATCATTTTGTTCAGCACGTTTCAGTGCTTCACGAAAGGCTTTCATATAATAACCTTGGACGTAATAGTCATAGGCTTGATCATATTGTCCGGCTTGTAAAGGTTGAAAAGGTTCTTGGGTGTTTGTGTTTTCTTGAATCGTATTGAAAGAACGTTCAAAATTTAAGAACTCTTGAGTATTGTTAGCAGATTTCGCAACAGTACTTGCAAAGTAAATCATTATCAGGATGAAGAGCGCTACGCTTTTTTTTATCATGCCTTGCTTTATCACGAATGTTCCTTTTCCCTCAACAAGAGAAAGCTTTTACATTTTTCTTTCATCATATCAAGTATACCCAAGGGATTATCATTTGAAAATGTTTGATAAAGATATTGCTCGGTGTGTTTTGTCGTTGAGAAAATCATGTAAAATGAAGCGCTCCAAAGGTGCTAGATTTTTATCAATTCCCTCATGTTTAAATCCTAAAGCCATAACTTACTATACCTTGTATTGTTACAAAGTATGATAAATTATTCACTCTGGCTAAAAAACAAGAGTTTTTATTGAGCTGCAAATCTCTTTTCTTTAGCAAGCGCTTTTAGGTCTTTACGTCTAAAATATGGAAAATGTCCATATTAAATAGGGTGTTCATCTATTCTCAAAAGTACTTATATGATAACTTGGTTCTCCAGCCCAATCATACTGAAGGACAGAAATTATACGTCCATTATCTTTTGGTTTTAGTATGTAAATCAAATTTACACCCATGTTCTTCTGCTTTTGGGGTTGATCTGTATGGATCACACGATATCCATTCCGTCGCAACAGACTAACAAACAAAGGAGTAAAGTTGTCTGCTGTATTATTTTTCTGTATAATAAGTGTTGTTGTAGCTGGGGGTAAGCGATTTTTGATATTGCTAATATAATCATGAGCGATTAATTTTGCAGCATTCTTCGTAAGACCTGGACCGACATAACTTGATGAATAACCATTCACAGATGTACAGCCCGCTGTCAACACAAGCGGTGGCAGCAATAAATATTTTAACATCTTTAAATTCCCCCCTATTTATTGTTAGGCTCTCTTGAGAAGCTTTTACATCGAAATAAGAGCAACTTTGCTTATAGCTGTACTAACAATATATCGGTGTCCAATCAAGCGGTGTTTTTTTCATTGGTTTTTTAAAAACTACTATCATATCTAAGAGCGCTTAAAGCTTATGCTTAACAGACAAAATATATATTAAAAGTACATAAAACATATGTAAACATATACTATATGTACAATTATTTTGTGATGTGCTGTGGTAATATAGTTCTTTTAAAATTAGACCTATCAGTAGGGGAGTGCCGCCATTGGATGATCTTGCCAAGCAGGTACAGTGATTGTGTTAGATGCTACTCTAGATCGACCAATAAATTTTCAGGTGTTGCTTTTTGAGGGCTGCCCTTTTTAAAAAATACCCATGAATGTTTGTGAACAGAGAGTATAGATCTCTACCATGATGTTAAAAACTTTCACTCTGATCTGATATTAGTTGTAAAATTGCTCTTTGTTTTACTGAGGTGAGAATTCTAAATTTTTTTAAAAGCAGATATTCCTCTCTGCTCGATATTAGCGCATCATGTTGGTATGGGGTGTCTTGTTTTGTTAAGACATCTGCGTAAAAAAAGTAAGTGGAACGCTTAGGATATTGGCAATATCTTTCAGGCGCCTCGCGCTCACACGATTTAAGCTTGTTTCATATTTTTGAACTTGTTGATAGCTTACACTTAAAGCATGCGCTAATTCTTTTTGAGACATTTTCAATATTTTTCGCCTAAAACGAATTCTTTTGCCTACAAAAATATCGTTGAGAGTTTTGGTTTGCACTTTAGAGCCCCCCACAGGTTGCGAGCGCCCTCGCATTGGTATTCCGGGAGCTTGAAAATACTGAGCTCTAGTCAGCCTTTTTGCTTTTAGTGCTGAGAGCACCTGGACATAGCAAAAACTCCCGGAATCCCGGGATACCGATATAATGTGCTCATTTTTACGCTAGAACTTAGGGTTTTCAAGGCCCCTTTTGGTCGTTGCGTATACGACCAAAACATTTTTTAAATCATAAAGTAATTTCAGGGGATTTACAATAAAAATGAAAACAGTTTCCATTTCAGCCATAACTTCATCATGCGCAAGTGCAGGATGTGAGTTTGCAAGGCTCTTTGCTACTTTGTCATGTCGCTACGCAGTATAGTTAATTTCCTTTCCATTTTTAAAATTGAAAAAAACTCTCCCATTTTAATATTCAAGAAGTTGTTTCAAATCCTTTTGTATTCCCTTTTCTGTAATTGTGTGTGTCATCTAGACAGTGCAGGAGTGAGTGTGCAATTTTTTATCGGCGGCTTAGCATGGATGTTTTCCCCACATTACAAGGGTGTGGTTTTACATTTTTCTTTTATTCTTTCAAGTATGTTTAAGGGATTCTCATGTGCAAAGAGAACTTCTTCGACGGCGATAAATTCACATGCAGTTTGCACGACCTCATCAAAATTTGCAAAATCGCTTCCTGCTTGAACAAGTGCGGGAATCTCCATAATCTCTGCCCACCATTGTGCTAACTGGATATTACGTGGGTGTGCATGGGGTTTTTTATCTGCACCAAGTTTTCCAAATAAAAGATAATCAACGCCTACTTCTCCAGCAACCATGGCACTATGGCGATTACGCAAATTGCCAAAACCTATGATTTTTTGTTCTTTTGTTTGATTTTTGAAGCACTCTAGAGCGTTTAGATCATTTTCTAGATGTAAGCCGTCAGCTTGTATTCTTCCAGCGACTTGACTGCTTCCAGCGATGAGAAGGGCGGCGCCATGCTGTTGAATATCTTCTTTGTAAATTTGCGCTTGCTTTTGTAAAAAAGCCTCATCATTCCTCACACCTTCAGAATCATAAATGATAACGGATGCAAAAGATTTTGTTTGCAACATTTGACGTAAAAGAGCAGGATTTAAAGTGCGTCGGATATCCAGTGTCAAAACTAATTGAGAAAAAGGATAAGGCTCTATCAGTTTACTTTTTTGTTTTACCATATAAAATCCTTGACACTTAAAAATTAAAGATTCATCTTACCAACATTTTTGCTGGCACAAACTACTCTGTTTGCTTTGTTATGGGGGCCAATTTATGGGATACAAGGGTGTTTTGGATCATAATACGCATCCTTCTCGTCGTGATACACGCATTGATGTTTTTCGTTCTTTAGCCTTGTTGACGATTTTCATAAACCATATTCCCGGAACTGTCTATACGTATCTCACACATAAAAATTTTGGTTTCTCTGATGCAACGGAAATCTTTGTTTTGCTTTCCTGGGGTTTCTCTTGGATTGCGCTTTCATGCGTGTTTACATCAGGAGGAATCTTTTACTTTTATTGTCCGTAAGCTTTGGAAGCGGGCCTTTCAGCTTTACCAGGCACATCTTTTTACGACCTTTGCAACTTTAAGTCTTTTTTTTGGTGTTTTCTTATTGTGGCGCACAGAAAATTTTTTAGAGATGCACAATGTGGGTTTATTTTTTACACAGCCATTCCTCGCGTTTATTAGCACTTTAAGCTTTGGGCATCAGTTAGGGTATAATAATATCCTTCCACTTTACATTGTTTTGATGTTTTTTGCATCTTTTGTGCTGTATTTGAGTTGTAAACGGCAAGGACTGCTTCTATTGCTCTCTTTTACATTGTATGTGATATGTGGATTTTATAAAATTGCTCCCCCATCTTATCCCATACAGGGGAAGTGGTTTTTGAATCCTCTGTCGTGGCAATTTCTTTTCATTCTTGGGCTGACAAGCACTTTATTTCTTAAACAAGGAAGAAAAATTACCATTCAACCTGTTTTAGTGGTTTTTTCTGCAGGGTATCTTTTGCTTTCGTTGTTATGGGTTCGCTTTAAGTGGTGGGGTGTTTTGGGGTGGTTGCATTGGTCTTCCCCGTTGATTGATTTTAATAAAACATTTTTAAGTTTGCCTCGTCTGCTTCACATTATTGCTTTATCATCTCTGTTTCTTTGCTTGCCTCGTCTTTATAATTTGTTTCATGTTTCTGAGCAAAATCCTTTAGCAATTTTAGGCAGACATAGTTTGCCAGTTTTTGTGACTGGTACTATTTTTGCAATGTTTGGATAGATTATAAAAACAGTCATAACAGGAACATTTTTTTCTGACACTCTTTTAATCATAAGCGGCATTATGGTGCAATTTTGTGTTGCCTATTATTGTGAAAAATGTCAACCGTATCAGCAGTTTTCTACGAGAAAACCTATCGGGTTGTAATATTGTTATTTGGTGTGTTAACCTTAGCATCAAAAGTACATTGAACAAAAGTTTTAAAAGAGGTACTCAATTTTAGAAACGGTATTTTACATAAAGAGGGAAAAATAGAAAAAAGAGCGAAACTTTTTAACCTTCACTTCGTTGGTGTTATAATTCTTGTGCTAAGAATTGGAGTATAAAAGCGTGAGTGCACATAAAAAAACACATGATGAACCCATTATCATGATTGAGCATGGTGCTTTTGAGAGCGCATTTAATCGGCTCTATGAAGAGACTATGGCTTTGATTGAAGAAACCGCTGCTTATATTGATACAGAAGGAAAATTGGTTGCGCGCCTTCTTTCACAAGAAGTTTCTGCTCTTTATGCTCAAGAAGCAATGTATTTAAGTACACGACTTATGCAAGTAGCTTCACAGCTTCTTTTACTGCGTGCAGAGCGTGAAGGAGAAATGTCTCCAGAACAAATACAAAAAGAAATCGCAAAAGTATCGCTTCATACACCAACCTTGAAATTAGAAAATGCGCATTGGCAAGAATTGCCAGAAGTTTTCCGCAATTTTGTAACGCGTTCACTTCGCCTAGAAGCACGTATGCAATATATGAATTACGGAAAAGAGGATGTTTCTTCCCGTGCCGTGGAAGATGATAACCCAGTGAACAAACAAATCAAATTGCTTAAAACAGCCTTTCCGCGTTCTTAAAAAAATCGGTATTTTTTCCTTCATTTCTGCTGCTGTGTTTCTTTTCTTACCTCAAAGCAACTTTTGATCAATTCTTTCCAATTTTTATTGTTTTATCGGCTTCTTTTGTTTTCTTTGCTTGCGTACATCTGTTCAAATACCGAAAAACTGTATAAACTCGTCCTTATGGCAGAGACGATTCGTATTATAGGCATTGATCCCGGGCTACGCAGAACAGGATGGGGCGTTATCGATCTCTCTGGTAATCGCTTTCAATTTGTTGCGGCAGGGACGATTTTTTCTGATGTAGGTTGTGATCTTGCTTCCAGACTCTCTCAGCTTTATACAGGGCTTTCAGGCGTTTTACATCAATTTATGCCCCATGAAGCTGCTGTAGAGCATGTCTTTGTTAACAAAGATGCTACTGCAACCTTAAAACTTGGTCAAGCGCGTGCTATTGCGCTTCTTGTTCCGGCGCAGGCAAAGATTCCCGTTTTTGAATATGCTCCGAATAAGGTCAAAAAATCAGTTATTGGTGTTGGTCATGGAGCCAAAGAACAAATTCACATGATGGTGAAAGTCCTTCTTCCTCGCGCTGAATTTGATAGTAGTGATGCAGCTGATGCGCTTGCTCTTGCTCTTTGCCATAGTATGCACCGAAGTAGCATCTCTCATCGTTCAAGGATTATGGCATGATTGGTAAATTAAAAGATATTTTTGAATATATTTTTGATGCTTATATTATAATGGTAAAAGTTCTGCTTCCTGGTGCTGAATTTGAGAGCAGTATTGCGGTTGATGAGCTTGCTTTTGTGTTGGCTACACTCCGCACCGTAGGAGCATCTTGTATCGTTTAAGGTATGGTATGATTGGAAAATTAAAGGGTACTCTTGAACATATTTTTGATGATCATATTATTCTAGATGTTCATGGTGTGGGCTATGTTGTTTTTGTGTCAAATAGGCTTCGTCCTTCTTTACCAGCTCTTGGTGAGAGTTTGAGTTTGTTCGTTGAAACACATGTGCGTGAAGAGGCTATACGCCTTTTTGGTTTTGAGACGAGATCTGAACAAGAGTGGTTTTGCCTCTTGCAAAATGTTCCTGGTGTGGGAGCAAAAGTCGCTTTGGCAATTTTGGGGACTTTGTCACCAGATGAACTCACACAAGCCATTGCGTTAAACGATATGACAATGATTAGTCGTGCTCCAGGCGTTGGCAAAAAAGTCAGCGAAAGAATTGTCAGCGAACTTAAAAGCAAAGCATTGCCATTTAATGATAAAGCATTCCATTCTGCTCCACGTCCTCAACTGGAAGTCACAAATCAACCGGTTCACGATGCTCTTTCTGCTTTGATAAAGCTTGGTTTTGAACGCGAACAGGCGGCGAGTGCTCTTACTTCAGCGATGAGCACTCTTGAAGGAGAAACGCTTTCTTCAGCACTGCTTATTCGTCATAGCCTCAAATTGTTGTCCCTCTCACTTAGCACAAGGTAATAATGCATAAAGATGAAGATAAACGCCTTCTTGATAGCGTTCCCCTTCCCAACGATCCAGATCGTTCCTTAAGACCACAAGTGCTTGATGATTTTATCGGTCAAGAAGCAGCACGGGCAAATTTAAAAATATTTATCGAAGCGGCAAAAACACGCCAAGAAGCTTTAGATCATGTTTTATTTGTAGGACCACCCGGTTTGGGGAAAACAACGCTTTCACAGATTATGGCTAAAGAATTAGGGGTTAATTTTCGTTCTACCTCAGGTCCGGTTATTGCTAAAGCAGGGGATTTGGCGGCTCTCTTAACCAATCTGGAAGAACGCGATGTTCTTTTTATTGATGAAATTCATCGTTTAAGTCCAGCAATTGAAGAAATTCTTTATCCTGCTATGGAAGATTATCAGCTTGATCTTATCATTGGTGAAGGCCCTGCGGCACGTTCGGTTAAAATTGATCTTGCTAAATTCACCTTGGTTGCTGCAACGACGCGTTTGGGACTTTTGACGACACCATTACGGGATCGCTTTGGTATTCCAATTCGGTTAAATTTTTATACTATAGAAGAATTGGAATATATCGTGCAGCGTAATGCTCGGCTTTTTTCGGTACAAATTAGCGATGATGGTGCTCATGAAATTGCGTGTCGTGCACGTGGTACGCCACGAATTGCAGGGCGGCTTTTACGGCGAGTTTGTGATTTTGCTTTGGTTAAAGGGGCAAAAAAAATTGATCGTAAAGTTGCTGATGAAGCACTTTCTCGTCTTGAAGTTGATCATCTTGGTCTTGATCCGCTTGATCGGCGTTATCTGTTGCTGATTGCAGAAACTTTTTTGGGTGGTCCTGTTGGGATTGAAACAATTGCTGCTGCTTTATCAGAACCGCGTGATGCCATTGAGGATATTATTGAACCCTATCTGCTCCAACAAGGGTTTATTCAACGTACAGCGCGCGGGCGCATTCTTACAGAAAAAGCATGGAGCCATTTAGGACTTTGTGCTCCAGCGGCAACGGTGGCAACACAAAGGCGCGTTCAAGTTTCTGGTATACAAGATAACGCTTCCATACAAACGGCTTTATGGGATGATGCAGATGCGTGAAATGTCCTTTGATAAAGGCGGAAATACGTATGTTTTTTATACATCAAGTAAACAGCCTATGCGTGAATTTTTATAAAAAATGGTGTATTATTGGGGGGGTTGTCTTTTGTCTTCCATGATTTTAACACAAAAACGCGTTCAAGTATCCAATATATTCAATAAAAAAGACATGTAGCTATCAAAAAAATTATGGAAGTGAGTAAATGACCAAAACAAATCCTTGCAAGCATAACCATACAAGTCCTTTTCATAATTTTCAGATGCGGGTTTATGTTGCTGATACAGATTTTTCTGGTGTGGTTTACCATGCCCGCTATCTAGAATTTTTTGAACGGGGGCGTTCAGAATTTTTACGCGATACAGGCTTTAATAATAATACATTGGCATCAGGAATTCAGGGAGAAAAACTGTTTTTCGTTGTGCGTCGCATAGAAATTAATTTTTCTCGGCCAGCACAAATCGACGATTTTTTAATAATAAAAACAAGGATTAATGGTGTTCACGGGGCGCGTTTTTTCATGGATCAATATATTTTGCGTAATGATACGATGTTGGTGGACGCAAAAGTTGAAATTGCTCTCATTAATGAGACAGGAAAACCGCGGCGTTTACCCAAAGGATTTTTTTCAACAAGTCTTTCTTAAAACTATTTTTCATTAAAAAGCTGATATTTCGGTGATCCTTTTGTCAGTGGATCGAAATTTGTTTTTTAAATTTAGAAACTGTAAAACAATCTGTTTTATTGAATTTTAACAAATGAATCTTTTCATTTAGAGGGATAACAATTATGCCGAATATAGAACTGATGAATCCAGAAACGATAGGGATATTTGACTTGTTTATGCAAGCCAGTTGGGTCGTTAAAGCTGTTATGATTGGGTTAATGCTGGCTTCTGTATGGAGTTGGGCCATTATTCTTGATAAAATATTTACCTATCGGAGAATAGGGCGCGAAATAAAGCAGTTTGAAAACATTTTTTGGTCAGGGCAGTCTCTAGAAGATCTTTATGCAACATGTAAAAACCAACGTGTAAGTAGTATATCAGCTGTTTTTATGGCAGCAATGGTGGAATGGAAAAAATCTCTCGCAAAAGGAATCCATACATCCGCAAGTCTGCAAAGCAGGATTGATAAGGCTATGGATCTCACGCTAGGACGTGAAAGTGCAAAAATAGAAGCAAAGTTAAGCTTTCTTGCAACACTTGGATCAGCAGGGCCCTTTATCGGCCTTTTTGGTACGGTTGTTGGTATTATGAGTTCGTTTCTTTCTATTTCCGCGTCTCAAAATACCTCGTTGGCAATTGTCGCACCAGGTATTGCAGAGGCGCTTTTGGCTACTGCTATTGGTTTGTTTGCGGCAATACCAGCTGTTATTGCCTATAATAAATTGGTTCATGAGAGCGCGCGGATTATTGCACAAATAGAAAACTTTGCTGATGAATTTTCAACAATTGTATCACGGCGCATTGATGAAACGCTTACCTCTCATTCGGCATTATAGATTATAAAGGAGAGTTCCTATGGGAATTTCTGTTGCTTCTTCTTCTCGCAAAAATATGCGAAGACGTCATCATTCGTATAGCCAACTCATGAGTGAGATTAATGTAACACCTTTTGTTGATGTTATGTTGGTTTTGTTAATTATTTTTATGGTCTCTGCTCCACTTTTAGTCAATGGAGTTCCTCTTGATTTACCACAGAGTAAAGCTGGACCTGTATCTGCTGAAAGCTCTCCTCTTACTGTTTCTCTTGATGCGCAAGGGCGTTTGGCTATCAATCAAGACTATTACGATACGCCGGAAGCTCTGATTGCTCAGCTCAAAATCCAATTCGAGAGTGATCCTGCACAAAAAAAACAACGTATCTTTGTACGTGCAGCTAAAACTGTTGCTTATCAACAAGTATTACAATTGCTTGCCGATATTCAAAAAGCAGGTTTTTCTCAAGTTGCTCTCGCTAGTTTAGCGCAATAAGAGTTACTATAAATGCGTTGTATAGAGCATGTAAAGTAAGAGAGAGTGATGAAAGATAAAAAAATGCAAGGTAGGGAGATGAACAAAAACACTTACCATAGCATGAAACGCAGCTTGGCTTTATCTTTTATAGCGCATCTGATTCTTCTGAGTTTTGGGGTTATTCATTTCACTAATCCCGTTTCTTTGCCACAACAACAACTGGAAGCTCTTTCAATTACCCTTGCTCCTTTGTCTCAAGAACTTTCTTCTCAAAAAGGGACATTGAATGCGCCTGTGCGTGAAATTTCCGCTGTAAAACCAACGACAAAACCACAAAAAAAAGAAGAAGCGCAGCATTTTGGAGAGGGACAAGTAGATGTTCTTGCTCCCTTAAAACCAAAAGAAAAACCGCGGGACATTGATACAACACCTATACCGTCAGGAAAAGAGAGCGCCTCGGAAAAACCTTCATCTGTTAAAGAACAAGAATTGCCAGAAACAGAAGCAGAGGAAGCTCCAAAGGAGCGTGTATCAGAGCCTCAAGAGGTTGTTCCAGAGATTATGCCTAAGGAGCCTGTATCAGAGCCCCAAGAGGTTGTTCCAGAGGTTATGCCTAAGGAGCCTGTATCAGAGCCTCAAGAGGTTGTTCCAGAGGTTATGCCTAAGGAGCGTGTATCAGAGTCTCAAGAGGTTGTTCCAGAG
>NZ_JH725096.1:308169-350856 GCF_000278155.1 Bartonella doshiae NCTC 12862 = ATCC 700133
CAAGAGGTTGTTCCAGAGGTTATGCCTAAGGAGCGTGTATCAGAGTCTCAAGAGGTTGTTCCAGAGATTATGCCTAAGGAGCCTGTATCAGAGCCCCAAGAGGTTGCTCCAGAGGTTATGCCTAAGGTGAGCGCATTAGAACCTCAAGAGGGTGCTTTAGGGGGGCTGTCAGAGAAGATTCTAGAAACGTCAAAAAATCAAGAAAATACATTGTCGGATGAATCCACAAATACGACACAAAAAGCACTTGTAGAACGCGCACAAGCTCCCAAAATTACGCTACCTAGTACATCTCCCCTTCCACAGTTTAAGCCAAAATCTGCTAACGACAAAAAATCCTTGCCTCAAAATGCGCAGGCAGCAAAACACAAAACTCAACAAACAAATGTGCAGACAATTGAAGATATTTTAGCAATGGAAGAAAAAAATCTGCTCAACCATACGCGCACACAGGGAGGTGGGGCTAAGCGTTCCAGTGAACCAGAAGCTTTGGGTGCACGAAAAAATATGGGCAATACCATAAAAATAGCACAAACATTAGTTAATATTGTAGGCTCTTGTATTCAAAAAAAGCTTAAACTCGTTGCTCTTGGTGGAGATTTAAAAAACCGTCCGGCTGTGCGTTTGCGATTTTACTTAAACTATGAAGGAATGGTTGTGGGAGAACCTGTTATTGATCCCTTAAGCGGTGGAGAGAGTCAGCAAGCTATTATGGTGAGACAGGTTTATGCAGCTGTTTTTTCATGTCAACCTTATCCGGGTCTTCCACGTGATCAATATGATATGTGGGAGCAAGGTTTTGATTTTAATGTTGATCCATTTAAAGATATAACCCGATGAGTTACAAATATATTTTCTTCCTCAATGAAAGGGATATTTCATTATGGCTATGACGAAACACACATTTTTTTCTTGGTTTATTGTCACAGTGGGGGTGTGGTTTTCGGGTTTTTCATCTGCTCAAGCACAGTTAAAAGGTACCATTGCTAGTGCTGATTTTAATCCCATTCCGATTGCCATTACAGATTTTGTTTCTGATGATTCAATTGGGCCGAGGATAGCGGCTGTTATTACAGCAGATCTTGAACGATCGGGACTTTTTTTGCCGCTTAGTCGAGCCTCTTTTTCTAATAAAATTCCTGATCCCAAGAGTCAGCCGCGTTTTGCTAATTGGCAAAAGATAAATGCACAGGGTTTGGTGACTGGTCAGGTTATGAGAGAAACTGATGGACGGTTGAGAGTGGATTTTCGTTTATGGGATGTCTTCGGGCAGCGACAACTTAAAGGGCGGCGCTTTTACACAGCAATAGAACGCTGGAGGCGTGTTGCGCATCTGATTGCAGATGAGATTTACAGCGAAATGACCGGGGAAAGCGGTTATTTTGATACGCGGATTGTTTTCATAGATGAAACAGGGCCTCAGGATGCGCGGATTAAACGCTTAGCGATTATGGATCAAGATGGTGCAAATTTGGTTTATATTTCTGATGGTAGTGAATTGGTTCTCACACCACGGTTTTCTCCTAAGCGTCAAGAAATCACCTATATGGCTTATGGGTATAAGAAAACACCTCATGTATATCTTCAACAAATCGAAATGGGACAAAGAGAATTAATTGGTGCTTTTGACAATATGACAATTGCCCCACGTTTTTCGCCTGATGGACAACAAGTGATTATGAGTTTGTTGCAAAATAATGGCAGTGCAAATCTTTACACTATGAATTTACGTACCCGCACAATGACACGCCTTACAACAACCTTAGCGATTGATACGTCAGCTTCTTATTCGCCCGATGGGAGTAAAATTGCCTTTTCTTCAGACCGTGAAGGAAAACCGCAAATCTACATAATGAATGCGGATGGTAGCAATGTTCAGCGTATTTCTTCAAACGAAGGAAGCTATTCTACTCCCATTTGGTCACCTCGTGGTGATTATATCGCTTTTACACGACAATTGGAGGGTAAATTTTCCATTGGTGTTATGCATCCCGATGGACAAGGAGAACGAATTTTGACTACAGGCTTTCACAATGAAGGACCAACATGGGCTCCTAATGGTCGCGTATTGATGTTCTTTCGCAAAGATCCAGGCATGGGGCCTAAGATTTATACGATTGACATTACTGGTCGCAATGAACGTCAATTGCCTACGCCCAATGATGCTTCTGATCCGGCATGGTCACCGTTACTCAATACGCGATAAAAAGGTCAACCATTTTATTTTATAAAGATGTAAAGCTATGCATTACTAACATATAATGATAGCTGTACATTTCCAGCTTAAAGGAGCTAAATTGCTCTTCTGTTATAGCTATTGTGTTTGGAGCATCTGGATATGGCAATGGCTTTTGTCTTGAGAGACTTTTTTAGAATTTTAGAAAAATTGGAAAAAAATCCAAGAGTTTTCATCTTTGAGGTTTTGGTTAAAAATATGGAGAAATATGAAGGAGAAACCCCGCAAGGCGGGGTTTTTACGTGTTAAGCTATAAGAATGAAAACTGTAAACAATTTTGGAGAAGGCTCCTGTACAGAGAATATCACCAAAGAACAAGCATAAGGGAGACAAATCCTATAGAAGGGGTCTTATTGGCATGATAAAGCGATAAGAAATTATGCAGACAGTTTGGCTAAAATCTCATCACTGACATCAAAATTAGCATAGACGTTTTGGACATCGTCATCTTCTTCTAATGTTGCAATAAGCCGTAAAATTGACAGAGCTTTTTCTTCATCAACGGGAGCAAAGGTGGTTGCTTTCCAAACCGTTTTGATTGATTCTGCTTCGCCAAGCTTTACTTCAAGCGTTTTAGAAACTTCGCCAATATCTTCAAATGCGCAGGTGATATGATGCCCAGTTTCTTCGGATTGTACATCTTCGGCTCCTGCTTCGATTGCTGCGTCCATTATGCTTTCCATTGTTCCTGCTTCAGGCTTATAGATTATTTCACCAATCCGATTAAACATAAAGCTGACGGATCCTGTTTCTCCTAGGGCTCCACCTGATTTGGTGAAAGCGGCGCGCACGTTTGAAGCGGTGCGGTTGCGGTTATCGGTTAAAGCTTCAACAATGACGGCAACACCCCCTGGACCATACCCTTCGTAGCGGACTTCATCATAATGTTCGACATCATTTCCAGAAGCCTTCTTAATCGCGCGTTCAATATTGTCTTTCGGCATTGATTGCGCTTTAGCGTTCTGGATTGCAAGTCTCAAACGCGGATTCATGGCTGGATCAGGAGCACCTTGTTTGGCTGCAACAGTAATCTCGCGTGCAAGCTTAGAAAATATTTTCGAGCGCATTGCGTCTTGACGCCCTTTACGGTGCATAATATTTTTAAACTGTGAATGGCCTGCCATGGTTTTCCTTCCAATTTTCTGGTTTTTTTCTGTTGGGAGATCCTTTCCGTTAAAAAAATTAACACGCGTCCCAAGAAAAAATATGCCGCATTATGAGATGAAGTGATAAAATAAATTCCTTATAAGAAAATTTACATTAAAGGTAAAGACACGCACTTGAGGTTCATTAATAAGACAGATATCTTGTCGTTAAGCAAAAATCACGCTATAACAGTATGTGGTTTCATGGAAAAAGTGGTTTATTCCATATCTCGCTAATGTTGAGAGCGGGTGGAGAGAACCTGACGTGTAAGAACTGAAGCTTCAGTGCTCCAAAGTGAGCGATAACCTGCCTGAAAAGAGGCAAATGAGAGGATATTATAAAGATGGCAACGCAACTTTTGATGCCTAAAGCTACGGCTGTTTGGCTGGTTGATAATACTGCACTTTCTTTCGATCAGATTGCAGAATTTTGTAAATTGCATGTCTTAGAAGTAAAAGCTATTGCTGATGGTGAAGCTGCTTATGGTATTAAAGGTTTGGATCCAATCAGTTCTGGTCAGTTGACACGCAGTGAAATTGCAAGGGTGGAGGCTGATCAAAACGCACGTTTGAGAATTTCAGAGTCCAGAGTACGCATTCCTGAAAAAAAGCGCAAGGGCGCGCGTTATATTCCTCTTTCTCGACGTCAGGACCGTCCTAACGGTATCTTGTGGTTGGTGGTCAATCATCCTGAGTTGAAAGATGCACAGATTGCACGGTTAATTGGGACAACAAAAGCAACAATTGAACAAATTCGCCATAGAACCCATTGGAATAGCGCGAATTTGGTTCCTCTTGATCCTGTAGGGTTGGGGTTGTGTTCGCAAATTGATTTGGACTTCGAACTCCAACGCGCAGCAAAAAATCGTCCAGCCTCTGTTGAAGGAGATAGGTCTTTGCTTCCCGCATCCGTGACAGAAAATGCTGCACTCAATGAGGTGGGGGATGAACAAAATTTCAATGAAAATTTCGATGCCGATAAAGTTTTTGCAAAATTAAACGCACTTCAAAAAAGTCATCAGGATGATACATAAACAGAATACTGCCTCGCAGCGGTAAGTGTATGCAGCTGTTTCCATGAGAAATACAAAGCTGTGTGTGAGAAAGATTAGGTGTAACGCAAAAAATAATGGTGAATAAAAAAAGAAAAATTTTATCTTTATTCAGAATTGATAACTATTCTTGAAGAGCTATTGAAATATGTATCCCTTCAATTTCAGTGTTTACTAACTAAGGAGAATTCCTACATGTGCTCTATCAAAAACATTATCCTTCATCCTCTTGCTGTAATCCTCTTTTTTTCGCTGTCTTTAGTTGGTTGTGGGCAAAAACGTATTGATGGAATAAATAGTTCTTGGAATAGTGCGGGCTTAAATCACGGGCCTTCAGGTTCAGGGCAGGACTTTATTGTTAATGTTGGAGATCGGGTTTTCTTTAGTCTTGATTCTTCTTCAATTGAACCTGATGCTCAGCGTGTTTTGATGCGACAAGCAGAATGGTTGCTTCGTTATCCTTACTATTTTATTACGATTGAGGGGCATGCTGATGAGCGCGGAACACGTGAATATAATTTAGCTCTGGGACAACGCCGTGCTGTTGCTGTACGCGATTATCTGATTTCTCTTGGTGTTTCTGCGCAACGCTTGCAAACGATCTCTTATGGGAAAGAAAGACCTGTTGCAGTGTGTGATGATATTTCCTGTTGGAACCAAAATCGCCGTGCTGTTACGACAATTCAAAATGTGAATGGTGAGTAACAAAACTGATGCCAATATTTAAATAAATTATTGGATTGATTCTTTTTGGAAGAAATGTATGTGTGCGTGTAAAAAACAGAATTGGAAAGCCGTTTTCTTTATATCGGCTTTCATTGTGTGTTTTGCTTTGTTTACACAAAGTGCACCACGAAAGGTTTCTCCATTCCTCCCTTATGATACGGCTGATATGTCGTCTGCTCCTGTAGGTGTTGCTCCAAGTGCGACTTCTAATTCTCAGAGGACTGCTCAAAAGCAAGGAATGCGTTTGGAAAATCAAGATTCTCTCCTTAAAGAGTATGATTTGGATAAGCTTTTGCATAGAATACAAACCGTACTTGAGCATAACAGTCTGGAAAATACCAAACAGCAGTTTCACCGGTTTTTTGATAAAAAGGACTCTGCTGTTTATTCTTGCCCGTCTTATTATCCCCCTTTGAATAAACAGTTGCAGACCATAAAAGACATAAAACAGAACCATACTACGACAAATGATCAGAATAATATTGCTCATGGAAAGAGCGATGATCATGAAAATCACCCGAAAGAAGCGCATAACCGTTTAGAGAAAATACATGAAGAGAACTCCCATACGGAATTGCATCAAGGCGAAGATTTGTCTCTTCTCACTGCCAAAACATTATATAAAAAGAGCTATGATTTTATTCTTTCTGCCAACTATGTTGAAGCTGAAAAGGCCTTTTGTGTTTTTCAAGACCGTTATCGAGAAGATCCTTTGAGTGGTGATGCTTTGTTTTGGTTAGCAGAAGCTTTATTGGGACAAAAGCGCTATCATGATGCTGCACAAGTGTATCTCGCTGTGTGGTATACAGATAAAAAGACTCTCTATGGATCTGAGATTTTACTGAAATTAGCAATAAGTATGGCTGCTCTTGGCCAAAATAAAGAGGCTTGTGCTCTCTTTTCCAATATACCAAAGCGTTATAAATCATTGGAATGCGCCTTTTGTAAACGTCTTGAAAAGGAGCGGAGTCGTTCGCAGTGCTCGTTAGACTAGCAGGAAATCTCTTTAAAACATCAGATTTTATCCAGTGTCAGAAGTTAATTCTTGCAGTTTCTGGGGGAGGCGATTCGCTTGCTTTGTTGTTTTTGGTTCAAGATCATCTTAAAACATTGTCTTTTCCGCCGGAGATGATTGTCGTTACTGTTGATCATCAATTGCGTCCAGAATCAGCGCGTGAAGCAGAAAATGTTGCAGAAATTTGCCGTGCTCATCACATTAAGCATATCATTGTGCGGTGGAAGGGTAAAAAGCCAAAGACACATATCGCTGAAAAAGCGCGCATTGCACGGTATGATCTTTTGTTCGAAGAAGCGCAAAAACAAAACGCGACGCTTATTATGACAGGACATACGCTTAATGATCAGATCGAAACCTATCAGATGCGGTATCAGCGGCTTCAAAAGGATATGGATGTTTTTTTGCAGGATAGTTCCCTTGTTACTATGCGTGAGGAAATCTTTAGGAAAGATGAAGGAGCAGAGAGTGCGAAAAAAAACACTGGGCTGTTGTATGCACGCGGTTTATCTTGCATTCCGCGTGAAGCATTGTTGCATCGCTCTGTGCGTTTAATTCGTCCACTCCTTGGTGTAAAGCGCGAAACATTGCGTGCTTATTTACGCTTAAAAGGAAAAACATGGATTGAAGATCCAACGAATGAAGATTTGAATTTTGAACGCGTGCGTGTGCGGCAGTCCCTTCATCCCCAACAGTTTATTACATTTGTTAAAAAGGTTCATGAAGCAGCGCTAAAACGTCGAGAACAGGCGCAAAAGATTGCCGATTTGATCTTGGCTCTGGATATTATTGTTGAACATGGGCGTTGTTTTATTGCAAAACCTGCGCCGTTCTTACACCAACATCCAAGTTTTCCTTTTGTTGTTGGGCTTTTTGCGGTGCTGATGGGAGGTAGCTCTTATTTGCTTCCTTATAAAAAATTAATCATGCTTGACAAAAAATTGTGTTTACACTCTTCTCAAAAACAGCGTTTTACTTTGGCTGGGTCTGTCATTGAATATAACAGCGATGGAATTTCTTTTTGGCGCGAATCTCGAAATATTAAAGAGATAAGCCTTGATCCAGGAAAAACGTGTTTATGGGATGGGCGCTATCAGATCACTAATCATGAACCTGATGCTATCAAAATTGGAGCAGCAAATTTGGAACAGCTAAAATATTTATGCAAAAACAGTAAATTAGATTGCGATCGTCCCCATTTTCCCTCTTTACAATCACTTTTGATGATCTCAAATGGTAAAGCTTTCTCCATTCCAGAGTTGACATCTCAAGCTGCTTCTCTACAAAATATAACCATGAAACGCGTAATGGCTCCCTTCAATTGGCTTTTGTCATATGAAGATGCCGTTTTTATTAATGTTCTTGAACCTTTTTTTAATATAGAGGTGAAAAGATGAAGAAAAATTACTCTAAAAGACAATAAACATCTTCTTATACCTTGGCAAGGGATAGACAAGGTTATATGTTAAGAAAAACTATTTGAAATCTATATTTGATGTATTTGATTAAGTGGACATAATATGAATTCCAATTACCGCTCTCTCCTCATTTGGGGAGTTATTGCCTTGATTTTGATTGTATCATTTTCTTTTTTTAATGGAGATAGCCAGCGTGCTGGAAGTGGAGAGGTTTCCTATTCCGAATTCTTGCAGAAAGTTGAAGCGAATGAACTTCGCTCTGTAACAATTCAAGGGCAAAAGTTAACAGGACAGACGACTGAAAATAGAGTTGTGTCTACTTATGCTCCACGCGATCCAGGGCTTATACAAAAATTGGAAAGCAAAAATGTAAATGTGAAGGCTGTTCCTGAAAGCTCTGGCAATAGTATTTTCCTCAATCTCCTCTTTTCATTGTTGCCTGTTATTATTATTGTTGGTGCGTGGATCTTCTTTATGCGACAAATGCAAAGTGGATCACGTGGCGCGATGGGATTTGGTAAATCCAAAGCAAAATTGCTTAATGAAGCGCAAGGGCGTATTACCTTTCAGGACGTTGCTGGCGTTGAAGAAGCAAAGCAAGATCTACAAGAGATTGTAGAGTTTTTACGCGAACCACAAAAATTTCAACGCTTAGGGGGGCGTATTCCTCGAGGTGTCTTGCTTGTGGGACCTCCAGGAACTGGTAAAACCTTGTTAGCACGCTCTGTTGCAGGTGAAGCCAATGTACCGTTCTTTACAATTTCAGGGTCCGATTTTGTTGAAATGTTTGTGGGTGTTGGTGCAAGTCGCGTACGGGATATGTTCGAACAGGCTAAAAAAAATGCACCTTGTATTATCTTTATCGATGAAATTGATGCTGTTGGACGCCATCGTGGTGCAGGTTTAGGTGGGGGTAACGATGAACGTGAACAGACCTTAAACCAATTGCTCGTTGAGATGGATGGATTTGAACCTAATGAAAGCATTATTCTCATTGCGGCAACAAACCGTCCCGATGTGCTGGACCCTGCCTTGTTAAGGCCAGGACGTTTCGATCGGCAAGTTGTTGTGCCAAATCCTGATGTTTCTGGGCGTGAACAGATTTTGAAAGTTCATGTGCGCAATGTACCGCTAGCCCCTAATGTGGACCTGAAAATTTTGGCAAGGGGAACACCAGGATTTTCCGGTGCAGATCTTATGAATCTTGTCAACGAAGCTGCTCTTATGGCTGCGAGCCGTAATAAAAGAGTTGTGACTATGCAAGAGTTCGAAGATGCTAAAGATAAGGTTATGATGGGGGCTGAACGCCGGTCAAGTGCCATGACACAAGAAGAAAAAGAGCTAACAGCATATCATGAAGCTGGACATGCTATTGTCGCGCTCAATGTGCCTGTAGCTGATCCTGTCCACAAAGCGACAATCGTTCCAAGAGGGAGAGCTTTGGGTATGGTTATGCAATTGCCTGAGGGGGATCGTTATTCTATGAGTTATTTGTGGATGATTTCTCGGCTGGCTATTATGATGGGTGGACGCGTAGCTGAAGAATTGAAATTCGGAAAAGAAAATATCACATCTGGTGCTTCGTCCGATATTGAACAAGCAACAAAGTTAGCACGGGCGATGATTACACGATGGGGATTTTCTGATCTTCTTGGAAATGTCGCTTATGGTGATAACCAAGATGAAGTTTTTTTAGGCCATTCTGTTGCTCGAACGCAGAATGTTTCTGAGGAAACAGCACGCATGATCGATTCTGAAGTGCGCAAGCTGATTGATGATGCTTATACCAGTGCTACAAAAATTCTGAAAACAAAAAAGAAAGAATGGTTTGCTCTTGCGCAAGGTCTGTTAGAATATGAGACTTTAACCGGTGCTGAGATTAATGAAGTCATTGCTGGAAAGCCTCCTTCACGAACACAGAAAGATGAAAATGCGCCTTTGCGTACTTCATCTGTGCCAAAAACAGGAGCAAATAAGGGAGAGAGTGCTGAACAAACGTCAGGGAAAATCAATACTGATAAAGGTGAAGCGGGAAAAGCAGAACTGAAAGTTGGAAAAGAAAAAACAAAATCTAATGATGTTGAATCCAAAGATACTGCATTTAAAGGCGCTAAATCTCATGAAATTGAGAAAAAAACACGGAGTACCAAAAAGAGTACCGAAGCTGTAGATTCTTTTGAAAATAAAGAAAATGCTAAAAAAGTAAGTAATACCGGACGGAAAGGGAAACAAGAACCTTCTAATGATGCCTGAATGACCGTGTTTTTTGAAAGATTCTAAACAATTTTTTTGACAGAGGCGCAAGCTTGCTTGCGCCTCCGCCATAATGTTTAAAGACATGCGTGTAAAGCGGTACGACATTTTTGAGAAGAGTATTTAAGGGTGTTTTTTTGAGGGAAGACGGTACGTTTGTTCTTTTGGTTGTATGCAAAGAAAGTAGCGTTTTCAAAACATGTCAAAGAAGAACATTGTGGGGTGTGTTAAGGCTTTAGAGGTGTGTCTATTGAAGTGATGTGTGGGGTTATAGAAATAGGATTTATTCTGAACGAAAATGTGTTCAACGTTTTGAGTTTTTTAAGAATAAAGGGATATATAAATGATCTCATTACATCGAGGGGCTCGCTGTACGAGGAATTTTTTCTGTCAGGAAAACAAAAGAAAAAGTGTGTATAAAGGAAAGAAGGATGGCACAAAAATATTTCGGTACAGATGGAATTCGGGGCAAAGCGAATTCTTTTCCTATGACACCAGATTTTGCCATGAAAGTAGGGATGGCCGTAGGGGTTTTGTTTCGTTCACAACATCAATCGTGTCGTGTGGTGATTGGTAAGGATACCCGATTATCTGGTTATATGTTGGAAAATGCTTTGGTTTCAGGTTTTACTGCTGCTGGAATGGACGCTTTTTTATTAGGTCCTGTTCCAACCCCCGCTGTTGCGATGCTCTGTCGTTCGCTGCGCGCGGATGTTGGAGTGATGATTTCTGCTTCTCATAATCCCTTCTATGATAATGGAATTAAACTTTTTGGCCCTGATGGCTTTAAGCTTTCAGATGATATCGAAGCAAAAATTGAACAATTAATTGAGACAGATCTTTCAAAATCTTTAGCAAGTTGTGCAGAAATTGGTTACGCAAAAAGGGTTGAAGGTGATATTTATCGTTATATTGAATACGCTAAACGGACCTTGCCACGTGATGTTCGCTTGGATGCTTTACGTATCGTTGTCGATTGTGCAAATGGCGCTGCTTATAAAGCTGCACCGCGTGCTTTATGGGAATTGGGGGCTGAGGTCATTGCTATTAATGACGCGCCAAATGGTCTTAATATTAATAAAAAATGTGGCTCAACCGATTTAACCTCTTTAAAACAAAAAGTTCATGAAGTGCGTGCTGATGTTGGGATTGCTCTTGATGGGGATGGAGATCGTGTTCTCATTGTTGATGAAAAGGCACAAACCATTGATGGAGACCAGTTAATCGCTGTTATTGCTGAACATTGGCTTAAAACGGAGCGTTTACAGTGCAACGGTGTTGTTACCACTATTATGTCAAATCTTGGACTTGAGCGTTTCTTGAATAGTAAAGGTTTGGATCTTATTCGGACAAATGTTGGGGATCGTTATGTTGTCGATGCTATGCGTCAGAAGGGATATAATGTTGGTGGTGAGACTTCTGGGCATATTGTCCTTAGCGATTTTGGAACAACTGGTGATGGACTAGTCGCTGCTTTACAGATTTTAGCCTGTATGCAGGAAAGCCAAATTCCTATGAGTCAGTTGTGTAAACGGTTTGAACATGTACCGCAAATTTTGAAAAATGTAAAAGTTCAAAACAAAAATGTGCTGAAAAAGGATGCTGTTAAAACAGCAATAGATCAAGCAAAGCAGCGTTTAGGAAAAGACGCACGGTTGGTTATACGTTCCTCTGGGACTGAACCGGTCATTCGCATTATGGCTGAAGGAAATGACAGAGAAACTCTTGATGCTGTCGTTACAGAAATGGTCTCTATTATCGCACATCATGATATCGCTGCAAAAGTGGGGGGAGCCATTGAAAAAGCATGAATTCTTTACGCAGAATTGCTGAAAGGTTAAATAACAAAGTACTTAAAAAAGAGGAATGATTGTTCTTTTGTCTTTCTAGAATTTGGCTGCTCATGGTTATTGAGGGTGCATTTGAGGCATCGAGGACTAAAGGCAATAATGTTTTGAGCGCTGTTGTTGGACGTGTTTTGTATATTTCCCTTAAATTGAGGAGAGGGTTTAAAGGAAAGAGCCGGTAGTTAGTAGGGGCCTTTGTGTATAACAGGAACATTGTTGTGTTTCTGTAGAGAAAGTTCTCAGGGAAATGTTCTTGGGGAAATGTTTTTGGGGGGATGAGAGTGTTTTCGTTACAGAAATGGTCTTTGTTATTTGCGTATTATGAGAGCGCTTCAAAAGGGCATGTTTGAAGAAATCTATAGGTTTCTGATGGTTATTGCCATTAAAAAACAGTCAGATGGAAGGGGATAAAGCCTTATGGGATAGATCTTTGCTGTCGAACATTCTTATTATTTTATTATACAAAAGATAGGGAAAGCATTTTCTAACCAAAGGATGCTAAAGTGATAGGAAGGATTAGCATTTTGTAGCATTGGCTGGGAGGTGTGGTGTTGGAACAAAAAACGCTTTCTCTGTATGCAGAGAAAGCGTCTTGGAGCATAGAGTGATAGAAGAGTTCTTTTTAAGAGTGATCTTTTTTATCTTTTTTCCATAAAAAATAGGTTGCGAGTCCAAGGACTGGAACGCCTAATTTCGCAAAAGGGAGATTTTTACTGAGCAACGAAAGCCCAGAAAGCGTGGCTTCTGTCATAAGCTTATGGCGTTGTTCTTCTGTCTTCTTTTGATGATTATAGCGTTGATAAGCTTTGAGAAGGCGGTGCGCCAAAATACCTAGTCCTGCAATAAAAAGCCAAATGAAAAACACAGTGTTGGCTGCTGCAAGAGGTTTCATGATCGAACATAATGCAATAAAGCCCGCGACAGATAAAAAAAGCAATGACATAAATAATGAAACGGCAATAATACTACAGCAAATTGCTTGAAGACGCATTTGCTTAACAGTATTTTTGAGCTCTCCGCCCATAAGGTTGTTTAAAAGAGGAGCGATAAATGTATGCATTTTTTAACGACGTAATAATTGTGCAAGAATAAAGCCAACACCTGCTGCAATAAGAACGCTTTTGCCAGGGTTTTTGCGAATACATTGATTCATCGTTTGTTCAAAATCACCTATTTTATCCTTTGCTTGAGAGAATATTTCTTCACCATTTTCTTTTGCTGAACTGTATAATTTTTCAGCCTTATCTTTGGCGGTGTTGAATTTATTTGTTCCAAGATTTGTGAGAGTTGTGGTTATACCTGAAATTTCACTGCGCAATTTTTCTAATTGTGTTTGGAGATCTTTTTCTGATGCTGTTTTTTTATTTTCTGTCGGTTTATTGTTTGCCATGATGTTTTTTCCCTCTCTGACTCATTTATGACTCATTTTTGTGTGTTCACAGTGATTATTTGCATTGGAGTAAAATTTTCACTGTTTGGGTAACGTCAAACAGTTTTTTTCGTTCCACCTCTTTGTATAAATCTATTCATTGCCCTTCTTTATACAATCTAGAAGTGTTTTTGATAAAATCAATCTTACCTATGAAATCAGTTTTGCATCTCTCTGTTTTTATTAAATATAATGATGCTT
This sequence comes from Bartonella doshiae NCTC 12862 = ATCC 700133, assembly GCF_000278155.1. GTDB lineage: Bacteria > Pseudomonadota > Alphaproteobacteria > Rhizobiales > Rhizobiaceae > Bartonella > Bartonella doshiae. The sequence goes on from NZ_JH725096.1 coordinate 321,492, forward strand.
GATAAATTTTTGAGATGGAATTCTTGTTGTCGTGGTAGGGAATACTTCTTCAAGAATCCTGCTTGAAAGAGGCAATTTCTGAATTAAAACTAAACTTGATTTATCAAGTTTTATTCCTTAAACTGAACACGAAGTGGCATTAAGAAAAGTCTCCCACAATATTGTTATAAAAAGGGCTGTTACGGAAGAGGCCATTATAGAAGCAGTGTTGTGGAAAGATCGTGCTATGGGGTGATGACACGACTGTAAAATCAAAACTTTAAGACCAAAATGGTGTGAGACGAAATGGAATCTGAAACAGTATCGTTAGACAATATGTCTACTGCGTTTGCTGCGCATAATCTTTCCCCTTTTTCTATGTTTATAGCCGCTGATTGGGTTGTAAAAACGATTATCGTTCTTTTGTTGCTCGCTTCTCTTGCTTCTTGGACGATTGCTTTTGTGAAAGTTGTTGAGATCTTCTTAGCAAAACGAAGAGTACGTCATGAGCTTCAATTCGTTCTTAATGCTCAAACCCTCCCGCGTTTAGCTGCTAGCTTGAAAGAAAGCAAAGGAGTGGGGGTATTCTTTTTAAGAGAAGTCCTTAAAGAGGTGTATCTTTCTACACAACAGGTTAATTTTATTGCTTCTGATGGAAGCAGTGGAGGCTCTCGTGAAAAAGCACATGAAAGGCAATGTGCACAAAAAGGAATATCTGCACAGGGAATATTCGGAGAGGGAATATTCGGACAGGGGGTATTTGGAGAGGGGATTCCAACGCAGCAGAATCCCTATGATGATTGTCTCTTCTCTGAGGAGATTGATCGATATGGAGAGGTTGGTCGCGATATGAATGAGGGCGTAAAAGAGAGAGTGCATTCGCTTTTGTCACGCTGCTTGCTTTCTGCTGTGCGCCGTGTTGCATGTGGAAGTGCTGTTCTTGCAACGATTGGTGCACTTGCCCCCTTTGTTGGTCTCTTTGCAACCGTCTGGGGGATCATGAATTCTTTTATCGGAATTGCGGAATCTCAAACAACGCGACTCGATGTGGTTGCTCCTGGAATTGCTGAAGCCTTACTTGCAACAGCTATTGGGCTTTTTGTAGCTATTCCTGCTGTTGCTATGTATAATGGCTTAATGCGTGCTATTAATGGTTATCGCAATGATTTAGGTGATATTGCTGCAGCCATTGAAAGACTCTTGAGTCGTGAACTCGATAGGCATCTACAACAGAAAAGTCACAAAAAATGAAAGCAAACTTTAATGATGACTGGGATGATGGTGATTTACACAACGAGATTAATGTAACCCCTTTTATTGATGTTGTTTTGGTCTTACTCGTTGTTTTTATGGTAGCGGCGCCTTTGGCGACGTCTACTATTCCTGTGCAATTACCTTCTATAACGCAAGCACCCGCTGCCATTCAGCCTGAGGAACCGCTTTATGTTACTTTGCAAAAAGATAATTCTCTTTATGTTGGTGATCGTCTTGTGAACAAAACAGAGTTTCCTGGAATTTTGTTGAAAGAAACAAATCAAAATTTAGAGACAAAAATTTTCATTAAAGCTGATCGTGAAATCGATTATGGTCTTGTTGTTGATTTGCTTAATCAAATACGTACCGCTGGATATACTAAAATCGGTCTTATGGGATTGCAAAAATCCTCCAATGTTATGGCAAAGGCGGTAACAGGGAATGCTGCTGTGCAGAAAACAGCTAATGCAGTGGAAAATACATCAGCCGATGCGACAAGAAATGTCGTTAATACTGTGACCACTACTCCTTCTCCCATGGAGAATGCTGCTCCTGTACAGTAAAGAGGGGGATTTATCTTTTCTGTTAAACCACAGGTACCAAAACTATCATTTCTCATGTTTTCTGGTATGGGGTCGAGCAACACCTTCATGGGAAGGATGTTTCTTCCTGTACAGTAAAGAAGGTGCTGTTTTTCTGCTTAGTTGTGGCCTGTTGAACCAAAACCCCCAACACCACGATCTCCGGCATTTCTTGGTGTGTTATCTTCTTGCGTTGGTTCAATTTCGCAAACATTGACTTGAACAACCGGAGCGATGACTGTTTGTGCAATGCGCATGCCGCGTGTAATGGAGAAGTTTTCTTGCCCCAAATTAATGAGAAGCACTTTAACTTCACCACGGTAATCACTATCAATTGTCCCTGGCGTATTCAGGCATGTAATGCCGTGCTTTAAGGCTAAACCAGAGCGTGGGCGTATTTGTGCTTCAAAACCAAGGTGAAGGTGAAAAATAAGCCCCGTTGGAATAAGAGCACGTTGTCCAGGTGCGAGGACAAGTGTCTCTTCTTCTCCAAGTGCTGCGCGTAGATCAAGTCCAGCAGAGCCTGCTGTGGCATAGTCTGGGAGTTCTAAACCTTGCCCATGTTCAAGACGCTGGATAAATAAAGTCGCTTTTTGTGAAAGCTGAGGGGATGGATTCGACGAAAGGGGGCTCTTTTGGCTGTTCAGGGGCGTATAGGGCATGGTCAAAGCATCTCCAAAATATAAAAAACAAACACAACTCTAACAAAAGATCCCTTCTGAAACAAGAAGTGAAAGGTTTATAAAGAGAACGACAGCTTCCATGGCTTGTTTTATATGGTAAACGCTTATTTTCCAGAGTGTTTGTTTTATATACTACCAATGAAGATCCCCGTAGCAAAAACGAGAGTTCCGCCAAGAATAACTTGTAAGGATGCGCGCCAAAAAGGTGTCGACATATATTTATTTTGAATCCAAACAATGGCCCATAATTCGAAAAAGACAATGATAAATGCAAGAACCGTTGCAACATAAAAAGAATTGATCAAATAAGGAAGCGCATGGCCTAACCCTCCTAGCGTTGTCATAACACCGCTAGCAAGACCTCTTTTGAATGGAGAACCACGCCCTGATAATTTCCCGTCATCATGAGCTGCTTCTGTAAATCCCATTGAAAGACCCGCTCCAATGGAAGCGGAAAGCCCTATCAAAAAGGTTTGGTGTGTATCACCTGTGGCAAAAGCCGCTGCAAAAATAGGGGCAAGGGTAGAGACAGAGCCATCCATTAAGCCCGCAAGACCAGGTTGAATCCACGTTAAAAGCATTTGCTTTTGTGTTTTGGTGGGTTTTTTCGCAGTTTGTTTTGTCGTTGTTGTTCGTGCACTTGCGCTTGGAGTTATTGTATGCGCATTTTTGCTTTGGTTTATTGTACATGCATTTGCGCTGGAGCGCTTACTTGCTACAAGGGCAGGATGGTCACAAAATGAATCAACAGCCTTTGCACGATTATTACAAGAAAGGCAAAGAAGCTGCTTATAATTTTCCAGCTCTTGCATGCCCATTGCTGCAAAAATTGCTGCTTGCTTGGAGGAATAAGGTTTTAGAGCCTTTGCATATCTTAAATAGAGCGCTGCGTGCTTCTCTTTTTCTCTCAATATGCGTATTATCATCTTTTGTGTTGAACGAAAGGACAGAGCTTTGCGTTGTATAAATGAAAATAACGGCTTCAACATTTTCTAGGCCTTTATACTTTAGAATAATTCTAAGATATAAGATAAAAAAAATGGGAGTCAATATAAAATTTAAAAATTCGTAAAAATAGTGATAAGAAAAAAAGAGCGTTGGTGTGTAAAGAGGGTAAAAAAATTAAACGTAAGAAATGATAAAATCTGGCTTTTGCAAAAATATATCTGTCGTATTCATGTGCGACAAGAATGATGGATGACAGAGAAAAAAGTCAAATCGTTTGAGTGAGAGATCTTTTCTGCGACAATGCAACTGAAGAATGTAAGAAGGCGAAGAGTGTAAGAAGGCTTTGTCATAGACATTGTGGGAATAGGCCTTGTGTGCGTATCATAGGAATACCACAGAAGAAAAGAGCCGATGCATAGAGCATATTAGACTTTATTCATCATGGAGAGTGAGGAAAAAATCAAGGATATTGATTGAATATAAAATAAAGGCATACAATGTGATTAAATTGCATTCCATGTCTTTAATACAAATTATTCAATAAGGTTATTCTTTAACCCCCATTAAAGGGAAATATCTTAATTAAGGAACAAGCCATGTGCTTTGAACAAAAGCATCGTACGTCTTTCGAGCCTTTGTATGCGTGGAATTTTTCGCAATATGATAAAGATATAGAAAATATGCGAAAAGACCAAAAATCCCTGCTTCCATTTCGATCAAATCCGCTACCGGTGTAACACCTGGGTTAGCATCTGCTTCAATGTTTGGCTCTGATTGTTTAAAAATATAATTACCAACCATATTAAGAGCTGTGATAACTTTACTCTCTTATGATGATGCTATGGAAATTAAACTGGAATCCTGAGATTCTCTCTTTAACAAATTGGCATTCGCTCCTAAAATCTGTGAAAAGAAAAACGCTGTTGTAACAATACATAATGTTATTTTTAAATTACATTTTTTCTTAGAAAAATCTTTGTATCAAGGATACACTTGTGAAATACATTGTCGTGTGGGGTAATCACTTTATTCTATTATACCGTAAAATACCGTTATTGAGGGGTAGCTGTATAAGGTCTATTCTCAGTATTATCGTTGCCAATCGGTTATAATCTGCTACGCAAACGGTTATTTTTCAGATGACATAAGAATTACTGACTCTCTTTACCGAAAGTGATGCATTCAAAGAGCTATGAAGTGCTCTTGGTGTTTTTGTGCTTGAATGATTAAATGATTTTTGTTCATTACGGGTGAGTGTGAAAAGTCAGAAAAATGTTGCAATATTATAAGTGTTGATTCAGCGTTAAAATTTATGATTTATTCAGGATAATTTTTGTATTGCGACTTGAATGAGAGTCCCGAATATATTAGGATTTTCTCGTTTTAAACTCTCTTATATTTAATAAAAATCTTTTGGCACATGTCTTTGGGAGGATTTGCGCGCGCCCGTGATTTTCTCAAAGAGCACGATACGTTGCAGTGTCAGAAAGTGCGTAATTTCTATGTGATAAAAGAAGGTGTTCTTGATGTTTCAACAAACAGTTAAGTTTTGCAGATAAAAATAGGAAAAATATATATGTTCATTGATGACGGTTTGGAATTTTGGCGTCTTTTTGATAAACTAACATTACCGCAGGCAGCGTTTTTGATTATTGGATTGAATCCAGGAAAATATGAAGTTGTTGATAAGCTCTGTCCAGAAAATAGTACTATTCGTTGTCGAAATAATGATGTTTTAAGATTATCTGCTGCTACTCAATTCCGTACAGTGTATAATGGCATGCTTACAGCAGGAAAAAACAATCAATTAAAGGTAGAATGGGCGTATGATTTTTGTGATGGGATATATGGACATGATTCATCTGTTAACGTTGAAGATTTAAAACGTTGGCTTTCATCTTTCGGTCTGCGACCTGCATTTTTTTTCCCTCAGGTTGATTCTCATGAAATTTCTGAGGCGGATTCTCATAAATTGAAAGAACAAAAATATGCCTTTCAAGATCCAAAACATCCACGCTATACCCCAAAGCTTGCAGCTGTTGTTGCGGCATGGGAGGCCATGGACACAGTTGAACAAAGTAAAAATGCTAAACATACGCTTAAAAAATGGCTGGAACAAAATGCAGCTCAATATAAGTTATTAAATCAGAGTGGTAAATTAAAAACAGATGTCATTGAGCAGCTCGCAAGTGTTGCTAATTGGCAACCTAAAGGAGGTGCTCCAAAAACAGCAGCCAGCGTTGCTTTATCAAAAGAACAAGTTATTAAAAAGAGTTATAATTCTGTTTCTTCTCATTCTATTTCTGAAACAGAATTTCCTTTCTAGGGGAGGTTTAAGATAATCTCCCCTATATTTTAATCTATTGTTTTTTAATAATAAAATATTCTTTATGGTTTGTAGAAGTGTTTTTTAGAATAAGAACCTAGGCATAGAAAGGCTACAGTAAGAGTGGAATTTACCCTTTAGTTTTCGTAACTTCGGTCTCTATTTTTGTTTGATTTTTTTTGGCATTTTTCAGTTCATGCCAAAAAATGGAGTTCAAAATGCTTGAGACTGATTCTTTTTTAACTATACGTGAAAGCTTACCTGTAAATGACAGTCCGAAAAGTTTTCAGAAAAGAGTACCAACATCTTGGTGGTGTGTTGCGGATCAGACGATGCACAAGCCGTGCAAAATAGGTATGTATTATTACGCTGTTCCAAATCTGAAATTATCGCTGTTGGTGAAAAAGATAAAGCCAAGCGTAATGCGTTCGTTGCGTAAAGAAACATTGCCTTATGAAAATACTCCAAGAATAACACGTGCAGCATTGCGTAATATATGGTGTGATTGCTATGGACTGGTATACTGCTCCACGCATGAAGGTCAACACTCTCGTTTACCTCTTGCCAATGGGGTTGATCGATGCTTATTGCTGCATTGTGATGCTGGTTGTACATTTTTAGGAATGACAGGGACATTAAAAGCAGTGGGGCGGATAAAGCGTAGAAATCACCCTACCAGAAATGTGCGTGTCTTGGAAATAAATCTGAAACTTAACATCACTCTCTTTCAGAGAAAAATTATGGATATCTTTTATATTTTGAGAAAAAAGATATCCAAAGCGCAAGAAATTAACAGCAAACAAAACCTATCAAAGATTGTTTAAAATAGACCTATTTGTGAAAAGGGAGTACCGCTTACTCTGTACTACAAAATTGATGCTTTCATGAAACACCTCCCCATCGATCGGGGAATTGTTCTCTTTGTAATGATTTTTTTGCAGAAAATGGTTTTTTGTAGAAGGAGGCAATTCTTTGTTCTTTAGCAAACCTATTTGCGAAGAGAGGATACAAACATGGAAATTCTCTCTGCTATGTTGGGGCCTGTAACAGGTGGGGTAGTGTATGAAACTGAGGCAATAAATCTATTATGTTTATTTGCGAAGGAAGTGAAACTGGTTTGTTAAGGAAGTGAAACTGGGCTTGTGTTTACTTTTCGTCTGTTACCAGAACTATGTTAATCTCTGGACAGCTTTTTCTACCAGTGGAATGATATAACAGAAGCTTCCAGATTGGAAAGCATACCTTACCGTAGCAATAGATGGGAATAATGGTGTGGTGATACAGTAGGTTATAAGATAGGCTTTTTCTTGTCGGATAAGTGTATCAGTAAGCGTATTAGCAGGGCTCTTCTGAAAGCACCACAAAAGGGATCAGACTTTAAAATGTGGTGCTTTCTCAAGAAGAGAAATATGGACAGTATGAGGATAATACCTGTCTAAAGTTGTTTTTATGAACAGTTCTTTAATCGAATGATTGGAGTTTCATCTCTTATAAGTACGTACATAATAATGTTGTATTTCATCCGCATCATAATACACAGCAGACATTATACCGTCATTTAGTGGTGTTATTGTATAAGTCAAAGTTATAAAATTTACACCTGTGTTTTGCTGGTTCTTTGGTTGATCTGTAGAGGTCACTTTATATCCATTCTGTTGCAACAGCGTGATGAATAAAGGAGTAAAATTGTTTTCTGTATTAATTTTTTTGATAATAAGTGCCGTTTTAGCTGGTGGTAAGGCTTTTTTGAGATATTGAACAAAATCTTTAGCGATTAATCGGGCCTCATTCTTCGTAACACTTTTATCAACATAATTTGATGGACCATTTATAGATGCGCAACCAGCCACCAACATAAAAGGTAACGGCAATAAATATTTTAGCATCTTAATTCCCCCTATTAATTATTATTTGAGAAGCTCCTAAGTCTTTTTTAAAACGACTATCATCTCTAATAGCACTTAAAGCTTATGCTTAACATACAAAATATATGTGTTAAAAGTACACGAAACATATGAAAGGTATAGAGTGTACATATACTAAACTTATTTTTATGATGTATTGTAGTGATATAATACTTTTAAAATGGACTTATCAGTAAGGAAGTATTGCCATTGGAGGACCTGTCACCATCTGCACTGTGCGATTATGTTTATAATAGTGCTGAATGTTCCAAATGACGACCTTAAAGATAACGACCTTAAATGACGAAAGGAGTGGGGAACCACTCCTCCGTTCCTATCTCCCCTTACGGGGAAGCGGCCACCATTACTGATGCCGTAGATGGGTTTTATATACGCTTATTTTTCTAAAAAGTCAGTGGTATAAACGGGGTAAATGCTTCAACATGAGAGCTACAACCTTATGAAAATCTTCCTCAGGTAATCTTGGGACAGTATGTGCGCAACTTAAACGACTGACGAAACTGTTGTGACATGAGTTGCAGATAATCCACGCCTTTTTATTTTCTATGGGAGATTGCCGCGGATAGGCAGCAGGATTATTCGGCTGTGACTTTGTTGAAAAAGGTAAAACCGCAACATTTCCATACAATTTTGCATTTTTAGAGAGGACTAAAACAGGTCGTTTTTTCCAAAATTCAGGCAATATTGAATCATGAGGAAAATCGCACCAAAAAACCTGTCTAATACGTGGTGCTGATTTAATTCGTGGTTTTATATGGGATGGTTTTTGTAAGGAGTATTGAGATCCCCTATTTGTGTATGTTCTCGCCATGCATCATAATCATGCTCCATGACGTCGTTGGGGTTCTTTAAGTTGGCATATATCTAAAGAAGAAGGCGAGAGTGAAAGAGAAGGTGGTGTGTTTTTATCTTCAGACATAGCAGACTGTTCATATTTATCAGTCCGCTCACTTGTTCCAAGAATTTTTATCAGAATGTCGCAAATAAGTACAGAAAATTGAAACAGTAAAATGTGCATAGCTCTTTTGCTTTATTTTTTCAGCGCAGAAAAAATGTCTGGTGTGAAAGAGGGGGAAGATGACCGTGAAGGTAAGGGGAGTGCGCTACCCCCTGAAAAATAGGGTGTAAGAAGCGTATGGGTATTTTGCTTTAGAAAATGAAGATGTGGGCTTTTTCAGGAAAGGACAGATGGTGTTCAGAAAACGAACATAATTGCGCAGAAAATGGGCACAATGTTGCGGTAATAGAGGTTGAGAGGCAGCGGGGGTTGAAACAATGGAGGTAAAACAATGAAGGTTCAGGCATCTGGTGGGGGTGAGGCAATGGAGGTTGAGGCAACGGGGGTTGAGGCAATGGAGGTTGAGACAACAGGGGGTAAGGCAAGGGGGGGTAAGGTAAGGGGCGGTAAGGTAAGGGGCGGTAAGGCAATGGAGGTTGAGACAACGGGGGTTGAGGCAATGGAGGTTGAGACAACGGGGGTTGAGGCAATGGAGGTTGAGGCAATGGAGGTTGAGACAACGGGGGTTGAGGCAATGGAGGTTGAGACAACGGGGGGTGAGGCAAGAGGGATTGAGGCAATGGAGGTTGAGGCAACAGGGGGTAAGGCAACGGGAGGTAAGGCAAGGGAAAGAAATAAAAAATGCGATAAAAGCGTGTCTTGTGTTGTGTTGTAAGCACTGATGGGGTGTAAAGTGCTGGTTGAGGCAGTTTTGTTTTGATGTTGTGGTTATGGTTTTTTACAGCCTGAAAGAAGCCCTTTTGAACTCATATAAAGACTGATGAGCATGTAGAACAAGCTGGCAACGGCATTCCAACCGGCAAATGAAAGAAAAAGAAAACGTTTTGGTGCATCAGAACAAGAAGGTGGATGGATGCTGTTCAATTGATTGAAAAGTTGGGAGGCATCTGTTGTAAATCTTGTTGCTCCCGTACCGCAACTGGTAGGTGCTGGCCAAACGCCATATTCAACACCCGTATGGTATATCGCTAAGATAAAGCTAATTGTCATCAATATAAAAACGCAGAAGAATAAAAGCTCTACCCAAAAAAACGCGCGAAAAAACCATGCTCCAAAACCCGCTAAAAGCAAAAATGGTATGGCACCATAATAGGGAAAGCGTTCAATCAAGCATAAGTCACAAGGAAGATACCCACCAATATATTCAAAACCAAGTGCGATACCTAGTGTTACAAGGAGGCAAAAAGCGAGAAAAAAAGCCCATAAACTTTGTTCTTTTTTGCTTGGTTGATGGTGAAGATGCTTATTCAAAATAGGCAAAGAAGATAAAAAGCATTTCATAGAGTATGTTCCTTAAAATGAAAGGTGCTTGTTCACAAGAGCTATGAAAATGCCATAGACAAGCAAAAGACTAACACAGCCGAGGAGGATAATCCATTTGAAATTACGGAAAAGAAAATTCATTGCTTTATCTCCAAAACGCTGAATTAGCCATGCAAGAAGGTAAAAACGTGCCCCACGTGCAAAAGTACAGCTGAGAACAAAAATACCAAGATGCACACCCATGACACCGGATAAAATCGTGACAATCTTGATGGGGGGAAGGTGAAAGAACCCTGAGGTTATTAGTAAAACGACCAGAAATTGCAATGTTGCATCATTGCGTAGTGCTTGAAAACTTTCAACTGTACCGTAAAATTCTAAAATCGGTTTGGCAATAGTATCGTAAGCAAAATGCCCAATGAACCAACCCAGAATACCCCCCAAAACAGAACATAGGGTTGCAAGAAAAGCATAGTAATAAGCTTGACGGGGGCGGATAAGCGCCATCGGAATGTATAAAATGTCTATCGGAATTGGAAAAACAGAACTTTCAATAAAAGCAATAAAGCCAAGCCAATGTGGGGCTGTGCGCCGATTGGCTAAAGAAATCATCCAAAGCTTTAATTTGTTCAGTATCATGAGGACTTTCATAAAACTAAGAGGTAAAGACTTTACAAAGAGTATCCCATAAACAAAAATATATCTTATAAATCTGCTGATGGTAAAAAATAGTATGAATTCTTAAAAAACAAGCAGTCTGCTGTTGACGAATCTACCTTTCTTCATATAGTGCAAAGAGATAGTAAATAGCTCTGTTCTTACAACAGTGTGCGGGTGTGGTGGAACTGGTAGACGCGCCAGACTCAAAATCTGGTTCCGAGAGGAGTGTCGGTTCGAGTCCGACCACCCGCACCACTTTGTAAACATTATTCTTTAATATTAGATGTCCTTTAATATTAGATGTTCTGTAGTATTAAATGTGCTCCTTAGCGTTAGAAGTGTGTCTCGAGTGCTGTAAACTATAATATGCTCCTTGAGGACGGGAGAACAGCGCGTTCGTCTTTGTGCAAAATAATCGTCTTAGTATGAAAAAGCAATATTGCCTTGATTTCAGTGTCTTGCTTCAATACGAGGGCTTATAATCAGGGATTTCCCTTTGCATATAATAGGAAAATTGTTGCTCTCCTTTAGGAAAGGCTTTGAAGATTAGGCTTTGAGCGCGTGTTTGGGGAGGGGGAATCCTGTTATTACAGACATGATTTCATTGTGATTACGTATAATATATCGCTTCAAAGGTGAGGATATCGCTTCAAAAGTGAGGGATCTTTCATCGAGAAATCGTGAATTTTTGCGCAGAGTTGCGCAAAGGTTATGTATAAAGTGAACTTGAAGACAAGCTTTAGGGTAGGATTTTTCCGGTAGTGGGCTTTTGTAAGTGTGGTTTGTGGGTATGGAGAGCAAAAGCATCTCTCTTCTTTGAAATTTCTGAAACTATTTTTGTTCATTTGGGGGGAGATTGTAGGCAATTGCGACGAAAATCTCTATGTGAAGGGATTTTCTGAAACAATGATATATTCTTTTGCATCAGTATATCCCATTCGTATCAGGAATTTTGACAAAATTTTAAATGCTATAGATTCAATCAATCGTACGAATGTGATTTGTTTATCTCTTTTCTATCCCGAAAGAAGATGTTTATCGTATAATGAATAAAAAAATACCCCCTCCTTTGGAGGGGGCTTTAATGCTTTAATTTTATAATTAATTAGAATTTATATGCTACACCAACACGGAAATTATTGGTTCTGGAGCTAATTTCAAGGTCATCCTCTGCAAATTTCTTTTTACCAAAATCTGCATAGCGATACTCTGCACGCAGAGTAATATTATCTGTCACTGCAAAATCAACACCACCGCCGAATGTATAACCAACCATTTTTTCTGTCTCATTCACGAGCTCACCTTCAGCAATTATCGATTCATCGTTTTGGTCTTTTGCTGAAAGTGACATAATGTATTGTATTTGTGCATAGGATATACCACCAGCGATATATGGCATAATACGATCACAAGAAAAACCTATGCGTACACGCGTAGCTCCAGCCCATTTTTCTTCCAAAGTGACACTGCTTGTGACAAGATCACCAATGTTAGGTGCTGTTTGATTCAAAGCTTTAGGTTGCTCAATGGGAATTTCAGCTGCGTTAAAGACTGCTTTAAGAGAGTGTACGCGAGCGTAACTTGTAATCGGTTCCGCATCACCCGTTTGTGTAGCTCTCCTTTCAGACCGAACTATATCCGTCTCAACACCGAGAACAAATTTATCTGCAAGATCAATATTATAACCTGCATAAAGGCCGAATACCGGCCCTGAAGGTTTTGGTGATAAATCTTTATCGACCCACTTCCATTTTCTCTTATTTGTTTCTTCAGAGTAAGTCAGAGTGTTTTCACTTGAAAAAACACCAGCCTGTCCTCCGATATAAAAGCCTTTCCAAGAAAAAGATGGTGCAATAATAATAGGCGCAGCAACAGGCGCAATTCTCATTTTTTGTTCTTGGAAAGCCACAGTATCCGCTGCTTGTACTGCAGACGTTGTCATTAAAGTGAAGACTGAGATTTTAATTAAACGTTTTGTATTCATTTACATCCCCAAATTATTTCAAATACGTAATGTATTATACACAATAAAATCAAAAAAGATATAGCTTTAGGAAAATAAATGCTATATTGGTGTTTAATCATAGGCATCAAGATTTATAACATATTGTTTTATATCAGTTTTTTATAATATAGTTGGGGTGTTCTGCACAAATTTCTTGTATCTCATAGGACTTATTTCTTACCTTAAAGAATGGATTTGCGATACATAACGAAAACATTCATTAATACATAATGAATCAATTCTTATTTTGAGAATAACTGTTTTAAATGTGCAATGACATTGTCTATTGCATCCATGAGGCGGGAAAAATCAAGAATTAACAAAAAGATGAGAAATGCTATCCATTTCATAAAGCGGGACATTAATTTCATACTTTGATAGGTCAGGATAATTTCTTGAAGCATTACTTTTTCTGCTTCTGTAAGCTTTATTTCTGTATTCTCTGAGCGTTTTTCAGTTGTTTTTTTGATCATGTTGCCATCCACACAAGTGTTCACCCTGCTTATTATGCTTTAAAATGTCTCTTGCTAAATCTGTACTTATGGCGTTTAGATCTTGTCTATTTAAATAAATGGGCAACCAGCCAATACAGGAAGAAGAGTGCTCATTTGTCGCGCAACCAGTGAGAAAGCTCAGTACGCACATCAGTATCATTTTTTCCGTTAACTTCATTTTCTATCTCAAGCCGTGTTGTTGCTACCTTTAAAGTGTTTTCTGTTTGCTTTTTTTGTTCTGACGCTTTTCCAAAAGTGAAAGCTTTTGCTAAAGCCATAAAAAAAGCAGCAAAAGCTGCAACGATTACTATGAGATTTTTTTTCATCCACCATATCATAAGCGATGTTCCTGAAAGCGTTTTACTACAAAGACCATGCCAATACATGCCGCTACAACCATAATTCCCGCTAATGCCCATTGGATTGGTCCGTTGCCCGCTAAAAAACCACCAAGACCGGAACAAGAACTTATGACTGTTGTGAATGCTTCTGCTTTGAAAATCCCTGTTGCGTCCTTCGTTTCAACTTTTTGTGTGTTGGAAGAAACATAAGAGCCTTTTGCCCATAGCCCTGCTTCGGCTGCTCTACGGTTTGCAAGCCCTTGAAGAGGTTTACCCCCTGCTTTATTCCATTTCTGTAATTCAGAAGGAACTGCTTCATAATTACCCGTGTTCAATTTCTTTAACAGGTTTGAATTGCAAAAGGCTTTTGTTCCGATATTATAACAAAACGAAACTAATGCTGCGAATTGTTCATTCGTTAACGAAACCGTTACGGCTTGCTCAACGGCATTCTCAAATTGTTGCAAGTCTTGACGAAGAAGCTCTTCCGCTTCCTTTTCTGTGATATTCATCTCTTTGTGAACAAAAGGTTTTCCTGCTTCACTGGTATGGCCATAACCAATTGTCCATATTGCGGCAGAATCCTGATAGGCCTTCAAACGCAAACCTTCCCATTGTTTTATCAACGCTAGACCTTCTGGTGATATTGTTCTCATCTGCTCCTCCATAAAAAAAGCCCTGCGTAAAAGCAGGGCTGAATGAGATTTAAAAATTAACCTGTCTTGTTTTCTCAGAAACAGAACAAAAAAATGCTTGTATAAAGGTGTGTAAATGTTATGAAAAAAACTTACTAGAATATACTTAGATTTTTATAAAAATCCAAAAAATATATTTGATATTCTCATTTATGTATTTTATAAACAATATACAATTTATAATTGTCTTTTATAAGTTAAATATACCAATAGTATATAAACAACAAATGTTATAAAATGCTTATGCTTTTCAAAAAAATAACATTGTTTTGGTTTACAGGAGGAAAAAGGCTTCTTAGTAATACAAATTTTTCTGTTTAATTGCAGAATAAAAAATAACTTATAAAGTAAGAATGTCGTATTGATTTTGTAATCATAAGGGTGAGAAATTCTTTTACTTCTTAATGGCGGTGTTAAATCTAATCTATTGAGCAAGAAAGGATATCAAAAAAACTCTGCAGATAGTGAAGGAAATAAAAATGGAAATCGCCAAATTGAATGCTCGCAAATATTGTGAAATATCTGATAAAGAAGTACAAATCCTCTTACAAGATGCTCTCAAAACGAAAAATAGTCACTCTCTTGCCAATGCTCTTGGGATTATTGCAAAAAGCAAAGGAATGACAAAAGTTGCCAAAAATACGGGATTATCAAGAGAAGCTCTCTATCGTTCTTTGAGTAACAAAGGTGATCCACGCCTTTCTACCTTCTTTAGTGTTTTAAATGCTCTCGGTTTGCAGATCAATTTAATACCTGTTCAAAAAAATCCTTATAATGAATAGGGGCTTTTAAAAGATGTTCGTTTGGTTTTATTGCGCACAGCATTGTGTTTCTTCTCTCTTTTTCCGCTAGAGTGTTCTTTTCATATCTTTTATTTTTTCACGTATGCATTGTGCTCCCTCGCCTTTGTCGTGAGATATGGTGAGTGGGGCGTTTGCGTCAATGCTCTTCTCTTTAGTTTAGGGATGTTTTGGAGATGTCCTTTACCAAGAAAGAATAAATAAAAAAACAAAAAAGAGGTTCAAGCTTGGTTTCTCTTTGCATAAAGAGATCACCAGAAATATTATAAAAAGGGCAATGTATTCCCTAATAAGTTAATGTATTCCTTAATACCTTATTGCGATAAGTGGTCAGATGGGAAGTAGAGATGAGCGTACTTCCTCGTTTTATGTTTTTCCCCTTTGTTTCTTTCCTTGTGTTAATATGCGTAATGCGTAGCTCTTTTTCTCATCACTAAATTTAGCCGGCATCAGTAAATTTGTAAGATATTATGAAGCAACCAGTGATTATGGTGCAATAGGTGCAGCGATGATGTCATGAAATTGACGGTGTCGAATTCAAGTGTGTATACGCAAATCCTGTAAGAAAAAACGTTAATTGGCAATGCAATGATACCACCATACCCCAAAATGTTACTATACAGTTGTGTATGTTCTCTTCTTTGAAGGATAGGATTTTTAAGTCCTTTGAAGAATACCCTAAGGTTTCTGTTGTTATACAATTTTAATTTGTTACAGATTAAAATTAAATCTGTAATTGATTAACCGATTTTGTTTTTACTTTAATTTTTTACGGGAATTTACAGCATCTTAGAAGAAAGTGAAGTATAGACGCACCAATAGTTCCACCGCACGTGTTATTAAATACTATTTTTCCTATTTTGTCAATAAAAATGTTTCTCTTATGTTTTTTGACATAAGTTTTGTTTCTTTCAAAAGAGTAAATGTAAAAAGAGTAAATGTAAAAGTCCTTACGATCAGTAATACTGATATAAAACTTTACGCATCATCACAAATTGGAGAGTTTTTATAATTTTTTGTCGTTTTTTTGCATTATACCCGATACGTGTGCATTTACAGGGTAAAAATCAATCCTGTGCGACATTTTTACTTTGTGGCAATTTTACCTGATGAACTTGATGAAAATGCCATTTTAATACGCAAAATGCCATTCTAATACGCAAAATGTTTGTAGAGCACATTGAGGATAAGGCGCAACGAATCCACAAGATGGGGAAGTGGTTGATCCTCTACAACAAGATATTGTAATGCTGCATGAAAGTTGTGTTGTGGATGCAAATATTGTGCTTCTTTTATTGCTTCTCTCATAATATTGTAGTGATCAGTTGCTTTTTGAATCCATTGTTCTTGTGCCTTTTTATCTTTAGATGAAAGAGTAAAGCCATCATAGTAGCCATTCGGCAAACCTTTTGCACATAAGTAGTCATTTCTGATTTGGAGATAGTGTTGTGCTGTGTCATATTGGTCTTTGCTGATGCCCAATGCTTCTTGCTTATATCCAAGTAAACAAAGCCGTCCGATATAGGAACTGGAAAGCGGGTTTTTGGCTTCTTCCATCGTTAAACCAAAGTGTTTGGCACGCATTTCAATCGTGGGCTGATGAGGAGGTGTATATGATCTTTTGGCACGTGAGATGTGGCCATTGGGTTCTCTGCGTTTTTCCACTCTTGTTGGTCTACCGCGTTTTTTATGTATTTTCATGAGACTACCGTTTTGAATTCAAGAGGATCTTTCATTTTTAACAGATACAGCTTCGTAAGCAGGAGCTGAGACAATGGCATCATTGAAGACCGTAATGAATGAAGAAGAAGATGCTGTAGAATTTTCTGCTTGCATGAAGCAAGGACAGCTTATCTAAAATAACGACAACGCAGCTTTGGGTGAAAAAACAAGCTTTGTTGTTGGTTATTTATCCCCCATTTTGTCCTTTACAGTTTATAATATGCTTTCTTTATACAGCTTTGCGTTTTTGCTGTCGGTTTGAAGAGCAATTTCAGATATGGATGAAAAAGCATAATGGCAATGCGTTATGGTTTTCTCTTTTTTGAGGTTGTTTTCTTTATCCTTTTTAGAGGAAAATGGTCATTTCTTGAACAATGATTTTTTGCAAGAAATAAATTTTATTCCTGAACTATATTACCATAACATGCTGCACTGTTTCAAACAAAATATCAGAAAAATACCGAAAAAAATATCGGAAATGCAATAAGAATACACGGGGAATAAAAAAATATTTCATTCTCAATGTCTCTTTTATAGAGGAAATTTTAATCTTTTATCTTTTTCGTTTCTGTTTTCTCAAAAAAATTGACGGCTTTGATTATGATGCTCTTTTTATGTTGTCAGTGTTCCGTTGATAAGATGCCGTTTTTCTTATGGGGTGCTATTACCGATAAACGCATATCGCATGTTTGTGGTAAGCGCGTCTCTTTGCTTTTATTGGGAAAAAGCATTTTTCTACTCTCGATATATACGTTCTTAGAGATTATTTAAAATAAGTTGAAAATTTTCCTTCATCCTGTTATTAAATTCTTAATGCATAAAGATAGCAGATGTGTTTGTGTGCCAGATGTGTGTATGTGAAGCAAGGTGTATGTGTGCGAAGGAGGCGGTGGCGTGATCAAAGTCAGAGTACTGTTTTCTTCCCGTTTTTTGGCCCGTTTTTGATTCATAAAACAGCATACGGTTTTGCATCATTGTGTGCGCTTTTTCTTTGTGTACGCTTTTTCTTATTGTAGGAGGGGTCTTATTATAGGGAGAGGTTCTTTAAGGGCTTTAAGCAGACTCTTCATTTTTTGAGGGCAGTTCTGTAATTTTTAAAGCGTGGAGGGATGTTAATTGACAGTGAAAAAATCACACCATGAATCTGCTCAAGCAAAGGAGTGCAAGTTCTGTGTCTCGTTCTGCATTTGATAAAAAATCTCAATCCTCTTCAATTAAAGAGTTAATTTCTTTTAAAGAGTCAATGGAAAAGTCAATGGCTTTTTCAATGAAAGACTCTATCATCATCTTTTTGATTTCTCTCCTGATGGTGGGGGGAGTCGTTGCTACTGTTTATCTAAAACCAATGGAGTGGTTTACCATCGTCCCTGTGGAAGACTTGCAAGCAATGGTTCAGGAAAGCCTTAAAAGTGGAACAGTCCTTGAGATGTATAAAAAACTGATCCTAGAAAGTTGGAAAGGTGGGTACATTAACGAGTGGTGGAATGCCGTGCAGTGGCGTGATGTTTATGCTTTTCTTCTTATGATACCAAATGCACTTTGGGGGTGTCTTTTCATACTCTTTCCTGCTTTTTTGGTGCTTTACATTCTCATAACGTGTGATTTGAAACAAATGATAGCACAATTGGAAAAATCTCTTGAACAGCAAGATAAACCAGACATTTCACATGATATGTCATAGGGGGATAAAGTGAGTAGTTTTATAAATTGTCTTCTAATACTGTCTATCATATTAGTTTCAATATTCATTAGTCTCGTCTTTTTCACGCTTTTGATTTGTACTACCATGCTTGTTTTTGCGCTTTTTTATTCCTTTATAAAGCGTGTATGTTTGTGGTTCAGAATAACCCGGAAACTCAAAAAAGCTGCAAAGTCTGCAATGCACCAATTGCACAGTGGTGAGAAGAAGCTGAAAAAGCAGAATTTAGCTTGTGACACAAGTATGAGTCCTTCTGCTTTTAAAGATTCTCTGGTTTTACGCGCGAAAGATTATAAAATCATATTCTGTCTCTCGTTCATTATGGTATTGTTGCTTATAGGTTTCATAGCTGTGAACGCAACAATTCAAGGGAATCTTGATTTTGTTGCGGAAAAATGGCGTCTTGTGACTGTAATCTTTTTCTTTGTGACAACGGGGTGTTGGGGTATTATGATGGCCCTTTTCCCTGTTTTCTTAATCCTTCATGGACTTTTCAGCTGTCTCTTGAAAAGAGTGATGAAAAAACTGAAAATATTGGATGTACAGCAAGGTACACCGATCATTCCACAAATATGAGAGGAGAGAAAAAGTGATTATTCTTAAACCAATAGGAATTCTTGCTGTTACAGGATTCATTCTGTTTTATATTTTATTTTTTGTGATAACCATCGCGCTTCCTTATTTTTCGATCAAGCGTGTGAGATTGTTTTTTAGAATGATACGGGAATTGCCCAAAAGCATAACACAGCCCGAGAGCACAAAACAGTCATTGAAGCATTGTGAGGCAAAAGAGCAGGGCGTAACAGGAAGTACAACATCCTCTCTTCTTTCCTTGAGGGAATCTTTCTTTATTCAGCCAAAAGAGTATAAAAAAATATTTTTTATTTTTCTCATTATCACAGTTTTTATGGGTGCTTATCATATCATTAACATGTTCAATTTAGGAAATGGCGGAAATTTCTTTATTGCCATGGTGCTGCAATTCATAGTGATGTGTCTTTTGGTCTCTGCTCCTCTCATTGGGGTAGCGGCCATTATAGTGACGGGTAAGGTGAAGAAAAAATTTCAGCAATTGGAAGAAGCAATTGAACAACGCGATAAAGCGCTCTATAGCCTTAAAGCAAATGCGCGTCTAAAGCATGATGGGGGAAAAAGTGACAAGTAGTTTTATTGTATTTATAAGTTTGTCTTTCTTGAGTACTGTGTTGGCAACCCTTTTGTTTATTCTACCAAGTGTGCTCATTTATTACTATTTTATTAGACGTGCATGCTTGTATTGTAGAGTAACGAAAGAGCTGAAACGGGTGATGAAAGAACGCGATGCGGCGCTTGAACAGAGTACTAAACTTGAACAGAGTACTAAACTTGAACAGAGTACTAAACTTGAACAGAGTACTAAAAAAATGAAGAAAAGCGCAAAAACAGAATTTCGTGCTTGATAAAGGATTATCACTTTTTCTCTCCTCTCATATTTGTGAAATGATCGGTGTACCTTGCTGCACATCCAATGTTTTCAGTTTTTTCAAGAGACAGCTGAAAAGTCCATGAAGGATTAAAAAAACAGGGAAAAGGGCCATCATAATGCCCTAACACCCCGTTGTCACAAAGAAAAAGATTACAGTTACAAGACGCCATTTTTCCGCAACAAAATCAAGATTCCCTTGAATTGTTGCGTTCACAGCCATGAAACCTATAAGCAACAATACCATAATGAACGAGAGACAGAATATGATTTTGCATTTTCCTTTTTTGAGTTCTTTGGTAACATTAAGACTGCGTGTAGAGGGAGAGTGAGCAGGCTTTCCCTTTTTGCTTTTATGCTTGGTAAGGAAAGGTTGCGGAAAAGGAAGGATTGGTGGTGGTTGTGCACGCTTTTTCTATCAGTGGGTAGGAAAGAGGTGACAACAACCATAACGCTGCATGTGAAATAACAACCTATGTGCAATGAAGTGTATCACCATAACATATGTGCTACTCTGTATAATGTCTTTCTCCTTCTATGTGTCATACCTTTTCTTTCACAAGTCGGTGCTATCATACTCTTCTTCCAATTCCCAATGTGTTGCGACAGCCCTTGCCAATGAATACGGTGCATCAGAAACATCTTTATTTTTTTCTTTGCGTGTTTTTGTTCACAATCAGCTTTGTTTGTGACGTGCAAAGGAATGATTTTTATTGATTCAATATATACAGCTTTGAAATAAGAGAAACTTACAATATTCTTGGTCTCTCATTTAGCAGGAAAAACGATTATCATTATAAATCAAAGTTTATATTCCAATATAACGCATAGAAAAGAGAATACCTTACCAAAGCACAATGGTGATGCACTTGGGGGTGATGCACTTGGGAGATCATTTAATCCTCTCAGACAGAAGCAATTTTTATGGATGCTTGTTTATGGATGCTTGGGGGGGGCGTTACTAAGAATGCTCCAAGTGGCTATCATTCAAGTGGATATGGGTTTTGCTTTATGCTTCTTCTTTTGCTGTTCTATCATATGAACGGGGAAGTGAAACCTCATTCAGTAAGGTGGAGGGCGTGCGTCCTGAAAAATACGCAACGCGTATTTTTAGCAAGAAGATAGAGGAAATAACAATGAAAGGAACACAAGCCTTCATTGTGGTCTTCACGTGAAGTGATGAGCTCTTTATGTGTTGAAATTGATAGAGGAAAGAATTGTTTTGGTATTGCTTACATAAAGAATGGTGAATGCATATTTTCGATATCAAACTTTCAAGAAGGATGTGTAATTTTAAGGACTGTATAGGTTTTCTTTCTTTATTGTCAGAAATTTTATAAGAATAAGAAAATTAAGCAAATGCTTTTACAAGATAATAAGCGCAAAAATATTCATGCAAAAAGTGGTGAGAACACTGAATGTTTTGCCTCTGGTTTGCTCATTTTAAAATGATAAGGGCATTATCGCTGTTTGTGAAAAAAGTGCTTTGTCTTATATGTCGTAAAATATCCTGTCACCTGTGTCTGATTTAAGTTTTGTATCCCTCTTTCGTGTATTCAATAAGCTTTCACGAAAGTTCAGAGCAGGAATTTGTCCAGTGTGCTTGAAATAAATCACATGAAAGTTCGTGACAAAAGCAGTCAGTAATCAAAGTCTACTAGAAAATCCAATCTCATGATTGAGTTTGGTAGGAGGCTTCGTCCTTTAAAGATAAAAAAGAAAGCGCGTTATATCTTCAAAGATAAAGCAAAAATAAAAATAGTACTCGTATTGCTAAACGTACAATAAAACAAAGGTCTTAAAAACAAAGATCTCAGCTTTGCTGAGATCTTTGTCCTGTATTGCATAGATTAGATAAGCTCTTTCCCCTTTTTATTAAGAACTAACCTTTGCTAAAAAGCCAATTGATGCAATACATAAAAAAAGAGATTGTAAATTCAATTATAGAATTAAATAAGTTTTTGCTTTTTTCGTATAAATCCTCTCTATCTCTTTGCTGTGAGTTACTACTAACTTTGTGTATTAATGTAATTTCCGTATCTTCTATATTACTTTTTCTTTCAAAAAATTCTAAACTATTTGCGTATTCAGTATAAGGTGCAACAATAGGATATATTTGTTTAGCAACTATATGATCAGATGTTTGAATTGCAAGCGTTAATCCACTTGTAATTGCACCTGCTATGAAAAAATATCTGATACTCATAGTTTCCCTCCTCTATTTATTAACATAAATAGATAACAAAATGTACATTACATTGATTCACTTTAAAATGCTATAGTAAAAATGCAACAGTCATAAAAAAGAATAAAAAATGACAATAATTTGACATATAATGATCTTTATTGCCTTATTTTAATCTTTAAAAACATATTTTTTGGATGCTTAAAAGAGGGCGTAAAAGGTTCATAAACACAATTATACCAAAATATATGTGGGAAAGTTTCTGATTTATGCTCTGGTAAAAAGGCTTATGAGAACGCAATCATTCATAAAATATGCTGGCATGAAAATGTGCTGGGACACCTCATCGGTATTGCAGGGGCATTTCAGAAGCAAATCGGGGTGATCGTATTTCTATGAAGATGAATTGTTCTATGAGGGAAGATGTCTCTTAAGGAGTGAGATGTTTCCTATGGAAAAGTTTTTATAGCTAAGAAAGCTTATGTTTCTTGCATTAAATGTGTATGAGCTATCACTTTTGTTATAGGTATTCTTCTTGGTTGTTTATTCTTTGCTCTCCTTCAATATTTGATAATGATGCGCGCATAGTAATGAGGATATCAAATTGGTGAAACAGCAGAAAGAACTGAAAAATTTACAGTCATGAAAGAAGAGCGTTGTCTGATAATTTCTTATTTTGTCTCGTTGATACACGTTTTATACCTTATGTCGTTGTAGGGTATTTGGTTGCGCATAATTAACACAATAAAATAATATGCATAAGACAAATTATTTAATATGTGTTTTTATTTCCTGTTCTATGTCTATCATAATTTCTTAAAATTATATTTATTTATCCATATTGGATTATTATTAGGGCCTTTCTGTCTTAGAGGTATAGAAGAAGAGAGAGATTTCGCTCTAATCCTTTTATTACCTATTAAAACGGGGGTACTGAGAAAAGAAAGTCAGCCTGAAATTTTTATATGTAAATAATAATGGCAAGAGTGATGCCGTGTACGCATGGGATGAGGATTTCAAAAGAAGAGTGACCATTTTACAATGAAGCTGAATTTTTTGAGGCTGGGGAGGTTGAGGCTGGGGAGGTTGAGGCTGGGGAGGTTGAGGTTGGGGAGGTTGGTGTGAGGGAGGCTGAGGTTGGGGAGGTTGAGGCTGGGGAGGTTGAGGTTGGAGAGGCTGGTGTGAGGGAGGCTGAGGTTGGGGAGGTTGAGGCTGGGGAGGTTGAGGTTGGGGAGGCTGAGGTTGGGGAGGCTGAGGTTGGAGAGGTTGGTGTGAGGGAGGTTGAGGTGTGGGGTGAGAGGTGAGAGGATGGAGCATAAACAAAATTGCATCAGGCCAATATAAGGCAATATGAAGCCAATATCTTAGAGCTGAATATTGATGCTCCAAAATGCGCGCGCGATATTTTGCACTCTGCTTCGTTTTCGTTTTAAAGGTGCAGTTCTGTATTTTCTCTAGATGAAACGCTGCTTCGTGTTTTATTCTCTCTCTGGAGTTGGGGAATTCCTAGAGTTGTGTAATTGAGTTGTGTAATTGAGTTGTGTAATTGAGTTGTGTAATTGAGTTGTGTAATTTCTTGGGGGGGGGGGCGGAGAGGGAGGGCTTAATTTATCACTTTTTCTTCGAACTGGGGAAATCATTGAGAGTGTTTTGGGCTTGCATATCCCCAGTGCAATGCGAGCAAGTCTAAACAATCGCGGAAATGATCAGCAAGGGAGTTCTGTTTCCGTTTTGAAGGGCTTAGGTCTTTGATTGCTTGACCGTGGCCAACAATTTGTTCAACAAGGGAGTAGCCAAGAATTCCAAGAAAAACTTTGACCGTTTGTAAATGATTTGTTGCATCTATTTTACGTTCTATAGCATGCATATGACTATGCGCATAATTTTGGTCGCAATCAATCTTTTGATGCCTGTAATTAGGGCTCATATTGAGGTCTCCATGACTTTGAATCCAATAAATATAAAAACGTTCCGCTGCTTTATATTGTGCTTTGTTGATATGTCCTTTCGCATATAAAAGTGCAACGGGACGGCTGTTGGCATTGGCAATGGCAACGATGGTGCGCGGGTTTTTAGAGTTTTCTGGAGAGGTTGGCTGAAAATAAGGATTGCTCATTTCAATGGGAACTTCTTGTGTTTTTAAGTGACCAATGTGCTGTTCCTCTTTATTGCGGTGGAAGGGATCACAAGTTTGTGTGTTGGGTTTTTGTTCTGCGTTTTTCTGGTTCATGATATTTCCTTAAAAGTAATTGTTTGGTTATGGGATTGAGAAAATTGCATGGGGATCATGCATCTCTCGTAGGAGGGGCCTATGTTGATGGGAAAAAGCTTTCCCGCATATTTCTTGTTTTGAGCAGGGATGATGCTGTTGAGAGGAGGGCGCGTTTTACGTATGCTTTTTATGGTCTTGTGGTTGCACCTTCAAGATAATGTCGTGGAGTTTGGGAGGGTTCAGAAGAACAGCGATAACGGTAGGTTTGTGAATCAAACCAAAGACCAATTTTGCCTTCAAAATCACCAGAGCGCTGTTTTGCGATATTCATAATGACGCTTGGTCGTTTTGCTAATTGTGCTTTTTCTTCTGCATGCGATGCAGCAAAAATTTTGTCTTCTAGGGATTTGTTGCGCCAGATTGTAATGATATTAAATGCATTTGCTCCAATTTCTGAAGCGCCTTTGATATCTTCAGTTCCAGGGATGTCTTTATCTAAACCACCTTTGCGTGCATGCGCAACAAGATGAATGTGTACGGCATTTAAAACGGCCCAATCAACCATTTTATAAACTGCTTGTTCTTGTCCTGCATAGTCATCCGAAGTAATGCCTAACCGCATGAGACTGTCGATAATAAATTGATCGCAGCCATAACGTGCACGGCAATAGTCAAAGACATCGAGTAAGGTGTCGACACTCGATTTGCCAACATGCTCGTAGAGAATAAGCCCGTTATCTAAAAAATATAAAACGCGCTCAATCATGTCTTTTGTTGGTTGTTCTATCCCTCCCGTTTGTTTCGTTAAACGACGCAGAGATTGCTCTCCTTTCATTTCTAACGATGCTAAGCAAAGACGGCTTTTTT
Organism: Bartonella doshiae NCTC 12862 = ATCC 700133; assembly: GCF_000278155.1. Classification (GTDB taxonomy): domain Bacteria; phylum Pseudomonadota; class Alphaproteobacteria; order Rhizobiales; family Rhizobiaceae; genus Bartonella; species Bartonella doshiae. The sequence goes on from NZ_JH725096.1 coordinate 346,611, forward strand.
GCGCAATCCAGTGGGGAATACAATCCGATAAAAGTTGGCTCTTCCCCGCTCCACTCGCTCCGCTCCAAAGCGTTAATTCTGCTGGACGAAAATAAAGTTTGCCATTCAGTTTAGGATAAGGAACCGTGTAGCCAAGATGCTTTTCCGGTGTTGGCCAAAAGAGCCCTATTACTTGATCTTTGTATTCTGAGGCACGCCGTAATCCTTTGGGGGCAAAACTTTTTGCTGACGAAAAGGCTGCGGCTATGCTCGCTGCATCAACACCAGCCGTTAAACACTCATTAGCATCCTTGCGCGGTAGGTGTACACGATAGCAGCGGTGGCGACCAAGCCTATTGGCAATCTCATGTGCTGCTTCTTCACCGGGTTTATCCATATCGGTGGCTAAAAAAATTGTCTCAAAAATTTCTAAATGGTCAAATTCATTTTCAATCCAATTGTGTTTGCCTCCCGTGCCTCCCCCAAATGGTAGCGAAACTGCGGGGTATCCGTAAGCAGCTAGGGAAAGTGCATCAATTTCTCCTTCGGTGATGACAATTGTACGCTTTGTGGAAAAAAATCCTTGATCCTGAGGAGAAGGCACGTGGTCTGTGGGTGTGTGTGTGTTGTCTGTGATGGCATGTGCGTTGTTGGTGGAGGCATGTGCGTTGTTGGTGGAGGCATGTGCGTTGTTGGTGGAGGCGTGGTCCATTGGATAAAAAGCTTGCCAGCCAAACAAAATCGGTTCGCATTGCGAGGTTGTTGGTTTTGTTTTTGCACCTGCTTGCGCAAGACGTTCTTTCACCAAAGCAAGGGTCCCATCAGGTTTATAAAATGGAAAAATGATCGTATTTCCATCTTCCCCTATCCGATAGCGTTTTAAAATCTCAAGAGGAATACAGCGCTCTTTAGTGAGGTAAGTTTTTACCAAATTTTCTGGTGTGTTTTTTGTAGGAAGTGCTGGACGGCGATAGAAACGATGAGGTGCCATAAAGGGTTTTGGACGTGTAAGATTGAGAGTCGCACGTGCTTCTTCTAATGCTTGAGAGAGGCTTATCCCCTTTACCGCACACCAGAGATCTAAAAGGTCACCCCCGCGCCCTTCTGCAAAATCATACCAAAGACCAGATTTATCGCCGCTTAAGCATACCGATAAACTTTGTCCAGCTTCACCTTGGGTGCTGCCCACAATCCAATTATTGCCTCGCTTGTGCCCTTTGGGGAGAAGCATTTCTGCGATTGTACTTGCTTGGGATGAAAGCTGTTGTTTTATTTCAAAAATCGTATTCATGTTAAATCGTGTCGTAGTTGATGAGGCTTTTGTAAAGAGCATCATGCGCGTTCTTGTCGTTGTGATTTGCTGCAAGAGGAGAGCGAGCAGATAAAAGAGCAAGTTTTTCCTGATGTTCTTTGAGCCGCTCAATTTCACGGCGAAACCAGTTGCGCCATGTGGCTTGCCAATCTACTTTCAGTGCTTCTTTGCCGCTTTTGGCATGCCAATAATCGCGAAACTTCTTTTCTTGCCAACGGGCTTGCTCTTCACTCAAACCTTCTGAAATTGCCGCGCTTATGTTTGCTGTCCAGTCAGCAGGAAGACGGTGCCCTTTGGGGATTTTCGTGCGATTTGCATCTTGTCTGCTAGAGCTTGGAGAATTTATTGTTTTCTCGTTGGTGTGTGGCATGTTTCCTGCTGGTGAGGGAGGGCTTGATAGGCTTTTTGCAGGGGCGAGGGCGTTTGTGTGTGGGATGTTCCCTATCATATCTTGTTTCGTGACAATGCGAGGAGAACAAACAGATACACATGGTTTTGCCCGCTCTTCCCACGTTTCTTCAGCCTTTGTCTCAATCAAAGAAAATTTCTTTTCTGAAACACCGTTAGGTGTTTCCTTTTCTCCTATTCTCTGAGCTTCTGAGTTACGTTCATCATCTCTTGTATTCTTGTTGAGCAGTTGTTCATAATGATCATTGATTTTCTTGCGTTTTTGCGCTGAAGAGCGACCCGCAAAGGATTTTTGTTCAAGCAATTTTGAGCGTTCAGAAAAGGTTTTTTCACAACGCTTGTTCCATAAACCATTCTCTAAATTTAAAATTTTTCCTTCTTCTATAAGCATTTTTAAAACATTTAGAAAAGTTCGCTTGTCACAACCACAAAGACGCGCTAAACGTTGTACTGATAACTCTAAAGGGCGTCCGCGCGCGTACATTTCATTGAGAAGAATCGTATAGATGCCAACTTCATGTGCCCGCATACCACGAACACCACCTAAAAAATCATTTTGATACCAACAAACATAAGGAAGGGTAGATGATTCATAGTTTGGGGTTTCTTGTTGATTGGTGTCTTTCATACTTCAATCTGCTTTCTTCTTTTTTTATATGTCTTTGTTCACAATAAAATTAGAAACAGTGTTTCTATGGAGGCGCTGGGTTTTTGTTTAAGCACATTTTTTAGATAATGCGCTCTTTAGAGGGCATTGTGGTATCTAAGAGGTTTGTGCATGTTCATATGTTGCAACATTACAGTTGGAGATTGCATAAATGGCAAAGGTAAAATAATACAATATTTCAGAGGCATGGGCTGTCGGGAGCGCCTTTTTGCATCCTTTGAGGTGATGAAGTGTTTTTGACCCGAAAATGCGCTTTTTCTCCCAAAAAAGTAAAATTTATTTTCTTAATTCTATCCTTTTTAGAGGATATTGCAAGCTCGTTTTACAAAAGAACGTGTTTTTTTTTAAAGACGCGCTATATGGTGAAGCTATGAATATTGATGGTTGGCGTCAAAGATTAAATAACGCACTTGAAAAGAGTGGACGGTCAAAAAGATCTGTCTCCCTTGCGGCAGGTAAAGGTGCAGGGTACCTTCATTCTATTCTCTCTGAAGGAAAAGAACCAACAATTGAATCTCTAGCACGTATTTGTCATGAAATTAATATCAGTATGAACTCTATCCTTTATGGAGAGGATGCAAGTTCTGAAGATAAAGAATTTCTCGCGCTTATTTCAAACCTTTCTCCTGAAGAACGACAGGCGATTTTGACTCTCTTGAAGCGGACAACCGACGAAGCAGCAGGATAATATTTTTCCGCGTTTTTGAGTCAAGAGTGCCCCAATATTTTATTAATTCTAAATCACTCATTTTAGCTCTCCTGTCTGTTTGTGGTTGCTTTGAGTAGAACAAATAGAGAACATTGCAAGGATGTGAGATGAACAAAATAGAGTGAGTTTTCGTTCACACATACCTTTTTGAATGTCGTAAAGATTAAAAATATATCTTTTATTAAGGATAAAATAAGTTTGACATCTCCCCCATAGAGGATATAAGACTAACGCTATATTTGACCTTGTCAAGTAAAAGCTGTGCTTTATCAACTACCAAAAGGGGGAAAATCATGAAAAACATTCCATTTGTTAAAGCGGATGAAGTCATCGTCATTCTTTGCGAAGATGAAAGATGTGATGCGTATGAAGGGCCAATTGAACAAATTGAAGAAGTTCTCGAATTTATTGAAGAACGTGATACAGTGGAGAAAATCTTACGCCTCGATCTCATAACACTTCATGCGGATGATGTGAGTGAGCAGCTTGCTGATATCTACGTTGCAAATTATGAAATCGACGAAAACAATACGCGACTTCAACCATTCATCCTCAATAGTGATGCCTATCATGTCTGTTTAGATGAAAAAGCCGCACGCGCTTATGCAGATAAGCTCTATGGCTCTTACGAAAAACAACATCGTTTGCGTCCGTGTGATGTGTTGAAGGATTATTGGTGGTGAAAAGAGATCCTAAGGTATCTCCGAAATTATTTATAATAAAATGCTTCTCTATAGAATCGGGAAATGCAGAATCGCGAAATGCCAAAAATACAATCAAATTTAAATCATAAAAATATAACGCAGTGATATTTTTGTCGCAAAAAGCTTCTGAGTATGTCGCAAAAAATTTAACTGAAAAATACCTCCAAAATGGATTTTCATCGTTCAAGAAGCATGATTGAGAAACTGTATCATTGAACATTATATCCATAAGACACTGTAAAAAAAGAAAAAATTCCATTTTGGGGCATTTTGTTCATTGCTGAAAGGAAAAAGATTGTGGTGTGGTTAAGAATGAAGTCTAGAAGGCGTCTTGGGCCCCCCAGGCCGGGAGGGGGTGAGAAGAGAGGTTTGGGAGTTCAAGCAAAGGGGTGTGTGAGAGGAGGGGTGTGAGGTTTGGGAGCCCAAGGCCGGGAGGTGAGAGGAGGGGTGTGAGGTTTGGGAGCCCA
>NZ_JH725096.1:350956-371470 GCF_000278155.1 Bartonella doshiae NCTC 12862 = ATCC 700133
GGGTGAGAGAAGGGGTGTGAGGTTTGGGAGCCCAGGCCGGGAGGGGTGAGAGAAGGGGTGTGAGGTTTGGGAGGCAAGATTTCAAAGAACTTTGTGTCAAGAAATATGTGTAAAGGGGAATATATGTAAAGGGACATTGTGTGAGGTGTGCTGTGGGGTGTGTGAGGCGTGTTGGGCAAAACACAGAATATTTGTGTGAAACACCGGATATGTGTTTTGGAAAGGTGTAATTGCGTGGTGCATTTGTGGGAAATATTGTGCGAGGGGAAGGCGCTTAAGGGCGTTTCGTATGTTGTGAGACAATATCCGTGAAACACTATACTCCAAAAGAGATAAAGAATCTTAGTGTGAAAAGATCTTTCAGCCAAGGAAATGATGAGCAACAGGCGGTTGGTTGGTAAAGAGGGTTAGCAATAGGGTCTGGTAAAAGGGGAACAACAAAAGCTTGAATAAAAAAATGCTGGAATCTCTCTAAAGAGAAAAAACAATTCTCATTGTCTTGTACCTTTTTCTTGCAACAAGCACTTTTTACAACAAGCTTTTACAACAAGCAATGTGTGAATTAAAAAATACAAAATCAGAAAACTTTAACACATGCAGTAAAACCGCTTTTCGTAAAATTTCATAGAGCGCAAGAGCGGTTAATCGCAAAATTTTCAAATTTAAAAGAGCCTTCAATGAAAGCCTGTAAAGGGGAATGGACGCTAAAGAGATAGAGGGGACATAAATTTGCCTATTATTATCAATTGTATTCAGGGAACAGCGGAATGGTATCAAGCGCGCAATGGTTTGATAACGGCTTCTTTGTTTGAAATGGTTGTTGCACAAACAAAACAAGGACAAAAAACCTCAAAATATCATGCTGTTATGATGAAACTCGCGGGAGAAAGAATTACCGGAAAAGCCGTCGAAGAGGGAACAACACTTGCTATGCGACGTGGAACAGAACTAGAACCAAGTGCGCGGCAACTTTATGGTACTCTCACGCATACAAAACCTGAATGTATTGGATTTGTTCTTGCAGATGATCGCAGGAAAGGTTTTTCTCCTGATGCTTTTATTGGAACAAACGGATTGTTGGAAATTAAAACCAAAAAACCAGAAATTCTTATTCCGCATTTTTATCAAAAAAGTTTTCCAGAAGAGCATAAAGCACAATGTCAGGGGGGATTGTGGATTGCTCAGCGCGAATGGATAGATTTGATGCTCTATTGGCCTGATATGCCCCCTTTGATTAAGCGCGCTTATCGCGATGAAGCCTATATTCGCAAGCTTGAAAGTGAAATTAACCATTTTAATGAGGCTTTGGAGAAAATGGTACAGCAAATTAAACATGCTGATACAGGATTTGGCATGAGAATAAAAATTATCACAAAGGGACAGGAAAACGCAGAGCTTAGAGAAGACGTTAGCAATGTTTTGGAGAAGCCGATAAATAAAGAGATTGGCAAAAAAGCTGGGAGTGTTTTGGAAAGAAGAAGAGTTATAAGACAGCCAACAAAAACCAAAAGAAGACGATTAGCACCCCGCTTGAAAATGCCAAAGAGATAAAAGTGCAACCTATGATCTGTAAGGGCGCGAGAAACTGCTATAAACCATGGTGTGTGGCAAGTAACGCAAAATATGCCTTCAAGACGCTGTGTTTCACTAAAGCCTATAGAAGATCAGGTTCCTTATGAGGTAGGGGGGCTTATGAGGTGGGGGGCTTATGAGAGTGGTCTGTGAGGGAGAGTTCCCCCGTGTGGTGGGGTTCCTTGTGAAGTGAGGGGAAAATATCTGCTTGGTTGCTTTTTGGGTGGTATCGTCATTATACGCAATCCGTGTGGTGTTGTGAGAAATCATGTGGCCTATAAAGAAGCGGCGTAAAGAGTGCTGCAAACAATAAAAATAAACACAAAAATTTTGCGCAGAATAAGGGGATGGCAGGATAAAGTGGTGGCAGGATAAGGTGGTGGGAAATAGGTGGTGCGTGATGCATAAAGAATGGCTGGAGAAGCTTTAGGGAAAATGGTGCTGCGAGAGAGGATCGAACTCTCGACCTCTCCCTTACCAAGGGAGTGCTCTACCACTGAGCTACCGCAGCAATTTTCAATCTTTGCGCAGCCTTGTGCCATATTGTTATAAAATAGGCAAGAGAGCATTTGTGCATTCTTGCAAGAAACCCTTTCTTGTGTCATGACAGATAGTCTTTATAAAACAGGAATAGCTTTATAAAACAGGAATGGGTTGTGTAAAAAAGCTCAGTACTGCTCAAAAGGTTGCGGATGATACAAATGCATCAAAATCAGAAAGAAGAAAAAATAAATCACCAAGATGAAAAAGAAAAACGGCGCCAAGAAAGATTGGCTAAGCAATTACGTGAAAACCTGAAACGTCGTAAAGAGCAAAGCCGAAAAAGATCGCAAATAAAAATTTAAAAAAACGATCATTCTTTACAGTATTTTTACAGTATTGTTGCAATAAAAAAGTATTTTGCAACCAAACTTCTCAATGATTCGTTTTCAAATCATAACAAAGAATAAACTTTCCAAGGAATTAAAACCTTTGGAAGAAAAAACTCCAAGGGAGAGGGCGAAAGCATTATGGATTCTATACTGATTACTGGTGGGAAAAGACTTAAAGGAACTATTCCTATCTCAGGAGCAAAAAATGCTGCACTACCCCTTATGATTGCCTCTTTGTTAACAGAAGAAACGCTCATTTTAGAAAATGTTCCGCATCTTGCAGATGTCGAATTGCTCATTCGTATCTTGAATAATCATGGGGTCGGATATACCGTTGAAGGACAAAAAGCGCAGCGCGAATGTACAAATTCAAGAACAATCCATTTTCGCGCGAAAATAATAGCCACAACACGTGCTCCATACGATCTCGTGAAAAAAATGCGTGCAAGCTTTTGGGTCATCGGTCCCCTGTTGGCAAGATGCCGCGAAGCCTATGTCTCTCTTCCTGGTGGATGCGCTATCGGCACGCGTCCCGTCGATTTTATTCTCGAAGGTCTCAAAACACTCGGTGCATATGTTGCTATCGAAAATGGATATGTCCATGCTTCAGCACCAGAAGGATTAAAAGGTGCTCTCTATCGTTTTCCTAAAGTCACAGTTGGTGGAACACATGTGATGCTCATGGCAGCGTCAATGGCTCAGGGAACAACTGTTCTGGAAAATGCTGCGCGTGAACCAGAGGTTACAAACCTTGTTCAAGCACTCAACGCAATGGGTGCTAAAATAACCGGTGAGGGAACAGAGACCCTTACCATCGAAGGCGTTGAAAAACTCAATGGTGCAAGAATCTGCGTGATTCCTGACAGAATCGAAGCAGGGACCTATGCAATGGCTGTTGCCATGACCGGTGGAGAGGTGTTGCTTAAAAATGCCAATCATAACCATCTTACCCAAGTGCTCGAAACCTTGCAAAAAACCGGACTCAATATTGCGATAAAACCTAGCGGAATTCTTGTAAAACGCAATCCACGTCAAACAAAAATCACACCCATTGATATCATCACAGGACCTTATCCCGCTTTCCCAACCGATCTCCAAGCCCAGTTTATGGCTTTGATGACACGCGCTCAGGGAACCGCATATATCACTGAAACAGTTTTCGAAAATCGCTTTATGCATGTTCAAGAACTCACAAGGTTGGGTGCAAGGATAAAACTTGATGGACAAACAGCAATTGTCTACGGAACAGAGAGTTTGCAAGGCGCTCCAGTGATGGCAACCGATTTGCGCGCCTCTGTTTCTCTTGTAATTGCCGCATTGGCTGCAAAGGGAAAAACAACCGTTAATCGTGTGTATCATCTTGATCGCGGATTCGAACGATTGGAAGAAAAATTGGGACAATGTGGTGCAATCATTCAACGCATAACAGTCTAATTCTCTTAAACTGTCTTTACGAGAAAGTTCCCTTCCTTTGAAAGCGTATCCTTTGAGAGGATAAAGAACTTTTGGTGCGTTTTTGAGGCATTGGCTTTGAAATGTTTTGCCTTTCAGCCGTTTCTGTTTTGCATGATACTCTTTTTTGCTGTTCTCTCTTTCGTATAAGCTTCCTGTGAAAGCCCTCTTCTGTGAAGAAAACATGTTTCGTGCTTATGAAAGTAAGCAAGCATGAGAGTAAGCACGGAATCCTTTGAGGAAAAAACTGCTTCTAAGCTTTGTTTGCAAAGTCTCTCTCTTTTAGGAAAGCTTTTTGCAATTATTAACTCTTCAAACAAGAAATGTTTCACAGGGACACGAATTTTGAAAAATTGCCTTTTTGCTTCAGGAAGAGCTTTGCTTTAGGGGAAGCAGGCATCTCGTTTAAAAAGACTGTTGGGGAAAATGTCTCTCTCTAAAATGCCTCTCTCTGAAGAACACAACTGTTCTCTCCCTTGTTTCCCGCAAAATATTCTTGCTCTTGACTTTCTTTTCTCAGCCATTTCTTCAGTATTATCAGGATTTGTAAGGGATGATCGCTTGACAAGAATAAGGCTTCTTGTTAAAAATATCACGGTTTTTTGCAATTTTCACTTATTCGTTGTACACGTGAAGTATGTGAATCATACACGTGAAATATGTGAATCCTTGTCTTTTATTTCGAGGAGGCATTTTTCTTTTGTGATTACGGTGAAAAGTGAGCGGCGTCACGTTATTATGTCACCACACTATAATAAGGCGGTTGCAACACAATGTTGTTATATGCATATGGGGTTGTTATGTGCATATGGGTTATGGTCCCGTATGGAGTTCTATCCCGCATGGGGGCAGAGTTCCTAAACCAAGACAGCGGTGTTGTGATCGTGTGAGCATGTGGTGAGAGTAACAATGCCTTATGTGAAGCTTGCGTTACGTGAATTTTACGTTATATGCGTTTTGCGTTACGTGAATCTATTGAATATGTTAAAGTATGTATAAATGGTGAGTATCATGAAAATTAAAAATTCACTCAAAGCACTAAAAGAACGCCATCGTAATAACCGTTTGGTGCGTCGTAAAGGGCGTGTTTACATCCTCAATAAAACAAACCCACGTTTTAGAGCACGTCAGGGATGACGGTTTATGGCGGTGCTCTTTTGCAGACCTTAGGCTTTTTTTGCTTGAAGGGGTGTTTTGGGGTGTGGACCTCTTATATGATGTAGAGACTGTCATGTGATGTTTTGTCTTTTGAGGGCGTATCTTGATGGGGCTCTTTGTCTTGTTAAAAACTTTGCGAAAGTGCAACTTCTTCCTTTATCTACGAGATCTTTTCATTCCCTGTGGAAGGGCCTTTGTGCTGTGGCTTAGCGGCTCTTGTTTGCTTGCTCTGTGTTTTCTGTCTCCAGTATACGGACAAGATTCTCCCTTATACGGGCAAGATGCTCCCTCCCTTCCTTTTGAACCTCCCCCTCCTCAATTGCTTTTACCTCTGGATGATTTGATCCCAAACAAAATCCCTTCAGCACCTGCTACGCCTGATTCCGATTCTCCCGTAATGACTCTGGAAGACTTTAATTCTACTCTTTCTCCCCATACACAGACCGCTAAGCAGCGTAAAGAGGCAGAAATTGCACGCTTACTCAAAGAGTTGAAATATTGTGCGCAAGCGGAAGAAGCAAAAAAAATAAGTCAACAAATTCAGCGGTTATGGGCACAATCAGGAAGTGAAACCATCGATCTTTTGATGTCGTGGGTGGAAGATGCTATCAACACTGAGGATTATGGGCTGGCACTGGATTATATTGATAATGTTCTTGCTCTCTCATTCGATTATGCCGAAGCATGGGTAAGGCGTGCTTGGGTTCATATTCAAATGAGTGATTTTAAACTTGCTATGCTGGATCTCAATCAAGCAATAAAATTTGAACCACGCAATTATATAGCATTTTTTGAACTGGGTGTTATTATGGAGGCGGTGGAGCGTCCACAACTCGCCATCAAGGCTTATGAAATGGCACTTCAGTATTATCCGCAAATGCAGAAGGTGCAAAAGCGTGTTGAATTTCTTTTAGATCAGCAAACATCCCAAGCCCTTTGAATGCGCTTCCTTAACTTTAATGAGGCGCTCATTTGCGTTATGCAATAGTGTGGTGCGTTATGCAATGTGTGTGGAGCCAATGCAGAGTGGCGTTTGTGCTTCTTGGTGATGGTGAAATGGCGGAGGGCTCTGTCTGGGGGCTGCACTCTTTTCAGTGCACTATAAACTCTGTAGTCTTATCGCTGTTGTGGAGAGAAATCGGCTACAAATTACCGATACAACGGATGTTGTCATGAAAACAGAGCCCTTAGCAGATAAGTTTACAAGTTTTGGCTGGCATGTTGTAGAAATCGATGGTCACGATATTATACAACTGAAGACATCGTTAGGGTTTTAACAGGCTACCTCCATTCCATAAAGACAAGCCAACAACAATACTTATAAACACAATAAAAGGGAGTGGAATTTCCACCATGGAAAATGCCATAACCCTGGCACCATAAAGTTCTAAAAGATGAAGAATATAATCTTGCTGTCAATGAAATTGAGACAAAAATTCAATTAATGGAAGCATGAATATGGATAATCCTCATCAACAGATACAAATTGCTGTGAAATTTTCCAACCTCGAAATTGTCAAGAAGACCCTTATAAACAAGAAGACCCTTATAAAAAAGCGCAATTGGATAAGGATATTGTTGTTTTAACGGCGGATTCACGAATATCTGGGAAGATTGACCACTTCGCAAAATGCTATTCGACATGTATTGTAGAAGTTGGAATTGCGGATAATAAAGAAACGGAAGCTGTAATTTTTCTGCTTTAAGCGATCCTACACCTGTTTATATACGTTTAGGAAAGCGCGCTGTTACAAATCTTCATTATGCCAAGAATTATGCCAAGAATTATCAGTGTCCCAACAATTCGCCCTTTGGATGATACATCTGTATGAGAGAGAACGCTGCAAATCTCATAGATTTGGTGTTGTTTGTGAAGAACAGAGCACTGTATGCAGATTTGTATCACTAGGAATACCCGATGAGCCAATCTGTAATGGAAATCAATTAAATGTTTTCGCACATTATGGAATCCGTAAAGGTGGTATAACAAAAGCCGTGTTAGCAGCAAACAGAGTCAAAGAATATATTTGTGGGTTAAAAGAATGCATTTAGAGAATTTTCTGTCTAGTAGAAGACTTCAAATTGCTCTATAGTAAAAACGGTGTTCTGCGCTGCTCGACAGGAAATAACGTATTCCTGAGACCTTAGTGATTTCCAAGGGAGCTGTCCCTGAGAAGGCTCGTGGGCTTTTTCATATGGCGCCCACCTATTTTTTAGGTTCCCGGGGGTCAATTTTTTCCATCGGCTGTTGTGGATCACCACTTCTTTGTATCAAGAAAACAAATATATCAAGAGAGCAAATTTTGCATCAAGAAAACAAATTTGTACCGAGAAAGTAAATTTGCATCAAGAAAGTAAAAATATGTTCGTTTTTTTAAATGTGATTGGCTTTAAGGTGTGATGAGGCTTTTTGCATAAGAGAATCACGGGCATACTGTTTCAATAAATTTGTGAAAACTTTTGGCTGTTTGCTTTCTGTTGTTTGTGATACCTTAATTCCTTGTCGCAGTTTATTCGTTTATTCATCTTCTGTACATGAGATTTCAGTACAAAACTATGAGATGCGTTCTCTGATAAAAATGCAAATGTCGTTTGATTTGATGTTTGTTTTCTTTTAACGCAAGCAAGTGTAGGATGGGGAACTTAAACCATGAGGGTAAAGCTGTCTCGTAAACCTATGAAATAAAGTAAATGGGAGCGTATTCATTCTGCTAAGAGAAGTTATAGGATGAGCGAATCCAATAGGATGATAGGGTGCCGTACTGTTGATGACAGATTACTATAGGTGGAAGACTTCGCTCCTTAGGATAGAGAGGGATAAGGAATGAGGGACGAATAATGGTACAATGTAGAGAATATCCGCGCAGAGAATATCCGTTATCAACTTCAGAGATTAGGTCACAGTTGCGTCAGAGCAGTTTATCTCGTCGTGATGCTCTTTCATCACAAGAACGTCAGACTTTTTCACACCGTGCGTGTGCGCACTTGATGCATGTCTTTGAACAAAGAGGGGAAGATTTCTCTCGCATGGTTTTCGCTGGATATTGGCCAATCAAATCAGAAATTGATCCTCGTCCCTTGTTCGAACCTATCGTAGCGCGTGGCGGTATTTTAGCGTTGCCCGTGGTGCTCGATTCAACCACAATGGTTTTTCGGAAATTTTCAAACAATACCGTGTTAGAATCTATGCGCTTTGGTACTTTGGGGCCTGGTGTGGAAAATGAGGTGGTGGTGCCAAACGTGATTATTGTACCGCTTTCAGCATTTGACAGGCAATGTCACCGTCTTGGCTATGGTGGCGGATATTATGATCGTGCTGTCGATATGCTGAAAAAAAAGAAACATCAACCCCATTTGTTGAGTCTCGCTTTTTCCTGTCAGGAAGTGGAATCTATTCCCCATCAAGAGCATGATCTTATTTTACAGGAAATTTTTACAGAAAAAGGTTTTTTACAAAGTTAAAATGTGTTTAAAGCATCTATGCGGTTTTTATTTTTGGGTGATATTGTTGGGGCAACTGGGTGTAGTGCTGTTTTTGAAAAACTTCCACTGCTCATTGAGAAATGGCAACTCGATTTTGTTGTCGTGAATGGTGAAAATGCATCTGCTGGATTTGGAATCTCACAGGAAACTTATCAAGACCTTTTAGCAGCAGGTGCTGATGTGGTGACAACAGGAAATCACGCATTTTCATGCAAAGAAGCATTGCAATATGCCCATGAAAACGACCGATTTCTGCGTCCTGCTAATTTTGCTAAAGATGTACCAGGAAGAGGATCTGGTGTTTTTACAGCAAAAAATGGTGCACGTGTTCTTGTGACAAATCTTTTGGGAAGTGCTTTTATGCCGTGCAAGGTGGATGACCCATTTGAAACAGCAGAAAAAATTCTATGCGCTTGCTCTTTGATGGAACAAGCAGATGCCATCATTTTCGATTTTCATGCAGAAACAACAAGCGAAAAACAATGTTTTGGACATTTTCTCGATGGACGTGTGAGTGTTATTGTGGGAACCCATACACATATTCCTACGGCCGATGCACAAATTTTAGAAGGGGGAAGTGCTTATTTATCCGATGCTGGGATGTGTGGAGATTATAACTCATCTCTGGGTATGGAAAAGGAAGAGCCTTTACACCGCTTCCTTTATAAGACAAAACAATATCGTTATGAACCTGCACGTGGTCCTGCGACGCTTTGTGGTTTAGCCGTTGAAATTTCAGATCGCACGGGGTTAGCAGAAAAAGTCTCGGCTGTGCGTATCGGGCCTCTTCTAAAACCTGAGAGTCCAGATTTTTGGTGATTTGTTGCTGAAATGATTCATGAAAGGTCCTTTTTTCAAGGGAAATCCCCTTTAGGAGCTCTCCTTCAAAGAAGTGTACCCCAAAAAAGGGGAGCCTTGGAGAGGGCTTGGCCTGAAGAGGGTTTCTCTTGAAAAAAGGACCTTTCAAAAGCAGTGCTTCAAAGATGTTTTCATAAAAGAATAGGCTCTTTTGCGTATGCCCTATAAAATTAAAATTGCCAAAAAATGTGAAGTATAGAGCAGAAGTTTTGTAGGATTTTCTATTGGCAAACAGAAAATTGTTGCCTTTTGAAGCAAAACTCTTTGAAAAAAGTCCTGGGAAGGTATTGGTACGCGTGCTTGGAGAGTGTTTGGAGGGATGGGGAGGTGAAGAGAGAGGTTTAGAAAGCTGTGCTTGAAAAAATAGTGCCCCAAATGCTTTGTTTATTCCTCTCTTGTTTTGTATTGAAGTATTTTTGTCGAGAAATGTTTTTTGTCGAGAAATGTTATTGTGCAAATTTGCTCGCAGGTCCCGTTAATTGGATCACATGACCCATTTTGCGCGTTGGTTGAACAGAGCTTTTGCCATATAAATGTACCGATGTATGCTCTTGTGTGAGAAAATATTTGAAATCACAGAGATTTTTCCCAAGGAGATTGGTCATTTCGCAATTGCTATGGCGGTATGTGCTGCCTAAGGGTAAGCCGCAAATAGCACGGATATGCTGTTCAAATTGTGATGTTATACACGCCTTTTGTGTCCAGTGACCAGAGTTATGCACACGAGGAGCCAGTTCATTTACGAGAAGGGTGCCGTTCTTTAATACAAAAAATTCAGTGCACAAAACACCAACATAGTCTAACGCATCCATAACCTTTATACTTATTTCTTGCGCAGCCTTTTGTACGGTAAGCGGAACACGTGAGGGAACAATTGATTTGTGCAAAATGCCATTCTTATGCTGATTTTCAGGGCAATCGTAAAAAATATGCTCTCCTTGCTTTGTGCGTGCAGAAAGAACGGAAATCTCCGTTAAAAAGGGAACAATTTCTTCCAAAATTAAGGGCTGGTCCTGAAAAGAAGCGAAAGTTTCGCTCATGGTTTGCGTATCCGGATAATTGAGCATGGTCTGGTTTTTTCCATCATAACCAAAACGTCGTGTCTTCAAAATTCCACGATTCTTGAATGTGGAAAGCCCAAAAGTAAAGGAAGAATAGTCATCAACAGCATGCCACGATGCTGTAGCAATGCCTTGCGCATTCAAAAATTGCTTCTCAAAAAGGCGATCTTGCGTAATCTCTAATGCTTTGGAAGAAGGATAAACATTCTTGCTTTTCTCTATATAGCGAATTGTCTCAAGAGAAAGATTTTCAAACTCATAGGTTATAACATCACAGAGAGAAATAAAATGATCTAACAGCGCATAGTCATCATAGGAGGAAACAATATGATCATTCGTTGTTTGTGCTGCTGGGCAATCCGCTTCAGGGCAAAAAACAATCGTTCGAAACCCTAATTCTGCTGCCGCTACGGCTAACATGCGTGCCAATTGCCCGCCACCTATTAAACCAATTACACTGCCTGCATGCAACGTATTGGAAGAGGGAAGTGTGTTGGAGGGGCTGCTGGAAGCTGAAGAGGGGCTGGATGAAGAAGAAATATCTGAAGACTGTACCACTTTAAACCTCAGTCATAGGCGTTTGCGCGACATTTTCTGTTTGTTGTTGACGCCAATCTTGTAGTCGCTGTGCGAGATCATGATCATAAACCGCCATTACCGCTGCGGCTAAAAGTGCTGCATTAATAGCTCCTGCTTTACCAATTGCTAATGTGCCAACCGGTATTCCAGCAGGCATTTGTACAATGGAAAGTAAAGAATCTTGACCAGATAAAGATTGTGAATGTACCGGAACTCCAAAAACAGGAAGTGGTGTGAGTGCTGCTAACATACCAGGAAGATGCGCAGCCCCTCCTGCTCCTGCAATTAAAACTTTAAAACCTGCTGCTTTTGCCCCTTTTGCAAATTGATAAAGGCGTTCAGGAGTTCGGTGGGCCGAGACAATATGCGAAGTATGAGAAATACCAAGATGCGTTAAAATATCCGCGCTATGGCGCATTGTTTGCCAATCCGATTGACTGCCCATTAAAATCGCTACGTCACATGGTTGTTGCGTCATTCTCCATCCTTTTCCAGCGTTCAAAACGATTCTCTACCCTTTTCTTTAAAAGTCTTATAATCTCTTTGCAAAGTCAATTGATCATAGAACAACAGTTTTTTTTTCAATTTAGCTTTCATGTGTCTTACAGCTTTCAAGAAAAATAAAAGAGTGCAGCTTTCTCTCTTGGGTCGTTGGTTAATGTATGGCGTGCGGGCATTGCGAATAGAGAGGCTGGAGTGAGGTTCTCATAATCATCATGCTCACAACAGTTATCGTTTCTGTCCCGAAAGTAAAGGCTATAGAGGGGAAAATCTTGTGCGCAAACGTGCGAAATATATTTTTGCAAGTGTTTTCATTTTATCATCAGATAAGGTGTTTAAGATTAAGATTCGCTTTTTTACTCGTTGTTTGCAAGATGAATGCAAAGGGTGCTTTTTTATGGTGTAAAAAAGGCTTTTTGCGGGCTGAAAATTTTTAGAGGTGAATGTTTTTATTGATATTCTTTTTTCGTGATCTATATATCCTCGTATTTCTCTAATGCAAGACTAGAAAATGTAGTAATCGATTGTTGATAATGCGTTCATGGTCTCTTTTTTGACAAATTTTTTAATATTTTCCCCGGTAGTGTATCGCGCGTAAATGAAAGGAGACTTTAAATTATGTTTGTTCCATTTTTAATCGCATTAGGTACTGCAGTAACAACTTTGTATGGCAAAAAAAATATAAGTTATGCCCTATGGGCCATTCTGTTGGTTGTCATTCTTCTTACTTTTAATCACCATGCAACTTCTACTTTAAACTTGTCTTTCTGAGAGAATAATCATGGAACATGTTGAACACAAAAATCATCATTTCATTATATTTATGAATAATTTAGGACTTATCGGTTTGTCCGTCGTCCTGCTTGTTGCTTTCTATTATCAATTGGTAAAGTTTGAGTTGCCATGTCCTCTTTGTCTTCTTCAACGTGTTGGTTTGATGCTTGCAGGGTGTGGATTCTTGCTCAATGTTCACCATAAAATTAAAAGCACACATTATGGTATGGTGATCCTTGGTTGTGTGGTAACCAGTGTTGTTGCTGCGCGTCAGGTATTTTTACATATTACACCGGATGATCTCGGATATGGATCAACGTTTCTTGGCCTGCATTTTTATACTTGGGCATTCATTATTTCCGTTCTTTGTATTCTCGCTGTTACTTTTGTGATGATTTTAGGTGATGTGTCGCATAAGTTTAAAGAGTTTTCCCCTTTGCCAGGATTGAGTAAAGTGGCAAGTTTCTTGTTCATCTTCTTGATTGCTGCAAACTTGGTTTCTACCATACTGGAATGCGGAGGCGGGCAATGTGCTGATGATCCCGTCAGATACGAATTGTTATCAAGTTGGTTTTCTTCTCCCTTGTAAAGTGTTTTGTGATCTTTCCCTTCGTGTTTTTTAAGCGTTGTGCGTAAAGAAGCGGTAATGTTCATCATTCCGCTTCTTTTTTGTGAAAGCTTTTGCAAACAGAGCGCTTTTCTTGTTTGTTCACTTTTGACCAATAAAATTAAAAACTTATTATCGTGCTTCTTTTTATACTTTTTTCTGTATTTCTGTAAAAACGTTTTTTTACAATGCAAATAAACGGTTGCTTTTCAATCCCCTTCGTTGTGCAAGAAATAAAAATAACCACATTTGATATTTTATCGCTTCTCTTTGTCGTATAAAGTCTTTTGTATGGGGTGACGGTTTTCACCGTAATCACATAAAAACAATAAAGCCTAAGTAATGGGGTAAAGAGAATAAAGCGAAAAGGGGGGGATGCATTATAAATGCTCTTTTATATATCTTATATATGTGTGCATAAAATAGACACATGCGCATAAATGACGACCCAGTAGAGTAAAAGATAGAGCATAAAGTGAAATTTAAAGAGTAAAATAAAGGTGAAATGAAAAGTAAAAAAGAATGAAAGGATGGATAAAGTAAAAAGTAGCGTGAAAAATGGAAAAAATATGTGTTTCGAGTATTCTCAAAAAGAGTGTGAAGTATATGCTAAACTGTTGGTAAAGAGAGTTTGTGTATCTGTGCAAAAATGCATTTCAATGTTTCTATAAAAGTTTTTTTAATGTCAGAAAATAAAAACAAAAGGAAAACTCTTCTCTTTCTGTTGAATTTCTGTTCACAAAACTAAGAAAATAAGATATGAACACTGAAAAATAATACATATATTCAAAAATATGTAAAATATTAAAGGAAATTATTGTTTATGTCCAAAGAAGAAGTTTTGGAATTCTCTGGTATCGTGACGGAACTTTTGCCTAATGCGATGTTTCGTGTGAAACTGGAAAATGATCATGAAATTATAGCCCATACCGCCGGAAGAATGCGCAAAAATCGTATTCGCGTGTTAGCTGGTGATAAAATTATGGTGGAAATGACCCCTTATGATTTGACAAAAGGGCGTATCATATATCGTTATAAATAAGTTATAGGAGTTTTTTGCTTTCTATAAAAGCGCTACATAGTGCACAGATACCTTTGTGTTTCTTCTAAAAGAGTGTGTTTCTTCTAAAAGAGAAAATTTAAGAAGGTTAAAAGTTGAAATAATTCTGGCAATGTATAATTTCATGTGTAGTGTACAATTTCATGTGTAAAGGATAGCAGAATGTCACAAAAAGGTGGCATCAAGACAAATGGAATGGTCGCTGAAAACCATTTTTAGGGGTGGGTGATGGGAATCATAAAGAAAGCCTTCTTAAAAACAACGCCTTTGGAAGAGGTTCAGTTGGTGCTTGCTTCTGCTTCCCCACGTCGTTTAGCGCTTTTAGCGCAAATTGGTCTGGATCCTCATCATGTTTATGCGCCAAATATCGATGAGACTGCAAAAGTAAGAGAACATCCCGCAAATCTTGCAAAACGTTTAGCGAAGGCAAAAGCGCTTAAGGTACAAGAAACGCTTAAACTACAAGAAAGAGTGCTCTGCTCTAAACAGAATAATCAAAAAACATCTGTGCAGAAAAAGGTGATTTTGGCCGCTGATACCGTGGTGGCTGTCGGATCTGTTATCCTTCCTAAACCAGAAGGAGAAGACGAGGCTTATGAATGTTTGCGCTTCCTTTCTGGACGTACCCATAAAGTTTATGGCGCCATTTGTGCACTCAATGAAAACGGAAAAGCTACCGTGAAATTAGTGGAAAGCCGCGTTCGTTTTAGACGCTTGAATACGGTCATCATGGATGCTTATCTCGCTTCTGGTGAATGGCAAGGAAAGGCCGGTGGGTATGCCATACAGGGAAAAGCGGGTGCTTTTGTTGTTCATATCATGGGATCCTATTCCAATGTCGTTGGCTTGCCTTTGACTGAAACAATGGATCTTTTGATGGAGTATCAGTTTCCTGTCCTTTCCCATTGGACGGGAGAAATACACGGGACTGGAGAAATACACGGGAAAAATTTGTCTATAGGTACAATTGTGGAATAATACTAAAAATAAATAAAAAAAAGAAAAGCAACAAAAAGGGGATGTTCAAACAAAAACAATGAAGGTGCGCAAGAAAATGGTACAGACGCAGCAAATACAAAAAGAAAAAAATTTAACACCATCAGAAACCTCTCCAAAACGTCCTCCCCATCCATGTCCCATTTGTGGACAGGATTCACAACAAAATGCCTATCCTTTCTGTTCAACACGGTGCCGCGCTATTGATTTAAATCGGTGGCTGTCAGGGGCATATATTTTACCACCCCCGTCGCAGAAAACTGATGAAGAAGAATAAAATCAGAAGTTTAGCCTGTAAAAACTTGAAAGTGTCGCTTGAGAAGCAAAGTGCCGTTTGCAGTTGTGGAAGGCTGTATCCGGGGCTGTTTATGTGTTCGTGATTGGCAAATGGGGTATGTTGGTTGTGATGTTGCGAATGCATTAAACGGGTTTTGTTTGGAAAAAAATTGTTTTGAAAAAGAAAAGCAATTTTTTCTTTCTAAAAAGATGCTGGAAATGAAAATAACAGGAGTTGAAATGGATATTGGACTTTGCAGGGTGCTTATAAGTATTGAGAACGATCCCTTGTTAATAATTGAAAAGTGAATGATTGAAAAATTTTGCAGGGATGATGCGTGATTTGGTAATATACCGATCATTATTTGTAAAATGGTGAAGATTATGCAGTAGGGGCTTTCGAAAGAGTGAGAATGCGAAAGAGTGAGAGTTATAGGAATTGAGAGAGTTTTGCAAAACGATCGGGGACGAAAGGACAGAAATTTCCAACAGTTGAAATTTTACTTCATGGTGATCTAAATTTTAAAGCGAAAACGAAAAGTGAGGTATATAGGAGTTTCGTCTTTCGTAAAATCAACATATAGGCCTTTTCAAAGGAAAAGGATCACGATTATCTTATATAAACACAGTCAGAAATTCAGAGAAAGAGAGTTGGAAATAAAATCCGAGCCTTCGTTTCAATCAGCCTCCATCTCCGTTTGAAATAAATTGAGATGGAGGCTTTTTATTCGTAAGGAAGGAGGTTACTTCGTTTCTTTCATAATTTTCCAGATTTTTCCATCAGACATATACATAATCTGCTGGTCCGTGTTTAGCTTTTGTGTGTTGTTCGCGTTATAAATTGAAGAAGATAAAGTTGCGCGATTTTCTACAAATATCGATTTCCATTTAAATATGCTAGGAGATGGGAGAAAAATCTTGGGTGTCCAAGAACCATCGTGCAAACGAATGGCGATAAGCTCATTTTTTTTCAATGCATCAGAAAGCGTTTTCGCAGGAAGATCTTTCCCGTTGGTAATCGTTATCCCTGGTACATCGGGTGAGGCTATTCCCCCAAGGTCGCTTATGCTATTTATGCAAGTACTTAACTTACATAAAATTTGCACGACGTAAGGATCATTACAGTTTCCTTCAGCATAAGCATCTATCAGTGCTTGGTATTTGTTATCAGCTATAGGGCTGAAAAAGATTGAACTTTGCGGACTTAAGACATAACAGGAGGAAAGATGCCTTTTCCAACGGGAATGGTCTTCAACAAAACTCGAGGATTGTTGAAATTTGCCAAATGTACTGGAAACTTCAATGACACCAACTGTCATTGTTTTCTTTGTTATAAGGTCAATTATTGTTCCTGTAATCAGATTTTCATTTTTGGAGACATTTAATTGGTATCGCCGTCCAACCTTCCACGGAAATTCAAGTTCGCAGCGAACTCCTGAACCCTCTTGGGTAAAATGCTTACATTTACCACTCTTCCATCCCGTTGCATTTGTGATAGAGAAGTGAATGGTGCGCGCGCCCCTGTTGAATAAACCAATATAACCAGTTTTGCCATTTTCAAATTGAAATTGGTTGGCCCAAAAATAGATCGAATCCGGTCCACCATCATGCGTTATTTGTTGGAAGAAAGAGAATTGATCAAACGATCTGTTGTGGGACCAATCATGTTTTATTGTAATAACTTTGCCGGCAAAAACAGCGTAGCTTGGTTTGCTGAGCAGGAGTAATAAAAGTATTAATAATATCTTTTTTACATAGCGGTACATAATTAACCTCCTTTAAGTGAATAAAGTTAATGTAAATGTATAAATAAACATATATTCTCTACTTTGTTAAGAAAAATGTGAGAAATACTTTTAGTTTTACTATAGTTGATAATTTTAATTATTTGTTTGTTTAAAGAAAAAAGCGTATTGTGTGCACTCTTATGTTGTTTACTTCGGTTTTTAATGGGATCTATTGGAAACGTTTAATGAGGATTCTGCTGGGGGAGAATTTATAGCGCTCCTGCGGTTTTTGCCCCTTGCTATGAGAGCGGCGAAAGCCCATATTCACTTTAGCACTACGGTTCTTCTTCATGCTGCGTGGTTCGCCGTGCTGTATGTCTATTTTGTCGATCCTTATGGGATGTCTTGTTGGGATATTTGGGGGGAGGATATCTGGTGCGTTTAAGTGCGTTGGTGGTGTAAGGGTGTAAGAAAGGAAAAAAAATGAACCTAGAAAAATACAGCGAACGGCTACAAGGGTTTTTACAAACAGCACAAAATAACGCTCTCTCTTCTGATCATCAGCAGTTTATGCCTGAGCATTTCCTAAAAGTCTTGTTAGAAGACTCTCAAGGCTTGGCCGCATCTCTTATCCAAAAAACAGGAGGCGATCTTGCCAAAATTCAACAGACGCTGAAAGAAGCGCTCGAAGCTTTGCCAAAAGTACAAGGGGGAAATGGACAACTCTATTTATCTCAGCCATTGGCAAAAGTCTTTGCTTTGGCAGAAGATATCGCACAAAAAGCAGGGGACCAGTTTGTAACGGTGGAGCGCATGTTGCAAGCGCTTATCATGGAAAAGTCCGCAAAAACAGCAGAAATTCTAACGCAAGCAGGGGTGACCCCCCAAGCGCTTAATAGCGCTATTAATGCTCTGCGTAAGGGAAAAACAGCAACAAGCCGCCATGCCGAAAGCCAATATGAAGCCTTGCAAAAATATGCCCGTGATCTCACAAAAGATGCACGCGAAGGTAAACTTGATCCCGTTATTGGGCGCGAAGAAGAAATTCGCAGAACTGTTCAAGTTCTCTCACGACGCACCAAAAATAATCCCGTTTTAATCGGAGAACCAGGCGTAGGAAAAACAGCTATCGTTGAAGGGTTGGCACTGCGCATTGTCAATGGTGATGTTCCTGAAACTCTGCGTGATAAACAACTCTATGCATTGGATATGGGAGCGCTTATCGCAGGCGCAAAATATCGAGGAGAATTCGAAGAACGCCTCAAAGCGGTTCTTGCAGAGGTTCAAGCCGAAAATGGACAAATCATTTTGTTTATTGATGAATTGCATAATCTCGTCGGTGCTGGAAAATCCGATGGTCCTATGGATGCTTCTAACCTCTTAAAACCTGCTCTTGCACGTGGAGAGCTCCATTGTGTCGGAGCTACTACGCTCGATGAATATCGCAAATATGTCGAAAAAGATGCCGCTCTTGCACGTCGCTTCCAACCCGTCTTTGTTCCTGAACCAACCCTGGATGATACCATCTCTATCTTGCGTGGTATTAAAGAAAAATACGAACAACATCACAAAGTACGTCTCGCTGATAGTGCTTTGATTGCTGCTGCACGTTTGTCTAACCGGTATATTACGGATCGCTTCTTGCCCGATAAAGCTATTGATCTTATCGATGAAGCTGCTGCCCGGTTGCGTATGCAAGTCGATTCAAAGCCAGAAGAACTCGATGCTATTGATCGGAAAATCTTGCAACTGAAAATCGAACGCGAAGCTTTGAAAACAGATGTGGAACCAACCGCAAAAGACCGTTTGAAAACTGTGCAAGCGGAACTCGAGACATTGGAACAACAGTCTGCTGAAATGACAACCGCTTGGCAAGCAGAAAAACAAAAATTAGGGCATGCCGCAGATCTGAAAAAACAACTTGAGGAAGCACGTAATGCTTTAGCTATCGCACAGCGCAGTGGACAATTCCAAAAAGCCGGAGAACTCGCTTATAGCGTTATTCCTGAACTCGAAAAACAATTGAGCTTGGCAGAAAACGATGACCAACAAAATCATCTCGTTGAAGAAACTGTAACGGCTGAACATATCGCACGCGTCGTTTCTCGGTGGACTGGAATCCCCGTGGATCGTATGCTGGAAGCAGAAAGAGAGGCGCTGTTGCGTATGGAAGACGAAATTGGTAAGCGGGTTGTGGGACAGGGAGAAGCTGTTCAAGCTGTTGCACGTGCTGTCCGGCGTGCACGCGCTGGGCTCCAGGATCCTAATCGTCCTATTGGCTCTTTCATGTTTCTTGGTCCCACCGGTGTCGGAAAAACCGAATTAACGAAAGCACTCGCTGCTTTTCTCTTCCAAGATGCTAATGCAATATTGCGCATTGATATGTCAGAATATATGGAAAAACATGCCGGTGCACGTTTAATTGGAGCGCCGCCGGGATATGTCGGGTATGAAGAAGGGGGGGTGCTGACGGAAGCTGTACGCAGAAGGCCTTATCAGGTCATTCTCTTCGATGAAATCGAAAAAGCGCATCCCGATATCTTTAATCTCTTGCTGCAAGTTTTGGATGAGGGGCGTTTGACAGATGGTCAAGGTCGTACAGTGGATTTTCGTAATACTTTGCTTATTATGACGTCAAATCTGGGGGCTGAATTTTTAACCGCTTTGCCCGAAGGGCAGACAACCGATCAGGCAAAAGGCGATGTGATGAATGTCGTTAAAGCCGCTTTCCGTCCCGAATTTCTAAACCGTGTTGATGAAATTATCCTCTTTCAGAGATTACAACGTCAGGATATGGAAAAAATCGTCGATATTCAGTTGAATTATTTGCAAAATTTACTCAATGAACGCAAAATAATTCTCAATATCAAACCAGAAGCACGACAGTTTCTCGCGCATAAAGGATATGATCCCCTTTATGGTGCGCGTCCTCTTAAACGGATCATCCAAAAAGAAATTCAAGACCCAATGGCTGAAAGCATCTTATTTGGAAAAATTCATGATGATACTACCGTGACAATTGCAAAAGAAGGCGAAAATTTGGTTTTTTTGTCTGAAACTCCAGAAAAAATAAAAGAGGATGATTGGGGATGAGAATTACGCGTGATGCTGGGATGATGACAAACAGGTTGTAGTGAAAAGTGAAAAAGTTAGATGACTCATGACCTAAGAGGAATAGAATAAAGGAAGGCATTGAGCGATTTAACTGTCACCGCAGGTGAGTGCGCGCGGTTATGCGGTCATAATGTGCGCTGATTATAAGTGCGCTGGTTATAAGTGCTGAGGACGAAAAAATAAAAAAAAGATAAAAAAGAAAAATAAAAAGTTGACAAGGTTAATCTAAAGAAGTACCATAATGGGACAATCGGAATTGTGCGTTTTGCCAGAGAGGCGAAATAACCTGGGGGGCTCTTATCGTTTGAGATGCGTTATTTGTCAATGAAGCGTGTCCTGTGAAGCGTGTCCTGTGAAGCGTGTCCTGTGAAGCGTGTCCTGTGAAGCGTGTCCTGTGAAGCGTGTCCTGTGAAGCGTGTCCTGT
>NZ_JH725096.1:371595-385771 GCF_000278155.1 Bartonella doshiae NCTC 12862 = ATCC 700133
GCGTGTCCTGTGAAGCGTGTCCTGTGAAGCGTGTCCTGTGAAGCGTGTCCTGTGAAGCGTGTCCTGTGAAGCGTGTCCTGTGAAGCGTGTCCTGTTTGGTAAAGCTTCTAAAGTAATGCTGTAAATAATCTGTAAAATTTGTGGTTTTCCAAAATCTTGCGGTTTTAAAAGTGAGAGCTTTTATGGTGTCTCATGCGCAGGATTGTGCCAATAAGCAGTTATTGGTTTATGATTCCTTGTGTTTTATTGAATCAGATTTGGTTGAACCATATTTATAGAGTCAGCTTCTATTGCGTCTAAGGGGGGCAATTCTGTCTTCATGTTTTCGTGTAGTCGATTTGAGGGATTCTAGAAGGGTTCTCTTTTAGAGGTAGAGGAATTTAAAAAAGAGTTTTTCTAGAACAGCTTTCCTTACTCATCTAACCAATGGATGTATAGAAGGTGAAGAAGCAGCAGAGGCAGCAAGAATAATAACAATAAAGTAAAAAAGAATAACGGCCCTTTATAAAAATTGCGTTATCTGAGGAAGATGGATGAGAGATTTTAGAGGGGGAGCTTTAGAGGAATCTGAAAGAGGTTTTCTCGTTCCCTCAGATGGATGAAAGATCTTTAGAGAGAATTTTCTTTTAGGGAAATCTGACAAAAAGTTTTTTTCTAGAGAGGGTATGGTTGACCACAATATTCTTTCATCCATCTTCCTCGGATAGTTCGATTATAATGTATCTCGTCGTTTGTTTTTTGGCCGTACTTTATTGTTGCTGTTTCACCTTCTATGCATCTATTGGTTAGGTGAATAAGGGACTTGTGTGGTTTCTTTTAAGTTAAATGATTGAGAGATTTTAGAAGGGGATTACTTAGGCAATCTTTGCGTGAGAGGTGCATAATCGGGCAAAGATTATCTAAACTATTCCCTTTTTGGTCTTTTTTTTTGGTAAAGAGGGTGAGGGTGTTGGTTTTTATGTCATTTTTTATGACATGCTTTCAGCTCCTCTTTATTTAAAGGAACATAGTGATGGCAAATGAACCTTGCCTTCCTTTGCGCCAAAAAAGGCGGAAAAAAGGAGCGTGGAATAAAACAACAAAGCGGTTCAATGAAGCGCTTCTTACAGCTGCTGAACAAGCGGGATATCACTATGGTGAGGATGGGTTAGTCTCTTATCTCCAATATCACGCACTGAACAATCCTGTACCTTTTTTTTCGCTTCTTGCTAAGGTTTTGCCTCTTCAAGTTACTGGAGATGCTGGAGAAGATGTTAAAATCACCCGTGTTGAAATTGTACCAGTTCCTCCCAAAGATACTGCTTCTGCGGATGAAAAGATCTGAAGCCTGTGCTCCTTGAGAATGATTGTTCTCAAAAAATGGGTGCATACCTTAAGAGAATTGAAGGTGGAAAGACCGGAGGAGGCTTGTGTCTTAACGGGTGTATGTGCGCAAGTATTGTTTGAGGGGGGCTGCAAGATGTTGTGTTTGCGAATTGTTTCTTTGTCTTTGTTTTTGGGGCTCTGTTTTTGGGGAAGTCGAAAATTGCGGCGTTTGAAAGCATGGTTTGAAGAGACGTTTGAGCTTGAGAAGGCTATACTTAAGGGGATATTCTTGATGGGGTGTGCTTAAGAGGATCTTCCTAAGGGACCTATTTGTGGGGGTGCTTTTTCGCTGATTTTTGGGTGTTCTTCCTTTGGAGGTGACTTTTGGAGGTGACTTTGGAAGAGGGATACCAGAAGAGCATGGCGTCTAGAGAATGTAGTTTTTGAGGATTTATGACAACCGCTCAAATTGCTCTTATTCCAAAGCTTATTCCCGTTTTTTCCGGAAAAGCTGATGTGCGCGCTGCTTGGGGAGGGCGTGGTTCTGGAAAAACACGCTCCTTTGCTTTGATGTCTGCTGTAATTGGATATCGCCATGGTAAAGCCGGGGAACGCGGGATTATCCTTTGTGCACGGCAATTTCAAAACTCTCTCAATGAAAGCTCTTTGGAAGAAATTAAACGTGCTATCGAATCTTATCCATTCCTCAAAGATTATTATGAAATTGGCGATAAATATATCAAGTCAAAAGATGGACGTATCGTTTACGCTTTTGTGGGGCTTGATCGCAATATCGCAAGTGTTAAATCAATGGGACGCGTTTTTCTTTGCTGGGTTGATGAAGCTGAACCCGTTACGGAAACCGCTTGGCAAACGCTTATCCCTACTTTGCGCGAAGAGGGAAATGAGTGGAATGCCGAATTATGGGTTACATGGAACCCTCTTCGAGAAAATGCACCCGTCGAAAAACGTTTCCGAAATGTCAACAATCCCAATATCAAAGGTGCAGAAATTAATTGGCGTGATAATCCTCAATTTCCCGAAAAACTTAATCGTGATCGGAAGGATGATTTGGAACAAAGACCTGAGCAATATAACCATATTTGGGAAGGCGAATATCTTCAAGCTGTTCAAGGCGCTTATTACCAAAAAGCACTGTTGGAAGCAGAACAAGAAGGGCGAATTACCGTTGTTCCACGTGATCCGCTTATCCAAATCAAAATCTTTTGGGATATCGGAGGGACAGGAGCAAAAGCGGATGCTACCGCTTTGTGGGTTGCTCAGTTTATCGGACATCAAATCCGTGTGCTTGATTATTATGAAGCACAGGGACAACCTCTTTCAGAACATCTCGGATGGGTGTTCCAAAAAGGTTATGATAAGGCCCTGATGGTTTTGCCTCATGATGGGGCAACAAAAGATCGTGTCTATAATGTGAGCTTTGAAAGTGCTCTCCAGCAAGCCAATTTCCAGACTAAAGTTATTCCTAACCAAGGAGTTGGCGCCGTTAAAATGCGGATTGAAGCCGTAAGGCGGTTGTTTCCTGCTATATGGTTTAATCGTGACACAACACACGCTGGGCGAAAAGCTCTCGCTTGGTATCACGAAAAACGTGATGAACAGCGCAATATCGGATTGGGTGCTGAACATGATTGGGCAAGCCATGGTGCCGATAGTTTCGGACTCATGTGTGTGGCTTATGAACAGCCAAATACCAGACCTCAAAAAAATGTTTATCGTCCTTCTTTTCACCATTCTCAAACTTCATGGATGGCTTTTTAATGAATATTTCTACAGATTCTTGTAATTCACTCGAAATGCTTGAACAGCAAGCGCTCTTTAAAAAACTTGTGCGTTGGTATCAGGATGATATCGCTCATGTTGAACAATGGCGAAAAAATGCACAAGAAGACTACGATTTTTACAATGGACGCCAATGGAATGAACAAGACCTAGCCGTGTTGCGGGAACAAAATAGGCCCGTCATGACTTTTAATCGCATTGCCCCTTTGATCAATGCTGTAATCGGAGCAGAGCGCAATAATAAACGACAAGTGCAATTTATTCCGCGTCAAGAAGGCGCTGCTTTTGCAAACCAAATCCTCACCGGAGCGGCCGAATGGTTTCGTGATGAAGCGGACGGAGAGTACGAAGATTCCGATGCTTTTCAAGATGCTATTATTTGCGGAATGGGGTGGACAGATACGCGTCTTGACTATGAAGAAGATCCGCAAGGAAAACCCGTCATTGCTCGACTAGATCCAATGAAAATGGTTTGGGATGCAAGTGCCGAAAAACCAAATTTGGTTGATGCGCAACGCGTGTGGTATATTGATGAAAAACCATTGGCCGTGGCGCGGGAAATGTTTCCAAATGTTCATTGGAGTGTTCTTGATGCCGATTGGGTAAGGCATCATACCTTTTTACATCCAACAAGCAGTGCTGAAATGCAAAGCTATATTGGAAATGACGATGAATGTGGAGAGACTTCCAGCCCAAAAATGGTTACTTTGGTGGAATGCCGGTGGTTCGAACGCGAAGTGATTTACAAAGTTCTTGATCCGATAAGCGGAAGATATACCGATTATTCAGAACAAGATTTTCAAAATTTGTGTAAAGATTTTCCTGCACTCCAAGCAACAAGATTGACAAGAAAAGTTGTTAAACGTGCCTTCTTAGGAAAAAAATTGCTCGAGGCACCCGATAAGCCATTGGTCCCGCCAAATCAATTGGGGTGGGAATGCATTACCGGAACTTTTGATAAGTCTAGTCGACAGTTTTACGGCATTGTAAAAGCAGCAAAAGATCCTCAACGCTGGGCGAATAAATATTTTAGTCAAGTGATGCATCTGCTCAATAGCCAATCAAAAGGTGGAATTATGGCTGAGCGTGATGCTTTCGATGATGATCGTCAAGCCATGGAAAGCTGGGCAAGAGCAGACAGTATTACTTGGCTTAAAAGTGGTGCCGTTTTGGGAGGAAAAATCCAACCTAAACCTGTTCCGCAATTTCCTCAAGGCTTTTTCCAATTGTTTAATGAAGCAAAAAGCGCCATTACACAAGTGACAGGATTGTCTCCTGAATTTGTTGGAACACGGGCTGTAAACCAACCTGGAATCCTTGAAGAACAGCGCCGTCAATCCTCACTCAATCTGTTGGCATCTTTCTTTGATGGGTTGCGCAGATATCGACAACGACAGGGAAAAATTATTCTCTATCTTATCCAAAACTATCTTTCCGATGGGCGTTTGGTGCGTATCGCTGGGGACGAAAATGCAAAATATGTTCCGCTGACACGTGAAATGATCACCAGTTTGGAATATGATATCGTCGTTGATGATGCGCCTACAAGCCTCAATGAAAAAGAACGGACATTTGCAATTATCATGCAGTTGCTTCCTTTGATGCAAAATTTCGCAACGCCAGATATTATGCTCGACCTCTTACGGTATTCACCACTTCCTGCGTCGCTTATTCATAAAATTGCTATCAAGGTGCAAAAGCAGAACCTTCCCCAAGAGGAGCAACAGGTTCCAGAACATGACAGCCAAAATGCTGATGTCGCACGTATGATGCAAA
The DNA here is from genome assembly GCF_000278155.1 of Bartonella doshiae NCTC 12862 = ATCC 700133. Classification (GTDB taxonomy): domain Bacteria; phylum Pseudomonadota; class Alphaproteobacteria; order Rhizobiales; family Rhizobiaceae; genus Bartonella; species Bartonella doshiae. The sequence goes on from NZ_JH725096.1 coordinate 376,480, forward strand.
CAGTTTTGCAAATGGCAAATACGCAAAAATAAGCGCGTGCATCTGAAAAAATTAGTCCCGAAAAGAGCATCTTATTGCTCGAAAAAGAAAAGGCCAACATCATGGATCAAGAACACTTAACGTCAGCAGAACAAAACCAATTGAGACAGGATTTTCTTTCCACAATCCATGAGGAAGAAAACAGAGAAAGTGCTGGGATACAAAGTGAAAAACCTCTTGAAGAAAATGGTAATGGATATCAGGAAATACAAAAAGAAAGTGCGCAAGCACAAAATGCTGTAAAAACCGCAGAAAAAGAAGGACCGCCTGATCCGCAAAAAGACTTTATGGGATATATGCAATGGTTGGGAAAAATGCAGCACCAACAGGAAGTGTTGCAAACAAAACAACAACCTTCTTCTACGCTTCCCGAAGCAGATCAGCTATACAATTTTTATCAGGAATCCGTCTCTCATGTGAAACAAAAACATCATGACTTTGATAAAGCTGCTGATTTTGTTTATGAGACACGCGCTAAGCAATTGGCTGCTTTGACTTCGCTCTATCCTGAAATGAACGATCCAAAAGTTATTGATGCCGTGATTGGAAATGAGCTGAAGCAGATCTTGTACGAATGTGTGCAAAAAAAACAAAATCCTGCCGAAGTGCTCTATAGTATGGCACAAAAAATTGGCTATACAAGCGCCCCAAATGGGAGCGCCCCAAATGAGAATGTAGAAAATTTACAAGAAAGACACAATTCTGCACGGACATTAGCGGCTTATAATGGTCTCACTCCGAGTGGTCCTATCTCTTTGGATATGCTCGATAAAATGTCAGAAGCAGAATTTAGTATTTGGATTACTGATCCCAAAAACAAAGCCGCTTTTAACCGTTTAATGGGTGGAGCAGAACTCTAACGCAGAAACATGTGGGGGAATTTCCTCACAGGAAGGCATGTGGGCTGAAAATTTCTCAAAGCGGAAATGCTGAAACAAACCTTTGAAGGTCCATTATGTCTGGGGAGATAAAAATAGAGAGGGTATCTCTTAAAGCGGAAACGCTCAGAGAAAACCTTTCAAGGGGGGAGGAAAAAGCTATTCAGCGAATACCATGAAAAATACACAATAATTAATCCACTCTCTGAAAATGAAAAATGTGGAGTGTCAACAACCGGCTTTGTGCCGGATTTTTTATATCTATAATCTTAAGAGGACAAAATGACCGTAACTTATATCGGATTGAATGACCCAGTAGCTGTCCGCACGTGGTCTAAACTTCTAAACCAAGAAGTTTCAAAAGCGATTCCTATTGCACCGTTAATCGGAAAAGACTCCAACAGTATCGTGCAATTAAAGGATGAAACAAATAAAGCAAGTGGTGATGCTATTAGCTTTGGATTGCGTGTGCAACTGTATGGCGATGGCGTGAGTGAAGGACAAGCTCTTGAAGGCAATGAAGAAGCACTGCAATTCCTTAATGATCGCCTGGCAATTAATGAACTCGTTCACGCGGTGCGTGTTAAAAATGAAGGAACAATCGACCAACAACGCGTTTTGCACGACTTGCGTACAGAAGCTAAAAATGGTTTGGTTGACTGGTATGCTGATCGTCTCAGTATGATGTTCTTTATTCAAGTTTGTGGATATACTGCAAAATCCATTAACTTTGAAGGACGGAGCATTAACCTTAAACCCGTTCATTACGGATTTAATGCACCAACTGCACCAACAGATAAACGCGTTGTACGCCCCAATGGAAAAACAAAAGATGAAGATTTGAAAGCAAGTGATGTTTTTGATCTCAAGTTAATCGATAAAGCTGTTGAACGCGCTAAGTTGGCAAATCCCAAAATCAGACCAGTCCGTGTTGATGGGGAAAACGTTTATGTGCTTTATCTCCATCCAACTCAGGTTACGCAATTGAGAACCAATACAGAAGCTGGACAGTGGCTTGATATTACAAAGGCAATCTATAATGGAAGCCGTATCAAAAATCCCCTCTATGATGGGTCACTTGGTATGTATAATGGGGTTATTTTGCGTGAAGCTGAACATGTCACGGAAGGTGTGGAATCTGGGGCAACAAACAATGTTGTGCCTAATGTCCGCCGTGCTGTTCTTTTGGGAGCACAAAGTGCTGTCATTGCTTTCGGTAAAGATCGGGGCGCTACACGCTATAAATTGGTCGAAGAGCTTTTTGACTATGAACGTGAGTTCGGTGTTGCGGCAAAAACCATTATTGGTATGAAAAAAACCTGCTACAATTTGCCAAACAGCACGCAAGGCGCTCAGGATTTCGGTACTATCGTGATCCCAACTTATGGAGCACCCGCTTAAGCTTTGTTATCGCCTTTTCCCCTCAGCACAACATTTTGTTGGGGGGGAGAGAAGCAGAATAGTGGCTGGATATTAGCGTAGAAACTGCATTAAAACATCCTCTATGATGGAGCGCTGGTATGTATAATGGGAGTGTTTTGCGTGAGGAAGAACATGTCACGGAAGGTGTGGGAGCATGTCATAGAATGTATGGGAGCGGGGAATGTGTGGAAGCTGGCGCAACAAACATGCTGTGTTTCATGTCTATCGTATTCTTTTTTGGGAGCACACAATGCTGTTATTGCTTTTGGAAAAAATCAGAGAGGCTTTTGGTAAAGATGAGGGGGCTATGTGCTATAAATGGGGCGAAGAGCTCTTCACTCTTAAGGCGCGTTCAGTGTTGCTGCAAAAATTTTTGGCTATTTGCCAAACAGGACACAAGGGGTTCTCAGCGTTCTTAGATTTCGCATATCGTCTGTAAGTCAAACTTATGGAGTTCTACAAGCTTAAGGAGTGTTTTCGCTTTTTGCTCCTCAAGAGAATATTGCGTGAGAGAAACATGTCAAAAGCGCAACATCTCATGAAAAAGCAACAAAGATTACTAGGGTTGCGGATCATTTCAAATTTTTCACATGCAAAAGGATTATGATGGCTTATGACTGTTTCATCTCCTAATTCCAATTCTCTTTATCTAAAACACTTAGAACATTCTAAAACTTTTGCTTATATGGTTACGCTTATTCAAGATGAAATTGACGATACAACAGCTGAGTATTCTGTTCAAATTCAAGATTCCATTTTAACTGCTTTGCGTTTTTGTGAACGGGAGCCTTTTTTCTTCAACGAAAAAAGAAAGCTGACCTTTAAAACACAAAGTGGAAAAACTTGGTATGGAAAAGAAGATGGGTTCTTTCTTGAATTAGAAAAAGCGCTTGAGTCCGTGTCTCTAGGAGAACATGGCGCTATGCAAAAACAACTTATTCCTAAATCTCTTGAAGTGTTGAAAAAACAATATGGAGAGCAACCGTTGCAGGGAACTCCTCTCTTTTATAGCTATTTTGAGAAAAAAATAGGGCTCTTTCCAACACCAAAAGATGTTGAAATCATATGTGTTTCTTATGATCCTATGCATCTGGGAGATGTAACTGTGATGGAAGAGGATAATCCTTGGTTGCTCCATGCTTTTGATCTCGTTAAAGCACGTGCGAAATATGAGCTCTATAAAAACATCCTCAAAGATCCTGAATATGCTGCAGTTTCTTTTAATGATTTTCAAGAACAGCTTAAAGCTTTGCAATTTGAAACATCACGTCGAAAAGATTTTTCTAACATTGTTCCAATGGGATTTTAATGTGCTGTTCGTTGGTATTGCGCGCAGATGGTTGAGCTTGTGATGCCCTCGGGATTTTGATCATTGGGGCTTGTGGCTAGGGGCGATGGCGGGAGCCGGGTGAGCTTTTGTTCCACATCACTGTGCTGCTGGTTCAGGGCGTTGTATCTTTCTCATTGGAGCTTTGCTTCTCTGTTTGGGCTTTGCCCTGATCCATTTTTAAGGTTCTTGCTTTTCAAACAAAAACAAGCCTTGGCGTTTTGAAATATTATACGGATAAGGTTTTTAAATATTCTTCTCATGAGGGCTTAAATGGCTTTTTTCCCAATCGCTGATTATCGACCTGATATTGCTGATATCAATAGCATGTTTTCTGATGAGCTTGTCAATGTTTTGCCGGCTGATGGATCCTATATTCCTATGCCAAGCTTTACACCTCTGTCAGAGCCTTGTCCTGATACCATTTTAGGCGCTATTGCTGTTAAAAGTAAAAAAGGTGTGATTATTATTGTTGGGACAGGAAAAAAAATTTACCTTCTCGATCATATCACAATGAGTTGGAAAGATATTAGCCGAAAGGGAAAACCCTATCTGGCAAATATTGATACTCCATGGTCTTTTGCTTTGTTTGGTGATTATGTCATTGCGGTTAATGCCAATGATAAACCGCAAGTCATGGACATTCAACGGAATGAACAATTTAGAAATTTAAGGGGAAAACCACCGCAAGCGGGAATCGTTCGGGTTTGGGGAGATTTCGTTTGTCTGATGAAATTGGCTGATCATCCAAGACGTGTCCATTGGTCTGGATTGAATGATGCCGAATGGTGGACAGTTGGAGAAAAAAGCTGCGATTATCAAGATTTTCCCGATGGTGGATCTGTGCAAGGGGCAACTGAAACAACAAATCCAATCATTTTTATGCGCTCTGCAATCTATGCCGGTTCTTTTATCCCAGGATCAAAGGTGATCTTCAGTTTCCAAAAGATACATGACAAAAGGGGTGCAAAAAACACTGAATCTATCGTTTGTCGAGGGGATCTGGCCTTTTTTGCAGATGAAGGTGGTTTTTATCAGATAACCCATGACGGAGAGATTATATCAATTGGCTTTGAAAAGGTGAATCGAACGATCACTTCACTGGTCAGTCGTTATGATCTTTCTAATTTAACTGCTGCTATCGATGGCGTTTATAACCGCGTTTATTGGATGATTGGTACCGATGAAACGAAAAAAAAACGCGTCTTGCTTGTCTATGATTGGGGATTGCAAAAATGGACCAAAGCTATCGTCGATACCGAAATGATTTTGCCTATTTTTTCAATCGGATCCACTCTAGAAGGGCTTGATCGAATTTCAGAGAGTATTGATGATTTAACCTTTTCTCTTGACAGTAAAGCTTGGCAAAATGAGGCACCAGTTCTTGGAGCATTTGATCAACAGGGGAGACTTGGATCATTTTCTGGTCCTCCTATGGCTTGTGTGGTGACATCACAGGAAATGGGACAGACAAATGGTATGATAACACGAGTCAAAAATATTATGCCTCAGGTGAATAGCGGAGAATTTTATTTGTCTGTCGGGATGCGTTTGCGCCAATCCCTTGAAGAGAAAACTATATGGCTACCAGAAAGACAGCCTTCACATAATACGGGGAAAATTCATTATCGTGCGAGAGGGCGGTTTTATCGTTTTAAACTGCGGATACCTGAGGGGGTAAATTGGTCTCGTATCACGGGGTTTGATGTGGAGTTGAGCTCTGCTGGCATGCGGTAATGCGGTGAACTATGTCTCAACGATGTGGTTGCAGGGCTTTTATTCAAGAACAATGCATTGAGTAAAAAGCATATAATAGCGGGGTGTTCTTGGATTGGTGAGAATGTTTGTCAGAGTCACCCATGCCTTTTGTTCTTGTGATTGAAACATAAAATAGAGTGTACCGTTTGCAGTGCTGAAGGGTAAAAAGAACCAAAATGATGAGAGTGCAACGAGACAGTAAAAATGTTTATTCTGTTTATCTTACAGAGCAATGGGCATGGAAAAAAATCGCACGCTATTATGATGAACTTAATGCTGCGCTGAAAAAATACGCTCAGAGATTTCCTGATGATGTTTGTTTGGCAACAATCGCTGAAGAGCTTGCTACCGGAAAAGCACAATTGTGGATTGGCTTAAAAAAGAAAACCCAATTTAGCGCTTTCGCAATTACCAAAATTGAAGTGACCCATACAGGAAAAAAACGTGTCGTCCTTTCCGATCTTGCTGGAGAGGGAGGACTGAAATTGGTCCCATTGATTGATGAAATCGAAAAATGGGCGCGAACAATCAATGCTGAGGAAGTGCTCATGCTTGGAAGACGGGGATGGGCTAAACAGCTTGCCCATCACGGATATTCTCTCAATCTTATTCATTATAGAAAGGTTCTGGTCTCATGAGTAGAAGAACAACACCACAGGTACAAACAACAACACAAAAAAATGAACCTCCAGCATGGATGGCTGATATCCTAAAACAAACAAGTGCTGATGCACTCAATCTTTATAATAAAGGGATTGGTGGGAATGTTTATCAGGGTGAACGCGTCGCTGCTCCTAGCTCTATGACCCAAAATGCTCTGAGCGGTTTAGAAAAAACTGCTGCGCAATATAATAATCCAGCTCTGACAAATTGGCTCAATGTACCAACGCAAAGTACTGCCAATCTCTCTAATATGGCAAAGGGAGACTGGATTGGAGGCAATAATAAGTTTAATGCTGCGTTGCAAAACGCCCTCAATACAACGTCTGAGGCGATTAATCAAGTTATGTCAGGGGCGGGGCGATATGGATCCGGTGCGCATACAAAAGTGCTCGCTGATGAACTTGGCGCATTGGCAACAAATGCAACAGCGCAGCAGTATAATCAAGATGTCAAAAATATGATGAATGCCAACCAGATGATTGATCGTTCATCATATGACCAGGTTAACGCTGCGAATACCTATTATCAAGGACAAAATAACGCACAAAACAATGCTTTGAAAGGTGGATTGATTCAAGATATGTACCGCCAAAATGTCTTGGATGCAGAGCGTCAAAAATGGACAGAACAGGATAGTCAAGGATGGAACAAACTGCAACAATTGTTGCAAATAGGAACCCAAGCCGCAGGAAATTATGGAACAAAAGTAGGAAAGACAACAACAATGCCTTCGGTTACACAAGATCCATTGCGTGATTTACAGCAATTGGTTGGATTGGTAGGAGGGGTTCTCTCTCTTTCTGATGTGAGGACAAAAGAAAATATTGTGCCTATGGGGAAGAAAAAGGGTTATTCGCTCTATGCCTTTAATTATAAAGGCAATCCACAACGTTATTGCGGTGTTCTTGCGCAAGAAGTGCTGCATTTAAAACCTGATGCTGTTTATGTAAATGCACAAACAAAACTCTTGCATGTGGATTATGGAAAAATTGGCCTTCATATGGAAAAAATAAGAACGCCTAAAAATAAAATTACCGCTTTCTTTTCTTCTCTCTTTGCCCGTTTTCGTTTTTTACAAAAAGGATATACTCTATGAGTTCGATTTATGATTGGTCGCTTTTAGCACCAGAAAATGCTTACGCTGATGAAAGCATAAATTGGTCTGAGGGACAACGTCCAAGTTCAGTGAATGATAGTGCCCGTGTGATGATGCAACGCATCAAAGAATATTTATTAGATCATGGTGGGGTGATTGATACAGAGTTTATCAATGAAGACTTAAGAGAGAGAACAACCATTCATTTGAACACAAAGTCTTCTATTGAATCTTATGTGGATGGTATCATTGTGCGTTTCAAGGCTACAGATGAGAATAGGGCAAAAACATTTATTTCTTTAAATTCTTTACCTGCTCAGGCCGTTTATAAGATGACCTTACAAGGAATCGCGCCTTTAAAGGGTAAAGAAATACAAACCGGGGGAATTTATGAACTGATCTATTCTTCTGATATAGCTGGACTGAATAATTCTGGTTGGTTTTTAACAAATCCAACGCATTCATTTCAAACTTTCCCGCCAGGATTCATTGCTACATTTGCCATGGAAAAAATGCCTACAGGTTGGCTTTTGTGCGATGGTAGTAATTATTTGCGAGACGAGTATCCAGAACTTTTTGCGGCTATTGGTGAAACATGGGGAAGTGGAGATAGTTACGGAACATTCAATGTTCCAGATTTGCGTGGAGTGTTTTTGCGTGGACTGGATAATAGAAGAGGTCTGGATTATGGACGCAGCTTAGGAAGTTTCCAAAAAGATAGTTTTAAAGCCCATTCTCATAGGGGATGGACAGATGAAGTAGGTAGACATTCACATAATATTCCTGGGCTAAAGAAGGGAATTCTCCACGAGGCTCCAAATCCGAACTATCTTATATGTTATCTAACAGATAAAGAAGATACGACTTCATTTGCAGGCCAACATAAGCACAGATTTTTAACAGACGAAACTGGAGATAATGAAACGCGCCCTGTCAATATGGCCGTTGTTTATGCTATTAAAACGTGAAAATTAAAACTTTTACAATTACAAAATGTAAAGAAAAGAATGCAAATTTTTGCTATGAAAAAAGAGATTTAATCTCGCAAAGCTCCTTGCAGAAATCTTCCATAGAGAAAAATTTTAAAAAGTTGTTTAAGCAATGTGCAGCATGGTTTGCATTATGCACATCTGCGTTGGTCAAAATGCGCTGAAATTTATCAATCCAGCCATTTTATTGTGCATAAAAAGGAGAAAACATCATGGCATTTTTTCCATTTTCTATCGCTGATATTAATGATCCCGAACGTATTCGCGTGGTTATTTATGCCAGTGGGAGAATGGGGCATCTTCCTTTGAATGCTTTGTTGACGAAAATCTATACAGATTTTAATCATTTCAATGAAAAACAAACTGAAGGCATTAAGCAAATTTCGTCCCGCATGGATGCATTCGAAGAACAATTGAAAAATCTCCAAGAATCTTTTGAAAAGATCAAAGAACAATAAAATACTTTTCTAAGCTTTTAAGAAGAGAAAACAAAATGTTCAAAGAGGTAAAAATTGCAAAGAGGATGATCATTTGCTCTTACTTTTTAGGGTGAGGGGCTCTTTTTGTTGTCAGAACAGCCTGAGAAATTCTGAAATCAGAAAATCCTTCAAAAGCAGATTTTGCGCATAAAACAAAGGGTATCTTTTGCAGATACACTTGGAAATTTATACAGATGGTGTAGGCATTTAGAAAATCGGTGCAACAATCATAATCCATAAAGGACAGTTCAATAAGTGTAATGTTAAAACTGTGCTGTTCGTTGTTTGTTAAACTATTTCCCTTTTGGGAGCATTCTCCCATAATATATTGTGATTTTTTATGAAAAAGAGGGGCATTATTGCCCCTCTTTTTTTGCTTGCTTTGATACGCTTCTTTGTGCTGATTGGCTCTTGAGAAGAGAGAAAGTTTTTTGTTTTTTTGGGGTACGACTGTCTTCATGTTCTGTTTTAAAGTGCTATCGTTTAGTCTTAAACAGGATATCATTGGGATTGATGAAGCTTCATCTTTTTGTTGTTGAGGAGAGTATTTTTTAGCGGGGTTTGTTGACATGTGTTGATTTTTACTTGATCCTCATCAAAAACAGAAAAACAGAAAAACAGAAAAACAGAAAAACAGAAAA
>NZ_JH725096.1:385871-400860 GCF_000278155.1 Bartonella doshiae NCTC 12862 = ATCC 700133
AAAAACAGAAAAACAGAAAAACAGAAAAACAGAAAAACAGAAAATAACTGCGTTTTCCCGTTTAGAAAATTCGTTCTTTTCTTTCTATCAGGTTTTACATCAACAAAGTCGTATGATAGAGCTCCTCTAGCTTTTTTATTATGCAAATTTTATGAGAGCTGCAATACCAAAGAAGGTCAAAATGATACAGATGACTTTGAGCAAAAGAAGCATTTGGTACAAAAAAAGAAAGACTGCTCATTGCAACATATATTGGGGATTGGTACTTTGCTCATTTATGCTGTAAAAGGCTTGTTTTTGGATGTTTTATCTTGTGATATTAGAGGATAAGGTCTTTATGGAAAAAAGAATCCAAGCGAGGCGAAAAGCTTATTTCAAAAAATTATATCACAAGATTTCTTTTGTTTGTATCATTCTTTGTTGTACATTGGTTGTTTCCTTTGCCATTATGAAAATTATTCGTCATTTTTCTGCTTCAAAACAAGAAACGCAACAAGTTTCTACGGAATTGGATATTCCAGCGTTTGATCTTCGCGTCTATTGTAAAGAAATTTCCGCTTCAGTTATACCCGATGTAAAAAAAGAAGTTTATCATCGCTGTATAAATTTAGAAAGTGAAGCTTATTTTGCAATTCGTGAAATGTGGGATGATCTTTCTCAAGATACAAAGAAAAAATGTGTGAAAATGGTGCGGCCAGGAGACGGAAACTATTTTCTTTTACGGGATTGTCTTATCAATGAAAAAGATAAAGCACGCAATCACTTTTAAGTTTTGATGTGCATATTTAAAAAAGCAGACGAAATTTTATAAAAGAGTATAGATATAAACAATCTCGTTCTTAAAGAATTTTCATGCTATGAAAAGTGTGCTTTTTTCTTACTCTTAGCGTTGGTACAAATCTTACATTTGAAAGAAAGCGTAAAGCTTTTAAGAGATAAGATATAAATGCTAATGTTGTATGGCATTTTTCATGGGGTTATTGAGAAAGCAGAAAAATCTATGCAAAAGTTTATTCTTTTCGCGGATATTCATGAAATACAAAAATTTATCGTTTTTCTGTGATGTAGTTTTCTTTTTTTCAATCTGAAGACTCTTCAAAATTTATCATAAAACTGCCGTATTATTATTGACAATGAGTGTAGATCTAGCGCTTATTGAGGTGCGGATTAGGTGCTTGAGAGGATTATTATGTTTGCTACGTCTCTCCCAGTGGCCAGATCTGTAGTCCATCGTCACCGCTCCATAGTGCTCCGACAGTTGTGTGTCGCAGCTGTCGGAGGTGGGCTTCTCCTAGAGGTTTAGCGGGGTTTATGAATTTTTTGACTAAGAGCACAATGAGTTATTTTCTGTTTCCTGTAAAAAAGGGTTAAGATTTCCTTGCTTAAAGTGTGAAGAATCCTGAAACAAAAAATCAGCTGTCTGTGTGCTGATGTCATCTGCAAAAACGTCTGGTGTCGGATTTTTATGGGTATTGCGTTGCTTGTAATAGTGCTTATCTGTTGCACAGGTTTCAAATAAAATGCCATTGGGTATGTTATCGGTGGTGTGGATGGAAATATTGTGTGTTATTCCGCTAAATGTGCATTGGTTAAGAGGGGTATACCAGAGAGGGCTGCAATAAAGGCAAGAACAAGCCGTATGCTTTCATGTGGTTTCCATTTTAAATGACACTTGCTGAATGTGTACCATTACAGGCGGGGAAGAGATTATGTGGTTGTGGCGTTAAATTTTGAACTTCAAGTTGTGAAGTAGCAAGAGAATAAATAATTTGTAAAGCGCCGGTGATGAAAAAATGTTCTATTGATTGATGAGAGGGAACTTTGTGTTGTAAAAGATTATGCTCTCACTGATGCCATTGGTCTTTTTTCTGTTGCATGCATTTGAGAGCTTGGCTGTTTGTTTTTGTGGAGTGTATTTTTTCTTTTTGCATGTTTGGCTTGCTACCAAATTGTCGCCCTAATTCAATTATATAGCCTACAATTTTAGCTCAAAATTGATCCTATTTGTTGGCTTGTTCCATTAAGAAGAGTAATCTGTTAACGGTAAATGTACTTGAATAATGCTCTCTGCTAATCTATCTATAGGTACCGAGTGGTCTTGTAATGCAAGAGGGGGATTATTCCTAGGAGAAGGGGGTTGCTTTAGAGTATAAGAGAGGCTATGTTAGCACAAATGATGCATTCATATGGCAATGTTGTGAAGGTATCAATGTCATGCGCTCAATGTGCAGAGGCACAAAGCACAAAATATAAAAAAGTATAAACAAAATATAAAAAAAGCATAAATATGTGTAAAAGCGCAAATATAAATGCAAAAGAATGCACTAAGTATCAAGCAAGGGGAGTAAGTATTAGCGGGGTAGAGTGTATCAGCGTTTTTTTAGGAGCAGTGGTTTTAAAAGCAAAAAAAGAGATGATTAAGTAAAAAAGAGACAAGTGTTTGCTTGGTAGCAGGAGTTATTTGTTTGTTTTCCAGAACTTTTGTGTGTATATTTTCATTTTTTATTGTTTTTCCACAAGATGATTATTTTCTTTTAGTAAAATATGGTTTATTGAAAAAAAACACTTGGCATTTTATGTGAACATCACTAGGTTTCTTCTGGTTAACAGAGAAATAGGGAATTTTGGGCTTACGATTTCCCTGCTGTTTTTGTGATTTCAAAAAATATATGCTTTATCAAATATCAGTAGGTATCATTTGAGTGAAGTAAAACGCGGATAGTCTGATAACCGTATTTTAAACACGACCAGCATTATTAAAAAAATGCAATGAAGAAGAGTCAATTAAGAGACACACACTCCAAAAGGGATGAATATGAGGCCACAACAAAATAGACGGGTGCGCGGGCGCAATAATAACAATAATAGCAATAATAATCGTCGCGGTCCTAATCCGTTATCTCGGAATTATGAAAGTAGCGGCCCGGATGTTAAAATTCGTGGAAATGCACAACAAATTGCAGACAAGTACTTAAGTCTTGCACGCGATGCACAAGGCGCGGGTGATCGCGTTATGTCAGAGAATTATCTCCAACATGCTGAGCATTATTTACGTATTATTCTGGCTGCGGTCGGACAAACATCCCAACATGTTCGGCGTGATGAAAATCGTGATGAAAATAATGAGCAAGGGTGTGATGAAATAAACACTGAAAGTGAACAAAAAGATGCTGTCAGTTATGATAGCTTTGCATCACAGCCGCAGCCGCAGCCGCAGAAAAATGGTCATGCTACGGGCGCATTAGATGCATGTGCTTTTCAAGAGGAGAAAACTGACCAAGAGCAAAATACTGCGGAAAAAAATACGGAAACTGGTAAAAAAACACGGCGACCTTCACGGCGGCGTGCACCGCGGATGCAGGAAGAATCATCTCTTGAATTATCCCGTGCAACGTCAGAAAATTCTGCAAATGAAGAAGGATCGGCAGAAAAAGTTGCTTCTCTTCCTTTGTTAGGAGAAGAAATACAGAGAAAACCGCGTCGACGTCGGGTCGCAACCTCTTCGGCAGAGGAAAATGCCTAGATAAAAAGCATCTTGAAGCACGCCTAGTAACTTTGCTATCTTTCTTGGAATTATTGTTTGCTTGATGGGCAAGGTGAGGGATATTTCTTTTGTCCTTTGTCAAAACAAGAAAAGTTAGCAAAATATGCCAATCTTTTTGACGTGGAGAGCCATGAAGAAAACAATGTGCAAGGAAGTACATTATAAAAAAATCTGAGAGTGAATGGATAAAAGGATACGGTCAGTTGTGAGAGCCTTGTGTCACAAGATGTTGGTAAAAAGCATGCTCAGTACAAAAACATAAAATGAATGTAATTGTAGATATATGAGGTAGTTGCGCCCTTTCGGCTAAAAAAGTGATTAAGGACAATACTTGTGAAAGAATGTATTGGAATTGTCAAAAAGCACGATGCTTCTTTTTTTGTGTGTAACGCTGGAAATTGATGCGCAATGACAGAAAACTTTGTGAATGAAGAAGGATCGGCAGAAATTTTTTCTCTCTTTTTGTGAAGAGAAAAATGCAAAGAAAATTGCACGAACGTTTGGGTATTATATGCTCTGAAAAGGGCACTATTTCAACAGTAAGGCGTTGTATAAGTGTTTATGAGCATAATGTCGTTTACCTAGAGATGGTGTTTTGTTCCTGGGGGAGAGTGCTTGGTATTTTTTCCGTTGTTTCAGTCTCTTCTGCTGTTTCAAGGGAAAAAACAGCGATAAGTGCACCGGTATGATAATTGTAAATCATGAATTTTATTTGTCCGTCTGGCGTGAGAGTTTTGAATACAATATTGTGTTCCGAAAGGCTTTGCGACAGAATTTGTGTTTTTTTAGGTAAGGAAAGCGTGTGGTAAAGAGTTGTTGTATTTTTGCTGTAAGAAGAAGATGACTCTTTTTGTTTGGAAGCTGATGGTGTTGCTACAATTTTGTAAACAACTCCAAAGAGTACAGCAAGAATAAGAATAAGCGTAATTGAAATGGAAACAATCATTAAAAGCATAAGCTTCTTTCTTATGCGTTCTACCGCAGGATCTAAAGGTTGATCTTGAGGCAAAGCACATTGCTCAGTGTGATGATTACTTGAAGTATGAAGCTGTTGTTTATCATCCATCATTTTACACTCTTTCATTGATTTTTTCTTAGAGCCTGATGGGTTTATGCTTTTCAGGGGTTTTGTGCAAGAAGTTTATAGGGATGTTTGTAGAAGAGATGATGTGGTAAAAATGTCTGTTTATTGATCTGTTGATAGGCTCTCATGGGTGTTTTGGCTTTTTAACAGAAAATTTCCTCGATTTGTTACAGACCAAATGAGATTGACGTCTTGTTGATGTAAGTTTGTCTGTATGCTTGTGCATTGGGCAAAGATTTGTTGCCCATAAGATGCATATTCTTTTGTTGAAGGTATCATGGCTTGCTCACATGTCTGAGCTGTTGGGTAGATTTTTACCATCGTATTATTGGAATAACAGCTGTTAAAGTCATCTGTACATGAAACCAATAAGAGGATAAAAACAAGAGGATTCATACCATATTTTCCAAATGAGGGCTTAACAGCTTAAAAGGCAATCTGTCAGCTTCTTAGTCGCTTTCTCCTTGTTAAACGTTTTCAGAGATTCATTGTTCCCATTGGCATTGTGCTTGTGAGAGAGCTATGAGAGGCTCCGTTCTCAAAGGTTGGTTGTGTGAAAAATTTTTTTGAGTTGAGAAAGAGAGATTGTGAAGGGCGCTCTAGCCAGAGCGGGTATTCTGCTTTTTTAAGAAAATGTATCAAAATAAGTATCAGGAACACAGAGGCAGTAAACAATGCCTTCTTCAGTCAACTTTAAAGAAGCCGTACCATTGACAGAAACGGGGACAATTTTTTCTAAAACAGCACTCCCAAAACAAGCTTTGTTATCGGTCGAAAGAAGAGTTCCTGCTTCAAAAGATTCGTTCCAGGTTATGCAAAGTTGGGTTTTTTCATTAATTTTTGTGTGGATTTCACAGCGCACACATACTTTTCCCCCTTCTTGTGATAAGGCACCAAAAGAGAGAGAGTTAACAATAAGTTCATGGAAAGCCAAACCAATATGTAAAGCTGCATTGGGAAAAAGATAAGGATCCACGCCTTCAAGTGAGAAGCGCTCGGTGTCTTTTACCAAATAACCTAAAGCTTGTGAGTGGACCAATTCGCGGAATTGTGCACCACGCCAATCGGAATCGGTGATCAGATCTTGAGAATGAGAAAGTGAATGGATGCGTCCTTGAAATTTGCGTAAAAAAACCTGAAGCGATTCAGTATAGCGCGCTGTTTGGCTGGCAATACTTTGGATGATGGCAAGCAGATTTTTAGAACGATGACTGACTTCTCGCAGCAATATTTTTAGTACCTGCTCACGTCGACGCAGCCCTGAAATATCTACTCCTGTGGTGATAATACCGATAATTTCTCCGTTATCATTGCGATGGCAGTCAATAGAAAATTTATACCAAATGGCTTGTTTTGCCATATCCTCAAATCGCGCTTCAATGGTTTGCATTTTACCAGTTGCTAAAGTCTGCAACTTGATTGTTTCCATATTGTCAGCAAGATCAAGCGAAAAAAAATCACTGTCACGACACCCAACGCGCCATTTGTTGTGTAAATGTTTTGGCAGGTTTTCAGCCCATAAATAAACCAGATTTGTGGTCTGATATAAAACGCAAATATCAGCACCACGAATTGCTTGCATGAGAGCGCTCAGATGTGATTTATCCATCGAAGGAGTTGGAACAGGTGTAACAATCATGAGTAAAATGTTATCTTGTTCTAAGCAGCTTTGGAAGCATTCTCTTGAAAAAATAAAGCCTGTGAAATAAGTGCTTTCACCATATCAGGATTAAAGGGCTTGGTGACTAAAAAAGTTGGTTCTGGACGCTCTCCTGTCAACAACCTTTCAGGAAAAGCTGTGATAAAGATCACAGGTATATGGTCATTCTTCAAAATATCATTGACGGCATCAATGCCGGAACTGTTATCGGCCAATTGAATATCCGCTAAAATGAGCCGTGGCTTTTTTTTATGATACAGCAAAATAGCTTCATCACGCGTGCGTGCTATTCCTACAACTTGATGGCCTAGGCTTTCAACCATTTGCTCAATATCCATTGCAATAAGAGGTTCGTCTTCGATAATCATAACTTGTGTTGCAATTTGTTGCGAAATATCAATCGATGCTTGGTTGAGGAGTTTACGGAATTCTTTCGCGTCAAGATCCATGATTTCTCTGGCTTCTTGTTCATTAAATCCTTCAACCGCAACCAACAAAAATGCTTGGCGTGCACGTGGTGTTAAATACGATAATTTGGCATTGCTCTTTTGTTCAAAACCCAATTGCGGCAGGGGTTCTGGGATATTGGGTGTTGTTTGGTCAAAAAGATGACAAAAAAGCCAATAGACACCAATGCGATCACTGCTGGATGCTTTTGGAAAAATGGAAATGTCAGCAATAAGCGCTTCTAACATTGCCGATACATAAGCATCACCAGAAGATTGATTGCCCGTGACAGAACGGGCGAAACGTCGAAGATAGGGCAGATGTGGTGCGATGCGCATTGATAATGACATAATCTATAACTCCTTTGCTCTTTGCAAGCACTTTCATGATTGAAATCTTTGAGAGATGAAAAAGTTCCTCTGTTTGTATGGAACTTTTTTTCTACAACTATATTTACAACCATAAGGCGAAATATTCTTCGCGGTGCTACTTATAATATATGGATTAGGGGGATAAAAAATGAACGACCGTGATGAAAAAAATCTCACCAACCACTTTTCATTAAGAGAGGATCTTCTCGGGGTCAATAGTGAAATAGCGCGGAAATTGCGTCAATTTTATACGGAAATTCAGGAAGAGCCTCTTCCCAAGCGATTGTTGGAGTTGTTGGAGAAGTTAGAGCAAGCAGAGCAATTTAGCATAAACAATATAGAAAAGGTTTGAATCCTTTATGGCAAAGGGCGTGGAAGACTTTAAAAAAGAATTACTTTTAATCCTCCCGGCTCTTCGGGCTTTTGCTGTTTCTTTAAGCAGCAATCACGATAAAGCCGAAGATTTGGTGCAAGACACCATTATGAAGGCATGGGCTAAACAAGACAGCTTTGAGATGGGTACAAACCTTAAAGCGTGGCTTTTTACAATTTTACGCAATGAATTTTACAGCCAGATGCGCAAAAAAGGAAGAGAAGTTCAAGACAGTGATGGTGTGTTTACACAAAATGTCGCTGTTCATCCTGCACAATATGGATCGCTTGATTTGCAAGATTTTAAAAAAGCTTTAAATTTATTATCTCCTGATCAAAGAGAAGCCATTATTCTTATTGGAGCGTCTGGTTTTTCTTATGAGGATGCTGCTACTATTTGTGGTTGCGCTATTGGTACTATAAAAAGCCGTGTGAGTAGGGCGCGTCATCGTTTGCAGGAGCTTTTGAAAGTGGATGGTGAATCCGATTATGGTCCCGATGCTTATTCAGCTGGAAGTACATTGTGTTCATTTAACGGCTAAAAAAGCATAATAATTATGATTGATAGCCTTGTTTTTTTTATTCCCGTTATAGCTATTAAAGTAAGGTCAGTATTCTGATGAAATTCAGAGTGTTTGGCGTGTATCTTTGGGGAAAATAAGGAAAGCCTGTATGAAATTATCCATCGGGCTTTTTGCCTATGATCCATAAGCAGTCCTCTTTTGTGCTGGAAAATGACAAATTTCAGGTTCGCCGATGGAAATTATATGACGACAAAGACGAATTTGTTTCAAAAAAGGCCCTCTTCTGATGCTATATCACGCTGGCGTTGGGTGGCTCTCACTGTTTCTCTTATTATGGCCCTTTTGGCATCAACCTTTATTATATTGCTTTCAAATGCCGTTGATCACGAAATAGCACAGTTGAATACAAGTTCAGAATTGCGTGAACAGGCTGATTTGGCCCTCATTCGTTTGATCGATATGGCGGTTGCGGATCGTAACTACGCAAGAACCAAAAAGCGCGAAGATAAAGTACGCTTTGAAAATGTGGTACATGATCTTGATGCAACTCTTGAGTATACCGCACTGATTGTTTACGCACATCCGCAATGGTATGAATGGTTTATCTCTTTTAAAAAAGAGGTCGAAGCACGCAGAGATTTTCTTAGTGCCCATATGCTTTCTCTTGATTTTATTGAACGTTCTTCTCAATTCTTTATCCCTTCTGAAAGCCAAAAGATTCAAGTAGCGGATTTAGCGCACTTGATGACCAGTTTTTTGAATGGGGATGATGAGGTGCGGCAAAAGCGGCGTGAGGGTATTGCACTTATGCGTGCGGCTTTAACATTGGCAGCGATTATTTCTGTCGTGAGTACGTTTATTTCCGCTTATTTTGTGGTTAATCGTTTTCAACGTGATGTGCGTACTTTAAAAATGTATCAGTTGTTGCTTCATAGTGAAAACCTAGCCCTTGAAGCCCGTGTGAAAGAACGTACACAAGAATTGGAAAGAGCCCGCAATCACGCTGAAAAAGAACGTCAACGTGTTGAAATGTTGTTACAGGATGCAAGCCATCGCATTGGCAATTCTCTTGGTACGGTGTCTTCTTTGCTTAGCTTGCAGTTAAATCGGAGCAAAAATGAAGAAGTGCGTTCTGTTCTTGGGGCTGCACGCGACCGTATCCAGACAATATCCACTGCGCATCGCCGTTTACGTTTGAGTGATGATATGGAAACAACTTTATTAGCGGAGTTTCTCAGTTCTGTGGTGCATGATGTTGAATTGGCTGTCCCTTTTGAATTACGCGAAAATATCACCATCCACACTTCTTTTAAAGATTGTAGCTTGTCTTCACGTGATGCAACGACGCTTGGAATTATTCTTGGTGAATTGCTGACAAATTCTTTAAAACATGCCTTTCCAGATCAGCGCTCTGGTCACATTTATGTTTCATTTGGTCCTCAGCAAGACGGGCAATGGGTGTTGATTGTGGAGGATGATGGTGTAGGCATAAAGCATCAAACTTCAGAGCAAAAAACAGGTCTTGGTCGTTTGGTTATTGAACAGCTTTGTATGCAGTTTGGTGAAAAACCTCTTTTTGAAACTTCTGCTTTGGGTGGAACAAAAGTTACAATCCCTTTGCCAAAATTGGAAACGAATAGTTCAAAGGAAGCGCCATTTACTTCGTAAAAGGAAGTTTTAACATCCCTTTTTGTTTGCCAATAATGAGGATAATATTCTTATAAATTACTACAGCTTTTTGATAATTTTTTGTAGGTGCCTATCTTGCCCAAATCCTCAATCAAAACGGGTTTTCCTGTTCTTCCATTATAGGCTTTAACATATATATCTTTTCCCTGTACATTGATGAGGTAATACTCTCCTTTGAACAATGCTCCCGCTGTGTATACGGGAATATTTCCAAAGACTTTGTCATCCTGTGCACGGCAAAAGAATCGCCGATGCTCATGTCCTACAAAGATTGCTTTGACATTATGAGAGGTAATGATTGATTTAAATGCTGATAGACCTTGAGCTTTTTGGGGATGAAGAAAATGCGAATCATTGTCTTTAAAATAAGGACGAGCATCGTGGAAATTGAGAATTGTAATTTTCCCCCTTCTATCAGCAGCAGCTAAATCTTTCTTCAACCATTTCAAAGCTCTCGTTATTGTTATGATGTTATTACCGTCACGTAAATTGACCGTATAAGTTGGGTAATTATGAAGCTGTACATAGTGAATATCTCCATAATCCCATGAATAACTTAAACTTCCAGTTATTACATTACGCATTCTTTCATGTTGAATGATTTGACGATAAGTCACGTCTTGATTGAACTGAGGTAACGCCATGCTGTATTTTTTTATTTCTTCGAACATTCTTTGAACAGCACTCACCGCACATGCATCCTTTGAAAGGTTTGATATCGGTATTGTACAGTCGCGAATATTATTGTAGTAATCGTGATTACCTAGCCCTTCATATATAGGGTAAGCAATGGTTTTGTACACATTTGCATAATCTTGATAGGTTTGGGGGCGACCATACTCAGTTAAGTCACCATTAATGATATAGAATGCTGCTGCGTGTGATTCTATTGCATTTGCAACTTTCTTATTTTCCTTTATCCATGGGTCTCTGTTGCTGTTTGCGTTAGGATCTCCGGTTTCTAAGCGCCATGCTTGCGGATCAGCTGCTATGACAACAGAATACTGTTTTATTGGCTCCTTTCTTTTCACGTACCAAATTATTCTTGCGTTCTTACCTTGCTCTACTCTTTGTTCGAAATAATAATTTTTTTTGCTCGAGGTAATGGAGTATTCAGGGGCACCCGTATATGGATTATACCAACGGAATGTTAAAAGAGTTCCGTCATCTTGTACTTTATATTTCATCCAACCACCGGATCCAAAAAGCCAAGCATTAGATGTTGTTGCTGCTTTTCCTAGGGAGCCAGATGCAATCATATTCGAAGGTCCTGATTTTCCCCAATATTCACCTTTTTTCCATTCTCCACGCTCGATACCTTTATCAATTAATATCATGGAAGTAGGTGGATTTGTGAGTTCATTGACAATATAGACATCTGTTGAACGATCATCAAATGCAATTGGTTTAGGTTTGGGTAATTTGTCTATGAAGCTTCGCCTTGTTTCGTGTGTCACAGAAACATTTTGAGCGTGAGAAAAATAAGGCTTTATACAAACAAAGATGGCAAAAAAAATCGCTATTATTGTATGTCTATATTTCATAAATTTAATTTTCCAATTGTTACATTAAAAACGCTGCTCAATACATTAAAAAGCATTTTTAGAGACAAAAATTTTTACGATTTGTGTTTTAATATCTGGAAGAAATTTTACTCATATAATTTTTTTATGTTTTTTATCAGACAGCTTTGGATTATTTTTGCGCTTTATTATTTTTCTGTGAGAGGGGAGGCTTTGGTGAATATTTTCTCTCGTTGAGGAAACTGAATGCAAAAAAGGAAGAAATGAACAGAAGATAAGATTTCCCTTAGTTTGGGAGCAATTTATCAAGGAGCGTAAAGGATTTTTCTTTTTTGGTTGGTTATGTTTACCGTTGCAGATTTTCATTGTGCACAAACTTGAAAGGAGAGAGTGCCTATGTTTTTAACTGTCGGTATAGTTTTTGTATTGAACAGCTTTGTATGCAGTTTGGTAAAAAACCTCTTTTTGAAACTTCTGCTTTGGGTGGAACAAAAGTTACAATCCCTTTGCCAAAATTGGAAACGAATAGTTCAAAGGAAGCGCCATTTACTTCGTAAAAGGGGATGTTAACATCCCCTTTTGTTTGCCAATAATGAGGATAATATTCTTATAAATTACTACAGCTTTCTAATAATTCTGTGTGGGTGCCTATCTTGCCTAAATCCTCGATCAAAACGGGTTTTCCTGTTCTTCCATTATAGGCTTTAACATGTATATTTTTTCCCCGTACATTGATGAGGTAATAATCTCCTTTGTACAATGGCCCTGCTGTGTATACGGGGATATTTCCAAAGACTTTGTCATCCTGTGCGCGACAATAGCTCTGATAATGGGTGTGCCCGACAAAGATTGCTTTGACATTATGAGAGGTGATGATTGATTTAAATTCTGATAGATCTTGAGCATTTTCGGGTTTAAGAAAACGTGAATGACCATCAGCAAAAAATGGACGCGCATCGTGGAAGTTCATAATTGTGATTTTTTTTCGCGCGTCAGCTGCAGCTAAATCTTTTTTCAGCCAATCCAAAGAGCTTTTAACATGGATATTTGTATTATTTTGTTTTAAATTTGCTGTATAAGTTGGGTAATTGTGAAGTTGCACGTAGTGAATATCTCCATAATCCCATGAGTAACCAAAACTTCCTTCTATCAAGTGAACAGATGCGTGAGGATCGCCAGTCAAATTTTCTGTGATATCTTGATTGAAATGGGGAAGATTATTGCTGTATTTTCGTGTTTCTTCCATCATCCTAGAGAGAGCACTTATAGCACAGGCATCGCTTGAAGAATTCATTTCTTCAGGAATCGTACAATTACCAGCATTATTGGCATAATCATGATTTCCGAGTCCTTCATAAACAGGAGAGCCAAGGTTTTTGTATATATTTGCATAATCGTCATAGGTTTTTTTACGCCCAAATTCGGTTAAGTCACCATTGACAATATGAAAAGTTGCTTTCTGTGATTTTATCGCTTTTGCAATTTTCTCATTTTTACTAATCCAGTGTGCTCTGTTTGCTTCCGAGTTGGGATCACCATAATCCAAACGCCATGGTTGCGGATCAGCCATGATGATAGCGGTATAGTTCTTTATGGAAGTTTTTTTTCTTATGTCCGAAGATGTTTTTGAATAATCACTAGAGCTAGGGTCTTTTTGTTGTGTCAGATCTCCTTTTGTTGCTCCATAAACAAAAGATGTATAGTTAAAAATTGCTAAAGCAACAATCGTTATTGTTGTATAGTTATATTTCATACAGTACTTCCCCAATTATGATATTAAAAACGCTGTTAATATAGTATAAAATACCTTTAGAGACAATTATTTTTGCTGTTTGTGTTTTTGTTTGACATTTGTGCTCTTAGATAAAGCTTCTCTTCTTAAGTTTTACGCAATATATTTTAATAGATCTGGAAGAATTTTTGCTTATATAATTTTATAGTGTTTATTCCATAGTTTTGGATTGTTTTTGTACTTTATTATTTTTCTGTCGAGCATTTTAAAAATTCACACTTTTATACGTGATTCAAAAGTTGCCATGAAAGTTGCCATGTATGAACAGAGCATAAAAAGCAAATGACGATGCAAATATTATAACGCATAGGGGTCTTCAAAAGCAGCGATTATCCATAACAGTTCATAAATTTTATGATACATTTTCATTAAGCACTCTCATCTTTCCGCTTATGAAGGAGCAAGCCGGCATCATCATTATATTTTCCAGCTTCCAATGTTGCGACAGCCCTTACCTTAAGAGGGTTTATGAGAGGCAGTTGTAGTCCTTTTTGTATAGCTTTTATCCACATGGTAATCTCACTTGTGATGTGCAAGAGGATGGTTTTGATTGATTTAACATAGAGAGATTTGAAATGAGAGAAGCTTACGATATTCTAGGCTTTCATTTCCATTAAAAAGAATACTTATTCTTATATTTCTCTAAAAACTTCATAAGAGTTAAATATAACACTAAATGTATTTAATGTAATTATTGTGTTTCAAGTATTTATTTTATTTAAATGTGACATATAATAAGGAATACAATAGAACTATTAAAATATTTATTTGAAAATCATCCATTGTTTATTCTTCTTAGTTTCTTATAAGCGGGGGAGAAACATTGGGTGCTTGTAAGCTAGGAAAACTTTATGTTTAAAAAATCTCTCTTATCCTGCACAGCAATTGCAGCAATTGCACTGTTTGGTACGCATTCCAACGCACAGGCTGAAAGTCTTGTCGCGAATGGGAAAGTTGTAAACCCTCCAAAAGGCTCAACCTATGAAACTCTTGAAGCATTAGAGGGTGGCAAAATTTATGGTACAGATTTAACGCTGATTAATGATAAGTTAGACAAAAGTGCCGTATATGCCAACGATTCTGGCAGTGTAATTGAATTGTATGGAACAACCATTCAGCAACAGAAGACTCCTAATGTTAGCTGTAGGACTCCAGCAGAGAATGACACTTCTTGTTCTGCAGTTCTTTTAGAAAATGGAGCACATTTTAAGATGATTGGGGGGAGCATTACATCTAAAACGTGGGGTATCTATCTTTTAGGCTCTTCCGATATTACAACAGCCGAGCTTAAAAATGTGGACATAACCACGGATGCTACTGGAATACAATTCTACAATCCCAAGAGTGAATTAACTCTAGAAAATGTGAGGATTAAGAGCAGTGGGGTGGGGATAGAGTCACCGGGAATTGAAACTCAAATCACAATGTCTGGTGGCTTTATTCACGCAAAGCAGACAGGGGTATCGATTGATAACGGTTCTACTGCTTTTCTAAATGATGTTGAAATTATTGCAAAGGGTCGCGCACTTTCTGCTATGCATTATTCTCCTCAAAACGCTGACAAACCTTCCAAAATCGTGATGACGGGAGGATCCATTAAGACAGAATACTCTGCTTTTGATGTGGTCAGCGGTGCACAAATTGACGCCACAGATGTTACTGCAACGGCAAAAAAATTTGGCATAGAGATTGTAGATGGTCAAATCAATTTAACCAATACTAAGCTGTCTGTTGAAAATGGTATAGGCATTACTGCTTATTATGGTTCTGTTTCTGATTTCAGTAAAGTCAATCTCAAAAATACAAAAATCCACGCTGATGTTTTATTAAGGGGCAACAGCGTTTCTACACTCTTAACTGCAGATCACTCTTCTATAGAAGGGAGAGTGGACACTTCAGATGAGGTCAAAACAGTCTTTGATTTGAAGAATGGCACAACATGGACCATAAAAAACAGCAGAAGCGAAAAAGACGATGATGGTC
>NZ_JH725096.1:400960-404157 GCF_000278155.1 Bartonella doshiae NCTC 12862 = ATCC 700133
CGCTTACACAAAGCATTCATACCCGTTCCTGTAGCACAAACAGCTAGTTATATTGTAATGCCCAATGCTCTTTTCAATGCTGGTTTCACTGATATGCTGAAGCAGAGTGCATTGTTAGCTGATACACACACAGCACAGAGTTATTCTTTCTTCTTGTCTCCTTATGGCAACACCGCAACCTTAACCTCTGAGCGTGGTGCCCTTAAATATGGCTATAACGCTGATATTTTCTATGCTGCAACACAAGCAGGTGTTACATCAGCCGCAATAGAAAATAAAGATTTCACCATACATCTTGGGGCTTTAGGAACCTATGGGCAACTCTCCTTCACACCTCAGAATATAGAGGATGCAGATAAGAGCACGCTTAACAAATGGGCCGCTACAGCTTATGGCAGCATACAGCATAATAATGGGCTGTATCTCGATATCCTGGCTTCCTATGGCATGATCGATGGAAATATCACAACGGCTGTCTTCAAGAGTGCAGCAAAATTAAACAACACAACAATATTCAGTGCTTCTGCTACTGTTGGAAAAGAATTTGCTACTGACGCGGAAGGGGTAAATTTTGAACCACAGGCCCAGCTGATTTATCAACAATTGTCGTTTGACACCATTAAAGATGCTGATAACCTGAAGATTGATATGAAAAATCCTTCCCAGTGGTTGGCCCGCATTGGTGGACGTTTGAGCAAAACTGTTTCTACTGAAAACGACAATGTCTTTTCTTTCTATGGCAAAGTGAACTTTCTTAAAACTTTTGGAGATGATGGGAAAATCCAGATTGGAGATATCTTTGATCTTGATCCTATGGGAGCCTCACTTGAAGGCGGGGTTGGCATCAATGCAAACTTGTCTCAGAACTTCTCCATCCATGGTGATGTCAGTTATCAACAAAAACTGCAAGAAACCGGTATTACTGGAGCAAGTTTTTCTGGAGGTATACGCTATCAGTTTTAATCACAAGGACGTTCTTCTTTAAGCAAAACAGCGTGTCACGATACGGTGATAACGCAAGCAATAAGATTATAAATGCGTATAAGACTATAAATGCATGTGAAAGCGAACGGTGTTTTCTCATGAGCTTACATAAAAAGGCAGCACAGTGTGCTGCCTTTTTTAATCTATGTAAATATTATTCTTATCCTCTGACCTCTTATCATTGTCTGACAATCGTATTTCTTAAGAATTAATTATACTTCAATAAAAATATG
Organism: Bartonella doshiae NCTC 12862 = ATCC 700133; assembly: GCF_000278155.1. GTDB lineage: Bacteria > Pseudomonadota > Alphaproteobacteria > Rhizobiales > Rhizobiaceae > Bartonella > Bartonella doshiae. The sequence continues at coordinate 402,178 of NZ_JH725096.1, forward strand.
AATAGAGTTAAATATAATACTAATTGTATTTAATATAATTATTGTGCTTTAAGTATTAATTTTTCTTTAAATTTGACATATAACAAAGAATACAATAGAATTATTAGAATATTTATTTGAAAATCATCCATTGTTTATTCTTCTTAGTTTCTTATAAGCGGGGAAAAAACAGTTGGGGCTTATAAGCTAGGAAAACTTTATGTTTAAAAAATCTCTTTTATCCTGCACAGCAATTGCAGCAATTGCACTGTTTTGTACACATTCCAACGCACAGGCTGAAAGTCTTGTTGCGAAAGGGAAAGTTGTAAACCCTCCAACAGGCGCAACCTATGAAACTCTTGAAGCATTAGAGGGTGGCAAAATTTCTGGCACAGATTTAACGCTGGTTAATGATAAATTAGACAAAGCTGTCGTATATGCTACAGATCCTGGCAGTGTAATTGAACTGTATGGAACAACCATTCAGCAACACAAGGCTCCTAATGTTGGCTGTATTGAGCAATCAGCGAATGACACTTCTTGTTCTGCCGTTTTTTTAGGAATGGAAGCACATTTCAAGATGACCGGGGGGAGCATTACATCTCAAAAGAATGGTGTCTCTTTTAACAGCTTTTCCGGTGAAGCTGTTACAGGTAAAGCTATTACTACAGCCGAGCTTAAAAATGTGGACATCACCACAGATGGTAGTGGAATACAATTATACAATACCAAGAGTGAATTAACTCTAGAAAATGTAAGGCTTAAGAGCAATCATGGGATCGGGATACATGCATTGGGATTTGAAGATCAAATCACAATGTCTGGTGGCTTTATTCACTCAGGCGTGGCTGTATGGATTAATAAAGGTTCTACTGTTTTTCTAAATGATGTTGAAGTTATTTCAGAAGAAATAGCACTTTTTGCTCAGCGTACTTTTGACGATAACAACCCTTCTAAAGATAACAACCCTTCTAAAATTGTGATGACGGGAGGATCCATTAAGACAGAAGATACTGCTTTTGCTGTGACCGACGGTGCACAAATTGACGCCACAGATGTTACTGCAACGGCAAAAAAAGTTGGCATAGAGATTTTAGATGGTCAAATCAATTTAACCAATACTAAGCTGTCTGTTGAAAATGGTATAGGAATTAAACTCAGTAAGTATAATAAGAATATTTCCAATACAGTGAATCTCAAAAACACAGAAATCCACGCTGATGTTTTATTAAGGGACAACAGCGTTTCTACACTCTTAACTGCAGATGAATCTTCTATAGAAGGGAGAGTAGAAACTACAGATGAGGACAAAATAGTCTTTGATTTGAAGAATGGCACAACATGGACCATAAAAAACAGTGCATACGAAAAAGACGATGATGGTCATCTGGTTCATATCACGCAAAGATCACGTTCTGATGTTTCTATACTTAATCTCAATAATAGTACCATTGTTTTTGAAAACCCAACAGAAGAGCATTATCATACATTGCATATAGGCACTGGAAAAGCCGAGACAAAAGCAGTCTACAATGCTTCTGGGGATGCAAGGATTGGCTTCAACATAGCATGGAGCGATGGGGTTGCAGTAGATGATCAAAAAGCTGATCGAGTTCTCATTCATGGCGATGCATCAGGTACAACAACAGTTTATATAAAAAGCGATTTGGGAAAGAGAGACAGTGTCGTAAATGCTGCTGCTGTTTCCAATACGAGTGGACTTTCCCTGATCCAAGTTTCTGGAAATGCCAAAGAAGACTCTTTCAAATTAGACAATGGCTATACCACATTAGGGGGAAAGCCTTATAAATACACGCTAACGGCCTATGGACCAACATCAAGCCATGGGAAAGCCAATAGTGGACAAAACCTCTTTGACGAAAAGAATGAAGACTTCTGGGATTTCCGCTTACACAAAGCATTCATACCCGTTCCTGTAGCACAAACAGCTAGTTATATTGTAATGCCCAATGCTCTTTTCAATGCTGGTTTCACTGATAT
>NZ_JH725096.1:404842-412342 GCF_000278155.1 Bartonella doshiae NCTC 12862 = ATCC 700133
ATTATTATGCTTTAAGTATTAATTTTTCTTTAAATTTGACATATAATAAGGAATACAATAGAACTATTAGAATATTTATTTAAGAATCATCCATTGTTTATTCTTCTTAGTTTTTTATAAGCGTGGGAGAAACATTTTGGGCTTATAAGCTAGGAAAACTTTATGTTTAAAAAATCTCTCTTATCCTGCACAGCAATTGCAGCAATTGCGCTGTTTTGTACGCATTCCAACGCACAGGCTGAAAGTCTTGTTGCGAAAGGGGAAGTTGCACGCCCTCCAACAGGCGCAACCTATGAAACTCTTGAAGCAGTAGAGGGTGGCAAAATTTCTGGCACAGATTTAGCGCTGTTTAATGATAAATTAGACAAAAGTGTCGTATATACCAACGGTCCTGGCAGTGTAATTGAACTGTATGGAAATACAACTATTCAGCAACAGAAGAGTGTTGATCCTAATGTTGAGTGTATTAATCCAGCAGAGAATAACACTTCTTGTTATGCCGTTCTTTTAGAAAATGGAGCACATTTCAAGATGATCGGGGGGAGCATTACATCTCAAAAGATGGGTATCTATCTTAACGGCTCTTCCGATAAAGCTATTACAATAGCTGAGCTTAAAAATGTGGACATCATCACAGAAAGCGATGGAATACAATTATACAACATCAAGAGTAAATTAACTCTAGAAAATGTAAGGCTTAAGAACAATCATGGGATCGGGATACATGCATTGGGATTTGAAGGCCAAATCACAATGTCTGGAGGCTTGATTCATTCAAAGGGGACAGGGGTATGGGTTGATAACGGTTCTACTGCTTTTCTAAATGATGTTGAAATTATTACAGAGGGTCGCGCACTTTCTGCTATGAATCGTTCAGGTGACAACCCTTCCAAAATTGTGATGACGGGAGGATCCATTAAGGCAGAATACTCTGCTTTTGATGTGGTCAGCGGTGCACAAATTGACGCCACAGATGTTACTGCAACGGCAAAAAAATTTGGCATAGAGATTGAAGATGCTCAAATCAATTTAACCAATACTAAGTTGTCTGTTGAAAATGGTATAGGAATTACTGCTTATTATGGTTCTGTTTCTGATTTCAGTAAAGTAAATCTCAAAAATACAGAAATCCACGCTGATGTTTTATTAAGGGGCAACAGCGTTTCTACACTCTTAACTGCAGATCACTCTTCTATAGAAGGGAGAGTGGACACTTCAGATGAGGTCAAAACAGTCTTTGATTTGAAGAATGGCACAACATGGACCATAAAAAACAGCAGAAGCGAAAAAGACGATGATGGTCGTCTGGTTCATATCACGCAAAGATCACGTTCTGATGTTTCTGTGCTGAATCTTGACAACAGCACGATTGCTTTTGAAAATCCAACAGAAGAGTATTATCATACATTGCATATAGGCACTGGAAAAGCTGAGACAAAAACAGTTTACCATGCTTCTGGGGATGCAAGGATTGGCTTCAACATAGCATGGGATGATGAAACAGAAATACAGAGATCCGATCGGCTTCTGATCCATGGGAATGTGGTAGGCACCACAACAGTTTATATACAAAGCGATTTGGGAGAGAGAGACAGTGTTGTAAATGCTGCTTCTCCTTCCAATACAAGCGGCGTTTCGCTTATTCAAGTTTCTGGAAATGCCAAAGAAGACTCTTTCAAATTAGATAAGGGCTATACCACATTAGGAGGAAAGCCTTATAAATACACGCTAACGGCCTATGGACCAACATCAAGCCATGGGAAAGCCAATAGTGGACAAAGCTTCTTTGACGAAAAGAATGAAGACTTCTGGGATTTCCGCTTATACAAAGCATTTCTTGACTCAGGCTCTGGTACAGATCCTGGTACAGACCCTGATACAGGCCCTGGTCTCATACCCGCTCCTGTAGCACAAACAGCAAGCTATATCGTAATGCCCAATGCTCTTTTCACTGCTGGTTTTACTGATATGCTGAAGCAGAGTGCATTGTTAGCTGATACACACACAGCACAGAGTTATTCTTTCTTCTTGTCTCCTTATGGCAACACTGCAACCTTAACCTCTGAGCGTGGTGCCCTTAAATATGGCTATAACGCTGATATTTTCTATGCTGCAACACAAGCAGGTGTTACATCAGCCGCAATAGAAAGCAAAGATTTCACCATACATCTTGGGGCTTTAGGAACCTATGGGCAACTCTCCTTCACACCTCAGAATATAGAGGATGCAGGTAAGAGCACGCTTAACAAATGGGCCGCTACAGCTTATGGCAGCATACAGCATAATAATGGGCTGTATCTCGATATCCTGGCTTCCTATGGCATGATCGATGGAAATATCACAACGGCTGTCTTCAAGAGTGCAGCAAAATTAAACAACACAACAACATTGAGTGCTTCTGCTACTGTTGGTAAAGAATTTGCTACTGACGCGGAAGGGGTAACGTTTGAACCACAGGCCCAGCTGATTTATCAACAATTGTCATTTGACACCATTAAAGATGCTGATAACCTGAAGATTGATATGAAAAATCCTTCCCAGTGGTTGGCCCGCATTGGTGGACGTTTGAGCAAAACTGTTTCTACTGAAAACAACAATGTCTTTTCCTTTTATGGCAAAGTGAACTTTCTTAAAACTTTTGGAGATGATGGGAAAATCCAGATTGGAGATATCTTTGATCTTGATCCTATGGGAGCCTCACTTGAAGGCGGGGTTGGCATCAATGCAAAATTGTCTCAGAACTTCTCCATCCATGGTGATGTCAGTTATCAGCAAAAACTGCAAAAAACCGGTATCACTGGAGCAAGTTTTTCTGGGGGCATACGCTATCAGTTTTAATCACAAGGACGTTCTTCTTTAAGCAAAACAGCGTGTCACGATACGGTGATAACGCAAGCATATAAGATTATAAATGCGTGTGAAAGCGAGCGGTGTTTTCTTTTCCCGTTCGCTTGCACATTTATACCACACAGCAGGGCAGGCATTTATATATTGTACATTTTGTATCCTATGATGTTGCATTATAGGATAGATTTTGCGATTCAGAATTTATGGTAATTTGAAAAGTCTTGTCCGTCTTTATGTGACAAGTTTTTTGTGCTGCGTCATTATAACGTTGCTTCTTAGCTTTTTTGATTACATTTATCAGATTTGATTGTAACCAGCGTGAAAAAAACCAAATCTTAAAGGCTTAGGTAAAGATCTATTGGTTATATGACGGACGCTGGAATGTTGAAACACTTATATGAAGCATTTTTATACTTTTACGGTCAGTAAGAAGGGCATCATTTCCAGTCATTCTAGAATCCTTTCAATGTAAATAGGATTGAAATGAGAAAGGCTTACGGTATTCTGGGCTCTCATTTACGTTAAAAATAAATAGTTGTCCTTATAAATTAATGTATTGACTCTTATAAGATTGTCTAAGAATGCTCATGGTTTTTGTTCGCTAAAAGGAGAGGGGAACGGCCATAAAATTGAAGCATTGTTGCAATTTAAACAAACTTCTTGCAAAAAAGAGAGATTTTTACGGCAAAAATAAGAATGTCCCATTCTGAAAAGAAATGTAAAAATCTCCATATTAAATCAATTATACTTATTTTGCCGTTCAAATTATTCTTTCATGGTCAGAAAGAATGACACTCTTTTTTTTCATGAAAAAGCGAGCGTACGGTTAAATACAGCAGTTAAGTGCTTTTGTTAAAATCCTCTTTTCGTGGTTTTTATACTTTACTGTTTTTCTATAGTTATCACAATAATGATTGTGAATAAATTAAGTTTTGACTCTTTTAAAACATATTTTGCAATATCTTGCGTGTCAGTAAGAAAGGAGATTTTTTAGCAATGTTTGTTCCGTTTTTAGTCGCTCTAGGTACAGCAATAATAATCATAATCTGGCAAAAAAACATAAGTTATGCTTCCTGGACAATTCTGTTCATTGTCACCCTTTTTACTTTTTATCATCATGTAGTTTCACCTTTAAACATGTCTTTTTGAGAGAATAGTTATGGAACTTGTTGAGCAAAAAAACCATCATTTCACCATATTTATGAATGTGTTAGGACTTATAGGCTTATGCGTTGTCTTGCTGATGACTTTCTATTATCAACCAACAAAGCCTGTACCATCCGTTGTGCCATGCCCCCTTTGTCTTCTTCAACGCCTTGGTTTTATAATTGCGGGTTGTGGGTTTTTGTTCAACATTTTCCATAGGGTAAAAAATATCCATTATGGTATGGTTGTTCTCGGGTGTACGGTAACTTGTCTTTCTGCCGCTATGCAGATCTTTTTCCAAATCACGCTCGGTAATCTTGGAGATGGTCCAACACTCTTTGGAATGCGTCTTTATATCTGGGCATTTATAATTGCAGTCCTTTATATTGTTGTGGTTTCTTTCATCATGGTTTTGACTAAATTTGCGCGCAAGTTTAAAGTATTTGCTTTTTTCCCAATGCTCAGCAAAATGGTAGGTTTCCTCTTTGTGTTTTTGATTTCTGCAAACTTGCTTACTGCTATACTTGAATGTGGTACTGGGCAATGCACTGGTGGTCCGGTAAAATATGGGATGTTGTCAAAAGGGGATTTTTCTCCGTCTTCAAGGCTTTTATCATAGATTTTCACTCTATGTCTTTTCTCTGAAACGGAGAGCCAGCCTCATGTGGGGAAAATATGAAGTTTGAAGGGTAAAAACCAATTCTTATCTTTACCATTACCCTTTCAGTCGACTTTACGAATTTTAAAAATGTCTAGAGCAATTTTTTAGATAATAGACAGTATGCGTTGCTACACGCTTTTATTTCTTGCGTTCTAGGGGGGGGGAGCACCTCCTTTACGCAAACAGACCGCCATTGTACCGCCAGTGTGTTGCATATTTACGTGCTTTTTTAAGAAACATTTTTTAATGCTTTTAAGCCCATTCCACACTGTCACTCGTGAATGGTTAATTCTTTTGAGCACCACCGTCTTTACGCTTTTAAAGGAATAAGCCGGCGCACCATCATTATATTTGTCAGCCTCCAATGTTACCGATTGCTCTTATATGAAGAGGGTTTACGAGAGGTGTTTTTACTCCTTTCTTTAAGTGTTGCTCTCTATACCAGAATCCCGTTTGTTATGATGCTACGAAAAGTATGATTTCCCGCATTACTTTTATTGGCAATAAATCCATTTGGTGGGTGTTTTGTTTTTAGAAATAACTCTTTGGTAGGCTGTTGCTAAATCCATAAAGACCTGAAAAATAATCTATAATTGAGGCTCGTCCTTCTGCTTTTAAAACGCTTATCGATATCTCCACTTCTACGTTGTTTATCTTCATTGTTGGTAAGGTTTTGTTCTGTTATGGCGATTACACGATTAAGACGTGTTGGAGAGGGGGGCTATGAGAATTGCACTGCATTATTTAGGAGTGAACATGTGGTAAGATCACACTGTAGAGTAGAACTTTCTCTTTAAATATTCCTATCATCGGAAAAGGTTATTGCAGAGCGATCAGCCTCAAAAATCTAATCACTGTCGAAATCTCATTCTATAGAGCTTATGCGCCGTATTAAGTTAGTTTTTATCCTTTATTGACTTTATCCAGCATTGCTTAGTGAGAAAAGCAGATAGGGAAAATACACAGTAAACAACGAGACAAGAGTTTAAAAACGCCTCATAATGGAAAGTATCTTGAATTTTATGGAAAATTACAAGATACATCTCCTTAAAGAATCATCAAAAACTTTCTCTCTAATGGTTTTGCGGATTTCTTACACCTGTAAATCTGTTGCAGAGATAGTTCCACTATATTGTAATGCATAAGAGAATTTATATCCTTGGCAATGACTGTAAAGTTATAAAAGAACATTTGTTTTGGGGCAATAAATATGGAAGATTGTCATAATTTTATTTCTTCTTGGTTATTTTTCTAATTTTCCTTCTAAAAGGAGAAAACAAGAAAAACAGCCAAAAGAGCTTATACTATTTCGAAACTATCAAACGGATATTTAGGGGGAATCATTCATGTCTTTTTTTGACAAAAACAGCTTGCTTTTGTCATTAACCCGTTTTTTCTCTGGTGATTTAGGAAGTATCGTCCGATGACGTTACTGAGCTGTTTATGAGAGAATCAATATTGTTTTTTTCACGCAAGAATACTTGCAAGTCTTGGTTTGTTAAAGTTTTACTGTCAGGTATACGGATGCGCATAGGATCAACTTTTACACCATTGACAATGATTTCAAAATGGCAATGGGGACCGGTTGCCATTCCTGTTGTTCCAACATAGCCAATGACTTGTCCTTGACGGACTTTAGCTCCCAGTTTGATGTCCGGTGCATAACCGCTTTGGTGTGAATAGCTGCTGACATACCCATTGCTGTGTTGAATTTCTGTGTGGTTTCCATAGCCCCCAGTTACTCCTATTTTTATGACAACACCATCTCCTACGGCAATGATCGGTGATCCTTTTGGAGCCGCCCAATCAACGCCTGTATGCATGCGAATATAGCCTAAAATAGGATGCTTTCGTGGACCAAAGGGAGAAGCAAAAATACCATTTGGAGTAGGCTTGCGCAGTAAAAAAGGTTTTGAACTTTTCCCTTCGGAATCATAGTAATCAACGCTTCCATCTCTTGATTGATACCGGTAATATTTATATGTTGTGTTGCCAAAGGTAGCACTGATATAGCGAATTTCAGGATCTGTATTTGTGTTTTTCTGTTTCACGTTTTCTTTGCCATTTTTCCCTGTCTCGTTGTGTTGTGGAGCAGCATAAAATATTTCAAGCTGATCAGTTGGTGTTATACGGCTTTTCATATCAACATTGGTGGCAAGTAAACGAATAAGATGCTGAGAAAGTGTTTTTGACATGTTATGGTTAAGCACAGCATTATAGATGGCATCATAAACTGTTGGTAATTGCGTTATATTGTTATGTATATGGGGAATTCCATTCTGAAATGCGGTTTTCAGTGCTGGAGACATTTCTGGTTCTGCACTTTCAATAAATTCGCCTTTATCACTCAAAGCGATTGTGAGAACATGATACATCCCTTGATAAATGCTGGCACGTACCAAAAGATCTTTTTCTCCAGGTTGTGTGATGATGCCAATGCGTAAAAGATTTCCCTCTTTAAGTATATCTGAACGATTCAATCTGGCTAGAGTATTTGTAACTTGTTCAATTTGTTCTTGTGTATAGTTGGTTTCTTTGAAAGAATCGGCTATCTTTTGTTTTTTACGAATAGGAATAATATCTTCAGCATAGTTTTTGGTGAGATCAATGCGGGGATTTTGAGGAGAAACCGTCACATTTTCCTGAACAATACGTACTTCTGGGGCATCGTTAAATTGGGAAGAGTGATCTAATTGTAAAGGGTCGACCAGTGTGAGAATTGAAAGAAGCTCATTGCTTTTTTCTAAAGCAAATCCAGCTTTTTGTAATTCTTTTTGTACTTCATCAGCTGTGAGGGTGTCTGAGTCGTCAAATTCTGTTTGATCAATTATAAGATTATAATTGCG
>NZ_JH725097.1 GCF_000278155.1 Bartonella doshiae NCTC 12862 = ATCC 700133
CTTTTGGATTTTGTCTTGATAAGGAAGCAAATTTCCACCTGCTGCTCGTCTGTAAACCCAACCTTTTTGCTGTAAGAAGAGAATGAATTGCTTTGGTTGCATCTCGAGTATTTTAGCGGCTTCTGTAAGACCAAAGAGCCCATTATAACGCTGTAAATTTTCAAGAGCCATTGCTTTTGGTTTTAAATCTTCAATGATAGTATCTTTTTGATTTATTTGTCCTTGTAGGTAATTCAAAAAGCCAATCATCACTTGTGAACTTGAGTAATCGATTTGTGGTGTAACAACTTGTTTTACACGCCGCTCGCATTCAATGAAATATTGACGGGCTTCTTTACCTTTTTCATTACGCTCTAACATGGAAAGTTCTTTTGCCATGTCTAAGGTAAGGTGGTATTCCATGCTTGGACGCCCTCTTAAGGATTTCGCTAAAATTTTAGCGAAAATTATAAAATCTTGATTTTCTTGGAAATTATATTCTTTAATACGATTTTTAATCCAATCTCTAAAATTGGAATTAACTTCCAAAAATGCATGCAATTCACGAGCGTTGACCGTTTGAACGGTTTCGTGTTTGATTGTATTGTGCTGGATAGCAATAGGCTTTTCCATTACGAACCTCATATTGGTGGGATTGAAAGGGGCGCTTTTAAAAACGCACTATGTATGGTGAACAGTTGGGGATGACATCACATGGTTGCAAACGGTTCTGCTCTTCATAGGTACCAAACATCTCATCATTATATTTTTCTTCTGCGATATCGTCTAAAAGACTATGGTAAGCATCACTTTCATATACATAAGACTGCACTTTGCTGTCCTCATCGAGATCTTCGAAGTTTTCTTTTACATATGCTTCTGCAATTTCTTCAGAAATGTCTTCACAGTTCTTTTCAGAAAGATTGATGCGAAAGATTTGGATTACATCATCCGCTTCATTAACGATCCCTAAAACTTGGCTTTCATCAAGTGGACCTGACCGACCAATATGTTGATCATTATCGTAGACAACTAATAAAATCTCATCAGAATTAATAAGAATTGGCTTATCCATAATTTCCCCTCCCTAACGCCTCTTGGCAATTGTTTGTGTCAATGTAATTTAATCTACACCAGATCGGCTTTTGCTTCTTCGTGATATGTTGTTATAGAGGAATATACCGTAAAGGATTATTATAGTCAAGTCATTTTATGCTAAAATGGTTTTTTATAAATGAACTTTAATATTTATTACGAATCGGTTTGGGTATTGTAGCGTTCAGTGTAGAGGCATGATACTTCCTAGTATCCCGTAAAAAAATAAATCAGTTAGCTGTATTTGAAATTTATGTGCAGGAAAAATTGGGGCAGTGTGCAGACAGAGCCAATCGATGGGTAGATAACGCCGTAGTTTTTTTATAAAAACTGCGGACGAACAAAAAAACCCCGCTTCAGCGCGGCATACATAGGTTGTTAGAATATCTTATAAATATTTTTTTGCTGTTTCTCTTATTCTGTCTGCAAAATCATAAATATTATCTAGCGTTTCAATACCGACTTTTTCATCAATATCAGTATCGAAAAGGGCTAGTTGCTTACGTTTTCTGTTAAAGTGCAGTCGAACCAACGGCTTTCTGTTATTATTGTCAATTAAAATGGCGCAGTACGACTTTGCATCTCTGATAACAATACGGTCGGCAGAAATAACTTCACGCGCAATTGCCTTGACAATCATGAAGCCTTCAACTTCCTCTTCGGTCGTTATTATGACATGTTCATTACCAATAGATGTAGCAATATTATCTTGCTTGTCGGTTTCAGTTGTTGTTTGTAAAGCGCTAGAAAGCCGACTTTTTACCGCATCAGATATTACTTCGCGAAACGCATTTTTAGTAACACCTGTGAGCATTTCTAAGACATTAGCAGTCAGGCGCCCTTCATAAACATCCGCACAAGCAACACGAACAAAACCTTCGGACGGATTTTCTATTTCTTTTTGGATGTTTTGTTTTATTCCAGATACATATTTGAGCTGCTCGGCTGTCACCAATATATTTTCAATATTAAATGCTGAGCGTTCAAACTTTTTAAGCTCTGTAAGTACCACAGTATTGTATTCTATTACATCAAAAGTAAGGAATGGCCTATTATCGAGCTTGTTTGCAGCATCAAGATCTGTGTAAAAATGAAAAAATCGACCATTTGTCAAAATCGCGAATTTAGCATTCGTTACACTAAAGTATCGATATAATTGACTTAAATGCTTTGAACTCAATTCGCAAGATATCGGTTTGCACTCAAAAAGAATACGTATCTCACCGTCTATACGGATAGCATAGTCAACTTTTTCACCTTTTTTACCAACGGCATCAGCAGTAAACTCGGGAATGACTTCAAGTGGATCGAAAATATCATACCCAAGTGCGCGCAGAAAGGGTAAAACGACCGCTGTTTTGACCGCTTCTTCAGTTAACATAGTATCTGAATGATTTTTGACTTTATCAGCTATTATTTTTAAGCTCTCGTCTACTGTCCCCATTCCCGCTTCTCCTTTGTTTTCAGGGTTTTCTTAAAATCCAAAGAACTTTCCCAACTACACGAATCTCCTCTCCATCAGTTGCCCCATTTATTTTGATAGGTTCTTGATGATTGGGTTCAGTACTTTCAGGCCATAGTTCAAATCCACTAATAGTTTGACGTATACGTTTAGCTGTACGCTCAATCATTTGACCATTGAATCGGCTGCGTTCAACTATCACGAGATCGTTAGGTTCCACATTAATGCCGGCTTTTATTATGTCTACGCAAATAAGTTGATCACCATCACGAGCAATTTTGTTAAGGCAGTTGCCCTCGATTTTTAAAGCAAATTGAAAGTGAGCTGGGTATTTCGAGGTGCTGGGTACATATTCTATGTCATCAAATCCAAAATCCATATCTTCGACCGACATCCACGAGCTAGCAGCAACTTTTCCTATCACCGGTATCATTCCAATAGCATTAGATATGGGATGTATTTCCTCGTTTTCTGGGAAAAGAAGATTAAATGGCTTTACACCAAGATGTGGTGCTAACTTTTCCGCCCACTCTTTGGTTAATTTTCGCTCACCTTTTTCAAGCCGTTTTATTTGAGGTTGCGTGGTACCAGCTTTTTCAGCCAATTTCACCTGTGTGAGTCCCAAATCTTTCCTCAATTTTTTAATTATATGCATGCTCTAAACCTTACACCAAGACTGCTTATTTAACAAAGTCCATAAAGGTATTTTTTATTGACTAAAGCAGTCCTTTATGGTATTTATTTGAATTATGGAAAAATTGAAATCATATCTCACACGAAATAAACTATCTCAAGCCGAATTTGGGAAGCAAGTTGGCGTAGCACAGAGTACGATTAACAGGTATTTACGCGGCTTGCGGTTTCCTGAGCCTGAAATTGTCTTAAAGATTGAAAAGACAACCAATGGTATTGTTCGTCCCGTTGACTGGTATGTCGATTTATACCCAAGCCCCTCTCTTGAAGAGGTAGGCGTGCCACTGACTACAGCTGATAACAAACACCCACAGCATAATTCACACTCTTAAAGAAGAAAGATCATGAGAAACGGAATATTGAAGAAACTCTACACACGGATTTGTAGATTAATAGGTTGTAATACGAAAATTGAGAATGGAGATAGATTGGTGGAAGAATTTATACAAATACCGGATCGTGATTGTAGCGTAGAAGATCTTATAAAACGACATAGAACTCATACAAAAGTTCTTGCGAAACAAGAAGAATGGCATAAGTCACAATTTGATAATTGGATGAGATGGCATGAAGCAACTCTTGCAGAGCGAGATAAGTCAATTGAACAACAGCAAGTAGTACTTGAAAACCTATCCTCTTTAATTAAGCAAAAAAATGAAACGCTATACAGCCAAAGGCTAAAGTTAGCTTCACAGATGAAAGTTATTGATGAATTAAATAATAAAATCACTGAGTTAATCAACAAAAAAGAAGAACCGAGATTGATCGATTTTATTTTTGCAGGAGAAGTTTTTTAACTTGCGTCATTTGAGCCAAAAATGAGGATTGTTAATTAACAATGAATCATTGCGAGGTTCCTTTTTCAAAAACATTTTTGCAAGACAGACAATCACAACGCGCCCTGTCACAACAGCAGCATTTAGACTCTTAAAAAGAAAGATCAAAGATGATAGATGTCCCACAGATCACTATAAGTAAAGTCCAGTTGATCGACCTTGTTAATAAGATTGGACAGGAAGGCATATATTATGGTGTCCTTTCGCCTCAAGATGCATGTTTTGAGATAAGTATAGATCCCTCATCAACAGGTTGTTTTGTCTATATGCTGCATAGTATCTTTGTGCGTGATGATAGAAATTATTTTCCGTTATTTCCGTACGATGATTTTAATCAATGGTTTTCATCTGTGTTTACGCAAGCTTTTACAACTTGGTTTGATAATTATTTTTCTCAAGAGTTGTCATCTTTTTATCGCTTAAATGAGCTAATCTTATTTATAGCCTTAGTCAAAAATAGGCTTGATTTCTTAAGGGATAAACTCATCGAAAAAAGAGAAGAAGAAATCAAATTAATAAATGATGCGTGTAGTGTGCGTCTGAATTGAGTTAATCCACTTTTTTAAAGTCTATGAGGCTGGTTTGTGTTGTTACAGTCATTTTTGTTTCTGGTTGCAGTGGGGATGTATGGGTAATGATTAAAGTAACTTGGTCTTTTATATCTTCTTCACGTGCTGCTACAAAAATAAGGATTCTCGAAGGTTTGCCTTCTGAGGGAGCTACAGAAATATTAACATCGATTTCTGGTCCCGTTCGAAAATTCTTCGCTTTATCACAGAAGCCGCGTGATTTGTGTGACGTTGGCTTAGCATCAGGATTAACATATGGTGATTGCATTTGCTGCCATCTTGTTTCAGGTTTGTATATGATGCCATATCCAAGAATAAAGCGAGAACCATCTTTTAGCTTTATATTTAAAATATGGACGACAGTTTGTGCATTATTTTCTACCTTTAAGAAAAGAAGCGTCCACTTGTCCTTTGTTGGAAGATGCGGTCCAGTTGCATATATGGAAAGTGGCGGTCCTAAATCCTGTACTCTTTTGTTATCTAACAAAATTTTAATATGTTCCTCTGACCATTTGGCAAGATCTTTTGTCGATATCGCTTGCTCTTTAAGGGCTGTCGTCTGTTCTTGGCTTTCTGCAAATTGCTTGCTTATCCATTCCCTATCTTCTTCTCGTTTCTTTGCAGCTTTTTCTAAATCATCTTTGCGGATTTTGGTTGCTTCTTTACGGTCTTTATTTCTTAAAATAAGCGCTACAGAAAGCGACACAGCAAATGACACAAAACCTGTAAGAAATATCTTTATCCATTCTTGCATCTTTCCCCTCCCCACTTTTTTAGAATCGTTGGGAGGATACTTTTTCATAAACATTTTTTCAAGACAGGCAATCACAACACGCTCTGTCATAGCAAACATATAAATACGTAGAGCCTTAAGGGGGGATTATGATCACTAACGCACAAACCATTTTATGTCTTGATCTAGGGACCAAGACAGGCTGGGCGATATGCGGTGCGGATGGTCATATAACAAGCGATACAGAAGATTTTCAATCACGCCGTTTTGAAGGCGGTGGTATGCGTTATTTACGCTTTAAACGGTGGCTTATTGAACTAAAGAGGTCTGTTGATGAAATTGATGCGGTGTATTTTGAAGAGGTGCGCCGGCATATTGGTACGGATGCAGCGCATGTGTACGGTGGTTTATTAGGTCACTTAACGGCTTGGTGTGAACATCATCAGATACCATATGAAGGCATTCCTGTTGGCACCATTAAGAAGGCGACGACAGGAAAAGGCAACGCCTCAAAAGAAGAAATGATTAAGGCAGTGCGTACAAAAGGACACAATCCGAAAGACGACAACGAAGCAGATGCTTTAGCAATTTTATATTTAATGAAAGAAGGGGGTATATATGTCCAGTAAATTACCGTGGACGAGGCTTTTTGCAGATAGGTGGATTCTTGATCTTGCTTGTTTATCTCCCATTGAATGCAATGTTTATATAAAATTGCGTTTGCAAATGCTTTATACTGGAGAGCCGCTTTTAAATAACACAAAGGTCTGGGCTAATTACACTGGTTGTTCAGTAAAAATGTTTATGAAAGCGTTAGAAGTTTTAATAAGCACAGGTCATATCGAACGTTTAGACGATGGGTGTTTATGGAGTTTAAAAGTTGAAGAAGAACTCAATAACTCTAATGAAAGCTTAGATAAGGTATCGAAGACATCTCGGTCAAAGAAGTTATCAGAGAGAGCAAAGAAAGCAGCGCAGGCAAGATGGGATAAACATACAAATGATGCTTGTGATGATGCTAAAGCCTCTGAAAATCCTGATAAAAACGATGCTAAAGCCATGCTTAACGATGCTAAAGTTATTAAGCATGATGCTAACAGTATGCTTAAGGATGCTAAGCATGATGCTTACGACATGCTTAATGATGCCTATATATATAACATAAACAATAACACTAACATTAACAGTTATAATAAAAAAACTAAAACTATCGTTTTAGCAAAAAAAGAAATTGGTTCTGAAAGTTTAGAAACAAACGAACAGGTTGACGAACCAACAGAGGTTGCTGCTGTTGAGACTACATCAGAGCAAATCGCAACGGGTGTAGACAACCAACCTCCCATTCACGAGCAAGAGAACGTTCCAGAAAAAGCAAAACGAGCGAAAGCTAATCGCGGTTGTCGATTGCCTGCGGATTTTGAACCCGATTACGATTTTGCCATTGCAGAGGGCTTGCCTCCGGAGCGCGTGAAAGTCGAGATTGCAAAATTCCGAGATTATTGGCGTTCAAAAGCCGGAGCAAATGCAACCAAAATCGATTGGCAAGCAACATGGCGTAACTGGGTAAGAAATTCAAAAAATTACAAACAAGGAGAAAATTATGGAAAAGCAAGCATTGAACAAACAGGACAACAGCGCGGGTGGAATTATCGAGTTGCACAGCACATGTCCGATATCAAAAATTCAGATAGTGTTTACAAATTTTTATTCGAGGATGGAGAAAGAACCACCATTCCTTTGGAAAACGGGTCAAAAGCCCTCGATTGTAGAAGTGGAGAGAGTTACTTCATTAGTCAATAATGCGTTGAAAAAACTTGAAAAAAAAGCGAGCGAAGAGGAAATCCAAACGACGTATCTTGTCCTTTCAAGTGGTCTCAAAAGCCAATTGGGATCAGATGCAAAGTCAACAGCTCTTGCGTATCTTTACGCTCTTGAAGGTGTGAGCAGCTGGGCATTGCAAACGGCAACAAAGAACGCTTTAAAAGGCAAAGCAGAGGGATTAAATGCAACCTTTATGCCCTCAACAGCAGATTTTTATCGTTATTGCGAAAAGCTTGAAAGCGATATTCGCTTGCAAGCTAATCGTCTTCTAAAGAACCTTGAAAAGCCTGAGAGAACGGAAAAAGCACAAGAGGCACCGTTAACATCAGTCTGCTTGGAAAAGCTTCAAAGAGGTCTTGAAGAAATTTTAAAGGACATTGAAGGAAAACAGCAAAATAGTGAAAAGTGCTGATGGTTTTACGATTAGATACGCATTTAAATCGATAAAATGGCACCGTAGAGAGTGATTTAAAGATTTTATGTAACTTAAAACATTAGGAATTAAACAGCTCTGTACGGTCAAATTTGAGACAAATAGACCAGTTGGTAAAATTATGGACTAAAAGCATGAGAATATTAAAAGATCTGTTCTTAAAAAACCATAAACAGCCAATGCAAAAAAAGTTTGTTGCAACAGCTGTTGGTTATGTCCCTTGGGGAGACGGAGCGGCCGAGTATTTTTACAACCTCTACGAATATCCTGATGGCACAAGAGAGTGTGAAAAGTTTGATGGTGGACAGTATTACGATACACCAAAAGGAGCAGATTTTAGTACCAAAGCGCAAGTGAAGGCGTGGGTTTATGGTGGTAATGTTCCTAAAAGCGTTCTCAATTACGAACCCCTCATAGATGAGATCAATAAAGGCGTAAAAAAACTATCAGAAGTTGCTTGATTTTAAAGAACATGACCTCTAGGTGTGAAGAAAAATGGACTAAGTATTTTTAAAGATGCCCTACTTGCTCTAAAGGTGAAATATGTGGGATTGGGCTGTTATGCCGAGCTTGCCACAAATCATGTTTTTGTTGCAATTTAAGCCAGAATTCCGCATCATTTAAACCCGCTTTTTCTAACCGTAAAGCTAAATTAATGCTAATCGCCGCATGGCAGTTTAAGACGCGGGATAAAGTTAAACGTGCAACGCCAAGACGATTTGCAGCTTCTGTTACTGTTAACCCTAATTCATCAAGCAATTCTTCTTTCAAAATGCCGCCAGGGTGTGGAGGATTGTACATCATAATAACACCTCAAAACTCAATGGTAATCTTGATAATCAACCAGTTCAACGTCTGTCCCAATGAAACGAAAAGTAACACGCCAATTTGCATTAACACGCATTGACCAGTAACCTTTTAAATCGCCTGTAAGCGCATGTAGACGATACGATTTAAGAGTAACTTGTTCAGGCGCGGATATTGTATCTAAAATTACTAAAATGTTTGCTAATTTTTTAGCATGCGCGGGTTGTATGCCTTTGCAGACTCCTCTTTCAAAGAATAATTTCAACCCTTTATGCTTAAAACTAACGATTGCCATATATACCCTCTTGATACTTGATACTATACACCATGCATTTATGTCAATCGATATTTATCAAAGAGCGCTTTAAGACATAATTTTATATGTTAAAAAACAATAATATCATTTTGAAATAATTGAAAAAATATGCAAATCATGCTAAGATTTTCTATGTATTAAAATACAAATTTAAGGTAAGAAAAAACATGCTAAATAAAGTGATGTTAATCGGACGCCTTGGTGCTGATCCCGAAAGCAAAACAATGACTTCTGGAGCTGAGGTGGTCAATTTTCGTATGGCAACTTCTGAGAGCTATACAGATAAAAATACCCATCAAAAAGTAGAGAAAACAGAATGGCATTCCATTGTGGTTTTTAATCCACATTTGGCAAAAATTGCACTTCAGTATCTCAACAAAGGTTCAAAAGTTTATGTAGAAGGCAAATTACAGACACGCAAATGGCAAGATAAAAATGGCGGTGAACATTATACAACAGAGATTGTCTTACCACAATTTAAAGGCGAATTATATTTGCTTGATAGCAAGAAAGAGCAATCTGCATCCTCTTCACCTATCACTGCTCAAAGTTATGCTGTTGCTTCAGGTGCTGCTGATCGTAGTGCATCTCTTAATGACAGCATACCATTTTGATTGATAACGGTATGCTGTCATTAAGAGATGCATCCTCTTCACCTATCACTGCTCAAAGTTATGCTGTTGCTTCAGGTGCTAAAGATTATAGCGCACTCATTAACAATGATAGCATACCATTCTGATTGAAAAAAATATGACAAAAAGAAAAAAACGTGCAAAACGTGGTCGTCCACGGATTAACGGATGTATCAGAGAACCAAATGGACGCATCTCACGAGCAAAAACACCGCATGAACGCATGGATAAATTGGCAATTGAAATGCGTGCTAAGCGCTTTGGTTTGACCATAGAAGAGGCTAAAAATCCGCTTTCCGGCACCTATATCGGGCGGCTTTATTTGCAAGGCGAACTCAATCAAGACCAATATGATGCTGCACAAAAATATCTTGAAGTGAGAAACAATTATCTATGTGCAAAAGCCTTGCCTAGTGCTATTTATGATGAAATGCCTAAAACTTCTGATAACGGAGCAAGAGAGAAATGGGTACAGATAGCAACAGAACATCTTGTAGCTGTAAAAGGTGTTGTTCAAGAAGCGCAGTGTTTACACCGTCAATATAACCTTCATGCCGCATTACAGTATCTTGTTATAGAAGATCAATCACTACCACATCTTGTGCTTTCATTGCGTATTGTTCTTAATGTGCTTTATAAGCATTTTACGCAAAACCGGTAGTTTTCAAGCGGCATCTTGGATATTAATGGCAACCTCTTTTCCAAGAGCAATGAGAGTGGACTCTAAAGTATCTAATTTGCTTGAGTGGTTTAAATCCAACAATCGGTCAATTTGTATTGGATGAAGTTTTAAAAGACGTACGAGATCAGCTTTGCGTAAGTTTTTTTCAATCATAGCGTTATGTATTGCAATTTTTAAAGTCACCAATGAAGATACTTCAACAAAAGGATAGGCAATATCACGATGTCCAAAGGGAATAGGTTCACGATCTTGAAAACGCTCCATAATAACTGTTAAAAGCGCGTTTTTAGCGTGTTCCAAAGCTTCTTTTTCGTCGTTACCGTAGGTAATAAATTCCTGAAAATCTTTGGAGACAACAAGAAGAGTATCATTGTCATCTTTGATAAATTTAATTGCATATT
This sequence comes from Bartonella doshiae NCTC 12862 = ATCC 700133, assembly GCF_000278155.1. Lineage (GTDB taxonomy): Bacteria > Pseudomonadota > Alphaproteobacteria > Rhizobiales > Rhizobiaceae > Bartonella > Bartonella doshiae. The sequence continues at coordinate 10,460 of NZ_JH725097.1, forward strand.
TCATTTACATCTCCATATTCAGGCTTATCTTAGGTCAAGATCTTTAAGAATCTTCTGGACTAATCCTGTTCCTAATTCTTTTCGCGTACCATGCATAGGTAAAACAGATTTTTTAGAACCACGCTTTACAAGCAAATGACCACCTTTCCCTGAGGTGAAAGTACAACCATGCTTTATAAGATATCTTTTCAATTCTTGGCTATTCATTATAATAATATAACATCTAAAATGTTTCAATGCAACATAAATGTTGTGCTAAAGAGAAATAAAGGACATCTTTTAAAAGACCACATTTTGATCAAAAAAATAAAAAACACAATATATTGATTTTTCTGTTGACAGTATGTGAAAAATCGTATTTAATGACACCACTGCATTAGTCTTATTGCGTCTAAAATTCAAAAATATCCCCTAAAATTCAGTAAAATGTGAACTTGAAACGTGGCTAGAAAGCCCTGTTTTCTGGGTAATTCCGGCTAATCTATTTTTCAAATAACAAAAATCATTAATGGACTAATTTATGACTCGAAAGGAGCAATGATGAAAGCTGTCATCACTAAACCAATGTGTGTGGTTGGAGACAATAAAAGCACTGTTCGCTTTGAACCATCAACATCCAATAATCCATTTGTTGAAGTTTCTAATCAGGTCTATGCACGTCTCAAGCGCGCCAATGCGGCAAAACCTTTTGTTGACGTTAAAACAACAGCAAAACCTGAAAAGGCAGTTGAACAGATTAAGCAGATAGAACAAGAAGTCGTACAAACATCATCTGAATCAGCAATAGAAGAAATTTCACTCGAACAGCCCAAAGCATCTAAAGTTTCTAAGTCATCAACACCTACCCCAAAAAAGGCTTAGAAGTTGAAGTTAATCATCCACCAAAAATGGTATCTTCAACAGGTGAAGGATACCTTCACCAATCTTCAAGCACCACGCCTTAATTGGGCTTTGCGTAATGCTGTAAACACCGCAGCAAAACAAGTCGAACGCTTTGCAGAAAAACAAATTGCCGATGTTACATCAGCCCAATCAAAGCGTGTCAAAAAAGGCGTTTATATTAAAGAAAAGGCTACAGCAAAGCTTCTCGAGACAGATATCATTGGTTCTGGAACACCTATACCTCTTAAATTTTTTCAAGCAAAAGAAACAAAACGCGGTGTAACTTACAAAATGTTTGGAAAAAAAGAAATCTTACCCCATGCTTTTATCAAAGGTGGGAGTTTTCCAAAGCGTGTTGAATTAAAAAAGCTGAATGGGAATGTTTTTCAAAGAGCAGACGGAGATCAATTCCCTATTGCAAAACAAGAAGGACCCTCAATTGCTGGAGTGATGTCCAAGCCAGAAATTGCAAGTGCTATTATAAAAAAAGCCAATAAGAGATTAATTGCCAATATACAGTACCAACTTGCTCGTCAAGAATATGCCGCCAATAAGAAAGCTAAATAATGTTCTTAAGCTATGTCAACACACTACTCACTTTAATTGTAATTTTTAAAGCAAATTATCACTTATGCTTTGGTTCTTTCCATAAAAAATACAATAAAATCAATGCAAAAGGTACTTCCCGGCGGGTTGGGTCTGTTGCGGGGCAGGACAGCGCAAACTATCGCTAGCGACAGAATTTTCAAATCGACTGTACATTGTACACTTAACTCATTGATAAATAACAATTTCAATATGTACACTGTACAGTATGCGATTATTTTTTAGAAAAAGATTACATTGCCGCTTGACAATATGGCGGCAATATGAATTTGAAGAGATAAATGATTTTATAAAAACACAAGATTTGCGGTCCTCAAAATTGGGGAGCGCAAAATCTGGAGCTGTTACAGCAATTAATCATCAAGTCTCGCTCTAGATAGCTTTCCCTGATTGAACGCAATGAAATAAAGACACCAAGGTCGTCACTATTTCATTGAGTGTGAAAAAAAATTAAGAAGCGAATTTGTTAATTATGATAATGACGTACGCTTTGATTTACCAAACCATTGGAAATGGCATGAATCCTACTGAAAAAGCTTTATATCTTTTAGTTCCTATCCATGTTCGTCTTAATCTATTCCTCCAGAGTAAACGAAGAAAACAGGAAATATAAAGCCTTAATTGAAGAAGCAAAGCAGTTTTTAACAAGATCTATAGTAAAAGCTGCTTAGTTTAAAACATGATCTTATCTTCTCCATTTTCAGCACAGAAAAGATGTTAATTTAAGTAATGAGATTAGAAAAAAATGTTTAAATTATTTATTACTATAATAATTGTTGTGTTTTCACAGCATGTCTTTGCCAATGACAATGATAATAATACAGTTTATCGAGCGGTTATGCAGTCTCCTAAAGAAGTAAAACGTGATGGCGGTTTCCTACCACGAGGGATGGATGGAACACGGCCTAATCAACCTCCACCAGATATAAGTTTATGGAATCATGTACATGGAACTGCAACAGGAATGTCACGCTATAATTCTGGCTATGTATCTACAACAAGATACTACCCTATTGCAGCTAATTGGGTATATGATTACCTTAATCATGATGGTTATATTTATCATATCAGAGTTACCCCTAATTTCATTGATGTTAATGCATCGTTAGGGAGATTTTCTCCATATGAACATGAGCGAGAAGTCGCTGCATTGGGTGTAATTCACTGGGAACAAATTATTGGGTGGCAAAGATCGAGCGGGGGAGTTGTTGGTCCATTTGTTCGGAATCCAGATTACAGAGAGCAATTATATGCGGGCCTTACATCAGGAGGAGCTCAACCGCAGCTAGCCGCTTTCCCTGTTGAACATCAAGCTTGGAATCTAGTGCCATGGGTTACATATGCTCACTGCCAGTTAAGATCATCCTGTTCCCCCATAAAATCAGCACAGATTTTTGGAACGGAGTGGTTTTGGAAATCTTATTACACTATACTTGCAACACCATTTATTTATCTTGATTAAAATAAGATTACAAACATATCTACTTATACCGTAAATTATATATTTTATAATAACACATAAATAAAAAGAATAATCTTATTATTCATATTGTAAAGCCTCGTTCTTTAGGGCGTAAATATAAAAATAAATACTATAAACCATTGGATGTAGGACTTGCTGCCCATAGAACCGCCTATAAAGTGGATTACATAAGCAATCAGCAGTAGGAACTCACCGAAAAAAGCCAATCTACTTATATATTAAAGATCCCAAAAATCTTTATCCTTTAGGGTAAGGATGATATTAAATTCTACTAATTTAAATTTTAAAGGAGAAAACAATTATGAAAATTAAAGAAAAAATACTTCTACCCTTGATAATGATAATATCAATGATAAAACCCTCCATCGCTGGACCTTATGTAGAAGAGGGTCATATAGATTTGGTTACAATGAATATGAGTACATATTACTGTACTTTACGAATTAATGGACAGTTAGGGAATTGGTACTGTAATAACATTGCTGGAAAAGCCATGTTTGATTTGGCTAAAATAGCTCACATTCTGAATAAGCCAGCAAAAGTAACATTTATGAGCGGTTTTGTTGAATCGAAAGATATATTAGACATTACTCTAGAATAACGTCAATATAAATTTTACGTGTACCGCTATCCCTGCAAATACTTTAGATATTATTTTCCTCTACGCTATAGTAAAAAAATGAGTTTACAGGTAGAAACTATTTTTTCACAAACATAGTTTTTACTGCTTGACAATATGGCAATAATGTATCTATTGTTGAATCAGGTGCCTAAGAAACACCTTAAACACATAGCGGATAGATTGCCGAAACAATCTTTTCACCGCCAATTAAAAACTTTGACTCGTTGTATGCTACAAGCATATAATGATATTGTCGGGTGTGGTTATGCTATACAATACCCTTTTGGGAAAGGCGTAACGACGGGCTATGTGCCGTGTTTCTTAGCACCCGGCATTCAGAGATGAAATTAGCAAAAATATCAAAAAATTATCAGAAGCTACTTGACAATGTAGCGACAATATGAATAATCGAATCAGGTGCCTCAAAAACACCTTAAACCATAAGCGGATTGGTTACCGAAATAATCAGTCTTCTATACATTAAAGACTTTGACTCATTATATGCTACATGCGTATAATAATATCTGTCGGGTGTGGTTACGCTATACAATACCCTTGCGGGGAAAGTGTAACGACGGACTTATGGCCGTGTTTTTGAGCACCCGGCACTCTTCTTAGAGTGTCAATCAAAAACATCTAACCATAAGGAATTCATTATGAATACTCTTATAGAAATTAGAGAACAGGTTATTGATCAGGAAACTGTTCAAACTGTTAACGCTCGTGATTTGCATGCGTTTTTAGAAGTAGGTAAAGATTTCTCTACTTGGATTAAATATCGCATCAACAAATATAATTTATTAGAAAATCAGGATTATTTAGTTTTCACCAATTTTGGGGAAAACCTCCAAGGCGGTCGTCCCTCTAAAGATTATCATCTAACTTTAAGTGTAGCAAAAGAACTCTCTATGCTTGAGAATAATAAGAAAGGTAGAGAAGCTCGTTTATACTTTATCAAATGTGAACGGCTTTTAAAACAAGTAGCAACCCCACAGATAGCAACACCACAAGTTGACTACTCCAAGCCCGAAGCATTACTTGGTGTTTTGAATCACTTACAAAATCAAATCGAACAGAAAGATCATGTTATTGCAGAATTAGTACCAAAAGCAAAAGCTTTGGATGGTTTAAAGCGCTCTGATGGTTTGTTTGGCTTAATTGAAGCAGCAAAGATGTTAGAGGTAAGACCTAAGGATTTAACCAATTACTTGCGTAAACATGATTGGGTCTATCGACGTGCTCCAGGAGCGCCTCTGTTACCTTATCAGGATAAGATAAAGAAAGGATTCATGGATTGCCCTGCGATTACCATTCAAAGACCGGATGGAACAGAAAAGGTGCTGCCTTCAACAAAAATTACACCAAAAGGATTGGCATGTTTAAGAGAACAAATCCATGGAGGTGTACAATGAAGGTAGATACCAATTTTTTATGCGATTTGTGGATGGCATTATCTCAATTTTCTAATCATCAAAGCGTTGGATATGGGGATTGTAATGCGCTGGTTCAGGTCATGGGCATGATAGAAAAAGTATTGATTTTAAAACTTCAAGATGAGTTGCCGAATGCACTCAAGATTCTAGCAATTCTTACAGATTTTGGATATTCAGAATTTCCTACAGTTATGGTGCCTTTATTGAAAGCTTACGAACCAAATTTGGAGTCTCCCATTAAAAAGGTTGCTTAACTTAAAAAACACAACTCCCCTTCCCGTTCTCAAAAATGGGGAGGTGGTTAAGAAGGCAATAAAATTAAGGTGCACTATACCAAGTTGATCGTCCACCACCATGACGTATCAAAAGACCTTTTTCAACTAATGATGTAAAGGTTACTTTAAGTGTATTAGGGCTTGCACCAACCTCACGCACCATATCGCGGGTTGTAACACGTCCGTGATTACGCACATAATCAAGAATATTAAGAGCCAATTCAGATAAGGAAAAAAGAGCATTTTTTTCACTCTCTATTTTTATTTCTAATTGGCGTTTTTGTTTTTGTAGAGCACGTAAAAAAAAGAGTATCCAAGGTTCCCAATTGGGTGTTTTAGTATAAATTGTTTTTTGAGTTTGATTCAGAGATAAGTAATAGCTTTCTTTATTATTCTCAATAATGCTTTCAAGTGATGAATATGGTACATAAACATAACCTTTTTGTAACAAAAGAAGGGTGGTTAAGATACGGCTTAAACGTCCATTTCCATCTTGAAAAGGATGAATAGCTAAAAATGTGACATTAAAAATACCAATCGTAAGTAAGGGGTGAAGATCCTTTAATTCATTGGTTTTATTGAACCAAGTAATAAGCTCTTGCATTCGGTATGGTGTATCAAATGGTGTAGCTGTTTCAAAAACAATGCCAACCATTTTCCCTTGAGAATTAAATGCTGCTACATCATTGCGTAAAGTCTTATATTCACCTCGATGTCGTTGATCTTTCTCACTATTATACAAAAGATCACGATGAAGTTGTTTAATATGATTTTCAGTAATAGAAATATCACTCCAAGATTGAAAGATTGTTTCCATAACCTTGGCATAGCCGATAACTTCTTGTTCATCACGACTCTTGAAGCGTTTAATTTCTAAGTTTACCAAAAGCTGTTCGATTTCGCGGTCTGTTAACTTACTCCCTTCAATGCGTGTAGAAGATCCAATACTTTCAACAGTAGCAATATGGCGAAGGGCGTTCAATCGCTCAGGTGCAAGAGTACCAAGGGCACGCCATGCGCCTTTGAACTCATCAATCTCAGTAATGAGAGACAACAATTCTTGTGTAATTTCGAGTGTATCTGTTTTCATACCGGAATATATACCCGATTATACCCGATTGTCAATCATTCGTAACACCGTAAACTCTTACTTCTTATAGCAGAGAAGTAAAGCTAGGAGAAATTATGAATAAGAAATCTCGAAAAGGTCTATCGCTTCGTGCGTTTGCAAAAAAGAACGGAGGTGGTTGGTTTAGCTACCGCTTACTTTTTTTAAAGCTTCACTCATACGTGTGCGCCAATCTTTTCCTTGTTTTTTAAAAGAAGCAATAACGTTTGGGTCAAGGCGTAGAGTAACCGCTTGTTTAGGAGATTCAACGGGTGGACGCCCGCGTTTACGGCGTTCTTCTGTTACATACTTAAAAAAGGAGGCTGGTAAAACGTCTTTAGCTGGCTTTAAGCGTGCAAGTTCTTCATCTGTTAGTGGTGGGGAATCCACAGCGTCCCAATCTTCTTTTGTGTAGCCACATCCTGTTTCAAAGGTTTTTTTGATAGTCATTGAAAACCTCTCTTTCTTTTTTATTCGCTTGACGAAAACTGATAATGGATATCGCTTCATTGCCAAGCTTTGCAAAAACAATAACTGTTGTGCCATCAGCAAAATGTCCAATAGCCTTCATGCGGTTTGAATGTGTTGCATCAATAAGAGCATGTTCCCAGTCAAAGTAAATAACATCAGCAAAATCAAGCTTATGTTTATCAATGTTTAAAGCTCTTTTTGGTTCATCCCACACTATCTTCATATATTTTATGTACACGAAAAATAAAACCTTGTCAATAATTAAAGTGTACAATAATTCGTATATACCATTCAAAATGGAGCAACTATGAATAAGAAAACGCGTAAGGGTCTATCGGTTCGTGCGTTTGCAAAAAAGATGGGTGTTTCACATAATGCGGTGGTTTCTCGGATAAAGACAGGTAAATTTGATGAGGCTCTTTTTGAAGATGGTTCTGTCAATGAAGCCCTTGCCACAAGCATCTGGAATGAGAATCCAACAAAGCGCCCTGCTTCACTTTTAGCGCCTGATGGAAAGGTGCGGACAAAGATCAAACAAACCTCCACAGATGGAGCCAATGAATACAAGATAAAACTGGAGCGGATGCAAGTTGCGCTAGCAAAAGAAAAGATTGCTCTGGAAAAGTTACGCGAAACAACTGTCGATCGTGAAGAAGTGAGAAAAGAAGCATGGAACTTTGGAAGAGCGCATCGAGATACAATGCTCAATTTTGCCTATCGCTTTGGTGCTGAAATTGCGGCGCAAGTGGGATGTGATGCTGCGAGCCTTATTGGAGCTATCGATCATCATATGCGCAAAGCTTTAATGGAAAATGTCGTCCCTATTTCTTTTCACGATCCCAACATTTTAGAAGAGAATCCAGAACATGACAAATGATGCTTCGCCCTCGTCCTCTGGTGCTGGGCTCTTTTTCTGCTATGCGAATGAAGGACGCCGTCCTGACCCGCCTTATACTGTTTCCCAGTGGGCTGATAAAAATCGTTATTTGAGCACAGTTACGAGTGCTGAGCCTGGATTATGGAGGACTATACGTACTCCCTATTTACGAGAGATCATGGATAATCTTTCTGTTTATGATCCGACTGAAACAACCATTGTGATGAAAGGGGCACAGGTTGGAATGTCGGAAGCAGCGTTGAACTTTTGTGGTTATGCCATTCATCATAGTCCAGGACCGGCACTGTATGTGATGCCGACAGTTGAGACAGCTAAGAAACTGTCAAAGTCTCGTCTTGATCCTATGATTTCAGCTAGCCCTGCTTTAAGTGAACGCATTGCCCCTGCTCGTGCACGAGACAGTGGAAATACAATGTTTTCAAAGGAATTTTATGGGGGAACATTGATGATTACAGGAGCAAATAGTGCTGCTGGATTGCGTTCTTCTCCTATTCGCTATTTGGTTTTGGATGAAGTCGATGCTTACCCATTGAATGTCGATAATGAAGGCGATCCTGTAACAATTGCTGAAAAACGAACCTCTGCTTTTATTCAACGTAAAATTTTTAAATTGTCCACGCCGACACACCGTGACACAAGCCGTATCGCCAAGGATTTTGTGCTAGGAGACCAGCGATATTACAATGTTCCTTGTGATGCGTGTGGTACGCTACAACCGATTGTTTGGTCACAAATCAAGTGGCCAAAAGGCGCCCCCGAAAAAGCTGTTTTTGTTTGTGCGCATTGTGGTCATGAACATGCCGAACATCGTAAGTCCACCTTAATGGCAGAAGAAAACGGTGCTTGCTGGATCGCAACACAGGAGTCAAGTAAGCCTCGTCTGCGTTCTTACCATATTTCAGCGCTTTATTCGCCATGGCTGACTTGGGGCGATTGTGCGCGCGAATTTTTAAGAGCCAAAGAAGACCCTGCTCTTTTGCAAGTTTTTATTAACACAGTTCTTGGAGAGCCATGGGAGGACAGAACCGGCGAAGTTGTTGACCCTGATAGCCTCTATGCAAAACGTGAAGATTATCCATTGGCACCAGAACAAGCCGTGTTGTTGACAGCGGGTATTGATGTGCAAAATGACCGGTTAGAACTTGAAGTGGTGGGATGGGGACGCAGTGAAGAAAGCTGGCATATTGATTATCACGTCATTCCTGGTGATCCCTCTTCTTTTGAAGTGTGGGACCAGCTGGATGAATATCTTACAAGACGCTGGCCACATCCAGGCTATAAAGATGGCATCAAGATAACGGCTGCTTGTATTGATACCGGTGGTGGACACACACAAGCGGTTTATAATTACGTGCGCCCCCGTGAAGGGCGGCGTATCTGGGGAATTAAGGGGCAAGCGGGATGGCGTGCGGTATGGCCGCGCCGTCCAAGTAGAAACAACAAGGGGCAGATTAATCTCTATATTGTTGGTGTTGATGCAGCAAAAGATATTATCACGGCACGGTTTAAAAAATCCGGTCCTGAAGCATCGGGTGCTGGTGCAACACACTTTCACAAAAACCTTGATCGGGAATATTTTGATCAGCTAACCGCTGAAAGAAAAGTCATCAAATATTTTAAAGGCTTCAAGCGCATTGAATGGCAAAAAAGCGAAAAAGCAAGAAATGAAGCCTTGGACTGTAGGGTTTATGCTTATGCTGCTTTACAAGGTCTGATTTCGGCAGGAATAAACCTTAATCGAGAAGTCGATATCTTAGAAGAGCGTTTGGAAAAACTTAAAATTGAGGGCTCTTTAGAGCAGCCAACACCAAGACATTCCCCCTCTCCTGCTCCAAGAAGATCTCAGATAGCACAGCCTCAAAAGAAGCCATTCAGAACAATGATGAATCCTTATATGCAAGAGGATTGGAGGTAATTTGTGGATGAAACTTTAGAACCAATTAACAGCAAATTTTTGAGACTTGAAAACTTAAAAAGGCGGCGTGAGCAAATTGAAGAGGCTCTTTATTCAGGTGCACAATCGGTACGCCATGGCGATAAGCAAGTCAGCAACCGTTCTGTTGAAGAACTGCGCAGAGCACTTGAGATGATCAATACACAAATAGCGGACCTTGAAGGACGCAAGCGTTCACGCGTTTTCTATTTTAATATATCACGAGGCTATTAATGGCTGGTTTTTTTAATAAACTCACAGGCTTTTTTAAAATTTCTCGTCAACACAATCCCCATTTTGAAGCGGCAAGTAAAAGCCGTCGCATGGGTGGTTTTGACCCCGCCAAAAAACATATTAATAAAGCCATTGAGGAATGCGGTGATACTATTGTTGCCCGTTCAAGATGGCTTTATGACAATGAAGCTCTTTATGGGTCTGCAACAGAGGAATGGGTCTCTGCGGCTGTCAGTGATGGGATTAAACCTTATCCTCGTATTGAAGGTTTTCAAGAAGAAAAGAAAAAGCTTTTAGACTTATGGTGGCAATGGGTTGATGAGGCGGACTATGATGAAGATGCCAATTTTTATGGACTTCAAGCAACGATTGCACGAGAGGTCTTTTTAACCGGAGAATGCTTTGTAAGATTACATTATGTTGACCTCTACGGGCGCTCTGGTGTGCCACTTCAGTTGCAAGTTTATCCCACTGAAATGCTGGATCTCACTTATAATGGACCTGCTGAGATTGAAGGCAATTACATTCGTATGGGGATTGAATTTAATGCCAGTGATAAGCGCGTTGCTTATCATTTTTGGAAACATCACCCCTATGATGATTGTTCTGCAAGCACAGTCTTTGAGAGCCAAGAGCGCGTGCGTGTCCCTGCTGAAATGGTCCTTCACATCAAAGAGCGCCGTATTGCTGGACAATTGCGCGGTTCTCCCAAAATAACACGCTGTATGACAAAAATCTTTCAACTCGAATCCTATGATGATGCAGAACTTGATAGAAAAAGGACAGCAGCTCTTTTTGCGGTGTTTATTACAGGGAAGGAATCTCATGATGCGAAATTAGAGGAAAATCGTGAGCAAACGACGCCCCCAAAGAAGACCGAAGAGGCAGCTGACGTGGATAAAATTTACCCTGGATCAGTCAACATAGTGGATGGCGAAAAACAAATTACATTTTCCAGTCCTGTTGAGGTTGGTGGTTCTTATGAAGCCTTTCAATATCGTAATATTTTAAAAATTTGCTCGGCTCTCAATATGCCTTATGCCGTTGTGACTGGAGACGTTACGCGGGGGAATTTTTCCAATGTGCGTACCTCTATCATTCAGTTTAGACGGCACGTCAAACAATGGCGCGAACATATCATTGCTTTTCAGTTCAATCGCATTGTTTGGGAGCGCTTTGTTGAAATGGCAGTGCTTTCTGGATGCGTCAATTTGCCAGAGTGGGAAGAAAATCCCTTGCCATGGCTCCAATGTGAAAGCTTTGCACCACCCCTGGAAATGATTGATCCAAACAAAGATATCTCGGCGGAAAAAGAAGAAATCCGTGCAGGCTTGAAAACACGACGCATGGCACTTGCCGAGCGCGGCTTTGATATCGACAGCATTCATGCCGAAATGCAAGAAGAACACACAGATGCTCGTGCGCGCGGCTTATCTTTTGACACCGATATGGCGGCACCCGCTGGTAGCAATCAAGTAATTGATACCGCAGATTCAGAACCTTCTGACACTTATGAAAGCAACCAAGGCAGTGAGGCACATGCAAATGGTGAATAATCTCGACATGCCGTTTTTGGCATCACGGCTTTTTGGTGTTCCTCATATGCTTGCATCGACAAAACTTGATATCATTTTGAATGCTCTTGCGCCGCGTCTTTTTGAGGGAGAAAAGTTTCCCATCGGGGCGTTTGGACAAGGGGATACAGAAGCTTTCAGACCCCCTGAAACTTATGTAGTGCAAAACAATGTTGCTATCCTACCGGTTCATGGCACGCTTGTGCGCCGCGGTGCATGGCTTGGAGCTCTCTCAGGGTTAACTTCTTATGAAGGTTTAAGGGCTTCTTTTCGTGAGGCCATTGCACAACCTGATGTTCGCGCTGTCTTACTGGATATTGACAGTGGTGGTGGAGAAGCCGGCGGTGTGTTTGATTTGGTTGAAGAGTTTCAAGCACTCTCAAAAAAATACGACAAACCCATTTGGGCTCATGCCAATGAGTTTGCCTGTTCAGCAGCTTATGCCATTGCTTGTGCGGCTTCTCAAATATGGGTTGCACGCACGGGTGTTGTGGGCTCGATTGGTGTCGTTTGCGCCCATCTTGACCAATCCCGTGCAGATGAAAAACATGGGCATAAATGGACCTTTGTCTTTGAAGGTGATCACAAAGTTCATGGCAATCCTCATGAACCCTTGAGCGATACAGCACAGATAAAAATGCAAGCCGATTGCGCCCTGCTCTACGAGATGTTTGTCGATTTGGTGGCGCAAAACAGACGCTTAAATGCTGATGCAATTCGTGACACGAAGGCAGAAACTTTTATAGGCACCCAAGCTCTCAAACTTGGATTAGCAGATGCGCAGGGGACCCTTGCGCAAGCTTTGGAAGCCTTAACGGATTCCATATCACAAAACCCAACATCAACAACAAAAGAAGGACAAAACACATGGCACGCACACAATACCGCGCTGAAGAAGATGATGATGAAAAAATTGTCGACATCATCAATGACGAGGAAGAGGACGAAAACGATAGTGACATCGACAAAAACGCCGAAGACTTCGACGATGAAGAAGAAAACGAAGATGAGGATGAAGACAACGAAGACAATGAAAACAAGCGCGAAGATATGAAAGCCGTGCTTGAAAAAGAAAGAAAGCGCGCAAAAGCACTGACCAACCTTGAAAAGCAAGCAAAGCAATTAGGCGTTTCTTTTGACGCAGCAAAAGCTATTCAAAACGGTATGAGTCTCGAAAAAGCACGCCAGTGTGTGTTGACGGCTGCTAGCTCTCAAAGCGCGTCTTTAAAACTCTCGCCTTATACCCCTCATAGTGATGGGACGAGCAAGGCAAAGATTCACGCAAAATGGGAAGCAGCTTGGAGGGCAGTGAAATGACGAATATTATTTATGACGACGTACGCAATGGCGCTTATCTTGGACCCTACGACCCCGATATGTCAAACGAAGAAGTGGTGTTTGCATCAGGAGCATTCATTGAAGCGGGAACTGTCATGGGGAAAATTACAGCATCAGAAAAATATATCCCCCTTAATCCAGCAGCATCAGATGGCAGCCAAACACCGGCAGGGATTTCTTTTGCCACTATTGATGCAACAGAAACAGATCAACGCGCTGTGATTACAGCACGCTTATGCACTGTAAAAGCTTCTGAACTGCTATGGCCAGATGCCATCACGGATGAGCAAAAGAAAGCAGCCATTCAGTCTTTAGAAGACAAGAACAACATTCTATTGCGATAGGAGAATGCACACATGGATATGAATTTTTTTAAACATGATGCTTTCTCAAGCATCACAATGATGAAAGCCATCGAAAACTATGAGTTTCAACCTGGTCTTGTGAGCTCTCTTAATCTTTTTGAGGAAGTTGAAACCAGTACCACAGTGGTTGGGATTGAACGGCGTGATAATACATTTTCGCTTATTCAAACCAGTGAACGTGGCGCACCTTTGGCAGAAGGTGATAGAGAGGGTCGTAATCTTCGGTTTTTCAAAACAACACGGATTGCCAAAAGTGATACCATAAAATCAGAAGAAATCCAAAACCGGCGTGAATTTGGCGCAGAAGATCAGTTAGAGACAGCAATGAAATATATTACCAGAAAACAAAAGAAACTGATTTCTGAAATCGAATTGACATGGGAGAATATGCAACTCGGCGCTGTTCAAGGTGTTGTCCTTGATGCTGATGGCTCGGTAATTGTCGATTGGTACAAAGAATGGGAAATTACACCACCAAAGCCCATTGACTTTAAACTGAATAATGAAACCACCAATGTTGCTGACAATGTTGACCAAGTCATTATGAGGATGATTGAGGCTTCAAAAGGAGCATTTTCTGATCGTTCACGGATTATTGGGCTTTGTGGAAATGAATTCTTTTCCAAGTTGAAAAACCATAAAACAATTCGTGAGACCTATTTAAACACAGCCTTAGCACAGACACTCAATAGCGCAGGAGGTGTTGCAACACCAAGTGCTCGTGGCTCGGGAAGCTTTGGTAGTTTTGACTTTGCTGGTATCACTTTCATTAATTACCGAAGTATTCACAACTATAATGTGAGTGCGAAGGCTGGAACAAAGCGCGCCATAGGAATTAAACCTAATGAATGTCAATTCTTTCCTGTTGATGCACCTGGTGTATTCCAAAAAACCTTTGCTCCTGGTGAAAGCTTGGATTTTGCCAACACGGTTGGAAAACCTCTCTACACGATGCTAATCGTCGACCACGACCGTAATGCATGGGTAAAACCGGAGGTCTACAGCTATCCGCTCTACATCTGCACACGCCCTGAAATGCTGTTTAAAGCAGTGATTGGAGCGAAATAACATGCGATGGCACGGGCTGCTAAACCAAATGGTTAAAGATGTGCGCAATACTTTTGGGCAGCCCATCATCTACACGCGAAAGGACAACGAGCAATCTTTTCGTATCACAGCGATTTACACCATTAAGCATTCGGAATCGGATGCCGGTGGTAGAATCCCTACTACAATTGCAAGAAAGGAACTTGATCTTTGTATCAATGACATTGGAGGATTACCACCAAAACCGGAAGATAGTGTTGTAATCATTTCCCCTGAAGACAGCAAAGCTCCCTCTTCTCAAGAGCACTTCACTATCACAGATGTCCAAGCCTCTGAATCTGGTATGTATAAGCTTATCTTGCGGGAAATAAAGTAAAGATACGCTTATTTATTTTAAAAATATGAAGTCACCTATTGACAATGTGGCAACAATGTGTCTATTGTCGAATTAGGTGCCTAAGAAACACCTTAAAACAACTAGCGGATTGGTTGCCGAAATAACTGTTTTTCCGCAATTTAAAAGCTTTGACTCATTATATGCTACATGCGTATAATAGATCTGTCGGGTGTGGTTATGCTATAAAATACCTTCACAGGGAAAGCATAACGACGGGCTAGTTGCCGTGTTTCTTAGCGCCCGGCACTCTTCTGGAGTGTCATTAAGAAACCTCTAACAACTAGGAGTTCTCATGAACACTCTTATAGAAATTAAAGAAAGCACTGCTAATAGTGCTACCACTCAGACTATGTCTAGTCGTGAAATTGCCGAATTATGTGGTAAAAGACATGACCATGTCATGCGTGATATTAAAAAAATACTTGAAGAATTATACACTGAAGGAGGTCTCCCCAAATTTGGGGGCACCTATTTAGACAAACAGGGCAAGCCTCAAAACTGCTATAATCTCCCCAAGCGTGAATGTTTAATTCTTGTTTCAGGTTACAGCACTGCCTTACGAGCTAAAATCATTGACCGTTGGCAAGAATTGGAAAGGCAGGCTACAACACCACGAGTAGATCTTGCCAATGCTTTGAAAAATCCTCTTACGATTAAGCAACTCCTTTTAGAGAGTATCAATCAATTAGAAGATTTGAGAAATGAGGTGAGTACGCTCAAACCAAAAGCAGAAGCTTTGGAAGGTTTAAAGCGTTCTGATGGTTTGTTCGGTCTTATTGAAGCTGCAAAGATGTTGGAAGTACGGCCAAAGGATTTAACTAATTACCTACGTAAGAATGATTGGGTGTATCGACGTGCTCCAAGTGGTCCTTTGTTGCCTTATCAAGATAAGATAAAGAAAGGCTTTATGGATTGCCCTGCTATCACCATTCAAAGACCTGATGGTACAGAAAAGGTCTTACCTTCAACGAAAATTACACCAAAAGGATTGGCTTGTTTGAGAGAACAAATCCATGGAGGTGTGCAATGAAGGTAGATACTAACTTCTTATGCGATTTATGGATGGCGTTATCACAGTTTTCTAGACATGAAAATATGAGCGACAAAGAGTGTACTGCTTTGGTTGATACGATGAGCGTAGTGGAAAAAGCTTTGATTTTAAAACTTCAAAATGAGGTGCCCAATATACTTAAAATCTTAACAGTTCTAACAGATTTTGGAGATTCAGAACTACCGCATAGCATGGATTCTTTGTTGCGAGCTTACGAACCAGATTTAAAACCCCTCATTAAAAAGGTTGCTTAACTTAAAAAAACACAACTCCCCTCCCTGTTCTCAAAAATGGGGAGGTGGTCAAGAGACTTCTTTAGGTAAGAACTCAAAATGAACGGATTTAAAACCAGTTAAGTCATAATCTGTAAGATCTGCAGTATCAACAAAGTTTTCTGCTTCTTCATCCGTCTTAAAAACGGGCATTTGTTTTAATTTAGAGGTTTTCATAAAAATTAAATTTCTTTTACTGCGTATAAATCTTTCAAAGCTTCAAAGTTTAGAAGAAATGTATCTGTTTAAACTCACACCATTTTCAGCAGCTTGTATTGCAAGTTTTCTATGGAGTTCTGGTGGTATTCTTAATTGAAACTTACCACTGTATTTACCATGTGACAAAGGCACAGGAACTTCTTCTCCATTATGTTGCATATCCTCAACAACTTCTGAAACAAGGTCCATAATACCTTTTAAAGCTTTCTCTGCTTGAGCATCTAACCATGAAAGGGATGGGAATTCTGCACACAATCCAACATATTCCTCATCTTCTTGCGACCACAAAACACGATATGTATAATGATTATTGTTCATGTTTCATCCTTTCTATCGCTTGTAAGACTTGTTTGACCTGATAAGCTTTTGCTTTGTTACCAGAATCTTTTTGAATATTCACACGAGGATCACCAAGCCACGGTGTTTTAAAAACAAAATGACTTGAACCATTGTTCCGTGGTTCTCCAAAGAAATAGACACATACAGCCAACAAATCTGAAAACTTAATGTTCTTTGGTGATGCTTTCATCAAGCTGATTATTTTTTCAACTTTATTGCTCATAACCAATAGTAGTATCATTATTAATCCTAGTCAATCATTTTATACACTTAATTGGACAGGAACACTCATGCATCCGAGAGAGACGATAAGGGAAAGCTTTGTTGCTTTGATTAAAGCAACAAAGACGGCAGCTGGTAACAATGTTTTCAATATGCGTGATTTCAACTTCTCCCCTGAGAACACGCCTGCAATTAATATCTCAACACAAAGTGAAACGATTGAAGATAGCTATGATTATGGAGTAAGACGGCGTGTTTTAACGCTAGATGTTGAATGTTATGCGACATGTGAAGATGGAGCACGTTTTGTTGATCAATTAGCATGGGAAGTTGAGGAGGTTTTCTACGCTAATCCCAATCTCAACAACACAGTTGAGACATGCCGCCTGCAAAATATTGCTTTTGCCTTTGGTGATAATGGCGCCCTAGCGCTCCATGGTGCGATTTTAACCTTTGAAGTCACTTATGTGACGAATATCCCCAACATGTATGAAGAAGAAGGCAGTGTAACAGCAAGACTCGTTGAACCTTTCTTAAGTTTTGAACCAGAAACAGGCGTGAGAAATAAAGATAAATACCATAAAATTGAAGGTGGACATGTTAGAGCGGCGCGATAAAGAAATCACAGATCTAAAGAGACGTGTGGCCAATATGGTTGTGGTGGGAAAAATTAGCCATGTCGACCATAAAAACGCACGCTATCGGGTAAAAAGTGGCAATCTTGTCAGTGACTGGATTCCAGATACACAAGCCCGCGCCGGTAAAACACGCTCTTATGAAGGGCGTGATATTGGAGAGCAAGTTGTTGTTGTTTCATCATCAGGGGATTTATCACAAGGGGTGATTGTTGGTTCACTTCATACCGATGCTAATCAAGCAGCCGATAAGGGCAGCATTCACCGAACTATATACCCTGATGGAACTCGCCTTGAATATGATGATGAACAAAACACTTATGGAATTCACATCAAATCCGGCGGAAAATTTATCCTGACAATCGCTGATGGTGTGTCACTAAAAGGTGATGGTGGCAAGCTAGAGCTTACCGCACCAGATGGCATAAAGATTGTTTCAGAAAGCGATATAAATTTAAACGCAAAAGGCAGCATCTCTTTGAAAGCCGGTGGTGGCGTTTCACTGAATTCGAATGATAGTCTCTCTCTTCATTCTGGGAATAATGTTTCCATTCACTCCAGTGGACTAAAGCATAACGGCACCAATATTGGAAACAGCCATGTTCATGGTGGTGTTACTTCTGGTGGCTCTATGACAGGAGGTCCCAATTGAACAGTGGAATGGACCGTACAACAGGAAAGCCATTAACCGGCATTGATCATTTACGCCAATCAATCCTTGATATTTTGTCAACGCGCATTGGTTCGCGTGTAATGCGTCGTGATTATGGTTCACGTGTTGCAGAACTCATTGATGCTCCAGTGAATAATGCTTTTGCTGTTGCTCTTTATGCCGCTGTTGCTGAGGCTTTAGACAAGTGGGAACCGCGTTTTAAATTGAAAAAAATTGATTTTAAAATGGTTGATGCTGGACAAGTTTCTTTGTCCTTTGAAGGTATTTATTTGCCATCCGGCAAGCCCATTACCATGGAAGGATTATTGATAAAATGAATGTAGTACTTGCAAAACCCGAAATCATCACAGAACTTTCTTTTGAGGAAATACGCGCTGCTGCTCTTGCCCATTTAAAAGAGCTTTTGCCTGAATATACCATTCTTGAAAGTGATCCGGCTGTAAAAGTCATTGAGGCTTTTAGCTATCGAGAACTGCTGTTAAGACAGCGTATTAACGAAGCGGCACGCAACAACATTCTTGATTTTGCAACCGGTGAATCTCTTGATGCTTTGGGAAACTGGCATGGTCTTGCCCGCATGGAGGGTGAAAGTGACGAGAGATATCGTGAACGCATAGAGCTTCATGCCCGTGGTGGCAAAGGTAGCGGGACAGAGCCCTATTACAAGCTTATAGCCTTAACAGCAGATAGTCGTGTTAAGGATGCGATTATTTACCGTAAAGGCAAAGACCCAACCATCTATGTTGCTCTTTTTGGCAATAATGAAGAAGGAACAGCATCCGAAGATCTCTTACAAACAGTCTCACAAGCTCTTAACAAAAAAAATATCATCATGACAAATGATACAATCATTGTTCACGCTGCTGTAAAAAAAGTAATAGATTTAGAAGCAGATGTTTGGCTGTTACCGGAAACATCTTTGAAAATTCTCACGACAATGGAAGCAAATTTAAGAGCAGCATGGAGACAAGAACAAGCCATTGGCCGTGAATTAAGCTTATCGTGGTGGATTTCGAAACTGATGATCCCTGGTGTCCAAAAAGTGATCGCCATTACACCAACAAGGGACAGTACGGTTTGTGATGAAGAAGTTTTATCGATTGGAAAAATCACCTTAAACTTCAAAGGGCGTGCGCGCTAATGGTTGGTTCCCTACTCCCAACAAACGCAACGGAATTTGAAAAACGCCTTGCCGATGCTTGCGATTTTCATCAAGATATTGATGATTCTGTTTTGGGGATTTCACGTTCTAAACTGATCACACGCCCTCCCCGTTTCTTACCGTGGCTCATTGAAGAATATGGGCTTGGAGAGCTTACGCCTTATGTTCCAAACCTTTATGATTTGATTGATCAGGGTCTTGCATGGCAAAATATTCGCGGTTCTCTTGCGGCAATAGAGATGGGTCTTGAATGGCTCCGGATTACAGCACACTTTATGCCTGCATGGACGGGGCGGGTATGGTGGAATTCCTTTCAACTTGATTTTGATCAGTTGCCTGAACGCAAAAGCCTTGAAGCTATTGAAGCAATCACCGACCTTTCCAAAAGTTTGCGCTCTGATTTTCGCCGTGGTGTCATGGGTTATGATGTGCAAGCTGTTGAATGCAATATGTCACGCCTTGATGACAGCATGTTGGAGTATGAGAGCGGTGTACGCTTAACAGCTGGGGGCACTTTGTTTTCCTTTGGGCGCACAACAGAAATCAATCACACTCTCACAAGAGAAGAAGGCAGGCTTATTGGCAATTGGATAGATGATGGGGACGAAGAATTAAGCTGGGACCTTATTGATTATCCATGGGACATGGCAAATTTTCCGTGGTGTTCGGTCAAAAAACATGAACGCGCCATACTCATGGCAGAGTGGTTTCATGGCCGCACGCTTTATCTCGTGTTAAGAGACAGCCAAGATGACGTGATTGGGTTTCGCAGATGCTATGCTGTACAGCCTGTCGAACAGGCTTTGGATGGTGTTTATAACCATTCAAGCGGCAGATTCCAGCCCTCCCCGAGGGGCACGGCGCTTCTTGTTGCAGCCCGCACAGATTTTCACGATGTTGAAGACAAACAAGCAGCATTTGTTTCCATTCTCGTTCATGCTTCTCCAAAACAAGATATTCCCCTTGATATCCCCTTGGGCAAACTTTGGTTGGAGCCTGATGAACTGAGTGGCGGTGTCGAGATACAGCATCATATTATACATAAAAAACTAATAAAGTCAATATGTTGAGTGCAATTATTTTATATGAATCCACTTAAGAATCCATTCTTTTATACGTGATTCATTTGACCATTTTTTACATAAGATTGCCATGTATGAATAGAGCATAAAAAGCTAATCATGATGTAAATATTATAACGCATGTGTGTATTCAAATGAAATGAAAAGCAGCTATCATTCATAACAGTTCATAAATTTTATGATACGTTTTTATCACTTAAAAATCGCATTGTTTTAAAATTTAGTTGTTTGGAATTTTCAATAACATACGTTTAAAGATCACATCTTGTTTTAAAGATTGGTTTGTTAATAGCATAAGGAACAAATTAACATTCGCCAAAATTGGCGAGCGCAAAATAGAGAGCTGTCATAACAGCATCATCATAACACCGAACCTTTTAAAGATTGCATAAAAAGATTTAAAGATAAGATCAATTTTATAACCGCGGTATTTTTTTACCAAGGTACGAAATAGCAGGTATGAAATCAAAAGCCTTTTAATGACATAATGCAAGAAAGAAAAAAACGTTTTAAAAGTTACAGTTTAAAAATACGAAATCAAATGAGGTTAATCCAAATTTGGATTGAGTGATTTCACCTCCCTCAAATTTGAGGACACTTATTGAGACAAAGAGGAGAAGGTAAACTCATATTTATCAGTCATTTGTTATATCTTCATTCATAAGCCGCGTCACGTAAATGGCACGGCTTTCTTTTTTGAATTCTCTCTTTTATGATGCGTTTATAGCCATAAGAAAAGCGCCCCCACGCTTGTTTTTTTACTCTTCTGTATCAACAATCTTGACAACATTATCGCTTTCATAAACCTCACAATTTTTGGGTACCACCCTTAGCTTACTTTGTCTGTTTAATTTTGCCTTGCCATAAGCTTTACCCCAGACCTTTGCATAATATGAGATCTTTGCATTGCCATAAACAGAACCATAAACCTCAGCATTGCCCCCCACGCTAGCATTGCCATAAACCTTGCCATAAATTTTTGCACGGCTATTAACAACAGCATAATTATAAATCTTAGCATGGCTATAAACGCAGGCAGAACCCGAAACCTGAGCATGCCCATAAACCCTTGCATAATTATAAACCCACGCATTATGAGAAAGGTGAGCATTGTCATAAATATGTGCTTCTGTATAAACACGGGCGCTCCCTCCCACATGGGCATTGCCATAAACATAACCAGCCACATGGGCAATGCCATAGACACAAGCATTGTCATAAATTTTTGCATATTGAGAGATAAAAGCCTTGCCATAGACCTCAGCATTGCCATAGACATGACCACAGATTTGAGAGTTATGACGTATTTTTGCATTGTGACAAACACGGGCATGCCCATAAACCCATGCATCATCATAAACCCAGCAATTACCCTCATGAGAGAGGTTGGCTTCCTTTTCAATAAAGCCGCCTAGATCGCCAGCTTTGACATCATCAAAATCTTTTAGAGCTTTAATGCGATAAAGGTTTGTAATCTGTTTAGTCATCCGATCTTTAATTTGTTTGTTTTTATTTGTTATAATGTATTTTTTGCACATAAGAACACCCTCACAATCTAATGTGATAAAGATTTGCTAAAATTTGGAATGGGAATATTTGGTTGAAAAGGGGGTGCCCCCGCACCACCCGTGCGTTCAATTATGCTGCTTTATTTTTGGTGAGACATAGACAATCTCTAATTCACCATAAGGGGAGAGCCGTTCAATATAGGTTTTAATCTCAGTAGACCCACCAACATTTTCACGAATAACAGCAATGCCATGGATATGAGCATTTTCACAAACATGCACGTTATTTGCTATACGGGCGTTTTCATAAACCCTAGCATTGTCATAAACATAGGCATGATCATAAATAATAGCCTTGCCATACACATGAGCATTACCATAGACATAGCCAGCAACGATAGCATTGCCAAAAACCTTTGCATTTTCATAAACGTGACCATTTTTAAAAACAAGAGCCTCATTATACACCCAGCAATTGCCCTCATGAGAGAGGTTATCTACCTTTTCAATAAAACCACCAAGATCACCAGCCTTAACATCAGCAAAGTCTTTTAATGCTTGGATGCGATAAAGGGTATGATTACCAAATACACGCGTTTCATTTGTGAGTGCAAACTTCTTTTGCATAGCACAATTCCTTTATAAGAAGATTATTAAATTTTTGAATGAAAGAATTTGAAAGAGGGGAGCCCCCGCCGCGCCCGCGCGTCATTTAGGCAGCGTCTTTTAGTGACTGATTATCATCACAGATATCATTACGAATTTTTGCATGGCTATTCACAACGGCATTGCCATAAATTTTTACCTGATGATCAATATTGGATTTACCATAGACCTTGGCATTATCATAAATTTGTGCGAGGCAACCCACACGAGCGGAGCCAGAAACCTTGGCATTGCCATAGACACTCCCATAATCCTTAATCCAAGCATTACAAAAGACATGGGCATTGCCATGAATACACGCCCCGACATAAATGCGTGATTTACCATAGACATGGGCATTGCCATAGACACAACCACACACATGTGCATTTTCATAAATGCGAGCATTGTCAAAAATACGAGCATCACTTGCAATATTAGTATTATCACAAACCACGGCATTGCCATAGACATGACCACAGACCCTAGCGTTACCAGAAACCTTGGCATTGTCAAAAATACGAGCATGGTTATCAAAAACCCACGCATTGCCATTGACTATAGCGTTGCCATAAATCTTGGCATGTCTAAAAATTTTAGTTTCATTATAAATTTTAGCATTATCATAAACACTAGCGTGCAAAAAAACCGCGGCATTATCATATACCCAGCAATTGCCATCATGTGACAAGTTGCTTTCCTTTTCAATAAAACCGCCGAGGTCCCCCGCCTTGACATCATCAAAATCTCTTAAAGCACGTATACGGTGTAAAGTAATCCCATCAAAAGTGAAACTTTCATTGGTAAATTCGTATTTTTTTGCACATTGCGGCTTTTGAACAGGCGTGGTTTCATTTGCAATAGGGGTATTTAATTTATTAACTGTAGCGTTCATAGCTAATTCCTTATCATAAAATTGTTTTTCAATTGACAACCTATAAAGGCGCCGGGCGTTGAAAAACACGGTGATAAGTCCGTTGCTTACACTTTTCCCTTAAAAGGGTATTGTATGGTGTAAGCACACCCGACAAAGTTCTCATATACTAACAAAAGCATAAAAGATAGCCAGTTTTAAAAGGTTTTGGAAAGGCTGTATCGTAACCTATCCGCTTATCACAAAGTGTTTTTCAATCACTTGATTACTTATTTATCAAAATACGTATTTATTGTCAATTATTATTTTATCTTTTTTGATATTTTTGGCACTTTTTTAAATACGTTGCGTATTCATATTGTTTATATGCTTATTAATTTATTCTTTTATATTTATGTGCTGTTAAAGCTATATTATAAGATTTATGAAACGATAGTGTTATTTTCTGAATCTATACATTTATAATATTTAGAAACGCTCTCATCATGCGTATTTTTATATTTATAACCTATCAGTTTTTTTACTAAATGAATTTTAAATTTTTTTGTGAATTTTGCTTATAACACATTTGCAACTTAACAACCTTAATAGGCACCGCGTTCTTATAACCAATGCGTTCATTTGCATGTGATTATGAAAGCCTGCTGTTTTTACGCATTCTCTATAGCTGTCATGTTTTTTATAGCTACCACATCATTTTTCATTTTCATAAGAGAGAAACGATAAATAGGATAATTGTGATTTACTGTAAAAACATCTAAAGAGAGATTGATAATTATAGAGATGAGCAAAATCCCTTTTAATAGACCTGTGTCAGTGTTGTCAGTTCTTTTTAAATCCTATATTATTCTTTTTTAAATGGTAAAAAATAAAATCAATATATTTTTCAATATGCTAATGTTTTTTAAGACACAACTCATATCAATCGTACAATCTTTAAAGATAACCAATGATGTGAGTTGATTAAAACTTGTCAGTTATGTGTCAGTAAATTGAACTGATAAACTAGATTATTTTAGTAAGTAATTACAACACGTCTTATAAAAAGCGTATGAAAGTAAAAACTGATTACGTTATTAAAATCCCTTTTATGAATTTTATCAGTTCATTTGAATAGATAAATTTATGATTTTAGTAAGTGATTAAAATGTGCTTTATGAAAAGCATGTGATCCTTTAAGCCTTTCAAAAGATAGCTTGTAACTCATAAGAAATGTTATCAAGACTATTATGGTTATGAGTTTTGAGGGTTTTGAAGGTTCCTTTTATTATTACTTAGTTTTATTTTTTAATTAGAAGTAAAAGTTATTATATTTCAATAAGTTAATGTTTTAAATAAACAGCTTATATTAAATACAACACATAAATACAACCTGTAATATACATTTAAAGGGATTTTGAAGGGGTTTTGAGAGTTTTAGGAACCTTCAAAACCTATAAGCAAAATGAATATACATAACTCTCTTTAAACAAAGCTATCATTTTAGATTACGGTATAATCTTTTAAAGGCAATTTAAAAGAAGTGTATTCACTTTAAGAGTGGGTTTCTTAAAAGTCTTAAAGCAATCCAAAGTAGAGTATATAAAAGTGCAAGTTTCTTCTTTTTAGAATAACGCATATAAACACTCCTTTTAAAAAGGGATACTCAATAATAATTAAGTCAATAAGTTATATTAATAGTAAGAATTTTATTCTTTATTGATTCTATTAGTTTTTTTCTCTATCCCTCATCTTTTTGGAGCTTTTTTATAGCTTCAAGAGCGAGTTTTTTACGGTCTGCGCTCTTTATGTAGAGAAAAGTTAGAGTATTTTTAACTTTTCATATAATTATTCTTTGAAAAGGTCAGAGTGCGTTCCTGTACGAATAAGATGTAATTTATCTCCTTCTATTCTATAAATAAGCAGCCAATCTGGTTCGATATGAATATCATGACACCCTTTCCAAGATGGGAATGGGCGCTTAAGTCGTATCTTAACAACTCTACTTTTGTTACAAAAAGGCTATGTTTATGTACCATATTCGTCACTTGAAAGCGTTATTGAGAATAATAAAGAAAGTTACTATTTAGCTTTGAATCAAACGCAAAAGACAATTTATACGAAGACACCTAATTGGGAACCTTGGATACTCTTTTTTTTACGTGCTCTACAAAAACAAAAATGCCAATTAGAAATGAAAATAGAAAGTGAAAAAAATGCTCTTTTGAATTTGTCTGAATTGGCTCTTAATATTATTGACTATGTTCGTGATCATGGACGTGTTACAACCCGCGATATGGTCCGTAAAATTGGAGCAATTCCCAATACGCTTAAAGCAACCTTTACATCATTAGTTGAAAAAGGTCTTTTGATACGTAATGGAGGAGGGTGATCAACTTGGTATAGCTTACCCTAATTCTCCTATGCTCTTGGCATAGTGATAATTGGCTTAGTTTTTGTAGGTTTGATATTTTTGCGTTCTATAAATAAGCGCAAGGTATTCACACTAACTCCTAATGTCTTAGCAATAGGGCTCTGTGATAAACCAACATTTATAAGTGCTTGAACTTTATCAATGTGATTGTCCAGCTTTAATTGCGTAACAATACTTCTTATTTTCAATATTAAGCAGGTTTTGTAACCTATATTATTATTTACACAGAAGTAAACAGACTATATAGACAGTGAAGCTATATCTACACAGTGAGTGCTTACGGCACTCTTATAATACTCACCATACCACCAAAATAGAATTGCGTTTTATTAAATAACCCACGCGCATATAATTAAAGAGAGAAACGATTAAGCTTGCACCAATCATGCCAAGCCAATAACCCATAAAACCATATTCAAAAAAATGTGCCATGAGAGCTCCCCCAAATAAGCCTATCCCCCAATAGCTTATTGTTACAACAATTGTTGGCCAAAACGTATCAAGCAAACCCACAAGTATGCCATTGAGCATGGCTCCTAAAGTGCCAAAAGCAAAAGACAATAAGATAAATGGAAGCAACTCCCAAGAGAAAACAATAACGTGGACTGAAGAAATGTCAAAGATGATTGAAAGAATGAATTCATAAGAAAAATAAACACCCCCTGATAAAAACAAGACATAAGCTATAGCAAAAATTGTGACATTCATACGTAACTGTTTTAGAGCCATATGATTCCGATCGGCTTGATACCACGCTGCTATGGTCGCAGCTGCGCTGGAAATCCCCAAAGCTACCACAGAAATAAGCATATCAAGACGCATTCCAATCGTATGCGCAGCCAAAGCTTCGACCCCAAAAGCTGTAATCATGAAGGCAATGACAGAAGGAAAGCCCTCCGCAATAAGAATACGGATACCAATGGGAAGTCCTATGAACAGTAATTGTATTATTCGTGAAATTTCTAACTTTGGTCTTAAATAATTAAAGTGAAAGGAACTAAAAGTAGAATTGCGGGACAGAATTATTGCTACTGCCATAACAATCAAAATACGGATCAAACTACTCGCAATTCCAGCACCAAAGACACCAAATCCGCTTGCAGGACCTATACCAAAAATAAGCAGCCAAGAGATGAGAAAATTTACAGGAATAGCGGCAAGCATAATCCAAGTTAAGTGCTTTGGATGACCAATTGCTGACAGTAATCCACGGCTATTTACATAAAGATAAAAAAACACTACCCCTATAGCAGCGCCACTATTATATTTCTGCGCTATATTGGCAATTGCCTCATTTTGGCCGAGAAGACATAAAATATTCCTCGTATTGAGTAAAATGATTGCACTTATTATTCCAATCAAAAGGGAAAGCCATATTCCTTGATCAAACCATGCCTTCAATGCATCTCTATCTTGTTTGCGAAAACTTTCCGCAAGTTTTGGTGCAACTGCGGTAATAATCCCTAGTCCCAACAACATAACAAAACTAAACATACTTAGAGCCAACATTGTACCACTCAAGGCTTGAACGCCTAAATGTGCCACAAGTGCCGCATCTGTGAAGGAAATCATCATCTGAGAGATAAAACCAATAGCCAGTGGCATGCCAAGAAGGAGTAATTGCTTCATCACAACAAACATTGTGAAATACCCTTCCCTATTGAAGGGCATATTAAACCCGGATCTTTTAAACAAAACGTATTGATTTTTTCTGTCAAGTCTTTCCATCGCAAATCTTGCGTAAAAGATGCATAATGAGAACTCATTAAGCTAAGAGGAGATATCCAGTTCTTAAAGGAGAAGCGCAATGCGCCTTTATTGTCTTTTTGGACTTCATGCCATGCGTTTTTTTGTACAACATTATGCCCCCAAGCAGTTACAATTGTTGATAAAATATCCTTAGCAAGCCTTTGTTCATCTTGCACATCCATTTTTAGTATTTTCAATAAAATTTTTTGGAAAATTTCTTGGTACAAAACTTGATATGCTCCCCCTAAAAAACGAATTCTTGGCAATAAAGAACCACTTAAAAATATAAAAAATAAACTAGGGACTAATCGTCCTGTTCGAAGATTTTGTACAATGGAATTAGTTTCAAAATCAATACGCACTCCAAAACGATCTGAATATAAAGCACCATCTCTTAGCTGGAGAGGACGTACACGTCCCTCAACCGATAGCCAAAATAGATCTGTGGCAGTGGGAATGAAATTTTTCCATAGCCCTTGTGACTCTAGTTTAAGCAATTCAACCATTTTTGCTAATCGTCCATCATCTATAAGACGTCGCATAAAACTAGGTCGCTCCAACAATTCTATTGCGTACATGGCAAAAAATGGTTCTCGTAATGTGATAGTAGAAATATTATGCCCCTGCCTAAATTGCTCGAATACGTATTCATTAAGATTATTAATGTGCGTTACAATAGCTGTTTTAGTATTTAGTAAATGTTCTGGAAACGTTGCTTTCAGAAACTGCCTACGCAGCCAAGATTGAACTTCTGATGATAAAGCAATATCATCTTGGTATTCGCTAACACTTTTCTTAGCCAATCGTCGCCGAGGCATTTCAAAAATTCTATAGGATGTATCATCCATTCGAAGCCAAGCTGGGCCATAACGAGCCTGTTCTTCTAGAGTTACAGTTGAACAAGTAAACATTATATTGGTGACATTTCCCATAAGTTCGTGACCACGAATCGAAAATGCCATTGTGGAACTAAAATCATTATCAAACATCAAGCGATAATGAGGTCCTGTTTGGATTACTGGATTCTGTAAAATTTCATCATGTGCTTGTTGCGCCCGTTGTGATCCCCAGCGTTGTTCAACTTCAGAATATAGGCATTCAGCAAAAATTTTTCGCTCTTCCTGCACTAAAGAGCCAACGAATTTTAGTTGGCTAGCATTATGAGTTACTAAGGCATAGTCATTTAATGACAAATTAGAATCAATATCTATAAGTTGAAATGCCGTTGGACAATATATACGCGCTATAGTGAAAACATCCAATTTTTTCTCTAACAATTAAGACATTCTCCTTTATAAATACGGCTTCTATGTCCATGTGCAAATACCTGTTGAGGATCATACCTCTGGCCTAATTCATAAAACATTTTAATCTTGTCTATAGAATACCCTTTAATTAAATGTGTTTCATTCGCGCTAGAATAATTAGAATATTCCCCAACAGTGCCGTAGATAGCAAGCTTGTTGGCAGATTGTTTTACCCAAGATATAAAAAGGTTATCATGGCTCAATTCCTCCCAGCGTGCAGACACCAAAACACCTACCATTGAACTCCGCAGAGGATAGCATGAGTTTATTGCTTTTAATTGTAAAATTCGTTGATTATAAAATTCTATCATGACTGCGCAACGTGAGGACGGAGCTTTATCACAAATTTCTTTTAATACTGATGAATTCGGAAGTATTGAACCAAAATGCACTGATTTCCAATAACCTCGCATCGGAGGCAAAAAATCAGAGTCAAAATTCGATTGCCAGTCTGTATAAGCTACTTCTTTTACATTTGACCAGTCGCCTCCTATAATTGATTGCAAACGATTTAACTCACTCAAATCATCGCCAAAAGAACACAAGTCTACTGATAGCTCAACCCCAGTATAAATTTTACGGAGAACTGGAGCCATTGAAACGGTAGAATATTGTTTTTTAGAGTGGCTTTTACTAAGCTTATTTAATACGTTTACACAATCCTTCTGAGAGAAGAAAATAGAGCCAGCGGTAATTTTTTGTAATGGAAGTGTATGAAAGCGGAGTTCAAGGATTAAGCCAAATCCGCCCATCCCACCACCACGACACACAGACATAAGTCCAGGGTGGCTTTTATCATTTACCTCAATAAGCTCTCCATCTTCAAGCAAAATACGCATGCTATGTAGATAATCGCACGTCAGACCAGCTGATCCTACCAACCAACCTATGCCCCCTCCAAGCGTTAAACCAGTAATACCTGTATCACTTACCGTGCCTGCAGGTATACAACGTTTATGTACCTCAAGTTGTCTATCAATGTCTTGAAGACATGCACCAGGTTGTATAATTGCTAAATCTAAATCCCAATTATATTGAACACCTCTAAACGGCGAAAAATCAATCAGTATCCCGTTATCTATTGTAGAAAATCCGCCGATATGGTGTCCTCTACCTCGAACAGCAAGATTCAAACCCAATTCTCTACGTATTTTTAATACAGCTCGTAAAGTTTCTACATCAAGCGTTTGAATAATTGCCATTGGCCGTCGATCATGCATACGATTGTAAGCCAAACGAATATTTTCATACTCTCTTTCCTCTGGGAAGATTAAATTATTAGGATCAACTTCATCCCTAAGCCGTCTCTGGGCCTTTATAATATTTTCTTGCATAATGATTTTCTTTGCTATCCATACTTTGGAGTAATTTATCTGTACCCATGACAATCATACGTGCCCAAGCTTCATGTGAATTAGCCGCTATATGAGGTGTTACATAGAGCCCATGATAGGATAATTCTTTTCTATTAATTTTTGAAGGCAGACAAGAAGAGAACAGATCTAAACTCACATCAAGAGTCACTGCGTCGAGATGTCCATCTTTTAAGTTATTAATAATACTTAAAATATCAAAAACTCGTATATCAGATATTCCTACGATTGTACGAGCTTTTCTTCCAAAAAGCGAAGAGCCTATTAAACCTTCTGTTTGTGCATTCAGATCGCAACAAACAATTACTGTAGAAGTTGTATTAAAAAGTTCTTCTAAAGAAACATAAGTTATTTTAAGCTTTTCTTCTACGTCTAACTTACGAGAGCGACTAGTGTATGAGACATCACAATTAAAGCCTGACCGAAGTATGCGTGCTACTTGATAACCAATTGCACCTAACCCCAATATCCCAATACGAGAGTTTGTTACTTCTTGAGAACGGCATCGTACCATTGAGTTTAAAACAGACCCAATAAGATTTCTTCGCGTTGCTAGCATTTGTGCGACAGCAAATTCTGCTACAGCAAGTGCATTTGCACCAGGAGTATTAAGTACTGTGATTCCACGTTCATTTGCTGCTTCTATATCTACAAAAGAACTCGCACCAGCCGCCAAGACAACTATGGCCTTCAATTCCGTCGCTTTATCAAGAAGTTCATGATCTAAATATTCATTCCCACCAAGAAGATAAAAGTTTGTGCTAGGTAGAATTTGGTCCAGTTCTTCTTTAGATTTTTCGCCTGTTAATGTTAAAATCTGCCCATTACATAAATTTACATAATTTAATATTTCTGTAGGTACTTCAATACCAGAAACTAAAACTTTCATTTACCACCTCCCTAGTGTTCTAGGTACTCAGCAAGAATGCTAACGCCCTGTTGAAATATACCCAACGGTTTCATAAGGCTTATCCGAAAATTGTTTGTAGTCTCTGGACTTCCGACATTAGACCAGAAAAAATTACGTCCCGGCAATACTGCTACTCCTAACGCTTGTACTTTTCTTACGAAATCTAAGTCGTTTAAACTAAACTGCGGAATCCTCATCCATTCAACACCAATCAAACTACTTTTAGCATTGTTATCTATATGGCTCGCATTAATTTTATTACGAAGAAATTTTCTACGCAAAGCAACTATCTCATGAAAATTTACTAATGGACTAACACCTGTAAATGCTTCAGCAAAAAATTCTGATAAAACGCCTAAAGTAAATTTAGAAACACAAAGATAAATCTCGTTGTAAAGTTCTCTCAACATAAACATATGGTCAGCAGAGCATGACATAAGACTTGCTTTCATATCTTGTGTAGGAAAAACTTTCCCTGTATCTTCAAATATAATATAGGAAGAATTTGTTTTATTAAGAATCTCATAAGAGTCCCAAATTTGAGGATAATAAAGTCTAAAACTAGCATCAATTATAATTATTTTATTAGCTCGTTTGCATTCCTCAACTATATGGATAAATTCGTGTTCCTTTAAATTAGTTCCTGTAGGATTATTTGGATTTACAAGGAATAATGCGTCAACTTCAGAAAGATTCTTTCTTAGATAAATAGGATCAATAAGTTCACTTTCAGTAACTGGGAATGCAGGTACACCACGCCTATGGAGCAAAAGTGCTAGATTATCAAAGGTAGGATAAGTAAGAAGAGTTTTCATATTTCTATGACTTAAGTAAGATGCCACCAAATCAATAGAATTTGAAGCTGTTGGAAGTATCATAGAATATGCTACTTCGCTCAATCCAGAAGAAGAGATTAAATTACCATAACAATGGATAAATGATTTCTCCGCCTCCAAGATAGGCTGCTGCTCTGTCGCATGCCATATCTCACTCATTCTCTTTACTATTTTTTGCTGACAGTCCGTACATTCTTGGTAAGCATGTCCATCTGCTAAATTTAATTCAATTGAAAATCCTACCTGCTCATAATCTGTAAGTGTTGTTTTAGAAATAAAACTATCTACCTTGACCATCCATTACCCCCCCCATTTAATAGTATAATAAAATCTAAGACAATCAAAAATAACAATTAAGTAAAAATCATATAATAGCTTAGTTTTTTTATTTAAATCAATAAAAAATATAAATATGTAATTGACATGTAGCAAATAAAATATACTCTTACAAACATGTATATAATATGTCGCAAGATCTAATATAGAAATTGACTTTCTATATTCACATCTGCAATCCATGAGGGGGGTGGTATTGGTATCACACACAAAAATTTTAGTCGTTGGTAAAGGATTTTTTGCATACAGGGGCTATATTTTAGAAGAAATGCACGCCGCAGGCTTAGAAATTTGGTTGGCGGACGATGAAGTAGATGAGCATAGTGACATAGGGATAATTAGTAAATCAATAAAAATAAACTTTGGTGCAGACCCCATATCTGAAGCTGAGCGTTTACTATGTAAATCAAAACACTGGTCTAATGTAACAGGCATTTGCTATATTGAAGGTCTTTTATTTTGGGCAGCTGATTTCTTCGCTAAGTTAGGAATATATTTTCTTTCTCCCTATCAGACAAATTTAGTTAGAAGTAAATATGCCCAACGCGAGGCATTTATGCATGCAAATATAATGACTCCCAAATATAGTGTAGGCTCCCCCACCTCATTACAAAAACAATCTATAGATTTTCCAATAGTTATTAAGCCAGAGAAGGGCTATTCTAGCATTGGTGTGCAATTTGTCTGTTCAAAAGCAGAACTTCGTGAATACTTTAATACAAAAAATAATGTGTATTCAGATAATTTTATAGTAGAAAGCGTAATTTTAGGTCAAGAATATAGCATAGAGGGATATGTGCAAAATGGTAATGCAGTTGCTCTAGCAAAAACAGTCAAATTCAAAACACCTTTGCCGTTTTTTGAAGAAATAGGACATTTTTGTTCACGAGAAATTAAACCTTCTCCTTTGGAGAAAGAATTTTTTATCCAGGTTGTTAGAGCACTTGATATTCGTGACAGTATATTTCATCTTGAGTATTTCCAATCTAATAATAAACTTATTCCAGTTGAAATAGCGGGGCGCTTAGGTGGGGATAAAATTCCATATCTACAACGTCGTGTAACAGGAACAAGTCTTGTATTGAGCTACCTTGGGATTCCTCACAAATTTATCTCCACAGTAACAAGCGGAATTGGTATTGTCTTTTTTATCCCTACAGAAGGTGGTATCGTGAGTAATAATTTTCCGTCTCTAGATTTGAGTAATACTTTGCAAGAGCATTACATGGAAGTTAAACCAGGGCAAAAAGTAGCTGCAGCTCCTAAAGATTTTTTTGTTCGTTTAGGATTCTCAATTGTAGAAGCTAATAGCATGGAAGAATTTATCTCAATAAGCAATGAACGTATTTCCCTCTTTGAAAAAGATTCAGGCGTAAAACTTCATCGCCTTGTATCTCCAGATAACAAGAGCCTTGAAAATGAGAGAATCTAGTAAAGTTTTTGACGTAGAAACACAGTGCACAACCAATTTAGAAGTTGCACCATACATACGACGTAGCAAGCGCTTTTTACGCGAGACAGTAGAAGCGCAAAAAAAGTTGTATAAAAAATGGATGAAAGAAAAATCTACCTTACGAAAAGTTCTACGGATTCCACCTGCCATTCGTCGGCAGATACAATTTCAGCAACTAGTAGAGTTAGTTGATTTTGTTTATTTAACAAAACCATTTTATAGGGAATTATACCAAAATGCAGGATATGAAGCTGGATGTTTACGTACGTGGTCAGACTTTGAATGTTTACCTATCGTGTCAAAGGAAATGATGGTAGAAGCTGAATTTGATAAGCAATGTATGTCTACGATAAAACCAGAAGTATTACACTCTGCCCGCACCTCTGGCTCTAGCGGTTTAAATTTGACTATTTATCAAGACAGCGATAGTGTTTACTTTCGACATGTTCGGTATATGCGACACTGCGAATTACTTTTGGGCCGCCAAATGAAAGCAACTGACCTTCGTTATGGCATTTATTTCGTAGCAGAACGTTTTACTTCTCTCTTGGGAGATTATAAATATGTTACTGTTTCCCAAGATGCACCTACAAAAGTTGTTGAAACACATCTACGTGAGCTAAAACCTGCATTATTGCTTTCTCTTCCAAGCTATTTACAAAGGCTTGCT
Organism: Bartonella doshiae NCTC 12862 = ATCC 700133; assembly: GCF_000278155.1. Classification (GTDB taxonomy): domain Bacteria; phylum Pseudomonadota; class Alphaproteobacteria; order Rhizobiales; family Rhizobiaceae; genus Bartonella; species Bartonella doshiae. The sequence continues at coordinate 44,855 of NZ_JH725097.1, forward strand.
AGCACAGGACTTAACTTAGAGAGCATTGGCATCGAAGCGATCGGTACAAATTCAGAGCGTAGTAGTTTAGAAGAGCGAGTTAACTTATCTAAAAAACTGGGGATTCCAGTACTAGATGAATATTCCTCTGAAGAAATGTCATTAATTGCATATGAATGTAACTGCCGCCAGTATCACTTAGTAGAGGACAGTGGTTACTTCGAGCTCATCAATGTTGGTAGGGATGGATATGGAAAACTCGTGGGAACATCTTTTGGTAATAGAGCCATGCCCTTTGTAAGGTATGACCAAGGTGATCTGGTGCGTTTCTCATCATCAGAAAATTGTACTTGTGGATCTACTTTTCGGATGATCCAATCCTTTAGGGGGAGAGAAGATGAACATTTACTGGACGGATTTAACAATTTTGTACCAGCAGATGTAATCTTGGGACTTTGCGATGAAACTCTAGTCGACTATAAATCAAATGTACTGGCATATCAAATTGTTCAAGTTGCCCAAGATAAGGCAATCCTTTATATAAAGCCTATTGACCCTTCTAAAGGCTTAGATAATCGGTGTGTAAAAGAATTCATCACTCGCTTCTCCTCACTATTTCATTATGTAAAAATGCAGATTTCTATCTCTGTGACAGATAAGTTAAATACATTTCTTTCTGGAAAAAGGCAACTAATTAGGGTTGAGGATTTTTTAAAAGGAAAAGTTTTATGACTTATTTAAATACAATTAAAGTCACTAACATACACACAGAAATCATTAATCGACCTTTAACTTACCCTTTTCGTATAGCAGGGGAAGTGCACTATGACGTACTTACTTTAACAGTAATACTTGAACATAAAGGAATAATTGGTAGAGGCGAATGTAATCCCTATTCTGTAAGAGGTCATAATCTTGAAAGTGTGCAAGCTGAAATTGAAGCTGTGCGAAAACTGTTATTATGCGGAATAAATCGGATAGCTCTCTTAGAAGTTATGTACCCCGGTCCTGCACGAAATGCTATCGATTGTGCTCTAATAGATTTAGAATGTAAAATTCTCCAGACCCCTGTAAATAAACTTCTTGGGATAGAAACTTCCAGAGAAATCTGTACAGCGCAAACTATCGGAATTCTGCAAAATAACAAAGAATTAGATTATTTCACCGATAAACAACTTCCAATCATCAAGTTAAAGGTTGATAATTCTACCTCTACCAGTGTAATTTCGAAAGTAAAGGATGTCTTTCCAAATACTCAGTTAATTGTTGATGCAAACGGCAGTTTAAATGTGTCTTTAAGCGAATGGCTGTACGAGCTTAACAATAATAGCGTCAAAGTTTTAGAGCAGCCTGTTCCTTTCGGTAATGAGGACCTGCTCTTGCAGGTTAAACGCGGATCAGTATTGATCTGTGCCGATGAGAGTTTTTTAAATGTCAATCATTTCGACATAGCTTTAAAATATTACGATATGATTAATATAAAACTTGACAAAATTGGGGGTGTTACAGCCGCTTTGAACGCCATTCAGATAGCAAAGGCTAATGGGCTGCAAGTTCTCATAGGTTGTATGCTTGGCACTTCACTTTCTGCAGCACCATGTTGGTGGCTAGCGCAAAAAGGTGATCTAATTGATTTAGATGGACCAACCATGTTATCTCAAGATATCGACAATGCTATGGTGTGGTCATCTGGTAGAATAAGTAAACCAAAGAAAGAGCTATGGGGATAAAAGTGAAGAAAATCAACATATGGGTAAAAAGACTATTAATGCTTTCTTTATTGTAAAAAGAGAAAGATATCCTTCTAATTCCAAGGACGTAAATCACCTGTAACAGCCAATATATCCTAGCAATTTATCATTTTAACAAATAGCCCTTCTTGTCAAAGAAAATGATGGGAGTAAAAACTTGGCACGAGAAGACATCCGCAGTTTTTTGATTTCTATAAATAGTAATGAATATACCAGCTGTTGAATCAAGGCTTGCTATTCTAGAGGCTAGTGGAGATTTTGCTGATGAAATTATATTGCATGAAGGTAATTGGCTAGGCGTAATACATTTGTTATCATTTGATAAATTAGCAATAAACCTGTTAAAGAAAAACGGAAAATTCCTTATTTAATGAATAAATACTGTATAAATAACATGTATTTATTATGTACGTATAATTAATCGCAATAGGATAAATCAGGCATATATTCCGATATGCAAACAGACATTTTACCAGCTTAACATCATTAGTTGAAAAAGGATTTTCAACGGGTCATGGAGGAGGGTGATCAACTTAGTATAGCTTATCTTAATTTTTGTGTGGTTTATATTCCTACCTTCAATGAACAAAGGTAAAGTATTTATGCTAACTCTTAATCTCTTAGCAATACGGCTCTACCATAAACCAACATTAACAAATGTAAAAAGTCTTATTGTAATCCGGTATGCAAACAGATACACTCCAAATTACACAAGAATTGTTGGCTCTCATTACTGAGATTACTGAGATTGATGAGTTCAAAGGTGTGTGGCGTGCTTTTGGAACTCTTGCTCCAGAACGTTTGAATGCTCTGCGCCATATTGCTACTGTTGAAAGTATTGGATCTTCTACACGTATTGAAGGAAACAAATTAACAGACCGTGAGATTGAAAAGCTTTTGTTAAACTTAGAAATTAAAAGTTTTAAGAGCCGTGATGAACAAGAAGTTATTGGTTATGCAAAAGTTATGGAAATAATCTTTCAATCTTGGAAAGATATTCCTATTACAGAAAATCATATTAAACAGTTGCATCGTGATCTTTTATATGAGAGCGATAAAGATGAACGTCATAGAGGGGAATATAAGACATTACGTAATGATGTAGCAGCATTCAATTCTGAAGGCAAAATGGTTGGTATTGTTTTTGAAACAGCAACACCATTTGATACGCCGTATCGAATGCAAGAGCTTATTGATTGGTTTAATAAAACCAATGAATTAAACAATCTTCATCCTTTACTTATGATTACTATTTTTAATGTTACTTTCTTAGCTATACACCTTACCCAATCGCCTTTTAGTGGATGATCACAGTAACGTCTTGGTAATGGCTTTTCTTCAATTAGAAGACTTAATAGTGTATGCAGCTTATTCATATTTTTACCGCGTTTTTCCGCCTTGCGCACGTCACGTTTAAATTGTCTTGAGCGAACAGGTATCAGCATATTAAATGCCTAAGTCCTTAAAAAGGGCATCAGCGTTTTTAAGGGCATCAGCGTTTTTAAATGTCTTACCTTCATCTAATTCCTTTATAGCTTTACGTGTGATACTATTAGGTACTTTAAGCTCAAAAGGCAAACAACCTTCTTCAGCGACACGCAAAAAGTTATGCGGATAAGATCTGATGCACTTAATCCCATGCGTTCTAAAGTAATCATCGCTTGTTTTTTCATTTCAGCAGGAATGCGAGCGCGAACAACAGAATCGGCTTTCATGATTGGTACCTCCATTCATAACCTTTATTATAATGTAGCTACACTATAGCCTCAAGTCAATTTTTTAGAATTAAAAACCCTTTGGATAGCAGGTATGGCAAAAAAACTCCACGAAAAGAATCCTTGCTTCGCAATAATTAAGAGGAATGTTGCAAAATCCTATTCTCTTAACTTTATTTTGTTATCCCTCATAGTAAAGAAGATTTTATGTAAGCAAATTAACAAGAGAGGTATAGAGTACCCTATACTCCTTATGAGTTTATCATACCCATTATGTGAGCATGCTTTATAAGTTATTCAGCTTCTCTTATTTCTAATTTTGGTAAGTTTTTAACGACTTTCATTGTTTCTAAACTTACAGTAATAACCCTTTGAAATAACTCTAATGGATAGGCAGGGTTGCCAATGGTTTCAACAGCATAGCGATTGGCATCATTCACAATGCCGCTCTTTTTATCTGTCTTAACGCATTGACGTCCCATAACCCATTCAAGAGCGGGTCTACCATTGACGATATACTCATAAGCTTCAAGAGGGATATCTGTCATGATGATATTGCTGTTATAAATAACAGTCGATTTATCTTTCTCTTTACCTGCTTTTGCGAATTTCATTTCAGTTACATAATAGAATTTTTCAGGATTTTGGATATCAGTCAGTTTTGGATTGCCTTTTTTAAAGGTAACAGGATAGGGTTCTACAGTTTCATAATTCACGTGCAAATGACCAAGTTCACGCCCTGCTGTAACAAATTTCCAAAAATCATCAGCACTTTTTACACAAGGGATGCGAGGCAATTCTTTAGAGAGGTTATCAGCATAACGTGTACGATAATCTTCTGAATGTAAAATTCCGTAAATATAATAGAATAAATCATCTTTAGTGATTGTTTCATTCGGATAAGCAGTTTTAAAATGGGTTAGCCCTTCATCCGTAATGGCATCACGCCGTTGTAAATCAGCATTTTTGCTTTCTTCTGTAGCATTTGCAAACAAATGTGACTGTTTTTCATTTTTATTTTTTGAGATCGTAGTATTTTGGTAAATGTAGCGTGGAAAGCATTGACATTTTTCTATTGCATCTAGATTAGGCAAATTCTTAGCCATCAACACAGAAAAACCGCTTCGTGTTCCTATGCCTGTAATTTGTATTACTTTATTTTCGACTACTTGCCCCATTGGAAATATCCGCGGCATTTGTAAAACCATTTCATTGAAACTCTGGTTATAATAAAGCCATTGTTGTGTAAAAGGACGATATGAACTTTGCGTAATGCATGTAGTCTCAAATTCAAAAATCTTTCCTTTTTCCAAATCTTTTTTAAGTGCACGGCTCCAACTTATCTTGCTCTCATCTGTATTGACGAAATTGTCTATAGCATTTTTACGTATTCTGCGATCAACATGTCCATAAGCATCATTAAAACGTTTCACCTCGCTGTTATAGAAATCAATCATGTTACTCATATTTTTTGCTAAAACTTCACGGCTTGAGTTATATGCCCATGCATCACGACTAGTGACAATACCACAAGAAAACGCTTCAAAGAGCTTTTTATTATGATCTTTCTTATCTCCTAATGCTATAAACCTCTCAAAACTGTCATCACGTTGATGTATCCAATCACCGTGCTTGTCTGGTGTAATTATTTTCCACCCGTCTTCACGTGCAATACCACCAACACTACCAAAGTATTGAAGCATCTCAAGTTTTCTTTCGGTGGAAAGATTATTACCAATGTCATGATAATAAATTTTACACTCTCCAGAAACATTGGGATTTTTGATAAATAGTGTTACAGCAATACCAGTCATACTTCCATTGCCAAAAATATTTTCACCTTCTTGAGCTTTCCCATTGCTTAACATGTTTTTACGAATATCCCCCCGTAAATTAAGCACGTAAATACTGGTAAATTCTTTGGCTAAAGATTTTCGTAAACCGCCCATTGTTGATTTTTCTATATAACCAGAACCAGAAACAAAGCCGATAACTCCAGCATTATCAATACGGTCACTAGCCCAACGAATAGCACGGATATAACTATCATAAAGATTTCGCATAAGGCTTGCTTTAGATTGAACAGCATAAGTTTCAGCAATACGGTCATTTAATATCGGATAAGATGTATTCTTTGCATTATCATTAGCACTTTTTTGCCCTGTTGAATAAGGAGGGTTGCCAAAGATAACTTGGATATCCAGTTTTTTCTGGTGCTCTAAATATTCATTGTTCTCTTTAAATAATTTTTGCAACAAGTCTTTCTTTTCAAGCATTTGAAACGTATCAGTTAAACCAATATGCTTGAAAGGGATATAATTCCCTTTCATGAGACCATGATAGGTTGCTTCGATATTAATGGCTGCTATGTAATAAGCGAGTAAAACAATCTCATTGGCATGAATATCATAACGATATTTATATTCCATATCCTCTGGTTTTATGAGATCTAATTGTAAAAGCCTTGTGATAAAGGTACCCGTTCCAGTGAAAGGGTCAAGAATAGAGATACCCGGTGAACCAAGGCTCTTTCCAAATTCATCGCGCAATACATCATCAACAGAATGAATAATAAAATCCACAACCTCAATGGGGGTATAAACAATCCCTAATTTTTCTACCGTACGTGGAAAAGCATAACGGAAAAATTCATTATAAAGCTCTACAATTAAACTTTGTTGTGCTTCAAGAGTAGTAATTCCACGCGTGTAAAATTGTACACTCCTAAAAATATTTTTAAGATCTTGAGATTCTTCTTTAAGAGTAAAATTATCAAGGGCATCGAGTACACGTTGTAAAGCGCAAGATACGGGATTTTCTTGAACAAACTGATGCCCTTCAAATAAAGCATCAAAGACTGGACGCGTCACAAGATGTTGTGCAAGCATTTCAATCGCATCTTGTTCGGAGATAGTCGTATTTAAATTGCTACGCAATTCGTTCATAAAATCATTAAACACCCGCCGTGCTTCATTTTCTGATTTCGTTAAAACTTCAGTTAAGCGTGCGATATGAGTTTGAGCAAGGTCAGCAACATTTATTGCCCATCTTTTCCAATAGCTAGGATCGTAAAATCTATTGACAATAGCAGCTCTGATGACATCTTTACATTTAGAAAAAAGGGGGAGTTCTCCTTGTGCTTCGTATGTTTGAGAAGATTCATAAGTTGCTAATCCAATATTAAGTCCTGAATACTCTAATTTTGATCGTATAGGTAAATCATCAATAACCGTGGTCGTATCTTCTAACGCAAGTTCTTGAGAAGCAGCAACAATTTCAAGAGCATAGCTTACGTCTTGTTTTTTGTGCATATGGTGAATTATTTTATTAAAGTTATCATCATGGGCACGTAAAGCATTGAGAACTTGCCAGATGACATTATACTTTTGGTTGTTTTCTAAGGCTATTTCCGGCGGAATATCAGCGGGTATCCCAATGGGTAGAATGATATAGCCTCTTTTTTTACCCTCAGCTCGACGCATGACGCGTCCTATCGCTTGAATAATCTCAATTTGACTTTTGCGCGGGTGTAAAAATAGAACGGCATCAAGAGCAGGAACATCAACACCTTCAGAAAGACAGCGTACATTGGTAAGTACACGACAAGTATTTTCCCCCGCATCTTCCTTTAACCAGTCAAGTTGTTTTGTACGCTCTTTAGTACTAAAGGTTCCATCAATATGAGCAAGGGTACAGTTAAGAGGGGGAGTATCTTTATAGTTTTTATGAAGAGCGCGCAAAGATTCTTGCACTTTTTCTTTTTTGAATCTTTTGCATATGCGTTTAGAAGTATCAATATCTTTGCAAAAAGCTAAAGCTCTACGCATGGGCTTGGGGTCATCTTCAAGATCAATTTTCAAGTCCATTTTGGTAAGGGCTCTATAACAGCCATTAATCTTGGTCCTATCATCGAGAATAAGTTCATAATTCTTATCGGTAATCAGATGTTGAATGGATTGGCTTACTTCTCCTTCGTTGACAACTAATATGATAACTTTACAAGGTGATAACAGCTTATCCTCTAAAGCACGCGAAAAGTTGTAAGTATAAAGTTGTTTGCCATAGAGTTTTTCATTATCCATGGATACCAAAACGTTATTGGATAAGACAGCATTCCTTTTCAGCTTGTCACTAAAGATCTTTGGGGTTGCTGTCATGTAGAGGCGTTTTTTGCCTCGAATAATGTTATTGTCATGAACCTTGATAAATTCAGATTCATGCTTGTCTGTTCCCAACACAACACCAGTTGTTCTATGGGCTTCATCACAAATGATCAGATCAAATTCGGGTAACCCATGATCTTTTTGAGCATCGGAAATCACTTGGATTGAATGATAAGTCGAAAAGACCACGGTCATCACATCAAGAGAAGTCTTATTGGCTTTACGCGCAAGTGCTTGCGCATCGGTCGTAGCCGGCAAGACAAGATCAGAGGCATCGAGACTAGCCTCATCATCATGTTTCCCTTTACGACGCTTGCCCACTTGTGTATCTGAACATACCGCAAAGGAACGCAAGGGCACTTCTGTATCAAGGGTCCATTCACGGATTGTTTGTGACATCAAAGCAAGGGAAGGCACCAAAAACAACACACGCTTGCCTTTTCCTGCTATGGTCTCTGCTATCTTAAGGCTAGTGAACGTCTTGCCCGTTCCACATGCCATAATCAGCTTGCCACGGTCTGCTTCTTTTAAACCCTCACAGACATCTTTCAGTGCTTCTTTCTGATGATCTAAAAGCTTTTTTTTGAGTTGCTCTTTAAGGGTCGCTTTACCTTTTTCTTTATATGCCCCCCAATCGATTTGACTGTTTTCTAAATCAAAAAGGTTTATGCGTTGAATACGAACCTCTTGCCCCTCACAAGTCAGTTCGACATTATCACTCCAATCTGTTTCCGTGCTATCAACTAGAATACGACGGGTGAAGATCTTTTTGCCAGAAGCTGCTATAAAACTATCAATATCTTCTTTTTTAATGATGTGAGAAGTATCATAGCATTTACATTGAATAGCTGCATAACCTCCTTGATCACGGATTGTAGCGACCAGATCAATGCCGATATCACGTCCATCTTCATCATGCTCCTTAGCCCACTCCAAATAAGTCTGAACCTTTTCGTATTCCTGCTTTTGTAAAGGGTCTTCAGATAAATAAGCTTTTACAAGATTTTCAAACAATGTTCCCAATTCACGGGGTGATTTTGCTTGTTGACGATAATATTCTAACAAAGAGCGTAAAGTGACATGTTCATGATCAGACTTATGAAGGTGAGACATAAAGAATAAACTCCATAACAATATATTCTATTGATTAATTCTCTTCAAAAGAATCGAAATGAAGTTAATTAAATCCATTTAGGATAAATAGCGAGTATCAGAAGAGGTAAAGTCATTCAAAAGCGGATAAATTTTTTCAAAAGGTTTTTTAAAGGCTGTTTATCCACAACCCATGAGAGAGGTTAGATCAGCAAAATAGTGAAATTTTCTATTTATTTGATGTGTTAATTGACCTGTTAATCAAGACAAATGCACCATGGGCTTTAAAATATCAGAATGAGTATTTTGATAAGTTTTATGAATTATTTTATAGATAGGTTTTGACGGTATAAAAATTGTCAAAACCCCTACAAAACGTATATTATTGATTGAATTTAGAGGTTGTATTATCAATATAGGTTGTTTTTTAAAGATCTGTAAAATATTAACACATTGAAATATAACGTTTTTACTTTTTATCGTTTTTTATACAAAAGAAGCAACCGTCAAAACTCAAAACCCCTTCGAAATCTATAGAGGTTGTGTTTTGGATATCTTTGACACAAGATTTAAAAGGACCTCTGTATGTCTCTTCTTTTAAAAATTATAAAACCAAAACTCTCAAAGATAATTCGTGAACTCTCTGTAGGGAACGATAAGATCTTTGAAGGTTTGAAGGATAACAAAAAATTACAATGGCTTTATTGTTTTATGCTGTTGTTTTTGACCAAAGGATGCCATTTATAGCGTATGGTAGGTCGACCGCCTTGAGAGCTATTATCTCCAGAGATTTCACGAATATATTTACAACGGCATAAAAGCTCTAAAGCTTGCTTAATGGCTTGATTGTCTTTTAAAGACCTCCAACCTCTTTGGTGAATATCCCTTGCTGTAATAACATCGGGTAAATGATCACAGCGCTCTACAATTAATTTTGCACGCTCTGCTGTTAATGTATCATGCGCCGCATAAAGACGTTTGGCATGACTTAACAGATAGTTTGACCAACGCAAGGCTGTTGTGATGGCATAGAGTCCAATTTCAAAACGACCCCCTTCGGTTAATTCAAAAATCAATGCAAGACTTACTATGGTTTTAGGCATTTTCAAAACATGCGCTTGTAAGCTTTCAGAAAGGTTATTCTCTTTGGCTTCTTTAAAAATCTTTTGCATCCATTCACGAAACATTTCTTGGGCTTCGGCAGAAAAACGCATCACAAGCGGATGTTCTGGTGAACAAAGGGGTTTACCAGAAAGAGAACGAAATGCCCCTTGATAGCTTTCCCATGCCTCTTGATTGGGAGGTCTATCAACCCACTTCCAATTTTTTGTATCATCGGGCCACACCAGCATTTGAAAGCGTTGTAAGAAACCATCATTGCCTTTGCCATATAAAACATTGCGTATAAAGGGGAGAATGCGAGAAGGTTGAATGCCTCCAATTATGGATAAAGTGACATGAGGGATAAAAATGGTTCCACGCCCTATACGGTCATAGGTAAATTGATCATCTCCATTAAAAGCTGTTAGATAAAAAGCACGGTCTGTTTGATATTCTCTTCGTTCTAGATTGGCTAAAAAACCAGACAATTCATCACGCACCATTAAGAGACCACGGGGGTTTCTTTTAACAGTTCCCCAAGCTTTTCGACCATGACATCATTGATAATAAAACGTCGTTTACCAAGAGTATCATCATTATTTTTACGAGTAGCAACTAAGCGGTGTGCAAAGTGCATTATGCAATCATATTCGCAACATTATAAAAATAGTAATCTATCATTACTTACTGATAAGGAGCGCAGTATTGTAGAAAATAATTTGCTTCAATTACCAAATAAATAAAAATACAGTTAATTAAGGAAATTTTTGCTTTGTATGAAGCACACGTAAAATACGCACAACGCCATTTGAAATATCATAAATCATGATATAATTTGGATGTACAATAAGTTCACGTGTATTTACAATTCGTCCTAAACGACCAAGAGTAGGAAGTTTAACAAGTTTTTCTACTTTTTCAGATAAAAGTTGATCAAACTTTAAGGCAGCAGAAGGATTATCTTGTGATATGTATTCACGTATCTTTTTGCGGTCAACGTGTGCTACTTGTGTCCAAATTAGCTTCATAAAATCGATCTATCGAGTTTACTTTGTGTTTTTAAGCGCCATTCCTTTGCTTCTGCTTCGATTTCTTCAGAAGATATTATATCACCTGCATTAGCAGAATTTATCCCTAATTGAACTTGTTCCCGAAACCATAAATCGTGTGCACTTTTTTCTTTTTGTTCTTTTACGATATCGCGCATATAATCGCGCAATAATTGTGCAGCAGATCTATCACACGCCTTTGCTGCTTTGGAAAATTCATTTTTTAATACATCATCGACGCGAAAGGTAAATGTTGTCTCAGCCATTTTACGACCACTTAATGTGTTACAATGTAGTTCTAATGTAATGTATTTTTACTGTTTCTTCAATAGGTACTATTAGAATAGATATTTTATATCTATTTTGCATTTTATAAGGTTGAAAGGGACGCCCATAAATCAACGGGCTCTGATAACAACCCAGACAGCAGAGCCAGACCGGTTTCAATGCCTTCACAAATAACCAGATGTTTTGGATTGGCTTGGCTTAAATGCACCCCACCACCCATTACAGATCCCAACATGGCTTTTGCTGGTTTTTTATCTGTTTTGCAGCCATTGGATTTTAAAAAGGTTCTATGAATGGCAAAAGAACCAGCGCCCTTAACAAGAACAACCAACGCGGGCAGTGTCATCCCTAATGGATGTGGGCATTTATCGTGAAAGCGTAAATCAGCAGGCAATTCACAAGTAATTCCCCGCATGCGTAAATAGGTTTCTGCTAAAGTATTTTTGATTGGTTTGCTTTGTAGCCAAATTGCTTTTACTTTCTCTGCTTTCTGTTTTGCTCGTTTGAGATCAGCACAAAACTGTTTTGAGAAAGAAAGTGTCTGATCATAAGCTTTATCAAAAAAGGCTTGTTTTCCAAGCAAGCCAATTCTAATGAGTGCTTGTATGATCTCTCTAAAAGAGCAGCCAGCATAACAAGTGAGTAAAAGACGCCCATCATGTCCATTGGCAAGGGATAAGCTAGGCAGCCTATCATCATGAGCAGGGCAAGGGGCAAGTCCATAACGCCCATGCCAAACACCCCGCAAGGCACGTGTAATACCCTGCGCATTTCTATAATAAAATAACATTTTTTCATCCTATAACGTTGCGTCACAGGACGGATTTTGCTATCTTCAGATTGGTGAGTTTGAGAGAGCCTTGTCCGTCCTTACGTGACAAGGTTTTTTTATGCCACGTCGTTATAACGTTGCTGTTTCGCTTGCTCGATGACATTGATAAGATCCGATTGTAACCAACGCGATAAAAAACCAAATTTTAAGGGCTTTGGTAAAGATCCATTAGTTACATGACGGCGGAATGTTGAGACACTCATATGAAGCAGTTTTGCACTTTCACGGTCTGTCAAAAGAATATCATTTTCTGTCATACTAAAATCCTTTCAAAAGTAAAAAAATGAAAACAAATCATAAGTATTCATTAACCATATTTTGGTTGATTTATAAAGGTATTTTATTCATGAAAAACAGCGTCTTATCAGATAATTTCTCATTTGATTCTTTATGAATCTAATTGAGATGATATGAGAGAACAGAGAGAGAAAGTTATCCACAGATAATGGGGTTATGCACCCCATATCTTAAGATTGACCGGTGACATAAGCCGCCCATTTATTCATATAGACACGGCGCTGTTCTAGATAGTCAGTCCGACGATAGGCACGCTCTACTTTACCCCCGACCGTGTGACCTAGAATGGTTTCAGCGACCTCATAAGGAGCATCGGTTGTTTCTGCTAGCCAATCGCGTAAACTAGAGCGAAACCCATGGGGACGTGCTTTAAGTCTAGTCTGTTGCATATATTTTGCCATACAATTCTCACCAATGGGACAACGACCGGTAGGAGAAAAAAGAAAATTACTTTTGGAGAGACAACGGGCGTGTTCAATCACTTTCATTGCTTCTGTTGATAAAGGGACGCGAAACTCTGTTGTAGCATCACGCCTTCCTTTCATATTCTCAGCAGGGATTATCCATATATCCTCATCAATCTGATTGTCACAAATAAAACGCAAGGGACGCGTACGAACGCCTGTAAGAATAAGTAAACGTAAAGCCAGATGTATTATGGTTGTTGTTTGGCAAAGTGTTTGATAAAAAGTCGGCACTTCTCTCCAATCCATGGCTGGTATATTTTGTGCTTTATGGCGTTGCTTTCCTAAGAGAGCTTTTGCTTTTGCTGTTGCTTGTAAATCAACATCCAATCCCAGTGCAGCCGCATGTTTGAGACAAAGATTAAGACGAATTAGTGCTTTCTCTGCTGTTGTAGCTTTTGTATGCCAAATAGGAGCAAGGGTATTGCGTATCTCTGTTTGTGTAATCTCAGAAACGGGCAGACAGCCTAATTTTGGAAGAATATAAAGGCGTAAAGGTAAAAACCAATCCCCAGCCTTGCCATCATCTTTTAATTCAGCTTTACGACTTTCAAAAGCATCCACGGCAATATCTTTTAAATAATGGAGATTACGCATTGTTTCACGCTTTTGTTTCTCACGTTCTTTAATGGGATCACGTCCTTCACGAAGAACAAAACGCCATTGGGTTGCCAATTCACGCGCTTGTTTTAAAGAGACATCTCGCAACGCACCCAAGCCCATTTCGCGACGGCGTCCGTGAATGGTATACCGTAAAATCCATTGAGCACCACCATCTTTACGCTTATGAAGAAGCAAGCCGGCACCATCGTTATATTTGCCAGCCCCCAATGTTACTACAGCCCTTGCATTAAGACGATTCATAAGAGCCATTTTTACTCCTTTCTTAAGTATTTTTATCCACACACTCATCCCACTTGTTATGTGCAAATGAATGGTTTTGATTGATTCAAAATAAACAGGTCTGAAATGAGAGAATCTTAGGATATTCGGGTCTCTCATTCAATATGCAAAACAGTGAATTATCCTTATAAATCAAAGTGTTGCAGAGATACTCAAAACGCCTGTCACTATTCCTTTGCGTGCAGATGTTCGTGAACAATTCAAGATTTTATTGAGGTTTTAATATGAAGCATGAAAGTGGTTTGCCCTTTGCAATTGACAGATCTCGTGGCAAAGAGGAACAACAAAGCGTTGTCTTTTATGGCACGCGTCCTTTTATTCAAAGCGGTGAACTCAATGAGGTTCAAACCATCATAAGGGGACGCCATGACCGTTTGGGGCGCCTTGTTGCCAAAGAAGGAGACCGCGTTGAACGTGCTGATGCTTTTGTCAACAAAGACATGAGGACCGTCACTTTAACGGATGGCAAGATTTATATCGCAGGCGATATCTTTCCAGTCTCTGAAGCTGTACTCAACAATGTTTCCATGATCGGACGCTTGGAAATTGGTGTAAAGCTGCAAAAAAAATGGATAACACATGAAGATGATCCAGAGCTGTTGGGGCAAATACCCGGAACATTAGCAGAAGGAGAACCTGGTGCCGCACGCGAAACAGCAAAGCTTGTTTGGGCACTGAAAGAGGATGCTCAAGACGGCACTTTCTTTCCCGTTTATATTTTACAAGATGGTGTTCTGATTGATCAAAAATCCCCCTCATTGCTTGAACCGGCCATGCAAGCTATTGCTACTTATGACAGAGCCCATGGACATTATATCGTGAATGGCTGCCGTGTAAGCGCATTGGGAGCAAATGACGGTTGCCAAGTGTTTAGCATTCAAGAAGGAGAAGCCAATATTAATGGCTTTAAACGCAAACGCCTTGCGGCTTTGCGGCATGAAGAAGAGGAAGAGTTTGCGAAAGGTTTGGTACCAAGCGAAACACATATTTTTGCGCCTCAAAACGGCAAGACAAGCTTCACCTTTAAACCCTATTATTTTCCTATTGCTGATATTCAGTCTCTTTTGTTGACAAAAGAAAAAACCGTTAACGTCACCCGTGGTGCGGTTGCTGCTGGGCGTGATGGTGTTCCTGATAAAAGTATTACCTCTTTTATTAAAGTCGTTCAAGGAAGCAAGGAATTTAAAGAAGGTACAGATTTTAAAAAAACCGGAGACACCATTGATTGGGCTCCCATGGGAGATGAACCTGCTCCGGGGAGCACCTACAAAGTGACTTATCGTTACCGTTCAAAAATCACGGCTGATAAGGTAACAGCGCAGGAAATCACTGTCTCAGGTGGGGCGCAAGGTGGGGATATTATCGTCAGTTATACTTACAAATTGCCCCGCATTGACCGTATAGGTCTCAACACAGGGGGCAATGTGGTTTACATCAAAGGTATCTCGGCAGATCACCCCATGGCACCAAGTGTCCCTGATGATGTGTTGTCCCTTGCAACGATCACCAACAATTGGCTTGAAACGCCGGTTGTGGTCAATGATGGCACACGTGTTGCCCCCTATGATGAGATGTGGCGCTATTTTCAACGGGTACTTTCGCTTGACCGGTTGATGCAGTTAGAGCGCATTAAAAGCAATGTTGACTCTAAAGAACCTGTTGCCAAAAAAGGCATGTTCGCAGATCCTTTTCTTGATGACAGTTACAGAGATGAAGGCTTTCAACAAACGGGGGCGGTAGGAAACGGCATTTTGCAGCTTGCCATTGACCCAACATTCTATACTGCTCCTTTAAAAGCGCCTGTCACCCTTGATTGGACAAATGAAGTGATCATTGCGCAAGAGTTGACAACCGCTTGCGAAAAAATCAACCCCTATCAAAATTTTGCGACCTTGCCTGGTACAGTAACCCTTGAACCCGCGACAGACTTTTGGCATGAACAGCGCACCGATTGGCTCTCGAGTGTCACCAATCAACTGAATATGGGAACACACCGCGGTAGTAGTATCCGTAAGACAGAGGTGAATGATGAACTCATCAGTGAAACCCTAAAACAAATCAATTTTTTAAGGCAAATTGATCTTGGCTTTAAAATTGAAGGCTTTGGCAGTAGCGAAATCTTGGAAAGTCTTACCTTTGATGGTGTGAATGTTTTACCAAAAACAAAGCTTGTTGCAGATAGCAAAGGCACCCTTGAAGGCACTTTCACGATTCCACAAAACATTCCTGCTGGCACAAAGAATGTGATCGCACGAGGCAGAGGTGGAACAATTGCAACAGGGCTTTTTACAGGTCAAGGCGTGATTGATGTGAAAGTAATGCGGCGCACCACCACGGTGAAGATATGGACGAAAGTGGACCCACAAGCGCAAGTTTTTACCCCCGATGAAACACGGCAAATCACAGGTGTTGACTTTCATCTTTGTAAAATCGGTAATCAAAACCATGATCTGGTGATTGATTTGGTCACTACAGAAAATGGTTATCCGACCGCCGATATTCAAGCACAAAGCTTTTATTCTATGAAGGGCGCAAAGCTAGGTTGGGCACAGGCACGCTACGATGTTCCTTTGCTTGTCCCCGATGATCGTCTCACCGCCTTTGTCATTAAAACCGATGATGCTGATCATTCCGTCTCCTTGGCAAAGCTTGGAGATTTTGATGAGGAAAAGCAAAGATATGTCTCAAGCCATCCTTATGTAACCGGTCCCCGCTTTTCTTCAGTTAACGCGCAAAGCTGGACAGCCCATCAAGATGAGGCTTTAGCCTTTCGCGTGCTGGCGGCACGCTACACACAAACAGAAAAAACCATTGATCTTGGCACTTTTAATCTTGTTGATTGTTCTGATTTGCAAATACGTGCAGCCATTGAATTGCCTTCAAGTGAGTGTTCTGTTATCTTTGAAATTGAAAGAAACAACGGCACGGTTTATCAACTCCTTCCCTTTCAATTGCTAAGCCTTACTGAATATATCAGTGAAAAAGTTCAACTCCGGGCCATTCTCAAAGGCACGGAAAAGCTCTCACCCGTGTTATTTGCTCCTGTTCAATTGATTGCGGGGAAGATTCATAAAGAAGCAACCTATATCACCCGTGCTTTTGCCTTTGGTGAAAAGGCAAGGTTGACGAGCTATATCAAAACCTTTTTACCGGGCGGTGCAACGTTCTTACTAGAGATGCAACTGGATGAGGGTGCTTTTGTCCCTCTCACATTAGAAGAAACAGAGCAGTTATCCGAGCCTCTTTGGACAGAACGAAAATTCATTAGCAGCGACAAAACAGCCAAACAAGCGCGTTTGAAACTCACCCTTACCGGTGGACCTGCAGCACGATCTATGGTGTGTGATTTCGGTGCTGGCATATTATGAGGGGAAAACAGAGATGACCAAAACCAAAAAACTCGACATGGAATTGCCTAAAGAAGGGCGTTTTATCAGTTCTGAATTCCCAATCTTGCGGGAAAACTTGACGAAAATTGATCAAACCATTGCCGATGTTGAGGAACAGATAGAGGGCAAAGCCCCTTTACAGCACACACATAGCATAAGTGATGTTACGGATCTTGAAGCAGCCCTTAAGGCCAAGATGGCGGCCGATAAAACCTTCACCTTTGCTGATTTAAGCGATATCGAGGGTGCTAAGGATGCGGCAAGCAATTATGTTCTCTATAAAGCAAGCAACAACAGTTTCACCTTTGGCAGTGCTATCTCTCTGTTAGGTGCACACCAGCATAAGATTGATGACATTGTGGGTCTTGATGATTTTAGAGCCAAAATCAATGAAGATCTTACAAGCTATGGACGTTTAGCACAAGCCAATGAATGGCAGAATTACAATAAATTTACCAGCAAAGTTACCATGAGTAGCAACTTAGAGCTTTTGGGCAACGCTTCATTGAACCTCATTCATAATGGTGAAGTAGTGACAAATTTAAGTGCAACAGGAAGCATGCTTAAAGGTCCAGCAACTGTTGATGGTGAGGCACTTTACACAAAAGATGAGGCTACTACTGCTCTTCAAAAAATACGCAATGAGATTGCAAAACTGAAAGAAGTTACCGCGCGTAATCCCCTTGAAATCCTCATGACAGAAAGTGGCACCATTCCATTTCCTGATAGTGTTACTAGCTACACCGATATTGAAATATGGGCGTGGGGTGGTGGTGGAGGTGGAGGTTCTTTTCTTGGCGGTGGCGGCGGCGGAGGCGGTTGTGTACGTATTCAAATCAGAGGATATGAGCTGAGAAACTCAAGAAGTGCTCAAATTGGACGTGGCGGGAAAGGCGGCAATAACGAGAGAGGAGGCGAAGGCGGTCAAACAATAATTCAAGGACTTCTTACCGCAGGCGGCGGCGGAGGTGGTGGATGCTATGGATATGGAACTTCCGGCAGTGCAGGAAGTGTCAACAGCAGTGGTCAAGGTGGTAGCGGTGGCAACTACTACACTAATAACTACAGTGTTAATGGTAGCAGCTCTACTTTCGGTGGCGGGAGTGGTGGTAGCTATGCATACTATAGAAGTAACAATGGTGTTTATAAAGCAAACATTGGACATGGTGGAAGCTCTATTTATGGTGGTGCTGGTGGTGCTTGCTGTGATGGCATCGCAAAAGGGGGTTACAGTGGAAAAGGCGGCAATGGTGGTGATGGAAATGGTTCTACCGGCGGCGGTGGCGGTGGCTACTTTCCAGGAAAATCTGGTAGAGATGGCGGCAATGGCGGCGATGGAGCAATCTTATTTAGATTTTTTATATAGGAGGTATTTATGGAATATGCAGTTGTTGAAAATGGTGTGGTAACCAATATTATTGTAGCCTCAGAAGATTATGTTCACGCCTTTGATGGTGAAGCCATTCCTTCAAGTGAAGCACAAATCAGCTGGACTTATAAGGATGGAGTGTTCTCTCCTCCTATTGTTGATGAAAACACAAAACAGCTCTCATCTACTGAAATGAAAGAAACAGATATACCTGTAGAGCCTGTAAAAGAACCACAAGAGAAAAATAATCAAGTCTAGGTTACAAGCTATTTAAAAACTAATGGCATGGGTCAACGGAGCAGTTGTTGTATAAGCGTTTAAAGGCTTGTATGATTTTCTTTAAGTCCTTTTTAAAACTCTTTAAAAGCCCTTTAAAGGGACTTTTTGACTGACAGTGTCAGTCTTATGAGAGTGTGCGCTTGTTGTTATAGTCTCTTCATTGATTTGGAGAGCAAAATGACAATAGAATTTAAACTTCGTATTCACTTTATTAAGAATGGCAAGGGATCTAAGTTTTTAGCAATATTTGATCAGGCAGCCGTTGATATGATCGTAAAATCCTTGATGTTGACGTGCAAATTTATCCCCTCCATGCACCTATTCTTCTCTTTACGCATGAGGTGGAGAAAAGAAAAACAAGTCTAGACGATAAGGGTTTCTAATGGGATGTTACTGTTTTTCCATTTTAGCACTTATAATGTAAGCTATTTGTTGACATTATAAGTATTTTACGCTATATAAAAGAATGATTAAAACGTTTAAAAGCAAAATATTGGCAGAATTATTCAAAACGGGAAATTCATCCAAGATTGATAAGAAACTTATAAAACGTATCATGGTTCGTCTTGATCGTTTAGATTTTTCTGAAAGACCAGAAGATATGAATCTTCCAGGATTCAACTTTCATTCTTTGATTGGATATTCACCCACTCGTTACACCGTCCACGTTAACGGACCATGGTGTATTACCTTTGAATTTGACTCATGTAATGCTTACCGTGTTGATCTTGAACAATATCACTAAGGATACAGTTATGAATGACATTCCTGCACAAAGAGATAAAAACCGTTGTCCTACTCATCCAGGAGAAGTTTTAGCAGAAATTATTCCTGAAACAGGCAAAACAAAATCAGAAATTGCGCAGATGCTTGGTATATCACGCCAACATCTCTACGATATTCTGAACGCAAAAAAGCCTGTTTCTCCTGCTGTTTCGGCTTGTCTTGGCAAAATGTTTGGTGATGGAGCTGCTATATGGTTACGCATGCAAGCTAATTATGACGCTTGGCATGCGGAACGTGAAACAAATGTTAGCAAAGTTCCAACACTTCACGCTGTTTGATTTCTTCCTCACTCTGAAGAGACGATGTTTTATGGAATACTGGATAAATAATAATATTGAACAACATCCCCTGCTTTAAACATGTTCGTCGCCATTTAAAATGTCATCTAAACCACGATCTAAATCGTCTAATATATTTTGCGATGCATCTGCATAAACAAAAGATTGTACACGAGAACGCGCTTTTATTAATTCATGATATAAATCAACAGGAAGCATAATGATTTTCTCACGACCTCGCTTTGTTAAAGCTACAGGTTTAGACATAGCCTCATCTAAAATATCGCCTGTCCCGCGGTTTACATCTGTAAAACTATATTTTTTCATATGCACACCCTATCTTTAATGAATAATACGTATAATGTGTATTATGTAAAGATATTTTACGGCATTAACCACCTCCCCGCCTAAAAGACGAGGAGATAAAATCATGTTTTTAAAGTTAAGCAGCTTTTACGATAGGGCTTGCTAGAACGCGCTTAGCTTCTTTTGTAACTGATTTGTAATGATCAAGCTCTTTTTCGATTTCATCTATTTTCAAAAGACGACCAAAGATGATACCCATGATTTTAGGATAATTTGTCAAAACATATTGGCGAAGATAGTTAAAATCATCAAAGTCATGTCCTAGCTGTAAAGCTGATTGCCCCTCAAGCTCTATCCAACGGTCAATGATCTTAGAACGCAATACTGTACTGTATCCGGAAACTAAGATAAGGCACTCGCGTTTAGGGAGGTTATAGCAGACTAATTTACGTCCTGTAGAATCCTTATAATTTCCCTGAAATTTACTCACCTCAATTTTGAGGTCAGTACATATTTGCCGAATATCTCTTACAATATTGTCATGCCTTTTATCGCACAACTTTGCAATTTCACGGCTAGACATTGTTAATGTAGTTTGAGTGTTTACTAAATTGTTCATGATGAACTCCTTGTTGATTAATGTTTTTCATTGACACTTTTTAAAAATGCCGGGTGCTGAAAAACACGGCAACAAGCCCGTCGTTATGCCTTCCCCAAAAGGGTATTGTATAACATAACCACACCCGACGACATTATTATACGCTACGCGCATATAATGAGTCAAAGTCTTTAGTCTGCGGAAGATTAGTTATTTCGGCAACCAATCCGCTTGTTGTTTTAAGGTGTTTTTCAAGCACCTTTGTATGAATCTAACGGTTTTAAAGTTTTTGTCAAGTCGCTCGTCAGAGCGGCTTTTACCCCTCATTTTTCACATTCATTTTCCTTCACCACTTATTTAAAGGAGCATAAAGTATGGCAACAGGTTTTTTACACGGTGTTGAAGTTGTCGAGGTTGACGACGGCACCCGTCCCCTTCGCGCGGTACAATCGGCAGTTATCGGGATTGTTGGCACGGCACCCGATGCCGATGACCAAGCATTTCCCCTTAACACACCCGTTTTGGTAACGGGTTCTCTTTCACAAGCCGCTAAACTGGATAAAACAGGTAAGCGTCAAGGCACCTTACCTAATGCCCTTGATCTCATTTTTAAGCAAGTGGGTGCTATTGTTGTTGTCGTGCGTGTGAACGAGGGTGACAATGAAAATGCAACTCTCACCAATATTCTGGGCGGTGTGAACGCAAATGGCGCTTATGAAGGCGTCCATGCTTTGATTGGAGCACAATCCATTGTGGGACAAACACCACGCATTCTCATCGCTCCAGGCTTTACACACAAACGCCCTATAAGTCTTAGCAAGATTGATGTGATAAACCAAGGAAGTGGTTACACTCAAGCAACTGTTAAAATTGCCGGCGGTGCAGAAGCAGAAGCAATCCTGAAAGATGGAAAAGTAACGTCACTTGTCATTAAGGATAATGGCTTTGATTATCAAACCGCCCCAAATGTGACGATTGAAGGGGATGGCACTGGAGCGACAGCCAAAGCCGAAATCAGTACAACCTCTAATCCTGTAGCAGCAGAACTCATTGGCATTGCAGAGCGTCTGCGTGCTATTGTGGTGCTTGATGCACCAAACACAACAGATGAAGCAGCCCTTAGCGCAGCAAAGGATTTTGATTCAAAGCGCGCCATTCTTATTGATCCTTTTGTAAAAGTTAATCGTGATGGAAAAATTGTAGAACAGCCAGCAAGTGCAGCGGTTGCAGGTGTCATTGCCAAAACTGATTTTACACACGGTTTTTGGCATTCCCCTTCAAACAAAGTGATCAATGGCATTGTTGGTATTGCGCGCCCCATTGATTTTTCCATTGGGGATAGATCAAGCCGCGCCAACCTTCTTAACGAACAAAACATCACAACCATTATTCGTGAAAATGGTTATCGCCTCTGGGGTAATCGCACCCTTTCAAGTGATACAAAATTTTCTTTCTTATCGGTGGTGAGAACCGCAGATATGATCAATGATGCCATTTTGCGCGGGCATCTATGGGCTGTCGACCGCAATATCAAAAAAACCTACATGCATGACGTAAGTGAAAGCGTCAATGCCTATTTGCGTGATTTAAAAGCACAAGGCGCCATTCTTGGTGGGCGTTGTACGCCTGATCTAGAGTTGAATACAGCAAGCGCTATTGAAGACGGCAGAGTCTATTTCAATGTCGAATTCACACCAACAACACCAGCAGAACACATCACATTCCGTTCACGCATTGTGAATGATTATTTAGAGGAGATTTTTTAATGGCTATCCCCGTTTTACCAAGAGTTTTGAAATATTTTAACATTTTTGTCGACGGCATTCCCTATCAAGCAAAATGTGAAAGCGTAACATTACCGAATTTGAATTTGGTTGTTGAAAGTTATCGCGGCGGAGGCATGGACTCCTCCATTGAAGTTGACCTTGGTCTTGAAACTCTCATTCTCACCATGACCATTTCTGATTGCTCTCCAGAGTTGATGACACTGTTGGGGCGCACTGATGTCGACATTTCATTACGAAGTTCAATGCAAGCGCAAGGCACACCCGCAGAAGGTGTTGTCATTACCATGAGAGGACTATGCAAAGGCTTTGAAATGGCAGAATGGCAACCGGGGAGCAAAGCAACATCCACGGCTACATTCACATTACAGTATTTCAAATATGTCCAGAAGGACGTTGAAATTGTTGAGATAGACGTCCCCAACCTCATCAGAAAATTCAATGGCGTCAATCAATTAGCAGATCATAGAGAAAACTTAGGATTATAAAAATGACAGTACAAACAAGCATTACACATAAATTACTTGTACCGGTTACCTTTGAAGGAAAAGAGCACACCACAATTACCTTACAGCGCCCCAAAACAAAAGATGTGCAAGCAATCGACAAAAAAGAAGGCATAGAGCAAACAATTGCTATGGTTGCACGCCTTTCTGGATGGGCACATGAAGCGGTTGGAGAACTCGATATTAATGACTTGTCGAACATTGGAGAGATTTTGGAGTCTTTTATCAAGCGGCGGGACACCTCGACTGGGAAACCGCCGCTAAACTCATAGCCGATATCGCCATTGTGTTCCATTGGTCACTTTCAGACATGATGGAAATGGAACTGCAAGAACTAATATTCTGGCGAAAACAAGCAGCAGAAAGGTATAAGACAAAATGACTGAAAAAGTTGCCGATGCAAAGGTTAAGTTGTCCCTTGAAGACAAACTCACCGCACCTCTTAAACATCTTCAAAAAAAATTCGATACATTGTCAAAAACACTCTCACATAGATTGAGTATTCCGCGCTTTTCTGCTGCTGTAAAAAACATGACAACGAGCCTTCATGGCGTTCAAAGTGCTCTTGGTACAGCTGCAAACCGTGCTTCAGTCTTTACTGGTGCTTTAGGGCTTGCAGGTGGTGGTCTTGTGGCAAGTGTGACCGCCGTTACCATGAAAACCATGCATCTGGGAGATAGTCTTCATCACGCATCACGACATTTGGGAATGAGTGTTGCATCGCTTCAATTATGGGGCGATGCAGCCGATAATTCAGGATATTCCGCTGAACTTTTTCAACAATCTCTAGCAACTTTAAATAGGCGTTCTGCACAAGCCTATGCTGGACAACAAAGAGGCATTATGGGGTTTGAGGCGCTTGGTATTTCTGTCAAAAACGCCTCGGGAAAACTCAAATCAAATTCTACCTTGTTGGAAGAAATTACCGACAAGATGAGTAAAATGAAAAATCAAGCACAAAGACAGCATATTGCTTCTCTGCTTTTTGGTGGTGATGGCAAGGAAATGGCCGCCATGCTTGCACAAGGGATGGCGCCCATAAAAGAGCTCTTTGCAAAGGCTAGGAAAGGAAAATGGCTTATAGGTGCCGATGTCGCACAATATGCAGCAGATTTAAGTGATAAGCTTGGTGCCTTTAAGAAAAAAATAGGGGGTATCGCTAGTTTTATTGGTGCACGTTTCATGCCCGTTATCAATGATATGATTGACAGTTTTTCTCGCCTGATTGATGAAAACCGTGAC
This sequence comes from Bartonella doshiae NCTC 12862 = ATCC 700133, assembly GCF_000278155.1. GTDB lineage: Bacteria > Pseudomonadota > Alphaproteobacteria > Rhizobiales > Rhizobiaceae > Bartonella > Bartonella doshiae. The sequence continues at coordinate 69,026 of NZ_JH725097.1, forward strand.
CTCATCCAAACAACCGTTGCGAGCTGGGCTAAAACCTTAAGAAAAGCCTTTAATGATTTGCTTAATCCTACCTCTGATTTAAGAAAAGGTATCAGTGATCTCACAGAGAGGATTAAAGGCTGGTTTCGCTGGCTAGAGCCTTTGGTTGGTGAAATAACCCTCTTTAAGGTGGGGCTTGTAGCACTTGGCTCGTTCATTTTTGGTCCACTCATTGCCGCATTAGCCGCTGCTGGAGCAGCGTTTGTCACGCTTGGCTATGCAATCATGACCACACCTATCGGCTGGATACTTGGTGGTATTGCAGCAGTTATTGCACTGTGTAAATACTGGGATGAAATAGATTTCCGGTTGGTTGCATCATTAGCTGTAATTGGTGCAGCGTTTGTTAAGCTTGGTATCATCATGATGTCCTCTCCTATCACTTGGGTAATTGGTGGCATTGTTGCGCTTATTGCTGTTCTATATGTGCTTTACAAATATTGGGACAAAATAAAAAGCTTGTTGGTAGCATCATTAGCTGTAATTGGTACAGCATTCGCCGCGCTTCGCATAGTCATGATGTCTACTCCCATAGGCTGGATAATAGGCGGCATTACAGTGCTTATTGCTACTGGATATCTACTCTACAAAAACTGGAATACCGTAATAAGCTTCTTAGGAAAGCTATGGAATTCTTTTTACAGCTTATGTAGTAACATTTTCAATAACCTCTTTACGCTCTTTAAAAACTTTTCACCACTCTATTGGATGGCAAAAGGAATCAATGAACTCATTAAATGGTTGCTTGGCGTTGATTTAATGGAAGCTGGTGCCAATCTCATTGGTAGCTTATGGGACGGCATCAAAAGCCAATGGAATGCTCTATCTGATTGGTTCAGCAATCAGATTAATCAATTAACCAGCTGGATGCCTAATTGGATGAAAGAAAAGTTAGGCTTTAATATCTCAATCAATAAGACTTCAACGGAGACGATTAAAACCTTTACCAATGAAACCAATGCACGGGCAAAAAAAATGCTGGATACAGTAGTGGTTACAAATACCCCACCTGAAAAACGCAAGAGTAGTTTTAATACAGGCATAGTTGAAACAGGACAAATGCAAGCAACAAATGCAAAAGTGGCTACCTTTAAAGCTCCAAAGCCCATTACGGTTCACAAGCCTGTTGAAGTAGACGCCCGTGTAACCATTACAAATCTCAATATTTCAGTACCAAATGGTCTCAAGGACGAAATCAGAGACGCTGTCAATCAAGCACTTGAACGCTATGCAAAACAGCAACGTTTAGCCATAGCCTCTAGCCTTTCGGATTAAATACCATGATGTTAGCTTTGGGTGGTTTTATTTTTTCGATTGAAACAGCAGCTTACCAAACACTTGATATGTCTTATGGTGTTCCATGGGTGGAGCAAGGGCGATTGGGGAGAAAGGCTGCTCTTCAATTGCCTGCTGTTGCAAATGTGGAATTTTCTTTAGCAGGCGTGATTTATCCAGATTTCAAAGGCGGTCACAGACAGCTCGAATATTTGCGACAAATAGCGCATATGGGACCTCACATTCTTGTGACCGGTCAAGGCAAAATCTTAGGTAAGTTTGTCATTCTTTCTGTAGAGGAAAAGCAAAGCATTTTTCATCATAATGGCACCCCCAAAAAACAAGAATTTACAATAAAATTGAGAGAGTATGGTGAAGACCTATGAGTGATCTTTATATGACCAAAGATGGCGATATGGTGGATGCCATTTGCTGGAAATACTATGCCAAAGGTCAACAAGCACTTGCTGTTGAACACGTCTATGCAGCGAATTTGAGGCTTGCAGACTATGGACCCATTTTAAAAGCAGGTATCACGATACTCTTACCAACCCTCCCCTATCCGAAAGCCACACCAGTGATCAGAATTTGGGGTAGCAAATCATGAAACCTTTTTGCACGGTTCTGGCAAATGGAGAAGACATCACCAAAACGCTCATGGATTATGTTTTATCAATTGAAATTACCGATGAAGCAGAAAACAAAAGTGATCGTATCACTATAGAGCTTGATGACCGTGCGCGTGACAGTGATAACGGCTTTTTAGATATACCCCTCATCGGGACAGTTATTTCCATAACACTTGGCTATGAAGGTGGGAAAAACCGCGATATGGGAGCCTATCTTATTGATGAAATCTCTGTGAGCAGTCCACCGCAAAGCTTAAGTGTTACAGGGCGCGCCGCATCAATGAACACGTCTTACAGAACTCCAAAAAGCCAATCCTATCACCAACAAACCCTTGGCAGTATTGTTCAAGAGATAGCAGAGCGTAATGGCTATACGCCAAAGGTTGATCCTTCTCTTGCAAAAATCGTTGTGCGTCACATTGACCAAACAGCTGAAAGCGATATGGCTTTTGCTACACGCCTTGCAGAAGACTATGATGCGGTAGCGAAACCCGTTGATGGCAAGCTTGTTTTGGCTAAACGGGGGGAAGGCAAAGCCATCACTGGTGAAACACTCCCCGTTATTGTTATTCATGAGAAACATTGTACCTCTTGGGATTTTAAATACAGCGCACGGGATGAAGCAGGTGCAGCCAATGGCTTAGAAACGGATGTGGGAGACGACCAAAAAGCTGCAGCTGATGCACGAGAACCAGAAGAGATTGATGATGATGAAAACCTTATCCATATGGATGACAATGACAGAGCACTATCATCATCTGAATCAGAAAAAGCAGAAACAACACCTGAGAAAGAAGAGGAAGACAAAGAGAAAAAAGGCGGTGTTCTTGCAACCTATCATGATATCCGCAGTGGTGAAAAAAAAGAAGTTAAAGTTGGTAAACCACCGTTTCATGAACTCAAATACACTTATCACAATCAGGCAGAAGCTGTTGCGGCCATTGCCGCTTATCGCAATAAGTCATCACGCGGTAAATCTTCTTTCTCCTGTGATATTGGTGGTGATCCCTTTGTGCAAGCAGAAGCAAAGCTTGTTCAGGAGCCCCCTTTTCGCCCCTATATACCAGCAGAATGGCGCATCAAAAGCGTCAAGCACAAACTTGATAAAACAGGTGGTTACACCACAAAAATAGAGTGCGAACTTTTTGATGAAGCCCAAGAAGATGCGGCTGGAAACGTTGCAAACACAAAGCCAGACAAGGATGATACCCTTGATCCAAACGCCCCACAAGACGCATGTGACGAAGGTGAAGGCGTTATCCATATGGATGAAGAGGATACATGAGAATAAAGCTATCTTATCTAATGATGATAAAAAGCATATTCTTATCCGAAAAAAGAAATCCAATTTTTATTTTACTATTCCTAAAAATACAGCCAAACAACGTTCAATCTCTAGCATTTCCTTTGCTTGAAGAGAGCCAAAAATGGAACTCATTTTGTCACATCTTACCGTCATAATCTTATCAATCATTACTTGCGAAGGTTTTTGCAAACCATTTTTAGCGTTTGGCTGAATCGTAATGCGGAGTAATGGTGCATCAACAAGTGTACTTGTAATTGGTAAAACCGTCATGCTGGTATGTTTACTAAATTGATTAGCTTGAATGATCAATGCGGGTCTTGGTTTACCAAAATCACCTTGTATCGCTATTGTTACCAGAGAACCACGCATCAGTCTGTCCAATCATCAACATCCATTAAAGATTGGTCCATAAACAATTGTATAGATGTATCAGCTTTATCCATTTTTGCTACTAAGCGACATTGGCGACGACACTCTTCTGCAAAATTTGGCTGGCGTGTATCTGGAACCCAAATCTGCATTAAGCGCAAACCTGCTTTTCTTTGCGCATTGCGATGTTTTTGAACCCGTTCATTAACGTGCATTGTACCCATAATAAAATCTCCATTATGTTTCATGTAACGTATAACACAGAAAAAAGTTACATGAAACGAGATTTTTAATAAAAGGCAATAATTGCAATTTTTAATATTCACTCATCCCCACCTTGTGTGGGGCTTTTTTTATGGAGCAACATATGCGAAAAATATCATCAGAAGGACTAGCACTTATCAAACAATGGGAAGGTTTGCGTTTGAACGCCTATAAAGATGCCATTGGGGTGTGGACAATAGGTTATGGACATACAAACAGTGCTGGAAAGCCTTTTATTTACGAAGGCATGACAATCACTGAAAAGCAAGCAGAAGAAATTCTTTGCCAAGACTTAAGACAATTTGAAAATGCCGTTGAACGCGCTGTGACAGTTTCATTAACGGATGAACAATTCGCGGCGTTAGTGTCTTTTTGCTATAATGTAGGAACAGGAGCCTTTTGTAACTCGACACTGTTAAAAAAGCTCAATCAAGGTGAATATGAAGCTGTCCCTGCAGAGCTACAGAAATGGACCAAAGCAGGCGGTAAACGTCTTCAAGGTCTAGCACACCGGCGTGCAGCAGAAACAGGCTTATGGGCAAAAGGAGCTTATGTTTCTTCCAATTATCAAACAGTCGAAACGCAAGCACCAACGGGGGTTTTCAAAGCAGAAGCACTTGCACCGATTATTGGCTCTTTTTCTGGGCTTGGTGGTTTGTTAGCAGGAAACGGTCCGATTCAATGGGCCTTGGCCACCATTATGATTTTAGCCGCATGTGCTGGTATTTTCTTTGTTGCTAAACGCTTTCAGGAGCATCGCCTATGATCTTATGGATAAAAAAAAATCTAATGGTAACAGCTGCGGTTTTAGCCGCTTTTTTTATTGCATTAGCAAGAGCTTTTACTCTTGGTAAAAAGAGTGAACAACAAAAGCAAACAGAAAAAGCTTTAAAAGCAGCCACAACACGTCTGGAGGTGGAAAGTGAAGTTAATCAAAAAAGTGATGCTGATGTGCGTGCTGCTCTCTCTGATTGGTTGCGCGACAAATAAATATGTTTCTTCTTGTGTTGGTTGGTTGCCTATTTATTTAAAACAGCAAGATCTGAACACCATCAGTTCAAACTTAGCAAGAGAGATCTTAAAGCACAATAAACAAGGTGAACACGTGTGTGGGTGGAAACATGGCTAGAAAAAGAACAAAAGACGATACAGAACTTACAGAAGCAGAAAAAGAAATCCTTCAGGAAATCATCATGACCTATAAAAGTGTAAAAGTGATGTCGCGTTATACAAAATGGATTGTACTCATTATACTCTTATTGGCACTTGATTTTTCACGTATCATGGATGCGTTTGTAAGTATTTTTACACAAAAACCAAATATCCGACTCTAAACATACTCTGAGACGCGCGAAATTCTTTAGAAAATGAATTCTTAATTTTGCTCGTCTCATGGAGACTATCAATAATAGCTTTACACATTTAAAACTGTTATTTTCACAGAATTGGACATATCAAATTTCTCTTCAAAATAGCTAAAAACACTGCAGAGGTAATTGTAAAAATTCTATCCTGTTATAAATGAAGCCCACTGTTCCAAGAGAACATGTCGCTGTTCTAAAAAATCCGTTCGCATGTAGGCTTTCGTCACTGAACTCCCAACTGTATGTGCAAGAACAGTTTCAGCAATCTCAAATGGTGTTGATGTTGTCTCTGCTATCCAATCCCGTAAGCTTGAACGAAAACCATGGGGACGATAGGTTAAGCCGCAAAGTGTCATATATTTTGCCATGGTAGCATCAGAAATGGGGTTGCCTCTAAGACCAGAAAAGAGAAAACCATTCTTTTCAAAGGGGAGAGTTTTTTCAATAACTCTCAAAGCTTCATCACTTAGTGGCACACGAAAGTCTGAAACTTTCCCTACAATACCTTTCATGTTTTCTTTTGGTATCGTCCATATATTTTTGTCAATTTGTTCAAGGCGCAAATAGCGCAATGGATATGACCGTGCTCCTGTCAAAATCAATAACTTCAGTGCTAAATTTGAAAGGATCTTATCATCCAAGCTTTGATAAAATGCCGGAACCTCTTGCCATGGCATAGCAGGAATATTTGTTGATGTCGCACGTGGTTTTCCTAAAAGAGCGCGTGCCTTCATACAAGCCTGTAGATCAACATCTAAACCAAGAGCCGCAGCATATTTCAAGCAAATGTTAATACGATTAAGTGCTTTTCTTGCCGTATCTGCTTTTTCATGCCAAAGGGGTGCGAGAACATTGCGAATGATATTGGCTGTTAATTTTTCTATAGGTAATTTGCCTATGTGTGGAATCACGTGCAACTCTAGTGGAGAAAACCAGCGGCCGTTTTTACCTTCATTTTTCAACTCTGCTTTTTTGCTTTCAAAAGCCACTTTTGCAATTTCTTGAAAAATATTGCTTTGCTGTTTTAAAACGGTTTGTTCCCTAAAGACAATAGGATCATTGCCTTCTTTAAGAATATCACTATAATATCTTGCAAGCTCACGCGCTTCTTTTAAAGAGAGTTTCGTAACAGGACCAAGTCCCATTTCACGACGCTTATTGTGGTGCGTATAGCGAAAAAACCAAGAGCGTGTATTGTCTTTTCGAACATTTAACCATAGCCCTGCCCCATCACAATATTTTCCTTGTGGAGAGGACTTTACAAGTAATGCTGATAATCGATGAATCGCCCTCACTTAACGTCCCCTCTCGTCCACCTTTTCAAGCATTGCTCGTCCACCTTTTTTGGTCCACCTTTTAGACCACCTTTAATTTCTGATTTGAGATTTTTTCTTTAATACTTACTTTTTTTATTGAATCATAAAAAGCTATAGACATCAATACGCCCTTACACATCTTTATATACTTTGAATCTTGTTGCTAAGCCCCTGCTTGCCGCGTCTGGGCACCATTCTCTTTTTTATTAACTACAGACTATTGTTTTTATTGATTTTTTAAAGATGAGGGACGCCAGAATAAAAATGAGGGAATAGGATTTTTTAACGAGTTTTTCTAATGATTACGAATCAGGACTGCTTTCCGAGGTATTTTTCAGTTACACCAAGTGTCCTAGAAATACCTTCTTCTAAAAAATAGAACTCTTTAAAGATCTCTCTTATCTCTTCACAATTATTCGGGCTCAATACAAACTTTCCTTAGATACCTTTGAAAAAGCTTGTCATTTCTACAAAATCATTTTACACAAAACTCTGAAGCTATAATATTTTTAAAAAGATAAGGATAATCTAAATCAAATAAACTGTCTGGAGTATTTAAAAGTTTAGAATAATAACACCAAACAGCTTTTGCCTAATACCTCATCTTTACTAAAAGCTTTTCGGCACTAAATGCAACAGCCCCTTTTTTACCAAAATTAAGAGATTTGACTTACATCAATATGTAACATTTTTTGCCCAAAAGAGTGCAATACTGAAACAATAAAATCGTATTGCTCTTTCCGCCTTAGTCAAATTCAGAGAGTCAATTTGTGCAAATTCAAAAAGCAATTTTTGTAAAAAACAAACGACTCCTGTTGTTTTTCTATCAACCCATTAGAAAAGATTAATAATTCCACTGTTTAGATTACTTATACTAGTAAAATCATCATTTAATGCACGAGATATATAAATTATTAATACAAACAAGTTACGTACACGGCAATTTCTGTATGCAAACACCCTTTGTAAACTCTCGCCTTTGTAATAAAATTTAGGTTATTTTCTAAAGAAAATTGCATATTTTATGCCTCTGCTGTAGAAATTGAAATATAAAAGAATATCTATATGTTCTTTTATATTTTCCAATTATATAGAAACGTATTATCTTCATATGTACCACATAAAAACCTCTCTCAAAATAAGACTTTTCTTTTCTTTGACGTAATGAGAGGAACAGATTTTTTAATTGCAAGTGCAATAGAAGATGCAATAAATACTTTCACAAACCCACCAATCATAAAACCGGATGAAACTGTTAAAGCTTTTAATAAAGAGACTTTAGTAATATAAGCCATCCACGGTATACCAAAAGCATAGACAATTCCTATACCGCCCACAGTGTTTATTACAAATAATATTATAAAATTTAATCGCTGCCAAAACAACTCAACCATAAAACCAATAAAAAATGCAGCAAATGGGAAACTGATCAGATAACCACCCGTAACCCCTGTAAAAATACTAATTCCACCGCGACCACCAGGCAAAAGAGGTAACCCAATTGCAACAAGAACAAGAAAAAGAAGCGATGCTAAAGCTCCCCTTTTCGCCCCAAGTATAGATCCTGCTAACATAGGTCCCATAGACTGCGCTGTAATAGGTACACCCAGAAGAAAAGGAAGAAAAATAGGAGGAAAAAACCCCAAAACTGCATAAATAGCAGCAAATAGGGCAATATAAGTTAAATCTTTTGTATTCACTGAATTGTTCCTTTATCATGGGGGATCTTTGATTATCGTTATATACTTGATCAACAGTATCAGTATTATAAAAGCATGCTTCCAATATCTTAAAAAATTTCAATGCTGCTCTTATTATAGAAAGAATAATAGTGAAATAATATTATTAATATAAATAACACTCCATTATAATCCGCTATTTATAATATAAAATATTGATTTTTTTCAAATATATCGTATTATGAAAACGTATTTAAAATAAAAACTACCTTTTCTTTGATGTAATAAGAGGAACAGATTTTTTAATTGTAAGTGCAATAAAAGATACAATCAGCACTTTTACACAATCACCTATCAAAAAACCCGATGAAGCCATTAAAACCTTCAATAAAGAGATTTTAGTCATATATACCGTCCATGGAATGCCAAAAGCATAGACAATTCCTATACCACCCACAGTGTTTATTACAAATAATGTTATAAAATTTAATCGCTGCCAAAACAACTCAACCATAAAACCAATAAAAAATGCAGCAAATGGAAAACCTATCAGATAACCACTAGCAACTCCTGAAAAAACACTAATTCCACCGCGACCACCAGGCAAAAGAGGTAACCCAATTGCAACAAGAACAAGAAAAAGAAGCGATGCTAAAGCTCCTCTTTTCGCCCCAAGTATAGATCCTGCTAACATAGGTCCCATAGACTGCGCTGTAATAGGTACACCCAGAAGAAAAGGAAGAAAAATAGGAGGAAAAAATCCCAAAACTGCATAAATAGCAGCAAATAGGGCAATATAAGTTAAATCTTTTGTATTCATTAGATAATTCTTTCATTATGAGTTGCTTTTTTTATCATTAGATACTTGATCAACAGCATCAGCATTATAAGAACGCGCCTCCAATGCTTCAGCAACTTCTGAAGCCATTCTTATGGTCCGTATAATTAAAGGTATTGCAAGAGCTGCAATGTTGCTATTAAGTCCGCGTGCTCGCTGTGCTTCACGCACTTCATTAAACTTTTCACTCAAAAGAGGAATAAACCTAATTGCCATAGAGATAACCATACTTACTTTTGATGGATTTATACCAAAGCAACGAAAAGGTTGAAGCCCTGTTTGAATCGAGTCAACCATATCTGAAACTTTTGTCGTTAATGAAATAAGCGATGATAAAGAAAAAAGGATAATAAGGCGTAATACGACTTCAACACCCTCAAGCCAATTAACAAAAATAACTTGAAACACAAATATAATGACTAAAAAGAAAGCTATTGATTTAAACTGCGTTATCACAGTGCTAAAGGGAATTTTGGCAACTTTATACAATAAAGCTGCTAACAATAAAAAAAATACTAGAAACGGCACAGATGAAACCATTAATAGAGTAGTTCCACATACCGCAAGAAATAATAATTTAATGCCTGGTTTTAGCTTATGAATAAACGTGTCCCTCGGAAAATATAAACCAATCATGACATTTTTCTCATATATTCCTTGATAGCAACCAAAGGGACATCATCAATTGCTATCTCCCCCTTATCAAAAACCAATATTCTATCAAAGTTTTTCAAAAATTCCAAATCATGCGATACAACAATCGCTGTTTGCGGTAATTCATCTATAACTTGTGTAACACGGCGTTTATTCCGTAAATCAAGCAATGTCGTTGGTTCATCAAAAATAATATAATCTGGTTTCATTGCTACAACACTAGAAATAGCAATTAATTGCTTTTGACCACCACTTAATAAATGGACCGCATGATTTCTAAAACTATGAAGATCATAACGCTGTAAAATTTCATCTACACGTTTCTTGATTTCATCTTTGCTTAGTTTTAAATTTTTGAGACCAAAAGACAAATCCTCTTCCACCAATGGCAATACAATTTGGTTGTCAGGATTTTGAAAAACAAAGCCTACTTTACGCTTTACGGCCTTTGCATCGCGTTTTGTATCAAGGCCATCAACACTCACAAAGCCATTTGTTGGAAGTTGCAATCCATTAATAAGACGAACAAATGTACTTTTTCCAGAACCATTTGCACCAATAATTGCAATTCGTCTTTCAGTAAGCTGTACAGTAATATTTTTTAATACGCATAAATCACCAAAGACTTGTGTTACGTTTTCAAATTCTATTATACTCAAGGTTTATTCCAATCAATTCCTTTTACCTTTTTAGAACTATCGCTTAACTTTATAGCCCAATAGCAAAAGTAAAAACCATAAAGGAATGATAATGACCGCTAAACTCATATCAGGCATCTGTACAGGAATATGCGCTTCAATACAGGTCATTCTTAACCCTAACCTTCCAAAAAGCAGAGTCATTAACCCATTCTGCCCAAAGCCACTTACAAACATAATACACAATAGTAATGCAAGAAAACCAAGACACAGATAGTTGGCATAAGGATATAAACCAAAAGCGTAAATAAATGATCCTTTTCTATCCTTATATGTTTTTCGAAATTTTAAATGAACAATAACAATAATTGCCCAAGTAATAACCGCTGCAGCAGTTGCAAGTGCCATGATCCGCATAAAACTATTGTCCGGAACAAGAATATTAACAACAACAATTATCGCAGTGCAAAGTGATGAAAAAAGGATAGCAACATAAGGAACACGCGCAGCGCTCAATTTACTAAAAATATGTGGTGCGTTTTTTTGTATGGCTAAGCTATAAAGCATACGACCATTAGAATAAATGCCACTATTATAAACTGAAATGGCAGCCATAATGACAACAAAATTCAAAATATGCCCCGCTGCTGGAATTCCTATAGTTTCAAAAATTGTCACAAAAGGACTACCATTCTCCCCAATCATATTCCATGGGCTTATCATCATAATAACGCTAATAGAACCAACATAAAAAATTATAATCCTCCACATAACTTTACGAATAGCCGTTGGAATTGTTTTTTGTGGATTTGATACTTCTCCAGCAGCAATACCAATAAGCTCTGTCCCACCAAAAGAAAACATCACAACGCAAGTGGCCAAAACAACTCCCATTGCACCATAGGGAAAAAAGCCACCATGATCCCAAAGATGACTAATACTCGCTTGATTTTCACCTATTCCAACGATGATAAGAAAAATACCAAAAACAATCATACCAATAACAGCCGCGACTTTAATCAAAGCAAAGCCAAATTCAAATTCTCCGTAAAGACGAACATTAAATAAATTAATTAATGTCACTAACAAAAGAACAACAAAGGACGATTTCCAATGATCAATCATAATCCAATGATCAAGATAAAATCCGATAACCGTAAGTTCGGTCATACTAACAAGAATGTAAAGAAACCAATAATTCCAACCAGTTATAAAACCAGCTAAACTCCCCCAATATTTATAGGCAAAGAAACTAAAAGCACCAGAAGCTGGTTCTTCTACTGACATCTCACCCAACATACGCATAATGAAATAGATAATAAGTCCCCCAAAAAGATAAGCGAGAATAGCCGAAGGGCCGGCTAATTTTATGGATTCCGTCGATCCATAAAAAAGGCCTGTTCCAATAACTCCTCCCAAAGCAATCATTTGAATGTGACGATTTTGAAGACTACGCTTCAATTCATTGTGGTTTTCTTCAGATATCATCTCTCATTACTCTTATTAACTTGAATCTTAATTTTTAGTAAAATAATCACTTGCAATTTCGCATATTTTTAAAAACCAATAAAAAACAAACGTAAGTTATTTTTCTTTCCACAATGCAACTCTTTGTTTTTCTCTGCGTTACACAAATGTCTATTAAAATGATAAGAAAAATATGCTCCGTCCTTTAATTAAATTGATAGCTTTCATTTTTGTTACGTTGACAATTATAATATCTGTCATTGATAGTGCATATTCTGTAAATACATCACATTGGACGACAACACCCTTCAATAAAATGTTAGTCAATCTCCTGCAAACTGATATCTACACTTTTAACCAATCTATACGCACTACCGTTCCTCCTTTTTTGTCCTCAATTTGCATCACTCTTACTGCTTTACCAGCATGGTCTATCTTTGGTGCTTTAGCAACAATATTTTGCACCTTGAGTTATGATAAACAAAAACCTTTTCATAAAATTTCATATACAAAAGGAAAATACAGTTGATAGTATGAAGATTTTTCTCAAGCCCATTACAAACAACACATCTTAGAGAGCTTTATCCTATCAAAAATGCAGAAAACCATTTTATTCATGAACATAAATCGACAGTAGCCTATGAAGAATGATAACCAACCTTATAATCATTATAGGCAACTATGGTATGTGCTCATTTTTGTCAATGAGACGCATTTAAGCACTAAGATTTCATCTCCAATCCCATTTATAAAAAAACTGTATAGAAAAACCGAATCTGTTGAAAATGGCTAAATTTGTCTATGATTCCTAATTTATTCCCTCAACAAACTTCTTTTTATTTTTCAACTCCATAATCGCATAAAAAAATTCATAAAAAAACATGAATACTTTATCTTATGGAGTGAAAGTTAAAAATAATGATGAAGCAAAGATCTTATACAATCTATCCTACAGACCTAACAAAATACATTAAATTTTTTAGATACTTCATTTAAACTTTTCCATTGATCTGTTACCACATAAGAAAGTTCCTCGATGAACTTTGCTTGATAAGCAATCTTCATTTCTAATTCTATCAGCCGATCTTCATCTGACATGGCTCTCACTACATCTTAAATAAAAAAACATTCAATTTTATTTCATCCCCCTCTTTATCTCCATTCCTATAAGAATGAGAAGAGACATTTCTAAAAAGTCTACTTATCTTATATTCATATCACAAAGACTGATGGAATTTTTATTTCCAAAATAACTTGTTCAGAAAATTTCTCCCCTTTCATAGTAGCAGTAGATGTCTTTACCTATAAAAAATATTTGATACCATTATCGATCTTAAAGATGCACTTTTTATATTAAGTTTTAAGCGTGAATATAATCATATGACACTGCTCCTCATTCTCACTTTCTCAACCTCATTTGCCTCCTTAAATAACTACCACATTTCACCAATTATTGAAAAAAATGCACTCTTGCTTTTGTACATAGTTTTGACTATTACCATCAGGCTGAAGACTTCTGTTTGATTAACGTACATATCTATGCTGCCGCATTAGCTCAGTTGGTAGAGCACATCATTCGTAATGATGGGGTCGCTGGTTCGAATCCGGCATGCGGCACCATTTTATTTCTTCAGCATATTGAAATATATAGATTTTTTCTTTAAAGAGCTATTTTTAGATCACCCTTTACGGTTTATAAAACTTTACCTCATTTGCTCCTATTTTTTCCTTATTTTTCTTTGATGTGAATACTAAAATCTCCTTCTTTCTCCACCTCACTGCTCTCCCTAGCATACAGGGTTGGGGGAACTCTCCTTGAAGAAGCTAATTGCGAATCGTTGTTGTTGATACGCTAAAAAGTTGTGCACATTCACGCGTTGTTTATAAGAAGCAACACATATTTACGGCGTTGTTACTCCTCGTTGTGCTCTATGACAATAAGTCCCAATTGAATAAGGAACAAAGGAAAGCTGCTACCAGCATTGATCATTGATATCTTGTCAACACGGATTGGCACATGTGTCAATTATGATATACACATTGCGGCGCTGATTGATACATCATTTTTTATTTTAATAAGTAATTTCACAGCGAATTTTGTCTAAATATGTATCTTAATATGACAAAAAAAGTTATTTTTTAAGCACTTAGAAAACAAAATGGAAAATATTCAAATTAACTGTAGATTTTCTCAATGAAACATGTATAATACGTTATGTATTTTGAATATGGTTTTATGCAAATAAATAAATACAAAATGTTTAATTGCGGTATATTTTTTCAGTTTAATATCAACTTATGCTTGTAGTGCAAAAGTTGATATAATTCTTAAAGAGTGAATGTGTATTACTTTGTAACTTATTGTAATATTATATTTTTCTTGGAGAGTTTTTTGTTGGTAGGCAGATTGATGATTTTTCAAGTAAAACTGCTTTAAGTAACTTTTAAAGATGCTGATACTGGAAAATGGGTATGCGTTAATGAAAATTTGTTATCTGAATCTTTGAAATCTATGAGTAGTTTTGCAGATTTTAGAGAGATTTCTGGGTAGAGATATCGATGTGGTCCAGCACTGTAAAGAGAATATAAATTTAAATTAAGCGGGTGAAAAGTAATGTAAAACAATATGTTAGTACAATTTAGTATTGGTGTTAACTTTGCAAAAGATAATAATGTTGTCATGTGGCGTTAGTTATTGTTTGTTTTTAGGAAAAAGAAATTTGCAAAGGAAAAACTGAGAATTAGCCAGAAGATCAATGATCTTCTTATTTGTACACCTTGCAAGTTCTTATTTCTTTAGCTTACCGTGAAAGTTATTCTTTTAGGTAGTAATGTGGAGTGTATTCAATGGGATATTGTAAGTATGATTTGTCGTTCAACAAATGAATACACAAGGTAATGTTTATTCATAGAGTTTATGAAGTAAACTGTACAAGAAGCTGTAGAAAGCCATCGAGAGATTTTTTAGTTACACGTTTTATTTATTAAAAATTGTTGTTTTTTTAAGCAGAAAAGAGATTAATAACTACAAAATGGATAATAATTAATGTAACTTTTGTTTTAATGAAGAAGCGGCATAGGTTTTACTCCCTATCGCACAGATCTTTCAATTTTAATGAGTTACTTTTTTATGGAAAGGTAAGTTTTTAATTTTCACTTCATGTCCTGCTTTGTGTGGGGCTTTTTTATGGGATTAAAGATAATGCGAAAAATATCAAAAGAAGGGCTTGCACTCATTAAGCAATTGGAGGGTTTGCGTTTAAGTGCTTATGAAGATGCTATCGGTGTGTGGACGATTGGTTATGGACATACAAGCGCTGCCGGTGCTCCAGATGTCTATAAGGGCATGCAGATTACAGAAAAAGAGGCAGAAAAGATCCTTCTTCAAGATTTGAAACAATTTGAAGATCACATTAAATACACTGTTACTGTTCCTTTAAGTGATAAGCAGTTCGCAGCACTTGTATCGTTTTGCTATAATGTTGGAACAGAAGCTTTTTGTCGCTCTACACTCCTAAAAAAGCTTAATCAAGGAAATTATGAAGCTGTACCAATTGAATTGCAAAAATGGACAAGAGCAGGAGGAAAGCGTCTTCAAGGTCTTATCAATCGTCGAGCAGCCGAAGCGTGGCTATGGGCTCAGGGAGCTCATGTATCTCCAAATTATCAAAGAGTAGAAGCACAAGGCGTAACGGGTATTTGCAAAGTAGAAGCTCTTGCACCAATTATAGGTTCTTTCTCAGGGCTTGGAGGACTTTTCGCAGGAAATGGTCCTATTCAATGGGCTTTAGCAGGCATTATGGTTTTGGCTGCTTGTACGGCTATGGTATATATTGCTAAACGCTTTCAGGAGCATCGTCTATGATCTTATGGATAAAAAAATATCTGACGGTAATAGCAACAATCTTGGCAGCTTTTTTTATAGCTTTAGTAAAAGCCTTTTTTCTTGGAAAAAAAGCTGAGCAGAAAAAACAAACAGAGAAAGCTTTAAACACAGCAAAAACGCGGATTGAGATAGAGAATGAAATTAACAAGAAAAGTGATGCTAATGTGCGTACTGAGCTTTCTAGCTGGCTGCGCAACGAATGAACGAACCTCTTGTCTTGGATGGCTGCCAATTTATTTGGACCTAAAAGATCTTAATGTGATTAGCCCAAGTTTGGCAAGAGATATCCTAAAACATAACATGCAAGGTGAACGTCTGTGTGGATGGAAGCATGGACAAAAAACAAAGTAATAGAAACATAGAATTTACAGAATTAGAAAAACAGCTTCTTCATGAGATAATTAATACTTACCAAGGTATAAAAATAGTATCTCGCTATGTGAAATGGAGTGTTTTTATTTTATTCTTATTAGTTATTGATTTTGTGCATCTTATAGATGCGATAGATGATATCCATATACATTTGAAGCAGTGGTTCTCTAAGGATTGAAAATCTGTTATGATAAAGAAAAAGGCTTCGCAAAAACCTCCTTCTATGAATTGTAGTATCAAAACACAGTTCAGAGTGTGTACAAAACTCGGCTCATAAGTTTTTAACAAAAGGTCCACAATTAAAAGAAATTTTGAATTTCCCAATACTTTATATCTGTCGTTGAAAGCCCAGAAGCAAGCAAAGTGCTTTCGTTAATCTGTAAAGTAAAATATCTTGATTACCTTTCAGCTTTCAAAAGTGGGGAGATGGTTAATATAAAACATCATTTAGCCAAAAAACTATTATTTTACCTCCATGTTAAAATGGAGATTAATTATGCCAAAACTAAGAGATTTACTAAATAAAATCCGTGGTTCAAAACAAAAAAAAGAAAATGCTGTACATAGGAAAAGACACGATTTTGTATTTGGGGATGATGAAACATTAGAAAGTATTATTGCGCGTCTAGAGAATGATATCACTAATGGTAATTGGATAGATACCTTTTACGGAAAGATAGATCTCAAAATGATGCCCGCCTTGGTAAAGCAAGCAAACAAAAAATACCCACAAATGAAACTTAAATTTTCTCCAACACCAGAAGATATTCCTACATTAATAAAAAACACAATCGATGATGGAATTCAATCTTCTAGAATAATAGTTAACCTAGAAGACGACGCAATCCATTTTGCAGTAATCGATCATAAAACCGTCGATGATAAGATATCCCTAATATTATTTGAATCTGTAGCATTCAAACATATGCCACCGACCATGTTAGCAATGAGGGCAAAAATAGCCCTTGAAGAAAGTCAATTGCCTAATTATCATTTTTCTATGGTGGAAATGGATATTCAACGAAGTGCTTCTGAATGTGGGATTTTTAGTGTGGCTCTAGCCAAAAAACTCTATCTTGAATCCAATAAATTAAGGAGATTACACAAAGACAATGTTAACGGTATCTTATGTAAACCAGATACTCTCTTTGTATCTTCTGATGAATTGGATCATTATCTGCCCGTCACTTTTTACAAACATGTGCAAAGTGTAAATCGTCTCAATGAGTATATAAAATCAAATCCACAAGCTAAAAAGGAAATCGTTAACAAGAAGGGTGAAAATATTCATAAGAGGTTTAATAAGAACTCAGTTGTAATAGAGAGTAAAAATGTATCTGTTTCTCCGCACAAAAAAAGAGTTTCCGAATATAAAGCTCTAATAAGATGAATGTAAAACTCTGATTAAGTTATGATATAATTTTTTAATATTGCGTACAAAATTGTATATTCAAATTTGTTTACTTTAGCGAACTCTTCTGTTTTTACAGTTGGTAATATATTAACTGCGTAAAATAGCTTCATGCTAAGCTAGAATTTAGCTGTTGTATCAAAAGAACAAGCTAATCTTAGTGCTATATCGGGAGTCAGTGTACTACTTTCTGCAATAATACATTCTATCCGAATACATAGAATATAGTTTTGCATGTAAATTTGTAACATTAAGAATACCATATACACCAATTTGTAATGGAAGCCAATTGGACGTTTTAGCAAATTATGAAATCAGTTCAGATAGTATAACGCAAACTGTGTTAGCAATGAAATAATGTATTTACCTAAATGGACTATCCATAAAAAATATTGTAAATTATTGAGGATGCAAAAAGGCCGTATAGCAATAAACATATAAAGTGCATTTTTTCTGCTTACAATGAAACAAACTTTACTCTTTTAAAAAGTTCAGAAACGCTCCCTTTATTGGCCAACGGTCTTTACTCTTGTTAAGCTCTCCTGTGTAATTTCTTTAATTGTACTTACACCAGTCAATGTCATGGCAACCCGCATTTCATTAGCAAAAAGATCAAGAAGATGAGCAACCCCTTTCTCACCCACTGCAGCAAGTGCATAAACAAAAGAACGACCAATCATAATGGCATCCGCCCCCTGTGCTATCATGCGTACAACATCAAGACCAGAACGAACACCAGAATCTGCTAAAATGGTCAAATTACCCTTTACAGCTTTCGCAATTGCTGGCAATGCCCGTGCAGTTGACAACACACCATCAAGTTGACGTCCACCATGATTGGAAACAACAATACCATCAGCACCAAACCGCACTGCTTCACGCGCATCCTCTGGATCAAGAATACCTTTCAGAATCATTTTTCCCTTCCAAAAATCTCGAATCCATTGCAAATCAGACCAACCAATTGAAGGATCGAAATTTGCACCAAGCCAACCAACATAATCGTCTAATGCAATCTGCTTTTTGAGATAAGCGGAAACATTACCAAGATCATGCGGACGCCCCATAACACCAACATTCCAAGCCCAATGCGGATGGGTAAAAGCTTGTAAAATACGGCGTAATCGAGCATAAGACCCAGACATCCCGGAATGCGCATCACGATAACGTGCACCAGGAACCGGCATATCAACTGTAAAAACTAATGTACGTACACCAGCCAACCAAGCCCGCTCTAATGCATCTCGCATGAACCCACGATCTTTGAGAACATAAAGTTGAAACCAAAATGCACTTCCAACCGCTTTCTGCACTTCTGCAATAGGACAAACAGAAACTGAGGATAGTGTAAAAGGAATGCCCTTTGCAACTGCCGCACGTGCAGCTTGCACCTCACCACGGCGTGCATACATGCCCGTTAGCCCAACAGGGGCAAGTATAATTGGCAAATCAAGTGTTTGATCAAAAAGCTTAGTTGAAAGATCAACTTCACCAACCCCTTTCAGAATCCTTTGACGCAGTGCAAGTTCCTGAAGATCTGTATAATTACGGCGCATTGTTTCCTCAGCATAAGCACCACCATCAATATAGTGAAAAAGAAAAGGAGGAAGCCGACGTTTTGCTGCTTTGCGATAATCAAATGTTGAGGAAATAATCATGAATGGTACCACTGTTTCTGAATGAAAAACGAAAACATCCTAAGACCAATAAACCCCAACCCGCGCTGCATATTCTCAACGCCCCAATAGAACAAACATTACATTCAGTAAATACAAACAATAAAGATTGCAACTTAAAAAAATATCAATGAATACAACGTTTTTATTTCTCTTTTTCAGATTTAAAACTTCATAGTGCTCGCCCTTAATCAATAATGTACACACGATAGGTCATTTATATGTACTAAGAATTAAGATAACAGCCCCTCTAACCAACATCTCTTCAAAAGATATGGCTTAATTACTTCTTGCCATCTTAAATGATCCATCACAAAGGTGTATCATATTATATCACATATGGAGCTGAAACCAATTATTGAGTATATGCTACTATTCCCCCATAAAGACAAAAATGCTATTCATAAAACTGAAAACTAAACCGTTGAATGCATCTAACAATTTTTTCATATCAACATCCAAACTTCTGTAGATTTCCTGCTTATTCAAATTTATTATGCCAAGCATCTATTATTGGAGGTAGAGCATTTTCAAAAAAATTCAATATTCTTATGCATTAAGGAGAAATTTAGCTTTGGTTATGTAATTATTCAATCATTCTATAAATTAATTACACACAAAAAAGTGCCCTCATACAATCACCAAAAGAACAGTCGAATCAAAAATAATATAAAAACGTGCAAACAATATCACTAGAACAGTTTCTGAAAAAGCTGCTACTGTACCGTTTTTGAATGTTTATTTGTTTACCTTTAATGACATTTTACATAGAAAAAAATACAAATATCGTCATTCCAATTCTAATATAGATAATGGAACCTGTCGCAGCACCCCATATCGGACATTGAATTTGAAAAGCTATCAACCATCATTGTATCCTATTCACGAAAATTACAACTTTTCCTCAAACAATACACTTTATCAAAGTCTATATTCCATACTCATTTAAAATGCTTAGATAACTTTAATCCTTGTGCTTGATAATGTGAACCAACGCCATGCCCATAAAGAGCTAACGGCCTATTGAGCATATGTTCATATACTAAACGACCAATAATTTGACCATGCTCAAGAATAAATGGAACTTCATGGCTACGGACTTCCAAAACGGCCCGTGCTCCTTTTCCACCCGCTTCTACATGACCAAATCCTGGATCAAAAAAACCTGCATAGTGCACTCTAAATTCACCAACGAGAGGATCAAAGGGAGTCATTTCAGCAGCATAAAGTGGAGGAACATGAATCGCTTCTCGCGAAACTAAAATATAAAATTCATTAGGATCAAGAACGAGTTCCCCTTGATTACGATCAAAAAGAGGTTCCCAAAAATCTAAAACGTGCGCAGCAGCATGTCTATCAATATCAATAACACTCGTATGGCGTTTACTTCGATACCCTACAAGACCATTTTCATCCCCTTGCAAATTAATGGAAAGCCCAACACCACCATCGCTAATATTAGGAAAATCAGCTGATATCAGCGTTTCTTCCTTATGCAAAGTGTATAGTTCAATTTCATTTAAATAACTTTGCCCCTTGCGAAATCGAAGCTGAGACAAATGGGAACCAGCACGCACCAAAATTGGAAATGTACGTGGGCTAATTTCAAGATAAAGCGGACCATGATAACCTGCACAAATTTTATCAAATTCCTGTGCATTATCCGTAATCACACGTGTAAAAATATCTAATCGTCCTGTAGAACTTTTAGGGTTGGCAATTGCAGATAAAGTTTTAGGTAGAGCTAAATTTTCTAAAAGAGGAACAATATAAACACAACCGGTTTCCAAAACAGCTCCATCCTGTAAATCAAATTCGTGCAACTTTAATCGTTCGAGCTTATCTAAAACCGTTGCTTCAGGCCCCGGCATAAAAGAAGCACGGATACGGTAAGCCTTATCTCCTAAACGAAGATCAAGACTTGCAGGTTGTATTTGAGTTGCATCAAATGGCCAAAAGGCCTTAAGAATACCATTATCAATTAAAGCTTGTATATCACTATCTGCTAAAATACCGCTCATACGCGCCATTTGCCTTGCCTTCCATTTTCTACTTTGCTTCTTTTTCATCTCAGATTATTGATGGTGTAAGCTACTCTAGGTGTTAAGAATTTCCCTCCGTTCTTGTCAATCACTTTTCTGCCATAATTGCTAATAGAATAGCTAAAATGATAAAACAGTACTTGGTACAATAGTCTTTGAAAGTATATATTCCCTAAATAATAGTCATTTTAAAAAGAATATCTTTCACACTCTCTCATTCTTGAATATTGAGCAAATGATGTTATCATCATTTAAGGCTTCTCTAAAATCCATAGGAATCTTATTAGAATTTATGATGATTATACGCCATCTCAGCGAAAATATTATTAATCAAATTGCTGCCGGAGAAGTTATTGAACGGCCAGCAAATGTCGTCAAAGAGCTTGTGGAAAATGCCATTGATGCTGGTGCAACTCGTATTGAAATCGTTACAGCCAACGGTGGAAAAAACTTTATCAAGGTAAGTGATAATGGCTGTGGTATTCCTACTGATCAATTAACCTTAGCTGTTTCTCGCCATTGTACATCAAAAATTACAGATGACGTACATAATATCTGCTTCCTTGGTTTTCGAGGAGAAGCTCTTCCCTCTATTGGTTCTGTAGCTAAACTTAAATTAACCTCACGAACGAAAGATGCTGACAACGCTACAGAAATTAATGTCATAGCAGGGAAAATTGTAGGTCCAAAACCTGCACCTGCCAATCTTGGAACAATTGTTGAGGTTCGCGATCTCTTTTTTGTCACTCCAGCACGATTAAAATTTATGAAAACAGATCGTGCTGAAGCAAATGCCATTACCGATATGATTAAGCGAATTGCTATTGCATTTCCACATATTCGCTTTTCTCTTTCTGGTCCAGACAGAACTTCCTTGGAGTTACCAGCAACAGAAAATAACATCCAAGGACAGCTGCAACGTATCACACAAATTATGGGAAAAGAATTTGCCCCTAATAGCATTGCACTGAATGCTGAACGCGAATCCGTTCGTTTAACTGGTTTTGCCTGTTTACCATCTTTCAACCGTAGCAATAGCCTCCATCAATTTGCTTATGTTAATGGACGTCCAGTACGTGATAAATTTCTATGGGGAGCAATTCGAGGAGCCTATGCCGATGTTATAGCACGAGATCGTTACCCTGTATCCATTCTTTTTATCGATCTGCCACCTGCTGATGTAGACGTTAATGTACATCCAACCAAAGCAGATGTACGATTTCGTGATTCTGGATTAATTCGCGGATTAATTGTTGGAGCAATTCATGAAGCATTACATCAGGCTGGTGTTCGTCCTACTTCAACGCGCTCTGAAGCAATGCTAGCGGCATTTCAGTCACCACAGCCATTAGGAAATTTTAAAAATACTCACCGCTCTTTTTCTTACAGCCCACAGCACTCCCATCTTGTATCAATGGTTCACCAACCACTTGATACTATGAGCTCTCTCAATTTAAAAGAGGACTCCTTCAGAGAAGATCCCCCTCCTCTTATAAAGGGATTAGATACGCCAAGTGGCGATGTCTACATGGAAAACACAGTACCTTCATCAGAAGAATTTTCTTATCCACTAGGAACTGCCAGAGCACAAATCCATAAAAACTACATTATTGCTCAAACACAAGACAGTTTAATCATTGTTGATCAACATGCTGCACACGAAAGATTGGTGTATGAAGCACTCAAAAATGCGCTTTATTCCAAACCGCTTCCTTCACAATTGTTGCTGATTCCTGAAATTGTAGAACTTTCGGAAGAAGATGCAACATGCCTTTTAATGCATAAAGATGCTTTGCAACAATTCGGCTTAGGAATAGAGCCTTTTGGACCTGGTGCAATCGTTGTACGTGAAACACCTTCTATGTTAGGAGAAATCAATGTACAAGCCCTCATTAAGGATCTCGCAGATGAAGTCGCTGAATATGATACTACAAACAATTTAAAAGAAATGCTTGATTATGTTGCTGCAACTATGGCTTGTCATGGTTCAATACGATCGGGACGGCTTTTACGCCCAGAAGAAATGAATGCATTGTTACGACAAATAGAAGCAACACCCAATACAGGTACATGCAATCATGGCCGTCCTACTTATATTGAACTCAAATTAGCTGACATAGAACGGCTTTTTGGTAGAAAATAAGTCAATGTTTATCCCGCCAATGGAGAAAAATATTTTTTATTTCACTCTCGACTTTATTAACATGTCTTATAGCATCTTTCTTGACCAATTCTCACAAAGATAAAAAAGGATTATAAAAATGTTTTCTAATGATGAACGCGAAGCAAAAATCCATTATTCTAATAATGGATATAAAATCGTAGAATATGGAACCTATACTCTTTGCGCTGTCAGTGGACAAAAAATCCCTATAGATGATCTAAAATATTGGAACCATCACAGACAAGAAGCATATGCCAGTTGTGAAATTTCCTATCATCGTGAACTAGAATGCAATCCGTACCTCCGTCAATTATTAAAACAGAGAAAAAATAAACTCTAACCCTTACCTTTAAAATCACCAATTAAAAAAATTCTTGAGAAAAATTAGCTTTCATATCAAACACAAAAGATTTTTAAATCTTTTTGTGCACTCTTAATCTAAGTACATGTATAATCCTTAGCAGTTGTGGCTAGCCATAAGTTGTACACTATTGCCTTTTGGTAAGCTTTTTTAAATTCTTGTTTGTAAAAAACAGTGATGAAAATAAGCTTGCATTATATGACCCTACAATTTTTTAATGAATTGGAAAAATTTAAAAGCCCCGCTGAAGGAACACATAATTTTGTTAATAGAACAACCTTTTTCCTAGTTTTACACACTTTTTCATGCAGAATATTCATAGGTATAATTATTTTTCAGACTTAAAAACATTTTCGAGCATTAACAGCTTTTATCTTCTACCTCTATGAATATGATATATTTACCTGCTTTCCCCTACATCACATACAATTTAAACCCTCACTTCTTTATCAATTGTGCATCTCTTTCTGCATAAGAAAATTAAGAAAACATAGCAAAGCTGCTATAATATGTTTCTCTTACAAAAAGTATTTTAAAATGCACCCTTTCTCTTCGTAATTTCTTTACTCATCCCGATGTAAATTTAACAGATTTAACCTTACTGTATTAGCATAACGAAAAAAACAATAATTGAATGTTCAAACTTTATTCTGCTTAATCCATTTCAGATTCAAGAAATTCATGTAAGTCTACAATATAATAACGTTGTAATGCATTATCTACACTACTTTGCGCTTTTGCCTGCCATGCTTCTTGAGCTGATTGGTAATCTGGAAAAATACCAACCACATCTAAATCATCAAGATTCTTAAACTGATTACTATTAAGATTTTTCAGTTCTCCGCCAAATACAAGATACAAATATTGTTTTTTTTCGTTTGTTTCAGTCATGTGTGCCTCCATATCATTCAGATGATTTTAGCGCGATTTTATGTGATTAACCTAACTTAGCTCGACGAACAATATCTATCATATGTTGGCAGCAATTATTTTTACCAGCGACTAAGAGCCCATATTGATAAGGCTCGCTCCCATAAGATATATAAGGTGCATTAAGTGGTAGAAAGCTTCCCCCACATTCCTGCAAAATAAGATCAGCAGCAGCAATATCCCATTCATGAGAATTGGGACGAACCAACACGATATCAACTTCATCTTGAGCAACAAGAACAATACGATATGCAAGAGAAGGAATGTGATGATAAAAACTGACCTGATTACAAAAATCATCTGACAATTTTTGCGCGAGCGCTTTATCAAGCGAAACTATATATTTACGATTAACCTGAGATGGTAAAAGAGGCAGTTTTCTACCATTTAATGTTGCTCCTCCACCAGTAACAGCCGCATAAACATCCCTTTGAGCCGGACACTGCAAAACACCTACAATAGGGCGTCCATTCTCAATAATAGCAACGGAAATACACCAATAAACACTACCAGAAAGAAAACCGCGCGTCCCATCAATAGGATCAACCACAAAATAGCGTTCATAAATTTGCTGTCCTCGATTGTCTTTTGTTTCTTCTGAAATCCATCCATAATCCGGACGCGCTCCAAGAAGCCTTTCTTTCAAAAAGTCATCAACTGCAAAATCCGCTTCACTGACTGGTGAATTTCCATCTTTAATCCAAACATCTAACGCACACCCAAAATACTTCATCGCCAAATCCCCTGCCTCTCGGCAACTATCAAGCAAAAGCTTTAGATCAGAAGAATAATGTGTGTTATTTTCCTGCAAGTGTCATCCCTTCAATTAACAATGTTGGAGCAGCTGTACTATAACGACGATCAATATCGTTCGCAGGTGTTAAATGCGTTAACATATGGAGCAAATCAGAACCTAATGTGACTTCGCTCACCGGATAAGCAATTTCGCCATTTTCAATCCAAAAACCGGAAGCGCCACGACTATACTGTCCTGTAATAAAATCAATACCATGCCCAAATAATTCTGTAACATAAAATCCACTCTGCAAACCTTTTATCATATCATGCGGCGATACTAAACCCGGTTCAATAGCAAAATTCGTACTCGCTGGCTGCACTAATGATGCCGAACGCACACCATGACCATTTGTTTTAAGACCTAATTCACGCGCTGACGATGATGAAAGAAGCCAATTTTTTAAAATACCATTTTCAATGATATTTAATGTTTTTCCCTCTACTCCTTCTCCATCAAAAGGGCGAGAAGCATTCCCACGCAATCGCAAAGGTTGATCTGTTACATAAACATCAGGTTTCATCACCGCCTTTCCTAAAAAATTTTGTAACAGACTCGTTTTACGCGCCACAGATGCCCCATTCACCATAGACGCAATATGCCCTGCAATTCCACGAGCCGTACGTGGATCAAAAATAACATCAATAACTCCAGTAGCAGCACGAACTGCTCCTAAACGTCGAACTGCACCAACCCCTGCATTCCTTCCTACAATTTCTGCTGCTTTCAAATCAGAAAAATGTAAGGCTGTTGTATAATCATAATCCCTCTCCATCTCTGTACCCTCACCAGCAAGAGCACTGCAAGAACGTGAAAAACAACTGGAACGATAAGACCCCCAAAAACCATCGCTGGTTACAAGAACAAATCCACTATTTCCGTAAGCTGTCGCAGCTCCACCAGAGTTGCTAACCCCTTCAACATCGAGAGCTGCTGCTTCCGTTTTCAAAGCATCTTCTGTTAAAAAATGACTGTGCGGAACAAAATCATCAAAAAGATCAAGATCTTTAGGATGTGTCACCAAACACTCTTTATCTGGTAAACCTTCAAATAAACTGTCAGGAGAAGCTTTAGCCATCGCAACAGCACGCTCTGCAAGTTCTTCCGGATAAGACGATAAATTAGCAGAAACACTTGCTACTTTTTTGCCAACAAAAACCCTGAGTGTAAAATCATTGCTTTCTGAAGCCTCTGTCGTTTCAACTTTTCCAAAACGGACCGATACACTAGTAGAACGTGTGTAAATAATACAAGCATCAGCAGCATCTGCCCCAGAACGCTTTGCCGATTCAACCAAAGAAACAGCTTTATCAATCTGGTTTTTATCAGCCATTATAGACTCCCTGAAATATTAATCATTCATGTTTATAAGCAACGCGATAAATTTATACAAAAATATATCTTTGCATGCTCATCGATTACAAATTATGCACTGTTCATGCATTTTTTCTTTTTCGCTTCTTCTGAAAAGAAGCTTTTTTATAATGCTTTTATGTGTCTGACAAAATTAAATGATTTTTATAAGAGCTTTAGTGCAAAATCTACCCTATGCAATAATCTTATTATATTCAAATGAATAACTCAAAAACAATTCATGAATAATTTGTCTATAAAACACAAATAAATCAGAGATTGAATTTAACATAAATTATAATCTTTATATCATTTTTTAACATCAACTTTTCTCATAAATGCGCATAGCTACGAAATGGGTTTATCTCCACTAAGAACACATCAGCTTATTACAATCACCGCATCGTGAAGATACTGTTTAAGTTTTGATCCAATAATTATTGCAAATTTTATTGTTTTGAGATTCAGACTCTTTTGAAACAATATACTCATGATCGAAACGTATACAGGTAAAAATAATTCTAGAATAATCAGAGATAACAAACGTTTTTATAACTTTATCAAGTACAAAGGTTATTTTTGGACCTTTTTTACACTTATTTTTTCTGTTACAATAAAGCAAACTCTTCCACAAGCCTAAAGCTATAATCGCAATTTATAGAACTTTATTGCTGTATCACCATAACAACGCTCATCTTCTTGATAAAAAGTATCAGGTAAATGGATAATAGCATCTTTTTTTTCTTCAAGCACAAAGAGTGTATTAGCTTTTGCCCATCCTCCTTTTAAAGCCTCCACAAAAGCACGCTCACCCAAGCAATGGCCATAGGGAGGATCTGCGCAGATAACATCAAATGGAAGCATTGTTCCAATATTACCAAGTTTGGTTGCATCACGACGCAAAATCCGCCCGATAGACTGTAATTCAAAAGATTCAATATTTTTTTGAATCAGCCCACGTCCCTCTACAGAGTTTTCTACAAAAACAGCCGCTTTAGCGCCACGTGAAAGTGCCTCAATACCTAAAGCACCTGTTCCAGCAAAAAGGTCAAGAATACGTTTGTTTGTCCAAAACTGTTCTTCTCGGTTGGCAAGAATATTAAAAAGACTTTCACGCGTACGATCACTCGTTGGGCGAATCGACTGATCAACAGGCGCAAACAAAACACGCCCAGCAAATTTACCGCCGATGACCCGCACGTGAGCCTCCAAATGGTTTTGACGTTTTTACACCATGACCACGCTTTTTAGATTTTTTTATAGCACTATCAAATGATTTCGTCTTTCGTCTTCTATCAAAAGAACGTTCATCACTGCTGTCTTTCATCCCTTTCTTTTTTTCCTTAAAAAAACGATCTTTCTTGCCAAAAACATGCGTTTCATCATAGGATGTTTTTCTACGCTTTTGAATCAGATCATCCCCTTTTTCCTTTCGTACCGGGATTTCTGATGGCTTTTCATGACTTTTATGAAAGGCTCTCTTACCTGAAAAATCACTTTTATGCTCATGAGAATGATCCTTATTGTAGGGAAATGTTCTCCGTGTACCCTGCGGACGTGCACCAGGTGCCATCCAAACATTAGAACGACGGGAACGTGGTAAAAAACGCTCTACTTTTCCTTCCTCGTTTTTATCCTTACGTATATTTTCATCAGATTTCGTGCTTAACCGTACTCGACCAGATTTAACAGAACCATCTTTCTGTCTGCGCTGTGCACCTTTCACACTTGAAACAATCCAACCATCATTTGAAATAAAAGATTCTTTATGACTTTGTTTTTCTGCAACAACCGCAGCATTTGAAAATGGCTTAAGAATAGGAGAATCAAAATCTGCATTAGCTTGCATAATCAAACGCTCACCCAATTGATCACGCAATATCCGACCTTTTAGCTCTCGAACAGCGCCTTCCTCTAAATCAGCGAGCTGAAATGGACCATAAGATACACGAATTAAACGATTAACCGATAATCCTAACGCACCCAAAACATTTTTTATTTCACGATTTTTTCCTTCACGCAAAGCTACAGAAAGCCACAGATTTGCTCCTTGCTCACGCTCGATTGATGCCTCAATCGAACCATAGAAAATACCATCAATCGCAATACCATTTTTAAGGTTATCAAGCGCACTTTGTTTAACTTTTCCATGAGCACGAACTCTATATTTACGCACCCAACCTGTTAAAGGTAACTCTAAGACACGTGCTAAGCCACCGTCATTTGTTAATAGTAAAAGCCCCTCCGTATTGATATCAAGCCTACCAACAGAAAGAACACGAGGCATTCCTTTCGGTAAATTACCAAAGACTGTTGGTCTCCCTTCAGGATCTCGGTTCGTTGTGACAAGACCCGCTGGCTTGTGGTAAAGCCATAACCGTGTTCGTTCTATAGGAGACAAAAGTTTTCCATCAACTTTAATAACATCAGAGCGAGTAACATTAAAAGCCGGCGTTGTTACAACTTTATCATTAACAACAACACGACCTGCAATAATCATCATTTCCGCATCACGACGTGAAGCAACACCAGCACGCGCTAACCTTTTGGCAATCCGCTCACTCTCACTGTTTTCATTCATCTGCTTTTCACACCAATCTCTTCCTGTAAATTCAGCAAATTGCTCACACGCACCATACTGCTTATCCCGAAAAACGGAAGTAGCACAATCATTGACTATTTTCTATCCTTTAACAACAATAATGTACTTGTTTACTTGCAAGTTGGTCGTAAATTCTTTTAAAAAACAATGAGATCTTCTTCATTACAAAGAGACCGTTCCGATTATGAATATTATGGGTTCTGCTAAACCCATTCTAATTTTTAAAAATTGGGATTTTAACAATGAAAAAACGAGAATAAAAGTAGTTCCTACAATTTCTACAAATTTAAATGATGCCTTCATACCCAGTATATAGATTCAATTGAGTTCAGAAGAAGAGGCTTAGGATTCGTGTGCTACAAAATTTTTCTGAAATTGAGAACTTTGATGATATAAGATAATTGCTCACTCGCTTCACATCCCCCTCTCTATGCAGAAGCCTTATGGCTCTCTGTTCTTCAAGAGAAAGAACACTATGACATTGACTCCTATGGAAATAGCCCTTTTGGAAGCACAATGGGCAGAAAAAAAAGGCGAAGTCCCCGTGGGCGCCATCATCACACGAGGAAAAACAATTATTGCACGTGCTGGCAACTCCATAAAAGCTACATATGATCCCACAGGACATGCAGAAATGCGCGTTATTCGTACAGCTTGCGAAATACTTCAAAATGAACGGCTATCCGATTGCGATCTTTATGTAACGCTCGAACCTTGCGCTATGTGCGCTGCAGCCATTTCATTTGCACGTATACGACGCCTCTATTACGCAACAAAAGACCCAAAAGGAGGCGCTGTCGAACATGGGCCACGCTTTTATCAACAACAAACCTGTCATCACAAGCCTGAGATCTATACTGGTTTTAAAGAAAAAGAAGCCGCTCAACTGCTTAAGGATTTTTTTACCCAAAAGCGGCGTTAAAAACACCTTTTTTCTTATCTTAATGCTACTTGAGCTCTTTTAAAAAAGCTATCAATTCTTTTTACCAGAGCTCTTTTTCGTAGCATTTTTTCTTTCATTGCTCTTTAATGCTTCACCCTTACCGCTCTTCACAATAAAAGCGGCGTTACCGGTTGATGGGTTGATGATAGCTTAAGACAGCTCAGTAAGATATCGACGCTAATTGGCATTTCCAACTTGCCCTCTCCGACAACGTAAATATTTCCGTGATCTATTAGAAGAGATCAGCTCTATTCATAAAACTTTCTCAAAATACAAAGTAACAGGAATTATCGACACTATAAAACATCCTATTCATCTATAATAAATTTAGATATCTAAAATCCTGTATTTTTTCTTTGACTCAAAACTTTTCAATTTTTCCAAGCATTTGTAATTCCCGTAAAGCAGCAGCATCACGAGCAGATACATCAGGATAAGATGGGTCACTTCCAACATCCTGTGTGTAGCGCCATGAGCGCGCACATTTTTTACCCAAAGCCTTTCCGGGATATACACCAACACCTTCAACATCCCCAAGAGTAAAAGCATCCGAAGGGGGTTCATCATGAACCACTGTGAGAGCACTAGTAATACAAATTTCCGCCATATCCAAATTTTCTAAAGCTTCTAATAAAGCCGGATTAGAAATAAAAACAACAGGTGCTGCTTCTAAAGATGATCCAATACGCTTATCGGCACGTTCAAGCTCTAAAGCACCTGTCACAACTTTACGAACCTGCCGAACTTTTTTCCAACGTCCAGCCAAAGATTCATTTTGCCATTCCTCTCGCGCAGGACGGAATTGCTCCAAATGCACCGAATGACTTTCTGGGTAACGTTCTAACCAAGCCTCTTCCGTTGTAAAAGGCAACATTGGAGCAAGCCATGTGATCATACGTTCAAAAACTTCACGTACAACCTGCAAAGCAGCTTTCCGTTTTTTTGATGATGGTGCATCACAGTAAAGAGAATCTTTGCGGATATCAAAATAGAATGCTGATAATTCAATAATTGAAAAATCTAATAATGCACGCATAATCTTCTTAAAATCAAATTCATTATAGGCTTGATGAATCAACTGATCGAGTTCAAAAAGCCGATGCAATATAAATTTTTCCAGATCCGGTAAAGTATTATAAGATATTTCTTCTCCTTCATCATGCGCTAAAGTTCCAAGCATCCAACGAATTGCATTGCGCAGTTTACGATACGAATCTACATTGGTTTGAATAATTTTCTTGCCTAAACGCTGATCTTCCCAATAATCAGTTGTCATCACCCAAAGCCGAAAAATATCAGCACCAGATGTTTTAATAATCTCCTGTGGTACAACCGTATTCCCCAAGGATTTAGACATTTTCTTGCCATTCTCATCTAAAGTAAAACCGTGTGTGATAACTGTTTTATAAGGAGAACAAGCACGCGTACCACAGCTTTCTAAAAGAGAAGACTGAAACCAACCACGATGTTGATCAGAACCTTCAAAATAAACATCAGCAGGCCATTTCAAATCAGCTCGATCTTCTAGTACAAAACTATGACTTGTCCCAGAATCAAACCACACATCAAGAATATCACGAACCTGAACCCAAGACTCATGCGCACGTTCACCTAAAAAACGTTCACGCGCTCCCTCTGCAAACCATGCATCCGCACCTTCCGCTTCAAAAGCCTGCAAAATACGCACATTAACCTGCTCATCTTTAAGAATAACACCGTCCTCATTTGCAAAAATGCAAATAGGAACCCCCCAAGCCCGTTGACGCGAAAGAACCCAATCAGGGCGATCTGCTATCATAGAAGCCAAACGATTTTGACCAGAAGAAGGAACAAAACGCGTCATCGAAACAGCTTCTAAAGCACGACTGCGTAAAGTTGAACCATCTCCAAAATCTTTATCCATTGAAATAAACCATTGTGGTGTATTACGGAAAATAACCGGTTTTTTTGAACGCCAACTGTGGGGATAAGAATGCTTTAAACGACCACGTGCAAATAATAGATCTGCTTGAATTAAAGCATTGATAACCTCTTTATTAGCATTACCCATCTTTCCATTATCATCAATAACACGCACAGATCCCCCTTCACGGTCCGGTCCAAAACCGGGAGCATCCTTTGTGTAAAAACCACCATCATCAACAGGAAAAGGTATAGACGAATCAATGCCTGTCTGCTCCAAGAAAGGTTTATACGCATTCCAAATTTCAAAATCCTCACGCCCATGGCTAGGCGCTGTATGAACAAACCCTGTACCAGCATTATCCGTTACGTGCGAACCATCAAGTAACGGAATTTTATAGTTATAACCTCCAGCCAAACCTTTTAATGGATGAGAAAGGACAAGATTTTTTAGTTCATCAGCAGAAACAGCACGCAAACGCTTTAAAACAAGCCTTGCTTTTTCAGCACAACCCATAGCCAAATTATCAGCAAAAAGAAGCTTCTCACCAACTTGAGGACCAAAATCATTTTCCGTACTTTCAACCTGATAAACACTATATAAAATCTGCGAGGAATAACTCACCGCGCGATTTCCAGGAATTGTCCATGGGGTCGTTGTCCAAATTACAACATAAGCACCATATAAATCTGTAGAATTTGTTTCCAAAACAGGAAACTTAACCCAAATCACCTCTGATTCATGGTCATGATATTCTATCTCTGCTTCAGCCAAAGCCGTTCGCTCAACAACAGACCACATTACAGGCTTTGAACCCCGATAAACCTGATCAGACATAGCAAATTTCATCAATTCACTGGCGATACGCGCCTCTGCATGAAAAGCCATTGTAGTATAAGGATTCTTAAAATCTCCAACAACACCAAGACGTTTAAATTCTTCACTTTGAACAGTTATCCAATGTTGTGCAAATTCACGACACTCTTGACGAAACTCATTAAGAGGTACATCATCTTTATTTTTTCCTTGTGCACGATATTTCTCTTCAATTTTCCATTCAATAGGAAGCCCATGGCAGTCCCAACCAGGCACATAATTGGCATTAAAACCGCGCATTTGAAAGGAACGGACAATCACATCCTTTAAGACTTTGTTCAAAGCGTGCCCAATATGAATATTGCCATTTGCATAAGGCGGACCATCATGAAGAATGTAAAGTGGACGGTCTTTTGCTTGCTGACGCAATTGCGCATAAAGCCCCATATTTTCCCAGCGCGCCATCAATTCAAGCTCTTTTTGAGGAAGCCCCGCACGCATAGGAAAACTTGTTTGTGGTAAATAAAGAGTTTTTGAATAGTCTATTGTTTCATTTTTCACAGTCATTGTGAAATATCCCTGTCCACTTTTACGATTTCATTTTTGCATAACTTCCCTGAACCCTGCAACTCTGGTTTTTTATCTATAGGGAAAGCCGAGCTCATCATTCGTATTAAGCAGCGATCAAGAAGATACATCATCACGTTTCATGGGCTTTATCATGAAACTATCCTAAAAGGAAACCCCAAAATAACTCTTTCAAAAAAATAAAGGCCCCACCACTGGCAGAGCCTTTAGCCATTCATTCTTAAAAAAATTAGAATTTGTACGCTACACCAACATGAAACTCATTAGTTTTATAATTAATTTCAAGTTTTTCCTTAGCAAATTTCTTTTTACCAAAGTCTGAGTAACGATATTCTGCACGCAACACAACATTATCAGTCATTGCAAAATCAATACCGCCACCCAAAGTATAGCCAATCATCGTATTTGTTTCGTTTACTAATTCCTTAGCAGGGGATGCTTTTTTATCCGATTCCTTTAGCGATACCGATATGATGTCTTGAAGCTGCACATAACTAATACCCCCAGCAATATAAGGCATAATGCGATCAGCAGCAAAACCAATACGCACTCGTGTAGAGCCAGCCCAATTTTCTTTCAAAGTATGATTGAATACTTTAGCACCCTGGTCTTGACTGTGATCAAAACCAAGAGCCGAAATTAACTTCGTAATTTGCTCTACACCATATACATTATTTTCTTTTTCATTTTTAATAGATACATTATGTGTATTATTATGAGGATTTACACCTCCAGAATGTGCACCGTGATAATGACCACTACCGTGTCCAGATCCATGTGGAGAATTACTTCCGTGCCCAGATCCATGTGATACACCATAAGAATGATCGCCAGAGTTAGCTGTATTCACTCCTTTAACAGATGATCCTTCTGACCCTGAAGATTCTGGTCCTGAATGCGCTGATCTTGATAATACCAGTCCACCAGAAGATTCTGATCCTGAACCCGCTGATCTTGCGAAGACCAGTCCAGATGATTGATTAGAAGATGATGCTCCTTCTGATTTTTGGACTCCCTCTACTACTGGTTGCGCTGATTCTGTCTTTGCCGGGGTCGCCGGCTGTGATGATTCTGGCTTTACTGGGGTCGCCGGCTGCGCTGGTGCTGGTTTTACTGGGGTCACCGGCTGTGCTGGTGCTGGTTTTGCTGAGGGCGCCGACTGTGCTGGTTCTGCTGGTGCTGGCTTTACTGGGGTCGTCGGCTGTGCTGATGCTGGTTTTTCTGGGGTTGCCGACTGCGCTGATGCTGGCTTTACTGGGGTCGCCGGCTGCGCTGGTGCTGGTTTTACTGGGGTCGCCGGCTGCGCTGGTGCTGATCTGCGAGATCTTGTTATTAAATTATCTACCGCAGCATTATCAGATGCACTTATGACAGCAGATTTTGTCTCTTTTTTCCCAGACAAAACCAAATCCGTATCAATACCAAACACAAAATTATCGCCAAGGTCAATATTTATACCTGCATAAAAACCACCCGAGAAAGCTGACAGTTTAGGAGTTAAGTCTTTGCTTAGTGGTATGCTTTTGTTCTTATCAACAATGATATTCATATCACTCTTGCTTGAAAAACCACCAGCTTGGAGCCCCAAATAAAAACCTGTCCAACTAAAAGCAGGTGCCACAAGAGTTGGCGAAACAGCTTTTACTGGATGACGAGAAACCATTACATCAGCTGCCTGCGCTGCAGAAGCCGAAATTATAGTAAAAATAGATGCAGTTATTAAACGTTTCGTGTTCATAAAATGTCTCCAAATATACAAAACGAAGCATATATAGGGCATCTATTTAAAAATATCTGTAGTAAAAATGACACAATAACAAAAAAATAGAGGCCCCGTTTTAAACGAGACCTCCTAGCAATTTTGCTTTGCTTTTCGTAAGTTGGTTTTACACTTAATTAGAATTTGTAAGCTACACCAACGCGGAAATCATTAGTCTTGTCACTAAATTCGCGTGTGCTATTTACAAATTTCTCTTTGCCGAAATCAGAGTAACGATATTCCGCACGGACAATAACATTATCAGTCACTGCAAAGTTAAGACCACCACCAAGAGTATAACCAGTCATAGTCTTTGTTTCATCATACAATTGGCCAGGTGCTGTATATACAGTGTCATCTTTTTTCTGTTCTGTAATCCCATAAACACCCTGTATCTGCGCATAGGTAATACCAGCAGAAAGGTAAGGCATAATGCGTGTAGAAACAGCAAAACCGATATGTATGCGTGTAGCACCAGACCATTTTTCGTCGTAAGTATAAGTTTCCTTTATCTTTTGATCCTTAGCAAAAGCTTGACTTGGCTTATTCCCAGCCTTCTCAAAAGCTGTATTTAAAGCTGTGACTTCTTTGTCATCAATAGTTCTTTCTGCATCTTCTTTTTCGTCTTTACCGCTAGCTAAAACAGCATCGGTTTCAATACCTAGAACAAAACCCTGACCAAGTTCTACGTTGTAACCTAAATAAACCCCACCTCTAAAACCAGAAGGCTTAGGTGCATCTACTGTCGTAAAAACATTATTTTTTTCTACGTCTGAATTAATTATTTTGGTATCACTTGAAAAAAGTCCAGCTTGAGCACCAATGTAAAAACCAGTCCAAGAAAATTCAGGGACAGCAACAACTGGTGCTGCTTTAACTTTAACTGGTGCAGCTTGATGAGAAACGATAACATCAGCAGCCTGTACAGTAGAAACTGAAACCAAAGCGACAAGAGAAGTCGTCATTAAAAATTTTATATTCATAAATTTTGCTCCTAATTTATTTATATATGTAGTGCTATACGACAACACTCCAAAAATCTGTAGTAAAAATGACACAGTTACAAAAAAACAGAGGCCCCATTCAAGACAGGACCCCTTAACAACTTTGTTTTTCTTTGTTTTTTTGTAATTCAGTTTTGCACTTAATTAAAATTTATAAGCTACACCAACACGAAAATTATTGGTTTTGTAAGAAATCTCGTATTTATTCTTTGAAAATTTCTTTTTACCAAAATCAGAATAACGATATTCCGCACGGACAATGATATTATCAGTCATCGCCAAATCAATACCTGCACCCAAGGAATAACCAACTAATGTCTTTTTTTCATCGGATATATTACCAGAAGTAATAACTCTACCTGTATCTTTTCCTGTTATTGATATCGATGCAGTATCTTGAAGCTCTGCATAGGCAATACCCCCAGCAATATAAGGCATAATGCGATCAGCAGCAAAACCAATGCGTATGCGTGTAGCACCAGCCCACTTTTCTTTAAAAGTAAAATTATTATCTACTTTATCACCATCCTTAAGTGCTTTTTCATTAATTTGAATTCCATTATCTTTCAGTAGTTGTACAATATATGGTATACGATCCTGCGCAATAATACGTGTTGGCGCTGACTTTACATCTTCTTTATCAGACCAGATCATATCTGTATCAACACCTAGAATAAGACCATTTCCGAGATCAACATTCGATCCCGCATAAACACCACCTACAAAATCTGAAAGTTTCGGCAAAAAGTCATCACTTACTGGAATGTTTTTTTCTTTACCGAGAAGATCCATCTTTATATCACTCGAAAAGCCTCCAACTTGACCCCCAATGTAAAAACCCGTCCAAGAAAAAGTAGGTGCAACAATAACTGGTGCAACTGGTGCCGGACTGGGAGGAACAATAACATCCGCTGCCTGCGCTGCAGAAGCCGAAACAAAAGCGAAAGCAGAAGCTGTTATTAACCATTTTATATTCATAATTTCTCTCCATAGCTTATATTTGAACACCTGAATTCATATAGAGCGGCAAATACAGATATCTGTAGTAAAAATGATACACCTATAAAAAAACAAGACTTCTTAGTCAAAAAGACACAAATCTTTAATCGTTTCAACTATAATATAAATAATGCTTATCGACTATAATAATATAGAAATTAATGCTTTTGATATAAGATTCACTCTGTTATCTATAAATTTTGTATAAAAATCTGCGCAACAATATTCGCATATGAAATAATACAATAATTGAGCATAATTCATCGTATTTCATATTGATGAAAATATCTGAATGCCGTGAATAATACTATCAAATGAAAAGGTTTAAGTAAGTATGTAACTAGCTGTGTAATAGAATACTATTCTTCGTGAGAAAAAATCTCACGAGAAAAATCAACCTTCAAACTTAGAATATAAGAAGAAAATTCTCTCCATCTCTCAAACAAAAGCAATTAATTCTCTCAACTTTTTTCTCACAGTACCCATTCTTGCACAACAGAAACTAATTGAATGCTGCTTAAACTTTGGGATATAAACAATTTCAGCTCTTTAAAACTTATTGAAATTGATCACTATCTTTCTGAGTATGACAAACCTCTCATTCATCACCAGCAAAAGAAATTATCTCCTGATATCGCTTCTTCATTTGCTAAAAAGCAAACGGACTTATCTTAGATAAATTTGGCCGTCCTTTTAGTCGTTGTGGTGGTTTTTTCCTAAATTTGGAACTTTTATTTTTAGTCGAAGATGACACAACTATTAACTGAACAGTCACTGCTCCTTTAGCATAATCAACAGAAGAAAATTTCTCTTTAAAGACATCTTCCAAAGAATAACTCATTTGTCTATTTGATAAAAAATCTCTAGAAGAAATAGCTGAAGCCATGCCAAACACAAGCTTTTGAGAAGCCATAACGCTCATAACACTCGTTCCCTGAACAGCAAAAACTGTAACAAACGCTATAATAAAATGTTTCATATTCATAAATCTATCCTCATATTAAAATTCATAATGGATTTTATATAGTATCCTACTACAAATTTTCTATAGAAAAATGATAGATAAAAACTCAAAGTCACCTAAAGTAGGGATTTCTAGCAACTGGAATGAAAATTTTAAATTATGCCAACGCCGCAGTTTTTAATTTTATAACCAGTACACAAATCTATAGTCCAGATGTAAAAACAGATGAGAAAATAGAAAATACCCATAAACAAATAGGAGTTTTGTTTTTTTGCATTAATATTTTCCCCCTATTCTCTTTTTAAAAAGCAAATTTTCAAATTCAACTATGTGCAAAAATATCAACCTCTGACCATCCTAATAGATCGAGTTTTGCCCTCATCGGTAAAAATTGAAAACATGCCTTTGCAACATGTTCTCGCTCTTCACGCCTTAAACGTTCTTCAAATATATCTTTTAAACGATGCAAATATAAAACATCTGACGCGGCATATTCAATTTGCGCGCGTGATAAAGTTCCTGCTGCCCAATCTGAAGATTGCTGCTGTTTGGAAATATTCACACTCAGCAACTCACTACAAATTTCTTTTAATCCGTGACGATCCGTATAGGTACGCGTAAGTTTTGAAGCGATCTTTGTACAAAAAACCACATCTGGCATAATGCCAAATGTATGCGCTAAAATAGCAAGATCAAACCGCCCAAAATGAAATATTTTTGTGATGTCCTTATCTTCAAGCAATTTAACCAAATTTGGTGCACTCTTTTGTCCTTTGGCAATCTGTATAACATCAGCAGTACCATCTCCAGAAGAAAGCTGAACAACACATAAACGATCACGATGTGGTTGTAACCCTAAAGTTTCAGTATCAATCGCAATCGCGTTCGTTTTATAATTGTCTAAATTTGGTAAATCACCTTGATGAACACGAATCTCCGTCATTTACCCTCCTTTGCAAAAGCTGCAAGAATACGTGCCCAAGACCGTTGCCCCTTATGAAACGATTTTAAATTATACTTTTCATTGGGCGAATGAATACGATCATTATATAAGGCAAATCCAACCAAAACCGCTTCCATATTAAGAATTGATTGAAAATCTCCAACAACCGGAATCGAGCCCCCCATAGCATCGAGCACAGCAAGATTGCTCCATTCTTGCGATAAAGCGTCCTTTGCTGCTTTGATAAAAGGTGAATCATAAGGAATCTGAATCGCTGGAGAACCACCATGCTCCTTAAATTCAACTGTACAGTCAACAGGAACAAGACTACGCACATAATCACGCAAAGATTGGCGTATTTTTTTTGGATCTTGTTTATGTACTAAACGAAAAGATACTTTTGCACTCGCTTTAGAAGCAATAACTGTTTTTATACCTTCTCCCTCATAACCACCACTAATCCCATTAACTTCTGCTGTAGGACGCGCCCATACAAGCTCTAAAATGCTCCGCCCTTTTTCACCAACAGGAATGGAAAGCCCTATGGGACCAAGAAAATTTTCAGCAGTACAATTAAGCTCATTCCATGATTGCAAAATATGTGGAGGTGTTTCTTCAACTCCATCATAAAAACCTGGAAGTGTTACCCGACCATTTTCATCATGGAGTCCGGCTAAGATTTTCGTTAAAATATGAATAGGATTAGCAGCTGCTCCTCCAAAAGCACCAGAATGCAAATCACGATTAGCTGCTGTAATCGTAACCTCTTCTCCTAAAATACCCCGAAGAGCAATACAAACAGAAGGGGTATCTGCATCCCACATTGTTGTATCACAAACCAATGCACAATCAGCTTTAAGCTCATCCTTATTCTCTTTTAAAAAAGGAACAAGAGAAGAAGAACCACTTTCTTCTTCTCCCTCAAATAAAACAGTAACTTTAACAGGAAGCTGTCCTGTTTCTTTCTTAAATGCACGACATGCTTCAATAAAAGTCATAAGCTGTCCTTTGTCATCTGAAGCCCCACGAGCACAAATAACTTTCTCTCCCTCCCTCTCTTTTAAAGAAGGTGTAAATGGATCATCTTCCCATAAATTTAGCGGATCAACAGGTTGAACATCATAATGTCCGTAAAACAGCACATGTAGACAATCATCTGAGGGACCTGGATGATGTCCAACAACCATTGGATGCCCTGGCGTATCACGTCGTGAAGCTTCAAAACCTATGCTTTTTAAATCCTCTACAAGCCAATCAGCTGCTTCACGACACGCATCCTTATAAGCCGAATCTGTAGAAATCGATTGGAAACGTAAAAGAGAAAAAAGGCGTTCAAGGCTCTTTTCGATATTATCATCAATATGTGTTAGTACCTTATTTAGCATAAAAAACCTCTCAAGCCTTATATAATTATAGATACGACTTTAAGCCTCCTGTAAGATTTTGCAAGACAACTTATTTATTTTTGACATTGTGCACAATAAAAGCTTGAACGCCCAGATTGCAAAATACGAACAATGGGCGTTCCACATTGCATGCATTCCTTGCCTTCTCGCCCATAAACTGAAAAAATATGTTGAAAATAACCAAGAGAGCCATCTACATGCATATAATCACGTAAAGAAGAACCACCAGATAGAATTGCTTCAGCAATTACATTGCGTATATTCTGTGCTAAAGAATCTGCAAGTTCTTGTGCATGCACTGTTTTTGATGTTAATGTAAAAGCACTACGCTGTGGAGATAAGCGACTACGCCAAAGCGCTTCGCAAACATAAATATTTCCAAGACCCGCAATGATAGACTGATCAAGCAACGCCCCCTTAAGAGATATTTTTTTATTAACAAAAACCTCTCGCAAATAACCACCAGAAAATGCATTGCTCATAGGCTCGATTCCTAGCTTCTTTAAAAGTGGATGCTCATAAAGCTTGCTTGTATTTACTAAAAGCATGAACCCAAAACGACGAACATCATTATAAATAAGATGGTAAATTTTGCCATTCCTTGCCTGAACATTCATGACAAAATGATCATGCTTAACAAGTTTTTCTTTAGCAGAAGATGTTTCTCTTAAAATATCATCCTCTATGCGCCACGACCCTGACATTCCCAAATGGCTTAAAATTGTTTCATTCTGTGAAAGATGAAATAACAAATATTTCGCGCGTCTACCAAGTTCCACGATTGTTCTATTCACAAGCCGCTCAGGAAAAGCTTCTGGAAAAGGAAAACGCAAATCTCTACGATTAAGCGTGACAGATATAATTTTTGCACCTGTCACAACTAATTCCAGTCCACGACGAACAGTTTCTACTTCAGGAAGCTCAGGCATCTATTTTTTTTAAAATTATACATTTTCCAACAAAGCATCATAAACAATAAAATATTAAGCCCATTCACCTTTTCGAAAGACAGGAACTCTCCCACCATCCTGCATAATACCATCTATGTCAATTTCACCTGATCCAATCATCCAGTCAATATGAATTACACTTTTATTACCACCACGCGCTGCAATTCCCTCTGCTGTCAACGATGCTCCATTCAAAAAGCATTTGGAATAACACTGCCCTAAAGCAATATGACATGCAGCATTTTCATCAAATAATGTGTTATAAAAAAGAAGATCGCTTTTAGAAATCGGAGAAGAATGAGGAACAAGAGCAACCTCACCCAATCGACTTGCCCCTTCATCACTTTGCAAAACCTGTCGCAGAACTTCCTCGCCCTTTGAGGCACGTGCATTAACAATACGTCCAGATTCAAATCGTACCTCAATATTATCAATCACCGCTCCTTGATAGGAAAGTGGCTTCGTTGAACGAACAAAACCTTCAACTTTATAAGCATGAGGAGTCGTAAAAACTTCTTCTGTCGGAATATTCGGATTACAAACAACACCATTTTGAGCAACGGATGCACCACCATGCCATTCATGATCATCAGCCAAACCAACTGTTAAATCAGTACCTGGTCCTGTAAAATGTAAAGCAGCAAAACGCTGCTCATTAAGCCATGATGACCGTTTTTTCAAAGTTGCATTATGCACAGTCCATGCATGCACGGGATCTTCTTCTGTAACCCTTGAAGCAGCAAAAATTGCATCAGCTAATTGCCTAACCGCTTCCTTAAGCGGTAAAGTAGGAAACATTGCTGTAGCCCATCCTGCTGTTGGATAAGCAACAATCGACCAGTTTATGGCAAAATTCGATATTTCTTTAAGAGCAGGTCGGTAAGCCATCGAAGTAGCCTTATTCAAACGCGCAACTTTATTAAAATCCTGATTAGACAACAACGAAGGGTCATCA
The DNA here is from genome assembly GCF_000278155.1 of Bartonella doshiae NCTC 12862 = ATCC 700133. GTDB lineage: Bacteria > Pseudomonadota > Alphaproteobacteria > Rhizobiales > Rhizobiaceae > Bartonella > Bartonella doshiae. Next base: position 111,687 of record NZ_JH725097.1, read on the forward strand.
CCAACAATAGCTAAACGCGCAGCACCATTTCTAAAAGCCTGCGCCATTCCCTCATAAAGCCAATAAGGTGCATGATCAAAACTAGCAATATGCGCATTTTCAAAGCGCATAAGCGATAACACATCATCATTAAAAATCGGGGTTACCACACCTGCACCAACCTTATAAGCATGATAAGCAATACGTCGAACAAAAGGTAATGCCGAAACCGGAGAAGTTAAAACAAGATCCTGGCCCTCTTGTAAATTAAGACCTACTTTTACTGTAATTTCTGCAAGCCGATTAAGCATTTCAGGCGAAATCATCTCATGAATATCAAAATACATTACCAACACTCTTCCTTGCTCGTAAACATTACCGGCTTCTATAGCGTTCTTCTAACACTGCAACAATAGCATTTAACTGATCTGATGAAGGTACAGCATATGCAACAACTGTCTTAGTCTCCTCCCTCTTATCTATACGACGAGGTGCACTCGTAGGAATGGGAATCCTATCAAGCTGTGCAACAACAAAAGACGTAGTGTGCACCTTATTTACTTGCGCAACCTTTACTGTAGAAGATGCATTGTGTCTCTCTTTTTCCTTTGCTTCTATCTTTATTGCTTTACTTCCTAAGCCTGCTCCAATGAAGCTTTGTACATTACCAGAACGTTCTTGAGCAAAAGCATAAGCAACATCATAAGGACGGTTATTAGCAGGAATCTGACGTGATCCATTACGTGATCGCTTTTCATAAAAAGCATTACCACCCGCAACACGAACATAATACATATTTGTATAAGGGAAAGTTAAACCAGCAGTGTGAAAAAACATAGCGTTTTTAACTTTCTTATCACGTTCACCACGTAAAACAGCATCAGCCGCCTCTTTAACACGGGCAACAGATGCCGGTTCATCCATAGAACGCGTTAAAACACCAGGGGCAAATTGCTTGTACTGACCAACAACACCACAAATTGTCTTTGGATAAGCAGTTGAATTAACACGATTCATAACAACTGTTCCTACTGCAATCATTCCTTCACGACTTGTGCGATTTGATTCAAAATACATTGCACGCATAAGACACTGACGCTCTGTCAATGGATACATCACTGTTTTTGTCTTATTATCTTTATCTTTTTCAACTTTAAAGTGATTTAAACTACAACCCACAATAACCAACGGCGCAATACAACACGCAACAAAAACAGTCCAATATTTTTTTTTCATCTTATGCAGCACATTCCTATGTCATAGACATACTTGAAATACAAATGTATTTTAAATATTTCTTAAAAGAAAATATATGGCTAATTATTACAATTTAGTAAAATTCTAATACAAGCAGTAATTAAAAGACACCTATATGAAAGAAAAAATAAAAAAATCTTAATTAAAGGGATTAACCTTTTCATAAATAAAGAAAATATAAATTTATATTTTTATTACTGAGCACCAGATGTAACCCATAATATTAATCTTCATATTTCAATCGCTAAAAAATGCTAAACTTCCAAACATCCAACAATATGAATATGCAAAAAATGATCCTTTATACCTCTGAGAGTAAAAAACTTAATCTGTCTTCTTCTCATTCACCCCAACTCTATAGGTAAGATCATCGCGAGGACGATCAGAAGACATATGATGACCCGTTATGATATAATGGAGCGTTTCAGCAATATTGGTGACGTGATCACCTATGCGTTCAATGTTTTTTATACAAAAAAGTAAATGTGTGCAAACTGTGATATTGCGCATATCTTCCATCATATATGTCAAAAGTTCCCGAAAAAGAGAAGTATATAAAGCATCAATTTTACCATCACGCTCACGCACTGCATCAACACGATCTAATAAGCGACTCGTGTAAGCACTTAATACTTCCTTTAACTGATTGAGCGCTAAAGCTGTTATCGTTTCAAGCCCACAATAAAAGGACGCAGGCTGACGTACTTCCGAAAGAGCAACTGTCCGCTTAGCGATATTTTTTGCCATGTCTCCAATCCTTTCAAGATCAGAAGAAATGCGAATAGCACCAACAATTTCACGCAAATCAACTGCCATCGGTTGACGCTTGCAAATAATAGTAATCGCTTTTTCATCAATATCACGTTCTGCTTCATCTAAAAACAAATCATCAGCAATAACCGTCGCAGCAAGCTGAAGATCGTTACGCACAATCGATGCAATAGAATCTTCAATCATCCTTTCTGCATGACTCCCCATTTCCGTAATCTTTGCTTCCAAATATTTGAGTTCTGCATCATAAGAACGGACAGTATGGTTCATTGTCATATTCTACACTCCTCCATTCACCTATCCAAAACGCCCCGTAATATAATCTTGCGTACGCTGCTCTTTTGGTGAGGTGAAGATCATTTCAGTTGCACCAACTTCTACCAAATGCCCTAAATGAAACATGGCCGTATATTGAGAAACGCGTGCTGCCTGCTGCATTGAATGTGTTACAATGACAATCGTATAATTTTTTCGTAATGCGTCAATAAGTTCCTCAATACGTGCCGTTGCAATAGGGTCAAGAGCTGAACAGGGCTCATCCATCAAAATAACTTCAGGACTAACCGCAATAGCACGCGCAATACATAAACGCTGCTGCTGCCCTCCTGATAAACTTGTCCCAGGCTCATGAAGACGATCTTTTACTTCCTCAAATAAACCCGCTTGTCTCAAACTTTTTTCAACGATATCATGCAATTCAGCGCGTGATTTTACCAAACCATGAATACGTGGCCCATAAGCAACATTTTCAAAAATAGATTTAGGAAAAGGACTAGGCTTCTGAAAAACCATCCCAACACGCGCACGTAATTCTACAACATCAATCCGCGAATCATAAATATCTTCCCCATCTAAACTAATAAGACCTGTTACTTTAGCGCCTTCAATTGTATCGTTCATGCGGTTAAAACAACGCAAAAAGGTCGATTTTCCACATCCTGAAGGACCAATTAAAGCAGTAACTTGATGTTCAGGAATCTCAAGGGTAATACCATGAAGAGCTTCTTTTTCTCCGTAAAAAACCTTTACATCCTGACCACGCATTTTAATCTTCATTATAAAATTCACCTTAACTTTAGAACATAAACTTTATCAAAGATTGCCGCTTTATCGAAATTACTGACGCCGTTCAAATCGTCGACGTAAAAAAACAGCAGAAATGTTCATGATAGCGAGAAAAATCATTAATACGATAATAGCACCAGATGTCTTCTCAACAAAAGCACGCTCTGCCTCACCCGCCCACATAAAAATTTGAACAGGCAAGGCCGTAGCTGGATCCATTGGTGTAGAAGGAATATTTGCAACAAAAGCAACCATTCCAATCAAAAGCAAAGGAGCCGTTTCACCCAATGCTTGCGCTACACCAATAATTGTACCAGTTAAAATACCGGGTGCGGCCAAAGGAACAACATGATGAAAAACCATTTGAGTTTTTGATGCCCCAAGCCCTAAAGCTGCCGCACGAATAGAAAGAGGAACAGCCCGCAAAGCAGAGCGTGTCGCAATAATAATTGTAGGTAAAGTCATAAGAGCCAAAACTAGCCCACCTACAAAAGAGGCTGAGCGTGGTAACCCAAAAAAATTAACAAAAACAGCAAGGCCTAAAAGACCAAAAACAATCGAAGGAACAGCTGCAAGATTATTGATATTAACCTCAATAAAATCTGTAAACTTATTTTTGTGTGCATATTCTTCTAAATAAATAGCGGTTGCTATCCCTATTGGTAGCGAAATCACTAAAACTATGGCCATCATGTAAAAAGAACCAATTATAGCGACTCCTAATCCCGCAGTCTCAGGACGACTTGAAGCACCAAATGTAAAAAAACCAAAATTAAATGTTTTATAAAGTGTACCATCATGCGCTAAACGTTTCATCCATTTTACCTGACGATCAGAGACTTTGCGGTTTTTTTCTGCTACATGTAAATCAATCTGCCCTTTGTAAGCGGAATCAATGTCTGCCGATGCTAACACTTTGATTTTTTGTGTTGTTCCAATCAAACTTGGATTTTTTGTCACCATCTCACGTAATTGAACACGTACACTATCTGAAAACATGCGGTTAACATCCCGCAGTAATGCTCGATCATTTTGATCAAGATCAAGCTTTGCTGCCAAAGCATTCCGTACAAGAAATGGATAATTCGCAGTTATAAGTACCTGAGGATTTGTTTGCCGTTGATTATTTGGATCAATGACCTTTTCATCCAAATAAACCGATAATGCCATTTCACTTTGAAAAAAAGCTGTATAACCCTGACTGATGACAAACCATAAAAGAGCACATAAAAAAAACAAACCAATAAAAATAGCAATCAGGCCATATGCGCGGAAACAACGTTCAGCCCAATATCGACGCTTAAGACCAATATTGCAATGATGTGAAGAAAAGACCTTATTCATTCATATTGTTCCCGATATTTGCGCACGATGTAAAGAGCAAGGATATTCATCACAAGAGTCAGAATAAAAAGCGTCGTCCCCAAAGCAAAAGCCACAAGAGTTTGTGGAGAATTAAACTCAAAATCACCCGTTAATTGATTAACAATTTTAACCGTCATCGTGGTCATTGCCTCAAACGGATTAAGCGTTAAATTTGCAGCAACACCTGCCGCCAAAACCACAATCATTGTCTCCCCAATCGCACGTGACGCCGTTAACAAAATCGCTCCTATAATCCCTGGGAGCGCTGCTGGTATCACTACTTTTTTTATCGTCTCAGATTGTGTTGCACCTAAACCATAAGATCCTTCACGCAAAAAACGTGGTACAGCTGTAATAACATCATCTGATAAAGACGAAACAAAAGGTATCAACATAATTCCCATCACAACTCCAGCTGTCAAAATACTTTGAGCCATAATAAAACCAACACCACCAGAAAGGGAAACAGAGAGATCATGTAAAAACGGTCCAACAATCTTCAAGGCAAAAAAACCATAAACAATGGTTGGAATACCAGCAAGAACCTCCAACAACGGCTTCACAATCGATCTCAATCGAGCAGAAGCATATTCAGCCATATAAAGAGCTGAAAATAATCCTATCGGTACAGCAAAAAGCATTGCGACAAGCGCGATATAAAGTGTGCCTGCAAGCAGCGGAATCAAACCAAATTGCCCTACCTCACTGCCCGAACCACTGGCCGAAAAACGTGGATCCCAAACCGTTCCCAAAAAGAAATTTGAAAGGGGTACAGACTGAAAAAAACTTATTGTTTGAAAAAACATGGAGAATGCAATCGCTGCTGTCGTCAAGACCGCAACTGTAGATGCACAAATTAACCCAATAATAATCAAACACTCAACCTTATTACGTGCACGCTGACGTGAAGTAACCTGCATCACTCCATAAGAAAAACCACAAAATGCAATAATAAAAAGTAAAGAATAACCAATAAACCACAATTTTTCGGATAAATCATACCATGATTGTGCAATCCTCAATACAACCTCTGGTGCTTCATGAGGTAAAATAAAACCATTTGCGAAGAATTGCGTCCGTATCTCTTCATACGAAGCAGTGGTAAGATCTCCTTTAAAATTATGAATTATTTTGGCTAAACTGCGGACAATCCCCAAAATGAGGTCATGATTAACAACCTCTGTAACCTGCGCACTATACATCCTAATCTCTCGCGAGGCACTATACTCTAAATAAATTGTACTCCCACTATTCCAAAAAACAAAAAAAATTAAAGCAGGAATAACAGTAAGAAAAAATGTCCACCAACCATAATAATACGCACGAGAGTGCATCTTGTATTGTGTATATTCAAGATAGCGCGCACGCATATAAGAAATAAAAAAGCCAACAAAACCAAAAAGCAATAGGAATAAAATAATAAAGGAAATGTGCATATTGTCTTTCAATTTTTATAAAAAAGCAGCGTAGAAAATTCCTAAACTACAAATCCTGAAATTATTTTAAAATCATCACTAGACCAGCAGAAAACGCAGAACGCTGCGCTTGGCGCTCTTTTTCAGAAGCAATAACCAAACCATATTCAGCCAAAGGGCTGTTAGGACCAATCATTTGATCAGAAAGAAAAAAATCAATATATTCCCGCAGACCTGGGATAATACTTAAATGCGCTTTCTTAACGTAGAAGAAAAGAGGACGAGAAACCGGATATTTGCCACTAGAAATTGTTTCAGCGTTTGGTGCAAAACCATTAATCTCTGCGACCTTGAGTTTATCAGCATTATTTTCATAAAAAGACAAACCAAAAACACCTATCCCTGTTTTATGAGAAGTTATACGTGCAAACGTTTCAGAATAATCACCATCAATATCGATAGCCTTTCCATCTCTACGCACAGTAACGCATGCCGCATGAATCGCCTTATCATCCATCCCTAATAATTTCATCGCATCAACTGCTCCACTGTCTTTACAACCTACAGCAAGCAATTTTTCTTCAAAAACCTCCCGCGTTCCATGCTTTTCTCCAGGAATATAAGCTGCTATCGTCCAATCAGGAAGAGCATCATTGACTACATTCCATTTTGAAACTGCATTGGGCTGTAATTTTCCGTTCACAATAATTTGAGCAGCAAGTGCTCTATAAACATCTACCGGATGCAATTTCCAATCAGGACCATTAATATCTGTTGCAACAACAATGCCATCATACCCTATGCGTATTTCCTCAATATCTTTTACACCAGCATCAAAACAAGATTGCAATTCACTAGGCTTCATTGCTCGCGAACTATTGACAATATCAATTGCATTTTCTCCAATCCCACGGCAAAATTCTTTAATACCAGCACCTGAACCACCCGATTCAATAACAGGAACTTTGAAATGAGGATAAACTTCCCCAAATATCTCCGCAACGATTTTTTGATAAGGTAAAACTGTAGATGAACCAGCAATTTGAATTCGATCACGTGCATGACCAACATTCACAAATAGTACAACTGCAAAAATCAGACCTAGTCCAACGGATAATAATCTACACATTCATAAGCTCCTTAGAAGGTAAAAAACCTTCTTGTTTGTATCATACTGTAATTCTAGTTCACATTTGCAGCATAACAAATATAAAAAAGTGATATTTATAATTTTTCTGACAAAATCATGTTCTTATTCTCTGTTTCAGCAAATTTAATTTGAACACTTAGATTCAACAAGATCCCAAAAAAGATGAGCAATATCCTTACCACCAAAGCGTTTAATTTCACGAATTCCAGTAGGAGATGTCACATTGATTTCTGTTATATAATCTCCAATTACATCAATCCCGACAAAAAGAAGCCCTCGTTCCCGTAAAGCTGAACCAATTCGCGCGCAAATGTCATAATCACGATCTGTTAAATCAATATTTTCCGCGCGTCCTCCAACATGCATATTAGAACGAACATCCATTTCTGATGCAACCCTATTAATTGCTCCAACTGGAGTACCATTAAGTAAAATGATCCGTTTATCCCCCTTTCGTACAGCATCTAAATAGCGCTGAACAATGAAAGGTTCACGGTAACTTTTTGCAAACATTTCCAAAAGCGATGACAAATTACGATCATCCCGTTTCAAATAAAAAACGCCTGCTCCTCCATTGCCATAGAGTGGTTTCACAATAATATCACCAAATGTATCTCTAAAAGTCGTTATTTCTTCAATGTCTTTTGTAATGAGCGTTTCTGGCATAAGATCAGAAAATTCTGTCACAAAAATTTTCTCAGGGCTATTGCGTACCCATACCGGATCATTCACTACTAACGTTTGAGGATGAACACGTTCTAATAAATGAGTCGTGGTGATATAATTGAGATCAAAGGGTGGATCTTGACGTAAAAGAACCACATCCATATCCATCAATTCTGTACGTACAGAAGGCCCCAATTGATAATGATGCCCCTCTTCATCATATACTTTCAATGCTTCCAATCGTGCAATCACACAACCATCGCGCATAGATAAACGATCTGGTGTATAATGGAAAAGAGTGTGTCCGCGTTCTTGTGCTGCTAACGCAAGTGCAAATGTTGTATCTCCTTGAATGCGAAGCGTTGAAATATGATCCATCTGAATGGCAACTTTCATGAATAAAACCTCTCTATAACCAAATGCGGACTGGTCTATGCACCATAAACTTAGTAAAGTGACTATGACAAGAGAAAGCCTATGACACAAGAAACTAATAAAAAATTAAACAAACAGGAAATTGAACGCTACGCACGGCATATCATTTTACCTGAGATTGGTGGTGCAGGACAACAAAAGCTCAAAGCTGCACGCGTTCTTGTCGTTGGTGCAGGTGGTCTTGGTGCTTCTGTACTCACTTATTTGGCCGCTGCAGGCGTTGGAACCCTTGGAATTGTTGATAATGACATCGTTTCTCTTTCTAACTTACAACGCCAAATTATTCACAAAACAAGCGCTATTAACCAATGTAAAACTGATAGTGCTGAAGCTACTATAAAAGAAATAAATCCCCATGTGGTTGTTGAAAAACACCAAATACGCTTGGATAAAAGTAATGTGGATAAACTATTAAATGCTTACCACATCATTATTGACGGAAGTGATAACTTTACCACACGCTATCTGCTTGCTGATCACACCAAACAGTGTGCCAAACCTTTAATAAGCGGCGCTGTAGGACGTTTTGATGGTTCATTGACAGTGCTTATGCCCTATAAAGACAACAATCCGCATTATCGCGATTTATTTCCAAACCCTCCAGCTCCTGGAACTCTCCCAACATGCGCTGAAGCTGGAATTATTGGAGCTTTACCCGGAGTTATAGGAACACTACAAGCCATGGAAGCCATAAAGCTTATCACAAATATCGGTGAACCCTTAGTAGGAAAAATCCTAATCTATAATGGATTGTCTGCGCAATTCCGTGTCATTACCTATAAACGATCCGATTCTAGCGCAAATGCAGCAGACATTAAAGCTTGTGTATAAGGATTTTGGGGACGAGAAAAAATACAATTCGCAGGGCCTTGCTCAACCATTTCCCCATTGCGCATAACAATCACTTCATGTGCAAGCGTTTTTACAACTTTCAAATCATGACTAATAAACAAATAGCCCAATTGGTACTTTTGTTGTAAATGACGCAAAAGATTAATAATCTGTGCTTGCACACTTACATCAAGAGAAGATGTTGGTTCATCAAGCATAATAAAACGCGGCTTTAAAATGATTGCACGTGCGAGAGCTATTCTCTGTCTCTGTCCACCAGAAAACTCATGTGGATAACGGTGACGAGCAGAAGGATCAAGATCAACCTCACACAACGCTTCAATCACACGATCATTGCGTTCAGAAAAAGAAAGCTGCGGTTCATGAATTGATAATCCTTCAGCTATAATTTCACTCACAGACATACGCGGAGATAGTGATCCAAAAGGATCTTGAAACACAATCTGAATATGACGGCGCAAAGGACGCATCTGTTTAAAAGTAAAATTGCTCATATTAATATCATCAAAGATAATCTGTCCCTTGGAAGATAACATCCGTATAAGCGCAAGCCCCAATGTTGTTTTTCCTGAACCCGATTCTCCCACAACACCAAGTGTTTGACCAACACGAATTGTAATATCTAGATCCTGAACAGCTTTCACATAATCCACTGTTCGTCGCAATAATCCCTTTTTCACCGGAAACCAAACACGAACTTTCTTACCTTGCATTAAAATAGCTGCATTATCATCAACTTTAAGAGGACAACCTTTAGGTTCTGCTGCCAATAATTGCTTTGTGTACAACCGTTGAGGATTATTAAACAATTCACTTGTTGTGCCACCTTCAACAATTTTTCCCTTCCTCATCACATAGACGCGATCCGCAATACGACGCACTATAGATAAATTATGAGTAATAAAAAGCATGGACATCTTGTTATGCTTTTTTAATTGTACCAAAAGCTCAAGAATTTTTGCCTGAACAGTCACATCAAGTGCCGTTGTTGGCTCATCAGCAATCAACAATCGTGGATCATTCGCAAGTGCCATCGCAATCATCACACGTTGTCGCTGCCCACCTGACAACTGGTGAGGAAATGAACCCAAACGTTTTTGTGGCTCATGAATTCCTACCTTAATTAATAGATCAATAACACGTGTGCGCAATGATTTATCGGGTACCTTTGAGTGCAGTTTTAGAACTTCACCTATTTGGCGTTCTACATTATGCAAAGGATTAAGAGCAGTCATCGGCTCCTGAAAAATCATGGCAATATCTTTACCACGAACCTTACGCAAATCTTCTTCTTTCAGCTTCAATAAATCCTTATCATTAAAAAGAATCTCACCCGATTGAGAAAACTTTGTCATAAAAGGCAATAATTGCAAAATAGACAGTGCAGTTATCGATTTCCCAGACCCAGATTCTCCCACGAGAGCAACCGTCTCTCCCTCTTTAATATCAAAAGAGACTTGTTCAATAATGTGTTTTTTTTCTTCCGCTTGATAAAAGGCAATCGAAAGATCATGTACCGAAAGCAAATTTGTCATTGTAATGTCTTTCGTGGGTCAAAAGCATCTCGTGCGGCTTCACCAATAAATGCTAGCAACGATAACATAACAGCAATCACAACAAATCCTGTAATACCAATCCAAGGAGCATTTAAGTTTGTAGTAGCTTGCCGCATCAATTCACCTAAAGAGGCATAACCAGGAGGAAGCCCAAATCCCAAATAATCAAGAGATGTGAGTAATGAAACTCCCGATGTTAATAAAAAGGGCATATAGGTCAAAGCAGCAACCATTGCATTTGGTAATAAATGACGCACCATAATAATGCGATTAGGAACTCCTAAAGCACGTGCAGCGTCAACATAGGTAAAATTGCGTGCCCGCAGAAACTCTGCCCGTACGACACCAACCAATGCCACCCATTGAAAAAGCAACATTACCCCCAATAAAACCCAAAAGCCCTGTGCCAAAACCGCAGCCATGATAATAACTAAATAAAGAGATGGTACAGAAGACCATATTTCAATAAAACGCTGAAAAATTAAATCAATCCAACCACCAAAATATCCCTGAATAGCCCCTGCTGTAACACCAATGATTGTGGAAACAAACGTCAGAAGAATACTAAAAATTATTGATACGCGAAAACCATATAAAACACGCGCAAAAACATCACGCGTTAGATCATCTGTTCCAAGCCAATTCCACTGACTCAGTGTACACTCCGGATCAGCACTCCCTTGCACATAATTGATACAACGCTCCTCTTTACTTTGAAGCCAAAAAGGAGGTGCCAATGCTACAGTTTTATTTCCAACTACTGTGTTATAAGAATACCGTATCAGTGGCCAAAGCGCCCACCCATGTTCAGCAATTTCATTTTGAATAAAAGGATCTCGAAAATCCGCTACAGCTAAATTTCCACCAAACTTTTCATCGGGGTAATCAAAAAAAATAGGAAACAGTATCTCTCCTTTATAAGAAGCAATAATCGGGCGATCATTGGCAATAAACTCTGCTGAAAAAGAACAAAAACATAGAAAGAGAAAAAGCCATAATGACCACCAACCTCGACGATTTTTCTTAAAATTGCGCCAACGACGCGCATTTAATGGAGAAAAAAAAGACTCTTTTTGCAACTTAAAACTCTGTGTACTCTCACATTTTGCCTTTTGCATCATAAATCCTTCTTATCAAAATCAATACGTGGATCAACGAGCATATAGACGACATCAGAAACGAGACTAACAATCAGACCAATCAGCGAAAAAATATAAAGAGAGGCAAATACAACAGAATAATCACGATTAACAATAGAAGTATAACTTAAAAGTCCCATACCATTTAATGAATAGAGCATTTCAATCAATAAAGATCCGCTAAAAAATGATGCCATAAACGTTGTAGGGAAACTGGCAATTACAATCAAAATTGCATTACGAAAAACATGTCCATAAAGAACAGAGCTTTCACTTAAACCTTTAGCACGTGCTGTAATAACATATTGCTGACGAATCTCTTCTAGAAAACAATTCTTTGTTAATAAAGTCGTTGTAGCAAAAGCGGAAATGATCATTGCCGTTAACGGCAAAACCAAATGGTAAAGATAGTCTAATATTTTACTACCAAAGGATAATTGATCAAAATTATCAGACGTCAAATGGCTTAACGGAAACCAATTAAAAAAAGACCCACCCGCAAAAAAAACCATTAAAAAAATACCAAAGAGGAAACTCGGAATAGCATAACCAATAATGACAAGTGCACTTGTCCATACATCAAAAGCCGATCCCTCCTTAAGCGCTTTACGAATCCCTAAAGGAATAGAAATAGCGTAAGAAATGAGCAATTGCCAAAATCCAAGTGAAAGAGAAACAGGTAAAGCACTCTTAATAAGCTCAATAACTGAACGTCCTTGTATATAAGAATCGCCAAAATCAAAACGCAAATAACGACCCAGCATTGTTAAATAACGTTCTAAAGGTGGCTTATCAAATCCAAATTGCTTTTCAAGTTTGGCAATGAATTCTGGATCGAGTCCTTGTGCACCGCGATATTTAAAAACTCCAGAAGAAGACGATCCAACATCAACACCATCCAAAATAATGTCAGAAGAAAGACCAAGGTCGCTTCCTCCACCTACTCGTCCTATGGCATCACCACCTATTCCTTGTAATTGAGCAATAATATTTTCAATGGGCCCGCCCGGTGTGAATTGAACAATGATAAAGGTTACCGTCAAAATACCGATCAGAGTCGGTATAATCAGAAAAAGACGCCGGAGAATATAGGCTGTCATTTTTTATTTTCACCTTTCGATACAGTTGTATTAAATCATTTTTGATAACTCGCTTTTTTATTAATGCATCAAACTCACATTACAAACAAAAAATCAATCAAATTTCCCTGAAATTAAATATTTCGCACTATGGACTAATCTTATTTATTATCCATTGGCAAAGGAACAGGATTGTCAGACAAACTTCGTAAATAAAGCAAAAGATCAGCACGATCTTGATTATTTTTTATTCCACGAAAAGACATAATCGTTCCTGGAAACACCTCACGTGGTGCGCGCAGATAACGATCTAACATCACAAAGTTCCAATTCTGATCAGAATTGGCACGCAATGCTCGTGAATACGCAAAACCTGTAGCAGCAGCCAAAGGGCGATCAACAATTTCCCAAAGCGCTGGACCCACACGACCGGATTCGTTGCGGCCAGAAGTATGACATACAGCACACTGATGGAAAATCTTACGCCCATTTTCAAGATTAGCCCGTTTAAGACGATCATTCAATGATAAAGAAGTATCAAATGCCTGCTGTTTTTCTTTAAGTGCTTCCTTCTCTATGACCTTATAAGAACGTTGAACCGGTGCAGAATTGTCATAGATCATATCGCTAAGTACAAAAATCCCTGCCAAAATAATCAGCAAAAAGAGACTAGCACAAACAAAAAAAGCAACTTTCAAAAGATTCATAAAGCTCAACTGTTCATATTTTTATTACTACTTCCAGTTTAAGCTTTTTCCTCATAAGAGACAACATTATTATAAACGCACTACATAAAGCTTTTAAAACATTGCAATAGTATAGCTATTGAATTAATTTTCCTGCTTGTATAGATCTTGTATAGATTAAGACATATCTATTTCTAAAAAATCTTGCAAATATCACTAAAATTTGATGATTGTTCATGTCACTATATAGGCTTAAAAATCCTACTAAGACATACTTCCATTGCAATGAGTCAATAATGATAATCGTTAAAGCTGTTATCACTTATCGACGTAAACGCGTCCATAACATGCAGTAATAACCAATTGCATTTATAATACTTACGCCCAATATTGATTAATCAAAAACGCTCTCATGCTATTTTAATTTTGTGGAATTGTTCACATTTTATCCCCAGCAATAACATTATGAATATTGCAGTATTGAATACAAAAATCATTGCAAAAAATAAAAAATAATCCGAATATCATTAAATTATCACTATATCACTTGCTCAAGGCTTCTGTTTTTTCTTTTACCCACACAATAGCACTATAGGGAAATAGAGCGTTTTCACTATCATATTAGCGTTTCTATCTATAAAAATAAGGACCTAGAATAATTTGTAACACTTCATTCTCTACACTCAAACAATGTGAAAAACTTGAACAATTATGCACACTAGAGCATAATATGGATAATAATGGAAAAATAGGATGATATAACTCCCTTAGGAGTCGATAGGTAACAGAGGGGAGTATATAAATTTAGCATGAAAAAAACTGAAAAAACCAATAAAATCTCCTTTCAAGGAGAATACGGTGCCAATTCCCATATTGCTTGCTCCAATATGTTTCCCTCTATGGAGGCCGTACCTTCAACAACTTTTGAAGACGCACTCAACTTAGTGGAACGTGGGCAAGCTGATCTTGCTATGATTCCTATTGAAAACACTCTTGCTGGACGTGTTGCAGATATTCATTACCTTTTACCGCAATTATCTCTCTATATTATTGATGAATACTTTTTGCCGATCCATTTTCACTTAATGGTTTTACCCGGCGTTACACACGAAGAAATTAAAACCGTCCACAGCCATACGCATGCCCTTGCCCAATGCCGTAAAATTATACGAAATAACGGCTGGAAACCTATCATTTCTGCCGATACAGCTGGAGCAGCAAAATTTATAAAAAAAGAAGGGAAACGTTCACAAGCAGCTTTAGCGCCTCTAATCGCAGCCAAACTCTATGAACTTGATATTCTTGAAAAAAATGTTGAAGATAGTCCTCATAACATTACCCGTTTTGTCATACTTTCACGATATCAGAAGCATATACCACAACCCAAAAATGGCGAAAAAATCATTACTAGCCTTCTTTTTAAAGTCCGCAATGTTCCCGCTGCCCTTTATAAAGCTATGGGAGGATTTGCCACAAATGGTATTAATATGACAAAATTGGAAAGTTATCAAATTGGCGGACATTTTAATGCAACACAGTTTTTCGTTGATATTGAAGGACATCCTGAAGATCCTATGATGAAACTTGCTTTGGAAGAGCTTACTTTCTTTTCTGCTGAATTACGTATTCTTGGCATTTATCCAGCCCAAAATGATCGCACATTACCTGTATAAAAAAGTGAATAAATAATGAAAAAAATCTCCACTCAAATATTATTAGCTACCAATATTCTCATATGCTCCAGTTTTGCATTTGCCGGATTTGGTGAAAAAAAATGGGTCTTTTCTCCGGGTGAAAGTATTACAATTGCTCCATCTGATACAATACACCAAGGCGTTGAATATGCATGCAATACATTTAAACCTAAAAAGGTATCATTTACTTTATCGTACTCTTCCCCTGCTGACTTAAACAAATTAAAAATTGTTGCTGACGATCACAACAAAATAACGCATGATAAAGAAAATAAAATATTTACAATTGAAGATGTAAAATCTCTTCATCTCAGCCTTCCTTCATGGGGACACTATACTTTCAAAAATCTTATGAAGAAAAAAATTATTGGCATAGAGTGCGATACAGGAGATTATGATTGATACTATGTTTAAATAGCTCCCCGCTTTAAATAAGCCTACCCAATTGTACAGAGTAATTTATTTTCACAATCGGTCTGTATAAATTGTCAAGGCTTTATTTTTTGTCAGTTCATACTTTTACAACAGGTTGAATTATTCAGTACCTTACATTTCTATTTTTGAGATTTTTAATGAAACTATGTGCTTTACAAATAACTTTATAACATTGAGTTCTCTTCATAACTTTTCTTAAAAAAGACAGCTTTATTTATTGCAAATCTTATCTCTGAGCAGAATCCATAAATGATAATGAAAACTGAAGTAATTTATAAACATACTTATAAACCAAATGAGCATCAAAAAATGCAAACTTTTTTCTTATTTGTCTGATTTAGTTATACAAAAATTTCCCTATTATTTAGATCTCTTTAACTAAGAGTGTGCCATACCTCCAATCAACTCTCAATCCTATTTTTCTTATCTTAGATTGCCAATATTAAAGTAACAAAGAGATAAAAGGTTTTAGGTATGCAGCATTCTTATTGGTTTCGATTTTTAGTATACGCATCATGTATCTTTATGGTAGAAATTTTCTTATTCAATTCACCTCGTTTTTTACGCGCACAAACACTTAATCAGAATTTAGGAACAAGCGGTTTACCACTCCCACGGTTTGCTTCAATTAAGCCTGTCCGTGTGAATGTACGTGTCGGACCAGGAAGCAATTATTCCATCATCTTCACCTACCAAAAGCAAGGTTTACCTATTGAAATTATCCAAGAATACGATCAATGGCGTAAAATTCGTGATGCTGAAGGTGATGAAGGCTGGGTATATCAATCGCTTTTATCAGGAAAACGAACAGCTATAACAATTCCATGGCAAAAAGATAAAACAAAAAGACTTATACTACGCAAAAGCCCCTCAGATAACGCAGCACTTGTAGCAGAAGTAGAGCCTAATGTCATCGGTAAAATCCGCCAATGTGACGGATACTGGTGTGAATTAAACATTCAGAACACCCGCGGATGGCTCCAACAATCACAGTTATGGGGAATCTATCCTGATGAAAAAATCAAAGGCTGATAAATTTTAAAACCAACAATATTTTATTATTTTATTTTTACTTCTCACTGAACTTCTTGATTTTTAAAATCAAGTCAGATTTTTCGGTCTCAATCGAACTATCAAATCAACATGCGAAATCTCCATACCCTCTGGTGGCGGAGGTAGATTCTCAATGATAGGAGTTTCATCCAAATCACAAGGAATATCAAGAATACGATTTTCGCCTTCAATATAAAAATGATAATGGTCAGATGTATTGGTATCAAACCAAGTTTTTGAACCTTCTACAGCAATAATCCGCAGCAACCCTGCTTCCGTAAATTGATGAAGCGCATTATAAACTGTTGCCAAAGATACAGGCACCCCTAATCCTATTGCCTCTTCATAGAGTTCTTCAGCAGCAATGTGGCGATTCCCTTGAGAAAAAATCATATTAGCAAGTTCTAAACGTTGGCGTGTTGGCCGCAAACCATTTTTACGCAAACGCTCTTCTAATGTAGATACGGAATGATGATTCACAACCTTCTCACAGTCTCTCATAGACCGTTCCTCTTCATTCAAATCTAAATTATCTGCGATCACTGTCATGTTACAAACCACAACATATTTCTGTTCAAACTAAGATTAAAATACAGCAAAATGAAAACTGTACGGTATAATTTTTTATTTTTTTTATTATTCTACTACACAAGATACACAAAAAAGGGATTTTGTCATTAAAAATGATATAAAACCATTTCCCTCTCCTGTAAATTTGCTCTAAAAGTAGATTGCGGAGAAGCGCAGAAGTAAAAATATACGCAAATAAATGGAGTAATAATGACTGAACAAAAGTCTCGCTACACTTATGAAGAGCTTCTAAGCTGCGCTCGCGGCGAAATGTTTGGTAAGGGTAATGCACAATTACCTGCACCACCGATGCTAATGATTCATCGAATCACTCACATTAGTGAAACTGATGGTGAATACGGTAAAGGAATGGTTCGTGCCGAATTTGACATCACTCCAGACCTATGGTTTTTTGACTGTCATTTTATAGGTGATCCAGTCATGCCAGGATGTCTTGGTTTGGATGGCATGTGGCAATTGACAGGTTTTTTTCTTGGTTGGCTAGGTGAACCAGGAAAAGGAAGAGCTATATCAACAGGTGAAGTAAAATTGTCAGGTATGGTCACTCCACAAACCCAACTTCTTGAATATGGGATAGACTTCAAACGTATTCGGCGTGGAAATTTGGTCTTGGGAATAGCCGATGGATGGGTGAAAGCAGATGGAGAAGCTATCTATAAAGCGAGTGATTTACGCGTCGCTCTATTCAAAGAAGACTGAACATTAATTTCCATTAGAAAAGTATTTTGTTATTCTATATGGAACAAGGAGGTATGAATGCGTCGAGTTGTTGTAAGCGGAATGGGAATTGTTTCCGCGATTGGGAATGATACGCAGGCTGTTTTAACCAGTTTATATGAAGCAAAATCCGGAATTTCTTACGCACCTCAATATGCTGAATTAGGTTTCCGAAGCAGAGTTCATGGTAAACCTGATGTTAATATAGAAGAATTGGTTGATCGACGTGCTTTACGTTTTCATGGACGTGGAACTGCTTGGAATCACATTGCCATGGATCAAGCAATTGCTGATGCGGGTTTAGAACCTCATGAAGTATCAAATGAACATACAGGTATCATTATGGGCTCTGGAGGAGCTTCAACTCAATCCATTGTTGAGGCTGCTGATATTACACGCCAAAAGGGTCCAAAACGCGTTGGTCCTTTTGTCGTGCCTAAAGCGATGAGTTCTACTGCATCCGCAACACTTGCAACTTTTTTTAAAATTAAAGGAGTAAATTATTCAATCTCTTCAGCTTGCGCTACATCTAATCACTGTATCGGTAATGCCTATGAAATGATACAATATGGCAAACAAGATCGTATGTTTGCTGGTGGCTGTGAAGATTTAGATTGGACATTATCTGTTTTATTTGATGCCATGGGTGCCATGTCTAGCAAATATAATGATGTGCCAGAAAAAGCATCACGTGCTTATGATATCAATCGCGATGGTTTTGTTATTGCTGGTGGAGCTGGTGTATTGGTCCTGGAAGAACTAGAATGCGCTAAAGCACGTGGTGCAAAAATCTACGGAGAAATTGTTGGTTATGGTGCTACATCTGATGGGCATGACATGGTTGCCCCATCTGGAGAAGGAGCAGAGCGATGCATGCGTATGGCACTTGCAAGCGTGCATGAAAAAATTGATTATATCAATCCCCATGCAACAGCAACACCGGTTGGAGACCCCCCTGAAATAGAAGCAATCCGCCGCATTTTTGGAACAGGAGACCAATGCCCGCCAATTTCTGCTACAAAATCTCTTACCGGTCACTCTTTGGGGGCCGCAGGTGTTCAAGAAGCGATCTATACACTGTTAATGATGAATCATAATTTTATTTGTGAAAGTGCTCATATTGAAGAGCTTGATCCTAATTTTTCCGATATGCCAATTGTTCGTAAGCGTCGTGATCATCAACAACTTAATACTGTATTGTCTAATACCTTTGGTTTTGGCGGTACCAATGCAACGCTCATTTTCCAACGCTATGTATAAAACAGGAGTTCTTAGCTGATTGAAAACAAGCACGGTCTTACGGAGAATAATATGAAAGCTTTGATGGAGGGAAAACGTGGCCTTATTATGGGGGTTGCAAATGACCATTCAATTGCTTGGGGCATTGCATGTCAACTAGCAAATGCAGGGGCTGAATTAGCATTTACTTATCAAGGAGATGCTTTCGGAAAACGCGTTCAACCACTCGCGGAAAAACTCGGCTGTAAGTTATTGCTTGAATGCGATGTAGAAAAAGTTGAAAATATTGATCGTGTTTTTGAGTATCTTGAAAAAGAATGGAAAACTATTGATTTTGTTGTCCATGCCATTGGTTTTTCAGACAAAAACCAACTAAAAGGACGTTATGTTGATGTCACAACACGCGAGAACTTTAACCGTACGATGGTGATCTCAGCTTACTCCTTTACTGAAATTGCTCAGCGTGCTGGTAAGCTTATGCCGAATGGAGGAGCGCTTTTAACACTCACCTATGGCGCTTCACAGCAAGTTGTACCTAATTATAATGTTATGGGTATTGCTAAAGCTGCTTTAGAAGCTATGGTACGCTATTTAGCTGCGGATTTTGGTCCCCAAAATATTCGTGTCAATGCAATTTCAGCTGGTCCTATTAGAACTTTAGCCGGTAATGGCATTGCTGCTGCGCGAGCAATTTTTTCCTATCAACGCCGTAATTCGCCTTTACGCCGTACTGTAAATATCAATGAAATCGGAAAATCGGCTCTTTATCTGCTTTCCGATTTGTCATCAGGTGTTACTGGTGAAATCCATTATGTTGATTCAGGCTATAACATTATGTCTATGCCAACACTTGAAGAATTAAAACAAAGTGAGGAAACTCAGGGAGAATAACTATTCATAGTACTTAGAAATACGAAATGATTATTTGCAAACTATTTTAAGAAATATATTGAGCATTTTCTCAAGCTTATAATATTTATAATTGGAAGAAATAGCTTATTTTCAAAAGTGTGATTTAGACACCAGTTAAGTTATTCATGTTTAAGTTATATTATATAAAACTAAACCCATGTAACACTGTAATTTTATAAAGCATTATCATATTATTTAATTGATCAACGTAATCTGTTTAAAAGCTTCTGTTATATTATAATCGTATTGTTCATGTATTTGGATTGTTTAAAAACATACTGTATCATACATTTCATCTTTGAGTGTTCGACTCAATAATGCATGAGCTGCTTCAAAAATGCTTTTATTACAAAATAGAACTTTATAAATTTGCTCTGTAATTGGCATTTCCACCCCAATACGTTGTGCTAACATACGCACTTCTTGAGTATTTAAATAACCCTCTACAACTTGACCTACCTGTTTTTTTGCTTCTTCTATATCCATTCCTTGGCCAAGAAACATTCCAAAACGACGATTGCGTGACTGATTATCAGTACATGTCAAAACCAAATCACCTAAACCTGTCATTCCCATAAATGTGCTAAGCTCAGCACCCATAGCAATGCCTAAACGGCTGATTTCAGCTAATCCTCGTGTGACAAGAGCTATTCGAGCATTTGCTCCAAATCCCATACCATCTGATATTCCAGCACCAATGGCAATGACATTTTTGACTGCCCCACCTAATTGAACACCAACCATATCTGAGTTTTTATAAACTCTAAAACTTTTACTACAATGGAAAAGTTTTTGTAATTCTTCACTAAATTCAGTATTAGAAGCCGATACCGTAATTGCAGTGGGCAAACCAATTGCAAGTTCTTTAGAAAAAGTCGGTCCAGAAAAGACAGCCAAAGGGATTTTATCACCTAAAATCTCGCGGGCAACTTCTTGTAAAAGACGTCCTGTACCATGTTCTAGACCTTTCGTTACCCAAATAATACGCGAATATTGATCCAAATAGAGCTTAATATTGCATAATAGCTGGCGAAATCCATGGCTTGGAACAGCAATTAATATGTTATGGCTTGCTGTTATTGCAGCCTCAAGCGAAGCTTCAATTAATAAATTATCGGGAAATTCAACATCGGGCAAATACGTTTGATTACTGCGCTGTTCCTGTAATTCTCTCATATGTTGAGGTTTATTGCCCCAGAGTAAAACACGATGGCCATTACGGGCAAGAACAACGGCTAATGCAGTACCAAAAGAACCAGCACCAAGAACGGTCATCGAAACGGTTTTCATTAACGTTTTCTGATTATTTTCCAAATTTCCGATTTTACTGTATATTTATATTATAGTAGCAAATATCTTTAATATAAATTCATTGAATTTGAAAGAGCTACTTCTCCGTAGCTTTATAAAATACTAGAATATAAAACCTTTTAAAGATCCCCATATTCTATGTATTGAATTACATAAACATCATTTTTGTACATTCTACAAATGACTGTTAATTTCAAATTAAAATTAGATTTTTCTAAATTATCTATAGATTCTCTTGGTTAGAATAAAAGCGCATTTACCATTTTCTAAATGATTACTCCACTGAATCTTGTGCTTAATACCCACCTTGCTAGCCTACAAACATTTTTATGACTAAACTGCCTATAAAAAAAGCCAATGCTAAGTGCATTGGCTTTATAAATACATTATATGTACCTGGTAATCATCTTACGGAGTCTGCACACCTAGCGCTTCTCCCACCGGTATATTTTCATTAGGCGTCTGCTCTTCTTCAGAAACCTGCGCATCTGATGCTTGCCCTACCGGTATTTCTACACTAGGTACCTGTTCTACAGGTGCCTGCGTACCTAAAACTTCCTCCGAAGATACCCCTGTACCTGATAACTGTTCCTCTGGTTTTTGTATATCTGATAATTCCTCTATTGCGGATACAGAACCACTGCTTCTTAATTCTTCCGGCTCAATAATACGTCCTGAACCACCCATCATATTATAATTCAAATGAGAAATAGCCCACCACGTTCCTCCAATAATAATGAAAACGCAAATAACTGCAAACCATAAAGTGCTTAAATTCCATTTGGCATCTGGACCAGAATTTAAGTGTAAAAAGAAAACAATTTGCACTATAATTTGAATAATTGCCATCCCCAAAAGATATACAACCTTTGTACTAATTGCCCAGCTCTCCATCATTCCATACATCACAGGAATAAAAGAACCCAAAGTGAAAAACACAGCCAAAATAAAACCAACTATATAGGAACCATTACTTGGACTATGTGCATCATTGTGCATACTCATTACAATGCTCCTAACAAATAAACCATAGTAAAAACACCAACCCACACAATATCAAGCAAATGCCAGAAAATTGAAAGACATGTCAAACGTGTTTTATTATCTTGATCTAAACCATTACGACGAAGATGAAAAAACATTACTATCATCCAGAGAAGCCCAACACTCACATGAAGACCATGAGTGCCAACCAAAGCAAAAAATGCTGACCAATAAGCAGACAAAATCTCTCGACCAAAAATCTGTAAACCCGTTGCATGATCAATACCAGCGTATGCACCAGGATCGTAATAGAATACCTCGCCCAAAAGTTCATGGAATTCATAAATTTCCATTCCAATAAAGAAAGCTCCAAGTACAAAGGTAATAGCTAGCCATAAACGCACACCACCGAGATTGCTCTTATGGGTTTGTACCATTACAAAACCATAAGTAATTGATGACAACAATAAGATAGCGGTTTCAACCAAAACAAATTTTAAATCAATAAACTCATTGCCAGCTTTTCCCCCTCCATAAGAAGAAGAGAAAACAGTAAAACTTGAAAAAAGCGTTGCGAATAGAATCAAATCCGAAAGAATATAGATCCAGAAACCAAATGTCATTGTTGAGCTATTGTCGTGATGATGCTCATCAACATGAGCATTATTCATTGTCATAGCACTCATACTCTTACTCCTTGCTCTTTAAGAACTGCTGTAAAAGCATCCTCAGTTTTCTGCACTTCTTCAGCTGAAATATAGTAACCATGATGATCACCAGTTAATGAATGACATACAATCGTTGCAACAAAACCAATCAATCCAATCGCAACAAGCCACCAAATATGCCAAACAAGAGCAAAACCAACAACCAATGAAAAGAATCCTGCAATAATTCCAGCGGATGTATTTGATGGCATATGAATTTTTGCAAATCCACTTGTCGGACGCTGATAACCATTCTTCTTCATATTCCAATAAGCATCGTCAGATTGTACCTCTGGAAGTATTGCAAAATTGTAAGAAGGAGGAGGTGAAGAAATAGACCATTCAAGTGTCCGTGCATCACCCCAAGAATCATTTATTGTCACTGGCAAGCATCCTCTATGTTTAATACCGTACCAAATTGCCAAAACAACTTGCAGCACAAAACAAAGAATACCAAGCAAGATAATAAAAGCACCTAATGCAGCGATTACGAACATTGGTTGCCAACTAGGCTCCATGTAATGTTGAAGACGACGCGTCGCACCCATTAAACCAAGTGCATAGACTGGGAAAAAAGCAAGGTAAAAACCAATGAACCAACACCAGAAAGATGCAATACCCAATGCCCGATTTGGTTTATAACCAAAAGCTTTTGGAAACCAAAAAGCAAGTCCCGCTAAATAAGCAAAAACCACACCTCCAATAATTGTATGGTGGAAATGTGCTACTAAAAAGAGCGAATTATGAAACTGCCAATCAGCAGGAACAATTGAGAGCAATACACCCGTTAATCCACCACCAACGAACGTAAATATCATCCCCATGCACCAAAGCATCGGAGGTTCAAAACGAATCCGACCTTTATACATAGTAAACAACCAATTAAAGACTTTAACACCTGTTGGAACCGCAATGATCATTGTTGCAATACCAAAGAAGGTATTTACAGCTTCTCCTCCACCCATTGTGAAAAAATGGTGACCCCAAACAAGAAGAGAAAGAATCAAAATAACCAACATTGCCCATACCATAGAAGTATAACCAAAAAGGCGTTTTGAAGAAAAAGTTGAGACAACCTCAGAAACAATCCCAAAAGCAGGAACAACCAAAACATAAACTTCAGGATGACCAAAAATCCAAACATAGTTAATCCACACCATTGGATTTCCACCACCAACATTGGTAAAAAAATTCATGCCCAAATAACGATCGCATGCCAAGAGTGCAAATGCTACAGTTAAGACAGGGTAAATAACTAAAATAAGGACATTGCTAACAAAAGCGCTCCAACAAAAGACGGGCATTCTCATCATCGTCATCCCAGGAGCACGCATTTTAATGATGGTCGCGACAAAATTGATCGCCCCCATTGTCGTCGCAATACCAGAAAGCTGAAGTGACCACAAATAATAATCTACTCCTGTATCTGGACTACCTTGCAACTCAGTGAAAGGTGGATACATCAACCAACCACCACGACCAAAATTTCCAACACCTAGGGATATGTTAATCAATATTGCCCCTGCAGCAGTAATCCAAAACCCTAAATTATTCGCAAAAGGGAAGGCAACATCACGAGCACCAATTTGAAGCGGTATAAGATAATTGAAAAGACCAAATAAAATAGGCGTAGCCATGAAGAAAATCATAATGGTGCCATGGGCCGAAAAAATCTGATCAAAATGATCAGGTGGCAAATACCCTGCCGATTCACTCCCAAGCGCCAAAGCCTGATGTGTCCGCATCATAATCGCATCAGCAAAACCACGAACAAGCATGATAATCCCAAGAACGATGTACATAATGCCAATTCGCTTATGGTCAACTGTTGTAATCCAATTTCGCCATAAAACTCCCCACCATCCAAGCACCGTTAAAGCAATAACAGCAATTAAACCAACCAAAACGATCGCAATACATGTATATAAAACGATTGGTTCATGTGCAAGTGCGTGAAAAGCACCAGCAGTAGGATCTGTAAGTCTTCCAAACATTTCTCAACCCATATCAAATGAATTTCAGTTTAAAAGAAACCTTATTTAAAAAGGTTCTTTCTCGATTGATCCTAGATAACACCAGGATCAAAAACAGAACAAAGTGCACCCCAAAGTGTCTGAGCAGCGGCACGCTTCATTAAGTCTTCATTGCAGACCGTATTTTCATCAACACATCGATTGACAATCCGATAGTAAAGCCGCTTTTCAACAGGAGCAAAATAACGCACTTCAGCATCCTTTTCCTTCGCAACAATATCACCCATACGAGGCGCAATAGAAAGCTGACGATAAGATGCGCGGTCAAGTGCTTGACCATTAGCCCGAGCTTTAATAATCCAATCATCAAAATCTTGTGAAGATACAGAATACCATTTAAAACGCATCCCTGCAAAACCATCACCGCTGTAATTCGCAGAGCTCCCTTTAAATACTCCCTGTTCATCAGCAATTAAATGCAATTTAGCATTCATTTGCGGCATAGCATAAAGAACCGTTCCCAGTTTTGGGACCCAAAAGGCATTAACAGAACTCTCTGATGTTAACTGCAAAAAAACCTGACGACCTTCAGGTGCATAAATTTCATTTATAGATGCAATACCATACTCAGGATAAATAAAAAGCCATTTCCAATCAAGAGCAACAGCATCAATTTGTAACGGCTTTTCTTCTCCAACAACCTCCACTGGAAGCGGATTTTCTGGTTCAAGCTCATAGGTATAATAGGCCGTCAGCGCTCCTAAAATAATTACGATAATAATGGGAACACTCCACATAAAGGCTTCAATTTTATTTGAGTGTCCCCAATCAGGTAAATACTCTTTCGCTGTATTTGATGCACGATATTTGATAGCTAAAAATACCACACTCACCATCACTGGAATGACAACGCAAAGCATAACAAGAACACAAATCACAATCAGCACAAGCTGTTGACGTGCAACATACCCTGATGGTTGGATAACATCAATTTTACAACTAGATAAAAGCAGTGCGACCCCTAAAATCACAAACATTTCTAATTGTCTAATAAAGCTTTTCATCTTTATTTACCCCCGTTACATGCACTGGAAGTTACTATAAATAAACAGATAGCACCTTAATGGCCATCTTACCTATCCAAAAATATTTATCAAGTAAATTCAACATCCATATTTCTCTTATCCAACGCTCTATCCATTATATTTAAATTGCTTAGCAATATATTCAAGCGCAAGTAGATATCCCTCACTTCCACAACCAGATATAATTGCATCCACACCCGCAGAGGTGTAGGAATGGTGACGAAAGGCTTCACGCTGATAAATATGAGACAAATGAACTTCTACCTTTAGCCCTGAAAACATCTTTAATGCATCAAGAAGCGCAACGGATGTATGACTATAAGCCGCTGGATTGATGATTAATCCAGAACTGACACCAATAGCCTCCTGTATCCACTCTATTAATTGTCCTTCACAATTACTTTGATGAAACTGCACTTTCACACCAAGCTTTATTGCCTTTTCTCTGCAGCATTGTTCAATCTCTTCTAAGGTTTTAGTTCCATAAATTTCTGACTCACGTCTACCGAGAAAATTTAAATTAGGACCATTTAAAACTGTTATAATAGTAGACATAGCAAGCCTCTTCTCCTCGATCACCACCCTATAAAAAAACTTTAACACGCTTTTTGCTACGATAAAGCTCCATCTTTAATTTCAAAAAACTCTGCTCTCCCTTTTAAAGAATCAAATAAAATACGATCTGTTCCTGTCATAAATGTTTGCCCACCTAAATCATCAAGAATATCAAATAAAGCAGCACGCCGATGAGAATCAAGATGCGCTGCCATTTCATCAAGGAGAAGAATAGGTGCTTTCTCTGACATCATTCCTGTTAAACGTGCATGACATAAAACCAAACCTGTCAACAAAGCTTTCTGCTCACCTGTCGAACAGGATGTTGCAGCCATATTTTTATCGGCATAAAAAACTTGTAAATCTGTGCGATGCGGTCCTTCTAATGTCCGCCCAGCAGCACGATCTATCGCGCGATTATGCTGTAACCGATCACAAAATTGCTCTTCAACCTCAACTGCTGATATCTTACCCAGAGCCGTCTCTAAAAAACCATCAATTTGTAAAAAAGCCCGCGGGAAAGGTATCTGAGATGGCGTTCGTGAAAACATGTCATTTAAAAGCCTAACAACATCAATACGCGCTGCAGCGATAGCCGTTGCAAGTTCTGCCATTTGCTTTTCTAAAGCATCAAACCAAGCACAATCATTATTTCCATCTAAAAATAAACGATTACGTGCACGCATAACTCTATCATAATCTGCTATACGACGACTATGCAAAGGATCAATAGCCAAAACCATACGATCCAAAAAACGGCGACGCTCAAGTGAAGGTCCCGTAAAAATCCCATCCATAGAAGGAGTTAGCACACTCATGTGACAGTAATCTGTCAAGCTATCACTTGTCTCATTTACACCATTAATATGGACTTTTCGACTGTTATCGCCTGCCTCTAAAGCCGTACCAATATTTACTTCACCATAAAGGGCACATTGTAAACGAGCAAACACTACAAACCCTGCATTCTCACCATCCGCAAAGCTGACATCAGAATACGACGCACGCCGTAAACCACGACCAGGAGAAAGAAAAGACAGCGCTTCTAAAAGATTTGTTTTACCAGCACCGTTATGGCCAATAAAAACCACATGCTGACCTGAAAAATGAATATTAAAAGAAGAATAATTGCGATAACGTACAAGCCTTAGCTGCCTCACTGTCACTTTGTGCACATGATCAGCCATGCATCGCAAAATAATTGCCCCTAAACGCGAATAGGCATCAACACGTAAAGTGCATCCGCATCATCATTATCACGAATTAAAGCAGGCGCCCCGGCTTCAGCCAACATAAAAACCATTTCATCACTTGAAAGCTGCCCAGCAATATCCAAAAGATAACGCGAATTAAACCCTATCTCAAGTGGATCAGACGTATAAGTCGCGGCCAATTGATCTTCTGCACTTCCCGAATCAGGATTATTAACAACGAGCTTTAATTGCCCATGCGTAATTGTTAACTTCACTGCACGCCCGCGATCACTTGAAATTGTTGAAACACGATCAACTGCAGAAGAAAAATCCTGCCTATTGACGATCAATTTTTTATCATTGCCAAGGGGGATAACGCGTTGATACTCTGGAAATGTGCCATCAATTAACTTTGATGTAAAAATTACAGACCCTATAGAAAAGCGAATTTTTGTTTCCGAAAGCTCTATACATACATCGCCATCACTTTCTTCTGAAAGAAGCTTTTGCAACTCTCCTACAGCTTTACGAGGAATAATAACACCTGGCATACCTTCAACCCCTGAAGGAGCTACCATATCAACTTGCGCCAAACGATGACCATCTGTGGCAACTAAACGCAGCTTTAGAATACCATCATCAATAACATGAAAATAAATACCGTTAAGATAATAGCGGGTTTCTTCAGTAGAAATAGCAAATTGCGTACAATCCAACAAATGCTTCAAACCTGACGCGGATAAAGAAAAACGGTAACCAAACTGCCCTGGTAGTGACTCTGGAAAATCTATCTTGGGAAGACATTGAAGCTGAAAATTCGCACAACCAGACACAATAGACATCGTACTTGCCTGATCGGCACCAACGGATAAAACAATCTCACTGCCATCGGAAAGTTTCCGCACTATATCGTACAGCAAATGCGCTG
This sequence comes from Bartonella doshiae NCTC 12862 = ATCC 700133, assembly GCF_000278155.1. GTDB lineage: Bacteria > Pseudomonadota > Alphaproteobacteria > Rhizobiales > Rhizobiaceae > Bartonella > Bartonella doshiae. Next base: position 140,479 of record NZ_JH725097.1, read on the forward strand.
GAACAGTTATTGCTCCCGCCTGTTGAACATTGGACATAAAAGATTCGGTAACTTCTAAATCAAGATCTGTTGCTTTTAATTGCACACTGCCGTTGTCTGCATCAATCAACACATTCGATAAAATAGGAACAGTATTACGACGTTCAACCACACGGTGAACACGACCAAGAGATTTAAGAAGTTGATTACGATCAACTGTAATACGCATAAAATCCCCGTTACAACTTACTAAGAACCATAGGAATTCTTTAGAGATAAAAAAACAACCGATTCACTTAAAAGAATCACTTTTTGAAGTCTATTCAACCTCTTCACAAATGGCAAGTGGGTCCTGCACAAGAAAAAAATACCCTCTGCCATTTCTCCGTAATACATCCTGAAAAAAGGAAATTTATAAATATTATGCAGCCTGCTCTCCGATCAAACGCTTAAGCAACTCAAGCTCTTTTGCTAATGTTTGATCATCACAAACCATATCTTCAATTTTACGTACAGCATGCAAAACCGTTGTATGATCACGCCCTCCAAAACGACGGCCGATCTCCGGCAATGAGCGAGGTGTCAACATTTTCGCCAAATACATCGCAACTTGTCGCGGCTTTACAACTGTACGCGTCCGACGATTAGATAATAAATCTTGCTTAGAAACATTATAATGACGCGCAACCGCACGTTGAATTTCTTCAATACGAATACGTTTAGGCTCTCCTGAACGCACCAAATGGCCCAACAATTCATCAATCCGCTCTAGAGATAAATCCGACTCAAAAGACTGACGAAATAATAATTGATTAAATGCCCCTTCAATATCGCGCCCTGACCCTAAAACTGTTTTAGCAATATACTCCAGAACCTCATCAGAAATAGTAACCATGTTATCATCTTGCTGCGCAACTTTTAACCGCTGACGCAACATTTTTAAACGCATTTCATAATCCGGCGCTTCAATCTCAAGAGCGACCCCTCCTTGTAGTCGAGACCTAACTCGAAGATCTAGTGATTCTAATTCTGCTGGCGGACGATCCGCAGCAACAACAACCTGTTTTGCACTATCAAGCAACATGTTGAGCAAATGACAAAATTCGTTCTGTATTGATTTTCCTTGCAAAAATTGCATATCATCAATAATCAAAAGATCAATATCACGAAGCTGTTCCTTAAAAGAAAGAGCATCATTGTCACGAATAGCGGTCGCAAAACGCCACATAAAATATTCAGCAGTTAAATAAATAACGCGCGCAGATGTTAAACGCTTTAGAGCAGCAGCAGCTATAGCCTGAAGCAAATGTGTCTTCCCTAAACCAACGGATGCATGAATAAAAAGAGGATTAAAGCGCAAAGCACTTTTATGACCCTCTGCAATAGAACGCGCTGCTGCTAAAGCAACACGATTAGAAGATCCTTCAACAAAATTCTCAAAAGTATAACGAGAATCAAGGGGTGAACCTAAAATCCCTGTTTCAACACCCTTTACTGAATGCTCTGTATAACTCTCAACAAAAGGCGAAGATGTTTGTTCCTCTAAAATAACAGGAGCAGCACTCGTCCTACATACAACACCTTTTGAAACGCGCTTCATACCACGCACAATAACTTCAACACGAAGAATCGCTGAATTCTCTTGTTTCCATAAATTGGTTAAAAGAGAGCCATAGTGATTATTAATCCATGAACGCAAAAATGCTGTAGGAACAGAGAGTTTCACAATATTACGGCTATATTCAGCAAGCTTCAAACGACCAAACCAACTCGTATAAGCCTCTATGCCAACCTGTGCCTTTACTTGTGCCATCACACGTGCAAAAGCTGCAGCACCTTCTTCCTCTGAAATAACTGAATGCCCTACAGAAGCACTCCTACCGACTGATCCACTTATATCCGTTATATCCGTCATCTTATTTTTTATTATTCTCTCTGCCGACAGGATATTTACCGAAACCTTTTTAAAGGAACTAGTTCTAGAGTTCAATTTATCCACCATCTTTCATCCCGATAAAAAATTAAATTTGTCTCGCCAAACAGCTAAAACAGACTCAGCGAAGGCAAAAACGACCTACCCCAATAAAATTATTCACTCTCCCCTAGGATAGCCTTATTACAACCCCACTAACAAAGATGACCAATAAGATTTACTTGTACTCATGATATAATCCCCTCTTCTAAAATGGAAAACATACCAATTAAGAAAACTAAAAAACACGCTAGAAAATCCCTCCAACATGAGACTCATGATAGTCCAAACTCATCCCCCTTCACTCAACACAATACAGGGCAATTAGCTGATCTAAACCTTGTCTGTTTTCAGCCTCCGTGAGAACCATACAAAACAGCAAAGGTAAAATGCAAGGGGTCAAATAAAAATCAAAAGCCCATAAAAAACTTCTATAAATATGCTCATATAAATCAGACATGAGAAAAATAATTGATTCAATTCACTTTTTTTTCTCTAAAATTACCAGGAATAAAGAATCTTTTCAGATTAAAAAAAAAAATAAAAAAAGCTTGACAAAAAAGACTCTGTAAAAATCCACAAAGCTTGTGGATAACCATCCAAATTCTACAATCCTAACCTTCCTTTTCATAAAAAGAATCGCCCCATACTTCCCCAACAATATAAGATTTTTAGAGAACAATAAAAAAGCCAGCACCCCTAGGGATGCTGGCCAATTTTTTAATAAAATAGAAAAACTTAAATGCTAAGCGCCTTTAAACGTTTTGCTAAACGCGACACTTTTCGTGCGGCAGCATTTTTATGAAAAACCCCTTTGGAAACCGCACGCATAATTTCAGGCTCAAAATCCTTAAATGCCATTTCAGCAGATGCCTTATCGCCACCAGCCAAAGCATCATCAAACTTACGCATAAAAGTACGAACGCGTGAACGGCGGGCCCGATTGACCTGCGTACGCATAGCAACCTTACGCACTGCCTTTTGAGCCGAAGGTGTATTCGCCATAAATATCTCTCTCTTTTAATTCATCGGATAGGAATAGTCTCACGACATCTCTACCAATATAAATAAATCCAAGCCAAGCTAAACTTTAAAGCTGCTCATAACTACGGAGCTTATAACGCAACCTTAAAGCCAACGTCAATCGAATTTTCAAAGAAGGGCTGAATTTTCAAAGAAGGACATACAAAATAATAATAGCCCAACTTTCTTGATCCCCATCTTGAGAAAATACGCTTAAACAAACAAATGGGGTTTAAACTGCAAGATTACGCAAAACATATTGCAAAATTCCACCATTATGTAAATATTCCAACTCATCTTCAGTATCGATACGACACAACAATGGAATGATTTTTACTGTTCCATCAGCAAAAGTGATTGTAGCAACAGTTTTCTGACGAGGCTTCAAGTTATTGATCCCTTCAATCGTTACCTTTTCATTCCCCTTTAAACCAAAAGATTGCCAACTTGCACCGTCTTCAAATACAAAGGGAACAATTCCCATACCAACAAGATTAGAACGATGAATTCGCTCAAAAGACTGAGAAATCACCGCTTTTATCCCAAGGAGATTTGTCCCCTTAGCGGCCCAATCACGAGATGACCCATTGCCATACTCAATACCAGCAAAAACAACGAGTGGAATACCCTCCCGCTTATATTTCATTGCTACATCATAAATTGCTTGTTCTTCTCCTGACGGATAATGAACTGTATAGCCTCCTTCACGACCATTATCCCCTAACATAAAATTACGAATGCGAATATTGGCAAAGGTCCCCCGCATCATAACTTCATGATTCCCGCGACGCGTTCCGTACTGGTTAAAATCAGCTACTTTAACCCCATGATCAATTAGATATTTTCCAGCAGGGGAATCAACCTTAATAGCACCAGCAGGAGAAATATGATCTGTCGTGATTTTATCACCAAACAGACCTAGGATTCGTGCTTCTTTAATATCTGACAGCACCTCAGGGATTTTCTGCATATTATCAAAATAAGGTGGATTACGCACATACGTTGATTGCTCATCCCAAGAATAGGTAGCTCCCGTTGGAACCTGAACTTTTTGCCAATTTTCATCTCCTTTAAAGACATCTGCGTATTTTTCGACAAAAATCTTACGTGTAATATTCTTCTCGATAAATTCCTGTATCTCTTTAGAAGTTGGCCAAATATCTCTCAAATAAACTGATTGACCATCTGAACCTACTCCAAGAGGCTGCTTCGTTAAATCTTTACGCACTGTCCCTGCCAAAGCATACGCAACAACGAGTGGTGGCGAAGCTAAATAGTTCGCTTGTACATCAGGCGATACGCGCCCTTCAAAATTACGATTTCCTGAAAGAACCGCAGCTGCAATTAAACTATTATTATTAATTGTTTTGGAAATAACTGGTGACAAAGGACCAGAATTCCCTATACAGGTTGTGCACCCAAAACCCACTAAATTAAACCCTAGTGTATTTAAATCTTTTTGCAAACCTGAATTGATAAGATAAGCTTCGACAACTTGCGAGCCAGGCGCAAGAGAAGTCTTAACCCATGGCTTGCTCTTGAGACCTTTTGCTACAGCATTACGTGCCAAAAGACCTGCCGCAATAAGAACACTTGGATTTGATGTATTCGTACAAGAAGTAATCGCAGCAATCACCACATCGCCATGGCCAAGATCATATTCCTCACCTTCAACTCTATAACGGCCATCTTGATCAAAAGTTTTCTTATAGTCACTAAATAATGCCTCCTCAAAACCTTGCCCAACACTTTCCAATGCAATACGCCCTTCAGGACGTTTAGGACCAGCCATAGAAGGCACAATACTTTCCATATCTAATTCAATTGTATCACTAAAAATGGGATTGGCGATCATCTCGTCATGCCACATCCCTTGCGCTTTGGAATAAGCCTCTACTAAAGCAATCCGACTTTCATCACGCCCTGTCATGTTGAGATAACGCACTGTTTCTTTGTCAATTGGAAAAAAACCACAGGTTGCTCCATATTCGGGAGCCATATTTGCGATCGTTGCCCTATCAGCAAGCGTCATGTGCTCCAAACCTGGACCAAAAAACTCAACAAATTTACCGACAACGCCCTTCTTGCGTAAAATTTGCGTAACCGTCAATACTAAATCAGTAGCAGTCACGCCTTCTTTAAGCCTACCTGTTAGACGGAAACCAATCACTTCAGGCAACAGCATAGAAACGGGCTGGCCTAACATTGCTGCTTCTGCTTCAATACCACCAACACCCCAACCTAAAACACCTAAACCATTCACCATAGTTGTATGCGAATCAGTTCCCACACAAGTATCAGGATAAACGGTCTTGCGCCCCTCTTCATCCCTCATCCATACACACTGTGCTAAATATTCTAGGTTAACTTGGTGGCAAATCCCCGTTCCTGGGGGAACAACACGAAAATTCTGAAAGGCTTGCTGCCCCCATTTAAGGAAACGGTAGCGCTCACCATTACGCTCATACTCATATTCAACGTTTTCCTTAAAAGCTGTAGAACTGCCAAAACTATCGACTATAATCGAATGATCAATGACTAGATCAACAGGAATAAGAGGATTGATTTTTTCAGCATCACCTCCAAGCTTCACCATAGCATCGCGCATTGCTGCAAGATCGACAACAGCAGGAACACCTGTAAAATCCTGCATGAGAACACGTGCGGGGCGGTAAGCAATTTCTGCACCAGCGCTGCCTTTGTCATCTAACCACTTAGCAACGTTTAAAATATCCTCTTTCTTAACCGTACGACCATCTTCAAATCGTAATAAATTTTCTAGAATAACTTTCATCGAAAATGGTAAGCGAGAAATACCCTTAAGGCCATTTTTCTCTGCTTCAATCAAACTGTAATAAGTGTATTGCTTACCACCAACATCTAAAGTTCTACGACAATTAAAGCTATTAATTTGAGACATGACTGCCCACCCTCATACTACAAACTACCCAAATCTCCCCCCAGAATGAACAACACAAACTACAAGTCAAGGTCATAGCTTGAGCGCAGATACAACCATCTCTCCCTTCACCTTCTCATTGGCAAATTCAGAAATCGGCGTCAAAAATTATTCCACACCAGATCTTGATGCAACAGGTAGCTTATAGAACTATTTCTAGAACTATTCTAGACATAATTGCATAAAAAACGTGTTTTTTATCCTATAATGCAATAAAGATTATAGAAATAAAAGCAAAACAGGTAATTGCATGGTACTATTTGGCAAAGATTTAGCAGCATATAGAAACGAAAAAATTCTGTTTCAAGGTCTTTCTTTTTGTTTATTTCCACGGCAATTTATGACAATAACAGGTCCAAATGGCATTGGAAAATCTACATTACTGCGAATCATTATTGGATTTCTTAAAGCTGATGAAGGTCATGTAAGTCTTAAAGACCACAAACAAACATACCCCGTAGCAACTGCGTGTCATTATCTCGGCACACAAAATGCTATGAAATCTTCCTTATCAGTTATAGACAATCTGAAATTCTGGTCAGCATTTTATGGGCAACATTTACGCAATCCTTATGAAGCCCTTGCTGATCTTGGTCTTGCTGATCTTGAGCAGTTACCTTTTAATGTTTTGTCAATCGGGCAAAAACGACGTGTCGCCATTGCCCGCCTTTTGCTTTCCTTTCGTCCTATTTGGATTTTAGATGAACCAATATCAGGTCTTGATAGCCATGCCCAAACTCTCCTTACTCATCTTTTCCAACACCATCTGAACCAAGGGGGCATGATTATCGCAGCAACCCATAATTCTCTCGGTATCCCAGAAAACCATAGAATTGCCCTAGAAAAATTTTTACCTCCTCAGGAGAAAAAAGAATGAACGCATTGTTCTGGCGTGATCTCAAACTAACCTTAGCTCCACAAGCTTCTTCATTAACAGGACTTTTGTTTTTCATTGCTGTTATTATGATAACGCCCTTCGCCATCGGACCAGATCCAAAAATTCTTGCAAAAATAGGTCCAGGCATATTATGGTTCGGAGCTCTTCTCGCAGGACTCCTTAATCTGAATAAACTTTTCCAAGCCGATCGCGATGATGGCAATCTTGATCAATTTATCCTTTCTGGAGAAAGACAAAGTCTTACATTAATTGTATTTATCAAATGTCTTGCTCATTGGGTAGGAACTATGCTCCCCCTTATTTTTGTCACTCCTATTTTAGCTTTAATGCTTCAGTTAGATGCAACAATAACTTTTACAACAATACTCAGCCTCTTATGCGGAACACCAGCTATCATTTTTATTGGTGCTATTGGAGCGGCACTCGCAACGTCATTATTGCACAGTACTCTTCTTATTTTTATCATCATTTTACCATGGATAATTCCAATCATGATTTTTGGTGTTTTAACTGCTACAGCTCCAATAAATCCAAATGTTTCTTTTCTCTCTTCTTTAACTTTGCTTATCGCTTTTTCGCTCCTTCTGAGTCTTTTTAGCTCTTTTGTTGCCGCTATAACGCTCAGGTTTTTATCAGAATAGCAAAAGATGATTGCCGCAATGCTAAAGTCTGCCTATTATAAACCTCATGAATGAAATATCTCACATCCATAAAATGAAAATTCTTCCTGCAAGTTTAACGTGTTTCATGAAAATAAGCAGAGCCGTTTTGCCTTGGTTAACGGGTACAACATTGTGTCTTCTTCTCTTAGGACTCATTTTGGTTCTGTATTCCCCTAATGATTATCAACAGGGAATCACTGTTAAAATTATGTATATTCATGTACCATTTGCATGGTTATCTACAGTTTGTTATGTAATAATGAGTGCTGCTGCACTAGGAACTCTCATTTGGAGATATCATCTTGCTGACGTTGCACTTAAATGTGGTGCACCTATCGGTGCAGTTTTTACAGCCTTAGCCTTGATGACAGGAGCACTTTGGGGGCGTCCAACATGGGGAACATGGTGGGTATGGGATGCGCGGTTAACATCGGTTTTAATTCTGCTTTTTATCTACCTTGCTATTATCATGTTAGTTCGTGCTTTTGACAATCAAGCAAAAGCTACACGCGCCACAGCAATTTTAACATTGGTTGGCCTTGTGAATATCCCCATTATTAAATTTTCCGTTAATTGGTGGAATACACTTCATCAACCAGCATCACTTTTCCGTTCAGGAGGCACAACAATTGAACATGCTATGTTATGGCCACTGATAACAATGATATTTTGTTTTACCTGTATATTCATTTTGTTATATTTAATGGCTATGTGTAATGAAATCGACAGTCGTCATATCAAAGTCCTTCGGATAAAAAAAGCCCGTCGTGTACGACATCAGGACTCTTCATCATGCCCCATTTAAACAGCATGAAAAGTGGCATTCTAGGAACTTTATCGCAGAAAATTGATTTTTTCCTTGGAACCTTACACCATGAGCAAATTGTTATTTTGAGCTACATGCTTTCCGCAATTTCTCTTCTTTGTTTTACTGGGTATATTCTTCGTAAAGCAATTCATCAAAAAAAAATCCTACAGAGGCTAAACGCAAAAGAGTTATTCTTGAAAGAAAAATACAATGAAAAGCATCCATTCAAAAACTAAAAAAAAGATATCCTTTCCCGTCTTTTTGAGTCTTTTTGGACCATTTTTGCTTTTGCTTTTTCTTATTATGTTTTTCTTCAGCTTTATAGAAAAAAAAGATGCAAATTATACTTCTCTTATTCCAATTACATTCGCTGAAAAACGTGCTCCGAAAATAAATCTTCCCTCTCTTGATAAGACAAACTATTTAGATTCAGAACAGTTTAAAGGACGCATCACATTGATCAATTTTTGGGGATCTTGGTGCTTCTCCTGTCGTGAAGAACAGCCTCTTCTCATGCAGATCGCACAAGATCAACGTTTTGACCTTATTGGAATTAATTATAAGGACAACAAAGAAAACGCCAAACGCTTTCTGAACAATTTTGGCAATCCTTTTAAAGTTATTGGCTTTGATGCATCAGGACATACAGCTATTAACTGGGGGGTATACGGACCACCAGAAACTTTTCTCTTGAATCAAGATGGTATCATTATTGCCAAACATATAGGTCCTCTAACATGGCAAATTTACCAGGAAAAATTCCTACCCAAAATTGAAAAGGCTATAATAACAGAAGAAACACTCAACGGTACATAATCACGCAATAACACGAAAAAATGAAACTTAATTAAATTATATTTGCGAATATTATATTCTTATCCGCCGTCTTTCAGATATTGGCTGAAACGCTATTTTTGCATGAAATGCACAATAAGGACTATTTTCACCAGAATCGGCACCACAAAAATAAAAATCTGATGATAAAGGATCCCCAACAGGCCATCTGCATGTATTTTCGCCCAATTGTAAAAGATTAAGCTGGCGCGATATAGGCACAACCACATTCGATTTTGCCGACATATCAACTTCTGTCACTTCCTCCGCTACAAATTCCATTTTTAAAGCTGTTGCTCCAACACTACAAGACGTGGCATTATTCGTTGGCAAAATTGTCGATGTGGTGCGGCGCATCCGCGGAGACGGTGGATTAGAACCTACAAGTGTCTTTTGTGTACGTGATACCACCTGTGCTGTCTTACCACGTCCCGGCAATTTTAACCGGTGTACTTTACCAATCACCGCATTTCTACTAACCCCACCTAATTGAGCGGCAATCTGACTTGCACTTAAACCTTCACTCCAAAACTTCTTAAGAAGTTCAACGCGTTCACATGTCCAACCCATATCAGCACTCCATTCTGATCACCTCATTGAGAGGTATCCCATTGCACCTTCAAATGTTCCAATCACACTCCCAATGAGCCGAATGGAAAAACTTTATACCCTACACGAGCATAAAAACTTCACTCAACCTATGGAATTTAAAACTGAAACACAATCTTGCTTAATGATTTAAATTACAATATGCACTGACTCTATGACAAGTGCCTTTCCTCCTGGAATAGTCTATTTAGAATGTTTTCCCCAACTTGCAAATCAATCATAGCTTAATCTCTCATTTTTTCTTAAGACTTTTTTACAAATTCATCTTTAAAGAATTTTCATTGACTTTTTGCCAATCGGTGCAATGATCTATTATGTGGGTGATATAATTTATCGTAATGAATTTGCTGAAACAATGTTTTCAATAATACAACGTTGTTTTATAGTATAACGTTGCTTTGTTTGTTGTATTGCAAAATTCAAAAAATAAAGGAAAAAATGATGAATACCACCGCTATACAACCACTCTACAATACTTTCACTCGCCGTAATTTGCATTTTAAACAAGGCAATGGTGTATGGCTTCTTTCCGATAAAGGAGAGCGTTATCTTGATTTCACATCCGGCATTGCTGTCAATGCATTAGGACATACGCATCCCAAATTGGTCAATACTCTCAAAATACAAGCTGAAAAACTTTGGCATATTTCTAATCTTTTTCAATCACATGAACAAGAAATATTTGCCGCACGGCTTTGTGAAAATAGCTTTGCTGATAAGGTCTTTTTCTGCAATTCCGGCGCTGAAGCACTGGAATGCGCATTTAAAACTGCTCGTCATTACCATTATGCATCCGGTCATTCAACACGCGTTGAGATTATTACTTTTGAAGGCGCATTTCATGGTCGCACGCTTGCAACCCTTGCTGCTACTGGAGAAGAAAAATATCTGAAAGGTTTTGGACCTAAAGCTGGTGGATTTATTCAAATTCCTTTTTGTGATGAAAACGCTTTGCGTAACGCTGTCAATAAAAATACAGCAGCTATCCTTATTGAACCCATCCAAGGAGAAGGAGGAATACGAACAGTATCTCATGAAAATTTAAAGTTTTTGCGTAAAATATGCGATGATAATGATTTGTTATTGATTTTAGATGAAGTCCAAACTGGCATTGGACGAACAGGAAAACTTTTTGCCTATGAATGGAGTGATATCACACCCGATATTCTCACTCTTGCAAAAGGAATCGGAGGCGGCTTTCCATTGGGCGCTTGTCTTGCTACAGAGAAAGCCGCAAAAAGTATGACACCAGGAACGCACGGATCGACCTTTGGAGGAAATCTGCTTGGTATGGCTGTAGGAAACAGTGTTCTTGATATCATATTAGAACCAGGTTTCCTCGACCATGTTCAGAACATGGGGGATAAGCTAAAAAGTGGACTTTTAACCATTCTCAACACCTACCCTGATATTATCTGCGCCATTCAAGGCATAGGTCTAATGGTGGGTATTCAGTCTATTATCCCTCAAGAGGACATTATCAATGCCTTGGAAAATGAATATCTTTTAAGTGTTGGTGCCAATAACAATGTAGTGCGTTTGTTGCCTCCTCTTACTATCACTGAAGAAGAAATATGTGAAGCTTTGTATCGTATTGAAAGAGCCATTGCTCATCTTTCACAAATAAACCCAAAAAGACAAGTATCATAAATATGACAAACGCTCTTCATCACCTAACAGACTTATCCGCCTTAACTCCACTCGTAGCTCGCTCACTTATCGATTATGCTAAAACCCTCAAAGCAACCTTCAAAGAAGAAAAAAGTTCAAAACCCTTTGTTGGTAAAACCCTAGCGATGATTTTTGAAAAACCGTCTACACGAACTCGTGTTTCATTTGATATCGGTATGCGCCAGCTTGGTGGAAACACGATCATGTTAACAGGCTCAGAGATGCAGCTTGGTTATAGCGAAACTATCGCCGATACAGCACGCGTCTTATCGCGTTTTGTGGATATCATCACGTTACGCACAACAGCACATCACCGGATGCTCGAATTGGCGCAATATGCGCAAGTTCCTGTCATTAATGCACTCACAGATGACACCCACCCTTGCCAAATTCTAGCGGATATACTAACCTATGAAGAACATCGTGGACCCATTGCTCACAAAACATTTGCGTGGATGGGAGATGGTAATAATGTGCTGCATTCATTAATTGAAGCAGCAGCTCTTTTTGACTTTCATCTCCGAATTGCAACACCAAAAGGCAGTGAACCGCGAGAAAAATTTGTATACTGGGCACGTGAACGAGGAGCTCATATTACGTTAACCCATTCTCCCCAAGAAGCCGCTGAAGATGCTGACTGTATTATGACAGATACATGGGTTTCCATGGGACAAGAGTTTCGTGCCCGCAGCCATTCTATTTTTCAGCCTTATCAAGTCAATGAAGCTTTAATGAAATTAGCCAAACCCGATGCTCTTTTCATGCATTGCCTTCCTGCTCATCGTGGAGAAGAAGTTGTTGATGCCGTGATTGATGGACCAAATTCTGTGGTTTTTGATGAAGCTGAAAATCGTCTTCATGCTCAAAAAGCCATTCTTGCTTGGTGTTTACAAGATGCATTTTTCTCTCCACAATAGCGAGCCAAAACAAATTACACAAAAGGCAAAATATGAGTGAAAAACGCAGACAAACTAAAGATGCTTACCTCCGTAACATCTTCTTGAATGAAGATGATATCGTTATCCCCTTTCAAGTTAAAGAACTTGATATCCGTGGACGTGCTGTACAACTTGGGGAAAGTTTAAATTCTATTCTCACAAGACATCAATACCCTGAACCTGTTTCTTACCTTCTAGCAGAAGCATTAGTTTTGACTGTCTTGCTTGGGACCTCCCTAAAACTTAAAGGAAAATTTATCTTACAAACCCATTCTGATGGACCGGTTAACATGTTGGTGTGTGACTTTTCTCCTCCCTCCAATCTACGGGGGTATGCTCGTTTTGATGACGATAAGCTAAAACAAGCAATAGCGAATGGCCAAACATCTTCAGAAACACTTCTCGGAAAAGGAACTTTAGCATTTACTATTGACCAGGGTACTTATACACAGCGCTATCAGGGAATAGTTGCATTAGATGGATCAAATTTACAAGAAGTTGCCCGCACTTATTTTGACCAATCAGAACAAATCCCCACCGATATCCGTTTGGCAGTTGTTATCTTAATCAATCGTAACCAACAAGGAAAACCACAAAAAAACTGGCGAGCAGGTGGCATTTTGACCCAACTCTTACCCCAAGCATCGCCTCATCATAAAATACATGAACGTGATCACAAACAAGAAGAAACGAAAACGCGTGCTCAACTTGAAAACCAATGGCAAGAAGCCAAAGCTCTAACTGCAACAATTGAAAATGAAGAACTGATAGATCCAAAAGTTGGCAGTAAAAGACTTCTGTACCGTCTTTTCCATGAACAAGGTGTCAAAGTCTTTAATCCCATTTCTCTTGTAGATAAATGCTCCTGTTCGCGCAAAAAAATTAAAGAAATATTAGATGGATTTTCTACTGAAGAATACAATCAACTTGTTGAAAACAAACAAATTTCTGTCACATGTGAGTTTTGTTCAACAACTTACCGTTTTAAAATATAAATTCAATCCTATAAATCAGCAATAAGAGCTTACTAAAAGAAACAAACGAGCTTCAGACTAGAGTCTGAAGGAGTCTCTATCCCCTAAAGCAAGCAAAATACCAAAAAAAATCTAAAATATATTTTTATCTCACATAGTGACCCTAATTATTATTTTGGACTACATGAAATTAAAAAAGCGTTCCCTCAAGCACAAATAATATCAACTGCACAAACAAGCGTATCTAGTCTCTGTTACCAAAGATGCGAAGAGAAACGTGTGGAAAGAAACAATGGGAACTGATGCTCCAGAAGAATTAATATATTCCTGATTCTGTAACCTCTCATCAATTGATTATTGATGGTCAAGATATCGATATTCGACAGGATGGAAATAATACAGCACACAGTTATCTATTGGATCCCTTCCCTGAAAACCGTACTTGGCGGCGTCTCAATATCGACCGGCGGGCATATTTGGATAGCTGATATCTCAAACATTCAGGGTCTTGATTTGTGGATAAAGCGTATTGAGGATATGCAATCACTGAAACCAGAAATGGTTATTCCTGGACACTATATTAAAAATGATACATCTCCGACATCGCTCGATTTTGTAAAAAAATATCTTACTGACTACAAAAATGCTGCCATTTCATATAAGGACTCTTCCAGCATTATTTCTGATATGGAGAAAAAATATCCCGATCTTCCTAGTCAACAATCTCTTGACTTTGGAGCAAAAGTTTTTGCCGGTGAAACTCCTTGGCATATAAACAATCCTTATCCCCCTATTGGCAAAGTAGCAGAAATGAACTTTGGTGAAGCTGTTTTTGAACTTAACTTCCATGATAACCGGAGAATGGCATTTAAAGGAACATCTGGCGCCTTTAAAGGCATCGAAGATACAGTGGAATATACCGCTGTTGAAGTCAGTAAAAATGTATTCATGGTTTACTGGCAAGAGCCTAAAAAGAATTCTAATGTCGTTCATGTTCAAGATTGGAATACAGAAACAGTCTACACTAATATCGCGGCAGAAGATAATTCATTCACCCATATGAAAGGAACGATCAAAATTCAATGACATACCTCTAGAAAGTAGATATCTGCTTTTTATTTTCTTTGTATTTCCAAAGGGCTAATACGTACACCTCCTTGTCTTTTGTTATATTTTCTGTGCTCATTAGCTCTATGCCAATCTTAATTTTCTTTATTGTGTAAACTTCTTAACCCCCACTGTAACATATTCAATCTTTTCTACTATTATCACTTCCTTATTGGTTTGGTGAAATTCTTTTCCCTATTCCTTCAGCTTCTGAAAAATCAGACCTTACATAATGCTCGCAGAAAGTACAGGCATTTCGGTATATAACACAAACCGTCGCCTGCATTATCTTCTATAACCATCTTTGCAATTTTATGATTAATAATGAAAAAAGATTTCAGGTTTTTTAATATACATACGCCTTATCAATAAATTTCATAAGTTTCCTATTATATAAGCTAAGCTATATTAGAATTAGCACAAAATTTTCAGCCATAGATAGTTCTGCAAGAAAAATCGATCACACGTGGTAAACCATCAATGGTAATATATAAAAAGATAAAGCCAATCTGTTCTATCTTTTTGAAGACTATTGCATCTAGCATACTAACAATTAAAAACGATATAATTCATCTTAATAAGCTGCAGCTCAATCCTATTCAATGCTCTAGCTTAAAGATATGTATACCCAAAAAACACGCACATTCGAATATGAGAAACGAGCGCAAAGATTATAGTCAACGCAGTTCTTCCTAAATTGTTCTTTCGTTCTAATAGTCGGACTATCTCTAATTTATTTATGTTTTCCAGTTTTGTTTCTCTTGCAATTATACAAAAAATAATAAAAAAGCACACAAATACCCAAAATATCTGCAATGCTAGGTTTATTGGCTATATGGTTGATTATATCGGAAAGAGGATATCATTGCTTGCAAAATAATATACCTAATGAAACCCATATTGAATCTAAAACAGCCAAACAGCATCATACCTCTTTCTCTGGCACAAAACGGCGCAATCGAACATACAGCGCTCCACAACCACCATGCTGACGGGAAGCTTGCTCAAATGCATGAACATAATATCGAAAAGCCGGTGTTGACAACCAGTGAGGGACAAACTGATACAAAATGCCATCACTCCCATGTGACCGACCTTTCCCTGTTATCACGAGTACATAACGTAATCCTTTTTGTTGAGATGATTGTAGAAATTTTTTCAAGAAAAAATAGGCTTCTTCCTGCCCATACCCATGAAGATCAAGACGAGCCTCAAGAGGATAATGCCCCTTGGCAATTTTACGATGTACAACACGATCGAAGAAAGAGACCTTTGGTGTTTGTGCAACCGTCCTCTTTTCTCTTTTAACCACTGTTGATCTCTTTTGATTTGCTTGAATCAATGGGGAGATTTGTGTTCCGTGTTGTTTTTTATTGTCAATATTTGCAGCATCTTTCACAATAGAAGCATGAACCTTATCATGAAGCGGTATTATTGTGCGGCAAACCATCTCCCATAGCAGACGGTCCTGTGGAACCAATGGATCCTTTTTTTGTCTCCATTCACCCGTGGACATTGGAATTTTCAATCTCTCATAAACTTTATTGATACGATCTTATAGATGAAAAACGCCTTAATTTTCATCTTCCGTTGCAAAAAGCTTCCAATTTGGATCCGATGATAAGCTATTGCGAACAAAAGTCCAAATATCTCTAATTTCTACAATAGCATCAGAATCACCATCTATACGTTCTCCTTGCTCATTATAGGTTACAGAAATCATTTCACTGATAATCCGCACAGTTATAAATTCATCCTTATCTTGTATTGCTGCCTTGATAAACTCGATCTTATTAATTCCAACAAAAGTAAACTCAATTCTTTCATTGTTGTTTTCGCGTTTTTCAATGGCAGCACAAAAACTTTCAAAAACATCCTGAGAAAGCAATTTTTTAAGTTGATTGCGATCACCTTTAGCAAAAGCTGTTACAATCATTTCATAAGCAACTTGAGCGCCTTTTATAAAAAATTGAGGCGAAAAATGAGGATCAATTTCGTAGATGGCCCGCAAACCTTTATTTAGTGCACTTCCTTTTGGTGCAATTGCATCAATTTCACTAAAATTGTTCTTTTGCGAATTAGCTTGATGGGGGAACGAAACAATACTGTCAGCCGTTTCCGTCTCAATCTGTTTTTTAGAACAACCCGAATAAGGATCAAAGGGAGGCTTTTCAAAACCAATCCGTTTTCCTAATACATTGCGGAGTTGCACAAAAACAACAACCATAATAATAAGAGCTACGACAAATAATACGTCAAATTCCATGGACTCTGTCAATCTCCAAGCCTAAGGTGATCTGTAATGAACATTGCAGTCAATACCATTTATCAATAAATATGTAAAATAGGGAATCTGCCATTTAATATTTTTTATAACCTTTAATACATTTATATTCTAAAAGTTAGCTCTTACTGATTTTCTATTCCAAACACTGAAAAAGGAATTTTCATGTGATAAAGTCTTATCTTATAAAGCCTCGCCTTTTTATCGTTACCTCCCTTAGCGTTCTCTTGATTGAAATCGCCGGCTTTATTTTTGTCGGAGAAGAAATTGGGATTTTAGCCACTTTGATTCTGGTCATTCTCACAACATGTGCTGGAAGCATTTTATTGCGAATTCAAGGAATTAGCATCTTAAAAAATATACAACGCGAACTTATCCAAGGACGAACAGTAGAAAGTGATATCATCAATGATGGTCTCATCATTATAGGAGCGATTTTGCTTATTCTTCCCGGCTTTGTAAGCGATATTTTGGGAATATTGCTTATTATTAAGCCAATCCGTTCTATTATCTGGCATTTCTTTTCATCATTTAGAAACAAAATAAATACTCATACTAAAAATAATACCAATAGCACATATCAATCTGAAAAAATAATTGATCTTAATGCGGAAGACTACAAGATTTATAATACCAAGGAATCTCCATGGCGTAAAAATGATGATAGTCCTTAAAAGGCCTAAAAAAATCTGTAACGAACACGAAAAAAACAATCAAGATAAGAAGAGCATTCCTTGCAACCTTCTACAAGGCGTGATAACCAGCTTAATCTTCAGATCTAAAATAGAAATAATATTTTGTTATAATGAGAGGTTCGTAGTATGGCCGAAGGTGAAGTGAATAACAATAGTGCAGAGCCAGTTTTTGCTGTATTAACTCAATATTTAAAAGATTTCTCATTCGAGAACCCAAGTGCACCGCAATCATTGCGTCCGCGTGAAAAAGCGCCAGAAATTGATATCAACATTAATGTCAACGCTAACCCAATTGGTGATGACAATTATGATGTTGTTTTATCCCTCTCTGTCAAAGCCAATGATGATACGGCAATATTGTTTCATGTGGAATTGATTTACGGTGGTGTTTTTCATCTCAAAAATATCCCTCAAGAACATGTTATGCCGCTTGTTTTTATTGAGTGCCCTCGTCTTTTGTTTCCATTTGCACGGCAAATTATCTCTGATGCCACCCAAAATGGTGGTTTTCCACCTTTATGGATTGACCCAATTGATTTTGCTGCCCTTTTCCAGAAGCGTATTGCCGAAGAAAAGAAAGACAGCAAAATACAGCCATCTTAAGAACTTACTTTTTAATTTCTGTAAAGGCCCTGAAATATCAGAGGCCTTTATTTTTACAACTTTTTCGCATGATAAGCTGCTAGCATTGCAATATTGACAACATCCGTATCGTTTCCACTAAACGGTACAATTTGGACAGATTTTTTCAATCCAATCAAAATAGGACCAATAATGGTTGCTTCACCAAGCTCTTGCAACATTTTGCTAGCAATGGAAGAGGCATGATACCCAGGCATTACTAAAATATTAGCTGGTTCCGTTAATCCCATAAAGGGATATTGCTGCATCAATTTCAAATTAAGCGCCACATCAGCACTCATTTCTCCATCAAATTCAAAATCAACTTTGCGTTCATGCAACATGTTAACAGCATCCTGAATTTTTTGCGTAACTTGTCCTTTCATATAACCAAAAGTAGAAAATGCTACAAATGCTACCCGTGGTTGATATCCAAATTCTCTAACAAAAGAAGCTGTCTGTTCTGCTATATCAGCAAGTTCCTCAGCGTCAGGAGCCTCATAAATAGCTGTATCGGCAATAAACACCGTTCTTCCACGGCAAATAGCCATTGAAATACCAATCAACCGTTCCTTGGGTTTCTCATCAATTACTCGGCGTATATCAATCAACGCAGTTTCATAATTGCGTGTCACCCCTGTAACCATTGCATCAGCATCCCCTAATGCCACCATACATGCAGCAAAATAATTACGATCATTATTGATACGGCGATGACAATCGCGCAACAACCAACCTTGGCGTTGCATCTTTTTATAAAGATAATTCGCATAAGCATCCGTGCGACAAGAGAGCTTAGCATTCATAACAGAAATACCTTCACGCTCAAGATCAATACCAGCAATAAAAGCAGTTTCTCTCACTTGTTCTTCACGACCAATCAAAATCGCTTGTCCTAAATTCTGATGAACATAGGAAACAGCTGCGCGCATTACCTGTTCTTCTTCACCTTCTGCAAAGACAATTTGTTTTGGCGCTTGACGAACATGATTATAAACTCCACGCATCATAGAGGAAATGGGATCACGTCTTGCCCTCAAATCACGCTCATAAGCCTCTAAATCATCAATATGCTTTTGCGCAACACCGCTTTCCATTGCTGCTTTTGCCACCGCAATTGAAACAACCGTAAACAAACGCGGATCAAAAGGAACAGGGATGATATAATTTGGACCAAATTTTAACCGCTTTCCACGATAAGCTTCAGCAACACTATCAGGCACTTCCTCATGAGCCAAACCTGCTAAAGCCCTTGCTGCAGCAATCTTCATATCTTCATTAATGACTTTCGCACGCACATCAAGAGCACCACGAAATATATAAGGAAAACAAAGAACATTATTAATCTGATTTGGATAATCTGAACGACCTGTAGCGATAATGGCATCATCACGCACTTGCATAACCTCTTCCGGCGTAATTTCTGGATCAGGATTGGCCATAGCAAAAATGATTGGTTGTGGTGCCATAGACTTTACCATTTCAGGGGTAATAGCACCTTTAGCAGAAACCCCGAAAAACATGTCAGCACCTTCCATTGCCTCAACAAGCGTGC
Source organism: Bartonella doshiae NCTC 12862 = ATCC 700133 (assembly GCF_000278155.1). Lineage (GTDB taxonomy): Bacteria > Pseudomonadota > Alphaproteobacteria > Rhizobiales > Rhizobiaceae > Bartonella > Bartonella doshiae. The sequence continues at coordinate 160,068 of NZ_JH725097.1, forward strand.
GCTTATCCGTTCGAATAGCATGAGCGGACTTCCACTGATTCATTCCCTCTTCACGACCTTCATAGACAACGCCTTTCGTATCACATAAGATGATATTTTCAGGTCGAAATCCCATTGCCTTAATCAGTTCAATACAAGCAATCCCAGCAGAACCAGCGCCATTACAGACTAACCGAGTATTTTGCATATCACGCCCTGTTAAACACAAAGCATTGAGTACGCCAGCAGCCACAATGATCGCTGTACCATGTTGGTCATCATGAAAAACAGGAATATTCATAACCTCACGTAAGCGACTTTCAATCATAAAACATTCTGGCGCTTTAATGTCTTCAAGATTGATACCACCAAAAGAGGGCTCTAAATGACGCACTAAATTGATAAAACTCTCTGGATCATTCGTATCAACTTCCAGATCTATAGAATCAATATCGGCAAAGCGTTTAAAAAGCACTGCTTTGCCTTCCATCACTGGTTTAGATGCTAGCGCCCCTAAATTGCCTAAACCTAAAATAGCTGTACCATTTGAAATAACAGCAACAAGATTACCTTTTGTTGTATAATCATAAGCCAACGCAGGATTTTGCGCTATTGCTTTAACCGGAACAGCAACACCTGGCGAATAAGCAAGCGCTAAATCATGCTGCGTTGCCATAGATTTTGTTGCAATAATTTCAAGCTTCCCTGGCCTACCACGACTATGAAAATCAAGAGCTTCTCGCTCATTGGCATTATAAACCGTTTTATGCGTTTTCTGATCCTGCTCACCTTTTTTCATCTCACTTTATTTTCTCCACAAACAGTGTAAATTTTGCGCGATAATGCATGTCATTATCCGATTTTAAAATTTGATTCACATATCAGAAATCGCTATGCTTACTTTAACAAACCTTATCATGCGTTTCAATTTAGAGATAATGAAGATAAACATTGAAGTAAACAAAAAAGGGTGTCAAATCCTCACTTATAGGAAACGGACGCATAAAAATGAATAAAAAAACAGAGCATAAAAATAATTTAACTCCATTCGTGCTCTCATCTGCTCCGCATCAAGAACGTCTTACACCGATGATGGAACAATATATAGAAATCAAAGCTATCCATAGCGATTCCCTTCTCTTTTACCGAATGGGTGATTTTTATGAATTGTTTTTTAATGATGCCATTGAAGCTTCTCAAGCTTTAGGAATTACGCTTACAGCACGCGGTAAACATTTGGGTAAAGATATTCCTATGTGCGGTGTTCCTGTTCATGCTGCAGATGATTATTTGCAAAAATTGATTGCTTGCGGCTATCGCGTTGCTGTTTGTGAACAAACAGAAGATCCTGCAGAAGCAAAAAAACGAGGATCAAAATCAGTTGTTAAGCGTGATGTTGTTCGCCTTGTAACGCCAGGAACTATAACAGAAGAAAAACTCCTTGATCCAACGCGTGCAAATTATCTGATGACACTAGCCTGTATCAAAACCAATGAGGGAGAGGAATTGGCCCTTTCCTGGATTGATATCTCAACAGGTATATTTCGTGTAACAGAAAGCCGCCATGAAAAACTTTTGGCAGACATTATGCGTGTGGACCCACAAGAAATCATTGTATCCGACTCCTTTTTTCATGATAAATCCCATAAGTCACTTTTTAATGTTCTCGATCGTATCCTCTCACCTCAACCCGCTAGTCTTTTTGATACAATCACCGCTGAATACGATATTTGTAGATATTTTAAATTATCAACCCTTGAAGGTGTTGCCGATTATTCGCGTCCCGAACTCTCCGCAATTGCCGCCGCTATTCGTTATATCGAAAAAACGCAAATAACCCACCGTCCTCCTCTCATGCGCCCTGAACGTCAAAATGAAAGCGCTACCCTTTTTATTGATGCTGCAACAAGACTCAGTCTTGAACTTGTTCGAACCACATCAGGGCAACGTGATGGAAGCTTACTAAAAGCGATTGATCGTACTGTAACAGGAGGAGGATCACGCCTTCTCATTGATCGCCTTATTGCACCTTTAACCACGCCTTCAACAATTGACAAACGCTTAGATTCAATTGCTTTTTTTCTACGCAATACTTCTCTTGCAGAAGCTATAAAGCTCATTTTAAAAGGGGGACCAGATATGCCCCGCGCGGCTTCACGTTTAGCACTTGGTCGAGGAGGACCACGTGATATGGCTGCAATTCAGCGCGGTTTTGACATCATTCGTGAACTTCATCAACTTTTTAATGATGAGTTGCTTCCTCAAGAAATAAGTGATGTGCAACATATTTTTTCACAATTACCAACTGCTTTGCATCTTCATTTAGAACAAGCATTAGCCGATGAGCTCCCTCTACTTAAACGTGATGGTGGTTTTATTCGTCCTCAGTATCATAAAGAACTGGATGAAATGCGGGCCCTACGCGATGAATCTCGTCGTGTCATTGCTGAACTTCAAGCAAAATACGCAAAAGAAACAGATATCAAAACACTTAAAATAAAGCATAACAATATTTTAGGTTACTTCATTGAAGTAACCAGCCTGCAAGCGTCTGCTCTCACTGATACTCCACAAGCAAAAGCGCGTTTTATTCACCGCCAAACAATGGCAAATGCTATGCGCTTTACCACAACAGAACTTGCGGACCTTGAAAGCCGTATTGCCCATGCAGCTAACCACGCTATGACGCTTGAATTGGAAATTTTTGATACTCTTACCAATGAAATCACCGAACAGGTTGATTTCATCCGTAAAGCCGCAGAAGCCCTTGCTGTTTTAGATGTATCCGTTGCATTAGCGCATCTCGCTGAAGAACAAGGATATTGTCGTCCTACAATTGATAACTCATTGACCTTTCATATCACAGCAGGGCGCCACCCTGTTGTGGAGCAAGCATTACGAAAGCAAGCAGCAGAACCATTCGTTGCTAATGACTGTGACCTCTCTGTACAAGAAAATCATCAATATGCACCAATCTGGCTTCTCACAGGTCCAAACATGGGAGGAAAATCAACTTTTTTACGACAAAATGCTCTCATTGCTATTATGGCACAAATGGGTTCCTTTGTTCCAGCCACCTCAGCGCATATTGGCGTTGTTGACCGTTTGTTTAGTCGTGTTGGTGCTTCTGATGATCTTGCACGGGGGCGTTCAACTTTTATGATGGAAATGGTCGAAACCGCAACGATCCTGAATCATGCTAGTAGTCATTCGCTTGTTATTCTTGATGAAATTGGTCGAGGCACGTCAACCTTTGATGGACTTTCCATTGCTTGGGCGGCTGTTGAATATCTTCATGAAGTTAACCACTGTCGTGCTATCCTCGCCACGCATTTTCATGAAATGACAGCACTCACCGAGAAACTTGACCGCCTTCATAATGTAACCATGAAAGTCAAAAATTGGGATGGTGATGTTGTTTTCCTTCATGAAATCGCACCCGGAGCTGCTGACCGATCTTATGGAGTACAAGTTGCAAAACTTGCTGGACTTCCCAAAGAAGTGATTACACGTGCTACAGATGTTCTACATCAATTAGAACAAGGTGAAATGGCTGGAAAAGGACATAAATTAATTGATGATTTACCGCTGTTTTCTCTTAAAGCAGCATCTCCCATAAATGAAGAAACACATAAAACTTGTGCTCTTCATGAGGCTTTAAAAAATATCCACCCTGATGAACTTTCCCCTAAGCAAGCTTTAGAGGCACTCTATCACCTCAAACAACTTGAAAAATAATCAATTTCTTAGAACAAAACACGCAAAATGCTTTTTTGTTTCTCTTAGTGCCTCTTGATCATTTCTCATATGATCATTGTTTTTACCTCAATGAATCTTAATAAGCATATTAAATATCGAGAACAATTACGTATAACGGCTTCTTTTATATCAATATTGAATATCTATATGAAAAAAGATGACTCTTGCAGTACCCTTTAAAATCATATTCACTACAATTCAATAGATCCTGTTCGATGAATAGAATAACCAAATGAGAATATCCTGTACAATATATTGATTTGTAAAGATAATTTAGTGTTATTCATATTGAATGAGAACCCCGAATATCGTAAGATTCTTTCATTTCAAATTTGTCTATCTTGAATCAATCAAAACCACTCACTTGCACATCACAAGCGGGATAAGTGTGTGGATAAAAACACTGGAAGAAAGGAGTAAAAATGGCTCTTATGAATCGTCTTAATGCAAGGGCTGTAGCAACATTGGGAGCTGGCAAATATAATGATGGCGCCGAATTGCTTCTTCACAAGCGTAAAGATGGGGGTGCTGAAAGGATTTTACGCTATACCCTTCACAGACGCCGTCGCGAAATGGTTGGATGCCTTGAGAGATGTCTCTTTAAAACAAGCCCGTGAATATGCAACCCAATATCGTTCTGTTTTACGTGAAGGGCGTGACTCTATTAAAGAACGCAATAAACAAAAGCGTGAGTCAATGCGTAATCTTCTTTAAGAATATGAATGACGCTGGTGGTCATTTTTGTAAAGCTTTGGTTCTTTTTTGACCTGGTTTTGCATTTTCAAAACGCTTTAACAAAACGCGCTCCTGTTTCGTTGCATTGGTCACACCAAAATTATCATTATCCATAAATTGCTGATATCCTGCTATCATAAGGTTGCTTATCAATGAGTCACTTCGTGGAGATTCTGAAAAATATATGCCCTTCGAGTCTTGCAATTTGTACCGATAACCTGCTTTAGTCATACACTCATAAATGGATGCAAACTCACTCATACGCGAATTCATATCATCAGGAGCAGCATAAACCGGTTTCCAACCACATTTTAACAGTGTTTGGCCGATCGTAGACTGATCATCACCTCGCTTTTCCCATAAAGCCAATGTCGATGGAGGGGGCTGGTTAATACATCCAGCCGTGCTTAGAAGCGCTATTCCACTCAATAATAATTTCAAAGTTTTCTTCATTTTCCCCCTCCTTCAATGGGTTTGTTTACGATGAGAAAGCTCATAAGTTTGTTGATATTTATGCCTCCACTTCCAAAACAGTTCAGGACTGAATGAGAAAGTGGATTGAGGAAACAACCCCGCCATTCCAAGCGAAAGTAAGGATGGCGGATTGTTGATCATCATAAGCAAGACTTAAGGCTGACATTCATCTTCTTTAGGATTCTTTTTACAAAACGGGCTATTCAAGCGCCTCTTCACACTTCGTTGCGGGATGACAGCACCTGGACGACAAATCGGAAGGTTTTCTTCTTTAAACGTATAACACCATCCTCCTTCATGTTCATTTTTATAGTGATATCCTGCTTGGGTCATACAAGCATGAACTGTTGCTTTTGCATTGATGCTCTGCTTCCTGCTTTCTGGAAAAACATCATAAGGGGCTGGCATTCCACATTCTAACAGCGCTTTTGCTATCTCAGTAAAATCTGCTCCTGGCTTCTCCCACAAACTCAAATACCCTGGAGAAGGCTTATCAATGTTTTCAATACCACATCCAGCTATACTTAGCAGAATTAACCCACTTAATAATTTAAAAAATATATTCATTTTTTCCCCCTGATTTACCTGATTTAATTGAATCAATTTGGTCATGATGCTTATAAGAAGCCCCATAAGCATGTTCACATCCTTGATCCGCATGACCATAACAAGCATGAACATTGGGATAACTCGTCAACATTTGCCACCATTCTTTCCATCTGTTACTGCCTGTAGGAACTTGGTATAAAGTAGCAGGATTGCCTCCGATCACACCACCAACAAAGTCATATTGATGATTTTCCAAACCAACACTCGTTTGTTTGTTATCACTCACATAAGTTAACAGACCGGATGCAGTCAA
>NZ_JH725098.1:4746-33939 GCF_000278155.1 Bartonella doshiae NCTC 12862 = ATCC 700133
AAGGGGCTTTAACAGCTTACTTGTAATCTATTTATATCTGTGTAATAATATACATTATGGATAGATTTGTTGGGATAGGTAAGGCCGCTCAAGTTTTGGGTGTTTCGATTAGCACTTTGCGCCGTTGGGAAGGTGAAGGCAAAATTATTTCTGAGCATACGGCAGGAGGACACCGCCGTTATGACCTATCCAAGCTTAGGCCTGAGCTTTTTCATTCGAGAGAACTGTCACAAAGAAAAACCATTGCTTATGCGCGTGTATCGAGCCATGATCAAAAAGACGATTTAGAGCGACAAAAACAGGTTCTTGAGCTTTATTGCGCAAGCCAAGGTTGGACTTATGAACTCATCTCTGATTTAGGGTCAGGGATGAATTATCGTAAAAAGGGTCTTAAACGTTTATTGGATGCTCTCATTGAAAATGAGATAGGTCGTTTGGTGATTACGCATAAAGATCGTTTATTGCGCTTTGGTGCAGAATTGGTTTTCGCCATTTGCGAAGCCAAACAAGTTGAGGTTGTCATTCTCAATCAGGGGGAAGAAAGCAGTTTTGAAGAAGATTTAGCCAAAGATGTTTTAGAAATTATTACTGTCTTTAGTGCTCGTCTTTATGGAAGTCGTTCGAGAAAAAATCAAAGGTTATTAGAGAATGTTCGTCAAGCTGTAGAGGCATCGCAATGATTGTTGCTCACAAAATAGCTCTAGACTTAAACAATAAGCAACGAAGCTACATGGCTCGAGCCAGTGGTTGCGCGCGCTTTGCTTATAATTGGGCACTGAAGGAATGGCAGCAGCAATATGAAGCATGGAAGAAAGATAATAATTTACCAAAGCCTAATGACTATGCGCTACGTAGACAATTCAATTCTCTAAAACGAGAACAATTTCCATGGATGATGGAAGTTACTAAAAATGCTCCACAAATGGCAATTATTCAATTGGGTGTGGCTTTTAAGAATTTCTTTTCAGGGAGAAGCCGATATCCCACTTTTAGAAAGAAAGGAGTGCACGATCGTTTTACTTTGACCAATGATCAAATACAGTTGCAAGGTTTCAAGATAAGAATTCCCAAACTTGGTTGGGTTCGTCTGCGAGAACAATTGCGATTTCAAGGAAAGATCTTGTCAGCAACCATTAGCCGTAAAGCGGATCGGTGGTTTGTAAGTCTTAGCGTTGAAACAGATAATCAAGAGTCACTGAGCGAGAACCAAGCTATTGTTGGTCTTGATTTGGGCATCAATGCACTTGCAACGCTTTCGACAGGAGAAACCATAGGAGGCGTTAAACCTTATAAGGCTTTGCTAAATCGTTTACGGCGCTTATCACGAAGGCTAAGCCGTAAGCAAAAAGGCTCGAGCAATCGTTATAAGGAGAAACAAAAACTCGCTAAGCTTCATGCACGGATAAGTAATATCAGAACAGATCATTTGCATAAGGTTACAACAGATTTAATTCAGCGTTTTGGTACATTTTGTCTCGAAGATCTTCATGTAAAAGGCTTGCTGAAAAATAAGCATTTATCGCGTGCCCTTGCAGATCAAAGTTTTTTCGAGTTTCGCCGTCAATTGGAATATAAGGCGGCACGTTATGGTCGACAGATTGTTATTGCAGATCGTTGGTATGCGAGCAGTAAGATCTGCCATCATTGCGGATGTAAGATTGAACAATTGCCTCTTAACATACGTGAGTGGAGATGTTCTCATTGTGGTACACACCATAATCGAGACATTAATGCCGCGATTAATTTAAAAAACTTGGCGGTGAGTTCCACCGTATCAGCCTGTGGAGAGGAAGGCTCTGGCCAATGTCCTGTGACTTTGGTGAAACCAGCCTCAAAGAAGCAGGAAATCAACAGTATATTTAATCAGAAATGATCACATTTACATAAGTTTGATAGAACGGAGAGCTTAGGGGAAAAAATAAGAGCTCTTGTACATTTGTGTTGTATATAGCTATATAGAGAATGCTGAAACTCAATGGGGGGATATAAAAATGCCTAAAATTTTTATTGTCTATAATGATCAGACTGCCTTAGAACAGCTCGAACTTATTCTTTTCAAGCTTGGATTGGAACCATACGTTCTGAAATTTACTAGTAGTGATGACTTAACTACCATTGAGCATTTTAAACAAGAAATTAGTATGCAAACTAATTCTCCAAAATTTGGTATTGTGCTACTTACTCCCGATGACATTGGCTATGCAAAATCTGCTGGTAAAAAAGACGCACAACCGCGCGCTAATCAAAATGTTATTTTTAAAATGGGTATGTTAATTTCTGCCATTTCTTGCAGAAATCTTGCTATTTTAAAAAAACGAGATACTGAAGTGCCTTTAGATTATGAAGGGATCAATTACATCCCTTTTAATGAACATGTAAAAGAGACGCTCCCAAAACTTGTTGAACTATTAAACGCAGCCGGATTCAATTTAGATACAGTTAACTACGAAAATTTTTGCTTTGCATGAAGTATACGCAAAATACGCACAGTGTCATTTTAAACGTCATAAATTGCAATATCAGAAAAAACGATCATTTTTTATGAACGAAAATTGTATATTTAATTCCTATTTTTTCTATGCAATAATATATCAGTTTTAATCTAAAATAACCTTTTTACTGAAAATGCCAAAATTTTATGCTTATTTACGTGTTTCTCGTGATGGACAAGATACAGAAAATCAAAAATTTGGATTGTTAGAATATGCTAACAAAAATGGCTTTGCACCACTTCATATTGAGGAAGAAATTGCAAGTAGAGGAAAAGATTGGCGTAAGCGTAAACTTGGTGCTTTAATTGAAAAGGCTGAATGTGGTGATGTTTTACTCACACCGGAGTTTTCTCGTATAGCTGGTTCTTCTCTTGCTGTTTTAGAAATTCTCAAAGCAGCCAGTGAACGTGGTTTAATTGTACATATAACGAAACAAAACCTTATCATGGATGGAAGTTTACAAAGTGATATCATTGCAAACGTATTGGGTATGGTGTCACAAATTGAACGGCATTTAATTCAAACACGCACAAAAGAAGCCTTAAATGTTGCTCGTCAACGAGGAATAAAACTTGGCCGGCCAAAAGGAAGTAAAGCTACGCAATTAAAGCTGGACAATCACATTGATGAAATTCAAGCATTTATAAATGTTGGTTTATCACAGAGCCGTATTGCTAAGACATTAGGAGTTAGTGTGAACACCTTACGTTTATTTATTGAACGTAAAAACATCAAGCTTACGAAAATAAAGCCTATCATTACCATGCCAAGAACATTGGAAAATTAAGATAAATTGCGCCAAGTTGATAGTTCTTTTCCATGACGTGACGCATTGAAGTATGTTTATTATTTACGTACAAAATACGTAATAAATAAATGATATTTATTTAGTGTTTATTCGCTAAATAAGGAATATCTTAATACCTGTGATTACTATGTGTTCAACAAAAGGTGGTGTTGGAAAATCCACATCTATAGCTTATTCTTTTATAGGTATTAGCTCACTCATTAAGTAAGGAGTTTTACTAACTGTCCGTTTTTCTTTAACAGGTCTATTGCTAATTTATCAAACGAAACAAACGTCTCACCACCTAGCCAATTTCCCTCATAAGATATAATTCCATCAGCAAAATCACCACCAGCCTCTAGAATAGCAAGCCCTGCTTCAACAGCTGGTCTATTCATTACTATATTACTGGTTGCTAGCAGATCGCGTAACATTCCAGCTACATCTTCTTTTGATAGTCTTGCACCTCGGCGAAGTATCCAAACAAGTTCGCATAGACAAGGTAGAGAAATAGCTATGAGAGAAGCTTCTCTTAAAATCTTACTTGCTACCTCCCCTTGCTCTTTATCATCTTGTAAAACAGCACGAGCTAGAACATTTGTATCTACAGAAATCTTCATTTTTTTCCAGCCCAACTAGAAGCTGTAATTTCGTTCATTTCTTCAATGGTTAGAGGTTTTTTTAGTTTTCCAGAAAATCGTCCAATAAAGCTCTCAATAGTGCTTGTGGGTTGTGACGCTTTTATACGAAGTTCACCACCTGGTAGTTTATCAAAGTCAATCTTCTCACCTGGTTTAACACCAAGGTGCTGGAGTAAATCCCGCTTCAGCGTAATTTGTCCTTTTGCTGTAACTGTTAATGAAGACATAAAAAATTCCTCTTATTATATAATTATCTAATATATATAAAAGTAATGTAAAAATCAATTACTCTTAAGAAACGAAATTGTGAAATAAACTCGTTTGCATACTGGAATGCGCACACCCGATTATACCTGATTTGAAATTAACAAGATATAAATATTTATTACGTATTTTGTACGTAAATAATAAATATTTACAAAATAAATAATAATTATTTATAGTTTTAATAAATATGTAATAAATAAATGTTATTTATTTAGTGTTTATTCATTGAATAAGGAATATCTTAATGCCTGTAATTACTATGTGTTCAACAAAAGGTGGTGTTGGAAAATCCACAATGGCATTAGTATTAGCTAACGTTTTTGCTAAAGCCGGATCTAAGGTGAAATTAATTGATGCAGACCCAAATCAACCACTTGTGACATGGATGAAAAGATCTGTAGATACAATGCCCAAAAATATAGAAGTTTCTGGAGACATTACAGAACAGAATATTGTTTCTTGCATTGATGATGCTGTAGAACAGTTTCCATTTGTTATTGTTGACCTTGAAGGTTCTGCTAATCTTGCGGCTTCTTTTGCTATAGGGAGAGCGGATTTAGTTTTGGTTCCTATGAGAAAAAAACAACTTGATGGAGATCAGATAGGAAAGATCATTGCTTTAATAAAACAACAGAGTCAGTTTTTTAAAAGAGAAATACCTTTTCGTATCGTATTTTCTATGACCAATACCTTAAACAGTCGCGAAGGACAGCATATAGAGAAAACGCTAGAAAAAGCTAATCTTCCTATTTTACCTGCTTCATTAACTGAAAGAGGAGCTTTTAGTGCTCTTTTTCAAATAGGGGGGTCTCTCTTTGATTTATCATCCTCTGATGTGAATAATCCTCAAGCAGCACAAGAAAATGCAACAGTTTTTGCTAACGCTGTTGTGAAGGTATTGGATAATGAAAATTTATTAAAGGACAAAGTAGCATGACAAAAAGAGCTGAAATTCCATTACCCAATTTTGAAAATTTACAACCGTTTACAAAAGCGCAAAAAGTAAATGAACAAGATTTAGGTAAGATAGGTCAAAAAAATGGTTTTACGACACGTCATAGCGTAGAAACAAAACATGCTAGTGGAAGTGGACGTAGACGGCGTAGTTTAAAAACAGCACGATTAACGCTTGCACTTGAACCAACAGTAAGAGATAGTTTTTGGTCTTTAGCTGATGAACTCAATGAAGATGGTGGTGATTTTCTTAATCGTCTTATTGAAAATTACGTAAATAACAATTACATACAAAATAAATAGTGATTATTTATTATTTACGTACAAAATACGTAATAAATATTTAAAATATTCTTATGAATAGAGAAGATAGCTGTATGTAATATAATTTAAAAAGCGTTCTTCTATTCGGAAACCAACCACAAAATTGCTTTCTGTTTTTTAGGTTTTAGTTGTCTAAAACCTCTTAAAAGGGAGTATTCTTCTTTACTGGAAATCCCTTCATCATAAGGGTATGAAATATTTCTTTTTTGTGAAATATCGGTATAAAAAAAGGAGATATGAACATCTAGTATGTTAGCGATTTCCTGCAAACGCCTAGCTCCTACACGATTTGAGCCGTTTTCATATTTTTGGATTTGTTGGAAGCTTACTCCTAATTTTTTTCCTAATTCTGTCTGAGAAATCCCCATGTACTTTCTTCTATAGCGAATTTTTTCTCCTACAGAAACGTCATTTAAATGTGGAGTTTTTTTTTGCACTTTAAATTCCCCCCGACCGGGTGCGAGCGCCCTCGCATTGGTATTCCGGGAGTTGAAAGAACTGAAGTTTGAGTCAGCCTTTTGTTTTTAGTACTTAGAGCACCTGGACATAACAAAAGCTCCCGGAATTCCGGGAATGCCCGCAAAACGGGTTCAATTTTCATGTTCAAACTTTAGGGCTTTCAAACCCATATTGATCGTTGCGTATACGACCAAAACATTCGCTTACCAATAAAGTAATTTCAGGAGATTGGCAAATAAAAATAGTTTTTATTTACAAACTTTATTTTTAAATGAGAGGCTATCCGCCTCTCAAACTCTCCGGAACGCTCACCAAAATCATGAAATCAGATCCGCGTTTAATGAGAGGACTAACAAGTCTTGGTTCTTAGTGTCAAGGAAACCATTACATGGCGCCTAACGGCGTCCTTGACAAAGAACCTAACGTCTTGTTTCGTCCATCTCACGCGGCTCCGAAATCATGATTAGAAGGGAGAGCTTTTAGGGGCATATACTACAAAAGAAAGAGATAAAAATTATAAGCTATTTTATGAGATAAATATTTGAAAATATTATAAAAAATGCCAAAAAATAGTTGACAATAAATGGGTATTTTGCTATATTAATACTTAAGTGATCAAAACACTTATCGTTAAGCGGATAGGTTACGAAACAACCTTTCCAAAGCCTTTAAAACTGACTGTCTTTTATACGTGTTAAAGTGTATAATGACTTTGTCGGGTGTAGTTACACCATATAATACTCTTTTATGGGGAAAGTGTAACAACGGACTTAACGCCGTGTTTTGAGCGCCCGATACCCTTATAGGGTGTCAATTCAAAACTACGTTAAGGAAATATTCAAATGAAAAAATATGAATTTACAAATGAAACCAAACAAGTTTACGATGCTGATACACGTCAACCTAAACACTTTTATCGCATCCGAGCATTAAGGGATTTTGATGATGTAAAGGCGGGGGATCTAGGTGGGTTTATTGAAAAGGAAGATAACCTCTCACACGATGGCAATTGCTGGGTTTATGACAATGCGATTGTTTCATATGGTGCTATTGTTAGTGAAAATGCAAAAATACGTAATGAAGCCATTGTTGCTGATGATGCTAAAGTTTATGGTAATGTTATAGTGAGTGATAAAGCCAAGATTTATGGTCGTGATACTCACGTTTATGGCAATGCTAAGGTTTTTGATAATGCCTGTGTTAGTGGTACCATGTGGTTTCGTGAAAAGGGGTGGGTTTATGGCAAGTGCGTGGTTAATGGCAATGCCAAGGTTTATGGCGATGCTGCTCTTAAGGAAAAGAAAACATTTCGTGATGATGTTTGTAGTAATGATGCAATTAGTGAAAAAGCAGCGTAAGTAATGGCGCGGGGACGCCTGTTTTTTAAAAAGAAAGAAACCGTATGTTACATTAAACGCTAAAAAAATCATAAAATTGAAATAATTATCTATGTAGGTATAGAGCGTTTTATAGATAAAAATATTGGAGGGGGTCATGCACACTCTATCTACTAATAAATTAAATACAAAAGAGAAAAATCCAAATTCAAACAATCAATTTTAATAACCATAATGCGTAGAGTGTTTTCTATCGTTTATAAAATATTACATAAGATATTGAAAATTTGCCTTTCTAGAACAGAAGGTACAAAGTGCTCTTAGAAATGAAAAATCTTATGTTAATACCTTTAAAGAATTAAACGTTTGTTTGAAGTCCGTCTACAAAGATCCTCAGTTTGCTGCACTTAAGATTGAACAAACGATTTTAGCAGGTAAAGGCGATAAATTGCCCGATATTTTAGATAAAGCGCCCGATAGAGCTGGTGAGTTGCGTGGTTCAGATCGCCTCATAGATCAGTTTAAAACAGCAGGGAGAGAGCGTAAAGAAGCATTTTATAATGTTCCTCTTGTCATTTCTACTGTTAGAAAGCTTCAATCCTTTTATAAAAATTCTTATGAGATATATATGGATAGGGTTCCCCGTGAGCGTGAGCAATTGAAGGTTGAGGTACTCTCACTTTCAAAAGAAGCTGTGGCTTTTATGAAAGCTGTTGAAACTGGCCGTGAAAGTTACTCAAAGATACCAGAGCAAGTTAATAAAGAATTTTCAAAGCTTCAAAGTGCTTTAGATAAGCGTTTTGGCCAAAATGCTATTCATAAACAAGACTTTGACTTGTCAAAAGCAATACCCCAAAACAAGCCTCAGGATAAAAAACTTATGAACAAGTTTCAAACGGCTGTTAAATTTTTGCAACAGAGATATGTGGAAGAGCAAAACAATGCGATAGCACAAATAAAGTCAAAAGATGTTACACGGTAAAAAAATTTAAACCATTAGAAACTTGCTGCTAAAAATGCGTTGGCAAGTCAACGTTTAGAGGGACTGGAACCAGATTCAAAAGTCATTGAACAAATGGAACGTGTTATTATCGGAGAGCTCGAAACAGGAGATGTAATCAAAGATTTGTTGTAACGGGTAAAACGTGGAGAAGTATAAGGGAAGCGGTGATCCTTATACTAATCCTAAAACTGGTGTGATGTATAATCGGCTTGGTATTAAAGACCAAGCCACACTAAGGAGTCTGGAGTCTGCTTTTGCTTATATAAGGTCTTATGAATTTGATAGTACTCCTATTAGGGGTTTAGATAAGGAAAAAATAAAGTATGTTAATAAAATGGGATAATTATAACATAAATTTGACAATTGTAACCAAAATGTGCATAAAGTAGATTCGTATAATACATAATGTATATAATACAAAGAGTGGTTCTGCTTTATTTGATAGCAGAAACCGTTTATATTTATTTTTTATAAGGAGATTTATCCTATGAGATATGTTATTTTAGCTGCTGCTTTGTTTACCTTCTCTTCTTCAGTGCTAACTGCTCATGCTGGTAGCTCGGCGCATAAGGAGAGGATTGTAGCTAACATTGCAAAACACGAAAGATATGCAGAAATAGAAGGTTTAGGACAACAGGCGATAGGTCTCCTTTATAGAATTTTGATTCCTATGAAAAAGAATGAATTTTCGTATTACGATGACAGATTTCAAGTTAGTGAAAGGCATTATGGTTTTGCTGCAGATCTTGGATTTAGAGATCGTTGCGTAGATATTCCGGGGCAGTCAATGCTAGAATGCACTTTGAAGCGGAAGTGATAGATGTAGGGAGATAGTCTTGATAGATGAAGTGCACCTTGTATAACAAGGTGCACAGTCTTTAGATTGTGCTACGTTTTCAGTTTTTGTAACCAGTGATGGTAAATTTCTGGCGCAGATGTAATGTTGTGAGAGATACCTTTTCTTATAGTTTAGTTGCTTTTCAGCTTCGCTTTTTTTATGTTTATTTACTTGACTTTGTGTTTTTTAAAAGGCATCACGGCGTTTGAAAGGATCGTAATAGATTTCTGTTACACGAAATTTTCCTTCGAGGCGTTTGCATTGGATGATGACATCTATCATCGAGATTAATAAGCCGCGGATATCATCGCGTGCTAAATTACCACCACCGTCACTTTCTTTTACTAAAAGGGTCATTTGTTCAAAGGCTGCAAGTGCTGTTGAGGCGTGGACGGTGGTAATGGAGCCGGGGTGACCAGAATTGACATTACGGATGTAGTCAAAGGCTGTACCATCACGCAGCTCTTGTAGAAGCATTCTGTCGGGGCGCATGCGTAAGCCAGATTCAAGCAGTTCTTTTGCGCCTGCTTTTGCTAAGCCTTGGTTATCTTTTGAATAAAAGAGTTGGACTTTGTTTGCATGCGGAACGACAAGTTCTGGAGTATCCTCAATGGTGAGAATTCGTTCATAGTCAGGGATTTTTGCAATTAAAGCTTTAGAGAGGGTTGTTTTCCCTGAACCGGTTTTTCCCGATATTAATATATTTTGTTGTGTAATAACGGCTTTTTCTAAAAAGGTGCAAAAATCTTTAGCGATAAAGAGATCTGTTAGCTCTTTTTCTGTATCAGAGAGTTCGGATAACCGTTCAGTCATTTGTTGTGTGGAGGTGAAACTGGTGTTTTGGGCGACAGAAAACAGACTGTTTTCATGTAAACTTTCAAGAGAAAAAGTGCGTGATGAAGGTTTACGAATTGTCATACTGATTGTATTTGGTGCGACTGCTGGAGGCATAACAATCTGTATGCGTTCATTGTTGGGCAGTGTTGCGGAGAGAACTGGATTTTCTACGCTAATCTTCTGTGTTGTATAAGCCGCAACGACTTTTGCAATCCCTTCTAATTCACCATATGTTAAATCTTTAAGGATGTGGGTTTGCCAACCATTGGGACCTTCAGCGATCACTTCACCAGGGCGATTGATAACAATTTCGAATAAATTGTCGTCATTCAGATAGTTCTCTAATATTTTTAATTTCGTTAAAACGATGGAAGCGCGTTCTGTATTTTTCGCTGTGGCCATAATTTATTTGTGCTACCTTTGAGAATGGTGAAAGAAATTTCTTGGAATAGAGCGAGGAAAAAGGCCGTTCCTTTTTTCTTTGACGGCGAGTTTATACACGGATGAAAAGTCCAAATCTCTGGCCACGAAAATATTGACGAGTTCCCCTTGAAATTTTTCTAGGGTAGGGGAAATGTTGATTTGATTTTCAAGGGCAATACTGGCAGCATCTTTTCCTATGTTGTTTGCTCCAGAGTTGTTTAAGCCGCCTGTTTTGGAATTGCTTTTCATTTTATTTGTTAGTGTTGTTGTAGCGCTGTCAACAACTGAAAGCAGCAAAGCGGAACTAAAGCGTTCCCACCAATGCGTATTAATGTTGCCATCAAAACCGGCTCTACCTAAACTATCGGTTGCTGGTGAAGCAAGAGTGATGATGACACCATTTGGTGTTTTTGCCCTTGTCCAAAGGACAAAGAGGCGGGATTATCCTTGTTTTATACCTCCTCTGTATTCACCAACCACTTGAGTTCCTTTATCAAGCAGAACAACGCGACCATTGTCAGAGAGGATATCACGGTTAATGATGCAGCTTGCAAAGCCAGGTTGGTCACTGTTTAATGCCGTTTCTAAGATACAGGGAATAGATGTTCCCATGGCGATGATAAAGTTTCTATTCCCAATGACTCCAGCTCTTGTACCTTCTATTCGTGTAGGTTGTAAACGTGCGGAAAAATTTTGGGAATTCTCATTAGGAATTTCATTTGTACTACTATAATTATTGTTTCTTATTTGCTCTGAGTGAGATCTGGAGTTATTCGTAAAGGCTAAAACTGGAGAGCGTTGTGCGGCTTCAAGTAGTGGATCATTTTTAACCGTTATTTTAGGTGTTTCTGTTGGTATAGGTAATGTAATTTGAGCAATTTTTGCTTGTGGAGTAGAAGGAACTAATTCTAAAGGTGTGAGCGAATTATTAAAGTTTTGCGTTTGGTTTTTATGAGATTTTGCCGTGTCTTTTGTTATTGTTGGGGTTGAGAAGATATTCCAGAGCACATAAGCGCAAAATCCTACAAAGATTATCACGACAAATATTTTTGCTCCAAATGTTTTGGATATATTATTTCTGTTATCGTTAATAACGCCTCGATCTTCAATGATTACTTCATCACTCATATGTTAATTCCCCTCATTTCTATTTCATTGAAGATCTGATGCGATTTTGCGTTCAACAGACGGTGAAGTTGTTCCTGTTTTTGGATTTATGCCTTGGCGTTGATAAGCTTCATTGAAAATGCATAAAACATTTTTTCCATGTCTTAGAGTGAATCTGGAGCCAATTGCATGAACAATGACCATGTTGCCATTTGTGGTTTTCGGAACGAGGGATTCTGTACCGTCACTACTTATAATATAAATGGCTGGAATTTCTTGATTATCGGGGAAAGTAAATGTTATTGTTTTTCCATTGTCATATACGGATGACGGTTCAAGAGTTACAGAACCTTGAGCGGTATAAGCCCAATTGCGTGGTCCATATTTTTCATAAGTATCAAAGACTCCATCAATACGTTGTGCTTGTTTTCTTGCTTGACTTAAGAGTCCTTCAATTCTTCTTTGTTCTGCTTCGTCTTGTGGATAGCGAAATTTCACAAGGAAATACGTATCTTGTCCCGTTGAAATATCTCCATCTTTAACCGTTAGTTCAAATTGATAAGACCGCTTTGAGCCATCACGGCGTGTGGTGACAACTTGGAGATTGGTAATAGGTTGAACTTCTCGTGCTTTGAGGAAAAGAATATTGCCTGCTGGAGCAACTTCCCATGCCACGCTGTTGCCAATGGCAACATGAGCAATTTCTTCATTGTCCAAAAAATCCGTCATATCATAACCGATAAATTTTGCATCAATGCCAATATCATCATCAGGATTGTCAAAAACCCACCCCAAGGCATTGCCTTTACACCATCTCTCTAAACGCCCAGAGATGCCTTCTCTATGGGTGGTATCAAAAAACATTTGCAAGGCAGAAATTGTCCGTTGTTCTTTGGGCAATAGGGCAAGTTGGTCAACCGCCGCAGCAATATCTTGCCTTTCTGATTCACTAATTTTTTGGCCCTCAGCAGAAACAAGTTTGGTAATCCATTGCCGTAAAAACACTCTATCTGCTGGATTGTTATAATCTAAGCCTTTTAGCGGTGCTATCCCTGTCGGCTTGCCATTTTTTAGCGGCATATAGGTGCCACCGCCCGCTCTGACAAAAAGTTCTGCACCCCGATCTTTGTCAAAAAAGACCATATTCGGATCATGCTTTTGAAGTTGTGCTAAGAGAAAATTGACAATAACCGTTTTCCCAGAACCCGACGGTCCACAAACAAACGTATTGCCTAAATCGCCAAAGTGAAAGTTAAAATAAAAAGGTGATCCGGCAGAGGTTTTCATCAAGGCTACCGCTGGTCCCCACACATTGCCATCTATTTTTCCAACCGGAAAAGAATGAAAAGGAGAAAGGGCTGCATAGTTGCGGCTTGTTATCGCACCAGAGCGTGTGCGATAGGCATAGTTTCCAGGCAGTTGTGCCCACCAAGCAGCAGCAAGCCCTAAATCTTCCCGTGCAACAACGGCGCCGCCATTTGTAAGATGAGAACGCGCCTTGGCAAGATTATCTGCAAGCTCTTGCGGTGTATCAGCAAAGACCGCCAAGGATAAGTGATGTTCGCCTAAAACAAAACGGTTGGATTCAAGATCATCTAGTGCATCATCCAATTCTAGAATTTGTGAGCCAGCACGATCTCCAGCATTGACCATTTGGGCGGAAAACATCAGACAGCTCGTATACCACTATTCTCGATAGAAGTGGTGCGGTTGTTCTTTTTGCAACGCCCTATTAAACATAAAACCTAATATTCCTATGATTATGGTGATGATACCGATTATCATGCCTGCTATCATTGTAGTTATACCGGTGACAAGGAGCGTGATTTGCGACCCTCATATTACCTCCTTTACACTGTACTTCGCCCTTGAAGCACTATCCCAAGCAGAAAGAAACATAGTAGCTTATAAACGCACCAAGACCTTATGGTGAGCGCTCTGGGATGGTTCAGTATGTCTTCCCCCCGCGTAAAAGAACGCAATAGCGAATAATAAGGGCATGCTACTAAATATCATACCTCTCTGATGCAAGCGGGGTAGGGAAGGCCTTCTTCCCTCTAAACCGATAAATCTAAAACCCCTTCTTTATACTGGAAAAAAACTATCATAACTCTCTGAAAATGAAAGCAGGAGGAAACATACTAGTGCGTAAATGCGCGCAGAGCTATGGTGAGCGCTCTGGGATGGTTCAGTATGTCTTCCCCCCGCGTAAAAGAACGCAATAGCGAATAATAAGGGCATGCTACTAAACATCATGCCCCTCTGATGCAAGCGGGGTAGGGAAGGCCTTCTTCCCTCTAAACCCATTGAGCGAGCATGGCGTGATCTGGCAGAAGCGATTTCCAAACATCCTTTTTGTGCGGGGCATATACGGGCAATAAGCCTGATGCCAAGCCTGAAAATTACGGAAAGCGCGCAATTGGATTTTAACAAAATTCAAAGCACATGTTGCTGCCAAGATTTATGCAATATAAATGCATTGGAGCGTATAAAATTCAGCTTCTCTCTCTTTAAAGTATCTCTTGCCTTATCCTATGTACAGCCCGCATATACATATCCTCATCTTCACACCATCTCCTGACCACAATCTCCATCCTTATTTGATCCTTCTACGCCTCTTAGAGCGCAGATTTTCGCCTTGGAAGCTTTTGGTACTGAGGCTGAAGGGAAGCTGGCAGTGCGGAAGGGAGAAATGCGCGTAACAACTCAATTGATTTTGTCACGGTATAGAATTATTGCGTGTTATCAATAGAGAAAAAAACTAAACCTCCATTATAAGAGATATGTTATGGCAATGTGGTCATTGCCATATTTATTCGTAATACAAAGAAAAACTCTGTACAGCTGTAGTGTGTAAAAGGACCACATAATTTAACCTAGAGGGGAATTGAAGCAGGGTAAAATATTATGGTGATGGCAGAATGTCTGTAAAAAGAAAATGGCTATGTCATGTAAGAATAGAACTATTTTTTATCAGAATTTAAGAAGGAACACACTCAGATGCTGGTAGTCGGGGTACGTTTTTTCTAAAGTTTTCTATTATGGCTGATCCATGAGCTCTAAGATATACATTGAGAGGGAATGTGCAGCATTAAAAGTTAAGCGCGCATGGTGAGGTTTGAGATTGATTAGTTCCAAATCTTTTTCTAAGCGTCCGTGCGCTGCACTTTTTTTGTTTCTTAAATGCATAGTACCGTCCACAATTTTATACAGACCAGATGCAATCATTTTTAAGCCATTTTCATCTAGATCTTGATTTTTTTAAGTTTTCTTGCTTCATATCTTCGGGATGGATCTTGGCTTTCTTAACGACTTGTTTCCATAAAGCGGACAGATTATTACGGGCGTTTTCTGCATATGGGATAGAATGGTGGTCGAGATAAGCTTTGCAAGAGGCTTCCAACAGATTTGCTGCAAATAGAAGTGCCCCCCCTGGATCTTTTTCTATATTTTCTAATGCTCTTTTTACTTCGATTTCTACTGCTGAAAGTCCTTTCTTTGCAATACGTTTTTGTAGCTCTTCTGTAGAGAGGAGACCAGCTTTTTGCAATTCTTGTGTGGAGGTCAGCTCATTCTTGATAATATATCCTCCACGCTGATATCCCAAGTCATACTCCTTTAACTTTTCTAAAACTGTACGTTTATCTTTTTGTAACTGTAAAATTTTTTCATCTAATGTTGGATTGCATCCGCTTGGATTTGGGTTATAATATTCTTTTTCCAAAAAATTCCCAAGCAAGTTACCAAGGATTTCAAGCGGTTCTTCGCATTCCACATTGATTGCACGTAGCCATGCTTTAACTTTACCGGGTTTTGAATCTACTGGAATCTCAGGAGGAGCAAATGATGCAATAAACAAGTCATTTAACTCGTGATGACTATAATGATACGCAAACATTGGAGGAAGCAGTTCAATGATTGCAGGAGTGATTTTTAGAGTATGATTTTATTGCCTGACTTTGCATAGAAGGCCGCGCAACAATTTCGTGGCTTATATAAGATTTGTGAAAGAAAAATGCCATATTGTGTTTTAAATTTTTTCTCCTTTCATTGTTATAACAGGGAAGCAGTGAAGGGGGTGGATAATGTGTGATAATGCGAAAAATATAGAATGAGAATAGAAGTATAATTTTGTATTATTGTAACTGCAATAACATTCTTTATTGGCAGATTGTTTATTGGAGAGGAGGAAGCAGGCAATGCGCATAATCCCTGACATGACAATAAGGAAGGTGTTGTGACAAGAATTTCAACAGTGGCTATGTATCTCATAGTGTATCAATATTTTAAAAACTTTCCTCCTTGAGGGGAAAGTTCTTTCCCATTAAAGAGGGAGAGATTTGTTATTACAGTTAACAATGAAATGGAGAGAAAATACTGCTTTACCAGATGTTTTTGTCGCTTCATCTTCATTTGAACCTGTTGCCATGATGAAATCATAGCGGTTCAAGGAGGTTTAAATGGGGTGAATAACATCACCAAGTTTGCAGCACGGTGCTATTTTTACATCGCGGTACGTGGCAGAAATGATTTAGGGGGTGGGATTCTATACTGATGCTGTAGGGGTGCCTGTTATCGTGCTTATGGAGCTATCATCTCGCATTGAAACGCGTGGCTTAATTTCGTGGACACTTCCAAAGAACACCATCGGAAAATCCCATATTTCAAGAGGTTTTGAGAGGTATTCAAGAGCACAAAGGTATCAAAAAGTTACAAATACCACAAGTGATTGAGTATGCCTAATTTTAGAGCTTAAGGAGCTTGATGGTTCAGTGTACTTTCGTAGAATGATAAAGGTTGGGGCGCAAAGCCCCAGCGTGTTGATATTTCTCAACAGGGGAAAATGCTATAGCATTTGCCAATGTTATTGAGAAGGCGTTCAAACGAAGTATATCATAAATCGGAATTATTCTCTTTACGCGATATGGAGAGTGCGAGGCAAAACAGTAAAAATGCACAGATAGAGAATATGAAGAATATGACATATGTTTGATTGAGGGAAAGGTGTTCCTCCGTCAATAAATGTAACAGAAAGCCTGCGAATACACCCCCCAAGGCTCCACCTATTTGCTGTAATATGCGTGTGATAACGGCCGTATCTTTGACGTATAAACTATTGACATATTGGATGGGGGCGGAAAGGCAGACAATGGTGGTGATGCCAAGCCCTATGCCTCTTAGCAAGAATCCTAGCCCATCCATGCTTATATTATAGCCGAAGCATAATAACCCAAAGCTTGATATCACCAAACCAATTCCTATCATGAAAAAGGGAGATTTTTCTTTCCATTTCTGGTAAATAAATTTCCTTCCGATCCATGCACCTACCCCTTGCAGAGCAAGGACTGCGCCGATGATGAGAAGGCTATTTTCATGGGCTTGTTCCATGGCAACGGCTAGTGGGAAATAAACGAGGAAGCTATAAAAAAGAAATGAAGCAATAAGCCCCATTATCATGAGCAACGTGTAGCGTACATTTTGAAATCCGCTAAAGACGATTAATTTGTTTTTTGCTTTCTGATTAGAAACAATGAATACTATGAGAGATATCATCGCTATAAGTGCTAGGATATATACGGAGGTGTTGTTCTTTATATTTCTGGTTTCTGTAAGATAGAAAAACGAAATAAGTGATATGGAAAAATTTAAAAATGCAAATAAGTTAAATTTTGTTTTTACTGTTTCGTTGCTCTTTAAATGTTTTGCTCCATTGGTGAGCGCCAATAAAATGAGCGGAATATTGATAAAAAATAACAAACGCCAAGACACATACTGAGCAAGCGAGGCGCCCACCAGCGGACCAAAGGCAGGAGCGAAAACTGTTGGTACAGCTATGGTGCCCATGGCTTGGCGCACCCGTGTCTGCCCAAATTGTAAAGCAATAATGGTTTGGCTAAGGGGTAGCAAAAGACCTGTTCCGAAACCTTGAACGATACGGGTAGATATAATGGTTGGAAAATCATAGCTTAATCCTACCCCCAGTGATCCAAGCATAAAAATGAAGCTTGCAAGAAACCAAGTTCTTTTGATACCTATTCTTCCTTGCACAAAAGTTGCTATCAACAATCCTGGTACGGTGGCAAGAAAATAGGATGTTACAACCCATTGTATATTATTTTTCCCCACTGAAAGATAATGCGCAAGGTTAGGAAGGATGACATTGACAATGCTTCCGTCCAGCAAGGGGAGTATGCTGGAAATAATTACGGTATATATGACATACCTTTCTGATTTGGTATAGGAATCCACCTTTTGCATGATTATGCTCCCTACAGATACTCTTTAAAATATTGGTTCCACTCCATAAATCACAGAGTCTAAATTAACATGTGTTTGTGATGACTGCGGTTCTGATCTTGGGATGAATGTGATTTGGAAGTGTCGATGGTTTCCTTGTATACAATCTCTCTTCCTCCAAAATAAAATCATCGATTAAGCTGATCTCAATGAATTTATCGAGGAGTTTATTCGCCGTCAACTCACTCTGCATGTTTGAAAATTTGAAAGGATACTCTGCATTATCAGAAAGAAATAAATGCATTGCGTATTTATTTTGTATTCGTTCCATTGCTTTTCATGATAATGTTTTTAACCTTTAAAATCTGGACAGTTCTGATACTTGTGGAAGAGCTTTTGGGAGCAAAGTTATGGGAGCGTCAATGTTATGGTGACTATGGCTGTTTATTATTGCTATGAATGGCACTGATGCGTTTTTTCGTAAAAGATACATTGTGGTAAGCGAAAAGAAAGAGAGAGTCTTTATTCATATAAGTGGAGAGGGGGGTATTTGTAGGCTTGTCTGAAATTGTCATCTCGATATTGTTGCGTTATGCGCAATCAATCATTGATATAATGAGGGTTGAAGAGGAGAAAATGCTTTTTCATCAATTGAGCTTTTTGCTGGAATTTTTGAAGATGAGCAGAGAGAGGGGGACGACACTGAGAGAGGCAATACTCAAGATTTGCCAAACCGATAATCCAAAAAATTCTTGGTTGGATAAGAGGGAGCCCAGATAACTTCCCGCCATGCCTCCGAAAGCACTGGACAAGC
Source organism: Bartonella doshiae NCTC 12862 = ATCC 700133 (assembly GCF_000278155.1). Lineage (GTDB taxonomy): Bacteria > Pseudomonadota > Alphaproteobacteria > Rhizobiales > Rhizobiaceae > Bartonella > Bartonella doshiae. The sequence goes on from NZ_JH725098.1 coordinate 23,267, forward strand.
TCATGATGCCAAATGCGCTAGCAATTAAGCGTTCATCTATATTGGTTGCATTGTAATCGAGACGTATTTGGAGAATGATTTCGGCAAAGGAAAAAATGATGATTGCTGAAAAGAAGTAAAAATAAGAATGCGCAAGAAAGTGTAAAATGATGAATGATAGCGCAAACAAAACAAAGGATAATATTATTGGTGTTTTCGTGGTTTCTTTACAGGACCATCTGGAAACAGGTATTTGGAAAAAGATTACAACAAATGCATTAAATACAAAAATGTATGCGGTAGCACTTCCTTCAAAAATTTGTTCACTAAAGAGAGGTATGGTGATTTCGAGCTGTATGTAAAAAAAAGTGAACAAAAACATAAAAAGCGCAATGCTAAGCATGGTTTTGTTGGTGAGCAGTTTGCTAAAATCAGAAAAGTGTATTTTATTACCTATGTTGGTATCAGGATTTTCTTTTAATGCACAGTTGAGAAGGAGTAACACAAAAAAAATGCATCCAACCAAACTAAATAACAAGGGAGGAAGAATTTTAAAAATTAGCATTCCAATCAATGGACCACTCGCAACTCCTATATTAGCAAAAATTTTTCTTGTTGCTAAAACGTCAACCTTTTCAGCGATAGAAACATTTTTTACTAAAAACGATTTCGCAGCAGGAAGGTATATACTGCTTCCTAGCCCAATAAAGGCGCAAGAGAGAAGCAGAATATAAAAATTATGCGTAAAACCAATGATGAGATAGCCTGGTATTCGTATTGCTAAGCCCAAAAGCATTGTTTTTTTGGTATGGACATAGTCGGAAAGTATTCCTCCTAAGAGAGAGCCCGCCCTTTGACACCAGAAAGCTATGCCAATAATGGTACCAACTTCTATCGCACTGAGAGAATGGAGCTTGTTTAAGTAAATCGCAAGAAAAGGAACAACCATAAATATTCCAACATTACTTAGTAAAGTTGTTATAAGGATGAGTTGTATGCTTGTCTTGAAAGTAAAGAGTTTACGTAGCATCGAATTGTTCTACTACAATATTGATTTTGTCCGCTTCAGAAAGTGCATTTAACAAAGCCATTTCTAAATTTTATCCCGTGGTGCGTGAAATGCCAATACAGGCAGTTTGGTCTTTCAAGTTGAGAATTGCTTTTTCCTGTAAGACGTATGGGGAGAGAACTATTTGTTTGCGCACTGCGTGTTTCAAGGTCATCTGCTCAAAGTTTTCTGTTGTTTTGCATAAAGAAGTATTTGATATACATAGGTTTTGGATATCAATTCTTTTCGAAATAATTCAGATTTTTTTATGCACATTCTAAAAATCCTTTGTAGATATTCGTGTTAAAAGTGAAGGTGAATGCTTTACCGATTTGTACTCCAGTGGGTTGAGGATTTATTTCCATATTTTGTAATTCTTAGTTATTCTTATCTAAAGAGAGAGCTGTTGCAAGTTCCTTAAAGTCATATATGTCTGGCATGATCCTATTTGAGAGAGTGAGGGGCTTTATTTTCTTCTTTATGTTCTGATAAAATTTCTCCAATATATCCGTTGTGGTAACCATGAGAATGTTTTCAAGGATTATCGCGCTAACGAGATAAACAGTAACATTTGCGGTAGTTATGAGAAAAAATCTTCCAAGAAGAGGGACGATAAAGAAAAATTCAGAAAGAAAAACTGCGCTATAGATGAAAAAAGTAATTTTATTTTTGCCTATGGAATTTCCGTATAAGTATCGTTAAATTATCAAATATATGGTGTTGTATTTTGAGGGAGTTTCGTAAATCACTGTTTCAGTGCTGCATATTTTCTTTCAAAGTGTATTGCTTGAGTGGAGATGGGAGTTTACGTTTTTTGCAATTGATGATGTGAGAAGAAAACGGCTGTTGTTGCTAACCATCATAAAATTCCTTTTTTTGCACAATACTATTCAATACAAAACCTAAAATGCCTGTGATCATTGTAGCTATACCGATTATGAAGAGAGTGTTTTGGGTATGATGCACTTGAACAAAGCCTGCTCCTAGAAAGCCAATACATATGGATGTTTGTATGATAAAGATATAAGCAGGAATTTGGCTGTTTCTATGTTCTTTGGGGATGGCTTTTATCATAAAACTTGCCATGAGAACGTTTTGTACGCCATTGGCTATCCCAAGGATAAAAAGCGAAAGCATCATCAACCACACGATGTGTGTTAAGGAAAAGCAGAAAATTCCAAAGCCAATGACTGTCGCAGCGAGTGACGCACCAGCGGCATTGCCAAAGTGATGGAAAAGGCTGGAGAAGCAGAGTGGACCAACGACTAAGCCAAGGCTTACCATGCTTGTAACCATTCCATAAACCTCAGCACTTAAGTTTAGATCGGTGCGGATGCGGACAATCGATAATACGTTGAGAGCAGAGGTGAGGATGATGGTGATGAAGAGTGGAGAAATTGCACAGAGAACATTTTTTTTACGCAATAGGCCCACTAAATCTAGCCCTTTTGGGGTTTTTTGTGATGTTTTGATTTCTTCGGAATAGTTTTTAAATATTTTAAAACAGAATGGGGCGATAAGAGCGGCACAGAGAACTATTATTGAAAATACGAATAATCCTTGTTGCCCGTTTGATAGACCATATAACATGTTTCCTAGAAGTGGACCAATAATATAACCAAGATTACGCACCGTTTGGATAATGCGGTTTATGTGGTCTAATTGGTGATCATTTTTTGCGAGTTCTGGTACAAAAACGAGAATTGCAGACCAAAAGATTGATCCAGTACAACCCAGTGCAAAAGAAAGTATAATATAAGCCCAAAAGTGCTTGACGATTGCGGCTATGGCTATGAATATTGCTTCAAGTAATAAAATGACAGAAACTATTCGAGCTGTGCTAAGCCGATGCAAGAGTCGTGGTGCAATTGGTCCTGCGCAAATTGCACCCATAATCCCTGCAAAAAGGAGCTTTGAAATAGAGGCTGTGCTTTCTGTTAAGTGTAAAGCAAATGTAACTTGAGCTGTTTCATCAGCAAAGCTGCTAAGGGCTAAAACAAGAAAAACGCCAATTTGCGCGAGAATAATAGATTTCTGCTTTACCAATTAGAATGTCTCCCCACTGACATGCTCAATTTTTCTGGAAGATAGAAGATTTACCGTTAAGGTGTGTTCTTTTCCCAGAAGATAAAGTAAGACAATAATAAATTATTACTCTCATTAAAACAAGTACTCTGTCCATTTGCTGCGAGGAGCAGTTTTTTGTTGTGGGGATACAAGTTCATTTGTAGTTATCCTCGGCAAAGTGTTGCATGCGTTCTTGCTTGCAGATATTGCAATATGAGGGCGATACATAGTATCCGTGTATCGTGCTCACTTTGACTTCTGTGTGAAGAAGTAAAACAATAAGAGTGAAGCAAAAAAATGAAATTGACCCTTATCGTTGTGTCACGATAAATGGCTGTTCAAGAGTAGAAAAACTTTCTTTTTTACGCAAACATGTTATTGATCATTTTGATCGGTGAATGTCTTTTTGATTGTATCAGAATGTTGAAAGAGAGATTGCGTGAGAGGATCAGATGTTTTATTCCACTTTTTTAAAAAATCGTGCACTGTATGGCCCCCTTTGTGTTGGTTTTGATCCTAGTCATCATGTTTTGCAATCATGGAATTTAAGTCCTGATTATAAAGGCTTAAAAACGTTTTGTGATATCCTTTTAACAGCAGTTGTAGGCAATGTGGGTATTATAAAGCCGCAAGCAGCATTTTTTGAGTTATATGGTGTAGAAGGTCTTCAGGTTCTCAAAGAGCTCATTGAAACAGCACATGAACAAGGGTTGTTCGTTATTGCTGATGTCAAACGCGGAGATATTGGCTCTACCGCTGAAGCGTATGGTAAGGCTTGGCTTGGTCCCAATAGCCCATTCAAAGCGGATGCCATGACGGTGAATGCTTTTCTTGGTTTTGATGCTCTTATTCCTTTGATAAAGATTGCAGAAGAAACAGGAACAGGCGTTTTTGTTGTTGTTCAATCCTCTAATCCAGAGGGCAAACAAATGCGAAATGCACGCATTGGTGATCAAACCGTTTCTGTTCATTTGGCCCAGCGTATTTGTGCATATAACCACCAGTTTTTAGGGACGCGTCATCCTGTTGGTCCCATCGGAGCGGTGATTGGAGCGACATTGGGCAGTGAAGCGAAAGAGACAGTTGAAGAGTTAAAAAACAGCCTGTTTTTGGTTCCTGGTATCGGTGCTCAAGGTGGAACTCTTCCACAGCTCGTACATCAGTTTCCTCAACATGCTTTGCAAAATGTTATCCCCTCAGTTTCAAGGTCAATTACAGATGTTGGTCATAATCTTGCTGATTTAAAGAAAGTGATCCGTAATTTTGCAGAACAATCGCAAAGCATTCTCCTATCTTGAAGCCTTTTTTTGTGATTAAGCATGTTTCTTAAAGAGGCAAAGATGACTTTGGCTTATCCAAATGAACAATCACTAAAATTATAAAATAGTTGTGATAAAAATACAGATGCTTTTTCATGGGATTTTTCATAAAGCTTTTTTCTTGGTGAACAGTAAGAAAACGGATAGCGCATACTGCCTGATTTTTTCACGAAGGAAGATGTTTTGATATAAGTAGATTAGTTTTATAAAGGAAAAGCTCTGTTTGCTTTATAAGCGCTTTATAAAGTCATTGCAGCGCGCTTTTCTATAAGATAGACACAGGACTCTGAGAATAAATCTGTCAACACACATTGCTGCTAGAGAAAAACCATGTCATCAAAACAAGAAAAAACCAAAGCCCGTTTACCACGTGGTTTTGTTGATCGCACAAGTGCACAGTTATATGGAACTGAAACAATGATTGCGCAGATTCGTGAAGTTTATGCACTTTACGGTTTTGAAGCACTTGAAACGCCGATTTTTGAATATACGGATGTGTTGGGCAAATTCTTACCTGATTCAGATCGCCCCAATGCTGGGGTTTTTTCTCTCCAAGATGATGACGAGCAATGGATGTCTTTGCGCTATGATCTTACAGCACCTCTTGCACGTTATTTTGCTGAAAATTTTGAAATTTTGCCAAAACCTTATCGCAGTTATCGTCTTGGTTTTGTTTTTCGGAATGAAAAACCAGGACCGGGACGTTTTCGGCAATTTATGCAGTTTGATGCTGATATTGTTGGGGCTCCTACAGTGGCTGCCGATGCGGAAATCTGTATGATGGCAGCTGATAGTTTGGAGAAATTAGGGTTTCAGCATCATGATTATGTCATTCGGTTTAATCATAAAAAAATTCTGGAAAGCGTTTTAGAACTGATTGGCTTGGGAGAAAATGAACAGGCTGAACAGCGCTTAATCGTTTTGAGAGCCATGGATAAGCTGGATAAATTTGGTCTTGAAGGTGTCCGTTTGCTTTTAGGGAAGGGGCGGTTGGATGAAAGCGGTGATTTTACAAAAGGCGCAGGGCTCAAAGAGCAAGAGATTGAGAGTATTCTGGCCTTACTTATGGTAGAAGCTGAAACGGCAGAAAAAACGCTTGATGCTCTTCGAAATGTCGTTGGTCATCATGAAAAAGGGCTTGAGGGAATTCGTGAGCTTGAAGAAATGCAAGCGATCTTCGCTGCCAATGGATATCAAAACCGCATCAAGATTGATCCTTCCGTCGTTCGCGGATTAGAATATTATACCGGACCTGTTTTTGAAGCAACATTGCTCTTTGATGTTCCCAATGATGATGGACAAAAAGTTGTTTTTGGATCTGTTGGGGGAGGTGGGCGCTATGATGGGTTGATTGCACGCTTTCGTGGTGAGAATGTTCCAGCAACGGGTTTTTCAATCGGTGTCTCACGCTTGATGACTGCTTTGCAAAATCTTGGAAAATTACCTGTAAAGGAAACAGCAGGACCGGTTGTGGTGCTGATGATGGATAAAGAGCAAGAGGCTGTTGCACGCTATCAAAAAATGGTAATGCAATTGCGCAATGCCGGAATTTGTGCAGAGCTCTATTTGGGAGCTTCGGGGATGAAAGCGCAGATGAAATATGCCGATCGACGTCAGGCTCCTTGTGTGGTGATTCAGGGTTCACAAGAACACCAAGAGGGGAAAATACAGATCAAAGATTTGGTTGAGGGTGCGCGGTTATCTCACGAAATTAAAGATAATCAAACTTGGCGTGAAAGTCGACCAGCGCAAATAACCGTTGATGAAGAACACCTGGTTAAAACAGTGCAAGATATTTTGGCACGCCAAGGATGGTAAAATTTCACAATTTTCACTATAAGCGCATTCCTCGCATTTTAATATGCGCGGCATGTCTTTTCAGCGAACATTTTATAGCACATAAAATTGACCAAAAACAAACGGCACAAATTCCTTGGTAAAAAAATGTGTGCCGTAAAGTTTGAGCTGTTTCAAAAAGCGATTGAGGCGATGGAGTTTAGACTTTGCTTTGAAGTACTTTTAGAATATTTTGCGGTGAGGAGACTTCATAAGGATCTGTCGTGCAATTGTCTGAAAAGCCTTGTTCTTCAAACCATTCTTCAATGACACCATTGTTAATAACAGCAGCGTAACGCCATGAGCGCATGCCAAAACCGATATTGTCTTTTGCAACCAACATTCCCATTTTGCGGGTGAATTCACCGGAGCCATCAGGAATCAATTTTACATTTTCAATTCCTTGTGTTTTTCCCCAAGCATTCATAACAAAAGCATCATTAACGGAAAGGCAATAAATTTCATCGATACCAACTTTTTTAAATTCATCATAGAGTTTTTCAAAATCGGGAAGTTGGAAAGTTGAGCAGGTAGGTGTGAAAGCTCCTGGAAGAGAAAAAAGTATAACCCGTTTTCCTTTAAAGTATGTATCACTGCTGACCTCTTGCCATCGATAAGGATTATTTCCATCGACTGTTTCATCACGGACACGTGTATGAAAGGTTACATTAGGAATTTTTTTTCTCATCATCGCTATGCTCCTGCATTTTTATGGAAATTATATTTTTAAAATAGTTCTTGTATTTAGGAACACATTGAAAATGTGCATCTTAAACAGTTTTCTATTGTGACGAGTTTGCAAGCATTTCTTTCCTCCGTCAAGTAGAATTAATGGTCGACTTTGGAAAATATTCCCTTAAAGTTGAATAAAATCATATAAAGGCGTTGCTATGAAGGTAACGACAGCTTTTGATGATCAAAAACCTGGAACATCAGGTTTGCGCAAAAAAGTGTCTGTTTTTTCAACAACCCCATTATGTTGAAAATTTTATCCAGTCTCTTTTTGATAACATTGGGCCTCTTGAAGGAAAATTGTTCATTCTTGGGGGGTGATGGCCGCTATTTTAATCTTAGGCTCCTTCAGACTGTATTGAAAATGGCGGCAGCCCACGGGGTTGCTTGTGGTAAAGTGGGGAGTGTGTTAAAGTGGGGAGAGAGGGTATCCTTTCTACGCCTGCTGTCTCGCATCTCATTCGCAAATATCATGCGCATGGTGGTATATCATTCTTTCAGCGAGTTATAATCCTGGTGGTCCAAATGGTGATTGCGGTATCAAGTATAATATTTCCAATGGTGGTCCTGCTCCCGATTCTCTTTGTGAAGCTATTTTTGCAACAGCACAACATCTCTCTTCTTACAAAATTCTTGAGGTTTCAGATATTGATTTAAGTCAGCAAGGGAAAAGTTTTATAGGTTCTATGCAAGTCGATATCCTTGATCCTGTTGCAGATTATGTTGCTTTGATGCAGGATTTTTGATTTCGATTGTATTGCTCAGGCTGTTACCAAAGGGCTTACCTTGCGCTTTGATGCCATGCATGCAGTAACTAGACCTTATGCGCATGAAATTTTTGAAAAATGTTTAGGATTTTCTCCAGCAACGGTGATGAATGGCATTCCTTTACTGGATTTTGGAGGAGGGCATCCAGATCCTAACTTGGTTTATGCCAAGGGGCTTTATGATTTATTGATGTCTGATCACGCACCAGATCTTGGTGCTGCGTCTGATGGTGATAGGGACCGCAATCTCATTATCGGTCGTAAACACTATATCGCTCCTTCTGATTCCTTGGCTATTATGGCAGCGAATGCACTGCTGGATAAAGGCTATCGGGAGAGGGTGTTTTAGGAATTTCCCGCTCCTATTTCTTATCCCCTGAACCCTTATTTTCTCCTCAAGGCGGCACTCTCCTTCCCTTCTTTTCCCGTGAGGAGGTAGTCCACAGCACACCTTTTTTACGTAAGCCCCCATTTACAGATGCAACAAACACAAGCAGATGCTTGAACCTTATTCAGGCAAAACACGCAACTTTATACACATTTCTTCAGGTTATACATCTTTTCAGGAAAAGGGACATTGTGCTGCTGTGCATGTTCTTCAATTGATAAGGGAATTACCCGTTAACCGACAGGTTTGTTGTTATCTTTACAAGCTATCTACGCACACACTCCCTAAAAGAATTCCCTCCACACTTGACCAAGCCAAAATAATCAGGTGCTTTACTTCCAATGTATACAGAACATTGAGAAAAGGAGAAACCACAACCAAAGCCTTATCACGCACCAAGGCACCTTTTAACTCAGTTATAAAACCCGCTTGAGATTAAACGATAACTTTTTTCACGATCACTCCTGATTTCTTCCCAACAGGTGTCTCCTTTCTCTTTCTTCAAAAGTTTTCTAGATCCTTATCATTGTCTGACAATCGTGTTTCTTAAGAATTAATTATACTTCAATAAAAATATGAATAGAGTTAAATATAAATACTTAAATGTATTTAATATAATTATTGTGTTTTAAGTATTAATTTTTCTTTAAATTTGACATATAACAAAGAATACAATAGAACTATTAAAATATTTATTTAAGAATTATCCATTGTTTATTCTTCTTAGTTTCTTATCAGCGGGGGAAAGGCATTTGGGGCTTGTAAGCTAAGGAAACATCAATGTTTAAAAAATCTCTCTTATCCTGCACAGCAATTGCAGCAATTGCACTGTTTGGTACGCATTCCAACGCACAGGATAAAAATTTTGTTGCGGAAGGGGAAGTTAGAAACCCTCCAAAAGGCGCAACCTATGAAACTCTTGAAGCATTAAAGGGTGGCAAAATTTCTGGTACAGATTTAACGCTGGTTAATGATAAGTTAGACAAAGCTGTAGTATATGCCAAAGATTCTGGCAGTGTAATTGAACTGTATGGAAATACAACCATTCAGCAACAGAAGAGTCCTGCTCCTAATGTTGGTTGTAGGACTCCAGCAGAGAATGACACTTCTTGTTCTGCAGTTCTTTTAGAAAATGGAGCACATTTCAAGATGATCGGGGGGAGCATTACATCTCAAGAGGTGGGTATCACTCTTTTAGGCTCTTCCGATATTACAACAGCCGAGCTTAAAAATGTGGACATAACCACGGATGCTACTGGAATACAATTCTACAATCCCAAGAGTGAATTAACTCTAGAAAATGTGAGGATTAAGAGCAGTGGGGTGGGGATAGAGTCACCGGGAATTGAAACTCAAATCACAATGTCTGGTGGCTTTATTCACGCAAAGGGGAGAGGGGTATCGATTGATAACGGTTCTACTGCTTTTCTAAATGATGTTGAAATTATTGCAAAGGGTCGCGCACTTTCTGCTATGCATTATTCTCCTCAAAACGCTGACAAACCTTCCAAAATCGTGATGACGGGAGGATCCATTAAGGCAGAACACACTGCTTTTTATGTGGGCGGCGATGCACAAATTGACGCGACAGATGTTACTGCAACGGCAAAAAACTTTGGCATACAGATTGAAGATAGTCACATCAATTTAACCAATACTAAGCTGTCTGTTGAAAATGGTATAGGAATTGACGTCAATTGGTCTAATAAGAATAGTTTCAATATAGTGAATCTCAAAAACACAGAAATTCACGCTGATGTTTTATTAAGTATCAGTGACCCTAGCATCGTAACTACAGCTACATTAATTACAGATCACTCTTCTATAGAAGGAAGAGTAAAAAGTTCAGATGAGGGCAAAATTGTCTTTGATTTGAAGAATGGCACAACATGGACCATAAAAAACAGTGCATACGAAAAAGACAAAGATGGTCATCTGGTTCATATCACGCAAAGATCACGTTCTAATGTTTCTGCGCTGAATCTTGACAACAGTACTATTGCTTTTGAAACCCCAACAGAAGAGCATTATCATACATTGCACATAGGCACTGGAAAAGCTGAGACAAAAACAGTTTACAATGCCTCTGGGGATGCAAGGATTGGCTTCAACATGGCATGGGGTGATGAAACGGAAATAATAATTAATCAGAAATCCGATCGGCTTCTGATCCATGGGGATGTGGCAGGCACCACAACAGTTTATATACAAAGCGATTTGGGAGAGAGAGACAGTGTTGTAAATGCTGCTTCTCCTTCCAATACAAGCGGCGTTTCGCTTATTCAAGTTTCTGGAAAAGCGACGGAAGACTCTTTCAAATTAGACAAGGGTAGGATCCATTAAGACAGAAAACACTGCTTTTTATTTGTTCAACGGTGCACAAATTGACGCCACAGATGTTACTGCAACGGCAAAAAAAATTGGCATACAGATTGAAGATGCTCAAGTCAATTTAACCAATACTAAGCTGTCTGTTGAAAATGGTATAGGAATTGAAACCAATGGGTATGGTTCCAATACAGTAAATCTCAAAAATA
>NZ_JH725098.1:38944-39465 GCF_000278155.1 Bartonella doshiae NCTC 12862 = ATCC 700133
GCAAGGATTGGCTTCAACATAGCATGGGGTGATGAAACGGAAATAATAAATCATCAGAAATCCGATCGGCTTCTTATCCATGGGGATGTGGCGGGTACCACAACAGTTTATATACAAAGCGATTTGGGGGGGAGAGACAGTGTCGTAAATGCTGCTGCTGTTTCCAATACAAGTGGCGTTTCGCTTATTCAAGTCTCTGGAAATGCCAAAGAAGACTCTTTTAAATTAGATAAGGGCTATACCACATTAGGAGGAAAGCCTTATAAATACACGCTAACGGCCTATGGACCAACATCAAGCCATGGGAAAGCCAATAGCGAAAAGAACCTTTTTGGTGAAAAGAACGAAAATTTCTGGGATTTCCGCTTACACAAAGCATTTCTTGACTCAGGCCCTGGTACAGGCCCTGGTACAGGCCCTGGTACCACCGGCCCTGGTACAGGCCCTGGTCTCATACCCGCTCCTGTAGCACAAACAGCAAGCTATATCGTAATGCCCAATGCTCTTTTCACTGCTGGTTT
>NZ_JH725098.1:43355-62859 GCF_000278155.1 Bartonella doshiae NCTC 12862 = ATCC 700133
CTGTTTCTACTGAAAACAACAATGTCTTTTCCTTCTATGGCAAAGTGAACTTTCTTAAAACTTTTGGAGATGATGGGAAAATCCAGATTGGAGATGTCTTTGATCTTGATCCTATGGGAGCCTCACTTGAAGGCGGGGTTGGCATCAATGCAAAATTGTCTCAGAACTTCTCCATCCATGGTGATGTTAGCTATCAGCAAAAGCTGCAAAAAACTGGTATTACTGGAGCAAGTTTTTCTGGAGGCATACGCTATCAGTTTTAATCACAAGGACGTTCTTCTTTGGGCAAACAGCGTGTGTCACGATATAGTGATAACGCAAGCATATAAGATTATAAATGCGTGTGAAAGCGAGCGGTGTTTTCTTTTCCCGTTCGCTTGCACATTTATACCACACAGCAGGGCAGGCATTTATTATGTTCTAAGCATTTATATATTGTACATTTTGTATCCTATGATGTTGCATTATAGGATAGATTTTGCTATAATATAAAAGCTAGGAATGAGAATAAAATGAAGAAAATTTTAACATTATTGAGTGTAATAGCTTTGCTCATCATATCTGGATATTACTTAATATTTGGATTTTACCCAGATCAGCCTCCTCGAACGGCAGCAGATGCATGGGAAAAATCTGATGCAGATAAGCTTGAGGTAAAAAAAGCGTTGTTAGAATGTGGAATAGGGTCTTTTTCTAATAGTTCTTCAGAAAGAGATTTAAGCGCTCGTGAAAAAATCAATGCGCAGGCATCCGTTGATGCTTGCATGGTTCAAGCGGGGTTTCGTAATAAATTTGGAGAGTCGAGTTGGTGTGAGAATGAGAGGTATAAAGCTGATAATCTTCCCATTTGTCAACCCGATGCCGTTATTCCTCAGCGAAGTGTTGAGATGCGCTTAAATAGTCCTTATTGTCAAGAGAATAAAGATCAACCGGAATGTCAGCCTTAAAACTATTGCAGCTGATGTAATCAACGGTTTTTCCATCTTTACTTTCGCTTGAAATGGCGGGATTGTTTCTTCAATCCCCCATTCCAGTAATGTCTGTGAAGTAATATAACAGCAGAGAATGTGCTGTACTTTTAACGCAGGGCATTTGTGATGTTTTAAGCAATTTGTATAATTGTATTTTGTATCCTGTGATGTTGTGTCATAGGATGGATTTGTGATTCAGAATTTATGGTAATTTACAAAGTCTTGTCCGTCTTTACGTGACAAGTTTTTGTGCTGCGTCAATTATAACTAAGCACTGCAATTTTATACTTGTGAAGTAACTCGTTGGCATTATCATTATATTTACTAGTCTCCAATGTTGCTACAGCTCTTGCATAGAGAGTGTTCATGAGAGATGTTTTTATGCCTTATCTTGATCCCTCATTTTATCTACACGCAGCTCTGCTTTTGATGTGCAAGGGAATGTTTATAAATAGGTTTGAAATGAGAGAAATCTACGGTGTTTGGGGCTCTCATTTACGTTGAAAATAATAGTTGTTCTTATAAATCAATACTTTTTTGGTTAAATCTTTTGGCTGTCACTGGGAAAACTGTGGGCCAAATTGTGCAACAGCATTGGCACACTTATGGACGCTTTTACACTTCTCGTTATGATTATGAAGAAGTGGAAGCAGATAAAGCTTATGCGTGCATAGAGCAATTGCGTACGCATCTACCACAGGCTGGAACAGAAATTGCTGGACTTCGGGTCAAAAAAGCAGACGATTTTACTTATCATGATCCTATCGATCAGAGCATATGTTATCGGCAGGGCATATGAGTGTTTTTAGAGAATGGAGCATGTTTTTAGGGGTGTACTTATTGAAAAAAACAGGAGAGGGGACTCTATGGCTTTATTTTGTACTGTTGAGACGATCGAATTAAACTTGTTTAAAAGCTCAGCGATGTTCTTAAAGTTTTGTAAAAGCGGCACTTCAAATGTTTTCATATACAAAAATATTGGGCCGTTCACGGCCCAATATTCTCACGATGAGGTTTGTATTAAGGAAGGAGAGATCCGCTAGCTGTTTATTGTGGATGAATCATTTTTTTGGGATCTACCAGCCGATCATAGTCTTCTCCAGAAACGCCTGCTTTTAGCGCTTCTACACGCAAAGTTGTATCGTTTTTATGCGCGGCTTTGGCAATTTCAGCAGCTTTTTCATAGCCAATTTCCGGTGCAAGAGCTGTCACGAGCATTAACGAGCGCTCCATGAGAGAGTGAATATGGACGCGGTTAGCACGCAATCCTTGAACGCAATGCAGATCAAAAGAACGCATACAATCACCAAGCAGTGTAATCGACTGTAAAACGTTATAACCAATGACAGGCTTATAAACGTTGAGTTCAAAATGTCCTTGGCTTGCAGCAAATGTTACACTGGTATGATTGCCAAAGACTTGGCATGCGACCATTGTCATCGCTTCGCACTGGGTAGGGTTGACTTTCCCTGGCATGATGGAAGATCCAGGTTCATTTTCGGGTAAGCTTAATTCACCCAAGCCTGAGCGTGGACCTGAACCTAAAAACCGAATGTCATTGGCAATTTTAAACAGATCTGCTGCTAATGCATTGAGACTTCCATGGAAATGGGTAAGGGCTCCGTGATGGGCAAGCGCTTCAAATTTGTTGCTGGCGGTCTTAAAGGACATTCCTGTAAGTGTGCTGATTGTTTCAGCAAAAGCAACGTCAAAACCTTTTGGTGCATTGAGCCCTGTTCCAACAGCCGTCCCCCCTTGAGCGAGTATTTGAACATCCGTAAGAGCGTTTTCAATACGTTGGCGGTTGGCTTCAAGTGCGGCGCGATAGCCTGAAAATTCTTGCGCTAGGGTTAAAGGTGTTGCATCTTGGGTGTGGGTGCGCCCAATTTTTATGATATCGGCAAATTCTTCTTCTTTTTTCTTTAAAGTGGTAATAAGTGCTTCAAGAATTGGAAATAAGTGTTGGCGCGTTTGGAGCGTAGTGGCAATATGAAGCGCTGTAGGAAAAGAATCATTTGATGATTGACTCATATTCACATGATCATTGGGATGAACCGGCTTTTTACTACCAAGTTTTCCTCCCAAAAGCATGCTCGCATGGTTGGCAATGACTTCATTCACATTCATATTGCTTTGTGTGCCAGAACCCGTTTGCCAAACAGAAAGTGGAAAATGCTTATCAAATGTACCTGAGAGCACTTCATCCGCAGCTGTAACGATTGCTTTTCCAATGTTTTGCGGGAGTTTCCCTTTGTCCATATTGACAAGAGCTGCTGCTTTTTTGATCAGGCTTAAAGCGTAGATGATGGTAAGAGGTTGTTTTTCTATGCCAATATTAAAATTGTGCAGAGAACGTTCAGTTTGTGCACCCCAATAACGATCTTGACGAACTGCAATTGTTCCAAAGCTATCCGTCTCCTGACGTGTTTCAACCATGATAGAATCCTTTTCATCTCCGATAAATCTATTCCCCAATAGACGTATACAATATGAGCACAAATTTTTCTGTGTTATTTCGCATGTTTACTGGTTCATAAAAGACTAAATAGCGTAAAATAGAAAAGAGAGGCAAGACTTTGAAGCTTTTTTAGGTAAATTATTTTCTAGAAGAATCCTTGACATTAAGAAGAACCGATTTTATATCTTAGACACTGTTAGCACTCACACTAAGAGAGTGCTAGCGATAACTTAGAATTCATTCAGTTAATTAAGTTTTAAGGATTTAAAACATGGCTAACATACAATTCCGCCCACTTCACGATCGTGTCGTTGTCCGTCGGGTTGAATCTGAAAATAAAACTGCTGGTGGGATTATCATCCCCGATACAGCAAAGGAAAAACCACAAGAAGGTGAAGTAATTGCTGTTGGTAATGGCGCTCTCGATGATAATGGAAAGCGGGTACCTTTAGAAGTAAAAACAGGGGACCGTATCTTGTTTGGAAAATGGTCTGGAACTGAAGTTAAGATTAATGGGGAAGACCTCTTAATCATGAAAGAATCTGACATTATGGGAATTTTGGGGTAATTTAGCCTCTTCTATTTTGTCATTTTATACTATTTTAAGACAACTCCAAGGAGAATTTAAATGGCTGCTAAAGAAGTCAAATTTGGCCGTGAAGCGCGTGAGCGTTTGTTGCGCGGTGTCGATATCCTTGCTAACGCTGTTAAGGTGACGCTCGGTCCTAAAGGTCGCAATGTGGTAATTGATAAATCATTTGGTGCTCCACGCATCACAAAAGATGGTGTATCCGTTGCTAAGGAAATCGAACTGGAAGATAAGTTCGAAAATATGGGAGCACAAATGTTGCGCGAAGTCGCTTCCAAAACGAATGACATCGCTGGTGATGGAACAACAACCGCAACCGTTTTGGGACAGGCTATTGTACAAGAAGGCGTAAAAGCCGTTGCTGCAGGCATGAACCCAATGGATCTCAAACGTGGAATTGATGCTGCTGTTGAAGAAGTGGTAGCAAATCTCTTCAAAAAAGCAAAAAAAATTCAAACTTCAGCAGAAATTGCTCAAGTGGGAACAATTTCCGCTAACGGTGCTGCTGAAATTGGTAAAATGATCGCGGATGCCATGGAAAAAGTTGGCAATGAAGGTGTCATTACCGTGGAAGAAGCAAAAACTGCTGAAACGGAATTGGAAGTCGTGGAAGGAATGCAGTTCGACCGTGGATATCTTTCTCCTTATTTTGTCACAAATGCTGAGAAAATGGTGGCAGATCTTGATGATCCTTACATTCTTATTCACGAAAAGAAATTGTCTAATCTACAATCTCTTCTTCCCGTGCTTGAAGCTGTTGTTCAGTCTGGTAAACCACTTCTCATTATCGCTGAAGATGTGGAAGGTGAAGCTTTGGCAACACTTGTTGTTAACAAGCTGCGCGGTGGTTTGAAAATCGCTGCTGTGAAAGCTCCAGGCTTTGGTGACCGTCGTAAAGCAATGCTCGAGGATATTGCGATTTTGACATCGGGTCAGGTTATTTCCGAAGATGTAGGCATTAAGCTTGAAAATGTTACTTTGGATATGCTTGGACGTGCTAAGAAAGTCAATATTTCTAAAGAAAATACAACGATTATTGATGGTGCTGGACAAAAAGCTGAAATTAATGCGCGTGTAAATCAGATTAAAGCACAGATTGAAGAAACAACTTCTGACTATGACCGTGAAAAATTGCAAGAAAGACTTGCTAAACTTGCTGGTGGTGTTGCTGTTATCCGTGTTGGTGGTGCAACAGAAGTTGAAGTGAAAGAAAAGAAAGACCGTGTTGATGATGCCTTGAATGCAACGCGTGCTGCTGTAGAAGAAGGTATTGTTGCTGGCGGTGGTACTGCGTTGTTGCGTGCTGCAAATGCATTGACTGTTAAAGGTAGTAACCCTGACCAAGAAGCTGGTATTAATATCGTTCGCCGTGCTCTGCAAGCACCGGCACGCCAAATTGCAAGCAATGCTGGTGAAGAAGCAGCGATTATTGTTGGCAAAGTGCTTGAAAACAATGCAGACACATTTGGTTACAATACTGCAACCGGTCAGTTTGGTGATTTGATCTCTTTGGGAATCGTAGATCCTGTGAAGGTTGTGCGTTCTGCTCTCCAGAATGCTGCATCAATTGCAAGCCTTCTTATCACAACAGAAGCTATGGTTGCTGAAGTTCCAAAAAAGGATGCTCCAATGCCTCCAATGCCCGGCGGTGGTATGGGTGGTATGGGTGGTATGGATTTCTAAATCCTTTCCATGTAAAGATGAAAAAACGGGTCTTGGGGCCCGTTTTTTTGTGTTGTTTTCAGGCAATATCTCTGTTGTATATACTTTCCTGTATTATTATACGGTCTTTCTGTAGTTTTTTATAAGATAGTGTTTCTCTTGAAAAATATTGTCTTGAAAGCGTTTTTCTTTTAACAATGGACAAATAAACATTTCTTGCTTTATGATCCCTTCTATGAATGATTTTTTCTTGAATGAAAAGGCAATGTATGAACCAATATCCCAAATGCCCTCAGTGTGGTGGTCTTTATACTTATGAAGATGGTGACAATTTTGTGTGTCCAGAATGCGCATATGAGTGGTTGCAAAAGAATGAAGAGCTTTCTATTTCCGATAGTGTTTATGATGCCAATGGTCAGGTTCTAGCAAATGGCGATAGCGTTATCGTGGTGAAAGATCTTAAGGTAAAAGGTGCTTCGTCTGTTTTAAAAGGCGGTACCAAGGTGAAAAATATTCGTCTGGTGGATGGTGATCACAATATCGATTGTAAAATTCCTGGATTTGGTCAAATGAGTTTAAAGTCGGAATTTGTTAAAAAAGTATAGTCGGTTATAATTTGGAGCATACTTTTTTCGCTATTGTGCTTATTTTTATTTAATTTCAATTGTATTTATTGTGGCATGGCTTCAACACCAAGGACTTCAGGGATAAAATGTCGTAAAAGATTTTCAATTCCATGTTTCAGTGTCGCTGTTGAAGAGGGGCATCCGGCACAAGCGCCTCGCATATTGAGATAGACAATTCCATTTTCAAATCCGCGGAAAGTAATATCTCCACCATCATTGGCAACAGCAGGGCGAATACGCGTTTCAAGGAGCTCTTTAATTGTTAAGACGATATCGGCGTCTTTTTCATCATAAAATTCTTCGTTATGTGCATGGTTTTGTGCTTGTGTTGTGGCGGTGGTAGTAATCACAGGATCGTTGGATAGGAAATGTTCCATGATTGTGCCTAAAATGGCTGGTTTAAGATGTTGCCATTCCCCATCTTTTTTGGTCACGGTGATGAAATCATAGCCGAAAAAGACACTGCTAACATTAGGGATATTAAACAGTTTTGCTGCTAAAGGAGAATTTTTAGCTGCTTCTTCGCTGGAACGAAACTCTAACACACCTTCAGAAAGTACTACGCGACCTGGTAGAAATTTAAGTGTTGCAGGATTTGGCGTGATTTCAGTTTGAATAAACATACATTTTCCTTTTTTATTAGGAACTTGGCTTTTTCTTGTTAAGAACCAGCAAGATAATTGAATCCAGAATATTTTTTAGGCGATAGATTCAATATCTTCATCTGAAAGATTGCTTGGAATGACTGTGACAGGAATTGAAAAAGCTGTTCCTCGATTGGCAATCAATTGGACAAGTGGTCCTGGTCCTTCTGCATGTCCACTTGCTGCTAAAACAATGAGGGCAATCTTTTTATCTTTATCGATGAGTTTGAAAATTTCATCAATTTTTTTTCCTTCACGTACAACTATTTCTGTTTCAAGAGCGTGAGTGGTGTGTATATCATCGGCAATTTCTTTCAATATTTTGCGAGCACTTTGTGTTGATTCCGTTCGCATAATGTCATTGACACCCAAAAAATGTTGAAAATCTGAACTGTCGATAACAGAAAGAAACACCAGTGTTCTGTTCGTGTTTTTGGCATGTTGTATAGCAAAAGTAACGGCACGCCGATATTCTGGTGTTTCATCAATAATGACGAGGATTTTTTGTTTGTGATTTTTTTTTAGATTTTTTTGCTTAGAGATCATATGTTTTCTCTGTTTTTACAGGTGTTTTGACTCTTTACAGTGTCTGTTTATTGTCTCATGTATTGTGCAAAAATCCAACAATTTCACGGATTTTTTTCATATTTTTTTCAGCTAGTGCGCGTGCACGTTCTGCGCCATTACGCAATACAGAGTCAATATAATCACTTTCTTGATAAAGTCGACGTAATTCTTGCGTTATGGGGGCAAGCTTGTGGACGGCAAGGTCGGCTAAGGCTGTTTTAAAAATTGAAAATTGTTGTCCGGAAAATTCTGCGAGGGCTTTTTCTTTGCTCACTTCTGCAAAAGCAGCATAAATACCAAGCAAATTATTAACTTCTGGACGTTTTTCTAGTTCTGCAACTGTATCGGGAAGAGGAGCAGAGTCTGTTTTTGCTTTGCGTATTTTTTTTGCGATAAGATTAGCATCATCCGTTAAATTAATACGCGAAAAATCTGAAGGATCCGATTTAGACATTTTTTTTGTACCATCACGCAAGGACATAATGCGGGTGGCTGTTTCTCCAATAATTGCTTCTGGTATTGGAAAAAAAACTTGTTTTTTTTCTGCATCCATTTGTATGGTGACGGCGAAATTTAAGTCAGTAATGCGATGTGCGTAGTCATTGTTAAATTTTTGCGCAATATCGCGGGTGAGTTCAACATGCTGTTTTTGATCTTCACCTACCGGAACGTGCGTGGCACGATAGAGTAAAATATCGGCAGCCATCAAGCTTGGGTAGGCAAAAAGCCCAAGGGATGCTTGTTCGCGATTTTTCCCTGCTTTATCTTTAAATTGTGTCATGCGTTGGAGCCAGCCAATACGAGCGATACAATTTAAAATCCACGCCAACTCTGCGTGTTGAAGAACCTGTGACTGATTGAAAATAATTTGTTTTTGAGGATCAATGCCAGCAGCTAAAAAAGTTGCTGTAACGGTTCTGGTTGATTCACGTAAAACAAGGGGATCCGGGTTAACTGTCAGTGCATGCATATCAACAACACAATACAGACAATGATAGGACTTTTGTAGTTCAACCCAGTGCTTGATGGCTCCAAGATAATTGCCAAGATGCAGATTACCACTCGGTTGTACGCCGGAAAAGACAAGGGGTGTAAAGGTGCCCATAGGATAATTCTTTCTTAAATGAAGTTATTCGTTTTGTGTGTTGTGACAAAGCATTTTTCTGAAAGCAAGAAAAAATATCATCGCTATTGTTTGAAGATTATAAACGTTTTTTAAAATTTTTGAGGGTAAGAAAAAGAGAATGCGTATCAAGTAAAAAATAGGCACTCAAATATACCAAGAAGATAACAACCATAATTCCTGCTAAAGTACCAGCACGCAAGAAAAACGATGCTTGTGAGGAGAGCGGAAAAGATAAAAAACCTAGAACATCAATCATATAATGGAGGAATAGTACACTTAAAACCGTAGTAATTATCAGGCATATAATTCGTTTTATCAATTGTGTATCGTATTTCCAATAGCCCCGCTTTACAAGAACAGACAAAAGCAATAGCGCGTTGACCCATCCAGAGGCAATTTCCGCAATAACAATGCCTCGTGCTGACAAAATTGGAAATAATGTTAAAGCAAGACTGATATTGATGAAAACGCAAATGCCGGTGAAAATCATCGGTGTTTTTGTATCTTCATGGGCAAAAAAATTAGGAATAAAGACCTTGATCAAAACAAAAGCTGGAAGTCCTAGTCCGTAAAGTTCCAGTAGTTGTGCAACATGGTGTGTTGATTCACTGGTAAATTGTCCACGCTCAAACAGTACACTTACAATGGGGGTGGAGAGCAGTAAAAAAGCAATGGATGCGGGTAGTGTTAACAACAGGGTTAATTCAATAGAGCGATTTTGCAAATGATGGGTTTCTTCATGTGTTTTACTGCGGAGCGATCTTGTTAATTCTGGTAAAAGAACGGTGGCAATTGCAATGGCTATTACTCCTAACGGGAGTTGATAAAGACGATCAGCATACATTAAAGAGGATACAGCTCCGGATTGACTTGAGGCAATGTTGGTATTGATTAACAAATTGATTTGCGTGATTCCGCCTGTGATAGCAGCAGGGAGAGCTAAGGCTAAAAGCTTACGAACATTGGAGCTTAAATGGGGACGGTGGAGAAAAATTTTCATCCCACTTTGACGTAAAGCAATGGCGATTAAGGTGAGTTGAAGAATGCCTGCTGCTAAAACGCCCCAAGAAAGATTTAAGCCAATATGCCAAGCATCAAGCTGATAGATCCAAGCATAGGCAAGCACGCCAATGAGAATAATATTCAAAAAGAGAGGGGCTATGGCTGCTATAAAATAGCGTCGTAAAGCATTCAACATTCCTCCCATCATTGCTGCGAGCGACATGCACGTTAAATAGGGAAACATGATTGCGGTAAAATGAATCGTAGCGTTAAATTTTGTGGCATTTTCTGCAAAACCTGGAGCAATAATGGTTCGTACCAAAAAAGGCATACTGAGTTCCATGGCAATGGTTAAAAGTAACAGCAGTGAAAAGAGAACACCAAAGACCTCTTCTGCAAATTTACATGCTGCTTCTGTTCCATCTTCGGTAATTTTTTTGGAAAAAAGAGGAATAAAAGCGGCGTTAAAAGCGCCTTCAGCAAAAAACCGGCGGAATGTATTGGGAAAACGAAAAGCCGCATTGAACGCATCAGAAACAGGACCAGTACCCAACGCTGCTGCCATCAACATTTCGCGTACAAAGCCAAAAATACGGCTCATCAGTGTTCCGGAAGCAACAGTTGCAAATTTCTTAATTAAGGCCATAAAGATATATAGAGCTCATCATGAAGGAAAGATGGTAAAAAGATCAATAAAACCATTTTATACTGTAAAAATTTAATCAAGAGGTTAACGCAATAACATATTCTCAAACATTTTGCGATGCCGTTTATTCTTCTGTCAACAAAGGGAATGGAGAGTTTTTTATCTCTTTAGCTTTATAAAATAGAAATTCAGCTTCATAGAGTGTTTATAATGGTTAAATATTTTGTCTCTACTTTCACAATAATGCTTAAGATTCTGAAGGTCTTCATATGGGTGGTATAATTTAGTCAAAAATGAAGATTTTCTGATTTGTTTTCTGAGAGTATAACAAAATACCTCTCCTTTGAAGGAAAATGCAACCTATGAAGGAGAGGTATTGGAGGGCTACGAGCCAGTTTAAGAAAGAGCTGAAAAATTAAAACTTATAAACACATACTCACCACTTTTACGCTTTCAGATTTACGCTGTCGAATACTTTGTTGTACCGCTCTTTCTCGTGTAACGGATTCTGTCACTTTTTCTGCTTGAATTGCTGATTTGTCAAGATTTTTAGTGTATCCTTCTGAAGGTTGATCCCAGTTTACTGTTGCGCGCTCCCTGGATTTGCTGCGTTGCACATGCGCCGGTTGCATACTTTTTTGTATACTCTGTTGCATATCTCGTTGTATCTCTTTTCCCTGTTGGAAGATTCCAGCAATTTCCTTTGCTTTATTTAGTGATGTGCCAAGAGATTCAGCGAGTTGATAATGATTCCTATTCTCTATAGCTTTCTGCTCCATTGGTGATAAGCGCTCACTGAGTACCCCCATATAAACCTTTATTTCTGCTCTTAGTTCAGGAGATTGTGATAAGAGTTCTTGCTGTTCTTGTTTGGGGAGGGAAAGGAGATTTCTTATTTCTTCACTAGGACTTCCTACCCATTTGTCACAGCGCTGTTGTTCTATCTGATGTTTTTCGAGAATTTCCTTTTCTGCTAATCTATAAGCATGTACATAACCATGAATGGCGTGGCTTAAAGGTAAAAAATTTTCTTCAGCATGCTGACGTGCACCACTTTTTAAACCACATACATTAATACCACGAATTCTCTTAATGGAGTCAGGAAATGCTCCAACATGTCGTGCAAATCGTTCTCCTTCAGTGAGGCTTTCAACTGTCGTAGGAATCTCAATCTTCGGCATTTTTTTATACAAAGCACGAGAATCACCATAAACAACTTTGCACAAAACATCGATTTTTTTTATGCTTTCTTGGACTAATGTGCTGTTTTTAACCCTCTCAGCAAGTTCATCGTTTGTGAGAGGGGCTAGTTTTTCTCTTGCAATGAGCGTTTCTTGCATATCTTGAGCTTTTGGTGCTTTAAAAGAGAAGCGGTCACCAATTTTCAATGCTTTGACTTGTTCTGGTGGAAGATGGCTTTTAACTCCTACGATAAAAGTACCATTAACATCCATCATGAAGCCATTTTCTCCACCACCTCTATATACACCATGATAGGTCTCACCGTCTTTTGCTACAACAGCAAGACGATAATTCCTTTCACTAATGTCTAAATCTCTCATGGCGTTGGTGAATTCATTTAAAGCAAGCAGCTTGTCTGGATGAGAGATATCATCAAGCAGATGCCTCATGGGTTCTGGATTGTTGTTGTCCATCGCTTCAACAGTCACAAATTGCTTGCGTTTTTTTGTGACAAGAGAAAAATCCAGATTATGGCCTGCTGCTAGAGCAAGTTTTTCAACAAACATCCGTTGCGTGCGCTTGTTACCTTCTCTGAAAGGATGGAGACGGTGCAACTCTATCATTAATGCTGCTGCCTGATCAACAAATGCTTCGCGTGATAAACCTTTCAAGTAATTTTTACTGGCGAGTGTTTCATCTAAACTTTGTAGTCCTTCTGCTACCTGTTTGCTCGTGGCAAAAGGCGTTTTAAATTCTTTTCTTTTTATAATAGGTGTAAAGGCAACACTTCCATCTTTAAATGTAAAGGACTTATCGCGGGTCTCTCCGGCCCATTCAAATGTATGTTGAAACAAACGTTTATGGATATATTTTAGATAGGCAGAATCAAACTTCTCTGGTAATGGCTCCTGATACAGCTTGATCATTTCTTGTGTAACATCATGAGAACATTGCTTATTTAGTATATCTTGTTCCTTAATACCGTATTTATTTTTGAGTACATTGCTATTAGGATAAGCAAAACTTTGTGATGCTAATTTTAGCTTTTGACGAAGTTCTGCATCATCGATTTTTTTGCTTTCTTCTAATTCTTCTCTTGTAAGAGGGGCAGAATGTCCAGTTTGGTTTTTTTTCATGTATGTTTCCTTTCAGTACTTTTTTTGGAAAACCCCTTTGTTGCATTCTCTATCTTGATATTTTGATAGCTTTTCATACAAGAAAGAATGCCAACTTGAATTACCTCCAAAGATTCTGCGCTATTCGCCATTATAGTAATTGGTGTTTGTGACTTTTATACAGTTTTTTTATGATTTTTTATCAATAAGTTACATAAAATTAATAAGGCTGTTTTGGAGGAAATTTGTTATAACATTTACAAAATATTGCCTGATGCAAATCATTTTGTAAGAATTGCACGAAAAGATCAGATTAAAAGCTAAACGTATGCACGCTTAATGGGTTATCTTATTGTTTGTTGACGTTCAGCTTTATCCAGTTGAGCATTTTGTATTTTTTGTTTTTGTAGGATAGAGGCTCTTATTTCTCCTGCTTGACTTGTTGATGCGTGAGCTACAGCGAATGTTTTATGATAACTTTTCCTTACAGTTTGTTTTATATTCCGTGCTGTGTGCTCATTGAATTCCCTATGAATAAAATATATCGGTTCTATATCTTCTTGTATTTTTTGTGTGTTTTTTACGACGTCTATAATTTTTTTTGCGTTATTTTCTGATGTTCCGAGGCTTTTAGCGAGTGTATTAAAATTGTTCTCTTTTATAGCTTGATGCTCATCTGCGGATAAACGTTCATTAAGCTCTCTAGAATAAATTGTTATTTCTGCGCGTAGTTCAGGGGACTTTGATAAGATCGCTTTTCGCTGTTCTTTTGAGAGAGGATACAGAGTTTGTATCCATTGACCAGGTCGTCTTATTGTTTTGTCACAGCGTTTTTGTTCTGCACTATGACATTCCAGAATATCTTTTTTTGTTTGTTCTACAGCCTCTATATAACGGTCAATAGATTGAAATAGGGGTAAAAGATTTTCTTCAGCACGTGCACGTGCGTTGGTTTTTAAGTATGAAATACCGAAACCCGCAAGTTTAGCAATAGAACGTGGAGCATGTGCCATTTGTCCTAAAAGTTCTTCTCCTGCTGCGGGATTTTCATAAATTTTTTCTATTCTGTTTAAGATAATAGATGGTTTACCATAAACATATTTAGATAAAGATGCTATTTTCTTTTTCCGTTCTTGCAGTGGTGCATTGTTTTTAATTTTTTCAATAAGTTCTTCTTTTGAAAGAGGTGCTTTTATTTCTTTTGCAATAAGAATTTCTTGCGATTCTTGCATTGTGGGTGCTGTGAAAGAGAGAGGGTCACCAATTTTCAATGCTTTTATTTGCTCTGGTCGCAGATCTTTCTTATGTCCTATAATGAATGTACCATTCGCATCGAGCATGAAGCCATTTTCTCCACTACCTCTGTAGAATCCTGTATAGGTCTGACCTTCTTTAGCGGTCATAACAATACGATTACGAAGAGTTTCAAGCCCGATTTTTTTCATGTGATTCATGAATTCTTTTAAAATAAGTGTTTTTTCTGGATTGGAGATTTCTTCAAATAAATTTTTCATTTCTTCTGAATTGCCATTTTTCAGAGCTGCAATATTGGCAGATTTCATGCGCTCTTTTGTGACAAGAGAAAAATCTAGACTATGGCCTGCAACTTCAGCAAGCTTTTCAAAAAACAGTTGTTGCGTGCGTCCATTTCCTTCTATAAAAGGGTGCGTATAATTTAACTGGGTCATCATTTCGGCAGCATTTTCAACAAATTCTTCGCGGGTTAGGCCTTTTAAGCTATTCTTTTCAGAAAGTGTTTTGTCTAAATTTTTAAGCCCTTCCTGTACTTTTTCTCCTGATGCAAAAGATATATTTGCTTTTTTTATCTCTGGCATATAGGCAGTGATGCCACTTGCAAATGTAAATGGTTTTTCACGCGTTTGCCCTGCCCATTCAAAACTGTTTTTAAATAAGGCATGATGAAGGTAGAGCAGATATGCGGATGTTAGTTTTTGCGGTGGTGCTTCTTGCCGTAGATTAATGAGTGCTTGTGTTACATCATGTGCACATCGTATCTCAAATTTTTTGTGGTCTCTTGTTCCATATTTATTTCTTAGCGTAGTAGTATAGGGATACATGAAATTAAGCGCTGTAACATTTTTATTTTCATAGATGTATTCATGCATCGTTTTGTAATGTGTTTCACCCTTTTGTGTGGTTGCACTGCTTTGTTCTGTGTTTCTTGCGCGTGGCGGTTTTTGTGGTCTTTGTTGAGTAGGTATTGTGGATGGGGATTGCGGGGGTAAGGACGGCCCAGCAGATTGCTCATGGTGTTTTTCAAATTCTTTTACTAAGTGAGCTACCGAAGGAGAGGGGTGTTTTTTTTTCATGCATGTTTCCTTTCAAGATTTTTTATTTTTTAGAAAACCTTTTTTGTGCATTCTCCATCTTTTTTATTTTTAAAGTTCGTTATTCAAAATAAGATGCCTATTTGAACGGCCTCAAAAACTTTGTCTTTATTAGCATGGATCGTAGTCATTGTTTATAATTGTATTTTTTATCAATGCATTACGTTAAATTATAGGTGTAATGAAAACTTTCCATGATATAATGAAATTTTCTTATAACTATCCGGGCAAATACAAAACGATTTGCACAAAGAGATAAGATAAAAAGCTAAAACTTATGCACGTTTAATTAGCAAAAGCTATTGCTTTTGATGATTCAGCTCTTCGTGGTCGAACGTCTGCTGGCCTGTTATCCGTTTGTCTAGAAGTTCCAACAACCTCTTGATATGCCTGCTTGAGCAGTTTAGCAGATTTCGATAAATCTTGTTGTTTTTGCACGTTTCTATCTAGCTCAGTAGATTGTACACTGAATTTTTGCTCTTCCGTATGTACGCGTACAATTTTATCTCTTATTTGTTTTATGGATTCCGTATAATTTTCAATGGCAGTACATAGGGTAGGAAAAACTTCTTCAGCTTTTTTGCGTGCATCATTTTTTATGCAAAGTACCTTGTGACCTACAAATTTAGGAAAAAGCTCGGGATGCTCTTTAAGTTGCCATAAAAGTTCTTCTCCAAAAACGGGATTTTTTTGAATATCCTCAAGTCTACCTTGAAAAATAAACGGATCGCCATAAACCATTTTGCTCCAATACTGGATTTCTGCTTTACAATATCGAATAGAGGGATCTTTTTCAACTCTTTTGGAAATTTCCACAAGCGAGAGAGACACAGTTTTCTCTTCAGGAGTGAGCTGTTGCGTTCTTTCTATAGCTTGTTCATGCAGCCTTTGTTCCGTCTGAGAAGCATGGGAGGAGTTCTCTTGTATATATTTTACAGTATATAGATAACCTTCAACGGCAGCACTCAAAGATGAAAGATTTTCTTCAGCTATTTTGCGTGCATTTGTCTTAAAACAAAGAAATTTTTTACCAGAAAATTTAGAAATAGACCGAGGTTTTTCTGTGATTTGCCATAAGAACTCTTCTCCCAGATTGGGGTTTTCTTGAATATTTTCCATTTTTTGTTCGAAAATGAGCCGATCACCATAAATAAGCTGAGATAAATATCGAATTTCTTCTTGATATGCTTGCATCAATAATTCGTATTCTAATATGTTAATAGCTGGCTCTCTCGTGCGCGGTGATTGCCTTGGAGTAGCGTAGTGGGGTTCTTCTTGTCCTGCTTTAGTAACTTTTTCTCCTGCGCGTGGTGATTGCCTCGGAGTAGGTATAGCGTAAAGAGGTTCTTCTTGTCCTGCTTTAGTAACTTTTTCTCCTGCGCGTGGTGATTGCCTCGGAGTAGGTATAGCGTAAAGAGGTTCTTCTTGTCCTGCTTTAGTAACTTTTTCTCCTGCGCGTGGTGATTGTCTCGGAGTAGGTATAGCGTAAAGAGGTTCTTCTTGTCCTGCTTTAGTAACTTTTTCTCCTGCGCGCGGTGATTGCCTCGGAGTAGGTATAGCGTATAGTATTTCACTCTCTTGCGCGGTGGTTGTAATGTTTTTTTCTTTGTCTCTTGCACGAGGTGGTCTTTGTGGTCTTTGCTGAGCAGTTGTAACAGAGGGTATTGTATCCTTTTGTGTGGTTGTAATGTTTTGTTCTCTGTCTCTTGCACGAGGTGGTCTTTGTGGTCTTTGCTGAGTAGGAGTTGTGGATGGAGATTGTGAGGGTAAGGGGGGCCTAGCAGATTGCTCATGGCGTTTTTCAAACTCTTCTACTAAGCGAGCTACCGAAGGAGAGGGATAATTCTTTTTCATGCATGTTTCCTTTCAAGCTTTCTCAAAATTTTTGAAAACCTTTGCGGTGCACTCTCCACTTTTATATATAGCTTTTTATTCAAAGGAGTATGCTAATTTGAATGGTCTCAAAAGATTTTCGCTATTTGTAAGGATCTTAATCGGTATTTATGACTTTTATACAGTTTTTTTGTGAATTTTATCAATCAATTGCATCAAATGAAAAGGAAACTATGAAAAATCTTTTCTCGACATTATACAATACTCCTTGGTACAAATCACTTTGTGTCATTTGTACCAAGAGATTTGATTAAAGGCTAAAACCTTATGCATGCCTACATAGCAAAAAACACTTCTTTGCCTGTAGCTTTACGCGGTTGCGTCTTTTGCAAAGCGGACAGAGCTTTTTCATCTGTCTGCTGAAGGTTTTTCACTGTTTCTTGTGTATGATGTTTTGAGAAAGTATTGGGTTTTTGTGGTTGTGCCAAATGGTTATGCATAAGACTCTCCCGTACTTCTGTTATAGCACTGATATAAGTTTCAAGAGCAACGCAAAGGTGTGAAAGGCTGTTTTCAGCCTGTATGCGGGTTTTATTTTTAATGCCACAGAAATTTATGCCAGCAAGCTTATGGACAGATTTCGGATTATCTTCAAGCTTTGATAAGAGCTCTGTACTTTGTTCAGGATTTTTCAAAATATTCGCCAATTCTTCCTTTAGAAGATTTGGATTGCCAAATGTCATTCCACACCAATATTCAACTTGTTTGTGATATCTGCGGATTGATCCATTGCTTTGAACCATGCTTATGATATCTTCATCTGTGGGGGACATTCTCTCTTTTTGAGGATGATGAAGTACTTCTTGCAGGCTTGCACTTTGTATTTCTTGTTTATGGTGTTCTTGTCTTATGAATGGGGAAGGTAAAAGCTTCTCTCTCTCATATTGTACAGCTCCTGTAAAACCATCAATGGCAGCACACAGCGAAACAAATGCGGTTTCAGCTTCTTTGCGTCTATCATTTTTTAAGCCGCAGAAATTTATGCCAGCAATCCTCCCAAAAGATTTAGGATATGCTGCAAGTTGCCATGAGAATTCATCCCCTAAATTTGGATTTCTGATAATATCGTGCATTTTGCTTTGAAAAATATCTTCACGACCATAAACAGTTTGAGATAAACGTGCTATTTGTTCTGTATATGTTTTGACCAAATGGGTATTTTTTACTCTATCTGCAATTTGTTCTTCCGTGAGGGGACTGAGTGAACCTCGTGAAGCGACTTCTGTATAGATAGTTTCTTTTTCTGTGCGCACGAAAGACTTTTGTGCTGGTTGTAGATTAAGCTCTGCGTATGTTACTTCTTCTTGAAGAGGTGATTTTTTGTTCTTTTTGTCAATTTGTGCGTATAAGGCTTCTGTATTTGTGGCTGTAAGAGGATGAGTATTGTTTTTTTTCATAAATATTTCCTTTTAAGCTTTTACACTTATGGTTTCAAAAAACTCTTTGATGCATTTTCATTATATACGCCTTATAGTAATGGGTATTTGTGACTTTTATAAAGCTTTTTTATGAAATTTATCAATAAGTTACATAAAGTTATGGGATTTGTTTTAATATATGTTTTCAGAATTTTTACAGTATTTCTTGACGCAAATTATATTGTAAAAATTGCGCCAAGAGATCTGATGTAAAGGTTTGCATTTTATCCATTTTACAGAGCAAAAGTTGCAGCTCTTTGGTTCCTATTTCTGTGGGGATGTTCTTGCTGTGGTTGTCGTCTTCTTTCTTCTCTTGTTTGTTGGAAGTTTCTGTGAACATGTCTAGTGTGTGTTCTTGAAACAGTAGCACGCTCTTGCTGTGTTTGATGCTCCAATATAATGTCATTTAGTGTCGCATTTACAGCGGTTTCAAATTCTTTAAAAGATTGACACAAGGACATAACACTGTTTTCAGCAATTACACGTGTAGATGTTTTTTGACCACATATTTTATAACCACGAAACTTATGAATAGACTTTGGGTCAGTTTTGATTTGTTCTGCGAGTTGTGTTTCCTCATGTGGGTTTTTAAGTATATCTTCCATTTTACTCTGCAAAATATTTGGCTTGTTATAAATAAGACCACACCAATAACGTACTTTTGCCATGCAAAATTGGATTTCTGTGCTGTTTTTCAGTCTGTTAAAAACTTCTTGGCTTGAAAGAGAGTTTGTTGTTTCTTGTAACGAAACAGGTTCAATGCTTGGGAAGCGACTTCTGTTAAAATCCGGTGTTTCATAGATACCTTCTTCTGGTTCTGGCGTTGGATACTTTGGTTTTGCATATACGGATTGGGGACGAAGAGCAGAATTCCTAGCTGATCTTGGCATGTTATAGATATCTTCTTCTGGTGTGGGATATCTTAATTTTGCGTATGTAGTTTGGGAGCTTTGAGCAAGGTTCCTCCTAGCCGACCTTGGTATGTCATAGACACCTTCTCCTGGTGTTTGGTGCTCTAGTGTTGCGTATATGACTCGAAGGTTTTGATAGAGATTTTTATTCGATTTTGGTACGTCATAGACGCTTTCTCTTGATTTTTGTTGCTCTAGTGTTGCGTGCACGGATTGATGAGGGTAAGCGGGCTCCTTGTATGACCTTGGTACGTCATAGATGCTTTCTCTTGATTTTTGTTGCTCTAGTGTTGCGTGCACGGATTGATGAGGGTAAGCGGGCTCCTTGTATGACCTTGGTACGTCA
>NZ_JH725098.1:62959-64278 GCF_000278155.1 Bartonella doshiae NCTC 12862 = ATCC 700133
ATAGATGCTTTCTCTTGATTTTTGTTGCTCTAGTGTTGCGTGCACGGATTGATGAGGGTAAGCGGGCTCCTTGTATGACCTTGGTACGTCATAGACGCTTTCTCTTGATTTTTGTTGCTCTAGTGTTGTGTGCACGGATTGATGGGGGTAAGCGGGCTCCTTGGATGACCTTGGTACGTCGTAGATGCTTTCTCTTGATTTTTGTTGCTCTGATGTCGTGTGTACAGATTGGGGCTGGGAAGGATTTTTTCGAAGGCGTGGACTAGGCTTTGCATATAGATCCTCTGGAATTTTAGATGTTGAGGGGGAAGGTTCATTTTTTTTCATGCTTGTTTCCTTTCAAACTTTTCGATTTGTTTAGAAAACTTCTTTGCGCACTCTTCCTCTTTATACTTTGATAACTTTTATACAAAGGAGAAATGATTTCCAAAGATTTCCAATCCTCCGCTATTTATAGTTATCGTAATCGATATTTATGACTTTTATACAGTTTTTTTATGAAATTTTATCAATATGTTATAAAAAATTACACGGTTTATTTTGATCATATTTTTATAACATTACTCTCTTTTCTCTGGCGCAAATCATATTGTGAAGATTGCGCCAAGAGATTTAATTTAAAAGTCTTTGTTCTTACTTTTATTTACATAGCAAAAGCTATCTTGTGGCCTTTATCTTTACGTGGTTGTTCTTGCTTTGGACCAGTCTGGCTTTCCTCTTTTGCGCGATAATGATGTCTGTGTGCTCGTCTTTCTGGACTTCTTTCTTCTTTCTCAATGCCTTTGTGTTGTGAGTGCTCACGTGTCAAGTCCCTGTGTAGCTTTTTTAGAGTTTGTGCATGCCTCTCAAGAGCATCACATAGGGGAGAAAAACCATTTTCAGCTTCTCTTCGTTGTGGGGATTTTATGCCAAGTACTGCTCTACCTGCAAGTTTACCAAAATCTTCAGGATTTGCCATAATATCTCGTACGACATTTTCTGCCTTCTGTGGATTTTCAAGCATTTTAGCAAGTTGGTTATTCAAAGCATGCTGATCACCATAAACAACTTTGCACCATTCTTGGACTTCGATTGCACCATATTGGATGTCTACGTTTTGTAAAAACTTTACAGTCATTTGATCTTTCTGGGATCTAGGAGAGGTAGGGGTACTTCCTGTGCTAACTTGTGCGTAGACGGTTTCTTCTGGTTGATGGTGATGCGGCTCTCTTTGTGTGCGGGGTTGCACATCTGCATAAATGACGTCTTCTTGCGTTTTTGTGTGTTGTCCTCTTTGTGTGCGGGGTCGCACATCTGCATAAATGACGTCTTCTTGCGTT
>NZ_JH725098.1:64378-70998 GCF_000278155.1 Bartonella doshiae NCTC 12862 = ATCC 700133
GGTCGCACATCTGCATAAATGACGTCTTCTTGCGTTTTTGTGTGTTGTCCTCTTTGTGTGCGGGGTCGCACATCTGCATAAATGACGTCTTCTTGTGTTTTTGTGTGTTGTCCTCTTTGTGTGCGTATTTGCATCTCTGCATATTGTGCTTCGAGCTCTGGAATTCTTCCACCAGAATTATCTCTGGTGGGAGATCCTCTTTCATTGCGTGGTTTTACTGTTGCATATATGGGTTCTTGTGTATGTGATGATGAAAGTTGATTTTTTTTCATGCTTGTTTCCTTTCAAGCTTTTTTTGTTTATTTCAGAAAAACTCTTTGGCATATTTTCCACCTTTATATTTTGAAGTTTTTATGCAAAAGAGGAATAGTTTCCAAAGATTTTCAATTTTCCGCTATTTGCCATCATCGTAGTCGATATTTATGACTTTTATACAGCTTTTTTATGAAATTTTATCAATGAGTTATATAAAATTATTGAGGTTATTTTTTATGATTATTTTTTAATATTGCGCAATCTCTTTTTATATAATTCAAATAGCAAGATTTGCATTAGGAAACTGGATGGAAAAGTAAAAATTATCTTATGTTTAGTTGGTAAGAGCCATTGATGAGCAGCGACTGATTTTAAGGGTGCGCACTTGATGTTGTGTTTCTTTGGTTTGTTTCAGGATGTTGGAAATTTCTTTTGCTTTGCTTTCCGATGTACCAAGCAAACACGAAAGTCTTGTGTGGTTTTGTTCTTCTATAGCTTTACGCTCTTCTGATGAGAGGCGATTGTATAATTTGCGTGAAAAAACATGAAGTTCTTGTTGTAGCGCACGAGAATGAGACAAGACTTCTCCTCGTTGTTCCTGTGGTAGGGAAAAAAGCTGTTGTAAGTTTTTACTTGGATACTCGACAAGTTGTTTTTTGCATCTTTGTTCCCTTTCATGATTTTCTAGGATTTCATCCTTTGTTCGTTGTATCGTTGTAGCATAACCTTTAAGTGTTTCACTGAGTTGTGAAACGGCCTTTTCAGCACGTCTACGTTTTGGACTTTTTATGCAAAGAATTTTTCTTCCCGCAAGCTTGTTAATTGATTTAGGATCTTCAGCGATTTTATCGGCAAGCTGTTCGCATAAGTTTGGATCTTCATAGATCATTTCTAATTTTTCATCTAATGTTTGTGTTTTTCCATAAACAATTTTTGATAAACGTAGAACTTCTTTTTGGCAGATTTCAACAAAAGGATCGCTTGTAATCTTTTCGACAAGCTCTTCATACGTGAGGGGCATTAATATTTCTGCGGGAATGAGTGTTTTTTGCAAGTTTTGAATATTGGTTTTTTCAAAAGATATGTAGTCGCCATCTCTTAATGTTTTGATTTGCTGTGGTGAGAGATCATCTATATGGCCTATGACAAAAACATCTTTTGCTTCTATCACAAATCCTTCTGCTGCGTGGCCTCTATAGAATCCATCATATTTCACACCTTCTTTTGCTGCTACAACTACGCGATTGTTGATTTGGCTAAGACCACATTCTTTCATCTGGTAGATGAATTCTTTTAAAATAAATGCTTTTTGGGGATGCGTAATATCTTCAAAAAGATGATGCATCGGTTCTTGATTACCATGTTGCATTGCTGCTATACAAGCGGTGTCCATGCGCTCTTTTGTGGTAAACGAAAAATCAATTTCATAGCCTGCTGCTTGTCCAAGCTTTTCCATAAACATTCGTTGCGCGCGCCCATTGCCTTTTCTGAAAGGATGTATAGAGTTGAGTTCTGCAAAGACTGTAGCAGCATTTTCAACAAAGTCTTGGCGCGATAAACCTTGTAAATTATTCATTGCAGCAAGTTTTCGATCTAGCTGCTTCAATCTTTTTTGAATTTGTGGACCGATGGCAAAAGGAACTGGATATCCTTTTGGTCGCATCGCTGGCATATGGGCAGAGCTCCCATCTTCAAATGTAAAGAGTTTATCGCGGGTCTGTCCGGCCCATTCAAAACTCTTATGGAAGAGACTCCAGTGAATTGTTTTCAGATATTGAGAGTTAAATTTTCGAGGTGGTGGTTCATAGCGAAAGTTTACCGCTTCTTTGGCAGCATCATTGGCAGTGCGCGCATATAGTTTTTGTGAGTTTTTTATGCCATATTTATTTTTTAGTGTTGTACCATTCTTATACAGATAGTTATGCTCTAACATATGTTATCTCCTTATAAGTTATAAGGAAGGGTGATGCATAAGCGTGTTGAACTTTTTGTGTGCAATATCTCCCCTTCGCCTATTTTGTAAAACTTCGATTGTTCTAAGATAAAATGGGGTTTTCTCACGTGGTGCATCATATGCGTTGATGATTTTGGCAATCATGGTGCGGTGTTTTTGTAATCCTTTTGATGCAATAGAGAGAGAATGTGGAAGGAAGATTGTTTTTATAAGCCGTTCTCTGTTCGCCTTTTTACAAAGGACAGAGATTTCTGATATTTTTTCTTCCATAGCGTTGTATTTAAAAGCCCATTGATAAAAAAGGAAAGCATAGATAGGGAGGTTATGGTAGTTATGTTGAGTAGGATCATTATGGATTATTTGATTATTACGCAACTTTTTATAAGAAGCATGAATACTTTTTAGTATAGTTATAGAAGTAGAAATAAAGGATTTTCCTCTACCATATCTTTTTTGTCCTATCATGCTCAAATTCCTTTTAAAGGGCTTTATTAAACAGGAACGTATGCTTTTTACTTTTTTCTCTTCTGTTGGCCTCGTAGTAATGTTTTTCAGTTTGCTTTGGGGGCAAAGCGGTTTTTGTCAGCAGCAGCTAACATGTCTTTTCTTCTAAAATAGATCGCGCGACCACATCGTAAAGGGGGATGCCCTTGCATAAGAATAATTTGTTCATCTTGACGCATATTTTGAATGATTTCGTGAGGTAAAATCAGGGCTCTTTGTTGATAGTTGATATTGTGAGAGCCTTTTTCTAAGGATATCCCTCTCGATTTACTTGTTCCGGTCACTTCAATGGTCATTTGACCACAACGTTCTGAAATGTCTTTGGCTGTTTGGAGGTCTTTAATAGCAGCATAACTTACAAATGAACAGCTTTCAAACCATGAACGTGCTCCTGATTCCCCAAAGTGATTAACCAGCTGACCAGAGGATTGATAAAAGAGCATCAAGGATGTACCGTATTTACGACCACGATCGCGTGCTTCTTCTAAGATATTCATATAACCAAGAAGGTCAACTTCATCCAAAACAAACAGAACACGCTTTTTGTATTTCCCATCAGCTATCACCATAGCATTCAAAAAAGCACCAATGATCACGCGTCCAATTGCTGGATAACTGTTTAAAATACTTGCTGGAAGATTGAGAAAAACATCAATATCTCCATTCGTAATATCTGAGGATGCAAAATCATTTCCACAGACAAGATCAGCATAATTGGATAAAGAAAGCCATTGGGTATCTTTTGATGCGGTTGTATAAACCCCTGAAAAGGTTTGCTCTGCCATTTCTGTGAAAATGCCAACCATTTCACGAATAAATGGAGAGGGGGTTGTTTCTTGAATCATGCGCAATTGATTGACAACAGCCGTTTCTGATTGAGACAGAATTTCGCGCAATGTTTTTAGATTGCGTTCACTATCTTCATATTCATCGGAGAATATAACATGCGCAAGAAGAGCCGTTAAAAGATTATGCGCTTGTGTTGAAAAATATTCTGCTGAAGAATTATCTGATTTTTTATCTGAAAGAAGTAATTTAGAAAAACTTACAATATTGGCTTCGCGTTGTGTACGTGGTACATTTTCATCTAAAAGCCAATCAAGAACATTAAAATTTTTTGTTAAGACTGAATTGGGATCGAGGACGATAACATTTCTATTGCCCATCTTTTTGCGTGCAAACCTAACTATTGGTGCAACTTCTGTTGAAGGATCAAGACAAATAATTGATCCAGGATATGTTAAGCATGTTGGTACTACTGTACTTGTTGTTTTATATCCACCTGAACCGGCAAAAAAGATCATGTGGGTTGAGCCAAAATCAAGATTAAAGGTAAGCAACGGTGCCGTTCCGCCCTTTCCCCATGTTGTTTTATTGCCAGGTGCAAAAGGAATATCACGCACTCTATCTTGATCAACGCGGTATCTTTCACCAACAACAATTTGGCCATTGGCAGGAAAAATTTTTGCTGCCTCTCTTAAATTCATCCATGATGCATCACCAAAAATTCCTTTTTTGGCACGTTTGATATTGTTTGTGCGCGGAGAAGCTATTATGACTTGGATAACTAAGAGAAAAACACCGATGATTGTTCCAAAGATAACCATAGAATCCATGAATCTTAGAGCATAGCTCCATGTTATCTCTAGTTGATCAACATAAGGACTTAAGCGTTTGATTTCACCACTAATAAAGTAAAGCGCAATAAGAGAAAAACAAAGAGCGGAGATAAATGTAATTGCTTTACGCAGATGTAGTTTTTGCAAGAGTGTATAAATCAAGAATACAGTAGGGACCAACACAAGCATCAGTAAGGGTTCTGAACGAAGATACCAATAGGCTTGATTGCTTGTCATTCCATTTGTTACATAGGATAACAAATGAGGAATAAGGAATAGAATTAAACTTCCTAAAATGATTGGTATAAAAATAAGTACTAATTGTGTTTTTGTGTATTTCATTGTCTCTTACTTTCGGTTTTCTCTAATTATGCGACAAAACGATACTTTCAAAATCACTGCTAGGATGTGAGATACGCTCCTATAGGTGGGAGAGTGTCAAAACTCTTCAACTATGGGTGTTCAAGTAAAGGAGCAAGATTCCACATTTTTAGCTAGCCATAGCGAGCGTATTTGAGCGATTTAGTTTGCGCATATAGGCTTGCCCATGTATTTCTTTGGCCTTTTGAACAGTGTTGGTAATTTCTTGTGCTTTCTGCTCTGGTACACCTATACTTTTCGCAAGTGTTTCATAGTCATGGTTTTTGATCGCATTATATTCCTTTGCTGAGAGACGAAAATCTAAATTGTGTACAAAAGCGCGGAGTTCTTGGTACAACAGAGGATATTGAGACAAGACTTTAGTCTGTGATTCTGGTGATAAGCAAAAGAGATTTTGCAAGTTTTTACTTGGCTTTTCTACTACTCTTCCGCGGCGTTCTTGTTCAATTTGATATTCTTGAGTGATTGCATGACGGGTATATCTTACATTATACGCATAATTCATAATTGCGGTACAAAGCAGATTAACATGCGCTTCGGCATTTGCGCGCCTTTGGCTCTTAAAGCAAACAAAATCAACACCTGCAAGACGAGAAATAGAGCGAGGAGAGCGTTCGATTTGATCAGCAAGCTGTTGGCCTAAGTCTGGATTTTGAAAAATCTCTGCCATCTGTTTGTCTAATGCTTTTGAACTTCCATAAATAATTTTTGATAAATGTTGAATTTGGTTTCGCGCTGTGTGGACATGGGTCCTTTCTGAAACCATTTCGGAAATTTTACTTTGTGTTAGAGGCGCTAATGTTTGTTTGGGGATGAGCGTATTTTCAAGATCTTGTGTCATTGGGGGGGTAAAAGTAATTGTATCACCGGTTTTTAATGTTTTTATTTGTTTTGGTGAGAGATGCTCTTTATTGCCGATGATGTAAGTACCTTGGATATCGAGCACAAAGCTATCAAAGCCAGCACCTTTATAGATTCCTATGTAGGTTTCATCTTCTTTTGCAGCCATAACAAGATGCTCATTAACATCGCGCCCAAGTTCTTTCATGTTGTTCATGAATTCCTGTAAAACACGTGTTTTTTTTGGATTGGAAATATCTTCAAAAAGATCTCTCATCGGTTGTGTCTTGCCATGTTGAACTGCTTCGGTATAGGCAGTCATCATGCGTTTTTTTGTTACAAGCGAAAAGTTAAGCTGATGTCCTGCTGCTTTGGCGAGATTTTCAAAAAAGAATTGTTCTGTGTGCTCATTGCCATCTATGAATGGGTGTATATTTTTGAGAGAGATAAATATTTCTACGGCTTCAGAGATAAATTCTTTGCGCGTTAAACCTTGTAAATTGTCTTTTTCGGCAAGCGTTTGATCTAATCTTTGTAAGCTTTCGAGGATTTCTTTATCGCTTACAAAAGCATTGTCCCATTCCGTTCTTTTCATTTCTGGCATGGCAGCAACGCTATCGTCTGCAAATGTGAAGGGAACAGTGCGGAGCTGTCCGGCCCATTCAAATGTTCTTTTAAACAATTGGTGATGGATATGGCATAGATAAGCGGAATCAAAATGTTTTGGCAAAGATTCTTTACGCAAAATCTTTGTTGCTTTTTCTATATCACACGAACATTTTTTCAGAAAAAGTTTTAAATCTTTTTCTCCATATTTATTTTTGAGTATTTTGGTACCAGGATAGATATAATTATGGGGGGAGGGAGATCCTCTTGTTTTTGACTTTGCTTTTGGCATAATTGCCTCCTTATAATATAGCGTTGTCCATAAGAGTATTAAATTCTTCTAGTGAAATATTCCCTCTTGCATATTCTTCTAAAATTTCGAGTGTTTTTGGATGGAGCATTATTCCTTCAATTGCATGTGCGTTAATAGCAGCATCAACTGCTTGACGGCGCTTTTTAAG
>NZ_JH725098.1:71483-108453 GCF_000278155.1 Bartonella doshiae NCTC 12862 = ATCC 700133
ATCTCGAAGTTCTTGCAAAAGAATACGGTCAGGCCGCATGCGTAGAGCTGATTCAAGCAATTCTTTGGGTCCAACAGAAGATAAGCCGTGTCCATTTTATGACGTTAAATATCTCCTTTATCATGATCAACACAATTCACTCCAGATTATTCAAATAAAGATGTCATGCCTCATTTTAGTGGGCTATGGCTAACGTATTTGAACGACTTATTGTACGTTCTTGTGCTTGCTTGTAGGTTTCTTTTATATTCTGAACAATTGTTATAATATCCTTTGCTTTGTGTTCTGATATACCAACACTGGTAGAGAGTGTTTCATGATTACCGCACTTAATTGCTTTATGTTCGTCTGGAGAGAGACGGCAATTGATATCTTTAACAAGATTACAGAGTTCTTGGCGAAGAAGAGGGGAGTTGATTAAGGCTTCTTGCTGTAATTCTTGTGGTAAGGAAAGAAGTTCTTGCAAATTTTTACTCGGCATTGCTACTGCTTGTGCGTAGCGCTTTTGTTTTGCTTGATGTTCTTGCAGGATTTCTTTTGTGGTATATTCTACAGCATGGGTATAATTTATAATTGCATTACAGAGTAAAGAAACGTTCTCTTCAGCGATTGCGCGTCTTTGAGTTTTTATACATAGGAAGTCGAAACCTGCGAGATTAGCAATAGAACTCGGAGAGCTTTCAATCTGTTGGATGAGCTTTTGTCCAAAGTTTGGATCTTTGATAATTTCCACCATCTGTTTGTCTAATGCTTTTGAGCTGCCATAAACAGTTTTTGACAAACGCTGTATTTGTTTGCGACTTGTATGAATACAGGCGGTTTCTGCAGCCATTTCGGCAAGTTCAGTTTTTGTTAGCGGTGCTAATTCCTCTTTTGGGATGAGCACTTTTTCAAGCTCTTCAGCTTTTGGGGCTGTAAAGGTGAATTTGTCACCGGGTTTTAATGTTTTCAGTTGTTCTGGTGTGAGGTAGTCTTTTGAACTGATAATGTAAGCACCTTTTACGTTGAGCGCAAATCCTTCAAAACCAGCGCCTCTATAAGTGCCTGTATAGGTTTCACCTTGCTTTGCAACCATAACGGGACGATCACTAACATTACGCCCGATATTTTTCATGTTGTCCATAAATTCTCTTAAAACACGTATTTTTTCTGGATTAGAAATATCTTCAAACAGGTGTTGCATAGGTTCTAGATTGCCTTCTGTTACTGCAACACTTGCAATCATCATGCGTTCTTTTGTTACAAGTGAAAATTCAAGCTGATGGCCTGCTGCTTTGGCAAGGTTTTCAAAAAAAACCCGTTGTGTGCGTCCATTACCTTCTCTGAAAGGGTGGATATGGTTGAGAGAATTGAACATTTCCATTGCTTCAGAGATAAATTCTTCGCGCGTTAAACCTTGCAAATTGTTTTTTTCGGCAAGCGCTTGATCTAATCTTTGTAAGCCTTCTTGGATTTCATAGCCGATTGCAAAAGCATTTTCCCAGCCTGTTCTTTTCATTTCTGGCATGGCAGCAGTGGTGCCATCTTCAAATGTGAAGGGGATATTGCGGAGCTGTCCAGCCCATTCAAATGTATTGGAAAACAATCTTTTATGAATATAACATAAATAAGAGGAATCAAACTGTTCTGGCAGGGGCTCTTCGCGCAGATTGATCATTGCTTTTGTTGTGTCATGCGAACATTTGTCCAGAAAGGTTTTTAAATTTTTTGTTCCATATTTATTTTTAAGCGTGGTAGTCTTAGGATAGGTATAATTATGGGGGGAAATGGACAATATATTTTTTGCTTTTGTTTTTGCTTTTGGCATAATTGCCTCCTTATAATATAGCGTTATCCATAAGAGTATTAAATTCCTCTAGTGAAATATTCCCTCTTGCATACTCTTCTAAAATTTCGAGTGTTTTTGGATGGAGCATTATTCCTTCAATTGCATGTGCGTTAATAGCAGCATCAACTGCTTGACGGCGCTTTTTAAGTTCTTCTGGTGTGAGTGATGAAAATTTTTTTGTCGTTTCTCTTTTCATTTGTTTTTCCTTTTCAGCTTTTCAATATTTGCTTAAAAAAAAGCCGGTGGAACAGGTGTAATTTTCTCTTAATCACCTCCAAAGATGTTTCTTTGTTTGAACGGATCATAATAAATTTCGGTGACTTTAAATTCTCCCTCAATTCGTTTGCATTGAACAATGATATCGATCATTGAAATCAAAAGACCGCGAATATCATCGCGCTCTAAATCACTTCCTCCCTCACTTTCTTTAACCAGAAGTGTCATTTGCTCAAATGCAGAAAGTGCTGTTGATGCGTGAACTGTTGTGATCGAACCTGGATGTCCTGAATTGACGTTGCGGATATAATAAAAAGCGGTTCCATCTCGAAGTTCTTGCAAAAGAATACGGTCAGGCCGCATGCGTAAAGCTGATTCAAGCAATTCTTTGGGTCCAACAGAAGATAAGCCGTGTCCATCTTTGGAATAGATCATAGAGACACAATTATGCTGTGGTACAACCAATTCTGGTGTATCTTCAATGGTGATAATACGCTCATCAGGGGGAATTTTGGCGATTAATGCTTTTGATAGTGTTGTTTTTCCAGAGCCTGTTTTTCCTGCAATGAGAATATTTTTTTGTAGTTGTACAGCTTGATTTAAAAAGGAGACGAAATCCTTATGATAGTAAGCCGTTGTTAAGTTATGCTCAGTGCTTTTGAGTTCATTAAGACGTGTATGGTAATTTTTCAAAGGTGTAAATGAGATTTGTTCACACACGGAAAAAATCCCTTTATTTGCTAAATCTTCGAGTGAAAAATTCCGCGATGATGGTTTTCGAATTGTCATACTGATCGTATCTTTTTCTACGGCAGGAGGAATGACAATCTGAATACGTTCATTGCCAGGTAGTGTTGCAGATAATATTGGATTTTTTTCGGATATACTTTGCTTGGAATAAGAGGCAACAACTTTAGCGATGCCCATGAGCTCATTAAACGAAAGAGATGGCGTGTCTATTGTTTTCCATCCCTCAACACCTTCCGTCATCACTTGATAAGGACGATTGATGACAATCTCAAAAAGACTATCATCTTTCAGAAAGGCACTGATTGGTTCCAGTTTAGTTAAAACGATTGCGATGGTTTCATCCCCAAACTTTTGTACATTTTCGTTCATTTCTCAGTCACCAGAGTTTTTTTATGAAAGTTTCTTGAAAGGGCGCGTTTCACAATCTGTTTTTTGTTTTCGATCACTTCCAATTTGTAAACATTGGAAAAATCTAAATCACGAGCAACAAAGACATTGATCATTTCTCCTTGATTTTTGGTCAATGTTGGAGGAATATTGGTGTAATTTCCTACGAGAATATTTGCGATGTTTTGTCCTGAAGAGACTGTTTCAGAGCTATTTGTCTCTGAATCTTTCGATAAATATTTGTTAGTATAACGTGTTGCGTCTTTGACAATCGATATAAGCAGTGCAGATCCAATACGCTCTAACCAATGGTTATCAATATCGCCGTCAATACCAGAACGTCCCAAAGAATCCGTTGCTGGGGAGGATAAGGTTATAATGATACCATTTGGTGTTTTTGCTCTATTCCATAGCACAAAGAGACGATTTTGGCCTCTTTTTAATCCGGCGCGATATTCGCCAACAATTTGTGTACCTTTGTCAAGTAAGACAACACGTCCATTATCTGATAAGATATCTCTGGAGACAATACAACTGGCAAAACCCTGTTGATCACTGCTGATTGCTGTTTCTAAAATACAGGGAATGGAGGCACCCATTGCGATAATATAGTTTCGATTACCAAGGGTTGATGCACGCGCACTTGCAAGGTTTGTTGATTGGAGAAGATAATTAAAGTTTTGTACTGTTTCATTCGGATTGTTTTCGTATTGGTCAAGCGAAGGGTTATTATTCAGAGTTGTTTGGTTTTGTTGTGTGTTTGCATAAGCTAATACAGGAGCACGTTGCGCTGCTTCTAAGAGTGGATCATTGGCGTTTTGGTGATTTATTTTTGGTGTTGGAAGCTCAACTTTGGGCAAAAGGGCTTCGTTTTGGTTGTTCGGTTCAGGAGAGAGAGGTTTTGGCGGAACAGGGTGGAAAAGCTCTGTTTGCTTAATAACCCCTTCTTTTGGAGGTTCAATCGGTTGTTTTTTGCCTGTGACAAGCGTTGAATATGCTAAATAAATACAGACACCGAAAAGAATAACAAGAGCGATTGCTTTGCTTGCATTATAACGCTGTTTTTTTCCTTGACCATCTTTTATCGTATCGCGATCATTGATGGTTTTTTCATCTATTTCGTCATTCATGACTGTTTCCTATGTTCACTTTACGTTGTACAGATGGTGATGTTGTACCAGTTTCTGGATTAATTCCTTCAGGTACAAACCTCCTATTGAAGATGCACAGCACTTCATTTCCACGCCGCAAAGTGAATTGTGCGGCCGTGGCATGGACAATGACCTTATTTCCTTTAATAGATTTTGGAACAAGAGATTCTTGTCCATCAGGCGAGACAAGATAAATGGCAGGGATTTCAACATTGCCCAAAAATATAAAGGTTGTTGTTTTACCGTTGTCATAGACAGAGCTTGGTTCAATTAGAAATGAACCTTGTGCTTCATAAGCCCAATTGCGTGGTCCAAAATCCTCATGGAGATTTAAAATATCATTGACAAAATTTTCTTTATGCTGTTCAGCTTTTGCTGCTTCAGCTAACTTTCTCCGCAAGGCTTCATCTTCTGGATAGCGAAATTTTACAAGAAAATATGTCTCATTTCCCACGGAAACATCGCCTTCACGTATTTGGAGTTCAAATTGATAAGAGCGTTTTTTGCCATCTTGGCGGCTTGTTACAATTTGTAAATTGGTGATAGGTTGGACTTCGCGTGGTTTCAGAAAGACAAAGTGGCCGGCTGGTGCAACTTGCCAAGCAACAG
Organism: Bartonella doshiae NCTC 12862 = ATCC 700133; assembly: GCF_000278155.1. Taxonomy (GTDB): domain Bacteria; phylum Pseudomonadota; class Alphaproteobacteria; order Rhizobiales; family Rhizobiaceae; genus Bartonella; species Bartonella doshiae. The sequence continues at coordinate 76,425 of NZ_JH725098.1, forward strand.
AATTGCCAATACCCACATAGGTCACTTCTTCGTCTTCAGCAAATTCAAGCTGGACAGAAGAACGAATGGTTCCAATGATTTGCGTGACATTATGTGGATCATAATTGACAAATCTGATACGATTGTCTTTGCGTGCACTAACAGGAGCGGTTTCAGCAAATGATGGTCCTGTAAGACAGCTTATTACGGCAATAAATGCGAAAAAGATTGTCTTTAAAAATCTGATCATTGTATCACCTCTGGGTCAGATCTATATTCCGATACTTGAAAGCCAAGTGGGTTGACTAATCGGTCCTCTGTTGAAATGCGTGCGTTAATATAGGAAAAATTTAAAATCGAAACCCAATGGGAAATGTTTTCTTTTCCATTTAATTCTCTCACTGTTTTGTAGTAACGTACTTGAATGAGGTTTTTGCTTAAAAAGGAGATGGATTTGATTGTGACTGTAGCTGTCATGTTTTGATAGATATTTTGTGGACTTTCTGGATTGTTTCCTGCATACCATCTAGCAAAACGGGTTTGTTCTTCTGGTGAAGATAAAAGAGAAATCAAGCGAAAATTGTTTTCCGCCTCGGATATTTGAAAACTCTCACGTGCACGAACGTATTTGCTTGCAAAATAGCGCGTTATCGCTTCATCATAGTCATTAGGTGTTTCTTTTAAAGCGCTGACAGTATCGACAATGCCTGTAGAGTTATCAACGCGGATCACGAAGGGTTCTACGGTTTTTAAGGGCGTTAAGGCTGCTACAGCTAATGCTAAAGCGATTGTTATCAAGCCAAAAAGCACCGTCAAAGCTAGGGCAATTCTCATCCGTTGTCGCATGCCATGCATACGATCAATATCGAAGGAGCGAGCCTCTTTTATATATTCATTAAATTCATTACTTTTCACGCGAAACCTCCACAGTTTTATTAGAGAGCGTTTTATGACTTACAGGATTTAAGGAGGTTGTATTTAACACCGTGTTGGCCGCTGCTTTTTCACTTTCTAGCGTGTTGAGAATGATAGGAGTTGTAACAGGTCTAATGATCTTTTCTGGTAAGATGACGTTTTTATTGGCCCAATCCCATTTATCTTTATTTAAAGCACGGGTATGCTGACCATTACATTTTGGCGGTTTTTTGGGGCCATTGAGTGAGGCACAGCCAGTAAGAATGATCATCAAGATTACAATAACGATACTCTTTTGTTTCATTTTTTGAACTCACAAATATTTTGAAATACAACGCATGGTTTTTTTGCTCTAAACAATCCTAACAAAGCGTATGATAAAATTATAAAACCAAGAAGATCAGGTGTTTCACGTAGTTTCTGCATCATGAACGCGCATTAGCGCGTTCATGAAAAAGACAAAAACTCTAACTCTTAAAAAAAGTGTTGGATATTAAAATGCACCACGACCTCCACGTTTTGCAGCATTTGCTGCGGCACCTGCTGCACCAGAAACTTTTGAAACTGCATTTTTTGCTGCTCTTCCACCATGGGAAAGCATCGAGAAAATCTGCCCACCCGAAGATATTCCAGAGTTAAAGTATGGTCCCCCACTCGCTAATGCAGAGGCAATACCAGGAAGTGCACGGAAGAGAATAGCACCTACTATCGAAATGACAACGACAGGAGGGAAAAGGAGATAGATTGAATCATATGTCCCTCTGAGGACGTGCAAGATAATTTTACACATAATCGTTCCCAGCATGATCACTAGAACTTGCAAAACGGTAAAATTTGCTAATGTTGTAATCCATGCATCAGTAAATTTTCTGGTTGCATTGAACAAATATAAACTAATGAAAAGTGGTCCTAGTCCTATAATCATTACAAGTGCGACCTGTGCAAACATTTGGACAATAAAACCACCTATACAAAAAATAATAACAGCTATAATCATTAAAGAGCCAAGAAGGCCAACCATAATTTTTTCAAGGAACCAAGCTTTAGATAAGACCTCTTGATAGCGGGAACTCGCCTGTAACAAAATATAATCAAAAACATTAGAGTCAGAAGGATTGCTGTTGAGAGCGTTTCCAATAGCGTTTGCTAAATCATCAAAGAAAATATTCTTGACATAGGTATTAAAAGTATCCGCATTCGTTGCCATTGTTGTCACAACAACGATTTTAACGACATTATTGAGAAGGCTATGCATTGAAAGAGCAACACGACCAGTCATAACATTATAACCATATAAAAAGATAAAGATGATGGAGGCAAGATTTAAAGGTGCTGAGATAGCAGTAGATAAACCATCCACCATTGTATCCATCGCATTGTTGAGTGGTTGTAAAATATACCCAGAAATTTTTTCAAAAGGAGAAAAACTAAAGTCCGACATTCAAATTCCTAATTTTTTCTTCAGATTTTTTAAGTTCTTTTTTTATTGTGTCTCCAAGAACTTTATATCTTTGTTGTTCTTCCTCTTCACGGATTGCAGTTTTTGTTCTTGTATCTTTTGCTGCCATCATTTCAAGAGACTGAAGTTTTAAAGCATCCGCTTGCAAATTTGCTTGAAGAATGGACAATTCTATTTGAAGATCTCGTTGAAGATTTTGTAGCTCCTCTAGGTTTTCAGATTTTTCTGCTTTAATAGTGGCAAGCTTTTCATTTATTTCTTTAATTTTTTTTGTAGCATCATTTGCTAATTTATAAATGGTTTCCGCTGTTTCTTGTCCCCCGGTATCCAGTGTTTGTGTATTTTCTAATGCTTTTTTATAATATTCATCAGCATTTGGTTCGGATTGTGCTGTTGTATGAGAGATACAAAATAAAGATAATAGAGTGATTAAGCCATATTTTTTCATTGATTTTCTCTCCTTTCATGAAATATGGGTAGCCATGTGTCAGGATCTGTTCCATATTCGCTGATAATTTGGTTCATGAGTTCGATATTTTTGGTGGTACCACTTAAAATGGCGATCTCATCGTTCATTCCACGTAGATTGAGTTCTGCAACAACGGAACTTTGTCCCTGTTTGATGAGAAAACGACGGGATTCTCTGCTTAATTCTGATTGAATGAGTTCAAATTCACGCTCAGTCAGCTTAAATTCTTCAACATAATCACGGTAATTCGCTTTTTGATTTGGAAAAAATATTTGGGTAGGGCATTGCTCAATAATGGTGTGTGCAATTGTTGAATTCAAAGCATCTTTCGGGCTTTGTGTTGCAAATAGCATCAAGCCATTTTGCTTACGGATTGTCTTGAGACGGTCTTGTGCAAAGGCTTTAAATGAATCATCTTCAAGCGCTTTCCAGAACTCATCAACAATAATAATAATGCGCCGTCCATCAATAAGATCAAGAATGCGGTGAAAGAGGTACATCATCAAAGGGCGCCGAATTTCTTCATTATCTAAGAAATCCGTCATGTCGTATCCAATAAATTGAGCGTCTAAACTGAGATCATCTTTATCGTTATCAAATACCCAGCCTAAAGCTTCGCCTCTGATCCAACGTTGTAATCGTATGGCAATACCTTCTTTTGATGTGTTATCAAAAAACAATTGAAGAGCGCTGAGAGAACGCTGTGCACGTGGCAGACTTTCTAAAGAATCAATGGCTCTGGCAATATCTTGTCGTTCTTGTTCTGTGACCGTTTGGTCTTCTGTTGTAACGAGCTTTAAGATCCAATTACGAAGAAAAATTTTGTTTTTTTCAGTATATTCCATACCTTTTAATGGTGCTATATTAGTGGGGTGACCATTTTTAAGAGGTTTATATTTTCCACCTCCAGCACGCACAAAGATCTCTGCACCTTGATCTTTATCAAAAAAGACCATTGTTGGATTATGTTTTTGTAATTGTGCAAGAAGAAAATTAACAATTACAGTTTTACCAGATCCCGATGGACCGCAAATAAAAGTGTTACCAAGATCACCATAATGAAAATTAAAATAATAAGGCGAACTCGCTTGTGTTTTTAGCAATGCGACAGCAGCTCCCCAAACATTGCCGTCAAGTTTTCCAATGGGAAAAGAATGAAAAGGTGATAAAGCAGCAAAATTTCTGCTGGTAATGGCTCCAGATCGCGCACGATAGCTGAAATTTCCAGGTAATTGTGCCCACCATGCTGCTTCCAATCCTAGATCTTCTCTGGCGATAACCGCTCCACCATTGGTTAAATAGGACCGGGCTTTTGAAAGGTATTCAGCCAATGTCTTTGGGTGGTCAGAAAAAACGGTTAGCGAGAGATGATGTTCACCCAAAACAAAACGATTTGACTCTAAATCATCAAGTGCTTCATCAAGCGCATCAATTTGTGAGCTAGCACGATCCGCTGTATTAATCATTTGATTTTGTTTACGTCCCATAATAGCACTTGCAGCTGCTTTGCTCTTAAAGACAAAGGACTGCGTTAAAATAAGTTCAAATGGTGCAGTCAGCAAACCATCAGTCATCCCAGGGCGTGTCTTAGAGGGATATTCTTTCCAGCCAAATACGCCTGCAAAACGTTCTTTGTTTTCATGGCGAATTTCGATAATTTCTTTACCAAAAATAACACGATCTGAGTAAATTGTTGATGCAATGGTACCAAATGTAAGCGGAATACGTTCACGTCTTCCTCCTACTAACTGATGAAGAAATTCACTTTGTTCAGAAAATAAAATGTTTTCATGTTCATAGGTTGATAACAGACGAGCTTCATAGCTTTCTAAGCCTTGTATAAGATCTTGACTTAACTCTTCAATCTTACGAATAGCTTCCATATCTGGTTCAGACTGTGTTTTTTTTGCTGTTGTGAGGCGCTGAAAAAAGGAAGCGAGTTTTTCAGTCTTATCCGATGCCGGATTCCACAGCAATGAAATGAAGAGATCATTTCTATACAACTCTTGTGAAACCATTTTCTTTTTGTATTTTGCATCGAGTGTTGCTGCAAAAGAGGATGAAAAACGGCTGTTTGGATAAATCGTTTCACGCCGACGTATTATATGGGAATATAGTGCAACACGTTCATCCGCGATATTTTTCAAAAGGGTATTTAATTGGTTATGTAAAGAATTTAAGTAGTCAGTATCTGCAGTATCAAAATTTATTCCCTCAACAGCAATCACTGTCATTAAGCAGCGTGAATTCAAAGCAATGACATGTTTGTTGACGTGACGTATATAGGGAATATAGTCTTCAGGTAAAGTTTCCCGTTTCATAATTGACATCTGTTTCAACTGCTTGGTTCCTTATGTTTTATACACCTATCGGCCTAGTTCCTTGTAAGTGCGGATCAGACGGAGTGGAGACGTAGATCCTCCTCCCCATCTTCCAAGGTTTTTTTGTTTTCCTCGTGTGTTGAGCCAAGCAAATAATACGCGAAATTGGTTGTGATCGTATTTAGTCACTTCACGCAAAATAAAGTGCATACCAACACCAAGACCGATCATGCTAAAGCTGCTTGTTATAATAAAAAGAGTGGTTGTTGCCATGACATTAAGCGCCATGGCTTCTATTGTAACACCAGCAAACATGGCGGGTCGTGTGCAGGCAAGGAAAAGAGGATCTTCGTTCATTTTTTATGTTCCCCCCATTAATGAGCCAACGAGAGCAGGGGCTCCAAAAACGATACCAATGCCGAGAATGCAGTAAGCCGCCTTACGTAAATCAATAAAGCCGGACATCCAGCCAATGCCCACGGCAGCAACGCATATAATTGCGATAAGTCTAGCCGTTGAACCCGTCATCATATTCACAATACTCTGTAAAACACTATCAACTTTTCCTAGACCAGAACTATTTGATACAGCAGCAGCGGCAAAAGAAGGATTCGAGATAACGAGCACCGCTACCAACAGCATGATAACGATAAAAATAATATTTCTGGATAGAGTGTCTGACATTTTACCTCTCTTTAAAATTTAATGTTGACATCCCCTTGCCTCTAAAACTAAAGGTCAAAGATTTCCGTCGCCTTAGACTTCACTAGCCTAAGTCCCCTCTCAATTTTGTTAAAAGCTTTGACAGTGAATGATCCTCATACTCAAAATCCTCTCTCCATAAAGACAGAGGATTTTCAGTTGCGCCATTTTATCAAATCAATTTTAAGTTGTAGCATTTTGTCAAAATGACAATATTTAAAATGTGAAAATGATATTTTTTTTACAGAATGTGGTTAATGTGCAACACATCTTGCTTACAGTTCTCTTTCAAAAGCAAGAAGGTTGTTCATAAAAATTTGAAAGGACAGGGAAATAATGCGTTTTTTCAGCAAGAATACCAAAATATCTGGATTTAAACTGATAGTTATTGTCTACATTGTGGGTTCTATATTATGGGGGATAAATCAATATGGAGATAAAATGGATTTGAGCGTTTTTGAGATATTTAAGATGCAGGATATCAAAGATGTTGTTAATATGCATTTTGAAGAAAGAAAACCGCAGGAAAAAAGACAGCTGTCTGAACCCATTGCCGAACAGAAATTCATAGAAAATAAACAGGCTTTAAATCAAAATGACAGAGTTTTTCTTCATAATGCAGTTACTTTTAAAGGCATGGCATCTGTTACTAGTGGTGTTACATTTAGATTACTCACTCCTGTTGCAGCATCTTGGCGTAAACATATTACCCACAATATCCATTTATATGGTGTGGATACATGTGCGCCACGTCAAAAAGCAAAATTAAACAATCAAGTATGGCCTTGTGGTGTGGTTACAACAGCTTGGCTTGTTACAAAAACTCTTGGGAAACATGTATCGTGTCAGCAGGCTATTGTGCATAATGGTATTCATTATGCACAGTGTTTTGTTGATGGGGTTGATCTTGCACAATTGGGGCTTGCTGAAGGCATGATGATTGTGACAAAAGATCAACGCAATTTCCCATCACCAGCAGATTATAAAAGTTTACAACTTGCTGCACAAAAAGCGCAAAAAGGATTGTGGTCTAGTGAATTTCAGCAGCCAGAAGATTGGAGAAGAGACAATGGCACCTATAATCCCATTGATCCTTAAAGATTTCCAAAAAAATAAGAAGAAGTAAAGAGTCAACACGGCTAAGCAATTTCCAGTTATTTTACTGTATTTTTCATCAGTTTTATAATGATGAAGAGCTTTATTGCTATTCTACTATATTTACAAATTCTGTATATAACAGAAATAAAATATATAATTGTTACTTTGTAATTGAATAAATTCAAGGTAAAGATCGGATTTTCTAGGTATAATGAGAGTAAGTTACAAAACCAATGCTCCTTAAAGAGTAGAAAAACTACAAAAGCAAGTGAAATGATAACTCTTTGAAGTGCAGAGGAAGATTGTTGTTAAAAAATATAAAAAATTCTGTTATGAAATCACTTTTTTGCTCCAGAATAAAAGAGTATTTTTAATAATAAAAATTTAAAATATGAAACAATTTTTACACAATCTATGGCATGTTTTTAATTATTTAAGATCAATGCATTGCATAGACAATGGCGTATATTTATATGCTGGATATATGCATTTTGCACGCGAAAAGGTAATATTTTTGCTTGTTGGTCGTTCTTGCATAGAAATATTTCTTTATTTGTGTCTGATGTGAGGCGTTTTAGAATTTTATACATAACTTACAATAACTTATTTATCATTTTCATAGTCTATATACACAGTGTGAAGCAATGAAAAAGATAAAATAAGTGTTGAGAAAGCAGATGACAGAAGAATTATCTTTCGATAAGTAGTTTTTAAACAAAAGACAGTCTGATAAACAGGTGCAAATAAACAGGTGCAAGCATGAATGAACTTACCCATATTGATACTGTGATAGCGGATTATGATGCTGTTTTTTGCGATGTTTGGGGGGTTGTACATAATGGTGTGCATGCATTTAAACCGGCATTAAAAGTATTGCGCCAGATTCGAGAGATGGGAAAAAATGTTATTTTCTTGACCAATTCACCTCGACCACGGGAAGATGTTGTTATTCAATTACAAAGGATGAATGTTCATAGCAATTATTATGATGCCATTATTACTTCAGGTGATGTGACCCGCGATCTCATTCGTGCTGCACCGCGTAAAGTTTTTTTCATTGGTCAGCAAAGTGATTTGGTGTTGTTTGAAGGATTAGACTGTGAACTGGTGGAAGAATGGGAAGCTTCTGTTGTGGTTTGTAGCGGTTTCCTTGAAGATCTTGGTGAAATACCACAAGCTTATGAGGATATGTTTCATCGTATGTTGGGACGGAATTTACCTTTCATTTGTGCTAATCCTGATGTGATTGTCCATTATGGAAATAAGGAATTTTGGTGTGCTGGTGCATTGGCACGCCTTTATCAACAGTTAGGGGGGGAGGTACGGATTGCCGGTAAACCCCATGCCCCCATTTATGAATGTGCCTTTGAAAAACTGCAAGAAATTCGTGGGGAAGTGGAAAAAAGTCAAGTTTTAGCTATTGGTGATGGTCTTTTAACAGATGTGAAAGGCGCAATCCATTTTGGTCTTGATGTGCTTTACATTATGGGTGGGATTCATCGTTATGACTATATGCAAAACGGTGTGGTGGATAAGCAAGCATTGCATGCTTTTCTTGAACGTTATGGCTATCAGCCACAAGCGGTTATGTGGGCACTTCAGTAATGTCTGATTTTTTGCGTCTTCAGGGGATAAATATGCTTCCTGTTGCTTGGCAGGGAGCGGTGTTGGCTCTTGGAAATTTTGATGGTGTTCATTGTGGACATCAGGCGGTGCTCAAAAAAGCACTTGATTTGGCACGTGCAAGAAATAAACCAGCTCTTGTTTTAACTTTTGAACCGCATCCAAGAAGTTTTTTTCAACGTTCAGCTCCTGTTGATCGCTTGACAGAAGCCGCTGAAAAGGCTGAAATTTTTAAAATTCTTGGCTTTCATGGTGTGGTTGAACAACCTTTTGATGCGCATTTTGCTACTCTTTCTGCAGATGAATTTATCAATGTAATCTTAAAACAAGTTTTTGATGTTTCGATTGTGGTAACAGGTGAAAATTTCCAATTTGGTCACCAAAAAAGTGGAAATGTACAGTTTCTTTCTCAAAGGGGAAAAAAATATGGATTTGAGGTTGTGCAAATTCCTTGCTTATCTATCCCTAAAGAACAGCAACAGTTGATGATTTCTTCTAGCTTTATTCGTCAGCTTCTTTCGCAAGGTCAGGTAGAAAAGGCTGCTCATTTATTAGGGTATCACTATCGTATTCGCTCCAATATTATCCAAGGCGAAAAACTTGGTCGTCTTTTGGGGTTTCCTACTGCTAATCAGATGTTGTCTCCTCAAACCAGTTTAGCGCATGGTGTTTATGCGGTACGGTTGCGTCGTGCTAATGGTGTTTTGTATGATGGAGTTGCAAGTTTTGGTTGTCGTCCAACAGTACTGAAAGATGGGATCCCGCTGTTGGAAACTTATTTATTTGATTTTAATGATGATCTTTATGGAGAAAGCTGCACTGTTTCTTTTTTACAGTTTTTGCGAAAACAAGAAAAATTTGATGGGCTTGAACCTTTGATTGCACAAATGCAATGCGATGAAAAAGCTGCAAAAGAAATTTTAATGACAATACAACCATTGTCACAGTTGGATCGGTTGCTTACTTTTAAAAATGCATCTTAAATTGAGCTAGGAATGTTATAAAAGCGGCAATAGTAGCGCTTAAACTGACTATGATGATGAAAAGATATTCCAAAACATCGTGAAATACATGAAGTTTTCGTTGTTGGGAGGGGGAATCGAATATCTGGAGATCGGTTTTCATTATTGTCTTATCCTTTGCCTTTTCATATGCGTATGAAACTCTATAGCTTTCATTACGGTTTAGATATTTACTTTTTGTTTCTTTCTGCTTGGTTAAGACAAATAATCATTTTTTAAGAGAACTGATGAAAACACGCTAATTGATAAAGATGCATCGAACGTGTTCCATGGCGACAATAGGCAAGAAGAGGGAGGGATGCTGTTTTTAAAATTGTTTGCATGGTTTCAACGTCTGATTTTTCTATGGTAGGAGGCTTAATAGGAAGATAATAAGCTTCTATTCCGTATTCACATGCTGCTGTTTTAATGACGGAAAAATCAGGTTGATGAGGATCTTCTTTATCGGGGCGATTGCAAATAATCGTTTTAAAACCGGCATTTGCCAATGTTTTGATGTTTTCGATGCTGATTTGGGCGCTGATGAAAATATCAGGTCCAATTTGTTGTAAGTTCATTCTTGTATATTTCCAATAAGCTGTTCTTTTATGCTGTGTTCTTGTTCACTTTTCAAAAGGATAATGATGAAGGTAATATTTTTAAGAGAGCACTTTAACAGAAATATTTTTTCTGTCGAGAAGGATAACTAGATTAGAAAAGTGGCATAAAGATATTTTGTGCATGAGACAGTTTTATTGTTTTATTTTATGATTTTTCTTGTCTTCGGATTATGCAGGTATCATTTGATATGCTGTGCGATTGTGCGCCATGAGATGGTAGTTTCAGAAAAGAACAGATTTTATTGAGGGGTATAGGAAAACAAAAATGAACACTTGTTTTTCAAGATTTTTTCTCACTTTCTTTTTCTCTTATATTTTTGTGTGTTGGTAGGTTTTTATTACAGGTGTTTTTCGAGGGATGCGGAACGTAGGTTTAAACGCAAAACTTTTCAGTAAAGAGTATTTTGTTTTAAGGAAATATCTTGCTGCTGTTTCTTTTTGTTGATTGTATTCGTGGATATAGTTGGTACATGTGTTGCAAGTGTTTACGGAATCTTTGTGTGCTATATGCGGCAAATTTTTATGAAAGTGAAGAGATAACAGCTTTAAGCCTATCAGATGTTTCTTGTATGCTTTGTTATTTTCTGTATAATCGTAAAAACGATAAAGCTGAAAGGCGTAATTCATGATCATTGGAATCTTGAATCAAAAAGGGGGTGTAGGAAAAACTACATTAAGTGTGAATCTTGCTGCAAGCTTCGTGCGGGCGGGCGCACGCGTGCTGCTTATTGATGGTGATCCGCAAGGGAGTGCATTGGATTGGGCTGCTGCTCGTGAAGATGCTCCTTTGTTTCCCGTTGTTGGTTTGCCACGTGCAACGGTTCACAAAGAGATTGCAGAAATTGGTCATGGCTACGACTATATTGTTATTGATGGTCCTCCACGCGTGACTGATCTTGCACGTAGTGCTCTTATGGCTTCGGATTTTGTTCTTATTCCAGTGCAACCTAGTCCGTATGATATTTGGGCTGCGGATGGAATCGTAAAACTTCTTGATGAAGCACGCGTCTATAAAGAAAATTTAAAATCTGCTTTTGTTATTAATCGTAAGATAGTCAATACGGCGATAGGGCGTGATGTGATTGAAGCTCTTGCTGTGTATCCAATGCCTGTTTTGTCCGCTAGTGTTGCACAGCGTGTGATTTTTGCAGAAGCTACAGCCCAAGGAAGGGCAGTCTATGAAGTTAATAAGCAAGGATTAGCGGCAGCAGAGATTGAAGCTGTTGCAGCAGAGGTCAAGGAGTTTGCACGATGAATAAAAAAATTAAGATTGGCACAAAACCAACGAATAAATCAATGCCTGTTACAGTTGATGCATGGATAGAAAGCCGCCAAGGCAATATGGATAAAACGAAGCGCCTCACGATTGATGTCCCAGAAAGTCTTCATCGCTTAATTAAAATGAGTTGCGCGAGTCGTGGAACAAAAATAGCAGATGAGGTACGTGAATTGCTTTTACAGAAATACGGAAAAGCGTGAAAACATAAAACAGTATACAATAACTTCTTTTATTGATTTGTTTATATTCAGAACAACAGATATCATAATATAAAGTTATGTAGTGGGGTGTTTTTTTATTTTTTAAGGCATGGAATTCGCGAATGACAATAGAGAAAAAAGAGTTCTGTTTGTTGCTGATGAAATTGATGTTTTAAGATCTCTCAACCTATGAAATAGAGGCGTGTAGTAGTGAACGCAAATATGGGACATATCCCTCATACTTTTTTATCAATTGGTTGGGAATATTATATAAAATTTTTTATATCTAAGCGTTATGGGGGACGGTTTAAAAGTTAATCTTTTTCATCTATGCTTATAATCACACCTATAAAAATTGCTAAAAATATAGTCTATTTATGGGGGAAAATGATTATCGAAATTAAAAGAAAAGCAAGATTTTGGAAATATCCATAAAGGAATAAAAGTTTAAGCTTCCAGAAGAGTTTTTTCATTTATCCGCATGAAGTTGTACAATTTCTGCGAGAGGCAGAGTAGATTATTCTCGTAAAGAGAATCTTCTCTTTTATGAGGAAGTTTTGTTTTCACTCTTTTTATCATCCTTTTGTCTGTTTGTAGATGGACGCTTTTCTGCATAAACTTGTTGGTAGGATTTTGAGGATTAAACATCATATCATGTTTTTGAACGAGAAGTTCTTTCTTGTTTATTTCATTGTCTCTTGAAAGGGTTGGAAAAATTATATAATATGAATTCCTAGTTGCAAAGAAAAGCGAGTAACAATTAGAAAATGGAAAGCTATAGCTGTTTTGATATTTTTGGGTGTTGTCATGTAATATCTCTGTTCAAAGCTGTTCTTCTTCAGAAGAATGCTCGTAAAGAGTGAGTTTTGTAGGGATGTGAGTAAGTTAATCTTGTATAATGCCAAATAACATACAGCGGTAGGTATATTAAAGCTAAAAATATGGAGGATAAAATGCTGAGATCTTTAGAGAACTTAAATTTTTAAATGTTCATAAACTTTGGTGAGCACTGTTCATAACCAATGTGTTGTCGTTTGTTTGTCGAGGACAGGTGGAGCAGATTTTGTCATTTTGCCAAGATGTATTGGGTTGAGGAGATGCAGAGTTTTGTGCGTTTTTGTCACTCAATAGTAGCTTTGGCGATTTTGGAGCAAAAAAAATATTCCATACAATACGTTGAAGGATAAACAGTTATACACTTTAAGGATTAAGAATTGTTATGCTGTTATTGATACGATATTCGTACAATGAAGGCAAGTGGGTGTATCAGCATTGAAGAGGAGTTGTTTAAGCTTCTTTTGAGAGCAAGATTGAACGACACTGGTGAAGGGGAAATAAAATGTCTGTAATGCAATATGGTGATGATAATTTTACACCAAAAGCAAAAGTCCTTGATAACGACCTTATTGGTCGTGATTGGGCAATGACAAAATTTGTTGCTGCTGTTAAGGGATTGGCCCAAGTGGTCGATTATGAAAGCAATATGCTAGAAAGCAGCGGTGTTCCAGATTATGAAGAAATAAATTTATGTAAAATACGCGGCTTACGTGATCTAAATAAATCTGTGAGCGATATGAAACGTTATATGAATGAAGATATTGAGAGCGAAGTTGAAAGTTTATTGTCAGACTTGCAAGAAAAATTGCATCGTAATAGTGAATTGCTTCAAATTCATTTGGATGCAGCCAACGATCTTTCCCAAGCTCTGAAAGTTACTGCTCGCACAAAAGATATAGAGGGGATTTCTGGTTAATAGTGGACATTCTATGTAATTAAAATTGTTACGGGGTGTGGGTTTGTTATGTAACTTTGACCGTTTTAACCTCTAAAATTAGAATCTATGTAATTTTGATGTTCAATAGAGCGAGGTCTGTGTGTATTTCCACTTTTGTTGATAGATAAGGCTTGTTTTTAGGGTAAAAAAGAAGACTTTTCTATTTTATCTAAGCAGAATGGCGTTTTTCTGTGTTGTATGGCAGCTTTTTCTTATCTTTTTATTTTTATGTAGATGATATTTTATACAGTTCTCTCTTCTATTTTAGAGAGACTTTTTTGTTTTTGGTGCATGAGAAAGAAACTTTGCACCTGAACAATGGAAAAGCGGGTGATTAATCGCGTGAATATGTTCTCAATAGTGTAATTGATCATAGATATTTTTATTAAGAGAAATCATATATTGAAAATTTTGGCAATATCTAGTTATGCATAGAGAAAGAGAGCATTTCTTTTTTAGTAATGCTTATGGTTTACAATAACATATTAAACTGTAACAATAATTTATTGTTTTTATTATAATTCGCTCATTTAAAATTCTTTTATATATTGAATTAACTAAAACCATTTTCTTACATGCTACAAGCGGGTTTTGCATGTGGATAAAACTGTTTTAAGAAAAGAGTGAAAATGCTTTTCATAAATTATCTACCTGCAAAGGTTCCAGAACATTAGGGGCTGGTAAGTATAATGAATGATGGTGTTGACTTGTGTCACTATTCATAATGGGTATTAATCATTTATGAGCATTGTTTATATGCACTTTAAGGATATTTGCGTTTGATATGATAGAGAATATGAGGTTCTCATCAGAAAAATATACTTTTTGGTTAAAGCATAATCTTTCAATCTTCTCATGGCTTTATTTAAAGAGGTGATGAAAAAGCATTTTTTTGAATAGAGCGTGTGAATTCTAGTTTCATACTTTGTTGCTAAATTGGATAGAGATTTTTTTGATTGTGCAATTTTATTAAGAGTATTGGTTGGCTTTTATGAAGATTGATATTGCGTAATGAGTACCGATATATTGAATAATTTTACTATATTTCTGTCTCAAATTTTTATTGATAAACATAGATTTTCATCAATAAAGGCAGTATCATGTACTTACCTTTATTGATGATCATATATTGTTTATTTTAGAACTGGTAGCGTATTCCACCAGAAAAATTGGTTCCAGATACACCAGCTTTTTGCAGTTTTTGCCGATAGCTCACACCACCGTGCAGTGTAATATTTTGAGAGAGATAGGCATTAATACCAACTCCACCTTCGATTGAAGAGCTAGTAGGATCGAGATGGAAGGTATCACCAATTTGTATTGTTCCATCATCATCAAGAGTTTTAATAATATTCAGTTTTCCATAGAAAGAGATCGTATCACCTTCTTTTGTTGTGGTTGTGGTTTGTGTCAAACGCCCACCAATACGTACCAGCCATTGATGAGGATTGTTCATATTTACTTCAAAACCATCAGCATCCGAAATGACATCGGATATGAGATTTTGGTAAATCACTTGTACTTGTGGTTCAAATACTAATCCCTTCACACCGGTTGCTAATTTATGGCCGATTGTTGCAGATGTATTTAATATCTCTGTACCATCTAATTTAGCGGCATTTCCAACAAGAGCTGTTGTAATATTGCCTTTTAAGATCCCATAGGAAAGAAGTGTATTCACATAGAGACCACTGTTATGTTGGATGCCACTATAAGCGGTAATCATCCATTTATTAAGCGTCGTTTTCTCAGAGTCTTTCATGTCTTTTGGAGTAAAAGAAAGCTTTCCGTATGTTCCTAAAAGACCAAAATGTGTACTAATGTCTTTACTTTCCAGCATAGCTAATACGATACCTAATTGTACAGCATTATAGTTCACATCAGCACCATAACCATATTGTAATGGATCACGCTCGGAAGATAAGGTAATTTTCTCACCGTATGATGATGCAAAAATTGCATTCTTTTTAATATTCTTTTGTTTATTATCTTCTATTCCAAACGCTGCTGTTCGCATATTGTCTAACAGTGTGTTTTGGTTGCTGACATCAGTGAAACCAGCTGAAAATAAAGCATTTGGCATGACGAAATAGTTTGCAACTTGTGGTAAAAGAGCTCTGACTTTCTCGTCCTTATCAACATAAGCATTTTGAAAGCGAAAATCCCAGAAATCATTGCTATTTTTAGCAAATAGGTTCTGGCTTGCATGAGATTTTCCTGGGGCATAGGCAGCAAGCACATACTTATAAGGCAAACCACCCATTGTCATATAGCCTCCTGCTAATTTGAAGGAGTCTTCATTTGCTTGGCCGTAAACCTGAATGACTGAAACCCCATGTGTCCCTGAGGGGAGAGAAGCCATATCTTTTTCCCAAGCAAAAACACTGTCTTTTATTTTTTTGTCCTTTTTAAAAAGATCAATGTGAACAATGGTAGTGCCTGACACATTGCCAGCAATGAGAACACGATCTGTTTCTTGTTGCAGTATTGGAGAATTACCGTTCCACGTTGTATTTAAGTAAATCTTTGTAGCACCTTGTGCATTGTATACGGTTGAAGCATCATGAGCTTTATTTCCTATATACAAGGTTTGATAAAGCCCTTCTGTTGGTGCGGCAAATACAATGTTACTGTCTGTAACATTGAGTGCAGAAAGTTTAGAGTACGATTTTTCATCAACACCAAATGATGCGTATTCAGAAGAATCACGATCATTATTCAATGTATTTTTATTTGGTTTTAAGAGCCATTTTGTATTGTCTTTTAGATTAAAAATTGTTTTGTTTTCTCCAGATGTTCTTACACGACCCTCTAAAATAGAATTCTCTGCATTTAATGTAGTGATGTATGCAGGTTTGTTTTCATTGTACTCATTTTTTATGAGAAGGTCAGCATAAATTGCTGAGTTTTTTAGATTGACTTCACCGCTTGCAAGGTTTCCATAAATACCAATCCCCTCGGGCACAAAAAGTTTCGTGTTTACTAACTCTACTTTAGTAGGAGCATGTTTTTCTTTGGGAACATCTAATAATTCGAGGAATAAGATACCGTGAGCATTTCTCTCAGAGATAACATTTAAAAGAGAATCTTTAATGTTAATTGTAGCATTCATGGTTAACAGAGCAGTTGACCCTGCTGTTGCGGTAATTCCCGTAGCGTTAACTATTCCACTGTCATTCGCATTAATTGCAACAAAATTTGAATCAATTTTTCCTCCTAATATATTTATTGTCGAATTTTTTCCTATAGCAGATACAGCAAAAAATTTGTCATAAATATCAACGTTATGTTTCGTTACGGTAGTCCCGTTATTTACAAAAATGCTCTTTTCATTTTTAGCTAATACGGATTTATCAGACTGTTGCATTTTTCCTTCTAGAGGTCTTACAGATTCTGGTTTTGCAAGCATTGGTAACATTAATACTTTTTTTTCAGAATTTATGTGCGTCGATAAGGGCTGTTCTGATTCAGGATTTTTAGGCAGAGTTTCTGTATTTGTAGTGTCTATAGCTGAAGCAGCGTGACTTATGTTTCCACGTCTTCTAGATTTTACTTTTGCCTCGGGTTTTGTTTGATTATTTTGTGTGGATATGTCTGTATCTGAAGTTTTTGCTGTAGGACGGAGAGGTAGCGGTTTTTCTTCAGTCTCATTGGATTTTTTCTCAGGTTCTTTCATTTTTCCATTACTTGGCATGGAGATTAACGAATAACTTGAAGACATAGACGGTGTAGTAAGTGTAGGCTGTGTAGGAGATGTTGCATTAAGAGCATAAGATAGGCTGGAATGAGAGCAAAACAAAAGCCCAGAAACTGTGTATAATAAAAAACTTTTTTTCATGTAGATATTTTCCTAATAGGCATTCCCCCTCTCTAAAATTACAACTATTTTAATACATTCCGTTGTAAATTGCAACCAATATAACTCATTCCGTTATTTTGTAGGTTGTACAATATACGTAGTGCTGTTTGCAGCGCTGCGTATGTTTAAAATTTTAGTTAAGGCATTTCTAAAGAATGTAATATATTCCACCAGAAGCGTTTATTTCTGATACACCAGATTTTGGGAATTTGTGTTGATAGCTTATATCGCTATGAAGGGTGATATTTGAAGTCAAATACGTGTTAAGATCAAAACTACCTTCGACGGAAGATCCCATAGAGGAAAGCGGAAAACTCTTATTAATCTGTATGATATTATTATCACCAAAACGCTTAATAAAATTCAATTTTTCGTAGAAGAAAACGCTTAACCTTTTATTTTGCGTTTACCTGTCCACCAATACGAAGCAACCATTGCTGCGGAGCACTTATGTTTACTTTGAAGTTATTAACATTTGGAACTATACCAAACGTGAGATGCTGATAGATAAGTTGTGCTTGTGGTTCAAGTACTATTTCTTCAAAACGAGTTGGTAATTTTTAATAAACGGTGGCAGAGGCTGACAATGTTGTTGTATTATACTTTTTCAGTATTTTTGATGAAAGCTGTAGTGATATTTTCCTTAAAAACTCCGCAAGAGAGAAATGCATTTGCATACATGGCGCTGTCATGTTGAATATTTTCATATGTACCAAAAAGAGAAAATTTGTCGTGGTGTTTTTCTTTTCTAATGTGATCCTGTTGCTATAACGAGATAAAAAATTCTTCTTTCTTTGTTATTTTTTGGTTCAAACATTATTATTTGCATATTATCTAATAATACATTTGATTATTAACATCAGCAAATCTAACTGCAAGCACTGCATTAGGTATCATCAAGTAGTCTGCCGCTTGCACCGTAAGAGTTTTATTTTTTTCTTTAGGCTTAAGGATTGTGGCTCCTTTATTATCCGAAAGTTTAGAGATTTTTTCTGCATCGGTAGCAATTTATTCAATGCGATATTTTAGGATACTTTCAGATGCTCTTTAGCTTATGTATTCAGGGGCATTTTTAACGGTGGCATAATCTTATTATATATTGTTGAAGATGTATTGTCTTTATTGTGATGGTTTAAAATAGCATGAATAGATGCGAATTCATTCACAGCATATTCTTTTCTTGTACTGGAATAAATGGGAGGCAATTCACTCTGAATAGAGGTGGAGGAGAGGGTATTTGATATTTTCTCTCTATTGTTTGTTTTCATATCAATACATTGTTGGTTATGAATATCATGTATTGCGGTTGCTTATGCAGCATCGGAGAGTGTTTTCTCATATCCTTTTAAAAAGTTGTTTGTTGCTATCAATCGGTTTTGTTCTAATTGACCAAGGTGGGTATTTTTTTGGAAGCCACATGTTGTATATTATGATGGTATTGTTATCCATGGCGTGAACATATACAGATACAGAATTGATTACTTTTCGCAGCTCTTCTTTATGATCAGGCGTTTCATAGCGACCGATTATTCCGTGATATCTATTAATGCTCTTTCTGATCTCACTTACACCTTCTTTATGTACTTGATCATAATACGGATTTTTTTCTATCCTAATACCAGAATCCATATTCTTAAGATTACTTGCTAATGACGTTTTGCTGTAGATAAAGTTCTTTTGGTCACGATAATTAAGCTCTTCAATTGCACTATGCATTTGAGTACTCAGACCAGAAGTACGACTTGTTTATATAAGTTAAGTTGAAATAAGAAAAAGACAGAGCACAAGCAGTTATACATAGTAATAAACACTTTCTAATACATAGAGAGCTTCTTAATATGCCTTTCTTCTTTTTGATAAAAATTTAATCATTTTTTGACGCATTACGCTTTGTGTAATGTACAAAACATACACAGCGCTGTTTACATTTCAGCGCTGCGCAATTGTCAAAAGATAAAGATCAAAGGTTTTTAAAAATGGTAACGTATTCCACCGGAAACGCTTATTCCAGATACACCTGCTTTTTGAAGCTTGTATTGATAGCTGACATCCCCATGAAGGGCTATATTTGAAGTTAAATGCGCGTTAATACCCATCCCACCTTCAATAGAAGTTCCCATAGGATCTAGATGGAAAGTGTCACCAATTTGGATTGCAGCATTCTCTCCAAAGGACTTGATTAAGTTCAGTTTGCCATAGAAAGAAGTGGTATTATCTTTTTTAGCAGGAACAGTAGTTTTTGTTACCCGTCCTCCAATGCGTACAAGCCATTGATGCGGATTGCCCATGTCCACTTTAAAGCCATCGACATCTGAAAGTGTGCCAATCATGAGATGTTGATAGACAAGTTGTGCTTGCGGTTCAAAGACGACACCTTCAATATCGCTTGCTAATTTCTGACCAACAGTAGCAGATGCACTCCATGTTTTTGTATTGTCCAATATTGTTGTAGCTTTGATGAGGGCTGTTGTAATATTCCCTTTTAAAGCACCGTATGAGAGGAATGCATTGACATAGATCCCATTGGCATTTTGGATTTTTCCATATGCTGTGATGGACCATTTATCAAGCGTACTTTTCCCAGCATCCTGCATGTCTTTAGGGGTAAATGCCAACTTACCATATGTGCCCAAAAATCCAAAACTTGTTGTGATGTTTTGTTTTTCTAGAGTTGCTAATGTAATACCTGCTTGCATTGCAGCATAGTTTATATCAGCACCGTAGCCATATTGTAGTGGTGTACGGTCTGAAGATAATGCCATTTTTTTCCCATAGGAAGATAAGAAAGCACCTTGATTTTTATCTTTCATAGTTTCTAACAAAGCATTTTGATTGCTGACATCAGTAAAACCGGCCGAGAATAAAGTATTAGGCATTACTAAATAGCTTGCGGTTTGTGGAACAAGGGCTCTAATTTTTTCTTCAGGATCAAGAGTAGCACTTTGCAGGCGGAAATCCCAGAAACTCTTATTTTTTCC
Source organism: Bartonella doshiae NCTC 12862 = ATCC 700133 (assembly GCF_000278155.1). Classification (GTDB taxonomy): domain Bacteria; phylum Pseudomonadota; class Alphaproteobacteria; order Rhizobiales; family Rhizobiaceae; genus Bartonella; species Bartonella doshiae. The sequence goes on from NZ_JH725098.1 coordinate 96,702, forward strand.
TAGGAAACTTTGTTTCACATTTGCTTTCCCATGGCTTGATGTTGGGCCGTAGGCGCGCAGTACATATTTATAAGGGGAGCCATCTACTATGAGGTAGCCGTTTGCGAGTTGAAAGGCATTTTCATCTGCTTTTCCAGAGACCTGAATGAGAGAGAGCCCACGTGTATTTAAAGGAATAGAATTTTCAGTTTGTAACGTCTCACCTTCCAAAAGGTTGTTGACGTAGACTGTTGTGGTGCCCGATACGTCGCCATGAATGAGAAGACGGTCTGCTTTTTGTTGTTCTTTTGCTAGGCCATCACTCCATTCTATATTGAAATAAATTGTTGCATCGCCTGTTGCATTGTAGACTTTTGTTCCTGCGGGAGTTCTATTTTTTTGCAATTCAGATTTTTCAGTTTGCGGATGTCTTCCTACATGCAAAGTTTGATAATAGTTTAGTGTTTGTGCATTTGGTGCATTAAATACGAGAGAACTACTATTGAGATTTAGTATTGAAACAACAGACTGCGCTCGTTGATTAATATCAGTGAGCTTATACGCCTTAGATACACTAAACTCTTGATCTGCTTCGAATTGACTAATTTTTAAGTGCCAATTGCTATTATTGTTCAGAGTAAAAATCGTTGTATTTTGAGGAAGGGTTTTTACTCTTCCTTCTATAAACGAATTGGTAGCAGTTAATGTCAGAGTGCCAGGTTCAGCATCGCTTTCTGAGGTTTTATTTTTTAATAACATATCAGAACGAATTTCTGAATTTGTCAATTGAACTTCAGCAATAGCTTTTGAGTAGGATGGCCCTACAATACCGATACCATTTTCTACAAGAAGTTTTGTGTTGGTAAGAATTGCCTGATTGGTAACTTTTTCTCCCTTTTGTACACTGGAACTTATAATGTGGTCAAAGAGGATACCCCAGCTTTTATGATGTCCGGAGACGGTTATAGTTGAATCTTCAATATTAATCATACCGTTTGCGATTTCCATACCACGGGTACCGGCCTTTCCCACAATTTCTTTAGCGTGGATATGACCACCTGTTGTTGCGGAAAGTAAAGCAGAGTCTGAGCGCATTGTTGATTTTGTAATGATGGCAATGCCTTTCTCACTAGCAATCCCTGTCGTAAATCTACCGCGGACAAAAACATTATCGAATGTTTTTTTCTCTCCTTTATCCACCCTAATCATGGTAATTTGATTAGGTTGTGTATTTGCGTAAGTTGAATTGCAGTTAGAAAAAATCAAAGTTCCAGCAATTGTACATAACAAAAAATTTTTTTTATAAATAGATTTATTACACATAGATCTGCCTTTAGTATTGGTCTGCCTTTGATGCTTACTTCCTTCCCCTTATGGCGCAAGTACCGAGGTGTTTTTATATCATTGTGTATTTATTGTAAAGAACAAAACAGTTCATTACATAGCGCTCTTTATACTTGAAAATTGGTTTCAGAAAGTCTTTTAAAATAGTCATGCAACCCAATGGAAAAATGAATTTTGGGAGTATTATAGTCAAAAAATACTCTGAATTACGCCATTTTGAACATGGCTCATGGATTCAGAGCTTATTATAATGAAATTTTATGACGTTAGGGGAACGGTTATTCTACGCATTACAAAGATCTTTTACCAAGATTTTCTTGCTTACTAAAAAACAGATAACGTATCATATTAAAATATATTGAAGCCAAAATACTTTATATTTTTTATTGGTAAAAAGATAAGGGAGATTGTAATAAAATAATTCAATTTTTATAAATTGAAAAGGAAGCGCAATATGCACTTTAATATAAAAGTTAGCATATTGCGCTTTATTTCCTTTATTTTAAAAACGATAGCGTATTCCACCAGAGAAGTTAATTCCAGATATGCCAGCTTTTTGGAGTTTATGTTGATAACTGACATCACCGCGAAGTGTGATATTTGACGATAAATGCGCATTTACGCCAAGTCCACCTTCAACTGAAGTTCCCATAGAATCAACGTGGAAAGTATTTCCAATCTTAATTGGATCATTTTCTCCAAAAGTTCTCATTATGTTTAGCTTACCGTAAAAGGAAATTGCACTATCTTCTTTTATCGTAGATACACTTTGTGTTAGACGTCCACCAATACGGACAAGCCATTGATGAGGGGTCCCCATATCTACGTCAAAGCCATCGATATCTGATAGATTCCCAAATGTGAGACGCTGATAAACAAGTTGTGCTTGCGGCTCAAACACAAGCTCTTCAACACCGGTCGCCAATTTCTGACCAACAATGGCAGAGACATTCCATGTCTTTGCATTATCTACTTTTGCAGTATTTCCAATGAGAGCTGTGGTAATATTTCCTTTTAAAGCTCCATAAGACAAGAGTGCATTGATGTAGACACCATTATTATGCTGTATGCTACCATATGCAGCAAGTGACCATTTATCAAACGTGCTCTTTTCAGAGTCTTCCATATCCTTTGGGGTGAAAGCCAGTTTCCCGTATATTCCTAAAAGACCAAAATTTGAGGTGATGTTCTGATCTTCTAGTGTAGCCAATGTAATACCTGCTTGCAATGCAGCATAATAAACATCAGCACCATAACCATATTCTAGAGGACTACGACTAGAGGATAACATCATTTTATTTCCATAGGATGATAAGAAAATGCCCTTCTTTGATTCAAATGCTGCTGTTTGCATTATGTTTAGCAAGGTGTTTTGATTGCTTACATCAGCGAATCCAGTAGAAAATGCAGCATTTGACATTACCAAATAGCTGGCGGTTTGTGGAACAAGGGCTCTAATTTTTTCTTCAGGATCAAGCGTAGCACTTTGCAAGCGGAAATCCCAAAAATTTTCATTTTCTCCCAAAAGGTTTTGCTCTTCATTGGCTTTTTCGCGGAGTGATGTTAATTTCTCGGTATTTTTTGAATCTTTCCCATTTTGCGAAATTCCCTCAATCGTATCTCCAGATATAACGTATTGAGTGTAATCTTTGAGGGTGTTTTCTTCTGATTCTTGAGACACTTGCCCAAGAAGGCTTTGTTCCACATTTGCTTTCCCATGGCTTGATGTTGGACCGTAGGGGCGCAGTATATATTTATAAGGCAATCCATCCATTGTGGTATAACCATTTGCCAGTTTGAAGGCATTTTCATCTGCTTTTCCAGATACTTGAATGAGTGAAAGACCACGTGTGTTTAAAGGAACAGAATTTTTGGCTTTTGAGTTTTCACCCTTTGAAAGATTATTGAAATGAATTGTTGTGGTACCTGATACATTACCATGGATAAGGAGGCGGTCTGTTTTTTGCTGTTCTTTTGGTAGGCCATTACTCCATTCAGTATTAAAATAAATTTTTGCATCGCCTGTTGCATTGTAAGCTGTTTTTACAGTAGGGACCATATTTTCTCGCGATTTATAAACCTCAGCTGTTCGTCCTACACTGAGAGTTTGATAGTATCCCTTGTTTAGAACATGCGGTGCATTAAATATGATAGAGCTTCCATTAAGGTTTAGTACTGAAACAGTAGAAAGCGCCCGTTGTTTAATGTCAGTGAGATCATAGTTAAAGGTATTAAAATCAATATCTGACTCTTCTTGACTAATTTTTAAGTACCACTTGCTATCATTGTTTAGAGTAAAAACCGTTGTATTTATTTTTAATGTTCTTGCTCTTCCTTCTATAATTGAATTATCAGTGGTTAATGTAACGGAGACAGGAAGAGTGTTTTCATCATGATATTTACGTTTCGTTTTGTTTCTTAGTAATACATCAGAACGAATCTCTGAATTTGTCAGTTGAATCTCATTAACAGCTTTTGAATCATACGGTCCTAGGATACCGGCACCGTCTTTGACAAGGAGTTTGCTATTGTTAAGTATTACCTTATTGGTAATTGTTTCACCATCTTTTACATCACGTTTTGGGGTTTCATAAATAACGATACCACCACTACCACCATTTTGGACAGTTACGGTTGAATCTTCAATATTGATTATACCGTTTTTTGTTTCTAAACCTTTATATCTTGTATTTATCTCAACGTCTTTAGCATGGATGCGCCCACCTTTTGATACAGAAAGTGCAGCTAATTCTGTGTGTATTATTGCTTTTTTAAGCGTAATAACTGCGTTTTCAGTAGCAAGGACTCCAGGGCCATTATCACGGATAAGAACATTGTTAAGAGTTTTTTCTTTTCCCTTATCCAGCTCAATTTTATCCATAATTTGATTAGGTTGTGTATTTGCGTAAGTTGAATTGCAGTTAGAAAAAATCAAAGTTCCAGCAATTGTACATAACAAAAAATTTTTTTTATAAATAGATTTATTACACATAGATCTGCCTTTAGTATTGGTCTGCCTTTGATGCTTACTTCCTTCCCCTTATGGCGCAAGTACCGAGGTGTTTTTATATCATTGTGTATTTATTGTAAAGAACAAACCAAATCTTTAAGTATCACTTAATATTTGGGGTTGTCGAGAATTGTATAAAGGTAGGGTAGAAAGTTGCATTTACCTGCATTTTTGAGCATTTCAAAAATTCTAAATGGAGAAAAAATGAAGAGAAAATTGCGTATTTTAAAAAGTGAATACTATAAATAAAAGGATCAAAAATACCCTTTACTTTCTTTATTGATGAAAAAGGAAAGGTTGATGCAAGAATCAGAGTTTATTAATAAAAAAAGCCGTGCAATATGCAGTTTTTTATAGAGGAGAAGATTGTATTTTATTTAAAAATGGTAATGCATTCCTCCAGAAAAATTGATTCCAGATATACCTATTTTTTGAAGCTTGTATTGATAGCTGACATCCCCATGAAGGGCTATATTTGAAGTTAAATGCGCGTTAATACCCATCCCACCTTCAATAGAAGTTCCCATAGGATCTAGATGGAAAGTGTCACCAATTTGGATTGCAGCATTCTCTCCAAAGGACTTGATTAAGTTCAGTTTGCCATAGAAAGAAGTGGTATTATCTTTTTTAGCAGGAACAGTAGTTTTTGTTACCCGTCCTCCAATGCGTACAAGCCATTGATGCGGATTGCCCATGTCCACTTTAAAGCCATCGACATCTGAAAGTGTGCCAATCATGAGATGTTGATAGACAAGTTGTGCTTGCGGTTCAAAGACGACACCTTCAATATCGCTTGCTAATTTCTGACCAACAGTAGCAGATGCACTCCATGTTTTTGTATTGTCCAATATTGTTGTAGCTTTGATGAGGGCTGTTGTAATATTCCCTTTTAAAGCACCGTATGAGAGGAATGCATTGACATAGATCCCATTGGCATTTTGGATTTTTCCATATGCTGTGATGGACCATTTATCAAGCGTACTTTTCCCAGCATCCTGCATGTCTTTAGGGGTAAATGCCAACTTACCATATGTGCCCAAAAATCCAAAACTTGTTGTGATGTTTTGTTTTTCTAGAGTTGCTAATGTAATACCTGCTTGCATTGCAGCATAGTTTATATCAGCACCGTAGCCATATTGTAGTGGTGTACGGTCTGAAGATAATGCCATTTTTTTCCCATAGGAAGATAAGAAAGCACCTTGATTTTTATCTTTCATAGTTTCTAACAAAGCATTTTGATTGCTGACATCAGTAAAACCGGCCGAGAATAAAGTATTAGGCATTACTAAATAGCTTGCGGTTTGTGGAACAAGGGCTCTAATTTTTTCTTCAGGATCAAGAGTAGCACTTTGCAGGCGGAAATCCCAGAAACTCTTATTTTTTCCTAGGAAACTTTGTTTCACATTTGCTTTCCCATGGCTTGATGTTGGGCCGTAGGCGCGCAGTACATATTTATAAGGGGAGCCATCTACTATGAGGTAGCCGTTTGCGAGTTGAAAGGCATTTTCATCTGCTTTTCCAGAGACCTGAATGAGAGAGAGCCCACGTGTATTTAAAGGAATAGAATTTTCAGTTTGTAACGTCTCACCTTCCAAAAGGTTGTTGACGTAGACTGTTGTGGTGCCCGATACGTCGCCATGAATGAGAAGACGGTCTGCTTTTTGTTGTTCTTTTGCTAGGCCATCACTCCATTCTATATTGAAATAAATTGTTGCGTTTCCGTTGGCTGTATAAACTTCTTTGTTCATTATGTTGTGGTTTATGGTATTCGACGTTTTCGTTCCTATGTGTAATGTTTGATATTGATTTTCTGTTGGTTCGTTAAAAACAATCTTACTATCATTAAGATGAAGCATAGAAACTTCAGAATGTAAGTTGTCAGTTCTATCGGTGTGTCGCTTGTTATTTTTTTTGTTATTCGCTCTTAAATACCATGTTGTTCCATTGATCAAACTGAAGATTGTTTGGGTAAGATTTCCTTCTGAATCGTTTGCTCCACCTTTTAAGATAGAGTGATCTGCAATTATATTGGATTCGCCAGAAGTACCTTTATAAGAAGTGCCTATTAAAACAGTACTTGCATGGATTTGCGAGTCTTTGAGCGTGATCTTTGATTGGTTTCCACGTATTGCCAGTCCGTTGTCATCCGCATAGATGTGCACATCTGTTAGCTCAATTTCTCCACCAAATGCTGCGAAGATAGCAGGGAGTGGTCCAGTTTTGGTAAGAGTCCCTCCTTTCATAGTGATTTTCGATTGTTTCTCTTGCGCTTGTAGCCCAATATGATTGCTTTTTATGGAAACATCGAGGAGATTGATCTGTCCACCAGATCCCGCTAAAATTGTAGGATTGAAGTTGGTTGTTATTAATGTTCCTTTTTCCATGACGATTTTTGATTGCTCGCCTTGTGCTTGTAGTCCAGTATTACGCGCATTTATAGAAACATCGTTGAGATCAATTTGTCCGCCGGCTGCTGCTAAAACTGCAGGAGTTAAGCCGGCTGTGGTAATTGATCCCCTTGTCATAGTGATTTTCGATTGTAGATATTGCGCTTGTAAGCCTTGCGTTGTTGAGGGCTCATCTTTTACTTGCAATGTTTGCGTTATTATTTGGTTATTATGCGTTGTTGTTTCATTATCAAGAGTCTGTACAATTACATCTGTAAGATCAATCTGCCCGCCAGAGCCTGCTAAGACGGCAGGTTCCAAACCGGCTGAGGTTATAGTTCCTCCTGTCATAATGATTTTCGATTGTAAACCATTTGTAGAAAGTCCATAGTTATTCGATGAAACTTCAACATTATCCTTGAGAATTATGGTGCTATCTTTTTCAGCATATATTCCTTTGTTATCTCCATGAATTGAGCCTTCGGATATTGTAATTTGAGAGTTATCATCTGCGTATACGCTGATTTTTGCATGTGTAATGGTTACATTTTTTAAAGTAACTTGACTGTTTTTCACAGCACTTATCCCTACGCTTTCTTTTGAAGTTGCGATAGGACCAGTGATATTTATTTTTACATTTTCTAGAGTGTTATTATTGTTATTGCTTTCTTCAAAACTTACTCCTAGGTAGTTTGCTTGAATGGATCCATCAGTCATACGCAATACTCCACCACTTTTTATGCTGGCTCCAATTCCATCAACGATCATTATATTTTGTCCTTGATGACTTGTTTCAATCTCTACCTTGTTTAATTCAATGATACCATTTGATTTGGCTTCTACACCGATTGGTGCTTGTATGCCCACTTTTTTTGTATAAATAGATCCCCCATTCATTTTAATTGTACCGCTTTCTTGAGCCCATAAACCGGTTGCAACATTTTGTATTGTTGTATTTCCTTCTAATTCAATCATGCTGCCAGATTTGTTGGATTCTACACCGCTTATGTTTTTTATGGTTGATCCTTCTTGGATTGGAAGGCCGGTTATTTTTAGGTCTTTGCCAAGAATTTTACCACCATTCAATGCATAAATATTTTCGTACCTTTCTCCTGTTGGAGCAATTTTGTATTCTCCTTTACCTGCAGAAAAGAACTTAGCGTATGCATTGAAATGGGTATTAAGCAGTATTATGGCTATTGTGACTGTATATGATAAAACAGATTTATTATACATAAAGTATCATCCTAGCTTATAATTTTTTATATTTTATCCATCTTACTTAATAAGAATGATATAAAGAATAATTTATATTATTTTTATTTTATGTAAAGTTATAAATTAATTTATATTAAGAATAAAATATTTATTAAATTATTTATATTATAAAATATTACTAAAGTTTATTTATCAAATAAATATACTTTTATTCATGTATTTACTAAGAATTTTTGAAAAATAAATTTCTGAAAAATTTAATTAATATTTTATATATAAAAATTTAATAATAAGTATTATATAATACATTCATTTTTTATAATAATTACGTTTATTTCAGTAAATTTATAATAGAAAAATAAGGAAAGTTCTTTATTGATAAAATATATTCATCTTTACAAAATAGAGATATAGTTTTCTCAAAAAAGTAATTATCTATAATATATTTTTTCTTTCTTAAAAGGGAAGGGGATTGTGTTACCGCAATGAGGATTTATAAAGCGAAAAAGCAATATCTTGAAAAGGCGGCATATTTTATTACCTTTGCCTATGGATAAATTCAGCAGTGAATTTTGCTGTTCCTCGTATAAAGAAGAGGAAAGCTGCTTTTCAGGAAAAAGAAAAGTTTCAGCAAAACAGATTTAATATATAAAAGGCTGCACAATACAGTGTTGTACAGCCTTTTGTGAGAATGAACAATAACAATAAAACGAAGCTTGATTTTGGAGCCTTATACGTTAAACTTTCATTGTTTTCTCTTAAAACTGATAGCGTATACCAGCAGAAAAATCTGCACCGGATATACCAGCTTTTTGGAGCTTTTGCCGATAGCTAACATCGGCATGGATGGAGAAGTTCTGAGACAAGTTTGCATTGATGCCAACCCCGCCTTCAAGGGAAGTTCCTGTAGGATCAAGGTTAAAATCTTTTCCAATCTGTATAGTATCCTCATCCCCAAAAGCTGTAAGGAAGTTTAGTTTTCCATAGACTGATGTAGTATGGCTTTGTTCAGTAGAGGAAACGGTTTTCGTTAAACGCCCACCAATCCTTGCTAACCATTGAGAAGGATTTTTCAGATCCACTTTAAGCTCATCAGCATCTTTAATTTTTTCAAAGGACAATTGTTGATAAACGAGCTGTACTTGTGGTTCGAGAGTAAGTCCTTCATGATTCATTGCAAATTCTTTACCAACAGTAGCAGAAGCACTCCATGTATTTGTATCCTTTACACTTGCAGCATTTTTGAGGGCTTTTGTAGTGATATCTCCGTTTATCATGCCATAGGATGCAAGGACATCGAGATACAGCCCATTATTATGTTGTAGGGTTCCATAAGCAGTAATAGCCCATTTATTGAGTAAGCTCTTGTCAGCATCTTCGATATCCTTTGGAGTGAAAGAGAGCTGACCATAGGTTCCCATAAGTCCCAAATGCATGCTGATATCTTTGTTTTCTATTTCAGCTAATGCAGCTCCTGCTTGGATAGCGGCATAATTAATATCAGCATCATAACCATATTTAAGAGGCCCCCGCTTTGAGGTAAATTTTGCAGTGTTTCCATAAGGAGAGAGGAAGAACGAGAAATTTTGTGTTGTTCTTATATCAGCTAACAGAGTGCTTTGTTTTTTAATATCAGCAAATCCAGCGTGAAAGAGAGCAATGGGCATGTCGAGATAGCTTGCTGTTTGTGCGACAGGAGCGGGTATACCAGTTGAACCTGAACCAGAGTCAAGAAATGCTTTGTGTAAACGGAAATCCCAGAAGTTTTCATTTTTTTCTTCAAAGAGGTTTTGTTCACTATTGGCTATGCCATGGCTTGATGTTGGTCCATAAGCAGTTAGTGTGTATTTATAAGGCTTTCCCCCTAATGTGGTATAGCCATTGGCTAATTTGAAGGAGTCTTCCGTTGCTTTTCCAGAGACTTGGATAAGGGAAATACCGCCCGCATTCGAGGGGGATCCAGCATTTTCTACACTGCTTATATCTCCTACATCACTCATGACATAAACTGTTGTTGTACCTGATGCATCGCCATGAATGAGAACTCGATCGGTTTTTTGATCATCTACTGCAACTCCATCGCTCCATGCCATGTTGAAATGAATTGCTGCATTTCCAGAAGCATTATAGACTTCTGGAGTATTTTTTTTACCAGAACCGATATGCAATGTGTGATAATGGTTTTTTACTGGTTTTCTAAAAACAATTTTGCTGTCATTGAGGTTGAGTACAGAAACATCAGAACGTGATCTTTGCGCGATATCAAGAAGATCTCCGTTCTGGTCTTTTTCTTGTGTACTTGTTTTTAAGAACCATGTTGTTTCGTTATCCAGATTAAAAACTGTTTGGCTGTTATTTGCAGTGGTTACCTTACCTTCCAGGTTAGAGTGATTTGCATTTAATAAAATGGAACTGTTTTTTTCGGACCCGTTTTGTATTAATAGAACATCAGCATAGATTTCAGAATTTTTGATATCAATTATATCTTTCGAAGAATTTGAAATAATTCCTGTACCATCTTTAATGAAAAACTTTGTATTGGCCAAATTAATATTAGGGATCATGGAGGATGGCGGGAATTTATATTCATGTGGACCAATCTCTATGCCAAGGTCCTTTGCGTTTACAGAAACATTTGTTAGATTAAGTACCCCTTCGGTCAATAAACTAAAAGCACTCTTTGCATTCACTGATCCTCCTGTCATCGTGGTATTGGGAAGATTTTTGGATGAGCCTTTATATACGATTACGACTCCTGTCTTGGCAGTAATGTCAACATTACTTAAAACAATATCATGACTAGTACCAGAAGAGTATATTCCAGTATCCTTCGCTTGAATCGAAGCACCATATATTTCTATTTGTGAATCATAGGTTGCTGATATGCCTGTATATTCGCTTTTAATTACTACATTTTCTAAAACAGCTTTGGCGGATTGTATGAGCGCTATTCCATAATTTTTTGTAGTAATACTCACATTTTTTAGTTTATTTAGGCTATTGCTATGATTCACCCAGACGCCAACTGCTTCAGAAGTAATGGATCCTCCGGTCATGTTGATACTCGCTTCGGAAGTTACGGAAATAGCAGAACAAGATTCCTTTATTGTTGCTATATTTGTATTTGTACATGTAGAAGAAGGAGGCACAACGTTTTTTTGAATGATAGTATTCCCATTCAACTCAATTATGCTATCAGCATCTTTGATTGTTAATGTAGATAAGTCTGGTTCATTGTTAATAAACTTTAAATCAATTCCATGGATTTCCCCACCGTTTGTTGCCTTAGCATATTCATAGGTTGCACCTTTTGGAGGGGTTACAACATTCCCGTTGGTTGAAACGAAGCCATTATGTGCGTTGATGGGGGCGGCAATAAACAACATAACTGCAGCAGCAGTTGTGCAGGATAAAAGGGATTTTTTAGACATTTGTATTTTCCTAAGCTTATAAACTGCTCGTGTTTTTCCCCGCTTATAAGAAGGATAAACAATGGGTATTTTAATTATAACATTTATCTATTAGTTAAATTATTGTTTTCTGTCAAATATTAGTAATTTGCTTTATAATAAAATAAATCATTATTATTGTTTAATACATAATGTATTAATATTTAATATATATTAATACTTAAAATCTTTTAAAGAAAAACATCGAATAAGAGAAAAAACGATATTTTTGTTATGAAATAATTTAGGATTGAGATATTTTCGTTTAAAAGCTTTGTCTTAAAAGAGTGAAAGCACTTTCAGGAATGATAGTGGAAACAAATGATAGGTTGATAGGGACTTTTCTTTTGGAAGCAAGCGTTTCG
>NZ_JH725098.1:108553-117223 GCF_000278155.1 Bartonella doshiae NCTC 12862 = ATCC 700133
GTTATAAGCATATTGTTGTGACGATAGGGTTGCGATACTTCCATAGGAAGAGAGAAAGAACCCCTTTATTTTGTCGTTATCTTGGATCCCCATTGCTGCTGTCCGCGCATTTGCTAAAGATGCACTCTGTTTTGCCATATCGATAAAACCAGCGTAGAAGAGAGCATTAGGTAGGGCCAAATAACTTGCTACTTGTGGTAAAACATCGGGTATATTTGGATTAGTGTCAAGAAATGCTTTGTGTAAACGGAAATCCCAGAAGTTTTCATTTTTTTCTTCAAAGAGGTTTTGGGTTTCATTTGCTACACCATAGCTGGATGTTGGTCCATAAGCAGTTAGTGTGTATTTATAAGGTGAACCATCTCTTGTGATATAACCATTGGCTAATTTGAAGGAGTCTTCCGTTGCTTTTCCAGAGACTTGGATAAGGGAAATACCGCCTGTATTCGAGGGCGATCCAGCATTTTCTATTTGCTTTTATAGTGACATTTTCAGCAAAGAGATGCCCATTAATTTCTGCTTCCAATGCATATTTATTTCCAGTGATTTTGCTAGGATTATTTTTTGATCCGTGTACCTTGATTTGGCCATCAATGCCCTCCACCAAGAGTCCGACAGAAGCATCTTTAATCTCTGTATTTCCATTCAATTCAATCATGCTATTGATAGAATTTACGCCAGTTCCGCTGCCACCCGCTTTTATAGTAACATCTGTGAGCGTGATTCTCGTCTTATTTTCTGCTAATGCTGCAATTCCTTTTCCGGTGATTTCTCCTCCTATCATCTGGACCCATGATTCTGGATCTTTTACGCAGAGCCCGTATTCATTAGAGGTTATTTTAACATTGTCTTTTAGAGTAATAGAGCCGCCTCCATTAGCATTCACTTGTCCATTAAAGGATCCCCCTGATACTGTTACGTAAGCATTTTTTCTTACAACTAAAGCATTGCTAGCTGAAGCAGTTACATTTTTCAAAGTGAGGTAGCTATTATAGGCACTTATCGCTTCGTATTGTGGCTCACTGCCAATGGATGAAACATTTACATTTTCTAGCATGTTTTCGTTACCGGAAGGCCTGCTGTCGAAAAAAGAAACAGCAAATGCAGTAGCTGTAATGGATCCTCCAGTCATTTTAATTGCAGCATTATTTTTTGCTTCAAGCCCTCGGAAAATATTAGAATCAGTTCCTTTAATGGTTGTGTTCCATAATTCAATATAACTGCCGTTTTCTTTAGCTGATACAGCAAATTCCATTGTGGGTTTATTTGTGTCTTTATTTCCGATGATTACTAAATTAGTGCCATAGATTTTTCCGCCATCTAATGTTTGGAGCTCTTCATAGGTTGCTCCTGTTGAAGCTGTTTTTATTTCTCCTTTACCAGCTTTAAATTTTCCAGCAGCCTGTAGGTTGTTATGAGGGCCAAAAAGTATGATTACTGCAGCAGTTGTGCAGGACAAAAGAGATTTTTTAGACATTGATGTTTTCCTAAACTTATAAACTGCCAGTGCTCTTCCCCCGCTTATAAGAAGGATAAACAATGGATATTTTAATTATAACATTTATCTATTAGTTAAATTATTATTTCCTGTCAAATATTAGTAATTTACTTTATAATAAAATAAATCATTATTATTGTTTAATACATAATGTATTGATGTTTAATATATATTAATACTTAAAATCTGTTAAAGAAAAACATCAAATAAGAGAAAAAACGATATTTTTGTTATGAAATAATTTAGGATTGAGATATTTTCGTTTAAAAGCTTTGTCTTAAAAGAGTGAAAGCACTTTCAGGAATGATAGTGGAAACAAATGATAGGTTGATAGGGACTTTTCTATTGGAAGCAAGCGTTTCGTATAAATTTTTACGATATGAGGAGGAGAGGTGGGATATGCGTTGGAAAAAATAAGAAGAGACAGTAAGAAAGTTGTCTTGCTTTAGATGTAAAATGGATTTTATATAATTAAAGAATACTTATAATAATTGATAATGCCTTAGTTTTTTTCCTGCTTTTCTGAGCATTGTGTATAAATTAACTTAAATACGAAGTATCTTGTTACATTTGTTGTGCTTGATTAACTTTGCTTCGCAAAAGGATTTCTGTAGTACATCTTCCGTGTGAAGAGGGATAAGGATTCTTTGAGAGAAAAGAAAAATTTCAGCAAAACAGATTTAATATATAAAAGGCTGCACAATACAGTGTTGTGCAGCCTTTTGTGAGAATGAACAATAACAATAAAACGAAGCTTGATTTGGGAGCCTTATACGTTAAACTTTCATTGTTTTCTCTTAAAACTGATAGCGTATACCAGCAGAAAAATCTGCACCGGATATACCGGCTTTTTGGAGCTTTTGCCGATAGCTAACATCGGCATGGATGGAGAAGTTCTGAGACAATTTTGCATTGATACCAACCCCGCCTTCAAGGGAAGTTCCTGTAGGATCAAGGGAGAAGGTGTCGCCAACCTGTATAGTATCCTCATCCCCAAAGGTTTTGATCAAGTCTACTTTTCCATAGAAAGACATAGAACGGTTGCTTTTAGCAGAAACAGTTTTCGTTAAACGTCCACCAATCCTTGCTAACCCTTGAGAAGGTTCTCCGATATCAATTTTAAGGTTATCGGCATCTAAAATGGTGTTAAAGATCAAACGCTGATACATCAGCTGAGCTTGTGGTTCAAAGGTGAGGCCTTTAGTACCCATTGTGAATTTTTGACCTATTGTTGTTGAGGCAATCAACATTTTTGTATCATCGATTTTTGCAGTATTTTTAGCGATGGCTGTAGAGATATTCCCTTTCCAGCTCCCGTAAGAGAAGAGTGTATCCATATAGAAACCACTATTATGCTCTATACCGCTGTAAGCTGTGACTGACCATTTGTTAAGCGTGCTCTTTTCAGAATCTTCTATATCCTTTGGTGAGAGGGATAATTGCGCATAGGTTCCGGTAAGTCCCCAATATATAGTTGTGTTTTGACCATCTTGTGCAGAAGCTGTAAAACCTGCTTGTGTAGCAGCATAGCGAATATTTGTGTTATAAGCATATTGTTGTGACGATAGGGTTGCGATACTTCCATAGGAAGAGAGAAAGAACCCCTTTATTTTGTCGTTATCTTGGATCCCCATTGTTGTTGCCCGCGCATTTGCTAAAGATGCACTCTGTTTTGCCATATCGATAAAACCAGCGTAGAAGAGAGCATTAGGTAAGGCCAAATAACTTGCTACTTGTGGTAAAACCAATTTCTGTAAACGGAAATCCCAGAAGGTTTCATTTTCGCCCAACAGGTTTTGGGTTTCATTTGCAGCACCATAGCTAGATGTTGGTCCATAAGCGGTCAGCCTATATCTATAAGGTGAACCAGTTTCTTGGATATAACCATTGGCTAATTTGAAGGAATTTTCATCTGCTTTCCCAGAAACTTGAATGAGCGAAACTCCACTGGTATTGGAAGAAGGGCGAAAAGCTTCTGTTATATTACTGCTATCTTTGAAATCACTCATAACAGAAACTATTGTTGTGCCTGAGACATCCCCCTGGATTAAAAGTCGATCATTTTCTTGATCGGTTATATCAGAGCTCTCAACAGATCCAACATTAAAAGAAATTTTTGCATCACCAGAAGCATTGTAGACTGCTTGCGTGTCTGGTTTCCCAGAACCTATATGCAATGTATGATAATGATCTTCTGTTGGTGTATCGAAAACAATGGTGCTGTCATTGAGATTAAGTATAGAAACATCAGAACGTGATCTTTGAGTAATACTAAGAGGATTTCCTTCTTCATCTTTTTCTTTTGTGCTCGTTGTTATGAGCCATTTTGTATTGTTTTTGAGATCGAAGGTTGTTTTGCCATTTGCGTTATTTCTTGCTTCTCCCTGTAAGAGAGAGTTTTCTGCGGTGAGCGTAAAAAAACTATCAGATTTTTTATCAGATATGATTTTCGTGAATAATGTATCGGCATGAATTTCTGAGTCTTTAAGGTTGAGTTTCCCATTTGATGAACCGGTACTAACAATACCCGTGCCATTTTCGACGAGAAGCTTTGTATTAGTCAAATTGATTTCTGAGGTTTTATCATTTTGGGAGTCATCAAAACGTATCCCATTGCGTTCTGCTTTTGCAGAAGCAATATCTTTTATATCAATTTGACCGCCATCTTTTACAACAAATGCAGTTTCTTTTGCATTTACGTTTCCACCTGTCATTGTGATTTTGGCTTTTTCACCATTTGCATGGAGACCGTCATTCTCAGATGCTACTATAACATTATCATTTAAAGTAATTGTGCTTCCTTGCTTGGCTTGTACCTCACCGCCAAAGGATCCACCAGTTACGGTCATTTGCGAATTATCATTAGCAAAGAGAGCCTTTTCTGCGTTCTTAACGGTGATATTTTTCAAAGCAACCGTGCTTTCTTTATCAGCACTGACACCTACAGACATTGGGCTGTCATTACTGCTGCTTGCTATCACGACATTTTCTAGCTTGTTTTTGTCGTTTTTGTTGTTCTCAAAAGAAGCTCCTGTCCCGGAAACGGTGATAGAGCCTCCTGTCATTTGAATGACACCATTGTTTTTTGCCTCAAGTCCGATGACAGCCTCTTTAATGGTTGTATTGTCGTGCAAATCAATCATACTGTTTTGGCCGATGGACTTTGCACCAGTTCCTTTGTCATCTGTGGTGAGAGTGATATCCGTGACATCAATATATCCGGCATTTTCTGTCAACAGAGCACTTTTTTGCCCTTTTACAGTTCCTCCCGCCATTGTGATTTTGGCTTTTTCACCATATGCATGAAGCCCATTATTTTCAGATGTTACTGTAACATTATCATTTAAAGTAATTGTGCTTCCTTGCTTGGCTTGTACCTCACCGCCAAAGGATCCGCCAGTTACGGTCATTTGCGAATTATCATTAGCAAAGAGAGCCTTTTCTGCGTTCTTAACGGTGATATTTTTCAAAGCAACCGTGCTTTCTTTATCAGCACTGACACCTATAGACATTGGGCTGTCATTGCTGCTGCTTGTTATCACAACATTTTCTAGCTTGTTTTTGTCACTCTTGCTGTTTTCAAAAGAAGCTCCTGTTTCGGAAACGGTGATAGAGCCTCCTGTCATTTGAATGACACCATCGTAATTTGCCTCAAGTCCGATGACAGCTTCTTTAATGGTTGCATTCTGTAAATTTATTGTGCCATAGCTAGATTCTGCGCCAGTTCCTTTGTTATCTGTGGTGAGAGTGATATCTGTGACATCAATATATCCGCGACTGTCTGCAGACAGTGCTATTTTCCCTCCTTTTACAGTTCCTCCAGTCATTGTGATCGTTGCATTATCATATCTCGCCCAAAGGCCAAAAGTATCAGATGTTACTGTGACATTGTCGTTTAAAGTAATGTTGCTGCCAGAGGTAGAGTATATCGCTTCCGCTTCTGAATCAAATATTCCACCAGAGATCGTTATTTGAGAATTATGATCACCCCGCACGCAATAATATGATTTTGAAGTTACCTTTTTCAAAATAAGATTGCTTTCGATGGTGTATATTTGACTATTTATTGTGACATCTTCCAGTTTGTTTTGATTGCTTTTGCTGTTCTCAAAATTAATACTCACAGAGGAGATAGAACCACCGGTCATTTTGATTGATCCACCATCTTTTGCCTTAAGGCTTCTGGATATTTCAGAGTTAATTCCTTTAATGGTTGTGTCCAGTAATTCAATCAGGCTGTTGGGACCTTCAGCTGTGACAGAATATATATCTGTGTTGTTACTTGTATTTTCATTTTCGATCACAGTTAAATGCTTACCAATTATTTTTCCACCGTCTTTTGCATGAAGAATATCATAGGTTTTGTTAGAGACTTCTTTTGGTTCTCCACCAGAGACTTCAAGAGATTCAGCTTGTGCATTGGTATGAGCACCAAAAAGCACAATTGCTGCTACAGCCGTACAAGATAGTAGAAATTTTTTAGACATTGATGTTTCCCCCTTTATAAATCCTACGTGTTATGTTTCTATAGAAGAAAACAACGAATGCATTATAGATAAAACCTTATAATTTTTTATATTTACTTTTGGTATCTGTCAATTGTTACAGATTTATTACTATAATAAATCTGTAACAATAATTTTTTAAAATTAGAAATATTTTATGATTGAGATTTTTTATTTTAAAAGAGTAAAATCATTTTTTGCAACAAGATTATAAGTTAATGATAAGTTGGTAGAGAGTTTTCTGTTAAAGTTTCACATTACCTTCATATTAGGATAAATGTTACGGTGCATGTCAATGGCGCTCGTGATCCTGTCGCCACCGGTCGTGCGGTTGCCCACGCCATTCAACGTGCACGTGCTAATGCTCTGCATGGGGGCTTAATTCTTGTAAGCCATATTCGTCTATTAAAAAGGGCAACCAAGAAGGCGGACGCGTAATAAATTTCGCACGTGGTATTTCTTCGAGTGCAGTTTTAACGTGAGGGTCAAAAGCCATTGCTTCTGCAAAACAACGTTCAAATAAGCTAGAATTCGGGGGCAAAAGTGAGGAAAGCATCAATAAGCACGCCCCCGTTCAGACAAAACAATATCCCCCAAAGCCACTGCTTCATCGGGTGCGACCAAAATATCTGTTAAGGGGCTTTAACAGCTTACTTGTAATCTATTTATATCTGTGTAATAATATACATTATGGATAGATTTGTTGGGATAGGTAAGGCCGCTCAAGTTTTGGGTGTTTCGATTAGCACTTTGCGCCGTTGGGAAGGTGAAGGCAAAATTATTTCTGAGCATACGGCAGGAGGACACCGCCGTTATGACCTATCCAAGCTTAGGCCTGAGCTTTTTCATTCGAGAGAACTGTCACAAAGAAAAACCATTGCTTATGCGCGTGTATCGAGCCATGATCAAAAAGACGATTTAGAGCGACAAAAACAGGTTCTTGAGCTTTATTGCGCAAGCCAAGGTTGGACTTATGAACTCATCTCTGATTTAGGGTCAGGGATGAATTATCGTAAAAAGGGTCTTAAACGTTTATTGGATGCTCTCATTGAAAATGAGATAGGTCGTTTGGTGATTACGCATAAAGATCGTTTATTGCGCTTTGGTGCAGAATTGGTTTTCGCCATTTGCGAAGCCAAACAAGTTGAGGTTGTCATTCTCAATCAGGGGGAAGAAAGCAGTTTTGAAGAAGATTTAGCCAAAGATGTTTTAGAAATTATTACTGTCTTTAGTGCTCGTCTTTATGGAAGTCGTTCGAGAAAAAATCAAAGGTTATTAGAGAATGTTCGTCAAGCTGTAGAGGCATCGCAATGATTGTTGCTCACAAAATAGCTCTAGACTTAAACAATAAGCAACGAAGCTACATGGCTCGAGCCAGTGGTTGCGCGCGCTTTGCTTATAATTGGGCACTGAAGGAATGGCAGCAGCAATATGAAGCATGGAAGAAAGATAATAATTTACCAAAGCCTAATGACTATGCGCTACGTAGACAATTCAATTCTCTAAAACGAGAACAATTTCCATGGATGATGGAAGTTACTAAAAATGC
Organism: Bartonella doshiae NCTC 12862 = ATCC 700133; assembly: GCF_000278155.1. Classification (GTDB taxonomy): domain Bacteria; phylum Pseudomonadota; class Alphaproteobacteria; order Rhizobiales; family Rhizobiaceae; genus Bartonella; species Bartonella doshiae. The sequence continues at coordinate 116,106 of NZ_JH725098.1, forward strand.
TCCACAAATGGCAATTATTCAATTGGGTGTGGCTTTTAAGAATTTCTTTTCAGGGAGAAGCCGATATCCCACTTTTAGAAAGAAAGGAGTGCACGATCGTTTTACTTTGACCAATGATCAAATACAGTTGCAAGGTTTCAAGATAAGAATTCCCAAACTTGGTTGGGTTCGTCTGCGAGAACAATTGCGATTTCAAGGAAAGATCTTGTCAGCAACCATTAGCCGTAAAGCGGATCGGTGGTTTGTAAGTCTTAGCGTTGAAACAGATAATCAAGAGTCACTGAGCGAGAACCAAGCTATTGTTGGTCTTGATTTGGGCATCAATGCACTTGCAACGCTTTCGACAGGAGAAACCATAGGAGGCGTTAAACCTTATAAGGCTTTGCTAAATCGTTTACGGCGCTTATCACGAAGGCTAAGCCGTAAGCAAAAAGGCTCGAGCAATCGTTATAAGGAGAAACAAAAACTCGCTAAGCTTCATGCACGGATAAGTAATATCAGAACAGATCATTTGCATAAGGTTACAACAGATTTAATTCAGCGTTTTGGTACATTTTGTCTCGAAGATCTTCATGTAAAAGGCTTGCTGAAAAATAAGCATTTATCGCGTGCCCTTGCAGATCAAAGTTTTTTCGAGTTTCGCCGTCAATTGGAATATAAGGCGGCACGTTATGGTCGACAGATTGTTATTGCAGATCGTTGGTATGCGAGCAGTAAGATCTGCCATCATTGCGGATGTAAGATTGAACAATTGCCTCTTAACATACGTGAGTGGAGATGTTCTCATTGTGGTACACACCATAATCGAGACATTAATGCCGCGATTAATTTAAAAAACTTGGCGGTGAGTTCCACCGTATCAGCCTGTGGAGAGGAAGGCTCTGGCCAATGTCCTGTGACTTTGGTGAAACCAGCCTCAAAGAAGCAGGAAATCAACAGTATATTTAATCAGAAATGATCACATTTACATAAGTTTGATAGAACGGTATGTTATGTTCACATGGTGAACACCCTTATTTTTCTAACCTTTATGATTTGATTGATCAGGGTCTTGCATGGCAAAATATTCGCGGTTCTCTTGCGGCAATAGAGATGGGTCTTGAATGGCTCCGGATTAC
>NZ_JH725099.1 GCF_000278155.1 Bartonella doshiae NCTC 12862 = ATCC 700133
AAGACCTTCATAATCAATAAGATAGCGCATTGCCAAACGCACTTTTTCATTGGCAAATATAGAATTTGTCATATTGAAACCCCAAAACATCATGGATGGCTCCAACACTTTTTCAACCTTAATATCTGTTGTGGCTTGAAGATCTGCTAAGTCCTCAGGTTTTAGATCACGTGCAATATCAATATCGTGTTTTTGCAACAATAAACGTTGTGTTCCTGGTTCCGCGACATGGCGGATTAAAATCTTCTTAAGTTTAGGTGCTTCCCCCCAATAATGGGAACTTGCACGTAATAAAATGGATTCTCCAGAACGCCAACGACTTAACTGATAAGGACCAACACAAGCAATATGATTTGCTAAATACCGATTTCCCGTATCACCATTTTTTTCATGTTCCATAATCGTTTTACGATCAAGTAAAGCAGCCACACGATTCCTAGCAATATTGCTAAGAATGAGCTCCGCTGGATAAGGCTTATCAAATTTCATCACCACCGTCTTCTCATCTGGTGCTTGAAAAGCAGTATCAACATTTTTTTCTGTAATACCATATTCATTAAACATTGCCGCAGGTGCCAACTTCAGCTTGACAACCCGCTTCATACCCCAAATAAGATCATTGGCACCAGCAGGCCGACCATCATTAAATTTCAAACCATCGCGCAAATGAAAAGTAATCACCGTACCCTGATCATCACCTGAAACATCCCAACTTTCTGCCAAAGAGGGAACTATTTTAGTAGCATCATCTGTAGCATCACTCACTAAACTATCGCAAACATTGAGAATAATTTCATCTGCATAAATCTCATTGATTTGCGCAGGATCAAACGAATTAATTGAATCGAGATTCCAAGCCATAACTAGGGTATCCGCAGGTGTTTTTGCTGAAACTTGTTGCGCAAACATCCCCATAGCAATAAAAGCAGAAACAAAAGAACTGCTACTTTTAAACATCTTTTTTGTCACGTTCATAGATTTTCCTCCAAATTTATCATATAAATCAAATAGTTATAGATGAATTAGTATACTGAAAACAGCAAAAACTCCACACATTCTCTCAAAATAATTATAAACAAAAAGGTCATAACTTTATTTTGAATAATAAAATTCTTATCGTATAAATTTACCTGCAAATTAGCATATCTCTATCGCCATTTTACAAAGATTTTTCTCTCTTTATCGCCGCTCTCTCCGCATCATAATATCCTTCTATCAGCTAAAACAGTTATTTTTTTAATGCAAAACAAATGACTGGAATCATAGGACTGCATGAGGATAGTATAAAAATGCATTAACTGATCATTGCATCTTCTTCAAAAACTGTAAACTGTACACCTGTAAAATTTTGAACGCAATCGTGTTTTTCCAAATAAAGAATTTAAAGTATATAACTTTCTTTGCCACATTTTTTGAAAAAATTGAGAAACCCATAACTTAAAAAACTCTTCCTGTGAAAAGGCGTTATTTTGGTCTACTTAAAATGTGTAATATCTCAGAAATCTTTGAGCTTTTTGTGCTTAAAAGCAAACTTTTGGTTTCATCTCAAACGAACGGAATATAGATAAAACCAAGAAAATGCAGCATACAAATACTTTTAAACACCTCTTTTTCAAACTCATCAGAGCCAAAAATAAACTGCATACCAAATATGCTTTTTCCTTTAAAAGAGAACTCACTCTATTGAAAACTTGATAAATACTGCCAACAGAAACCCTTTCTTAATTTTATATAAAGGAAATTGTTATGATTATGACGGTTAAAATGGCTTTAATATTTTGCGATCATAAATACTTATCGTTACTTTAAAATTCGCCAAAATTTTAAATAACAAATAACCTGTTATACCAATCTCTTTTTACCAACAACAGTTGCCGATCCACTGACACAGAGATGAAATGATAGAAAATTTGTTTGAGTTTAAACACTCCCGATAATTGGAGTTAACATGTAGAAAAACTGCTTTCCCATGAATGAACCTATCAGTTGATAAAGCTTAATACAAGCAGTAATATTACACAGAAAGTTATTAAATAAAAATGCTTTAAAAAACTTTACAAAATAAAATTCCACACAGCACCTTGCAGTAGAAGACTGAATGGTACAAATAATAAATACAGGCTTTAACATATCGTATTTTAAGATAACCAAATGTCATAAATTTCTTGGACAATAATTTCCGTATTCCACCTTAACATTTTTGCTATAAATCCTATACAAAAAATTATTTCTGAAAGCCTATTTGTCATGCTTTTTCATCGAAGAATGTATTGATTTAGAAAATAAAGACCATAGTATAAAGTGCGTTTTTTAAAACTATACTAACAATATTCTTTTTGAACGTTATGAAAAGAACAGACTTTTGCATCTTGCTTGAAAGCATGCTTCTTACCTTTTAATAAACTATAAGACTTACGGGTATTGGAATAAAAAAGAAGATTCTTTAATTTATCGACAAAAACACCCTTCCAGGTGATCATTGACTATTCCCGTTGCTTGCATAAAAGCATAACATGTCGTGGGACCGACAAATGTCCAACCACGTTTCTTCAAGTCTGTAGAAAGACGAAGGGAAGCAGGGGTTATAGGGTTAGCCAACAGTGTTCGAAAATCTACCTTGTCATAACGTTCTGACCGTGGTGGTTGAAAAGACCAAAAATACTGAGACAAACTCCCCCTCTCAGCTATAATTTCTTGTGCTCTCAGGGCATTATTAAGTACTGATCTAATTTTTCCTTGATGGCGAACAATACCTTTATTATGCATCAATATTTGAACCTTTACTTCATCGTAATGGGCAATCTTTTCAAAGTCAAAATGATCAAACGCCTCTCTAAAAGAGGAGCGTTTTTTTAAAATTGTAAACCAAGAAAGCCCTGCTTGAAAACCTTCAAGACAAATTTTTTCAAACAAACGACACTCCTCAAAAACAGGTTTACCCCATTCTTTATCATGATAAGCGCAATAAAGTGGATCAGTTCCCGCCCATGAGCATCGAACTTTTCCATCTCTCCCCATGAGAAGCCCTTCCTCAAGCATTCAACAGCTCCATATTAGAAAAGAGTTCCTTGATCATCGTTTTGCGGCTTTACCTGTTTAAGCTTAGAACGTTTACTGAAGGCACTTTCCTGAGTTGCAAGGCTGATATCACCATCAAAAAAGCGTAAATTTATTTGTCCAGTTTCAGGAAATTGCGCCAACCGTTTTATGGGCTTATTATCTTGCCCCAAAGCCAAAACAAAACCACGTTCTAAAATATTCTGATAAGAAGTACTTTTTAAAAGCCTAAATGCTACCTCTATCTGAGCACGTTGTCTCTCCACATTTCGTGCAAAAGCATAATGAAGACGGGCCGTATACTCCTTTGTATTACGTTGTGCTTTTTCCGTATCAAGCAAGCGTGGAGAAAGACGTAAGCTAAGTGCATGGAAACAAAAATGTCTTTTATCATAGCTAATGCAAAGAGCACGCTGTAACCTGCTTGAAATTTCATCAATCCCCCGCCGCGGTAAAGCAAAGAGTTGATCAGTAGTAGGAAGTCCACGTATAATAGCACGCAATTTTTGTTGATGAAAATCAAAATAACGGGCAAGCCCCATGCGCAAGCGCGCCCCAAGCGATGCAACTTGTACTTCGAGATCAAGCTTAACGGGAACAGCCCTTTCTGCTGCTCCTGTAGGAGTCGGAGCACGCCAATCCGCAACAAAATCAATCAAAGTCCAATCCGTTTCATGACCAACAGCAGAAATCACGGGAAGAGCAGATCTGTAAACAGCGCGAACAACAGCTTCGTCATTAAACCCCCACAAATCTTCTAAGCTTCCCCCTCCTCGTGCAACAATAATAAGATCAGGTTTAGGAACAATACCTCCTAAAGGCAAAGCATTAAAACCTTCAACGGCAGAAGCCACTTCCCGACCACAAGTTTCCCCCTGAACACGTACAGGCCAAATCAAAATATGCAATGGAAAACGATCCGATATACGATGAATGATATCACGAATGACAGCGCCTGTCGGTGATGTTACAACACCTATAATGTGTGGCATATAAGGTAAAGGTTTTTTCTTTGCGTCGTCAAATAAGCCTTCAGCCGCAAGTTTCTTCTTGCGATTTTCCAGAAGAGTCATCAAAGCTCCAACTCCAGTCGGCTCAAGAGCTTCAATAACAATTTGATATTTCGATGACCCTGGATAAGTTGTCAGTTTACCAACAGCAACCACTTCCATCCCTTCTTCAGGAGGAAATTTAAGCTTTTCCATGACTCCACGCCAAATAACAGCTTCCAATCGCGCTTTATCATCTTTTAAGGCAAAGTAAGCGTGACCCGAAGCATGTGCACCGCGATAACCTGAGATTTCTCCACGCACCCGCACATAACCAAACTTCTCTTCAACAACGCATTTTAAAGCCCCTGCTATTTCAGAAACACTAAACTCTGCAATATTTGTTGCTGCTGTTTTTTCAAAAAACAAATCTACCATTTTTTCAATTCACTGTGGTTGAAACATCGACTCTTAATTCACACACAAATATCCTCTTATCAAAAGATAATAATTTCTCCATAAATTAAGACATCTTGTCATCATATTCTAGTACACAATATACACATTCACTACTGATGATCTTCGATACATGAAAAATTCTTAAATCATACGCAAATCAGCATACATTTGAGCCCGTTTCTGAGAATCTTTTTGAAACAATGCATCTTCAACCTTTTGATTCAAATTTAAATCTAAATATCCATAATGCCAACTAGGATAGGCTGTATTTTTAGCCTCAAACCGATTATCAGGATTGTACACAAGACGTGAAGCCATTGTATGAGGATCAGTAGAGTCATTATTCCATCCAACAAAAATAGTATCAAAAGCACGTGCATAAAGTTTTGAAAACAACTGTGTTCCTGCTAAACGCTCAATTTTAAGACGCACACCAACCTTGACTGCATTATCTTGGATAGATTGAGCAATTGGCAAAGCGTAAGGAGATGTTCCAACCAAAAAATTCGCCTCAAATCCATCGGGATAACCGGCCTCAGTTAAAAGCTGCTTTGCTTTTTGAAGATCAAGTTTAAAAGGTTGCCCTTCTTTTTCAGCTAAAGCACCAAAATTACCAAGAGGAATAAAGCTTGCACGTGGAATACCTATTTCTTTAAGCACTGTCTTTC
>NZ_JH725100.1 GCF_000278155.1 Bartonella doshiae NCTC 12862 = ATCC 700133
GAATAATCTGATATTATATATTCAGTTTTTCCCGAGAACGAAGCTAACAAACGGATGGCATAGGATAAATCTTTTATAAAAATTTTATCTTATTGTAGGCATTTGTGTATTTCTGCTTCCAAGAATTTGCACATTGCGTTTACGTTGTAATCGGTTAATGAGTGTTTGTTCAATGTTGCGTGAATGTGCGACCATTTGCAATTTTGTTGCTTCATTCTGGATCATGGCTAGCGTTCCCTTCATGCGCACCTGCAATTCGGTAATACCTTTTAGGTCTTGTATTTGGTCAAGAGCAACTAACGTATCTGCAATTTGCTGAAAACGATTTTCTATTTCTTGAAAAATTTGCAAAGCTACAGCTTTATCAATGACTGCTGCATATTGGCTGCGTTCATCAATAACTTCGCGCGCTTCACTAACAGGAGAATTGCGAAGATAATTTTCATTTTTTATAATATCCCTGAACAGCGCGGGAATCATTTTGGCGATTTCTGCTTGTTTATCTTCATTGTAGATAAATTCCGGCTTTAAAAGATATAAACTTCCGTCATCTTTTTGTGGTTCTTTGTTAATTGTTCGAATGCCTGTTATAGATTGATGTGTTTCTTCCACCTTCTTAAGCTGCTTTTTACTTATTTCAAGTTGTTGTTTTAATAATTTAATAATCTCTAGATAATCGTTTTTTGTAGGAGGGGTCTGTTCCGAGGGCTGATTGTGTGATGATGTTTCAAATAATTTTGGTTTTGGATGCCATCCCCAAGTCCAATCGTTAAATGCAAACGCTAGAGTTGAATTAGGTGTTCCAATAAAGGCAATCACTCCTATTATAATAAATAGTTTTCTCATATGCTTCCTCAATGAATTTCTGCAGGGATTATTTTATTAACAGATATACGATTCCAATTACTTGGTTGCTTTAGTTCTGTATCCGATACGCAAGCCGATAAAAAACTTACAATCAAAATTGTAAAAATGATTTGTTTCATTTTAATAATCCTCTTTTTAAACCATAAAATATAATTTGATATTTTTATCATTATTCAAATTTTGATTATAAAGTAAAGATATAGTCTGCGATTTATTTTATTTTTTAATTCAGGAAATATTCCGCTGCAGTGCAGACGTCTTTACTGGACAGTGATATTTTTGTCATTTTGTTGTGGTATTGTTACGGGAGGGATTGCTTCCTATGGCATTTAATCTCCAGAGGTGTCCAAATGTCACACCCTTTGCCAACGCATTGGCA